>NZ_JBNCLX010000001.1:246840-1366158 GCF_049844895.1 Gordonia sp. DT101 | reverse complement strand
AGGACACCAACAACATCTGCCCGTCATAGGAAACGAAAAGCCCGCATCACCATCAACTGGAAACAACCATATCGGGGGGCACCGACAAGATCGGCTGACAAGCGTTTGTGGAGGCTTGGTTTCGATACGCACGCTCGTTCCTCGCGGGCTACTCAACCAGCAGGATGGGTACACGCGCTTTGTTCGCGGCTACTCGACCAGCGGATGGGTACACGCGCTTTGTTCACGGTTATTCGACGAGCGGGATGGGCGCACCCGGCTGGTCGAGAACGCCTACCGTCTCGCCGACGAGCTCCTCTTCCCGGCAGCGGCGGAGGTGGACCACACCGGCGTGATCCCGGCCGGGCATTGGCCCGCGATCGCCGACGCCGGGCTGTTCGGGATCGCGGCACCCGAGAAGTCCGGCGGGCCCGGCCTTGAATTCGCACAGCTCATCGAGGTGATGGAGGTGATGGCCAGCGGCTGTCTCACCACTGCGTTCACCTGGTTGCAGCATCACGGCGTGGTCATCACCCTGGCCGCCACCACGAACGGGGCGCTGCGCGATGAACTCTTCGAGGCCACCGTCTCTGGACGGCTACGCGCCGGGGTCGCATACGCCGGCGTGGTACCCACACCGCCTCGGATGCGGGCCACCCGCGTCGACGGCGGGTGGCGCTTCGACGGGTACGCGCCGTTTGTGAGCGGTTGGGGCATCGTCGATCTGTTGCAGATCTCCGCACGCGACGTGGCCACCGACGAGGTGATCGCCGCGATCCTGCCGATCGAGCCGGCACCGTCGGCCGTCACCGTCACTTCCGTTGCATCTGGGCGCGGCCGACGGGACCCGAACGGTGTCACTGAAACTCGACGGTCTCGTGATTCCCGACTACCGGGTGGTGAGCCGGGTCGATCTCGACGTCTTCTTCGCGTCGCAGAACATCGGCGTCCGGATCAACGGCACACTTCCGCTGGGGCTGCTCCGACGATGCGCAGCACTGCTCGACGTCTCCAGCCACACCGATGCCGCCCGCGCCCTGCGCGAGCGCAGCAGCATCGTGCGGACGCGGCTCGACGACGGCATTACCGATGCGGCCGGGCTGATCTCAGCCAGGGCGGAAGCCGCCACGCTCGCCCTGGACGCCTCGGCCGCGCTGGTGGCCGCCGAGGGCGGACGCCGGCTGCTTCGCGGCAGCCACCCCGAGCGCCCGGCACGCGAAGCCGTGTTCACCCTGGTCGCCGCGAGCCGTCCCCAGCTGAAAGACCTTCTGGTGGCCCAGATTCAACTCCGGCTGAGGCGGGTGGGGTACTCCCGCAGGAACATCGCCTCCACCGCCGCCATGTTCTCGATCTCGGTGGGATCCACACTCTCGTTGGGTGCATGGATGAGGCAGAGCGGCTCCTCGACGCCGAGGAGCATGATCTCCGCGTCCGGGAACGTCTGGGCGAACACATTGCACAACGGGATCGAGCCACCCTGCCCTTGCAGCAGGACGTCGGTGCCGTAGGCGGTCGTCATCGCATCGACCATCGTGTCGAAACCGGCTCCCGAGGTGGATCCGGTGAATGGCGAACCCTCGGACTCCCGCTCGAACGACACCTTCACGTGCCACGGGGCCGCATCCCCGAGGTGTGCGATGAGCGCATCTTGCGCCTCGCGTGCGTTCATCCCCGGCGGCACACGGAGGTTGATGCGGGCGCGGGCCTTTGCCTGAATGGCCGCCGACGACCCGACGACCGGCGGGCAATCGATGCCCAGCACGGTCGCGGCCGGGCGCGCCCAGACCATGTCCGACACTCGTCCCGAGCCGACGAGGTCCACGCCGTCGAGCACGGTGGCGTCTCGCCGGAACGCGTCTGCCGGATAGTCGACGCCCTCCCAGACCGCATCTGATCTCAGGCCGGCCACGGTGGTGTTGCCGTCAGCATCCCGGAGGCTTGCGAGCATCGAGATAAGCGCCGCCAACGCATCCGGCGCCGCACCACCAAACATTCCGGAATGCATTGCCGACGCGAGGGTTTCGACGCTGACGACGATGTTCGCGATACCTCGGAGGCTCGTGGTGAGGCTCGGTCGCCCCACCGCGAAGTTGCCGGCATCGCACACCAGGATCGCGTCTGCCCTCAGCAGTTCGGGGTTCTTCGGCACAAAATCCTCGAGACCGCCGGTGCCCTGCTCCTCGGAGCCCTCGCCGATGATCTTGATGTTCACCGGGATGTCGCCGTCCAGTGCGCGCAAAGCGGTCAGGTGGGTCGCGATGTTGCCCTTGCAGTCCGCTGCCCCGCGGCCGTACCAGCGACCGCCCCGCTCGGTGAGCGACCAGACTGGCGAATCCCATGCCGCATCGTCCAGCGGGGGCTGCACGTCGTGGTGGAAATACAGCAGCACGGTCGGCGCGTCATCGGGCCCGGCGAGGCTGCCGGTGACCGCCTTGCTCCCGTCCGATGTCTCGTGCGCCGCCACATCGGACAAGCCGAGTGATGTGAAGGTCTCCTGCAGCCAGTCGACCATCTTGTCGCACTCTTCGGGCGGCGACTGCGCCGGATCATGGACGGAGCGGAATCCCACCATCTCGGTGAGATCTGCCTGAGCCTGCGGCATCAGACCACGGATTCGTTCGCGCAAGGCTTCGTCACTCATCGCTGTCCCTCGATCTCGACTGTTGTTTCCAGGTTCTCATGACTCGCCGGTTCCGTCTGCCGTCCCGGCATCCTGACGCGGCCACACCCACCAGACCACCAGCGTCGCCGCCGCGATCAGTACCGCGGTGGCAACCGTCGTCACGGCCAGACCGTGGGTGAAGGCATCGACGACGGCAGCGGTGACCTTCTGTTGCAGTTCGGCCGGCAGTGTCGCCAACGCGTCCGTGTATGAGGACGAGTTGACGAGCGCGGCATGCGCCTGATCGACCTCGCCAGAGCTGAGTCCCGATTCCTGCACCGCCTCGTGGGAGTCGGCGATCGTCAGCCCGTGCGTGATCGCGGTCAGCAAGGCCACCCCGACCGCACCGCCGACCATACTCGACATCTTGAAGACGCCTGCGGCTGTTCCCGAGAGGCGTTCGGACACACCGCCGACGGCCGTGTTCGACACCGGCGTGGACAGGAGGCCGAGACCGGCGCCGATGACGATCAACGCGATCACCACCAGCCACAGGGACGAATCGGGTTGCAGCGGACCGAGAACAGCCGTCCCCGCGGCCAGCACCACCAATCCGACGAGCACGGGGAGGCGGCCGCCCACACGTGCGTCGAGCCGGCCACCGATCGGGATGAGCGCGAAGATGCCGAAGGTCGCCAGCAGCAGGAGCAGACCCGCCTCGACCGCGCTGTATCCGCGGGCGTTCTGCAGCCAGAGAACGAGCACGTAACTGAGTCCCGCATAACCGAGATTCATCATGAGGTTGGCGACGAGGGCACCGTCGTAGGGCCGGAGACGGAAGAGCGAGAGGTCGACGAGTGGGGACGCCACCGTGCGTTCGATCAGCACCCAGGCAACGGCGAGAACCACGGCGGCGATGAACAATCCGATCACCACCGGGCTGTCCCAGCCGGCCGTCGGACCATCGGTCAGGGCGTAGAGCAACGCGAAAACCGCGAGCCCGATGGCGCCGAGACCCACCCAGTCCACCGAACGATTCGCTTTCTCGTCGCTCGCCTCGGGTGTGGCCCAGCGGATCACCAGCAACGCGATGATCGCCAGCGGCACGTTGATCCAGAACATCCACCGCCAGCCCGGACCGTCCGTGATGAGTCCACCGACGGTGGGCGCCAGCGCCTGGCCACCCCATGCGACCGCCTGCCACACCCCGAAGGCGGTCAGTTGCGTACGCCCCGAGAACTGCATCGGGATCAATGCGAGAGTGGCCGGAAGGATCAGGGCCGCACCGATTCCCATCAGTCCGCGACCGGCGATCAGAGTGGTGACCCCGGGCGCCAGTGCCGCGACGATGGAGAACACCCCGAACACGGCGATGCCGATCTGCAGCACCCTCCGCTGACCGAACATGTCCCCGAACTTGCCGGCCGCGATGACCAGGGCACCGGCCACCAGGCTGAAGGCATTGTTCGCCCACTGCAATCCGGAGAGATCCGCGTGCATCTCGTCGGCGATCGTCGGCGTGGCCACACCGAAGTCGGCGAACGCCAGCCACACGAGCCCGGCCGCGGTACAGGTCGCCGCCAGCGAGATCCAGCGGCGAGAACCCACACCAGCGGATTCCGCGTGGATCATTGTGCGTAGCGCTGATCAGCGATGAAGTCCCGCACGGTCGAGATGTTCTCCGGGCAGTAGACCTGGACTATCAGCCGAAACCCTTCGAACACGTTCTCCTTCAGGATTATCGGCCGGACATAGAACTCGCCGCCCACTCCGATCTGAGTCTTCAGTTGCCCGAGCTGCGCCTCGCTCCCGGCGGCGGCGCACACCGTGCCGCCGTCGTCGCCGAGAACCTGGGCGACCTGATCCACCGAGAACGGTGTCGCCAGACCATTCGCCTCATAGGCAGAGATCAGACTGGCTGCCTTGGCACGCGCCTCAGGACTGTTGCGGTCGTAGTCGAAGCTGACCAGCATCACGACCAGCAGCACCGCCAGGACCGCGCCTACGGTCCAATAGATCGCTTTGGGGCTCATGCCTTCTCCCCCTCGGTCTCGACCGGGAGATGCCAACTGGGTTTCCGGAATGCGATGAGCGCGGCCGGGATGATGAGGCCCAGGAGCAGGATGCCGCCGCCGACGATCGCGACGAACACCCACGGACTGCCACTGCCGAACTGTGAGGGCGGCACGAAGCTGATCGCGATCGCCGCGATCGACGAGAGGAACCCGACCGCGCACAGCAGGGGGAGAGCCGGAGCGCGGTACCCGCGCGGGTGATCGGGAGCGATCTTGCGCAGTCGATATGCGGCGATGAACAACCACAGGTACACGAGCAGATAGACCGACGTGGTGATGGTCATGAAGATCCAGTAGGCATTCGACACCGCGGGCACGAGCGCGAACAACAGCGCGAGCACGGTGGTCACCCACCCCTGGACGACCAGGATGTTCTGTTGCACACCGGCTTTGTTGGTCTTCTGCAGATAGGGCGGCAGATACCCGCCGTCCCTCGCGACGAGCAGGAGACTCCGCGACGGACCGGACAACCAGGTCATGAATCCGGCCAGGGACGCGATCACGATGGCAAGACCGATGAGAGGTACCAGCCATTGCAGGCCGAAGTGTGCGAACACCACCTCGATGGCCTGCATCACCCCGGCCGTGAGACTGATCTGGTCCGAGGGCACGACCCACGAGATCGCCAGGGGCGGCAGGATCAGGATCACCAGGACGAGGGCCACCGCCACGAACATCGCGCGCGGGAACTGTTTCGCCGGCTCCTTCAGCTCGTTGACGTGCACGGCATTCATCTCCATGCCCGAGTACGCGCCGAAGTTGCTGACGATCAGCACGACACTGGCGATACCGGTCCACGCCGGGAGCAGATGGCCACCGGTCATCGGCGCCGCCGAGGGGTTGCCCTGGAGCAGGTAGATGATGCCGAGCAGGACCAGCAGGGCGCCCGGGATGAGCGTGCCGATCAGGACACCGCTCGACGCGAGTTTGGCGATCACGCCGATCCCGCCACGCAGGGCCAGCAGCACGCCCGACCAGTAGACGACGATGATCACGACAGCCGTGAACACCCCGTTCGACGCGAGGTCCGGATCGATCACGTAGGCCAGCGTGCTCGCGACGAAGGACAGCAACGTCGGATAGTAGAAGATCGTCATCGCGAACTGATGCCAGGCCGCGGCGAAGCCCATGTTGGGCGAGATCCCCTCGGTGACCCAGCGATAGACGCCACCGGACCACCCGGACGCCAGCTCCGCCGACACCAGTGACGTCGGGATCAGGAACAGGATGGCGGGCAGCACGTAGAGGAACACACAGGCCAGCCCATACACCGCCATGGTCGGCGCCGGCCGCAGACTCGCGACCGACGACACCGTCATCAGCGCGAGGGCAGTCCAGGTGATGTAGTTGACCGGCCGCGGGGTGGCAATCGTCCCGGCTCGCCCCTTGGTCGCAGAATCGTCTTCTGCGGAATGCTCGCCCATCCAGCACACTCCTACACCGAGAACCGCCGCCGGCGACGATTCGTTGAGAGAGCTCAGCATTCCGACAGTCGCACCTGCACCGTCTCCGCACCTCACCCGCCGCGGGTGAATTGTCCAGGCACCGCTCCCGAGTCCCGTGCGTGCCTCTTCGAAGAATGGCATGGTCGGTCACTGTCGTTGTGTTGCATATGATTTGGCCACGATCTGCATGCCTCACGACGCCGGCGACGAGAATCCACCCGCACCTCACCCCTCACGGATGATGCCCCGACGACGGCCGGTGGAGGACCATCGGCAGGGGGAAGCGGACCCCGGACCATGCGGCAGGTGGACGTGAGCGCAGAGGAATACGAGTTCGTCGTCGACGGGACGTTGTCAGACCGCGCGATTGCATGTTTTCCGGAGCTGACCGCCGACATCGATCACCGACACACCACCACCCGACTCACCGGCGCGCTCACCGACACCGCGGCCGTCCGGGGAGTGATGGCCAGAATCGACACCCTGGGACTGGTTCTGCTGGAGTTTCGCGTTCGCTGATCCCCCGGCCCGCGCGGGTCAGATCAGCCCGGTCGAGCGGGCCACACTCACCGCGTCGCGTCGTGACCCGACACCCAGCTTCCGGTACACACCCCGCATGTGTGTCTTCACCGTGTTCACCGACACGGACAGGAGCTCGGCGATCTCGCCGGCCGTCTTGGCCGACGGGAGCATACTCAGCACCCGCATCTCGGAAGGGGTGAGGCGGGCATGGTCGACCCGGTCAGAGGTGGTCGCCAGCAACAGCACCCGGTCCGCGAGACCGTCGAGATGCCCGAAGGTCCCGATGTCACGCGCCAGAGCGTCCGTCACCGCAGCGCCCGCCTCGAGGAGCGGAGCCACCACACCGGTCCGATCCGCGACGCCGAGAGCCGCACTCAGGGCCAGGTGAACGGCGCGGGTCTCGCCCAATTCGCACGCCACCGCCGCCTCGAGCGACCACGCCGACGACGCGGTGTGGGGATGCAGACGTTCCGCATCACACAGGACCGGGGCCAGCGTGCGGTGCGCCGACTCCCAGCGACCATGAAAGACCTGGACCGCGGCAGACGCGACCGCAGCCTCGGGGCGAGGTCCGTGGGAACGATCCGCGATCGCGATCAGCTCGGTGACCCTGTCCGGCCGACCCACCGCCAGGCACATGTGGGTCACGCTCATCAGCAGCACGCAGGTCGGCACCGGGGCCGGGTCGTCGGCCGCCATGACCGCGAGGATTCGGCGTGCGCGGTCCGCCGACACATAACGCTCGGCAGTGCGATCGAAGGTGGCGATGAGTTCGCTCAGCTCCGTCAGGGCATCGACCACCACCACCGCGCCGGGCTGGTGCGGCTGCCCGATGAACGACAGATCAGCGGCGCCTGCGACATCGTCACGGTCGCCGAGAAGGTAGTCGGCCATCGCCACCGTCGCCGCACACCGGGCGATGTCGTGTACCCCGATGGCGCGAGTACGTGCCAGTGACATCGCGCTGACAGCAAGGGATCTCATCGACAGCGCGTCGCCCCGACACCAGGCGAGGCGCGCCAATTCGGTACCGACCCGGACGCGCAGCGGCGGCCGCGCGGCACCTTCGGCCAGAGCGAGCGCTCGCCGAAGGCGCCGCTCGGCGGAATCATGCTCTCCCACTGCACGACATCCGATGCCGGCCGCGATCAGTCCGACGATGACGAGATCGTCCGGGGCACGAGACGGCGGGTCGTCGAGAGCGGGGATGAGTCCCACCACATCGCGGCCCCGGATGCGGGCGGACACCTGCACCAGCAGTGCCCGGTACAGATGGGTCATCGCATCGTCCCCCGGGTGGGGATCATCGAGCGCCGGCGCAAGTGCCACGGCATGGTCGAGATGGGTGCTCGCACCATCGGGATCACCGGTGTCACAAGCGATCAGCGCGTGCAGCAGCGGTGACACAGGGCTGCCCGCGAGCACGGTGTGGGCGGAGTCCAGCAGCGCGAGAAGATGATTCAGGTCGCCGTCGATCGCCATCGGCAGTCCGCACTCGAGGAGGGTCGTCTCGAGCACACCGCCATCGGCGAGATCGAGCGCGAGCCGGAGTGCGCCGTGGTTTCGCCGGTTCCGCACGGACCAGGCGATCGCAGTTGTGATGATCTGTTCCCGTGCCGCAGGCTCTCGGGTCCGCAATTCCCCTCGCAGATACGCGCGGACGATACCCGGGTAGGTGTACGACCTGATACCGGAGGTGAGTCCGCCCGCGACGACGGGGAAGTTGTGGTCGACCAGGCCGCGGAGCGCACGAGCCGCGTCGACCGAGCAGATCGCGTCGGCGAGCTCCACCTCGAACTCCGGCAGGACCGCGGTCGCGGAGACGAAGTCGAACAGATCTGCCGGCAGCGCGGTGATCAGATCGCCCACCAGGTAGTCCGACACCGGCCGTGGGGAGCGCTCGAGTTGATCCAGCGCGCCGGCGACGTCCGATCTCCCGGCGAGATGATTCGCCGCGACCCTGACCAGGGCCGCCCATCCGCCGGTCAGGAACAGGAGGCGCTCGGCCGCGCCGTCGGTCAGCTCGGTGTGCTGACGGAGCATCACATCGCGTATCTCGGCCACCGTCAACGACAGAACATCTTCGCCCATCCGCGTGAAACGCGCTTCGCGGGCGTACCGATGCCACGAAAGCGGGGGATCGTGTCGCGCGATCAGCACGACCGCGACATGGGCCGGCAACACGGCGAGGAAGGTGTCGAGGCTGTGCACTCCGACGGGATCGGTCAATCGGTCGACGTCGTCGACGATCAGGACGACCGGCCGATCCGACCGCGCCAGCCGCTGCTCGAGTCGTCGCGCCGTATCGGCGAAGTCCGTCGACGGTCCCGCAGACGACAATTGTCCCGCGATCTGTGCAGGCCGGGTATCCGTCGCCTCGAGTCGCTCGTGGCACCGTCGCCAGATACGTTCCATTGATTCGGCGGGCGAGACGGCGATCTCGATGGTCAGCACATCCCGAAGTGTGCGGACCCAGGCACCTACCGCCGAGGTCTTGCCGGTATTCGCCGGGGCGCTGACGAGGATGATCGGCCCGCGTCGGGAATCAGTGGCCCGCTCGGAGGTCGGCGCGATCGCCTGATCGAGGAGTCCCGCGATCCGTGGGCGCTCCGTGACGAACGGACCTGCCTCGGCCCCGTGCACGTCGATCGGCACGTCCGCGGCACTGGCCGACATACGCTCCACCACACACCCTTCTGCGTACCCCCACCCATCATCTTGCCCGAGTCGATCGGACGTCTCGTGGATTTGGTGGGCCGTTCGCCCGGCGTGTGCCGTCAGGTCGTACCACGTTCACCCTCCGGGGCTCAGCGCAGCTCGTTCGACGGCACATCGCCACGCTCGATCGCGGCGACGAGCGACGCGTGATCTGTGTCGTTGAGCTCCGCGTACGCCGCCGCGAAATCGGAGATGGCGGAGGCGAATCCCTTGCCACTCCGGAGAAAGTCGACGATCGCCAGTCGGTCCACCGTACGCGCGTGTGCCTGCGCCAGGACACGGCCGCACAGCCGCGCATAGAGATTCATCTCGTCGGGCGTCAATGCCTCGATGACCACCGATCCCTTGCCATCGCGCAGCTGACGCACATAGAGATCGCGTCTCTCGTCGTTCTCGTCCAATCCCGAAGTCCACCCGAGGAACAGATCGCTCGCCGCCTGCAACAGTCGCTGTCCCTCGACCACTCGTTGACCCTGGTTCGGATAGGGCTGCACCGGAACATGATCCATGATCACCGACCGCTGCGCCTCTTTGAGTTGCAGGAAGAGCGGATCGCCCTGCGGTCCACGCATCAGCACGATCCAGGAACGGGTGCCCACACTCCCGACGCCGACCACCTTGCGCGCGCTGTCGACAACGGTGAACTGATCGAACAGTGCTCGGACGTAGTCCGGCAGCATCGACCGATATCCATCGATGCGCACCGCGATCCGTTCGGCGACGACGTCGGCATGGTGATCCGGGAAGAGTTCGTCAATGGGTACCAGGAGTGGTGGGTCGCTCCGGATCCGGAGGTTGCCCTCGTCGTCGGTGACGCACAGCTTGCCCACCGCCTGCAGGCTGTTGCGGTGGCGGGCCTTTCGGAGGCCTTTGACGGTGCGGGCCGCCGTGGACGTGTCAAGCGTCGAACCCACCGTCGCCAGCATCTCGTCGGCGTCGATCCGCGCATACCAGCAGTCCATGGTCGACTGGTCGGCACTGGCCACGATCCATCTCCGGTACGACTTGGCCACCTCGCGGGCGATCGCCCGGCTGGTCTTCGCGTCGAACCCGTTGTAGCGTGCCGCGACCACGAAGCTGGCCGCCAGCCGTTTCACATCCCATTCGAAGGGGCCCGGGCTGGTCTCGTCGAAGTCGTTGAGATCGAAGATCATCCGGCGCTCGGGCGTGTAGAACAGACCGAAGTTGCTCAGGTGGGCATCTCCGCACAGCTGAGCATTGACCCCCGAATCGGGTGTTGCGGCGAGATCGGCGGTCATCACGGCAGCGGCGCCGCGATAGAAGGTGAACGGGGTCGCCGCCATCCGGGCGTTGCGCACCGGGACCAGCTCTTCGACCCGCGAGGTCGCCTGCGCGGTCAGGATCCCTACCGGGTCGGCCCGGCCGGCAGGGTCCGGGCAGGTCGCCAACTCGGGAATCGTCGCGGACATCTGCGCCTCCTCGTCCCTCGAACGAGAATTCTCCCACTCGATGCGCCCGAGTGGCACGGATTCAGCCGGTCGCCGCTCCGGAGCCCAGGCGCGATCGATTCAGGCGCAGTCTCGCCGTCGGAGGTTCAGCACCACCAGTTCGTCGTGGATGCGTTCGGAGTCGGGGCCGAATCCGAACGGCACCCGATTCAGGTGTGAGGTCTGTCGGTCGGCTCGGTACACGAGGACGATGGCGGGCGCGACGATGACGACGAGCAGGGAGATCATCAGGAATGCGTTCATGACAGAAAGTATTTCTCCGTCAAGATCCCGCCAACAGTGGCTTGAATGACATCGTTCACAAATTTGCTGCCATAATGGTGAGATGTTGAGCAAGGTCGCGGTACTTCTCTATCGACGGGTCTCCTTGTTCGAATTCGGCGTGGTCAACGAAGTGTTCGGGCTCGACCGCACCGACGACGGCGTGCCGCCGTTCGAGTTCGTGGTGGGATCCCCGGAGCCCGGCGTCCCGCTGAGCATCGGGAACGGTGCATACGTGATTCCGCCCGCAACGCTCGAGGACTGTCTCGATGCAGATCTCGTCGCCATCCCCGGAGGCAGCACCGACCCCGACTTCCCGCCCGAGATCCTCGACACGCTACGTGGCGTGGTCGACAACGGCGGCCGCGTGCTGACGGTGTGTTCGGGCGCGTTCGCGGCAGGCGCCGCAGGTCTGCTCGACGGCAGGCGCTGCACCACCCACTGGCGGTTCGGCTCCCAGCTCGCGGAGACATTCCCGAAGGCGATCGTCGACACCGACGTCTTGTTCGTCGACGACGGGCCCATCACCACGAGCGCCGGCACCGCCGCCGGCATCGACGCGTCACTGCATCTCGTACGGGAAGAGTTCGGCCCCGAGGTGGCCAACCGGATCGCACGCCGCATGGTGGTACCGCCACATCGCGACGGCGGCCAACGGCAGTTCGTCGAGTCGCCCATGCCGGAATGCGAATCGGACGGCTTCGCCGCCATGCTGGAGTGGATGATCGAGCACATCGACCACGAGATCTCCGTCGACGAACTGGCGCGCCGGATGCACATGTCGACGCGCACCTTCGCCCGGCGATTCGTCGACGAGGTGGGCATCTCACCTCACAAATGGCTGACCGAGCAGCGGGTACTCCACGCGCGGCGCCTGTTGGAGTCGACCGATCTGGCCGTCGACGAGGTGGCCGGCTCGGTCGGTTTCGCCTCCGGCACCCTGCTCCGTCACCATTTCAACGCCACGGTCGGGGTGACCCCGACGATCTATCGGAAGCGCTTCGCGCGCTGAAGAGCGATTACTCCGTCTCGGCGGAACCCGCGTACGAATCGGCAAACGACACCCGCGGTGTCGTCGCGGTGTGGAAGACGGCCAAGGCGGCGAAGGCCACGGCCCCGATCCCGAAGCCGACCGCGACGATGATGGCGACGATGTGCACGACCGAGTACAGGAGGCCGTCACCGGGCCCGGTTGCCAGCGCCGCGGTGACTGCCAACACGGCACCCAGGAGCGCCCAGGCGGCACTCCGGATACGCGGCGCGACCACCGACGCATAGAACAGGCGCTGGTAGATGGCCAGCTCGAACTCATCGACGGCGGCGACGCGTACGTCGTCGCCGCCCGCGAGGTCACGCATTTCGCGGGCCAATGCAACGTCTCGCTGCAGAGTGGTCGTCTCTCGTTCTCGATAGCGGACGAACGCGATCACGCTCACCGCTGCCGCGAGTAGTCCCAACCCCACAACTGCTCCCCAACTGTCCACGCTGACACGCTACATGCGACCGAATCGGCGGAGTGCGCCCGGTCACACCGGACTTTTGGTCCGAAAACGACGAAACGCGCGCCGTCCGTTCGGTCGCGCACGGGGATTCCGTGCACGCCCGGACGAACGACGCGCGTCCGCGACCGAGGCTGACGGTCGCGACGACCGGGGCTGACGGTCGCCACTGCGCGGGTGGGGTCAGGCGGCCTGCGCCTGCCACATCCAGTGCAGCTGCTCCAGCTTGGAGGCGAATCCGATCAGCAGGTCCTGGGTCACCGGGTCGGCCTTCTCCGTCGCGTCGATCCGCTCGCGCAACCCGGCGATGACCGACTTGAGATTGTCGACAACGGCGGCCACCACATCGGCATCCTGGGTCCAGCCCTCGCCGAAGCCCTTGGTGTGCGCGGTCTTCGCCACCGTCTCCGCACGTCCGTCGGGGCTGACCCCGATGGCGGTCGCACGCTCGGCCGCCGCGTCGGTGAACTCACGGCTCACCGCGACGAGCTCGTCGAGTCCGAGATGGACCGACCGGAACTGACGTCCGACGACGTTCCAGTGAGCCTGCTTGGCGATCAGCGAGAGATCGATCAGGTCGACGACGGTGTCTTGCAGGGCCCGGCCGGTGACCGACTGCTGCTCCTCGGTCAATGTGCTGGTGATGGGGGTCTTGGTGGTCATGTCACCACTCCTTTCGCGGCACGGCCCTCGCCGTGCTCATCTGACGTCCGAGGTCACACCGTGACGGTGACGGTCTGAGCGATGTTCCCTCGCGTGGCCTTGGAATACGGGCAGAAGGCGTGGGCGCCGTCGGCCAGCTTCTGGGCGGTGGCCTCGTCGACTCCCGGGATGTGGGCCTCGATGGTCGCGGTGAGCCCGAATCCGCCGTCCGCCGGATCCTTGCCGATGCCGATGGTTACGGAGACCGTCGAGTCGTCCGGAACCGGCGATCCGGCCTGCTTCGACGTGGCCCGCAGCGCGCCCAGGAAGCATGCCGCGTAGCCGGCCGAGAACAATTCCTCCGGGTTGCTGCCGTCACCGCTGCCGCCCATCTCCTTCGGCGGCCGCAACTCGAGGTCGATCTGACCGGTCGCCGAGACGACCTCTCCGTCGCGGCCTCCGCCGGACGCCTTGGACGAAATCGTGTATACCGGGTCGATTGCCATCGTGTTCTCCTCCTGTGGGTCGATACTTTTTCGGTGAACTGTCTTCTACTTCAGCGGTTCTCGGCTTTTGTTCATTTCGGGTTGATCTGTGAGCTTCGTCGCGTAGATCGCCCTTGTCGATCAAAGTCCCTGTCGGACAACTTCTTCGACCTTCTTGCGGAGATCGTTTCGGATGAACGGCATCGGTTGGGCCGCGATGCGATCGATGAATTCGGTTGTGGTCGAGGTGTCACGAAACCGGTCGGGCGGCCGCGCTCTGGCAATCGGGGCACATTCCCCAGAAGATGACCTCCGCCTCGTCGATACGGTATCCGTGGTCGCGATCCGGGGCCAGGCA
This sequence comes from Gordonia sp. DT101, assembly GCF_049844895.1. Taxonomy (NCBI): domain Bacteria; kingdom Bacillati; phylum Actinomycetota; class Actinomycetes; order Mycobacteriales; family Gordoniaceae; genus Gordonia; species Gordonia sp. DT101. The sequence continues at coordinate 1,352,103 of NZ_JBNCLX010000001.1, read as the reverse complement.
CGGCGCGTCACCCACCACGCAATCGATGTCGGTGATCTCTCCGCACGTGCGGCAGATCAGGTGGTGGTGGTTGTCCGAGGTCCGGGTCTCATACCGCACCGGCGACCCCGCAGGCTCGATCCGCCGCAGCAGGCCGCGATCCGTGCACGCGCGCAGCACGTCGTAGACGGTCTGCGTGGACACCGCGCCGAGATTCTCGCGAACGCCCGCGGTCACGAAGTCCGCCGTCGAATGCGGATGCTCATGCAGGATCTCCAGCACCGCGAGTCGGGGCGCAGTGACGCGCAGACCGGCCTCTCGGAGCTGTCGATGGAGCATGTGGCGATCGGACATGACTCAACCGTACGCCCCTTTCTGGAGTTGTTCCAGAAATTGGATGAACTCCAGAAAATGAGGGAAACCTAACCTCGGCCACGCTCAGGTCAGCACAGTCGAGTCGCATCCTCTGCCGTCGTGCCCTAATCTGTGGCGGACGAGATCGTGTGTAGCAGCGGGCCGGAGTTCCCACTGTTCGCGTCCGCGATGTCCCTCTCTCAGGCTTCGCGTCGAAAAGCGCACGCGAGCTCACGCACACGAGAGAGAACACCCATGTCCGACATCACCACACTGTCCGGCGACCACCGGCCCGAGGCCGCCGCGCCTCGACCGGGCGAGCCCTACGGGATGACCGAACTCAATCGCGAAGCATCGATGGGCGGCCTCGGCACCGAGACCACCGACCGCGAGGTACGACGGATCAGCCTCGCCGACTTCGATGCCCGACGCGACCAGATCACCGACGAACTGTGGTCCGCAGCAACAGATATCGGGTTCTTCCAGGTCGTCGACCACGGCATCGATCTCGACGATGTGGCGCACGCGTTCGACATGTCGGCCAAGTTCTTCGCGCTACCCGGCGACGTCAAGGCGCAGTACCCGCTGAAGAAGGGCCAGAACGCCGGGTGGGAGCACACCTCCCAGGTCCGCCCCTCGGTCGGCACGCCCGACCAGAAGGAGTCCTACCAGCTCACCCTGCCCCGGATGGACGGGCTCTGGCCGTCCGGCGCCGAACTCGCGGGATTCCGGACGACGATCCTGGAGTTCGAGCGCAAATGCTGGCGTCTCGCGATGGATCTGCTGGGGTGTTTCGCAACCAAGCTCGGATTCGACAGTGAATTCTTCACCCGCGCACATGATCCCGGTGTCGACACCTACCAGAGCACTCTTCGCTTGTTGCATTATTACGCCTTCCCCGAGGAGTTGCTCGGCGCGGACAACGCGTGGCGCGCGGGTGCGCACACTGACTTCGATGCGCTCACCCTGCTGTTCCAGCGGACAGGCCAGGGTGGCCTGCAGGTGCTGCCCGGCGCCGAGGCGAACGGCCAGGCCTGGACGCCGGTGGAACCGTCCGACGAGGCGATCACCTGCAACATCGGCGACATGCTGATGCGCTGGTCGGATGACCGCCTCCCGTCGAACTTCCACCGGGTGCGCGCACCGCGCCGAGACGAGGACACCGGTCCGCGCTACTCGATCGCGTTCTTCGCGCAGGCGAACACCGACGCGGTCATCGAGAGCGCGGCAGGAAAGTACCCGCCCATCACCGGGGGCGACTACATCGCCCAACGCATCGCGGCCAACTTCGCGAAGTAGGACCGACGTCATGACACCATCCGACGCCCCCGCCTCCCACTCCCCCTCCTTCAGCGACGTCACCGTGTTCTCGGGCGGCGCGTGGCACACACACCAGGATGTCCACATCGCCGGCGGCGTGGTCGCCTCGATCACCGACACACCGGCGCCGGCGGACAGCGGAAACGGCTTCCTGATCCCGGGATTCGTCAACACACACACGCATCTGCAGCAGTCGCTGATGCGCGGGATCGCCGAATGCACCCCCCTCCTCGAGTGGCTGCTGGCGGTGGGTGAGGAATCGGTCGCGATCACGCCCGAGCGCGCCTACCTCGCCGCGGTGTCGGCCTGCCTCGAATCGCTGCGGTCGGGCACCACCACCGTCGTCGAACACATGTGGCCCCACCCGTCCGACGAGGTGCACGGCGCAGTGATCCAGGCGTTGCGCGACACCGGGATTCGCGCCGTACTGGGCCGTGGCGTGGCTGATCGTGCCGACGCGTCCCGCAAGTGGGGCTTCGAGCCGCGCCTGATGCAACCGCTCGGCGATGTCCTCGAACACGTCGATCACCTTCGTCCACAGGTTAAGGACGCGCCGATCACAGTCGCGCTCGCCGTGCCCAACCCGCGGTCGGTGACCGAGACCGGGATGATCACGCTGCGCGAGTTCGCACAGGCGCGGGATCTGCCGGTGTCGATCCACCTGCTGGAGACACCGACGGACGACCGGATGTGCCTCGAGCACGCCGGGGTGGGTGCGGTCGAGTACCTGGACAGCAATGGATTCCTGTGGGATCGGGTGCTCGCCGTCCACTGTGTCGAGCTCGACGACATCGGGCAGGGCATCCTCGCCGACCGTGGTGTCGCCGTCTCGCACAACCCGCTGTCGAACATGCGGCTGGGCAGTGGCATCGCACCCATCCCCGCAATGCTCGACCGTGGGCTCGCCGTGGGACTCGGTGTCGACGGCGCCGCCAGCAACGACACCCAGGACATGCTCGAGACCTTCCGGATCGCGTCCTATGTCCAACGTGCGGTACACAAGCGCGCCGACCTGTTGGGCTTCGGCGAGATGCTCGACATCGCGTGCGGAGGCGCAAATGTCGCGCTGGGGCTGCCCGCGGTGGTCGGCGGCGTGAGCGTCGGGACGCCGGCGGATCTGACCTTGATCCGGTTCGACCGCGACTACGCGACCCTGCCCGTCCGGGACCCGGGGGCATCGCTGCTCACCACGGGCTCACGATCGATCGTCGACACCGTGATGGTCGACGGGCAGATCGTCGTCGAGGACGGGCGCAGCACCCGGGTCGACGAGGCGGAGTTCACCAAGGAGTTGCTCGCGCTCCGGTGATCGGGCGGTGGTCTCGATACCTCGCTCGCGAACTCGCTCCTACTCGACCAGCAGGAGCGGGTTTCGCTGATCGGGCAGCCCGAGCAACGATCACCGCGCTCGCATCATCTTCGTCGGACGCATCCGGGTGGATTCGGGGAGCCATTGATTGACGCTGCGGCGCACGGTGAAGATCGCCGCGACGACCAGCAGGGCGAACTGGATCCACGAGATCACCACCATCGCCGACCACACCTCGGGGTACTGGAACAACAGGTCGATCCCGATCGGGATGCACAGCAGGTTGACCACCACGGCCGCGAGGAAGAAGTTCCGGCAGTTGCGGCTGCGGTGATGCACCGCGGCGACGAGCAGCGCGTATTCGACCGCGAGGAACACGACGATCATGACCAGCATGAACGGCGGGAAGAAGCCGGCCAGCGAGTCGACCTGACCTTGCGGACTCGCATTGCGCGGGTCGTCGATCACACCGTCGAGCAGTCGTTGCCGCAGCGCGTCGCTGATCAGTCCCAGATTGACGAAGCCGTACACGACGCTGACCAGCCCCGCGACCGCCGCGCCCCAGAACGCCACGCGGGCGTGCAGCGACAACGCCACCGGCGCGGGTCCCGGGTCGTCGGCACGGGGCGGGTACAGATTCGCCTGGTCGCGGTCCCGCGAACTCCGCTCGATCTCCGCCAGGTCCTCCGCGTCGAGCTCGGCCTGGGACGGGATGCGATCAGGGTCGTCGGGTTGGGTCATGGGCCGATTGTCCCATGCAGCGCGACGCGCTCCGGCCGGGTCATCGAGCGATCTTCAGCATCCGGCCGAGGGTCGCCTGCCACATGGTCCCGTCGCGGGCGATGGTTCCGGTCAGTTCCAGCGGCTCGTCGATGGGCGCGTCACCGACCTTCAGGGTCCGGACACGACGTCCGGTCGCGAAGTCGGTGGCCACGTAGTCGACGGGTCCGAGCTGCTGAACGGCGCCCGGCACGTACGGCCCGTACCCGAGCGCGTGGATGAGGCCGTCGGCGCGCGACAGGTGGGGCAGCGTCGCGATCCGGTCGTTGTTCTCCCAGATCCGGCGGCAGCCCTGCGCGGACACGTCGATGCGGGTCGATCCCCCGACGAACGGCGCGTTGGCCGGCACGCTCGGTCCGGTGACCGCCATTGGCGGGTATTGGTAGCCGTAGGTGCTCGGGATGACCAGCGAATCACCCCAGGCCATCGGCGAGTTCTCGGTGCCCTGGCCGGAACGGTCGAACGCCGGCATCCGGCAGACGGTCGAGCCGGTATCACTGTCGTAGACGATCAGCTGTGGGCGCCGGGCGTTGTCGACGATCGCGACCCAGCCGTCGCCGCCCGGTCCGAAGTAGGTCGGCGTGGTGCCGGATCCCCAGGTCAGCTGGCCGGGCATGCGGGCGGTCCCCCGGTCGTACGCGCGGCGCCACACCACTCGCGGGACACCGTTCGCGTTCGCCCGCATCTCGTAGAGCGCATGGGTCGTGAGGACGGAGGCACCGTCGGCGCGGATGGAGAGCCCGTTACCGAGTTCTTCCCCGCGCGGCAGATGCATCGACCGGACGTTGCGTGCCTTGTCCACGGTCCCGACGACACCGTGGGTCGTCGCGAACCAGACCCGCCCCGAGAAATCGGGAGCCAGGCCGGTGATCGCGTCCCCCGCCGGGATGTGCTTCGCCACGTCGATCCGGTCAGCGACGTAGACCTGCCACCCGCGTGCCGTCTTCCGGTGCGCGACACGGAGGATGGCGCCGGACCCGTCGGCCACGACCACCCGGTCACGGTCGTCGAGATAGCCGTAGACGCCTCCCAGCAGACCGCCCTTGGCCAGCTGCAGACGCGCGAGCGGAGCCGCGGTCGCCGGATCGAACAGGGTGACTGTGGGAACGGCGACACTCGGGGGTCCGGCGCCGGGAGCGGAGCGAGCGGGCCGATTCGATCCGGCGCCGGGAGCGGAGCGAGCGGGCCGATTCGATCCGGCGCCGGGAGCGGAGCGAGCGGGCCGATTCGTAGCCGCTGTCCCGACGAACTGGGTGCAGAGTGACACCGGCAGGCCGTCGTGCCCGATGAACGTTGCCGCGCAGGCACCCCCGGGCACCGACGATGCGGCGAGCCGCGCCCCCCGGCCCGGACCGGGGAAGGGCGTCGAGTCGGTGGACCACAGATCTCCGTGCATCAGCGAGGTGCCGGTCGGGCCGACGCCCGTGGACGGCGATGGCGCAGCCGGCGCGGCATCCGCCGCCGAGCCGAGCAGACCCCATGTCAGCAGGGCCGCGACAAGAACCGCCGACCACCGAAACCGACCACCGCGCAACGCTCCACACCCCGACGACACCGCGACAGCAAACCACATTTCGGCGGACGTCGGAAGCTTCTCGGTCAGCTCACTTCGGTGGTGCCGTCCACTCCCGTCATCGATCGAAGTTGGCCAGCAGGAAGTTCGTCGCCGGCAGGAGAGTGGTCAGCATCGGCAGCGCGTGGTTGACGACGAGGCCCGGGAAGATCGGCGGGATGCCGTTGGTCACCATCCGCACATCGGCTCCCTGGGCACGCCAGTCACGCTCGAGCGCGACGACCTGACCGTAAGGGATCACGTCGTCGTTGATGCCGCCCTCGAGGAGCACGGGCGCATTGGGCTTCAGGGTGCCGATCCGCTGTTCGGCCACCACCTTCTTCGCCTCCGGAATCCTGTCGATCACCTGCGACAGCGGCTGGCCGGTCCTGGTCCACTGGTTGGTCCGCTGAAAGCCGAAGGCCAGGCCGGTGTCACCGATGCACTGGGTGGCCACCTGCGACAGCACCCGCTTGCCGGCCGGAGTGGTCTCCCGGTCCAGGATCGGCCCCAGCTCCGGGTACCGCGCGGTCAGACCGTTGATCGCATAACCGATCCCGCCGACGATGAACGTCCCGTCGATGCGGTCGATCACCTTGGCGAGGTCGGCGGGCGGGGCACCTGCGTAGGTAGCCTTCACGTTCAGATCGGGTGCGTACGTCGCGGCCATCTCCGCCGCCGACGCGGCCGCGCCACCGCCCTGGGAGTAGCCGGAGAAACCGACCGGAGCGTCGGCGCCTGCCTTCGACAGCCGCAGTGCGGCACGCGCGCCGTCGAGCATGGCGGCGCCCGACTCACGACGGTTGACGTAGGTGTGGATGCCGGGTGTACCCATCCCGATGTAGTCGGTGATGAACACCCGCACACCGTTGATGAGCAACAGGTTGAGTTCGGGCGCCGTGTAGTTCACCGCGATACTCGGCTTCGCCGGGTCGATGGCGAGCGGGAAGTTCATGAGTTTCGAGCCCGCGCACTGGTCGCCCTGGCCCACCGTCCCCGGTCCGAGCACAATCGTCGGTCGTTCGCCCTTGCCGCGCCACGCCGCGGTCGGTTCGACCAGGGTTCCGGTGACCGGCGCCGGCTTCCCGTCCTGGTAGCTCGACGTGTACATGACTCGAGTGGCGGTCCCGGGCCACTGGTTCTTCACGCCGGGGATCTGCAGGAGCAGCGGACTGGGCTGACTGCGGATGACCGAGCCCGGTTGGGACGCGAACGTCGACGGCGGCGTATAGAAATCACCGGCCGCCGATGCCGCCGGCGATGCCATCGTGATACCTGCGGCCGCCACCAGACCGGTGGTGACCATGGTCGCCAAGCGTTGCGTCGACCTCGATCTACGTGCCGATCGACCGAACAGTTTCCCCCACGTTCTCCTCATGGAGAGGTAAGCTACCGCACAGTAACTTGGTCAGGTGACCCGGGTCATCGTAGGTGGTGGAATTCGGACATCGCAGGTCAGCGGGCCGGCATCACGCCGTTCAGGAATGTCATCGTGTCGTCGAGGCCGCCTTTGTCACGCACGTCCTCGTGACCGGAGTTCACCACGTGGAACTTGGCGGGGATATCCCGAGGTGTGTCAGCTCGTCAGGTCGTCGAGCCCGTCCACGGCCGCCGCGATCAATTCGTCCACATTATTTGCGACGTCGACGGTCGATCCCGCCTCGTCTTCGCGCAGCGGTTCGAGGGTCTCGAACTGAGACGTCAGCAGGGTCGAGGGCATGAAGTGTCCCGACCGTCCGGCCTGACGGCGTGCGATGAGCTCGGGAGACCCCGCGAGATGCAGAAACCACGTCGACGGCTCGTGTGCGCGCAAGCGGTCCCGATAACCCCTGCGCAGCGCCGAACAGCTCATCACGCCACCATCGGAATGCCGCGCCAGCCACGCCCCGACCTCATCGAGCCAGGGCCACCGGTCCGCGTCGCCGAGCGGATGCCCGGCGGCCATCTTGGCGATGTTCGACGGGGGATGCAGATCGTCGGCGTCGGCGAACGCCACGCCCAGCCGCTCGGCGAGCGCCGCACCGATCGTGGACTTGCCGGAACCGGAAACACCCATCACGACCACGGGTGGCGTGATGGGTGTCCGCACGGTCGAGTGGATCTCAGACCAGCAGTTCGGCGATCTGGATCGTGTTGAGCGCAGCGCCCTTTCGAAGGTTGTCCCCCGACACGAAGAGCGCCAGCCCACGGCCCTCGGGTGCACCCTCGTCCTGACGGATCCGACCCACCAGCGACACGTCCTTGCCCGCGGCGTCGAGCGGTGTCGGCACGTCGACCACCTCGACCCCGGCCGCACCGCCCAGGATCTTTCTGGCCTGTTCCGGTGAGAGCGGATTCGCGAACTCGGCGTTGATGGACAGCGAGTGGCCGGTGAACACCGGCACGCGCACGCAGGTGCCGCTCACCAGCAGACCCGGGATGTCGAGGATCTTGCGCGACTCGTTGCGCAGCTTCTGATCCTCGTCGGTCTCGCCCGACCCGTCGTCCACCAGCGAACCGGCCAGGGCAACCACGTTGTAGGCGATCGGCGCGACATACTTGACGGGCTCGGGGAACGACACTGCGCCGCCGTCGAGCACCAGCTTCTCGGCATCGTCTGCGCCGGCGCGGATCTGCCCCGCGAGTTCCTCGACGCCGGCCAGGCCACTGCCCGACACCGCTTGATACGACGACACGACCAGGCGCTGCAGGCCCGCGGCATCATGGAGCGGCTTGAGCACCGGCATCGCGGCCATCGTGGTGCAGTTCGGGTTCGCGATGATGCCCTTCGGCGGGGTCTTCGCGAGTTCGCCGTTGACCTCCGCGACGATCAGCGGGACGTCGGGATCCTTGCGCCAGGCCGACGAGTTGTCGATGACGGTGACACCGGCGGCGGCGAACCGCGGCGCCTGCTCCTTCGACATCGTGCCGCCGGCGGAGAACAGCGCGATGTCGAGGCCGGTCGGGTCCGCGGTCGCGGCATCCTCGACGACGATCTCGCCGTCACCCCACGGCAGCTTCTTGCCTGCCGACCGCGACGACGCGAAGAAGCGCACCTCGTCGGCCGGGAACTTGCGCTCCGCCAACAGGGTTCGCATGACGCCGCCGACCTGACCGGTCGCGCCGACAACTCCGATGCTGATACCCATGCCTACCGCCCCGTTCCTGCGTAGACGACCGCTTCTTCTTCGCCGCCGAGGTCGAAGGCCTGATGCAGCGCGCGCACGGCATCGTCGAGTTCGGTGTCACGGCAGAGCACCGAGATGCGGATCTCCGAGGTCGAGATCAGTTCGATGTTGATGCCCGCGTCCGACAACGACTCGCAGAAGGTCGCGGTCACGCCGGGGTGGCTCTTCATGCCCGCACCGACGAGGGAGACCTTGCCGATGTGGTCGTCGAAGAGGAGCTCGGTGAAGCCGATCTCGTTCTGCAGCTTGGTCAGCTTCTCGACGGCGGTCGGGCCGAGCTCACGCGGCAGGGTGAAGGTGATGTCGGTCTTGCCGGTGTCCACCTTGGAGACGTTCTGCAACACCATGTCGATGTTGATGTCCGCCTCGGCGACGGCCCGGAACACCTTGGCGGCGTACCCCGGCTTGTCGTCGAGACCGACAACGGTGACCTTCGCCTCGCTGCGGTCGTGTGCAACTCCGGTGAGAATGGCTTCTTCCACTGGAATGTCCTCCATCGAGCCGGCCACCATCGTGCCGGGTTTTGTCGAGTACGACGAGCGCACGTGAACGGGAACGTTGTAACGCCGTGCGTATTCCACACAACGCAGCATCAAGACCTTCGCCCCGCACGCCGCCATCTCGAGCATCTCCTCGAAGGAGACGGTCTGCAGATGTCGCGCGTTCGGCACGATGCGCGGGTCGGCGGTGTAGATGCCGTCGACGTCGGTGTAGATCTCGCAGACATCGGCCTTCAACGCCGCGGCGAGCGCGACGGCGGTCGTGTCGGAGCCACCGCGGCCGAGCGTGGTGACGTCCTTGGTGTCCTGGGAGACACCCTGGAATCCGGCGACCAGGACGATCTTGCCGTCGTCGAGGGCGCTGCGGACTCGACCCGGCGTCACGTCGATGATCTTCGCGGCGCCGTGGGTGCCGGTGGTGATCACACCGGCCTGCGAGCCGGTGAACGACTGCGCCTGCGCACCGAGGGAGCTGATGGCCATGGCGACCAGCGCGTTGGAGATTCGCTCGCCGGACGTCAGCAGCATGTCCATCTCCCGCGCCGGCGGCGCGGGGCACACCTGGTTCGCGAGGTCGAGCAATTCGTCGGTGGTGTCGCCCATCGCGGACACCACCACGACCACGTCGTTGCCTTGTTTCTTGGTCTCGACGATGCGTTCGGCGACCCGACGGATGCGCTCGGCCGTCGCGACCGACGATCCGCCGTATTTCTGCACAACGAGTGCCACGTCGAACCACCTTCCGGGATTGTCGGATGCATCGGTTCGGATGCATCGCCCCTGCTCGGGATCGGTCTCCGATTGAGCATTCGGGGCCTTCCTTGCGGGCATCACCTTACCGGCGGCGCGGTAAGTGCCCGAATCGAGCGCCGTTCGCGCAGGCCAGACACGACGTCGGCGCGAGCGCCGGACGTGCAGAAAGTCCGGTGGACACCCGGACTCGGACGGTGTTGTGGTCGTCGGCGGCGCATCGCCCTAACATCGCTCAGGTGGCCACTGGAACCGACGTCGGCACGACCCCGGCTGGTCGTCGCGAGCCGGACGACCGTCGGTCGGGTCCGCGATCGGGTCGGCAGCGCACCGACGACCGTCCGTCGCGCCTGAGGCCTCGGCCTCAGGCGCCGGTGCGGACCTGGCTCCAGCCCATCCTGTTGTTCCTCGCAATCCGAGGTGTCGGCATCCTGGTCCTCGCGCGTTTCGCTCAGCTGAGGGACACCACGCTCGGCGATGCGCTGTGGCTCTGGGACGGCAAGTGGATGGTGGCGATCGCCGAGTACGGATACACCGATGTGCCGTTCACCCAGACCGACGCCCGTGGCCTGCACACCCCGGACACCGCATATGCCTTCTTCCCCGGTTATCCGATGCTCGTCGGCGCCGTGGCGAAGTTGCCACTGATCACGCCCTATGGAGCCGCGATCACGGTCAATCTGGTTCTGGGCTGCATCGCCGCAGTGGGGGCTGCCCGCCTCGGTGCCCTGTGCGCACGCGCGATGGCCGACAAGTCCCCGATCGGAGCGGCGAATCCCCGTCGCACGGGACTGTTCCTCGTCGCCCTCTTTGCCGCGACGCCGATGTCGGTGGTGCTGAACATGGCCTACACGGAAGCGCTGTTCTGCGCCCTGGCCGTCTGGGCGCTGATCGGCATCCTGGAGCGGAACTGGCTGCTCGCCGGCATCTGTGCCTGCCTCGCCGGTGCCAGCAGGCCCACGGCGATGGTGCTGATCGGAGTGGTGATGCTGGCGGCATTGCTGGCACGACGCGACGGCTGGCGGGCGTGGACGGCGGTGGTGATCAGTCCGCTCGGATATCTCGGCTACCTCGCCGTCGTGTGGGCCCATACGGGATCGCCGACAGGCTGGTTCACGATCCAGACCGTCGGCTGGGGCACCGAGTTCGACTGGGGCCGAGCCACCTTCAATTTCGTGAACGACGCACTCGTGCACGCCGGAGAGGTCGCGCCGGTCGCCTCGGCGTTCATCATCCTCTCGACGATGGCGATGCTGGTGATCGCGGCATGGTCGAGGCTGCCGTGGCCGGTGCTGCTCTACGGTGCGCTGGTCATCGCGTCCATCGTGCTCTCGAGCGGGTTGATGATGAGCCGCGCCCGACTTCTCCTGCCGGCCTTTGTCCTGTTGGTTCCAGTCGCGATGGTTCTCGCCCGCTGGCGCCCCGCCGTCGGGATCGCGACGATGGTGCCGATCGTCATCGGCAGCGCATGGTTCGGAGCCCACATGCTCACGGTCTACCCACACGCGATGTAGCCCACCCCTGCCCATGTACTCGCCACTGCTCATCGTGCCCACCAACGCCGATCGAGTAGCCCGAACGAAGTGAGCGCCTCACCACCGCCGATCGAGTAGCGCGAACGAAGTGAGCGCGTATCGAGATCTCGCGCTGCAGGTCTCGATACGTCGCTCGTTCCTCGCGACTACTCGACCGGCGGGGGGCGGGGCGCAGGTGGCGGGTGGCGCGACCGGCGGGGGCGGGGCGCAGGTGGCGGGTGGAGCGAACTGCAGTGGGCAGCAGGCCGACCCGATCACCGACCCGGCGGCCGCAGACCGTCGAGGACCACGCCGATGAGCCTCCGGCGGGTCTCCTCGGTGTCCTCGGCCACGCACGTCATCGACAGACCGCCCATCAGACGGGTGATGTCCGCGGGCTCCACGTCGTCGCGAAAATCTCCACTGCGTCGACCGGACTCGAGGATGGCGGTCATCAGTTCTCGCGAGTTGGTGCGGGTCTCCTCGAAGACCGGCGCATCGTTGCCGACCGCGACCAGGATGGCCTCGCGCATCCCACGCTTCGTACCCGCCGTGGCCATATAGGCCGCGAACATACCCTCGAGCGCGACGACGGCGGACTCGCTGTCGAGCAGACGCCAGCCGTCGGCGACGATCTGCGCCGAGTAACTGCGGAACGTCGCCTCGAGCAGCGCGGTGCGATTCGGGAAGTGACGATAGAGCGTCCCGACCCCTACCCCGGCCTCGGCGGCGACCTTGTCCAATGCGACATCCGTGCCCTCGGTGGCGAACAGTTCCTGTGCCGCCGCGACCAGCTTGTCGTAGTTGCGAGCGGCGTCGGCGCGGGTGGGGCGCTTGGATGCCAGGGCCGGCGCCTTCGTCTCGTCATCAACGGCCTTCGCGACATCGACGGCCTTCGCGGCAGGACGGGATCGGGCGCCCACGACATCCACTCCTCTCGGTCGGTACAGCACCTGTTTCGACACCACTGTTTCCACACTGCTGTTGCCAAACGGAGGAATCCTCCGTATATTAATCGGAGGAAGCTTCCGTTTCACCGCTGAGTGTACTCCACAATCCCTACTCGAAAAGAGCTCATCAATGTCTCTTTCGCCCTCACTCGAACGCATCCGGATTCCGGGACAACCGTCACTCACCCACCGGCTGTGGTCACGGATCAACACCGACGCACTGGTTCTCCTGGCGGTGCTCGGATGCCAGCTGATGGTGGTCGTGGACGCCACGATCGTCAACGTCGCCCTACCCGATATCCAACGGTCCCTTGGCTTCTCGACCTCGAGCCTGTCCTGGGTACTCAACGCCTACACTCTCACCTTCGGCGGCCTGCTCCTGCTCGGCGCCCGACTCGGCGACATCCTGGGTCGTCGGGGCACCTTCCTCGGCGGACTCACCCTGTTCGTCTCGGCATCGATGTTCGGCGGCTTCGCCACCGATACCTCGATGCTGTTGGTGGCCCGGGCATTTCAGGGCGTCGGTGCCGCACTCGCTGCGCCGGCCGCGCTGGCCCTGCTGATGACCCGATTCCCCGAGGGAAACCAACGGACACGCGCCTTGGCGCTGTTCACCGCGGTGTCGATCGGCGGATTCTCGCTGGGACTCGTGCTCGGCGGCGCTCTCGTCCAATGGCTGGACTGGCGTTGGGTGTTCTTCGTCAACGTGCCCATCGGTGCGGTCGTGATGATCGCCGGCCTGCTGTCGCTGCCACGAACCGCGGCCCAGCCCGGCGCGTTCGACCTCCAGGGCGCCCTGTACTCGACGGCCGGCATCGGAGCGATTGTCTATGGTCTGGTCAACGCTGCCGAACACGGATGGTCGTCATCGGTGACGATCGCGGCGCTGATCGTCGGACTCGCCTTCCTGATCGGTTTCGTCTACACCGAAAGCCGTGCACCACAACCCATCACACCGCTGCGGCTGTTCGCGAGCGTGTCTCGCAGCTCTGCCCACCTGGGCCGGCTGGTGATGGTCGCCGGGTTCATGGGCATCATGTTCTTCCTGACCCAGTACCTGCAGGAGGTCCTGCACTACGGCCCGTTGGAGACCGGTGTCGCCTACCTCCCGATGACGGTGGCCACCTTCGCCGCCTCGCAGGTGACCGCACGCGTGCTGGTGGGGCGGTTCAGTACTCGCACCCTCCTCATCACCGCGTTCTCCGTGGCGGCGGCCGGCCTGTTCTGGCTGACCACTCTCGATGCCCAGACGCCGTATCTCGCCCTCCTGGGACCGTTCGTGCTGATCGGTGCCGGTGGCGGAATGGCCTTCCTGTCGCTGACCACCGCAGCGCTGCGGGGTGTGCACCCAGACGACGCCGGGGCGGCATCCGGGCTGGTCAACACTGCACAGCAACTGGGCGGCACAGTCGGTCTCGCCATCATGGTCGCCGTGTTCGGGGCCGCGACACGCGGCCTCTCACCCTCGACGACCACCTTCGCGCACGGCATGACCGTCACGGTCCTGGCGGCCGCCATCCTGCTCACCGTCGGCGCGGTGCTGATGGCGATCACCCAGGGTGAGCGTCGGGCGCTTGCCCCGGCAACTGCCGGCCCCGTGCGGTGAATCCGGCACACAGATAGGCGATCCCGTCGTCGAGGCGCGATCGCGGGTCGAGAAGCCGTGGCGCCGTGTCACATCCGGACAGTTCGGAGAGATGCGGCGCCGCGGCCTTGCTCCGGCCCCCGATCAGGTCCTCGAGTCCGTCCGGCCGCTCCGAGGGTTTCTCGGTGCGCAGCAGGTCGTCGCTGACGGCCACCAGCGCGACGCCGTGCACATGCGTCCAGACCGCGAGCGCCATCCCGGTGGCCTCGACGAGGTCGACACCGAGATCCAGGAAGCCGGCGGCGAACCAGTCCAGACACCGTAGCGACTCGTCACCGAAGCTGTGCCTGGGTGACGAATATGCGAGCACCACCCAGGGATGGCGGCGATACAACTCCCAGTCGATCTCGACGACGATCCGCACCCGCTCCTGCCACGACGACGGCTCCGCCTCGTCGACCGGGTACGGGAACCGCCTGCCGATCTCCTCCGACATCTGCTGGAGCAGAGCGTCCTTGTCGGCGACGTGCCGATACAGAGACATCGCGCCGACACCGAGTTCGTCGGCGATCCGGCGCATCGACAACGCGCCGATGCCGTCCCGGTCGGCGACGTCGATCGCGGCGTCGACGATCACGGCGAGAGTCAGCCTCGCGCCGACCACGGACTTGTCTGGAGCGGACTTGTCTGGAGCGGACCTGTCTGCAGCGGATTTCTCGTCAGGCGACAATCTGTCGATTCCTCTCCCGGTGCCGTCCACCGATCACGCCGGTGACCTGTGGGAATAATTCATTTGCGTACAGCGTACCCATTCTCGTACCCTTCGAAGCGTACGGCGTACGCGGCCATGGGCGGCGTACGCCTTCGCCAGTATTGCGAGATCCAGGAGAGTTCGACATGTCCACCCTCATCCCATCGTCAGATCAGCGCCAACGGGATCCCTCCGGCGCCGACCGACGCATGTGGTGGGGACTGGGTGTCCTGACCCTCCCCGTGTTGTTGGTGTCGATGGACTTCTCGGTCCTCTACCTCGCCATCCCGGCGATCACCGAGGCTCTCGACCCGTCGGCCGCCCAGCAGCTCTGGATCCTCGACATCTACGGATTCCTCATCGCCGGCCTGCTCATCACGATGGGCAACGTGGGTGACCGGCTCGGGCGTCGGCGCATCCTGCTGGCCGGTGCGGCGCTGTTCGGGGTCGCCTCGGTGATCGCCGCGTTCGCGCCCACCGCCGGGGTGCTGATCGCCGCCCGAGCCCTGATGGGCGTCGGCGGTGCGACCCTCATGCCGTCGAGCCTGTCGCTGATCGCCAACATGTTCCCGAACGCCCGTGACCGGGCCAGGGCCATCGGCGTCTGGACGGCCGCGTTCGCCGGCGGCAGTGCGCTCGGCCCGGTGATCGGCGGCGTGCTCCTGCACCACTTCTGGTGGGGCGTCGTGTTCCTCATCAACGTGCCGGTGCTGGCGGTGCTGTTCATCGCCGGTCCTCGACTGGTGCCCGAGTACCGCGCGCCCAACACGACGCGGTTCGACGTGGTCGGCGTGGCCCTGTCGATGCTGGGCATCCTGCCGCTCGTCTACGCGGTGAAGACGATGGCGGCCGACGGTTTCAGCGCAACCGTCGTCGCGATCGGTGTCTTCGGTGTCGCGATGCTCGCACTGTTCCTGGCCCATCAGCGTCGGGTGGCCGCCCCACTGCTCGATCTCGCCTTGTTCCGGAACCCGCAGTTCAGCGCCGCTGTCTCGGTGGCACTGGTCGGCATGATGGCGCTCGGCGGGATGTCGTACCTCACGGGCGTCTACCTGCAGTCGGTTCGCGGGTTCGACGTCCTCACCGCGGCCCTCGCCGGGTTACCGATGGCGGTCGCGGTGGCGGTCTTCTCGATCGGCGCGTCTCGGGTCGTCGCGGCGGTCGGACTGCGAGCCGCCTTTGTCGGGTCGGTGCTGCTCGCGGCGGTCGGCAACCTCGGCCTGCTCGCGCTGTCGATGTCCAGCCCGCTGTGGATCTACCTCGTGTTCACCTCGATCGCGGGCATCGGATACGGCATCCAGTTCAGCCTGGTCTCCGATGTGGTCGTCGGATCGGTCCCGGTCGAGCGCTCGGGTGCGGCGTCGGGGATCTCCGAGACGAGCTTTGAGCTCGGCACGGCCCTCGGTCTCGCGCTGCTCGGATCGCTGGCAACGCTGGTGTTCCGGGAGAACTCCGGCGGCTGGACCTTCGGCGACACACTCGGCGACACGATGCATCGCGCCCTCGAGATGGGGGACGGCGGAACAGGATTGGTGGACGCGGCTCGCAACGCCTACGTCGACGGGATGCATGCCGCATCCCTCCTGAGTGTGATCGCACTCGGCGTGCTCGCCGTCGTGCTGACCGTCGTCATGCGCGATCGCACCGCAGCCGACGTGCGGCAGGACTGATCGGATCGGACGCGCTAGCCTTGCCTCGTGCACGAGCTGATCGAAGGACGCTGGAGCGCGCGAGGTTACGACCAGGACGCGACGATCTCCACCGACGACGTGACCTCGATCCTCGAGGCCGGCCGCTGGGCGCCGACCTGGGGTCGGGTCCAGCCGGTCCGGTTCGTCGTCGGTGTACGGGGCGACGCGACATTCGGGAAACTCACCGACGCACTGACCCGCGGGAACGCCGGGTGGGCGCCTGCCTCGGCGGCGCTTGTCCTGGTGTGCACGGCCGCCGAGCCCGACGACGAGAAGGCCCGCACCTACGCCACGGTCGACACCGGACTCGCGGTGGCGCAGATGATCCTGCAGGCCGCGAACCTGGGTTTCAACGGTCATCCCATGGCGGGGTTCGATCCCGAGCGCGTGCGGGAACTGTTCGCCATCCCCGACGACCGGCGCCCGTTGGTTCTGCTGGGCATCGGCAAGCTCGCCGATCCCGCGACAGTCGCGCCGGAGATCCGCGAGCGCGACGAACGCCCGCGCACCCGGCTACCACTCGACGAGGTGGCGTTCAGCGAGACCTGGGGTCACGCCTTCGGAAGCCCCTGACCCCGCCGACCGGGCACAGTCCCCCGCCGACCGGGCACCAGCCCGGGTTCGTGCGCACGCTGGGCGCGATCCCGCGCACGATCGATGGAGTCGTTGGCCCGGTCGGCGAGTCAGTGACACGCAGGACCGATCAGAACTGCTCGCAGGTCGCCTTGGCCTTCTTGATCGCGTCGTGGTTCTTCTTCATCTCCGTACGCATCGGCGGCATGATGTGGTGATCCCGCATGAACTGCCTGATCGATGAACGAGTGGGGTGGTTCTTGCGGAACTCCGCACGCTTGGCCTGCTTCTGTTCCTTCGTCATCGTCATCGCCGACTCGAAGTGCTTCTTCATCTTCGGATGGCCGTCGATGCGCTTCCACAAGGCCGGGTCCTGCTTCGAGAGAGCGCCCTCCACCTGGGACACGCTGCAGTGGGTGCCTGGCACGCTCGAGTGCGGCGCGGGTGCCGCCGGGGCCGCAGTGGCGACGCCTCCGACCGCGATGGCCGACGCGATGCCGGCGCCGGCGACGCTGCAGGCGACACCGCGGGCGAACCGCTTACCTGGGCGAGTGGAATGAGTCATGCACACATCCTTCGTTGTCGGTCGAACGACAGAGCCGTCGCGTGACATGCACGGCCCAACGGGCCGGGCATGCGACGAAAACTAGCGGCGCCACATGAGATACGACTGAGAATCACCCAACAGTCTGCGTTTATTTTTCGCTGGTCAGAGCGTTTTTGCCGGGTTTGTGCCCACATGCCCGAATCCGCGGGCGGCGATTTGGTGGGCACACCCGGGGTGCCGACGGCATTTGATCGGCGCCGTCGGTGAGGAGTACAGTCCGAGACATGCAGCGCGCGCTCCTCCTCGGTTGCCGCGGCGGGGTCTGAATGACCGGCCCTCCGTCGCGGGCCTACTCATGCGCCGGTCATCTTCCCCATTCGATTCACGGAGATTGACCACCAATGGCAGCAGCAGACTCATTCACTTCCGGCACGAGCCGTATCGTCGAGCCGTCCGGCCCCATCCCCTCCGGCCAACCGGTCTGGAACACCCAACGCAGTTCGGCGATGCCGTCTCATCGTTATCGTCAGTTCGCCGATGAGGTCGAGAACGTCGCCGTCCCCGATCGCACCTGGCCCGACAAGATCATCTCCGGCGCTCCGATGTGGTGTGCGGTGGATCTCCGCGACGGCAATCAGGCCCTGATCGACCCCATGAGTCCGGCCCGTAAGCGGCGGATGTTCGATCTGCTGGTCCGTATGGGCTACAAGGAGATCGAGGTCGGTTTCCCGGCGGCCAGCCAGACCGACTACGACTTCGTCCGGGAGATCATCGAGGAGAACGCGATCCCCGACGACGTCACCATCCAGGTGTTGACGCAGTGCCGCGACGAGCTCATCGAGCGCACCTTCGACGCGTGCCGCGGTGCCGCCAATGTGATCGTCCACTTCTACAACTCGACGTCGGTGCTGCAGCGCCGCGTGGTGTTCCGCGCCGACAAGGGCGCCATCAAGAAGATCGCCACCGACGCCGCCCACAAGGTGCTCGACGAACAGAAGAAGTATCCCGACACCAACTGGCGCTACGAGTACTCGCCCGAGTCGTACACCGGTACCGAACTCAGCTTCGCCAAGGACGTCTGCGACGCCGTCACCGAGATCATCGCGCCGACCCCGGAGCGTCCGATGATCCTCAATCTGCCGGCCACCGTCGAGATGGCGACCCCGAACGTCTACGCCGACTCCATCGAGTGGATGCATCGCAACCTGGCCCGTCGTGACTCGGTCATCCTGAGTCTGCACCCGCACAACGATCGCGGAACGGCCGTCGCCGCAGCCGAACTCGGCTACCAGGCCGGCGCCGACCGGATCGAGGGCTGCCTGTTCGGCAACGGCGAGCGCACCGGCAACGTCTGCCTGGTGACGCTGGGCATGAACCTGTTCAGCCGTGGCGTCGACCCGCAGATCAGCTTCTCCGACATCGACGAGATCCGCCGCACGGTCGAGTACTGCAATCAGCTGAACGTTCCCGAGCGCCACCCGTACGGCGGCGACCTCGTCTACACCGCCTTCTCGGGCAGCCACCAGGACGCCATCAACAAGGGCCTGGACCAGATGAAGATCGACGCCGATGACGCCGACCAGGACATGGACGACATCCTGTGGCAGGTGCCGTATCTGCCCATCGACCCCAAGGATGTCGGCCGCAACTACGAGGCCGTGATCCGGGTCAACAGTCAGTCCGGCAAGGGTGGCGTCGCCTACATCATGAAGGCCGACCACGGCATGAACCTGCCGCGTCGCCTGCAGATCGAGTTCAGCCGCGAGATCCAGAAGATCACCGACGGCGAGGGCGGCGAGGTCAACCCGAAGGCCATGTGGGACGTGTTCGCCGAGGAGTACCTGTACCCGGTCCGACCGCTCGAGCGCATGCGCCAGAAGGTGGATGCGGCCGAGGTCGACGGCGGCGAGGACAGCATCACCGTGGTCGTCAAGGTCGACGGTGTCGAGCGCGAGATCAGCGGTAGCGGCAACGGACCGCTCGCGGCGTTCGTGGACGCGTTGTCCACGGTCGACTTCGACGTCCGGGTCCTCGACTACAGCGAGCACGCACTCACCGCAGGCGGAGATGCCAGCGCAGCGGCCTACGTCGAGACCGAGGTCAACGGCGAAACCGTCTGGGGCGTCGGCGTCGCGTCGTCGATCACGACGGCCAGCCTCCGCGCGGTGGTCTCCGCGGTCAACCGCGCGAACCGCGTGACCGCGCCGGCCCCCGACGATGCCGCCGCCGCACCGCGCACCTGGGCCCCGTAGCCGCGAGCAACCTCCCCCCGCCGATCGAGTAGCGGCGACGTAGAAGCCGCGTCTCACCCGCCGATCGAGTAGCGGCGACGTAGGAGCCGCGTATCGAGATCACCAGCGCGCCAACCCCATTCGGCGCGCCACCAGACCCACGGTGGTCGGGCGACCCCCGATTCACCGTGCCCAGGCGTGGGCCGGGATCCATCGAACAGCGGGCGATCCCTGCTGCCGGGTCCCGGCCCACTCCCTTTGGCGTTCGATGCGATTGTCGTGATCATCCTTTCCGGATGACGACTTCCGCCTCGGCGCGGGAGAGACTCCAAGGAGAGGATCGGGCGCATCGTCCGCGCGGCACGGTCCACTCCGCGAGAGGGGTCAGCATGGCCGACCCGGCCGAGCTTGGGCCGATCGACTACATCGTCGTCGAACTCCCCGACGACACAACGACTCTCATCGACCACATGATCGCAGAGATCGCCGCGCTCATGGCGACCGGCACCATGCGCGTCCTCGACCTGGTGGCGATCTCCGTCGACGTCACCGGCACGGTTGACGTGACCGAGGTCGAGAAGGTCGGAGATCCCCGGCTCGCGGACCTCTCTGCATCACTCGCCGAGATCCTCGCCCTCGAGGACGTGGAGAACATCGCAACCGCGGCCACACCAGGGCGGAGTGCCATCGTGATCGTGTGGGAATACCTGTGCGCCCGACCTTTTGCCACGCTCGCGCAGATGTCGGGGTCGCAGATCATCGCCCAGGGACGCATCCCGACCGGGGCGATCGTCGCGGCGCTGTCGACCGAGCCCCCCGGATGAGGCCGTATCGACGATCAGATCAGGTCCTGTTCGCGGGCCCGGTCGACGGCCTCGCGACGGGTCGACACCCCCAGCTTCCGATAGATCGACTGCTGGTGGGTTTTCACGGTGTTGACCGAGACGAACAGATCCGCGGCGATCTCCGACGCCTTGTACATCGTCGGCAGGTATCGCAAGATCACCAGCTCCCGCTCGGTGAGCACGCCTACCGGCGAGCCATCGACCGGTCCAGCAATGCCACCGCACGCCGCGACGAGCTGCCGGATGAATCCGGCGTTGTCGTCGGCCAGGTGCTGGTGCTTGTCGAGCAGCGCCCGCACCGGCGGCCCCGCCGTCACGAACGGCCGTATGTGACCGATCGGCGCCGCCAGCCGCGTCGCGTCGCCGATGCGTTCGAGCGCGACCGACTCGCGTTGCAGCCGCGCCGAGGCCACCGCCGACAGCACCGCGGCCTCGACGGCCTGCAGACGGTGCGGTGCAAAGGTACTCGTCGCGCCCAGCACGTCCGCCGCGTCACCGGGCCGATCCGTCGATAGGTACGCCCTGGCGAGGGTGACCCTCGTCAACGCACCGGCGTACGAATCGGCACGAGCCGGATCGCGTAGCCGTGTTATCACCGCCTCGGCCTCGCCGGCGAGTATCTGCACCTCAGCCGACGTGGCCTGATACCACGTGCTGAGCAACGAAGGCAGCCGGCCGGCCTGCTCACGTGCGGCCTCGAGCCGCTTGGATGCGGCTCGCGCGGCATAGAGATCACCACGCACCACCGCCAGCCAGACCGCCGAGATCTCCAGGATCAACCAGGCCCCACTGTCCGTACCCAGCTCGACAGCACTGCGCCCCATGGCGATCGCGCGCTCGGCCTCCTCGAGCTCATGGCTCTCGAGGTGGGTCAGCGCGGACGCCGCGTAGAGCGCCATCGCCTGCGGCTGACGCGTCCACCCGCGCCGCTCGGCGAGCGACCTGACCGCCGTCGTCCGGGCACGGACCTCCGGCAACGCGCCGCCAGCGAGATCGACGAGCGCCAGGTAGGTGTCGGCCGCCATCGACATCAGACTCAGCCCCGCACCGGCGGCGCTGACCCGGCTGGATTCGAGTTCTTTTGTGGCCAAGTCGATCTCACCACGATGGAACAGTCCGATGGCCCGGTTGTTCCTGGCTATCAACGCATAGGCCTGGGCGGCCGGCACCTCGCTCCGCGACACTCCGGCCACCAGTCCGAGCACCTCGTCGCACCTGTCGACGACATCGTCGAGCGAGCTCAGCCGTGCACGCACCATACGTGTCAGGGCGAGCACGATCTGTGTTGCCGCAGGCGGAGTCGGACTGGTGCGCAAGGCATTCGTCGCGTCTTCGGCGTCTCGGATCATCGTGTCGTAGTCGCTGCGGTGATACGCCAGGATCGACGCCACGATCAGCGTGTCGGCCGTCGGCCGTCGGCCGGCTTGCGCGGCCGTCGGCGCCAATGCCGCTGCGAGGGCAGGCGCCTGCGTCGACAACACCAGGGGCAGAGCGATCCGGCACAGCACCTCCGCCACCTCGGCCCAGGCGTGTGCCAGACCGAAATGTCGGATGGCCGAGATCGGATCACCGCTCTCGGCGAACCATGCCGCCGCTCGACGATGGAGATCGGCAGGGGCATCAGGGTTCTCGGCAGCGAGACGATCCAGCAACAGTTCACGGAACAGTGGGTGATAGGCGTACCAGTCCGGCCGATCGGACAGCCGAACGGTGAGCAGATTGTCGTCGACCAGGCTGTCGAGGACGTGCCGACTGTCGATCCGACCGGTCAGGGCACGCGCGAGATCACCGGTCATCATCTCCACGATGCTGCTCGACAGCAGGAATTTCCGATCTGTCGGTGCCAGATTCTCCAGCACCTCCTCCACGAGATAGGCTGCGACGGTCTCGTTGCGACCCCCGAATTGCGCCAGTGCATCGTGGATGTCGGCGTCACGGGTACTCAGCAGCGCGAGCCGGAGGCCTGCGGGCCAACCCTGCGTCCGCACCAGCAACGTGTCGAGATCCGCGTCGGAGACGTCTGCTCCTGCACGCGTGCAGAATTCGAGTGCGTCGGCGTGGGTGAACGCCAGCTGATCGGAACCGATCTCGGTGAGCCGATCCGTGAGTCGCAGTTTCTGGAGCCGGAGTTCGGAGGCCGCACGGGTGATCAGGATCAGCCGCAGTTGCACGGGCTGACGGGAGATCAGGTACCGGACGGACTCGAGAACCGCCTGGTCGGCGATCCGATGGAGGTCGTCGACCACCAGCGTCACCGGCGTCTCGGTGGCCGTGAGGCCGTCGATGACGAGCTCGACCTCGCTGCGATCGAACCCGACTCCCGGGACCACATCGGTCACGGCCGTGCCATCACGAAAAGCGCCGGCGGCCGACAGGGCCCCGACGACGCCGCCCCAGAACGACCGGAGACCATCCGAGTCGTCGGCCGCCAGCCACGCCACCGGTTCCGTCGCGATGTGACGGCTCCACGCAGCAACCGCAAGTGTTTTCCCATAACCGGGCCCCGCCGACACCACGGCGACCTGACCCGGGCGGCACTTGGTCAACGCACGGTCGATTCGACGCAGCCGGACATGACCCGGAGGTAGGTCCGGGCGCGAGATGCGCAGCCTGGCACCCGGCGCTAGGTGATCGATCGACTCGTTCACACGGATCCCGTCTACGACGCCCCGACTGGCCCGGGGTGCCTGCAGAGAGTCTAGTCCGTCCGATCGTCGGACCCGTTCACTCATTCGAATGGAATGGCGACAGCACGGTGTCCGGTCTGTGACGATCAAATGAGCACGCGGCGAAGCATCGCCGCAGGCACGGAGGAGGTGGTGGCCGTGGCCCTACGCCCCGGACGGTCGAACCGGCGGGCCGTCATCGGTCATCCCATCGTTCGATCGACGCCACATCCGGAGTCCGCTGCCCTGCTCGAACGCGCCATCTCCCGTCGCCGAGACGACTCCGGGGCGGGTGGGCCTGCGCACTCCACGAAACACGCCGACCACAGTCAGGGTCGCGACGAATGATCAGTCCTCATCGCCGCGGGCGCTGACGGGCGAGTCGGTCGGTTCCGCCGTCTCGTCGTCGGCCGTGTCCTCGTCTGCTGTGTCCTCGTCTGCTGTGCCCTCGTCTGCTGTGCCCTCGTCTGCTGTGCCCTCGCCTGCTGTGCCCTCGCCTGCTGTCTCTTCGTCTGCCGTGCCCTGTTCCGCAGTGCCCTCGGCCACCGGGACCGGGGCGCGGCGCGCGGGCTGCATGGCCACTTCCAGTGCCGCCAACACCACGCACGCGATCACCACCGTCCAGATCACCACCAGACCCGTCGGATACGGCCAGAACATCAACACCAGTGCGGCGATCGCGACCACGCCAATCCGCACCGCGATCCGCGCCTGCCAGAGGACGCGCTCGAATGTGTTGGGCTGTCGTGCGGCCCGACGGGAGTCGATGGCCCCGACGCCGCGGGAGAATCCGTGACGGACCGCGAGGGCCGACCGCGATCGACCGAAGAGGAACGCCGCCACCGCCACTACGAGGCCCACCACCGCGACCGCCCGCAAGGCGAGACGTAGGGGCGCCACGACGGTGTCGAAGATGACCCGTGCGGCATCGGGTGCGAGCACGTCCGGCGGAACCTGGCCGAGATAGATCGCCCGTCCGGCGAGCAGTCCCAGGGCCAGGACGAGCATGCTGAGGGCGATCGCGATCCCCACGATGGCGAGCATGCGGAGTCGTCGTCCCGCCCCGATCAGCAACACGGCACCCACGCCTGCGAGGTTGGCCAACCACGGCAGGATTGACGCGATCTTGTCGAGCGCCCGCACCCACCGCTGCGCCTTGGCCAGGTCGGGCGACTGGAACACGACGAATTGCTTGTCGACCTTCGGGATGCTGCCGGCGAAGCCGAAGCCGCGGTCCTGGAGTCGCTGCTTCACCTGTTCGATGATGGGGCCCAGCTGGATGCTGATCGTCCCGTCCGAACCGATCTCCACGGCATCGCGCTGGGTTTCGCCGGTGACCGCGGCGACCACCGATCGATGAGCGGCGCGATTCGCCGCCACCCAGAGGTCCTTGAACGCCGACGAGCGGACGAAGTCGTCGACGGTCTTGTGCACGAACGACTCGGCCTGCGATGCGAGAACGGGCGCCAGACCGACGAGCGCCTGATCGACACGGGGCCGGTCCGCGGGGGTGAGATCCACGATCTGCTGCAGCGCTTGCTGGGTCATCTGCTGGATGTCGACCCGCGAATCGATCTGCTCGGTGACCGCGGCGGAGACCTGCGCCTGCACAGCGGGATCGGAGGCCAGCGGCGTCACCGTGGTCAAATAGTGCTCGGTGTCGAGGAGCTCACCACGCACATAACGGGTGGTCACAGAGGTGAGCGCGAGGAGCGCACACAAGATGACCAACACGGTCGCACCGATTCGGCGCCATACCGACGGCCCTTCCCGCCGACGGTCGGATCGGGCCGCCACCTCGGCTCTGAGGCGCTCGAGTTCGGCGCGTTCGCCGGCGTCGAGGGGGCGAGCGTCGAGGGGGCGAGCACTGTCGGATCCGGCTTCCGCCACGTCCGGGCCTCCTAGTAGTCGGCGATCGCTTCGATCGCACCACGGTCGATGGCCGCCACGAAGGCGGCGTGATCGCGGGCGTTGCATTCCGCGTATCTGAGAGCGAATCGTCCCATGGCGCGATCGAATTCGTCGGTCGACCCGAGGAATTCCGAGATCGCGATCGGATCCCCGGAGCGCGCGTGACCGTATGCGAGGACGCGACCGCACACCCGCCCGTACGCCAGGAGTGCGGCGGGATCGAGGCTCTCGATCACCACCGAGCCCTTGGCATCTCGCAACTGGCGGAGGTAGAAATCCCGGTACACACCGTCGAAACCGACACCGGAATCCCAGCCCAGGAACACGTCGCTGACGGCCTGGATCAGCCGCTGGCCGTTGACCACCCGCTCGCCCTGGTTGAGGTGCTCGGGACCGTCGAGATAGCGCGCGAGCACCGACTCCTGCGCCTCCTTGGCCTGCAACAGCAACGGGTCGCCGTCGTCCTTGCCGCGGAGCAACACCACCCAGGCCCGCGTCCCGACGCTGCCCACGCCGACCACTTTGCGCGCCATCGCGACGAGTTCGAACTTGTCCAGCAGGACACGATGATGCGGCGGCATCGTCTCCCGGAAGTCACCCAGCCGCTCGCGGAGTTCGGCATAGGCGCCTTCCATCTCCGTCGGGTCCAGCAGCTCTTCGACCGGCACGATCAGCGGCGGCGAACTGACAAAGCCGATCTTCCCGTCGATCACCGTGGTCAACTTCGAGAGTGCTTGGAGGCCGTTGTGCCGCCACGCCTTCTTGATCTCCTTCTCCAGGTGCTTGACGGTCGAGGCGTTGATCGTCTGCCGGATCCCGTTCAGGTTCCCGGCCGGCTCGGTGTGGCTGTACCAGCTGTCCAGGGTCCCGAGATTCGCCTGCGCGGCCATCGTCTCGCGGTATTCGCAGGCACACGCCCGCGCGATGGCCTTTCCCTCTTTGCGTCCGAATCCGTTGTCGAGCGCGGCCACCACCAGGCTCGCCGCCAACCGCTTGACATCCCATTCGAACGGACCGGGATATGTCTCGTCGAAATCGTTGACGTCGAAGGCGAGTTGACGCTCCGGTGTCGCGAAGAAGCCGAAGTTGCTCAGATGGGCGTCCCCGCAGAGTTGTACGGTCATGCCACTGTGCGGCGTCTGCGAGAGATCGTCGGCCATCGGGAGAGCGGCACCGCGATAGAACGTGAACGGGGACCGCGCCATCCGCCCGTGACGGATCGGCACCAGTTCGGGAACCCGGGAATCGGCCTGCTGCAAGAGCAATTCCATCGGGTCCCGGTGGGTGCCCGCATCGAGCACTCCGGGCGGCACCTCGCCGAGGTCACCCGGCGCCACCCGCTTCCTCGCGGCGCGTCCGGACGCCACGCGCTCGGCGATCGAGAGATAGCCGGGGCCGGCGTGCATCACCGGCTCACCGCCGGTCGCGTTGACTGCCGTCTCCATCATCCGACGATGACAGTTCAGCCGATGAGCAGGCATCACCCAGGCGGTATGAAGATCCCCCGCACCGCCTGCGAAGTCACCCGCTCCGGATGAGCCGCCGGCACTCGGTGCACTCGCATAATGAGGCGAGCCCGACACCTCAGAGGTATCGGGTGCCTCGGTATCGAAGGAGACGACCATGTGGGATTCATTCTGGGACTTCATCTGGTACACGCTGGTCGTGTTCGCCTTCTTGGCCTACCTGATGATCTTGTTCTGGATCATCACCGACCTCTTCCGCGATCGGGCATTGTCCGGCTGGTGGAAGGCGGTGTGGGTGGTGTTTCTGATCATCGTGCCCTGGCTGACGGCACTCGTGTATCTCATCGCACGCGGGCAGGGCATGTCGCACCGTGCGGCAGATGCCCAAGCACAGGCAAAGCAGCAGGGCGACGACTACATCCGATCGGTCAGCGGACGTTCGTCGGCCGAACAGATCGCCGATGCCAAGGCTTTGCTGGATGCGGGGACGATCGACGAGAAGGAGTTCGCGCAACTCAAGGCCAAGGCACTCGGCTGATCCCACGGGTGTTATCGTTCCGAGAGCGCGCGACGGCCGGCGGTTGTCGTGCGTCACATCTGCGCACCCACTGTGAACCTCCGGACGATTCGGCCCGGAGACGTGCCATCGGGCCTGTTCAGGCGGAGGATGGATTCATATGGACACCACACTCATATTTGCCCTGCTTTCCGTTCTCATCGTGACCACTGTCGGGATCGGTGCGATGATCGGCCTGCTCGCACACGCAGGCACCCGCCCGGTTCCGGTTCGTGTCGACGATCAGCTGCCCGAGGTCATTCCGACCCGCTGACCCGAGCACGGCTCAGACCCGGCGAACCGGCATCCGCTTGATCCCGTGGACGAAGTCACTGCGCACGTACTCGGGATCGCCCAGTTCGACGTCCGGCAGCCTCGTCAGAAGCTCGGTGAACAAGTGCTTCAGCTCCATGACGGCGAGCTGCTTACCGAGACAGAAGTGCGGGCCTCCGCCCCCGAATCCGATGTGCGGATTCGGAAAACGGTCCAGGTCGAACCGGTACGGGTCGTCGAAGACCTCACCGTCGAAATTGCCTGAGCAGTAGAACAGGACGACCTTCTCCCCTGCCGCGATCGGCGTCCCGGCGATCTCGGTGTCGACAGCCGCGTGCCGCGCGAAGCTGATCACCGGCGTCGACCATCGGATGAACTCGTCGACGGCCCCGCCGATCCGCCCCTCGAGGTCCTCGAGCAACCACCGGCGCTGATCCGGATTATCCATCAGCGCCTTGAAGGCATGCGATGTCGTCTGCTTGGTGGTGTCGTTGCCTGCCGAGCCCAGCAGCACCATGAATGCGCCGATCTCGTCGTCGGTGAGCCGGCGCCCATCCACCTCGGCATTGACGATGTTCGTCATCAGATCCTCGCGCGGGTCCACCCGACGCTTCTTTGCCAATTCCACTCCGGCACCGGTCAGGATGCCGAACTGGGTCATCAGGAAGGCCGCCTGCTCCTCCAGGCCACCGGCGTAGTCGTCGTCGCCGGCGCTGAAGACGCTCTCCGCGGCGAACGCGACGGCCTCGTACTCGTCGGGATGGATACCGATCATCTCCGAGATCGTCAGCATCGGGAGCTTCTTCGAGACCGCATCGGTGAAGTCCACGGGCGCGCCAGAATCCAGTTCGTCCAGCAGTTCCCCGACGATCCGCTTCGCATTCGCCTCGATCTGCGCCTCGATGCGACGGACCTGCTTGGGGGTGAACGCCATCGAGATCAAGCGCCGATAGCGGGTGTGCTCGGGCGGGTCCATGGTCAGGAAGAAGGCCATGTTCCGCTGGATCTCTGCCGGCATCGGATCCATGCTGATCCCGTTGCTCGAACTGAAGAGTTCGGGGTGTTGGCTGACATGACGGATGTCGGCGTGCCGCGTGACCGCCCAGTATCCGGTCTCCTCGTGCGGGAACATGGATTCGGTCGGACAATGCCAGGTCAGACCGTCGATGGCGCGGAGCTCGGCGAAGGTGTCATCGCGGTTGCGAAAGTCCTTTTCCCAGAACGTTGTTGCCGATATGTCGAGCGGATGAAAGGCATGAGTGGAGGTCACTTCGCTGGTCTCGGGCATGATTCCTCCAAAGAGTCGGGCTGCGCTGACAGGATTTACCGTATGCCATCCAGTACTGTCAATCGAGCAATCGCCCGGCGCCTTCCGCAGACCACCGGGCGGCCGCCGTCGCCGACGGCGATGCGGGTAATCTCGAACACACCGGCCGAGATTTTCCACGGCCACCACATCCGAACACGAGATCGACACCGAGGTGACCACCATGAAGACACGACTGACCTGCCCATGCGGCGAGATGATGAAGGGCGCCGACGAGGACGAGTTGGTGACACTGGTCCAGAAGCACCTGGCCGAGAACCACCCCGATCACGACTACAGCCGGGACGAGATCCTGTTCATGGCCTACTGAGGGCCGATTCGCCGCCCCGCGTCGACCGCACGGCCGCAGGTCCCTACTGTTGCCCCTACAGCAGAGGTGACCGGGCGGCCGGCCTGTCCCCGGCGGAAGGACCGTCACGATGCGCATCACCGAACCCTGACAGGGGCCCCGGAAACCTGACGGAGGCCAACCCGGCCGAAATCACCTGAGCCACCCCGATTTATGCCATGTCACGCACCACAGCGCACCGGCAGGGGGATCCCGTATGCGCTACAGTGGCGGCATTACGGGCTGTCAGAGAGGCTGGTTGACGGATGGCACGCAAGGAGAACGCCCCGAAGCGCGAACGGCGGGAGCGGGGATCCATCGATCCCGAGGAAATCATCAAGGGCGCTTTCGAACTCGCCGAGGAGATCGGCGTCGACAATCTGAGCATGCCACTCCTCGGCAAGCATCTCGGTGTCGGCGTGACGAGTATCTACTGGTACTTCCGCAAGAAGGACGAGCTGCTCAACGCGATGACCGACCGCGCCCTCGAACGGTACGGCCTCGCAGCCGCCCTCAAGCATTCGAGCGACGACTGGCGGACGCGTCTCCATGATCACGCTCACGCCATGCGGGACGTGTTCTTGAAGAACCCGATCCTCTGCGATCTCATCCTCATCAGGTCCTCCCTCGGGCCGCGCAACGCGCAACTGGGCGCGCTGGAGATCGAGCGGTCGGTGGAGAATCTGATGCGCGAAGGGCTGTCCCTCGAGGAGGCCTACGACAGCTACTCGGCAGTGCAACTGCACGTGCGCGGGTCGGTGGTGCTCGAGCGCCTGCACGAGAAGAACAAGGCCGAGGACTCGGCCGCCCAGGCGTACTACGAGAATCTGATCATCACACCCGATCAGACCCCGCTGCTCGCCGAGGCCGCCGCGAAGGGTCGCGTCGGCGGCGCCCCCGACGAACAGAACTTCGAGTATGGGCTCAGCTGCATTCTCGACCACACCAGCCACCTCATCGACGAGCAGAAGAACGCACCGAAACCTCCGGCCAAGCGTTCACGGGGCGCCACCAAGGCGCCGGCCACCAAGGCCGCTCCGCGTCGACGGGCGAAGTCTGCAACCGGCAGCTGACCGGGGCGCGTCCGAGTAGGCCCATCCTACGAATCATGTTCGGGAACGGTCGGATTCACGTTGGGCCGACTCCACGAGGTGGCCCACCACGGCCTGCACCGCAACCCGCGACGACGGCCGGGTCAGCGCCTCGTACACCCGTGCCGCCCGAACACCCTTGAGTTCCAAGCGTTTCACCCCGGGGTGGCGCACCGCGAACCGCGGTATCAGCGCGATTCCGTGGTCGGCCGCGACGATGGCCTCGATGGTCGCGAAGTCGAGCATCCGTTGTGTCACCCGGGGAGCCACCCCGGTCACCGCCGAAATCGACAGCAGCACATCGTCGACGGGGAATCCCCCCTCCACGCTGATCCAGTCGTGGTCGGCCAACTCGCCGACCTCGACCTCGTCGTGGCGCGCCAGTGCCGATTCGCGGGCGACCACCACATCCACCGGCTCCCGCATCAACTCGGTCACCTCGACACGGGGTTCACTCACCGACGCGGTGCGCTCGTCCCGGTGGGTCACCACGATGTCGAAATCGGCCAGCGAGGGCGTCGCTTCGGAGTAACCGACGTCGAGTTCGGAGGCGTGCACATCGATCCCCGAACCCGAGACCCCATCGAGGACGGCCGGCAGCAACAGCGCCGCGCCCGACGGGAACATCGCCAGGCGTACCGAGCTCTTCCCCGAGCGATACCCGGCCATCTCCTCCTGGGCCCGCTCGACGGCGGCGATCACCTCGTCGGCGCGCAGAACCAGGGCCCGACCCGCGTCGGTGAGCCGTATCCGCCGACCGTCCTGCTCGAGGAGTTCCACACCGGACTCCTTGGCGAGCACCTTCAGCTGTTGCGACACCGCAGACGGCGTCATGTGCATGGCATCTGCAACCGCCCCGACCGCACCGCGATCGGCGAACTCCCGCAACAACCGCAGCCGCTTCACATCCATGAGGAGGAACTCTATCGAAGTGCCACAACGATTCGGACTTGCTACATCATTGCGGAGGTGACGTCGCGGTCGCCGCGACGCCGAAGGTCGCTCGATAGGCGGACGGCGTGGTCGCGTACACCTTCACGAAGTTCTGCCGCATCGTCACCGCACTGCCGAATCCGCAGGCGTGGGCGATGCGGTCCATTCCCCAATGTGTCCGCTCGAGCAGCACACGGGCCTCATCAAGGCGTTGTTCCAGAACCCATCTCGCCGGCGACATCCCCGTGGCCCCCCGAAAGTTGCGGACCAGGCTCCGCCGGCTCATGCGCGCACGCGCAGCCAGTTCGTCGACCGAGAGATCGTGGTCGAGGTGGGCCAGCGCCCAGACACACACGTCCGAGATCGGGTCGCCGGCAGGATGGTCGGCCACGGGTCGCTCGATGTACTGCGCCTGGCCGCCGCCGCGGTGTGGTGCCACCACCAGACTGCGCGCCACCCGGTTGGCCGCCGACGCACCGAGGAAACGACGGACAATGTGCAGACACGCGTCGATGGACGCCGCCGTCCCGGCCGACGTGATCACGTCACCGTGGTCGATGTAGAGCACCGACGAGTCCGTCCGCAGGGTCGGATCACGCTGGGCGAGTCGAGACATCCACTGCCAGTGGGTGACCGCCGACCGTCCGGCGATGAGACCCGTGTCCGCGACGGCCACCGCACCCAGGCACAGGCCGACGATCACCGCGCCACGCGCATGCGCGTCGCCGATCACCGTTCGGAGGCCATCGCCGATCTGCGGCAGGTCGGCCGGCCAGGTGGGGATGACCACGATGTCGGCGTTGTCGGCCACCGACGGATCCCCGACATCGGACAGCGTGTTGCCCTCGGCGGTCCGCACGGCGGCGCCGTCGAGCGACCAGAGCGCCGTCGTCCAATCCTCGGCAAGACCCAGCCGCGCCACCTCGCCGAACACCATCTGTGGAGCGGCGATGTGAAACAACGACGCGTCATCGAACACATGGATGGCGGTGCGCATATCCCTCCGCATCTGATCGGTCACCCGCTACCGACTGACCTGTGGCCCGATTTCATCGAAACTGTGCATGTGGGCCACTACCCAACAGAACCACACCGCGGCAGGCTTGGCCATACCCGTTCTGCACCCACGAGGAGAGTGACCATGACCGCCACACCGCGCCGCGCCCTGATCGTCGTCGACGTCCAGCAGGAGTACTTCGACGGACCGCTGCAGATCCAGTACCCGCCGCGGGACGGCGCGCTCGCGAACATCGTGACCGCGCTCGACGCCGCGACGTCGGCGGACATCCCGGTCGTCGTCGTACAACACACCTATCCCGATGGAACGCCGGTGTTCGCCGAAGGCACATCCGGCTGGCAGTTGCACCCCTCCATCGTCGAGGCCGCGCCGGCTTCGGCCAAGTACGTGCGAAAGCAGTTCGGATCGGTGTTCGCCGGCACCGATGTCGCCGACTGGCTCGCCGGACACGACGTCGACACCATCACCATCGTGGGGTTCATGGCCAACAACTGCGACATCGCGACCGCGGTCGAGGCCGAGGGCCTCGGCCTGAACAGCGAGATCCTGTCGGATGCAACCGGCGCGATCCACCTCGCCAACGAGGCCGGGACGGTCTCCGCGGAAGATCTGCACCGGACTCTGATGGTGCTGCTGCAGTCGAACTTCGCCGCCGTCGCGACCACCGCGGACTGGCGGACGGCGCTCGGCGCGGGCAGCGCCCTCACCAAGAACAATCTGGTGAGCTCCGCCGTGGAGGGTCGCGCGGCCCTGGTCTGAGCACCCGGGAATTAACCGGACCCGAGTACCATTTAACCCACCATGAAGAACATCGGCTTCCTCTCCTTCGGCCATTGGTCCGACGCACCCGGCTCGCAGGTCCGCTCCGGCTCCGATGCGCTGCTGCAATCCATCGATCTGGCCGTCGCCGCCGAGGAGCTCGGCGCGGACGGCGCCTACTTCCGAGTGCATCATTTCGCCCGGCAGTTGGCGTCGCCGTTCCCGCTGCTGGCCGCCGCGGGCGCCAGGACCAGCACCATCGAGCTGGGCACCGGCGTCATCGACATGCGCTACGAGAATCCCTTGTACATGGCCGAGGACGCCGGCGCCGCCGATCTGATCGCCGGCGGCCGGTTACAACTCGGCATCAGCCGGGGATCCCCTGAGCAGGTCATCGAGGGGTACAAGTATTTCGGCTATGTGCCACAGGAGGATTCGTCGGACGCGGAGATGGCCCGCCAGCATGCCGACGTTTTCCTCAAGGTCATCGACGGCAACGGCTTCGCGCAACCCAATCCGCAGCCGATGTTCCCGAATCCACCCGGCCCACTGCCCATCGAACCCCAGTCCCCCGGCCTCCGAGATCGCATCTGGTGGGGCGCGGGGTCCCGCGCGACCGCGGAATGGACTGCGCAGCAGGGCATGAACCTGATGAGCTCCACCCTGCTGACCGAGGACACCGGCGTCCCGTTCCACAAGCTGCAGGCCGAGCAGATCCAGCGGTTCCGCGATGCCTGGACCGAGGCGGGCCATCCCCGCGAACCACGAGTATCGGTGAGCCGCAGCATCTTCGCACTCGTCGACGACCGCGACCGCGCCTACTTCGGCCGGGGCGGCAGCGACGACGATCAGGTCGGCGTCATCGACAACACCGTCGCCCGGTTCGGCCGGAGCTACGCAGACGAGCCGGACAAGCTGATCGAGCAACTTCGCGAGGACGAGGCGATCGCCGCCGCCGACACCCTGCTGCTGACCGTGCCCAACCAACTGGGCGTCGATTACAACGCGCACGTCATCGAGGCGATCCTCACGCACGTCGCGCCGGGACTCGGCTGGCGCTGATCCTTCCCCGCCGACGGCAACGCGTTTCCCGCCGACAGCAACCGGGCTCTGGTGCTGTCGACGGAATTCGCGTTGCTGTCGACGGATGTTCGTGTAGCCCAGCTACATCATTGATGCGATTTATTTCGATTGTCCTGGACGACTTTCGTCCGCACGATGGTCGTCATGACAAGTCGCGATCGGCTCCTCGGGCTCGGCGTGATCGTGCTGTGGGGATTGAACTTCATCGCGATCCGCCTCAGCCTCGACCACTTCCCGCCGTTCTTCTGCGCCGCGCTGCGCTTCGCGGTGATGGCCGTCCCGGTCGTGCTGTTCGTACGGTTCCCCACGGTCCGGGTGAAGTGGTTCCTGCTCTATGCCGTCGGCTTCGGCATCCTGCAGTTCGCCTTCCTGTTCCTGGCCATGAACCTCGGGATGCCGACCGGCCTGGCGTCGCTCGTGCTGCAGACCTCCGCGCCCTTCACCGTGCTCCTCGGTGTCCTGTTCCTGCGGGAGCGGATGAGTCCGCTGCAGGTCGTCGGTATCGCGGTGGCCGTGGTGGGAATGATCGTCATCGGCATCGACCGCGCCGCGCACAGCTCGCTCGGTGTCGCCGCGGTCGTCCCGATGCTCCTGACCGTGCTCGGCGGCCTCGGCTGGGCTTTCGGCAACATCGGCTCACGCCTGTCCCGACCGGATGACGCACTCCGCATGACGCTCTGGATGTCGGTCGTGCCGCCGATCCCGTTCTTCCTGATGAGCCTGGTCTTCGACGGCCCGACCGCCGGGATCGAGTCGATGACGACGCTCGGATCGCACACCGGGCTGCCGGCCCTCGCCGGACTCGCTTACACGGTGATCCTCGGTACCGTCGTGGGCTCGGGCCTGTGGACGCATCTCATGTCGAGGTATCCGGCAAGTCGTGTCGCTCCGTTGTCACTGCTCGTGCCCGTCGTCGGGATCACCGCCGCCTGGCTGTTCCTGGGTGAGACGCCTACCGTCATCGAGCTCGTGGGTGCGGTGACCGTGATCGGTGGATGCGCCGCGGGCGTAATCGCATCGCCGATGTCGAATCCCAAGGCGTCGACGGCAGAGCCGTCAGCCCAGCGAGTCGGCCAGAGCGGCACCGATCCGGTCGACGGCCGCCCGGGCATCCGGACTGATCAGCGTCATGTTCGCGAACGCATGCATGAGACTGCCGGCCCGGTCGAGGGTCACCGGGACGCCCGCCGCATGCAGCCGGTCGGCGTAGGCGATGCCCTCGTCACGCAGCGGGTCGAAGCCCGCGACGATCACGTAGGCGGGCGAGAGGCCGGAGAGGTCGTCGGCCAGTAGCGGCGACACCCGCGGATCGGTGCGCTGGTCGACGTCGGGGACGTAATTGTCGAGGAACCAGTCCATGTGCTCATCGGTGAGGTACAGCCCGGTGGCGAACTCACGACGCGACTGCCGTTTCGTCGACGCATCGGTGACCGGGTAGATCAACATCTGCAGGCATGGCGTGACCGCGTCGTCGCGGACCTGCTGGGCGACCACCGCGGCGAGGTTGCCTCCTGCGCTGTCCCCGGAGACGGCGATGTGATCGGTCGGCACACCCCAGTCCGGCGCCTTGGCGACCGCGAACCGCCACGCCGCGAGGGCATCGTCCACCGCGGCCGGAAACCGGTGCTCGGGTGCGAGCCGGTAGTCCACCGAGAGGATGTCGGCCCCGGTGGACAACGCCAGCCTGCGGACGAGGTTGTCGTGGCTGACCCGGTCGCCCTCCACCCAGCCTCCGCCGTGAAAGAAGACGACGATGCCGACCGAGTCGACTCTTGCCCGATACCGCGTCGCCGGGATCTGGCCGCCGGGACCGTCGATGACGAGATCCTCCTCGACCGCCATCGGCGGCAGCTTCTCGGCCATCGTCGTGGCGTTGTCCCGCACATCGGCGCGTGCCTGCGCGACCGATTTCCCGGCGAGTGCGAAGGCGGGCAGACGCTCGGCCACCCAGCCCGTCAACGCCATCTCCGGCGCCAGCCTGTCCCCGTCCGCGTTGGCGCGGCCCCACCGGCCCGCGAAGCGCAACAGTGCCGGCGGAACGTGTCCGGCACCGCGCATCAAGGCCCGCTGGACGCGGGCGGGGAAGGGAAGCGACATCGCTGTGGCCTGGCTCACGATCGTGAGCGTACCCCCGGCGCACCGCCGTACTGCCCATCGCCGCCTGTGTCAGACTCGATGCCATGCCCGACCGCGTGAGAACTCCGATGCGCACCCACGTCGCACTGGCCGCCGCATCCGCGGCCCGCTGGGCGTCACGAACCGCAGGCCGCGGCAAGGGCTCGATGATCGGCGGTCTGGTGGCCGCCAAGATCGACCCGAACATCATGGGACGCCTTGCCGCGGGCAAACGTACCGCGCTGGTGACGGGCACCAACGGGAAGTCGACCACCACGCGGATGACCGCCGCTGCGCTGTCCGAACTCGGCGAGGTCGCCACCCAGGCGGACGGCGCCAACATGGACGCCGGCATCATCGCCACGCTCACCCTGCACCGCCCGGCGACCATCTGCGCGCTCGAGGTCGACGAACTACACGTGCCACACGTCAGCGATGCGGTCGATCCAGAAGTCCTTGTGATGCTGAATCTCTCGCGTGATCAACTCGATCGCGTCGGCGAGATCAACATGATCGAACGCCGCCTTCGCGACGGCCTCGCACGGCACCCGTCGACGACGGTCATCGCCAACTGCGACGACGTCCTGATCACCTCGGCCGCATTCGACGCTCCCAAGGTCATCTGGGTGGCGGCGGGCGCCGGCTGGGTCGGCGACTCCGTGAGCTGCCCGCGCACCGGCGAGCCCATCGTCCGCAACGGCGACGACTGGCACTCCAGCGGCGACGACCAGTTCCGCAGGCCGTCGCCCGACTGGTGGGTCGACGGCGAGAATCTCTATGGCCCAGATGGTTTCGTATCGCCCATGACCCTGTCGGTGCCGGGGCGAGCGAATCGGGGTAACGCCGCCCAGGCGGTCGCGGCGGCCGTGGCGATGGGCGCGGATCCGGCGAAGGCGGTCGCCGCGGTCGGCACCGTCGGAGAGGTGGCCGGCCGCTACGGGATCCATCAGGTCGGCAATCATTCCGTCCGGACCCTGCTGGCCAAGAATCCGGCCGGATGGCAGGAGGCCCTGTCGATGATCGACCAGGACGCCGACGGACTCGTGATCGCGGTCAACGGGCAGGTCCCCGACGGCGAAGATCTCTCCTGGTTGTGGGACGTGCGGTTCGAGGCGTTCGAGACGATGCAGGTGGTCGCGGCGGGTGAACGTGCCGCGGATCTGTCGGTGCGCCTGCTGTACGCCGGCGCCGAACACACCACCATCCCCGACCCGATGAAGGCCATTGCGTCGTGCCCGCCGGGGCGAGTCGAGGTGCTGGCCAACTACACGGCGTTCCGTGACCTCGGCGTCGCACTGGATCGCGCCGAACGCGCACGAGGCTCCGACCTGCAGAGGGACGCGGAACAGTGAGCGAATCGACCCTCCGAATCGGACTCGTCCTGCCCGACGTGATGGGAACCTACGGCGACGGCGGCAACGCGCTGGTACTCAAGCAGCGGGCGCGCATGCGGGGTATCGACGCCGAGATCATCCAGATCACCCTCGACGACGAGGTGCCCGACTCCCTCGACGTGTACGCCCTCGGCGGCGCGGAGGATTACGCGCAGCGTCTGGCCACCCGCCACCTGACGCGATATCCGGGCCTGCAACGCGCGGCGGCCGCCGGACGTCCCGTTCTGGCCATCTGCGCGGCGATCCAGGTCCTCGGACACTGGTACGAGACGTCGGCCGGCGAACGCGTCGACGGGATCTCGCTGTTCGACCTCACGACTGCACCACAGGCCCAGCGCAGCATCGGCGAACTGATCACCACCCCCGCCGTCGACGGACTCACCGCCCCGCTCACCGGGTTCGAGAATCACCGGGGCGGAACCACTCTCGGTACCGACGCGAGACCACTGGCGCGCGTGCGCAGTGGCGTCGGCAACGGTGTCGGCGACGGCACGGAGGGTGTCATCCAGGGATCGGTGCTGGGTACCTACATGCACGGCCCGGCATTGGCGCGCAATCCCGAGCTGGCCGACTATCTGCTGGCCCGCGCGACAGGCTCTGATTCCCTTGCACCGCTGAATCTTCCGGAGGTCGAGCGGTTGCGGAAGGAACGGCTGGCCGTCGGTCGACGCGGCTGAGTGATCCGGCAACCCCGGACCCCGACGCACGATCGGCGCGAAACTGCGCACAATGGACGAGTTTTGGCGCCCACTCGAGGTCGATCATCGCCGCGGTCACCTTCCCGGCCTCAGCCCGGCATGGCCGGCCGCCGCGCTCAGTACCTCGACGAGCATCTCCGGCGTCAGGCGACCGGTGAACGTATTGTGTTGGCTCACATGGTAACTACCGAATATCGCCAGTTCACGATCATCGCGACGGATTGTCGTGCGGGCGCCGTGGGCGAACTTCGGCTTCGGCCGCTCGACGTTCCAGCCGAGGTCACCGAAGGTGCGCAACGCGGACTGCCACCCGAACGCCCCGAGCACCACCACCGAGCGCAGCGTCGGCAACAGCAGGTCGATCTCGGCGTCGAGCCAGTGCGCGCACCGATCGCGTTCGGTCACCGTCGGTTTGTTCTGGGGAGGTGCGCACCGGACCGGCGCGGTCATGCGCACCCCGAACAATTCCATGCCGTCCTCGGCGGACACCGCGACCGGTTGGCTCGCCAGGCCGACGTCATACAGGGCGCGGAACAGCACGTCGCCGCTCTGATCGCCGGTGAACATCCGACCCGTGCGGTTGGCGCCGTGGGCGGCCGGCGCCAATCCGAGGATGATCACCCGGGCGTCGACCGGACCGAAGCCGGGAACGGGTCGGCCCCAGTAGGTCTGATCGACGAACGCCGCCCGTTTGTCACGGGCCACCCGCTCTCGCCACTCGACCAGTCGTGGACACGCGCGACACTCGACGAGTTCGTCGTCGAGCGCCGCCACACTGCGATAGACCACACCTCACCGTAGCGCCCCCGAGATCCGTTCAGTCCAGTACGCGGCACCGATCACGGGTCCGATCGACCGCGAACCAGCCGCGCTCGAACTGCTGCCACCGTTCCAGCTCGGTCCGTGATTCCTCCCCGTCACGGGCGACGGCCCGTTCCAGCCGTTCCCGGGCGGGACCGCCGTCGAGCCACAGAGAATGGGTGAGCCGCTCGGCGATCCTGCGTCGCGCCGATGACACACCTTCGATGATCAGCAATGGTTCCCATCGGAGCCAGACCCGACGCCCTACCTCGGGAACCCCGCCGCGCCACACCCTCGGCCGGTAATGGTAGTCGTGCCGACGGATGAAGGCATGCAGCACATCGGTTTCCAGCTCCGGCCACCAGGCGACCGGGTTGTCCCAGGTGGCGAAGTCGTCGGTGCGGATGAGTTGTACGCCGGTACCCCGTTCGCGCAGGCGGGCCACCAGCGCGTCGGCGACCGTGGATTTGCCCGCCCCCGAGGGCCCGTCGATCGCGACGATCCCGGCCATCAGTTCACCGGCCAGTTCGTCGAGGTGCGCCACGACGGCGGGCGACGGGCCGGAGATGTCCACGGTGTCGAGGATATCCATCACTCCCGGCGCGTGACCGCGGTCAGGCCAGCGCCCGACGGCCCGACAACGCGCGACCGAGCGTCAGTTCGTCCGCGAACTCCAGGTCACCGCCCATCGGGAGCCCGGAGGCGAGTCGGGTGACCGACAACCCCGGGAAGTCCTTGAGCATGCGCAGGAGGTAGGTCGCCGTAGCCTCGCCCTCGGTATTGGGGTCGGTCGCGACGATCACCTCGCTGACGTCCACACCGTCCTCCTGATTGGCCAGCCGACGCAGGAGTTCACGGATCCGCAGCTGGTCGGGCCCGATCCCCGACAACGGGTCCAGGGCTCCGCCGAGTACGTGATACCTGCCGTTGAACTCCTTGGTGCGCTCGAGGGCGTGCACATCCTTGGGTTCCTCGACGACGCAGATCTTCGTGGCATCACGGCGCGCATCCGAACAGATCCGACACAGCTGGTTCGCCGAGACGTTGCCGCACTCGGCGCAGAAGGTGACATCGTCGCGCACCCGGCCGAGCGCCGCGATCAACCGATCGATCTCGTTGTTCTCCACGCCCAACAGGTGGAAGGCGATTCGCTGGGCACCCTTCGGGCCGAGTCCTGGTTGTTTGGCCAGCTCGTCGATCAGGTCCTGAATGGGTCCCTCGTACATGATGGCCTAGCCGAGACCGGGCAGACCGCCGCCGAGCCCGCCGGCGAGCGGTCCCATCTTCTCCTGCGTCAGCGCCTCACGCTTGGACGCGAGATCGGCGAGCGCACCCAGGACGAGATCCTGCAGGGTCTCCACGTCCTCGGGATCGACGACCTTGGGGTCGATGGCCACCCCGGTGACCTCGCCGGTGCCGCTACCGGTCACCGTCACCAGGCCGTTGCCGGCCGAACCGGTGACCTCGGCGGCCGCGATCTCGTTCTGCGCGGCCAGCAGCTGCTCCTGCATCTGCTGCGCTTGCGCGAGCAGCCCGGCCATCGGGTTGTCGCCGCCGGCGTTGTCGCCGCCGCCGAAGAGTGCGCTGGGGTCGAATGGTTGAGTCACGGGCTCCAGAGTAATCGCCGGGTCAGCGCAGGAGCCGATCGACATGCTCGGCGAGCTCCTCGACGGTGACGCCATGACCGGGGCTGACGATGAACGAGATCACATCGTCGCCGAACAGTCGGCCTGCTCGCCTGGTCAGAGCGAATTCGAACCGGTCGTCGACCCTGCGCCACTCGGTGATCGCACCGTAGATCGGGGCGCTGGCGCCCGTGGTCACGCAGTATTCGTCCGACCTCGGCCCGCCCACCAGGTCACGCTGGATCTGGAAACATGCCATCGACTCGTCGTCGATGAAGACGACGGCCTCGCACCCCAGATCGGTGTGCCGCTCGTAGGTCGCCTGTATGGCCATGGGGTCAGGGTAACCACATCGGCATCAGCCGAGCGGGTCGGTGACCGTCCGCCGGGAGACGAAGTGCCGTTTCTCTCCGGTCAGCGGGTCGGCGAAACGCAGCGTGTGCGCGACCAACCGCAACGGCTCGGAGAAGTCGCCGTGATCGGGTCGCGCGGCGAGTTCCGGACGGACGTCCGGATAGAGCGGATCCCCGACGATCCCGACACCGAGTTGTGCCATGTGCAGCCGGAGCTGATGCGTGCGCCCGGTGAACGGTCGGAGGTCGTAGACCCCACCGGCGGCGGCCTGCTCGACCAGGGTGATGTCGCTGATCGCGTTGACCTCGCCTGCGAGCACGCGTGCGCGCAGGTCACCGGCGGTCTTCTCGATCCGGTTGGCGACGGTCGTCGTGGTCTCCAGATCGGTGCGGACGGGTGCCAGCGCCCGATACTCCTTGATGGCCAGTCGTTCGGCGAACAATGCCTGGTAGGCCGCCCGCACCTCGGGCCGGAGCGTGAACAGGAGTACGCCCGCGGTCAGCCGGTCGAGGCGATGCGCCGGGGACACCAGATCGGTCCCGAGCTCCCGTCGCAACCTGACGAGCGCGGTCTGGGTGACGTGACGCCCACGCGGCATGGTGGCGAGGAAGTGCGGCTTGTCGACGACGACGATGTTGTCGTCGGCGTACAGGATCGGCAGGTCGAACGGGATGTCCGGCTCCTCGGGCAGGTCCCGGTACAGATAGACCGACGTGTTGAGACGAGCGGGTGCGTCGAGGACGATCGGCTGACCGTCGGCATCGACGATCTCGCCGAGCGCGGCCCGGGCCGCGAGATCGTCGCGGGTCATGCCGGCCAACGAAGGCGTCGCGAGCAGACATTCGCCGACGGTCCGCTCCGGACCGGCCCGGAGCACCACACGTGTGGCATCGACCCCGTCACGCGGCGACAGCGGCGTGACGGGCCCTCGACGTCGTCGGCGGGTCAGTTCTCCAGACGCTTCTTGAGATTGCCCAGCAGCTCCGCCTGGATGCGGTTGAGCCCCTTGGGCGCGAACGTCTTCTCGAAGAACCCGCCGATCCCGCCGGCACCGGTCCAGGTGGTCGTGGTGGTCACCGCACTGCCCGAACCGGACTTCGCGACTGTGTAGGTGGTCACCATCGACGAATTCTCGTCGTTCTCGGTGACGGTGTCCGGCACCACCGAGACGGTCGCCTTGACGTCACGCTGACGTTTCTCGGTGGCCTGCAGGATCCAGTGCACCACCGTTCCCTCGCCGTTACCGCCGCTGATCACGGCATAGTCGCGGTACTGCGAGGGCAGGATCGCCGGGCGCACCTCGTTGTAGTCGGCGAGCGCGGCGACCACGGCGTCCGGGGTGGCGGCGATGTCAATCGACTGGGTTGCGGAAACCTGACCCACGGCGGGCACTCCTTAGAACTGATTGGCGGGGGGCAATCTCACGACCTAGGCTATCCAAGTGAACTCTGACCGGTTGGAGATGGGGGCGCAGGGATTCGACCAGGGTGTCGCAACCCTCCTGAAGAGCTACCGCGACATTCCGCCCGGTGCGACGGTCCGGTTGGCGAAGAAGACCTCGAACCTGTTCCGCAAGCGTGCCGAGAACCCGCATCCGGGCCTCGACGTCTCCGGCCTCGATCGGGTGATCTCGGTCGATCCGGATGCCAAGACCGCCGACGTCGCCGGCATGTGTACCTACGAGAACCTCGTCGCCGCGACCCTGCCCTACGGGCTGGCACCCAAGGTGGTCCCGCAGTTGAAGACCATCACCCTGGGCGGCGCGGTCACCGGACTCGGGATCGAGAGCACCTCGTTTCGCAACGGCCTGCCGCACGAGTCGGTCCTCGAGATCGACGTCCTGACCGGCGACGGTGAGATCATCACGGCCACCCCGGCCAACGAGAATGCCGATCTCTTCTTCGGATTCCCCAATTCCTATGGCACGCTGGGCTATTCGGTCCGGCTGAAGATCGAGCTGGAGTCCGTGCAGCCTTATGTGGCGCTACGGCACGTCCGGTTTGACCGGGTCGAGGACCTCCAGGTGGCGATGGCCGCGATCATCTCCGACGGGTCGTATCGCGGCGAACGGGTGGACTACCTCGACGGCGTGGTGTTCACCGCTGACGAGTCGTATCTGACGCTGGGACGCCAGACCGACGAATCCGGCCCTACCAGCGACTACACCGGGATGGACATCTTCTACCGGTCCATCCAGGCGCGAACGGCGGCCGCGAGCGGGACCGGCACCGACCGCCTCACCATCCACGACTACCTGTGGCGGTGGGACACCGACTGGTTCTGGTGCTCGCGCGCGTTCGGTGCCCAGAATCCGCGGGTCCGCCGATTCTGGCCCAAGAAACTGCTGCGCAGCAGCTTCTACTGGAAGCTCATCGCCCTCGACCATCGGTACAACATCGGCGACAAGCTCAGTGCCCGCAAGGGCGAGCCGCCCAATGAGCGGGTGGTCCAGGACATCGAGGTGCCGATCGAGAACACCACCGCATACGTGGAGTGGTTCCTCGGCAACATCCCGATCGAGCCGATCTGGTTGTGCCCGCTGCGCCTCCGAGAGCCCGCCGTCGAGGGTTCGGACCCGGTCCGGCCGTGGCCGCTGTACCCTCTCGAACCGCGGCGGACGTATGTGAACATCGGCTTCTGGTCGGCGGTGCCCGTCACCCCTGGCGATCCCGGGCACACCAACAAACTCATCGAACACAAAGTGGCCGAGCTCGATGGCCACAAGTCCCTCTATTCGGAATCCTTCTACCCCCCCGACGAGTTCGACGAACTCTACGGGGGCGAGAATTATCGGCTGCTCAAGAAGCAGTACGACCCACGAGGCCGTCTGCTGGACCTGTATGCGAAAGCGGTGAAACGACAGTGACAACATTCAAGGACAGTCCCTTGCACGCCGGTGGTGACGCGGCGACGGGCAGGATGACGCTGGCCCAGATCTTCGAATCGCTGATGGGCGGCGACCTCACGATTCGCATCACCGCCTACGACGGCAGTGCGGCCGGACCCGAGGACGCGGAGTTCGGGCTCAACCTCAAGACATCACGCGGTACCACCTACCTCGTCACCGCCCCCGGCGACCTCGGACTGGCCCGCGCCTACATCGCCGGCGATCTCGAACTCGTCGGCGCGCACCCGGGTGACCCCTACGGGGCACTGCGCGCCCTCGCCGCCGATCTGCATT
Organism: Gordonia sp. DT101; assembly: GCF_049844895.1. Taxonomy (NCBI): domain Bacteria; kingdom Bacillati; phylum Actinomycetota; class Actinomycetes; order Mycobacteriales; family Gordoniaceae; genus Gordonia; species Gordonia sp. DT101. The sequence continues at coordinate 1,308,126 of NZ_JBNCLX010000001.1, read as the reverse complement.
TCAGTCGGCCCTCCCCGCTCGTCCTCGCGAACATCGCCCGCTCACTCGGCATCGAGCACTTCAAGCCGATCGCGCCTCCGCCGCAGGAGGCCCTGCCGCGCTGGCGCCGCTTCGCCGAAGGCCTGCGCCACAGCAAGGCTCGCGACGCCGAGGTCATCCACCACCATTACGACGTCTCGAACACCTTCTACGAGTGGGTGCTCGGGCCGTCGATGACCTACACGTGTGCGGTGTACCCCGAACTCGAGGCGTCGCTCGAGGCCGCCCAGGAGAACAAGTACCGGCTCATCTTCGACAAGCTGCGGCTCAAGCCGGGCGACCGTCTCCTCGACATCGGTTGCGGCTGGGGCGGAATGGTCCGCTACGCCGCACACCGGGGGGTCAAGGTCATCGGGGCCACCCTCTCCGCCGAGCAGGCGCAGTGGGCGCAGAAAGCCATCATCGACGAAGGGCTCTCGGACCTGGCCGAGGTACGGCACAGCGACTACCGCGACGTCACCGAGACCGGCTTCGACGCCGTGTCGTCGATCGGATTGACCGAGCACATCGGGGTCGCCAACTACCCCGCGTATTTCAAGTTCATCCGAGACCGGCTACGGGTCGGCGGAATGCTGTTGAACCACTGCATCACCCGACCGGACAACCTCAAGAGCGGCCGGGCGGGCTCCTTCATCGACCGTTATGTGTTCCCCGACGGCGAGCTCACCGGGTCCGGCAAGATCATCTCCAAGCTGCAGGACATCGGCGGCATGGAGGTCGTGCACGAGGAGAACTTCCGCGACCACTACGCGATGACCCTGCGCGACTGGAACAAGAACCTCCTCGAGCACTGGGACGAAGCCGTCGACGAGGTCGGCGAGGGAACCGCCCGCCTCTGGGGCCTCTACATGGCCGGCTGCCGGATCGGCTTCGAGCGCGACATCATCCAGCTCCATCATGTGCTCGCCACCAAGCTCGACGACAAGGGCGGCAACGACCTCCCCTTGCGTCCCTGGTGGAACGCCTGAGCTCCCGCTCCACCCGCACCGGCATCTCCACCCACACCGGCTCCCACCGGCTCCCGCACCCGCACCCGCTGACAGCAACCGAAATCCCGCCGACAGCAACCTGTTTTGCGTCGACAGCAACCGGCTACGCGCAATTCCGGGTTGCTCTCGGCGGGATTCCCGTTGCTCTCGGCGGGATTTCTGTTGCTGTCGGCGGGATTTCTGTTGCTGTCAGCGGGAGACCAGGAGCCACCTTCACTCGAGGGGGCGGGCTCCCAGCTCCGACCTGAGCAGTTCGAGCGCCACCTGATCGGGATCGAGGCGACGCTCCGGCGGCCCAGAGTGCGCGTCGGCGACCATCTCGTCACGCTCCGCATCGGTGATCTCCTCGTCCGGCCGTGGCGGCTCGGGCTCCTCGGGTTCGGGAGCGTGTTCCGGTGGCGGAGTGGCGGATTGCGACTGGTCACGCGCGCGACTCGGCCGCGAATAGGCGGGCCGTTTCGGCGCCGGCCGCGACGGCTCGCGGTCCCCGGCACCGCGCGGGGGCTGCGCCTGAACTGTCGGCCCGGACGCGTGGACACACCGGGCATCCATGCCCGGGCCGAAGACCCGCTGGACCGCGGCACGGAGATTGCCCGCGTGCTCGTTGCTCAACCGGCCGACGAGCATCTCGGTGGTGTGGCCGAACACGATGGACTGCCCGTCCACCCCCTGGATGGACGCCCCGGAGAGCATGACCTCCAGCACGGGCGTGATACCGCGGGCCGCTTCGCGGATCTCCGGCCACCGGGCCTCGATGTCGGCGACAGCGAGTCCCGGGGCCGCTTGCGACTCTTCGGGATCCGAGTCATCCACGGCCTCGGCGTGGGCGGCGCCGTCGTCGTACGGCGGAGCGGCGCCGTCGGTCGGGTCCTCGGTCGGCTCATCGGGAAGCGGGATGTCGTCGTCCGAGGCGGACGCGGACGGCAGTTCGGAAACCGGCAGTTCGGAAACCGGTGGCTCCGGAGCGGTCGGCGTCGGGGCGGTCGGCGTCGGGGCGACCGGTGGCGAATCCGGCTGCGCGGGCGCCGGCTCCTCCGGCACGACCGGCTCGGGTTCACGTTCGGCCGGCATCCGCGCCGGCGGTTGCGGCGACGTCGGGTTACCGCCGCCGCGCGGTGCGGTCGGCTGGGGGACCGCCGGCGGATCCGACGGTGCCCGATCGGCTGATTCGTCCGGAGCCTGCGGGGTGACGGGCGAAACCTGCTCGACAACAGGCGGTTCGGTCGGAGCGCTCACCTCGGCCGCAGGTTGTTCGGCAGCCTTACGCTGAGACGGGCGCACGTATTTTGGTGCGGACTCGGGCTCGGTCGTCGCGCTGGGCGGCTCTGCGCCGGCGGTGACGGACGCGGCCGCTCGAGCCCCCGACGACGACCCACCCGACGTCACGACGCCGGACTCGAGACGTTCGAGTCGGTGCAGCAATGCCGCATCCTCCGTCGATGCCGCCGGCAGCAGCATCCGGGCGCACATCACCTCCAGCAACAGCCGGGGCGAGGTGGTACCGCGCATCTCGCCGAGAGCCGCGTGCACGATCTCGGCGAATCGGGTCAGTGCCGCCGGCCCGAGGATCTCGATCTGGGACTGCATGCGCTGCAACTGATCACCGGGAGCCTCGACGAGTCCACGATCGGCGGCGTCCGGAACCGCCTGCAGCAGGATGAGATCGCGTAGTCGTTCGAGGAGGTCGACGGCGAACCGCCGCGGGTCGTGGCCGGCATCGACCACTTTCTCCACAGCGCCGAACAATCGTGCCCCGTCGGCATCCGCCAGCGCGTCGATCGCCTCGTCGATGAGGGCGATGTCGGTGACGCCCAACAATGCGAGCGCGCGGTCATAGGTGACGCCCTCGTCGCCCGCCCCGGCGAGAAGCTGATCGAGGATACTCAGCGAATCGCGCGGTGAGCCGCCGCCGGCCCGGATGACCAGCGGATAGACGTCGGGCGCGACCGTCACGTTCTCGTTCGCGCAGATCTTCTCCAGCAGCCCACGCATCACCGGCGGCGCGAGCAGACGGAACGGATAGTGGTGCGTCCGTGAGCGAATGGTGGGGAGCACCTTCTCCGGCTCGGTGGTCGCGAACACGAAGATGAGGTGTTCGGGCGGCTCCTCTACGATCTTGAGCAACGCGTTGAATCCCGCATTCGTGACCATGTGGGCCTCGTCCACGATGAACACGCGGTACCGGGATTCCGAGGGTGCGTAGAACGCTCGGTCGCGCAGTTCTCGGGTGTCGTCGACGCCGCCGTGACTGGCCGCATCGAGTTCGATCACATCGAGGTTGCCGGCTCCGCCCGGCGCCAGCGCCTGGCACGAGTCACACACGCCACACGGCGTCGACGTCGGGCCCTGCACACAGTTCAGCGAGCGGGCCAGGATGCGGGCCGACGACGTCTTGCCACATCCGCGGGGTCCGGAGAAGAGATAGGCGTGGTTGATACGCCCCGAGTCGAGCGCATGACTCAACGGATCGGTGACGTGCTCCTGGCCCACGACGTCGGCGAAGGTAGCCGGGCGATAGGTGCGATACAGAGCCACGTGACGAGACTACCGGCGATCGCCGACAGCCGAACCCGCTCCCCCACCCTGTCCACACCCGAACGCCGTTCTGTTGTTTCCGGGCGAGCGCGACACGGGTGTGGGGTCAGACGGTGGCGGTACCGCTGCACACGGGAGCAGGCAAGGACGGGATAAGCCCATGACCCACGGAACGGATGGTGACCCTGATGGGACCGCTGCCATGGAGGCCGTCGATCCAGTAACCGGGGAGATCGCCGAGGCCGTGTTGCCAATGCCGTTGGTGGGATTGTGCACGGCCGGTCGAGAGCTCCGTGACCGTCACAGTGGTGTCAGTGGTGTACGGGAACAGGCTCTTGCTGTCGGCCCAGATGCTGAAATCGCCCGGTCGGCCGGTGTCGGTGCGGACGGTGACTCCGGCAAAGAACGGGACGTCGACGATGTTCGGGTTGAGGCTCCAGCAATTCATGCCGATGTTCTGCGTTCGAGGGGCGGCCTGGGCCGGCCCAGCCACCCCGATCGTCGCGAGCACGGATGCCCCCAGCATCACGGTCGCGGTTGCCACTGTTCGATGTCGCATTCGTCTGCCTCCCAGTCACCCCGTGATCGGCTCTCCCTGACAGGTATGTCGTCTGTCGCAGTCACGTCATTACACGCAGGGCGGGATGCGACGACGGCCGGATCGGTGTCGGACACCGCGTTCTCGCGTCGTCGGAACACCACCATCGTCGCGATGGCCGTCACCAGGAAGACCGCGTTGTACGGGTAGTACGTGAACCACGTCAGCCACCCGATGCCGGTCTTGAAGAACAGCCCGATCAGATACGCGTCCGGGACGGTCCTGTTCACGAACCAGATCGGATGGGCGAGGTAGCTCCGCCAGGAGAACGTGACCAGGATCAGTGCGATGAGCCCCACCGTGATCAGGACGTAGGTCGTCGGGCGGCGGCCCGGCGTCATCAGCATGTGGAACCCGATCACCACCAGCGGGACGAACCACACCCAGTGATGCCCCCAGGACATGGGTGAGATCGCGCAACCGCTCATCCCGACGATGGTGATCGCGAGCAGTTCCTGTCCGTGCCGGTGCGCCAGCACTGCCGCATACATCCCGAGCGCCAGCGCGGCGACGACGACGGCGAGCCAGAGGAAACCGTTCGGGTCGTCGCTGTGCAAGAGGTTCGCGAGCAGACCGCGGATCGACTGGTTGCCCGGCGTCTGGGGTGCCCCCACTCGGTCGGAATCGAACAGTTTGCCGGTCCAGTACGACCACGATTCCCGCGGCAACGCCACGAAGCCGACGACGGCCGTGCCGACGAATCCGGCGGCCACGCCGGCCACTGCGCGCCACTGACGCAGCAGTGCCAGGTAGAAGACGAAGATCAGCGGGGTCAGCTTGATCCCGGCGGCGATGCCCGTGCCGACACCGTAGAGCCGACTGCGCTCCGGGCGGGCCAGGTCGGCGACGATGATCAGCAACAGGAAGACGTTGATCTGCCCGTACCAGATCGTCGTGCGGACGGGTTCCAGCAGCAAGACCACCGCCACCAGCGACATGCCGATACAGCGCAGCGGCCAGGTCGCCTGACGCCCAAGACTTTTGAAGCTCAGCATGACGATGAGATAGAGCGCGACAAATATCCCCGCGGTCCAGATGATCCGCGCCGCCTCGAACGACACCCAGGTGAACGGTGCGAACAGGAAGATCGAGATGGGCGTGTAGGTGTAGTCCATCTGCCCGAGGAACTTGGCGTCGTAGAGGTGGCCGCCGGTGAGCACCGTCCGGGCGCCATCGAGGTAGACCTGGAGGTCGAGCTGGTTGTCGAACAGTCCCCAGAACGGGGTGTTCAGGGGCACCACGACGTCCTGCAGCCAGATCGCGAGAAGCCCGACGAGCACAAATCCGACGGCGACCAGCGCCGATCGGTGGGTCCTCACGCTCTGCGGATGGTCACGGGCACGAGTCCGATCAGGATTCGCGCGTCGCCAAGAGGGTCTCCGAAGCTGCCAGCAGCACGCAGGTCGCGACGCCGTCCATGGCGGTTCGGAGATCATCTGTGGAGGGGAACGTCGGTGCCAGGCGGATGTTGCGGTCGAACGGATCTTCCTTGTAGGGGTACGTCGACCCGGCTGCGGTCAGTGCGATGCCCGCCTGCTTCGCGAGTTCGATGGTGCGTCGAGCAGTCCCGTCGATGACGTCGAGGCTGATGAAGTAGCCGCCCTCCGGCTCCGACCACGCGGCGACCTTCGAGTCGGCGAGGCGGTCGGCGAGGATGTCGAGCACCAGCCGGAATTTCGGCGCCAGGAGTTCCCGATGGCGGGCCATGTGCGCCCGGACGCCGTCGGCGTCGCCGAAGAACTTCGCGTGCCGGAGCTGATTGACCTTGTCCGGGCCGATCGTCTTGAACGCGAGGTGCCGGCTGAACCAGTCGACATTCGCTTTCGACGACCCGAAGAAGGACACACCGGCGCCGGCGAAGGTGATCTTCGACGTCGAGCCGAGCACGTACACGCGGTTGGGGTTGCCGGCCTCGGCCGCCATGTCGATCACCGGCAGCGGCGTCGGGGGCGCCTCGACGAGGGTGTGCACCGCGTAGGCGTTGTCCCAATAGATGCGGAAGTCGTCGGCGGCGGGCATCTCCAGCAGACCGCGCGTCACGTCTTCGGTGAACGTCACGCCGGTCGGGTTGGAGTAGGTCGGTACGGCCCACAGGCCCTTGATGCTGGGATCGGCTGCCGTGAGCGCAGCGCAGGCGTCGACGTCGGGGCCGTTCGGCAACATCGGCACCGGGATCATCTCGATGCCGTAGCTCTCGGTGATCGCGAAATGTCGGTCATAACCGGGCGCCGGGCACAGGAATTTGATGGGACCAGATCCCCACGGCTGCGCGGAATCGGGGTTGCCGTTCAGGAGCGAGAACACCGTGAGGTCGTGCATCAGCTCGAGGCTGGAGTTACCGAACGCGATCAGGTGGGCCGGGTCGACGGCGAGCAGTTCGCCGAACATCTCGCGGAGCTCCGGGAGGCCGGCCAATCCGCCGTAATTGCGGGTGTCGGTCCCCGCGGCGTCGCGGTATTCGGTCCCCGGCAGCGCCAGAAGCTCGTTCGAGAGGTCGAGCTGCTCGGGCGCGGGCTTGCCGCGGGTGAGGTCCAGTTTCAGGCCTGCCGCACACAATGCGTCGTAGAGATTCTGCAGTTCGGACTTGGTTTCACGGAGCTGGTCGGCACTCAACGAGTGATAGTTCAACGCAGGGACCTCTCCAGTGACACCGGCGTGGGTTGGCGGTGACGCTCCAAGCGGATGATTGTGTTTATGGGGACCCCGCGCACCCGAGAGAGCCCGTTGACCCTTGCTGCCTTCCGGCCCTGGGGGAGTTCACAGGATGCACGCCGCGCGGGATCCGCCGTCAAGTGTAGCGGGCGGTCGGCGCCGATCGACAATCGGTGGTCCACCACCCTGCTCACCGGCCCTTACGCGCAAAGACCTCATCTCCGGCCGGGGACCTTTCGCGCGCGCAGGGTCCCTGATCACAGGTGAGGTATCCGTCGTCATCGAGGTGGCCGTCGCGCCCGGTTTTGGGCCAGCAGCCCCTCGGCCGCTATCATCCCTGACGGAGGATTCGCCTAGTGGCCTATGGCGCTCGCCTGGAACGCGGGTTGGGTTAACAGCCCTCAGGGGTTCGAATCCCCTATCCTCCGCCACACGAGATCCGTGGCCGTTCTTCTCGCTCGTCGGTGAGAATGGCTGCGGATCTTTCGTCTCTGCGGGTTCGGTCTGCGGGTTCGGGTGGTGCGATCAGCACAAAACCGCGCCGGGCAGCACACATCTGTGCCGACCGGCGCGGTGGAAGTTTGGACAAGACCGGGGGTTTCTGTAATCACCCCGGCCTCTGGTTCAACAAGCGAGTTACAGCATCGCGTGAACGTGGCCCCAACGATAGCAGGCCGGTGCACGCACCGACGAATCGTCCAAGTGGGAAGCTGATGGGGTGCTGTTTCCGACGCTGACACCCACCGCACCCGACATCCCCGACGCGATCACGATCGGCGACGACCGACTCTCCCGGGAGGACCTGGTCGGCGCGGCGACCGCGGTCGCCGAGCGAGTCGCCGGCGCCCGGGTTCTGGCGGTCTACGCGAGGCCGACGACGGACACCGTGCTCGCCATCGTCGGCTGCCTGATCGCCGGTGTCGCCGCAGTGCCCGTGCCACCCGACTCCGGGCCGCGCGAAATCGAGCACATCCTCGGCGATTCCGGCGCGCAGGCCTGGCTGGGTGCCGCGCCCGACGATCCGACCCTGCCGGTGATTCCGGTGCGGCGCTACGCCAGATCGTGGCATCGCCATCCCGAGCCGCCCGAATCGTCGATCGCCCTCGTCCTGTACACCTCCGGCACCACCGGGCTACCCAAGGGCGTTCCGATCACCCGCTCCGCCATCGCCGCGGGCCTCGACGCGCTGGGCGACGCCTGGCAGTGGACCGCCGATGATGCACTCGCTCACGGTCTTCCGCTCTTTCATGTTCATGGCCTGATCCTCGGGATGCTCGGTCCGTTGCGCCGGGGCGGACGCCTGATCCACACGGTCACGCCGACACCGCAGAACTACGCAGCCGCGATGAGCCGTGGCGCGACCATGTTCTTCGGCGTGCCGACCGTCTGGACTCGTGTTGCGTCCGATCCCGCTGCAGCACAGGCACTGTCACCGGCACGGCTGCTGGTGTCCGGCAGCGCCCCGCTACCGGTCCCCGTCTTCGAGAAGATCCGCGACCTCACCGGCCACGAGATCATCGAGCGATACGGCATGACCGAGACGATGATCACCGTGAGCACGAGGGTCGACGGAGAACGCCGTCCCGGCTGGGTCGGCTTCCCGCTCGACGGTGTCGAGACCCGACTACGCGAGGGCGACCTCGACCTCCCGCACGACGGCGAGTCGGTCGGCGATCTCCATGTACGCGGCCCGATGATGTCTTCCGGTTATCTCCATCAGCCGGAGAAGACTGCCGGCGCCGGGAGCGGAGCGAGCGGGCCGAATCCCAACGAGTCCTGGCTCGACGACGGGTTTTTCGCCACCGGCGATGTCGCGGTGATCGATCCGGGCGGCATGCACCGGATCGTCGGACGGCGGGCCACCGACCTGATCAAGTCGGGCGGCTTCCGCATCGGGGCCGGCGAGATCGAGACCGTGTTGCTCGGTCATCCAGCCGTCGACGAGGTGGCCGTGATCGGCGCCCCCGACGACGACCTCGGTCAGCGCATCGTCGCCTACGTCGTCGGCGGACGCGTCCCCGACACCGAGCTCATCGACCTGGTCGCCGGGGAACTGTCACACCACAAGCGGCCCAGGGAGATCCGCTTCGTCGAGTCACTCCCCCGCAACGCCATGGGCAAGGTTCAGAAGAAGCTGCTCGACTGAGGGTCACCCACCCCGACAGTTCCTGCGCCGGAAATGTGTTCGTGTGCGGAATGTATTTGACGCACGAACACGAGACCGGAGAAGGAACGCGGTCGGTCAGTGGACGGGCGCCGGAAACCCGCCCGCATGCAAAACCATGGCGGGCAGTCGGCGCCCGAAGATCCCTTCGAGCCATTCGCCGGACGCCTGCAGAGCAGTGGTGTCGAGCCCGTGTGCGATCCCGGTGCGGTCCAGCGCGTAGGCAAGGTCCTCGGTGGCGATGTTGCCGGTCGCGTTCGGCGCGAACGGGCAACCACCGATACCGCCGAGGCTCGCATCGAGGATGGTGACGCCGGATTCGACGGCGGCGAGTGCGTTGCCGATGCCGCAACTACGAGTGTCGTGGAAGTGGGCCCGCAATGCGGCGCCCGAGGGCACCAGAACCGACGCGACCCCGAAACGCTCCCGCACGTCCTTCGGTACGGCCACCCCGATGGTGTCCGCGAGGGACAGCTCCGTCGGCGGTTCCTCGAGGACACGATCGAGGATCGTCCGCAACCGATCAACGGGAACCTCACCCTCGAACGGGCAGCCGAAGGCGACCGCGATCGTCAGGTTGGCGGTGATGCCCGCCTCGCGTGCGGTACGGGCGATGCGGTGCCAGATCGCCACCCCGCCGTCGACGTCGGTGCCTTGATTCCGCCCACTGAAGGTGTCGGTGCAGTGGACGACGGCATTGATCTCGGTGACGCCGGCGGCGAGCGCACGTTCGAGTCCCCGCTCGTTGAGCACCAGCGCGCTGTAGGCCACCCCGTCCCCGCTCGGCAGCAGGCCGACGAGGTCCTCCGCGTCCGCCATGGCCGGCACCTTCTTGGGATGGACGAAGCTCGTGACCTCGACGTTTCGAGCCCCGTACTGCACCGCACGTTCGACGAGTTCCCGTTTCTGGGCGGTGGTCAGCTCCACCTTCTCGTTCTGGAGTCCATCGCGAGGCGCAACCTCGACGATGGTGACCCGGGGCTCACTGGGACCTGCCACGCTCATGCCGTCAGCCTACCGATCGCACCGTCCCGGTCGACGACGGCAGACTCGCACGCGGCAGATTAGATTTACTCCCATGAAGCCAGTTGGTCTGTCCGCGGTACCGTCGCACCGTCGGATCGGCATCGTCGTGTTCGACGGCGTCAAGATGCTCGATTTCTCCGGTCCCGCAGAGGTCTTCGTGGAAGCGAATCAGCACGCCGGCGATTACGAAGTCGTCGTGTTGTCGCCCGGCGGCGGAGATGTGACGACGTCGGTCCACGCACGGCTGAGCACGGAAGCGGTGGCCGGCTCGGGCCGCTTCGACACCGTCCTGGTCGCGGGCAGCGAACTCGCTCCTCCGAAGTTCCTGACCGACGAACTCATCGACGCCGTCCTCGACCTGTCGTCACGCACCCGCCGGCTGGCCTCGGTGTGCACCGGCTCCTTCGTCCTCGCCGCGGCGGGACTCCTGGACGGGCGCGCCGCGACGACGCACTGGAAGTTCACCGCCGACCTCGCACATCGCTACCCGTTGATCAAGGTCGACGACGACGCGATCTTCGTCCGCGACGGCGACGTCTACAGCTCGGCCGGGGTCGTTGCTGGCATCGACCTGAGCCTGGCCCTGGTCGAGGACGACCACGGCGCGGAGGTCGCTCGACGAACCGCGCAGGGCCTGCTCGTCTACATGCAACGCGGTGGCGGTCAGTCGCAGTTCTCGGCGTCGTTGCAAGGGCCGATCCCCCGCAGCAGCATGGTCCGCAAGGTCACCGACCACGTCCGCGGCAATCCTCGACTCCCACACACGGTCGGCAGCCTCGCGGCACACGTGAACGTCAGTGCCCGCCAACTGACCCGGCTGTTCCGGGATGAACTGGCCACCACACCGGCCGGCTATGTCGCGGCGACGCGCTTCGAGGTCGCGTGCGAGAGCCTTCACGCCGGATTCAGCGTCACCCAGGCCGCGCGGGCCGCCGGCTACAGCAGTGGCGAGGTGATGCGACGCGCGTTCATCGCGCGGATCGGGATCTCGCCGCGAAAGTACCAACAGCGCTTCGCGACCACCGGGCCGATCGCGGTCTGACCACGCGTCGTCGCCCCGCCGCGAGATGTGGCGCAAAAGGGGGTGTTCCTGGCGCGTGAAGTGGGACCGCGCGGGCCGAGACCACGGCACACTGAAGTGGCCGGTTGCGCCCGGATGTCTCACGGCGCGGCAACCGGCGACACCGCACCGTTGCACCCATTTCGAAGGAGCACCACCATGCCCACGATCACCACCTCCGACGGCGTCGAGATCTTCTACAAGGATTGGGGTAGCGGCCGGCCCATCGTCTTCAGTCACGGCTGGCCGCTGTCGTCGGACGACTGGGACACGCAGATGATGTTCTTCCTCGCGGAGGGCTATCGGGTGATCGCCCACGATCGCCGTGGACACGGTCGCTCGACGCAGGTGGCCGACGGACACGACATGGACCACTACGCGGCCGATCTCGCCGCGGTCGTCGAGCACCTCGACCTGTCCGATGCGATCCACGTCGGGCACTCGACCGGTGGCGGCGAGGTTGCCCACTACCTCGCACAGCACGGCCAGGACCGCGCAGCCAAGGCCGTCCTGATCAGCTCGGTTCCCCCGCTCATGGTGAATACCGACGCCAACCCGGACGGGATTCCCAAGGACGTCTTCGACGGCATCCAGGCGCAGGTCGCCACCGGCCGCGCCGACTTCTTCCGTACCTTCGCCGAAGGTCCGTTCTACGGTTACAACCGGGAGGGCGCCGCACCGTCCGAGGGCGTCATCGCCAACTGGTGGCGGCAGGGGATGATGGGCGGCGCCAAGGCGCACTACGACGGTGTGGTCGCGTTCTCCCAGACCGACTTCACCGACGACCTGCGGAAGATCACCATCCCCACGCTGGTGCTGCACGGCGAGGATGACCAGGTGGTCCCCTATCAGAACACCGGTGTGTTGTCGGCGGAGTTGCTGCCCAACAGCACCCTGAAGACCTACCCCGGGTTCCCGCACGGCATGCCGACCACCGAGGCAGCGACCATCAACGCCGATCTCCTGGAGTTCTTCCGTTCGTGACGACCGCGTCGACAGGCGCCGGCGGTCTTGCCGATCCGGTGCCCGTCGACGATGGTGGAACGCATGGCGATCGAGGTACGCCCGGCGACGCGGTTCGCCGACGTCCGCACCATGGTCGGGCCGAAGCGGCCCGACGCCAATGTCTGCTGGTGTCTGAGCTATCGGATTCCCAACAAGCTCAATCAGGAACTCGCGCGCGAGGATCGTGGCGAGTACGTGAAGAAACTGTGCAGGCAGAAGCCGCCACCCGGCGTCCTCGCCTACGACGGTGACGAGGTGGTCGGCTGGGCGGCGGTCGCGCCGCGGGCCGACACCACGTTCGCCGGTAACCGGAAGATCCCGCACGTCGACGACCTCGACGTGTGGTCGGTGTGGTGCATCCGCATTCGTCCGGGCCATCGTAAGCAGGGCATCTCACACCCGCTGCTGGCCGGGGCCGTCGAGTTCGCCCGCACCAACGGGGCGCCCGCCGTCGAGGGGTATCCGGTCGACAACGCCGGCGACAGGGTCGACCTGACCATGGCCTACGTCGGCACGCGAAAACTGTTCGAGGACAACGGTTTCGAATGGGCCGCCGACACGACGTCGGTGCTGAACGGATTTCCGCGCGTGCTGATGCGCTTGGATCTCACGTGACCAGATCGCTCAGAGCACATTCCGGGACGTGAATCCATCCCTCACGAGCCGCGACGGCCCGGTCGCGGTGGTCGGGAAGGAAGGTCTGTCCCGACGTCGCCGCACGCGCGATCAGCGCGGTGATCACCGCATCGAACGCGTTGTCATCCTGGGTCAGGAGTTCTCGGTGGTCGGAGAGATCCAGCCATGGCGCGCTCTCGACGAGGGACTCGTACGACGTGGCGAGCACAGCGCGCCGTGCGACGCCCTTGTAACCACGGGACGTGAGTCCCCATTGCTTCAGTGCTGCAGCCGGATAGGCCTCGACTGCCCATCCGGTCACACGATCGACGACGCCCAGATCCGCGATCAGCCCGGCCGCCCGGAACGCCACGTGCGCGATCTGGTCCGCGGACACGCTCAGCGGTCGGCCCCACCCGTTCTCCACGACGACGCGGTCGGTCCGTCGATAGGCCAGCGGCCTTCGTTGCTCGATGTCGTCGAGAGACCGTCCGGCGCCGAGCTCGCCCCGGTGTTGCGCGACGACGAAATCCACGAACGCATCCGGCCATCCGAACGGGGCGTCGATACCGACCTTCTCCGCACCGACCACCAGGTCGGCGATGTGCGCGTCGGTCGCGGGCATCACCAGGTCGACCAGTCGCGCGGCCCCGGGTGACCAGTCGACCACCGCGACCGCAGTGAACTTCGGCGACGCGGCCAGGTCGACACCGACCGTCCGCATCGCCGAACCCATCGAATCCGTCTGTCGCTCAGAACTTTCCGTCGAGGAACTCCGCATACGCCGGGAGGTCGAGCTGCCCGTGGCCGGAGAGTCCGATCACCACCACCTCTTCTTTGTCGCTGTCGGCGACGTGAGCGGCGCACGCGGCGATGGCGTGGGTCGACTCCGGAGCCGGGACGATGCCCTGCGTCCGCGCGAACTGCACGCCTGCCGAGAACGCGTCATGCTGAGTGATCGCGACACCCTGCACCAGGCCGAGTTCCACTGTGTGACTCAACGCCGGCGCCATACCGTGGTAGCGCAGCCCGCCCGCATGGATGGGATCGGGAACGAAGTCCATTCCGAGCGTGTGCATCTTGAGCAATGGAGTCAGGCCCGCGACATCGCCGTGGTCGTAGCGGTACTCGCCTTGCGTGATCGACGGGCACGCGGCGGGTTCGGCTGCGACGACCCGCGGGTTCGACCGGCCGTGGATCTTCTCGCGCAGGAACGGGAACGACAGCCCGGCGAGATTGGAACCGCCACCAGCGCAGCCGAAGACGACGTCGGCGCCACCGGGCTCGACGGCATCGAGCTGCTCGACTGCCTCCACCCCGATCACACTCTGGTGCAACACAACGTGATTGAGCACACTGCCCAGCGCGTAGCGGGTGTCCGGGTCACCGGCGGCGACCTCAACGGCCTCGCTGACGGCCATACCGAGGCTACCGGTGGTGTCGGGGTCCTTGGCCAGCATCGCGCGGCCGGACTCGGTGAGGTCCGACGGCGACGGATGCAAGGTGCCTCCGTAGGTGCGGATCAGGTGCCCGCGATACGGCTTCGAGTCGTAGGAGGCGCGGACCTGCCAGACCTCGATGTCGATGCCGAACTGCGCACCGGCGAACGCCAGCGCGCTACCCCATTGTCCGGCACCGGTTTCGGTGGTCAGCTTCCGCACGCCGTCGACGCTGTTGTAGTAGGCCTGCGCGACAGCCGAGTTCGTCTTGTGACTGCCGACCGGGCTGACACCCTCGTATTTCACGTAGATCCGGGCTTTGGTGTTGAGTGCCTCCTCGAACCGACGCGCCCGGATCAGCGGGGAGGGCCGCCACATCCGGTAGATCTCCCGCACCGGATCGGGGATCTCGATATACGGGTCGGTGGACACCTCTTGCGCGATCAGGCCTGCAGGGAACAGCGCAACGAGGTCGTCGGGTCCGACCGGCTCCTTGGTTCCCGGATGCAGATGCGGCGGGATCGGCACGTCGAGCTCGGCTGCGAGGTTGTACCAGTGGGTCGGCACCCCGACGGTCACCAGATCGGGATTGGTGGCGTCCACGTTCATCGTCATGCGAACACTGTAAACGGGCTGTTGCGGACGGTGGCCTCGATACGCTTCCTCGCTGCGCTCGTCGGCTACTCGACCAGCGGGCGAGCGGTGTCCTCGCTGCGCTCGTCGGCTACTCGACCAGCGGGCGGCACCGCCGATCGAGTAGGACGAGGCGCCAGCCGAGGACGTATCGAGATCCCCGCCGCGACCGCTACGACCAGGTCCAGTCCCGGATCTCCGGGAGGTCCTCGAAGTACTCGCGGACGTGATCGTGATGGCGGGCCAACTGCCGGTGGCAGAACTCGACGAGTTCCTCGGAACGTTCGGGCACCCGACGCGATCGGCGGAGCGCTTCGAGGACAAGGTGATAGCGGCTCATCTTGTTGAGCACCACCATGTCGAACGGCGTGGTCGTGGTGCCCTGCTCGGAGAATCCGCGTACGTGGAATCGGTCCGCGTCGGGCTGCCCGTGCAGGAGCTGATGGACCGCGCGCGGGTATCCGTGGAATGCGAACACCACGTGACCGTCACGGGTGAACAGGTCGACGAAGTCGTCGTCGGACATCCCGTGTGGATGGTCGGCCTGCGGCAGCAACGACATCAGGTCCATCACGTTGACCACCCGGACCCGCAGATACGGCACCCACTCACGAAGCATCTGGGCCGCCGCGAGGATCTCCTGAGTGGGCACATCACCGGCGCCGGCCAGCACGATGTCCGGGTCGTCGTTGTTGTCGCCCTCGGTCCCCGCCCACGGCCAGATCGAGATACCGGCCGCCGCCTGGTCGTTGGCCTCGTCGAGCGAGAGGTACTGCAGATGCGGCTGTTTGTCGACGACCAGGAGGTTCACGTGGTTGCGGCTGCGAAAGCAGTGTTCGGCGATGGAAAGCAGCGAATTGGAGTCCGGCGGCAGCCAGATCCGCACCACGTCGGGTGCCAGCGGCAGCACCGCGTCGATCAACCCGGGCCCTTGATGGGAGAAGCCGTTGTGATCATTGCGCCAGCAGGTGGAGGTCAACAGGATGTTCAGCGACGCGACCGGCTCACGCCAGTCCAGGGTCGCGGCGTGCTGCAGCCACTTGGTGTGCTGGATGACCATCGACGCACTCACCATCGCGAACGCCTCGTAGGTGGCGAAGAGTCCGTGCCGGCCGCTGAGGAGGTAACCCTCCAACCAGCCCTGACACAGGTGTTCGCTCAGCACCTCCATCACCCGTCCCGATTGGGACAGATTGTCGTCGTGCTCGGTGGTGGGGAGTTGCCAGCAGCGATCGGTCGCCTCGAACACCGCGGCGAGACGATTGCTCGCGGTCTCGTCCGGACAGAACAGCCGGAACGCGCCACCGTCGTCGTCGGACGACAAGTTCTCGGAGTAGATGTCGCGCATGTACTCGCCGAGCACGCGGGTGGTCTCGTGGATCGTCGCTCCCGGCTTGTCGACCTCGAGTGCGTAGCGGGCGATCGGTGGCAGCTTCAACGGGGTCAGCAGCCGACCGCCATTGGCATAGGGCGTCGCACCCATTCGCCGGTCGCCCTCGGGGGCGAGCCCGGCGATCTCCTCGACGATCGAACCCGCCGCGTCGAAGATCTCGTCGGGCCGGTACGACCGCAACCAGGTCTCCAGGATCTCCAGGTGTTCCGGATTCTCGCGGACGCTCGACAGCGGCACCTGATGCGCCCAGTGCGTGCCCTCGATGAGTTCGCCGTCCACCTCGTGCGGACCGGTCCAGCCCTTGGGGGTGCGCAGCACGATCGCCGGCCACCGGGTGCCGACCGACGGCCCGTCGTCGCGCGCCTCGGCCTGGAGGTCACGGATGATGCGATTTGACTGGTCGATCGCCGACTTCAGATCGCGCAACACGGTCTTCGGGTCATCACCCTCGACGAACATCGGGGTCCAGCCCTGTCCGCCGAGATAGTCGGCGATGTCGCTGTCGCTGCTGCGGCCGAGGACGGTCGGTCCGGCGATCTTCGCGCCGTTGAGATGCAGGATCGGCAGCACCGCCCCGTCGCGGGCGGCATTGAGGAAGGCCGGGATCTTCCACGATCCCGACAGCGGCCCGGTCTCCGCCTCCCCGTCGCCGACGACGCAGACCACCGTGAGGTCGGGATGGTCGAAAGCGGCACCTGCGGCGTGCACCAGGGCATAGCCGAGTTCTCCGCCCTCGTGGATGCTGCCCGGCGTCTGCACGCTGACGTGACTGGGGATACCGCCCGGGGTGGAGAACTGGCGGCACAGCTTCAGTACTCCCCGCGCGTCCCGCGAAACGTGCGGATAGACCTCGGTGTAGGTGCCTTCGAGATAGACGTTGGCGACCAGCGCGGGCCCGCCGTGTCCCGGCCCGGTGACGTAGAGCCAGTCCGAATCCGTTTCGCGGATCACGCGATTGAGCACGGTGTAGATCGCGGACAGTCCGGGGCTGGTGCCCCAGTGGCCGAGCAGTCGCGGCTTGATGTGGTCTGCGGTCAGTGGTTCGCGCAGTAACACGTTGTCCTGCAGATAGATCTGCGCGACCGTCAGGTAGTTGGCGGCCGCCCACCATCGGAGGTCGGCGGCGAGCTCATCGTCGGTGTAGGCGGCGTGGTCGGTGCGGGTCTCGGTCAACGAGGACTCCTTCGGTGTGCTCCGGGCGTCGGACACTCCCCCTCCACTGTTCTAGCCCGGCGATCAGGTGCGGTCCAGCAAACTCTTGTGGGTTGCGTCGAATCCGCGAGCTCGGCGCCGCTCTCAGTCCATCCCGTTGGACAACGAGATCGAATCGCCCGATCGGCAACGTCCCTGCTCGGAGACGAGGTACAGCACCGCATTCGCGACATCGTCGGGTTCCAGCAAGCCCGGCCGCGGACGCCCCTGCGCGAACATCTCCTCGACATCGTCGCGGCCGGGGTTCTCGACATCGGGCCGGATGAGCCGGTAGGTCGCCGGGTTGTGGATCATCATCGTGTTCACTCCGGACGGCAGCACGGCGTTGACCGTGATCCCGTATTCGGCCACCTCGTAGGCCACCGACTGCACCAGCGCGACGACCCCGGCCTTGGCTGCCGCGTAGTGGCCCGAGTTGGTCGCGCCGGTCTTCGCGACACTCGACGACGTCGCGACGATGCGCCCGGCCCGGCGCTCGATCATGTGCGGCAGGACGGCCCGGAAAGAGTTGAAGACCCCGGTGAGGTTGACGTCGATCATCGTCTGCCAGCGCCGCGCCGACATGGTCGCGATCGGGCCGCTGCTCGCTATGCCGGCGTTGGCGATCAGGACGTCGATCCGGCCATGGGCGGCGAGCACCCTGCCCACGACTCCCTCGACCGCCGACAGATCGCGCACGTCGGCTGTGATGCCGAGACAGCGTCGACCGAGCTATTCGACGTCACGCGTCGTGCGCTCGACGTCGTCGGGGGTGGCCGTCTCGTACTCCACCTCCGACACCGGTGCAGCGATGTCGCAGAACACGATGTCGGCGCCTTCGCGTGCCAGGGTCAGCGCATGCGCGCGACCCTGTCCGCGGGCACCGCCGGTGATCATCGCGACCTTGCCTTCGAGCAATCCCATTGCGGCGCCCTTCCACTCGTCTCGGAAACGTCGTTGAGGGTGCAGACCGGCCCGGCCCGTCGAATTCATCGCGGTCGACGGAAGTCCCCAGGTCAGCCCGGCAGCCGGTACTCCTGTCGTGGCCGCCCCGTACTCCCGTATTGCAGCGACATCCGGAGCCGCCCCGCGGACACCAGATGTGCGAGATGACGACGCGCGGTGGCCGCCGAGACACCGACCGCCTCCGACACCTGGTCGGCGAACAGCGGCCCGCCGGCGGTTGCGAACAGTTCGAGGATGCGCTGTTCGGTATGTGAGCCCGCGTCCGGTCGATCGGATCCTCGGGTGCCGAATCGCAATGCCGAGAGCGCCGAATCCACGGCGTGCTGATCGACGTTGTCGGCGGCGAGGACGCGCCGGTACTGGGCGTAGCCGGCCAACCGCCTGGCGAGTTCGGTGTCGTCGAAGGGCTTGATCAGGTAGGCCAGCGCTCCGGCACGCATCGCCCGGCGCACCGCGGCCGCATCCGTCTCCGCACCGACGATGAACGCGTCGCACGGCAATTCGGCGACGAGGTCGATACCCGAGCCGTCGGGCAGATACACATCGAGCAACGCCAGGTCGACGTCGGGATGATCGGCGACGGCGGCGCGGGCCGCGGCGATGTTGCCCGCCCGCGCGACGACACGGAACCCGCGCACGGCGTCGACGATGGTGGCGTGCAACGCGGCGACCCGGAAATCGTCGTCGACGATGAGGACACCGAGGTCGTCACCCATCTGCGCCACCTCCGCTCGTCTCGTCGTCGGTCGTCGCGGAACCGGTGTTGATCACGGCCGGCAGGCGAGCGACCAGGACCGCACCCGCGAGCTCATTCTCCACCCGGCCGACAGCGACCCCGTCGTCGCCGAGAGCACCCGCACGGCCGCCCGGGTCCGCCACCCAGATGTCTCCTCCGATGCGCCTCGCGACCTGCCGAGATAGCGCCAACCCCATCCCCCGGCCGCCGGGCACACCCGGGTCGACCTTGGTGGTCACGCCCTCGTCGAAGATCACGTCCGGATCGTCGACGCCGAGTCCGGGGCCGGAATCGCTGACCGTGATGAACATGTCGTCGCCGTCGGTCAGCACCTCCACCTCGACGACGGCCTGCCGCTCATCTCGACCGGCACTCGCCGAACCCGGCGCGCTCGCGTCGATCGCGTTGTCCACCAGGTTGCCCAGCACCGTCGTCACCACCACCGGATCCCGCAGAGCGCCCTGCACCCAGGTCTGTTCACCGAGCCGCAAGGTGACCCCGCGCTCCCGGGCGTGGGCCGCCTTCGCGTCGAGAAACGCCTGCAGATGCGGTTCGCCGATGTTGTCGAGTCCTCGAGCCGAGAACTCCGCGGACCGGCGCCGCTCAGTTCGTCGAGGTAGGCGATCGCCTCGGCCGTGTGGTCGTGGCGCAACAACCCTGCAAGCACGTGCATCCGGTTTGCGGTCTCGTGGCGATGCGCGCGCAAGGCGGTACTCATCGCCCGGATCGAGTCCACCTCTCGGGTGAGTCGCTCCACGTCGGTCCGGTCGATCACCGACATCACCATGCCGAGGTCACGTCCGTCGGCCTCCACGGTGTGCGAACTGACGAGCACCACCCGATCTCCGACGGTGGCGGCGATGGGCTCGGCGATCGGTTGATCGAGCACACTGCGGACGCGCGGCGAGAGCCCGAGCTCGTCGACGTTCCGGCCGACCGGATCGGTGAGGTCGAGCAGTCGCCGGGCCGTGTCGTTGAGGACCCGGACGATCCCCTTGCTGTCGACGGCGAGGACTCCGTCGGCCATCGAGTGCAGGACCGCGCCTTGTTGCCGGACGAGTTCGGTGAGCTCGTCGGGTTCGAGTCCGAGCGTCAGTCGGCGCCATCGTCGGGCCAACAGGGCAGAACCGACCGCACCGACGGCGAGCGCGACCAAGGCGATGAGGACGGTGGCCACGGTGTCGCGGCGGGTCTCGCCGGCCAGCCGTGCCGTCGACACCCCGACACTGACGAAGCCGACGACCCGCCCGTCGTCGTAGACCGGCACCTTCGCGCGGACGGACTCTCCGAGAGTGCCACGGTCGGTGCTCACCTCCTCGTTGCCCGCCAACGCGTTCGACGGGTCGGTGGAGACCTGCCTGCCGATCTCGTCGGGTTCCGGATGTGCGAGCCGGACCCCGCTGTCGTTGCCGATCACCACGAACAGTGCACCCGTCCGCTGTTGCACGGCGATCGCTTCGGCCTGCAGCGGCCCGGATACGAGTTCGCGATGGTCGACGGCAGCACCTCGATGGCTCGCGACCTGACTCTGGACGTCGGAGTCGGCGGCGACCGATTGTGCGATCGCGAGGGCGCGTTGCGCGTATTCCTCCCGTACGCGATCATCCGATCCGGAGATCACCAGCCCGAAACCGACGCTCAGGCTGATCGCGATGACGGCGAGTTGCAGGAGGAGAACCTGCGTTCGCAATCGCATGCGGTCAGCCTAGGCGTCGGTATGCCGGATCAGGTCAGAACGGAATCGCGCCGACCAGGCACCCGACGACGAGCATCACGATCGACACCGCGGCCGCTCGCCACAGCACCTTCTTGTGATGATCGGCCAAGCTCACCCCGGCCAGTGCGACGAGCAGCAGGATCGCCGGGACCAGCGGGCTCTGCATGTGGAACGGCTGACCGGTGATCGACGCCCGGGCCATCTCCGAAGGGTCGATGCCGTAGCGGGTCGCGGTCTCCGACATCACCGGCAGCACCCCGTAATAAAAGGCGTCATTGCTCATCAAGAAGGTCAGCGGGATGGAAAGGACGCCGATGACGACCGCCATGTGGGGACCCATCCAGTCCGGGATTCCGGAGGCCAGCCAGTGGGCGATCGCATCGACCATGCCGGTACCGCTGAACACACCGGTCAGCACCGCGGCCGCGAGCACCATCGCCACCACCGACACGATGCTCGACGAGTGCCGGGTGATCGCCTCCTGCTGATCCTTCACGTGCGGGAAGTTGACGGCGAGCGCGATACCGGTGGCGATCATGAACAGCACGGGAATGGCCACGATGTCGAGACCAAGCACCGCCAGCAGGACGACGGTCAGGCCGGCGTTGACCCAGAACAGCTTGGGGCGCAGGGTCTTACGATTCGGATCGAGAACGCCGGTGAAGTTCGATTCATCGTCCGGCTCGTCGTCCTTCGACGTGCCGTCACCCGAACCCGCAGAACCGGTTGCGGCAGAACCCGTTGCCGGTACGCTCGCGTGGCGTCGACGGGAGGTCGGCGGGACGTCGGTGCCTGCGCCGCCACCGGCGGCCACCAGGACCTCCTCGCGCGGCATCAGAATCGAATCCCTGATCTCGATCTGCCCGATACGGCGCCGCTCCAGGACGCCGAGGTGGTACGAGAACAGCAGCACCACCACGAGACCGGCGATCAATGCGGGGACCATCGGGAGGAACACCGCGTTCGTGTCGATCTTCAGCGCGCTCGCCGAGCGGGCCGTCGGACCACCCCACGGAAGGATGTTCATCGTCCCGTTGGCCAGGCCCGCGGCCACGGTCAGGACCACCGGACTCACGCCCAACTTCAGATACAGGGGGAGCAGGGCGGCGGTGGTGATGATGAAGGTCGTCGACCCGTCCCCGTCGAGGGAGACCACCATCGCCAGCACCGCCGTGCCGACGACCAGTCGCGCGGGGTCGTTGCGGACCATCCGAACCACCAGGCGGACCACCGGATCGAAGAGTCCGACGTCGATCATGATGCCGAAGAAGATGATTGCGAAGAACAGCATCGCCGCCGTCGGGGCGAGTTCCTTGATGCCGTCGGTGATCATGTCGCTGATGTCGAGGCCGGCCCCGGCAAACAGACCGAACGCCACCGGCACCAGGATCAGCGCGACCACCGGGGTCGCGCGCTTGGTGATGATCAGGAACATGAAGGTGGCCACCATTGCGAGGCCGAGTGCTACCAACATTTGTCATGCTCTTTCTGCGTGTGGGGAACGGCCGCCGGGTCGCCGAACTGTCATGCCGGCCGTTACAGGAGCAGTCTTCGGGTAACCCACGTCACAGTCACGCTTGCGCTCATAAGTCGTCTTTTGCGCATTTTGCGCACGTCCCCCAACCCTCTGCCGGTCGAGTAAGCCGCGAACCCTCTGCCGGTCGAGTAAGCCGCGAACGGAGTGAGTGGCGCATCGAGACCCCGCTCGTGATCTCGACAAGCTCGATCGGCGGGTTGCGGCGCTCGATCGGCGGGTTGCGCTCGATCGGCGGGTTGCGCGCTCGATCGGCGGGTCAGTCCGGCAGCATCGGGGCGTCGTCCCCGTGGTGGCGACCCACGAGGACCGCCCGGGTCACCGCGTCGCGCCCGAACCGGTTACGCAGGAGGTCCATCGCGATGTCGAGTTCGACACCACGGTCGGAATCGAAGGGCAATGCGAGCTGCACACTGTCGTGGTCGTCGAGGTTGGTCAGCGACAGCCCGATGAGCGTGCAGCCGCGCTCCCGGATCAACGGCATCGCATCGGCCAGCAACCCGCGGGCGACCGCCATGACAATGTCCGTCCGGTCCGTCGACTCGAGGAAGGAGCGCGATCGGGTGGCACGCGCGAAATCGTCGAACCTGAGTCGCAGAACGACTGTGCGGCAGACACGTTCGGCACCTCGAAGACGTTTTCCAAGGCGCTCGACTATCGCGACAAGGGTCGCCTCGAGGTCGGCTTCGGTCTTCGGTCTGCGCCCGAGTGCACGCTGCGATCCGATCGATCGCCGGCGACGCCCCGTCTCGACTCGCCGCGGGTCCCGCGCCATCGACAACGCGTACAGGTGACGCCCGGTGCCGGCCCCCAGCAGTCCGCAGAGTCCGTGCTCCCCGAACGCGGCGAGGTCGCCGACCGAGGTGATCCCGGCGTCGGCGAGTTTCGCCTCGGTGACCGCGCCGACGCCCCATAGGCGCCGCGCCGGGAGTGGATGCAGAAATGCGAGCTCGGTGCCCGGAGCCACCTCGAGCAACCCGTCGGGCTTGCCCACCGCGCTGGCGACCTTCGAGAGGAATTTCGTCCGCGCGATCCCGACGGTGATCGGCAGGCCGACCTCGGTCGCCACTCGCGCCCGCAACCTTTGCCCGATCTCGGCCGGTGTCCCGCTCACGCGGCGGAGTCCGCCGACATCGAGGAAGGCCTCGTCGACCGAGATCCCCTCGACGATGGGGGTGGTGTCGTGGAAGATCTCGAAGACGGCGCGGCTCGCCTCCATGTACGCGTCGAAACGGGGACGGACCACCACTGCACGTGGGCACAGGGCCCGGGCCTCCCGTCCGGGCATCGGTGTCCGGACCCCACACGCCTTCGCCTCGTAGCTTGCGGCGAGAACGACCCCGCCGCCGACGATCACCGGCAGGCCGCGGAGTTCAGGATCGTCGCGCTGTTCGACCGAGGCGTAGAAGGAGTCCAGGTCAGCATGCAGAATCGTCGCTTCCGGACGCTCCTTCCGCTCGATGCGCATAGAACATACGTTCGCATGCGGGTCCGACAGGTACGGTCGGGTCATGAGTGAGACAGCGAGCGGGTCAGATTTTGACGACGCCGGGAGCGCAGCGAGCGGGTCGGATTTTGACGACGCCGGGAGCGCAGCGAGCGGGTCGGATTTTGACGGCGCAGCCGAATGGGATGAGCGTTACCGCAGTGCGGATCGGCTCTGGACCGCCGACGTCAATCCCGCCCTCATCGCCGAGGTCTCCGACGTCACGCCGGGCACGGCCCTCGACGTGGGGTCCGGGGAAGGCGCCGATGCCCGATGGCTCGCCGACCGGGACTGGCAGGTGACCGCCGTCGACATCTCGCAGGTCGCCATCGACCGCGCCCGCGAGACCGATGCCCGCGAGTCGATCACCTGGCTGCAGGCCGACCTCACCGAGGACGAGATCCCCGGCGTCGAGTTCGGGCTGGTCTCACTTCAGTACTTCCCGATCGCACGTTCCGACGACCGCACGATGGGGAAGATCCTCGACGCCGTCGGTCCGGGCGGCCATCTCCTGGTGGTGTCCCATGAGGCAGAAGGCATTCGCGCACACGGGCGCAACCCGGACGACTACTTCCAGCCCGGCGACATCGCGGCGCTGCTCGGCGACGGCTGGACCACCGTCACCGAAGAGACCAGGGAACGCGGGGTCGCAGCGGGCGGTGGCGCACACACCCACGACGTCGTGCTGCACGCCCGCCGCAAGTCCTGATCGGACCCCGCAGCCGCAACCGGATCAGACGCCGTAGCGCCTGTCCAGCAAGCGGATCCGGCCTCCGACGAGAGCGCGGTCTGGGTGTCCGGGCGCCAGGCGGTGCTCGAGACGCCGCCATGCGGCCAAGTCGTCGCGACCGTGCGCCGACGACGTCCACGTGCGGAGGACACCCACATCACCTTCGGCGATGACCCGGGACCGAACGTCCTCCCTGATCTCCTCGAACAGTTCCGTGATCCCGGGCGCCGACGATTCGGCGAGCAGACCGCCACGGCCGAGTTCGTCTATCACCGAGCCGAGTTGGTCGCCACCGGCGACACGATCCCGGATCTCGGAGACGTCCGAGATCAGGTCGACGGTCAGCCGGTATGGCCGGGACTCGACCACATCATTGCCCAGATCCCTACGCAGTCTGGAGATCTCGGCGCGCACCGTCACAGGATCGAGGGGATCCTCCGCAAGCAGCGTCGCGAGCTGCTCGGTACTGAGACCTTCGCGGTATGCCTGGAGCAGCAACAGGATCTCCGCGTGCCGTCGGGACAATGTCCGTTCACCGGTCGCATCGCCCTCGCGACGCCATCGAAGGGTGTTGCCTGCCAGCACGGTCAGACGGGCACCACCAGGCGCCACGAACGTGGCCGGATCAGCGAGATCGACTGCTCGCGACTGCATTTCGCGTTCCACAGCGGCCACCACCGACCGCACGGCGGCCAGCGCGAAGGGCGCTGCGACCTCGCGGCCGCCCGTCACGTCGATGACACCGATGACATGACCGGTGATCGGGTCGTGCACCGGCGCGGCCGCGCAACTCCACTCCTGGACCGGCCCGGCGAAGTGCTCCGGACCCACAACCTGCACACCGCGGTCCACCGCCAGGGCGAGTCCGGGTGCGTTGGTGCCGGCGACCTCCTCGCTCCACAACGAGCCCTCGATGAAGTTGATGTTCGCGGCCTTGTCCCGCGCATCCGTCGCTCCCTCGACCCACAGCAGCCGGCCCGACTGATCGGTCAGCGCGACAACGACGCCCGAATCGGCGATGTCGTCGAGCATGAGGGACTGTACGAGCGGTCGGACGGCGGTGATCGGATGGGCGTCGCGGTACTCGACGAACTCCGCCGCCGTCATCGACGCGGTATCTGTCTCCGGCGCCGACACCGTGGGATTGACGCCCCTCGTGACCGAGCGGACCCATGAATCGCGCACCAGTGACCGGACGGAGTCCGCCGGTGGCGTGATCCCCGTCAGGAAGTCCTCATACGCTCGGCGCACGCGCGAGGACGCCGAGGCAGAATCGCTCATACGTCCTCCGTCAATCGCCTCACCCGGTCCCATCGTGTCGCTCCGTCTGTGACTGCGACAACAGGACCTCTCTGCGCTCAGAGTAGCGCGCCGCCGAGATCGTCGAGGCCGGCGCACGTGTGCAGGGGTGCCGCCACCTGCGGGAACGTCAGTCGAACCGCGATCCGAACCGTCCAGGCGTCATGCCCGTCACCGTGCGGAAATCGCGCACCAGATGTGCCTCGTCGGCGTAACCGAGTTCGGCCGCGATCATCGCCAGGGTGGTCCCCGATCCGCGGAGCCGTTCGGCCGCCTCCTGCAGCCGGCGCCGCTGGATCAACCATTTCGGCGTAAGCCCCAGTCGACGCTGGGTGAGTCGTTGCAGACTGCGTTCGGTGAGGTGGAATCGGTCGCAGATCTGGGTCACCGACGTCACCGTCGAATCGTTCTCGACGAACTCGACGACGGCGTTGATGAGCAGACCGTCGTCGTCGGCAGGTAGGCGGGGACGGATCCACGCCTCGACGAGGTCGGTGGCCTCGTGCTGACGCGCGGAATCGTTCGGATCGGCGGCCATCACCGAACGGATGTTCGCGGTGAGTGTTGACCCGTCGGCGCCGGCCACCTCGGTGAGGTCGGCGAACCGGTCGGTCCAGTCGGCGACCGGGCCGCCCGTGATCAGCGCACCGGCCGCCGGGGCGAACATCGTCCCGATCGCCCATCCCCGACCGGTCAGCACCGTCTCCGACAACCCGGTGTTGACCCCGTAGAAGCGTGCGTAGTCGTCGGTGACCACCATCAGACACACCGGATATTGCAGGACCCGCTGAGGTGCCGATCGGCCTGCAGGTACCGACCAGGTCGGCACCCAGAATCGTCTGATGAGGTCCGTGAGATCCGGCGATGGAGCCCAGCGCCCGATCGCGAACGACGTGTCGTCGGGGTCGACGAGGTGTGCACGCTCCACGTCGTCGATGCGTGTCGCGGACTCACCTGATCTGTCGGATTTCATCAAGCCCCACTCCGGTCGTTCTCCGTACCTTTCCATCATGACCACTTCATCCGACATCACCCAGACCCTCACAACCGAATGTGCACGGCTGGCGACCGGCTTCGGCGACGTCCTCGACGAGATTCCGTCCGACCTGTGGGCGGCACCGTCCCCCTGCGAGGGTTGGACTGCGCGTGACGTCGTCGGCCACGTCATCGAGACCCAGCGCGACTTCATCGCCCGACACGAGATCGACCTGGGCGAGGCCCCTGACCTCGACGACCCGGCCGCCGCGTGGCGGGCGCACCGCACCGCCGTCGCCGACCGACTGGCCGATCCGGCCGTCGGCGCCATGCCCTTCGACGGCCATTTCGGCCCGACGACGGTCGGCGAGACCCTGTTGCGCTTCTACGGCTTCGACATGGTGGCCCACCGGTGGGATGTGGCCTCGGCCACCGGCCGCGAACTGCGCTTCACCGATGCCGAACTCGAGATGATGGAGACCGCGGCCGCAGGCTTCGGCCCCGCGCTCTACGGCGACGGAGTGTGCAGATCCGGTGTCGAGGCACCCGCGGGCGCCGATCGCCAGGCGCGCGTACTCGCCATCCTCGGTCGGTCCGCCTGACGACGCGCCCGATGGCCCCCGGACGCCCTCACGGAATCCATCCGTTGCGCCGGGGGTAGCGGGCGCGCAGAAAGCTGTAGAGGTAGGTGCTCACCAGCAGGACGCCCGCGGTGATGACCGTCGGCCACAGGTAGGCATTGAGCAACGAACCCCGCACGGCCACCACCACCCATCCGATGGCCAACAGCACCAGGGCGATCGTCGCGAGTATGCGGACCACCAGCACGAGCGTGGTGATCACCGCCCACACGGCTTCGCGTCCCCGATCGCCCATGGCGTCAGGGTAACCGCGTGAACGGCCCGGCACCCGTCGACGACGAACGGGCACGATCGGTTTCTCGACTTGCGGCCCCGCGGTAGCGGAGAATGATGGCATGAAGACCGTTCTCAACGTGATCTGGCTGCTGCTGTGTGGCGTGTGGATGGCCATCGGCTACGTGGTGGCGGGGATCATCTGCTGCATCCTGATCATCACCATCCCGTTCGGAATCGCCTCGTTCCGCATGGCGAATTACGCGCTGTGGCCGTTCGGCCGGACGGTCGTACGCAAACCGACCGCCGGGGCGATGTCGCTGATCGGGAACATCATCTGGCTCATCGTCGCGGGGATCTGGCTGGCGATCGGCCATATCGCCACCGGAATCGCCATGTGTCTGACCATCATCGGCATCCCGTTGGGTATCGCGAGCTTCAAGATGGTGCCGGTCTCGCTGCTGCCGCTGGGCGCCAAGATCGTCTCCAAGGACGAGTACCTGCCCGCCGGCCCGCCACCGGCACAACGCCCCGCCTACTGACGAGACGTCTCTCACACCTCCCGGGCCGTTCGGCGGCCCTGTCCGACCCATCCGAACTGCTGGTAGTTCCGAACACCGGACATGAGCCTTTCACCGTCCCGGTCCATCGCGGTCATCGGTGGCGGCGTGTCCGGACTGACCGCCGCCCACCTGCTGTCCGGGCAGAGTCGGGTCACGATGTTCGAGTCGGACTCCCGGCTCGGCGGGCACGCCCACACCCACGACGTCACCATGCCCGACGGCGAGGTGCTCTCGGTAGACACGGGCTTCATCGTGCACAACGACCGCACCTATCCGACCCTCCTGCGGATGTTCGACGAGCTGGGGGTGGCCACCCAGGAGACCGACATGTCGATGTCGGTCCGGTCGGAGATCACCGGACTCGAGTACGCCGGCGCGCTCGGAGTGCGGGGCATCTTCCCCACCGCGCGCACACTGACCCGCGGGCGCTATCTGATGATGCTGGGCGAGGTGATGCGCTTCCACCGCGCGGCGCGCCGGCTCCTCGACGTCCCCGACTCGGACGAACCGCTGCGTGAGTTCGTCGTCCGTGAGGGCTTCTCGGACTATTTCCTGGAGAACTTCCTGTTGCCGTTGGTCGCCGCGGTCTGGTCGTGCGACGACGAGGTCGCCGCCGAGTACCCGGCCCGCTACCTGTTCACCTTCCTCGACCATCACGGCATGCTGTCGGTGTTCGGGTCGCCCGCCTGGCGAACGGTGGTGGGCGGTTCGGCCCGCTACGTCGAGAAGATCGCCGACGGCGTCGTCCGCCGTGGCGGGACGCTCCACACCGGCTCATCGGTCCGTTCGGTCACGCCGGTCGACGGCGGCGTCGAGATCGCCGCCGACGCCATCGGCGCCGAACGGTTCGACTCCGTGGTGATCGCCACGCACCCGCATCAGGCGTTGGCCATGCTGACCGAACCGACCCGCGCACAGGAGCGCGCGCTCTCCGCGATCCGATACTCCTCGAAACCAGCTGTGCTGCACACGGATACCTCACTTCTCCCCCGCGCCCGACCGGCCCGGGCGTCGTGGAACTACCAGATCCGTGACGACGGTTCCGATGTCGCGGTGACCTACGACATGACCCGACTGATGCGCCTCCCGACGACGCAGCCCCGGATGCTCGTCACGCTCGGTCGAACCGACCTCGTGGACGAGTCGTCGGTGATCACCGAGATGACCTACGAGCACCCCGTCTACACCACCGAATCTGTTGCCGCCCAGGCGCTGCTCCCCGACGCCGAGACGGAGGTGATCCGCTTCGCCGGCGCCTATCATGGGTGGGGGTTCCACGAAGACGGCGCACTCTCCGGTGCCCGCGCCGCCGAGCGCCTCGGCGTGGCCTGGCAGACCTCCCCAACCCAGGTGACGGCATGACCAACGCATCGCACACCTCCGCTCAGCGCACCCGGCCCGACCACCCCGCCTCCCTCGCCGACCGGGCGCAGTTTTTCGCCGATCGGGCCCAGAATCTCGCCCACCGTGCGCAGATCTTCGTCGATCGTGCACAGATTTCCGTCGGGCGGGCGACGGAAGACCGCCGTGCGCACAGTCGACGCGAAACTGCGCACGATCGGCGAGATTCTGCGCCCGATCGACGCGAAACTGTGCACGGTCGCGGGGTCGGCATCTCGTGTCCGACGCCTGCGGTGGTGGCCACCCGAATCTCACACAGCCGTACCACTCCGATCCGCCACGCGTTCGTCTACCGAAGCGCGTCGTGGCTGATCGACATCGATCACCTGCCGTCGCCGGCGAAGCCGTTGCGCCCCTTCGCCCGTTTCGACGCCGCCGACCACTTCCCGGAGACACCCATCGCAGGGCAGACCCTGCGTGATCGTCTCACCGACCACCTGATCTCGGCCGGTGTCACACCGCCGGCCGGCCAGGTCGTCGCGCTGCTCTCACCGCGGGTCGCCGGCTACGTGTTCAACCCGCTGAGCGTGTTCTGGTGCCACCACCCCGACGGGACCCCGGCGTGCGTCGTCGCCGAGGTGCACAACACCTACGGGGAGCGACACACCTACGTCGTCACCCCCGACGACGACGGACATGCCCAGGTGGACAAGGAGTTCTATGTGTCGCCGTTCAACGACGTGAGCGGTACGTACCGGCTTCACATGCCTCCGCCGACAGCCGACGGCCGGATCGCGGTGTCGGTGACCCTGGAACGTGACGGCCATGATCCGTTCGTCGCCGCCCTGTCGGGTCGCGCCCGCCCGGCCCGGACGGACGCCATTCTGGCCACCCAGCTTCGCACTCCACTCGCGCCACTGGTCGTCGCCGCGCGCATCCGCTGGCACGGAATCCGGCTGTGGCTCAAGCATCTGCCGGTGATCCGCCGTCCCGACCACCCACATACCACCACCATCTCCACCGCCTCCGGCCGGAAGGAACGACGATGAACGCCCCGATTCGCAACTTCCCCAACGACTTCCCACCCGACGAGGCGGCGCGTTGGCCCGATGTCGCCCGCGTGCCCGACGGACTGTCCGTGGCCCTGCGGAGCTCGGCCGCGGCATGGCTGTTCCGTCACGCCTCGCGCCGCGTGGACGTCCGGGTCGAGTACCCCGACGGCGAGTTGTCGGGGCTGCGGAGCTCCGGCATCCAGCCCCGGATGATCATCCGGCGACCGGAGGCCTTCGCACGTCGCGTCGGCGCCGACGGTCTCATCGGATTCGGCGAGGCTTTCATGGCCGGGGACTGGACCACCGACGATCTCGTCGGTGTCCTCACCCCGTTCGCTGCCCGGATGGCACGCCTCATCCCCCGGCCGCTACAGATCCTGCGGGCCGCGGTGCTGCCGAGCCAACCGAGTTCCGAAGAGAACACGGCCGCCAACACGCGCTCCAACATCGCGCGGCACTACGACCTCTCCAACGACCTGTTCGCCACCTTCCTCGACGACACCATGACCTACTCGAGCGCCTTCTTCGACGATCTGACGCCGGGCACCCGGCCACCGTGGGCGGACCTCGCCGACGGGCAGCGACGCAAGATCGACCGGCTGCTCGACCTCGCCGGTGTCGGCCCGGGTAGTCGGGTCCTCGAGATCGGGACGGGTTGGGGTGAACTGTGCCTGCGGGCCGCGGCTCGCGGCGCCGTCGTCCGTTCGGTCACGCTGTCCGTGGAACAACAACAGTTGGCCCGGCAACGAGTGGCCGACGCCGGGTTCGCCGACCGCGTCACCGTCGACCTCGTCGACTACCGGCAGGTCGACGGAGAGTTCGACGCGGTCGTGTCGGTGGAGATGATCGAAGCCGTCGGTGAGAAGTACTGGCCGGTGTACTTCCAGACCATCGACCGGATCCTGGCTCCCGGCGGCCGGGTGGCGATCCAGGCGATCACCATGCCCCACGACCGGATGTCGGCCTCCCGTAACACCTACACCTGGGTGCACAAGTACATCTTCCCGGGCGGCCAGCTGCCATCGCTGCGCGCTCTCGACTCGGTGACGCGGCGGCACACCGACCTTCGTCTGGTCGACGTGCAGGCCATGGGAGACCACTATGCCGAGACCTTGCGCCTGTGGCGCGAACGGTTCGTCGGCCGTCACGACGACGTTGCGGAACTGGGTTTCGACAGCACCTTCATGCGGATGTGGGAGTTCTATCTCGCCTACTCCGAGGCCGGTTTCCGATCCGGCTACCTGGATGTGCACCAGCTGGTGTTCGCCCGTGACGGCGAGCAGCGGGACACGCGATGATCTCCGGACTGCACGGCTGGGCCGCCTTCGGCGTGCTCACCGGCGCCTCCCTGATCCTGCTCGCCGTCCTGCACGGGGTGACGATGGCGATCGGTCATCGCATCGGTCGCTACAACGTCGTCGACGTCGCGTGGGGGCTCGGATTCGTCGGGATCGCTGTGCTGTCGCTGATTCTGGGGCCAGGTGACCTGGGTCGCCGGTGGTTGCTGGCGGTGCTGGTGACCGTGTGGGGTTCACGACTGACCTGGCACATGTACGTGAAGTCCGCCGGCAAAGGCGAGGATCCGCGCTACACCGAGTTGCTGTCGCGCTCCGGCGGCGACGGACTCGGCGTCGTGGCCCGCAAGATCTTTGCCACCCAGGGCATCTCCCAGTGGTTCGTGTCCTTGCCGATCCAGGTGTCAGCAGTGGTCGGACGCACCGAGGGGATCTGGATCGTCGTGCTGGTCGTCGGAAGCGGGTTGTGGGTGCTCGGCATGGCCTTCGAGACCGTCGGCGACGCCCAGCTGCGCCGGTTCAAGGCCGACCTGGCCAACAAGGGCGAGATCATGGACCGCGGGCTCTGGTCGTGGACGCGCCATCCCAACTACTTCGGCGACGCGAGCGTGTGGTGGGGGTTGTGGCTCGTCGCGGCGAGTGCGTGGCCGGGAGTGCTCACCGTGCTCTCGCCCGTCGCCATGACCTATTTCCTCGTGTACGCCACCGGGGCGCGACTGCTGGAGGAATCGATGAGCCGCCGGCCCGGTTACGCCGCCTACCAGGAGCGGACGTCCTACTTCCTGCCGCGACCACCCCGGCGGACCCTGGCATGACACCGCTCGAATCGTTGAGGACCCGGCATCGGCCGGATAGGCTGATCGACGATGACGACGGAGCGCTCGCGGTGACTGCAGATTCCGCATCCGATGTCGCTGCGCTGCCCGCGCTGCTCGACAGGATCGGATCGGGGGATGCCGATGCGTTCGCCCGGTTCTACGACCTCACCTGCGACCGCGTGTACGGCATGGTCCTGCGCGTGCTGCGCGATCCCGGCTACAGCGAAGAGACCACGCAGGAGGTCTTCCTGCAGGTGTGGCGGTCGGCGCGTTCGTTCGATCCCCAGGCCGGTTCGGCCCTTTCCTGGTTGATCACGCTGGCGCATCGCCGGGCCGTCGACCGGGTACGCTCCGAATCCGCAGCCACCCGACGCGATGTCGCATACGGCCTCGAGGACACCCGGTCCAGTTTCGATCAGGTCGTCGACGCCGTGGCCACCCGGGAGACCACGCGCGAGGTGGTCGGCTGTCTGGAGACCCTGACCGACGTCCAACGTCAATCGGTGGATCTCGCCTACTACCACGGTCTGTCGTACCGCGAGGTCGCCGAGCGCCTCACCGTCGCGCTACCGACCGTGAAGTCGAGGATTCGAGATGGCATGAAACGGCTCCGCCGGTGTCTGGGGGATCGCGATGCCTGACGACGAACTCCTCGACCTCGCACCCGCGGTGGGTCTGAATGCCGTGCACGGTCCCGAACTCGACGAGGTGACCCGCGAAGCCGACGGCGCATCGCCGGCGGTCCGCGACGAATTCCACCGGCAGGTCCGGGCCACCCGCGAGGCGATGGCCCGGGTGAGCGACGCGACCGCGGTGTCACCGCCAGAGACGCTGCGCGAGCGCGTCCTGGCCGCCGCCCGGGCCGAGGCCGACTCGTCGCAATCGGGACCGGCCCCGGTCACCCGGGCCCCAGAGACAGCGACGGTGACCCCGTTGCCCAACCGACGACGCCGCGTCGCCTATCTCGCGGCCGCCGCCATTGTGGCGATCGCCGTCGGCGCGATCGGCTGGGCCATCGGCGCATCGTCGGATACCGAACCCGCCCAACCTCCGACGGCCGAGCAGGTGTTCGCCGCGAAGGACGTCCGAACCTCGTCGGGTGATGTGGCAACCGGCCGCGCCACAGTCACGTATTCCCCGTCCGAGGACGCCGGGGTCCTGGTGATGAACGACGTGCCGCCGCCCCAGCCGGGCACCGTCTATCAGATGTGGCTGGTCGGCCCCGACGGCCGGTCGTCGGCGGGCACGATGACCGACAAGGACGTCGCGCCGTCGACGACGGCGGTACTGAAGGACCTCGGCGACGCCACCACATTGGCGTTCAGCGTCGAGCCGCCCGGCGGTTCGCAGCAGCCAACCGGCCCGTTCGTCGCAGAACTGCAGTTGAGCTAACAGCCCGGTCCTGTCCCCTGAGGTGCGAGCGAAGCGAGCCTCGAAGGGTCACGGCAACTTCGCGCGGATCGCGTCGATGGTGTCCGCCTCGGCCGCCGTCTTGTCGGGCCGGTAGCGCACGACGCGCGCGAATCTCAGGGCCACGCCACCTGGATAGCGCGAACTACGTTGCACACCATCGAGTTCGATCTCGACGACGAGTTCCGGGCGCAGATACACCGTGTAGGAGTCGCGGCGGGTTTCGTGGCGCGGGAACTCGTCGGTTTGCCATTGCAGCAGCGCATCGGTGAGACCTTTGAAGGTCTTGCCCACCATGACCGGCGGGCCGCCAACCGGATCACGCGCCCCGAGATGCAGATTGGAGAGGAAGCCGCTGCGCCGTCCGGAACCCCATTCGGCGGCGAGCACCACGAGATCGAAGGTGTGCACAGGTTTGACCTTCTGCCAACCTTTTCCGCGCCGGCCGGCCGCATACTGTCCGGCCAGCGACTTCACCATCACACCCTCGTGGCCGGCGGCGAGGGCGGCATCGAAATGCTGCTGTGCCTCTTCGACGGTCGGATCGGTCACCGAGGGGATGCGCAGTCCCGGTGCGACCGACGTCAGCGCTGCCAGCCGGTCACTCAGTGGCCGATCGATGAGGTCGACACCGTCGAGATGCAGACAGTCGAAGAAGAACGGGCGCAGTACGCCGGCGGGATCGTCGCTGAGCTCACCAGCCGAACCGAACCTGCTCATGGTGTCCTGGAAGGGGCGCGGACGACCGTCGGCGTCGAGTGTGAGTGTCTCACCGTCGAGGATCGCGGTGTCACAGGGCAATTCGCGAACCACCGCGACCAGATCGGGTACCGCATCAGTGATGTCACGCAGGGTGCGGGTGTACACCGAGATCTCGTCGCCACAACGATGGACCTGGATACGCGCACCGTCGAGCTTGAAATCGACCACCAGATCCGGGCCGAGCGATGTCACCGCGTCGGCGAGTGAATCGGCCGGGGTGGCGAGCATCGGAGCCACCGCGCGACCCACCTGCAGGCCGACATCGGCCAGTGCCTGCGCGCCACCGTGGACCGCGAGCGCCGCTGTCTCCGAGAGCGATCCGGTGAGCATGTGGGCACGGCGGACCAGATCGAGCGGCTGCCCGGACGCCGACGCGATCGCGTCCACCATCACCCCCGCCAGCGCCCCCTGCCGGAGTTCACCGGTCATCAACCTGCGGAGCAGATCTTGCTCGGATTCGGTTGCCGAGCCGAACAATTCCTCCAGCAATGCGCGCCGACGGGCGACCGATCCCGGTCCCGTTGCGGTGGACAGCCGCGTGAGCAGGTCGTCCACACCGGCCACGGTAAGCGTCGGGTCGGTCGCCGGCGAGAGTTCCAACGCGACCAACGAGCGCCATCCCACGCCGAGGCGCCCCTGCGGGATCACCCCGGACAGCCAAGCGACGACGGTGGGGATCTCGTCGGCCGATGTGTCCGCGAGCAGCGCGCCGAGCACTTCGGTCTTCTTCTTACGAGACCGAGTGACGGTGACGGCGCTCGATGCCTCGACGACACGGGACAGCTTCATCCGCGATGACGTTACCCGCACAGATGACACCACAGCGGGCCTCCGAGACGAATGACGTCATGAAGGCCCGCTGAGGTGTCGATTGTGTCGTGCTCGGATGAACAGATCGGAACGACGAACAGTGCCGGTCAGCTTCCCCGCTTGATCCACTCCTCGAGATGCGGCGATTCCGCGCCGACCGTGGTGCCGTCACCATGGCCGGTGTGGACCTTGGTCTCCGGATCGAGCGTGAAGATCTTCTCCTGGATGGACGCGATGATCGTCGGAAAACTCGAGTAGCTCCGCCCCGTCGCTCCGGGACCGCCCTGGAACAGGGTGTCACCGGAGAACAGCACGCCGGCCTCCGGCGCGTAGATCACCGACGAGCCGGGTGAGTGTCCCGGTGTGTTGATCACCGTCAGCGTCGTGCCGGCGACCTCGATCTGTTGGCCGTCTTCGAGGTCCTGATGGGTCACGTCCGGGTGAGTCTCGTTCCACAGCATGTCGTCGCCCGGGTGCAGCAAGATCGGGGCGCCCGTCTCCTTCGAGAGCTCGGGCGCGACGGTGATGTGGTCGTTGTGGCCATGGGTGAGCACGATCGCCTTCACGGTTCGGTCACCGACCGTCTCGAGGATCGGCGCGGCACTGTGTGCGGCGTCGATGATGATCACCTCGTCGTCGTTGCCCACCACCCAGATGTTGTTGTCGACGTCCCAGGTGCCACCGTCGAGCGAGAACGTACCCGAGGTGACGACATTGTCGATGCGCAAGTCACTCATGCCTTCACCTCCACCACCGACCGCAGCACCTTGCCCGCCTCCATCGCCGAGAACGCGGCCTCCACATCGCCCAGGCCGACGCGCTCGGTGACGAATTTGTCCAGCGGCAACCGGCCCTGCTCATAGAGATCGATGAGCATCGGGAAGTCACGCTCGGGCAGGCAGTCGCCATACCACGACGACTTCAATGCACCACCGCGGGAGAAGAAGTCGATCAGCGGCAACTCGAGCTTCATCTCCGGTGTCGGCACCCCGACCAGCACCACGGTGCCCGCCAGGTCTCGCGCGTAGAACGCCTGCTTGTAGGTCTCCGGGCGGCCGACCGCGTCGATGACCAGATCCACCCCGTTGCCATCGGTCAGATCCTGAACCGCGGTGATCACGTCATCGACCTCGGCACCGTTGACGGTATGGGTCGCGCCCAGATCCTTCGCCCACTCCAGCTTGGTCGGGTCCCGGTCGATCGCGATGATCGTCGTGGCCCCGGCCAGCCGCGCACCCGCGATCGCCGCGTCACCCACACCGCCGCAACCGATCACCGCGACCGAGTCGCCGCGGACCACGTTGCCGGTGTTCATCGCCGCACCCAGGCCTGCCATCACGCCACACCCGAGCAGTCCCGCGACGGCGGGATCGGTCTCGGGATTGACCTTGGTGCACTGCAATTCGTGAATCAGGGTCTTGTCGGCGAACGCCCCGATCCCGAGCGCGGGGGTCAGTTCGGTGCCGTCGGTCAACGTCATCGGAACGCTCGCGTTGAAGGTGTCGAAGCAGTACCACGGCCGACCACGCTTACACGCCCGGCACTGACCGCACACTGCGCGCCAGTTGAGCACCACGAAGTCGCCCACCTCGACGTGCGTGACGTCGGAACCGACCGACTCCACCACTCCCGCGGCCTCATGACCGAGGAGGAAGGGGTATTCGTCGTTGATGCCACCCTGCTTGTAGGCGAGGTCGGTGTGGCACACCCCGCACGCCTTGATCGCCACCACCACATCCCGCGCACCCGGATCCGGGATCACCACGTCGACCAGTTCGGTCGGCGCCCCCTTGCTGCGAGAGATGACTCCCTTGACGGTCTGCGACATGCGCTGCTTTCCTTCCACGACTGCGTTCACGATGTGATCGAACGTCGGCATCAGCCTAACGACGAGGCAACACCCGCTCCACTCAGAGTGGACGTTGTTTAGTTTCGAGATTGAGCTCGTCGGCGTTCAGATTCCCTCGCACGCAGCCTAGACAAGTGTCCAGTCGATACGTACGCCAGGCCTCAGTTGAGCGCGTCGAGCAGTTGCGCCTTGGTCATCGACGAATAGCCCTTGACGCCCTTCTCCTTGGCCTGGGT
This sequence comes from Gordonia sp. DT101, assembly GCF_049844895.1. Classification (NCBI taxonomy): domain Bacteria; kingdom Bacillati; phylum Actinomycetota; class Actinomycetes; order Mycobacteriales; family Gordoniaceae; genus Gordonia; species Gordonia sp. DT101. The sequence goes on along the minus strand of NZ_JBNCLX010000001.1, from coordinate 1,270,354 downwards.
GCGTAGCTCGGCGACAGTCGGGCCGCTCCGACGTGCTCGGGGCGTCGATTGTGCGGGGGCCTTGGCCGCGGGCTTGGCGGTGGCAGGCTTGGCGGGAGCGGGCTTGGCGGTGGCAGGCTTGGCGGGAGCGGGCTTGGGCGCAGATTTCGCCGGGGTCGACGGCTTGGTCACCGCCTCCGGCACCACGGCAGGCCGCGGGGCCGGTTTCTCCGTGACGGCCGGCTTCGCGGACCCGCGCTGGCCGATCAATCTCAAGACCTCGGTGCGCAGAGAGGCGACATCGCTGTCGGCCTTCTTCAGCCGCTTCTTGGCTTCCTTCTCCACGCGGGACAGTTCCTGCTGCAGCCTTTCGACTTCTTTCTCGAGGCGCCCGATCAACTTCTGCTTCTTGCCCATGTGTCGTCCCTCTCCGCTTCGGCTGTCTCCCAACCCTAGAACGAAACCGGCGCTTCGGGCACCAACCCGGCCTTTCGATATCGATTCTCACCAGACAGCATGTGCCGGCCGCGAGCGGTTGCGTTGTCTGCACTGAGCGGCGGGGGCGCTCCCGTCTCGTCCTTCTTTGTCGCACTGGGAGACTCCATGTTCCGCTGAGGCGAACTGCCACCGGGCGTGCGGTGATTCGTCAAATTTCCGCCCCACCGGCGTAGCCTCGAAAACAGGCCCTCGGTTGAGAAGACAGACGAGACCACGAGATTTCGAAGCTCAGTTTCGATGATCAGAGGAGGCAGCCATGCCAGAACGCGACCCCGGACCTTCCGTCAAGGACGACGAGCTGTACGAGAAGTTGCGCGACGAAGGCAACTCCAAGGAGAAATCCGCCCGGATCGCGAACGCCGCCGCCAACCAATCCCGATCAAAGGTCGGCGAGAAAGGTGGCGAGTCCGGCTCCTACGAGGACTGGACCGTCGATGAATTGCGAAAACGCGCAAAAGAACTCGATCTCACGGGTTACTCGGACCTGAACAAGGACCAGCTCATCGAGGCGTTGCGGAATCACTGAATCCGGTGACCACGGTGTTCGTCAGCCGGGCAGCAGACCTGCGCGGCGAGCGATGACGACCGCCTCCAACCGCGTCGACGCACCGAGTTTGCGCATCGCGTCTTTCATGTAACCCTTGGCGGTCTGCACACCGACGCCGAGGCTCTCGGCGATCCGCGCATTGCTGTAGCCGAGAGCCGCCAACGACAGCACATCCTGCTCTCTGCGCGTGAGCGCGACTCCCGGGCCTCCCGACGAGCCGATCAGCGATTCGGTGATCAGGTCGAGTTCCCGCGTGAACGCCGGGTCGTCGACGGCTTGTGCCAGCACCCGCAGCCGGGCATACGCGTCGGTGATCCGGTCGCGCAGTGCACCCATCTCCGGGGCGGCTGCCTCCGATTCCACGGCGGCACGGGTCGCGACGATCTGCTGTTCGAGTGCACGCGCCTCCATCGCCAGGACGTCGAGCGTGCGGTTTCCGATCGGGTCGTCGGTGTGCAGCGCACCGTACAGAACCGCGACGGGCGTGCGGTCGACGATCACCGGTGCCGCGGCCATCGCACGGAGTCCCTCGGTCGCGATGATCGTGTTGTAGCGATGGGTGATGTTCGGGGTGCGCAGATAGTCGTCGACGGCGACCGGGCGGCTCACGCTGACGACCTTGCCGCCGAGACCGTGCCCGACGTCCACCGACACCCCGGCCAACGCGCCGATGGTGTTCCCGACGAAATGCTCGAGTCGCACACTCCGTTGTCGGGTCCCGACCGCGGGTTTGACCATGCCGGCAAACGCGAGCGATACCCCGCTGGTTCGGCGGACGCGGCGCAGCGCATCTGTGACCAGCGTCGATTCGCTCATGGCAGCCTCCAGGCGTCTCGGCGTCAACCCGCGATCTCGGCGCGACCCCTCTTCGGGGGGTGTTCGGAATGCGCCACCACCGGGACAATGTGACCTAGCTTACCCGTGGGCCGGATCCGATCCGGCCCGCTCGTTCCGCCCCCGGCACCGACAGAGGTTCACCATGACGCAGACCGCTCCCACCCCCGCCGACCACGCCTCGGTCACCGCGACCATCGACGCCTGGCTCACCACCTTCGGCGCCGACGACGCGAACGCCGCCGAACTCCTGGTGGATCGCCACGACCCGGCCGCCATCGCCTTCACCACCATCGAGGTCGACGGCGACGATCTGGTCACCGTCGACCTCACCTATGGCGAACTCGCCGATTCCTCCAAGCGATTCGCCACCGCGCTCTCCGAGGCGGGCATCGGTCGCGGGGACACCGTCGGAGTCCTGATGGGCAAGCGCGCTGAACTGGTCGTCGCGTTGCTCGCCATCGCGCGACTGGGCGCCGTCTACATCCCGCTGTTCACCGCCTTTGCACCGCCGGCCATCGAGATGCGCCTGACGGCCGGCGAGGCACGCGTGGTGATCACCGAGCCGAGTCAGGCCTCGAAGCTCGACGGCGTGGACGGCATCAGCACGATCGTCGCCGGTGAACAGTTCGACGATCTCGTCGCCACCAGCGCGCCCATCGCCGAATCGGTGGCCGTCGGCGGCGACGACGCGCTCATCCTGCTGTTCACCAGCGGCACCACCGGCGCACCCAAGGGCGTCCCGGTGTCGGTACGCGCGCTCGCGTCGTTCGCCTGCTACATGCACTACGGCCTCGACGTCGCCGCCGACGACGTGTTCTGGAACGCCGCCGATCCCGGCTGGGCCTACGGGCTCTATTACGGCGTGCTCGGCCCGTTGTCGCTCGGTCGTCGAAACCTGTTGCTGCACGCCGGTTTCTCACCTGAGCTGACCGCGCGCACCATCCGGGAACTGGGCGTCACCAACTTCGCTGCCGCACCCACGGTGTACCGGTCGCTGTCGAAGGACCCGTCGTTCACCGGCTTCACCCTGCGGCGCGCGTCATCGGCGGGTGAGCCGCTGACCCCCGATGTGATCGAGTGGGCGAAGACCGCACTGAACACCGAGGTCCGTGATCACTACGGGCAGACCGAACATGGCATGTTCATCAACAATCACTGGCACCCCGACGTCGCCGAACCGCTGATTCCCGGCTCGATGGGCAAGCCCATGCCGGGCTTCGCGGCAGGCATCGTCGACGGCCAGATCGCCATCGACGTGGCGCGGAGTCCGCTGATGTGGTTCACCGGTTATCTCGATGCGCCGGACAAGACCGCCGCGCGTTTCACCGACGACAAGACGTGGTACCTCACGGGTGACACCGGCCGGATGGACGAGAACGGTCGCTATTTCTTCACCGCCCGCGATGACGACGTGATCATCATGGCGGGCTACCGGATCGGCCCCTTCGACGTGGAGAGTGTGCTGATCACGCATCCCTCGGTGATGGATGTGGCCGTCGTCGGCCGCCCCGACGAACTGCGCGGTGAGGTCCTCGAGGCCTTTGTGGTACTCGCGGAAGGAGTCTCCGGGACCGATGACCTGGAGAAGGAACTGCAGCAGCTCGTGAAGACCGGATTCGCGGCGCACGCCTATCCGCGGACCGTGCACTTCGTCGATGCGTTGCCCAAGACGCCGAGTGGCAAGATCCAGCGATTCATCCTCCGCAAGCAGGAGTGAACCAGTGGTCTCGATACACCGCTCACTCCGTTCGCGGTTACTCGACCGGCGATATCGGCAGCGGCCGTTCCTGCCGATCGAGTAGCCCCCGGGCGCAGCGCGCCCCCTCCCGCCGATCGAGTAGCCCCCGAGCGCAGCGAGGGCGCGTATCGAGATCCCGCCGACCAAGTATTCCAACCGACTCGAAACATCGCGGACCGAACCTGTCCGCAATTGTCCATAACGTTGTCCCCAGCACCACAGCGCAAGCACCGACAACGAGAGGCACCATCATGGCCGGCACCTACACCTCTGTCGCACTCCCGTTCACCGTCATCGGTGAGAAAGAAGATCTGCTCACTCTGCTCGCCGATCAGCGGGCGCTCTTCAAGGTCACCGTCCGGGGAATCACCGAGGAGCAGGCCCGCAAGCGGACCACGGTGAGCGAGCTGACCCTCGGCGGTCTGGTCAAGCACCTCGCGCTGGGTGAGCAGAACACGCTCGAGGAGTTGCGCGAACGCGACGAGACGGCCGAGTTCGACATGACCGAGGCCGAGAACGCCTACGATCTCGCCGACGGCGAGACCCTCGCGGGCTGGCTCGACGAGTACGACCGCGCGGCGGCCGAACTCGACGAATATGTCGCGGAGGTCGGCGGCCTCGACGAGCTGATCCCGCAGCCGACCGCTCCATGGCAGCCGGAGCGCGAGTGGTGGACGATCCGGAAGATGATGCTGCACAAGCTTCGCGAGACCGCGCATCACTCGGGTCACGCCGACATCATCCGCGAGGCCCTGGACGGGCAGTCGACGATGGGCGCGCTGTTCACCATGCCTGACGCGTAACGCCGCGCCCACCAGCGGAGCGTGGGCAACCGATGCCCGGCCGAGAAACCTTCGCGACTTCTCCGCACAACCGGGCTTCGAAGAACTACGGTTACCTCAACGGACCCCCGTCGACGGGCTGCGGCCGACAGCGCACAACGGTGGTCGCGAACGTGCTTGCCCACGTTCGTGATCAACACGGTCCGTGATCGTTCCGCCATGAATGCGGAACTCGACGAGGAGGTCCCGGTGAACGAGCCCGACACATCCGGCGTTGGATCGCGCGCCGACGGCGCCGAGCTGTACGACGTCATCATCATCGGCGCCGGGCTCTCCGGCATCGACGCCGCGTACCGTTTGACCGAGTCGGACCCAACCACCCGCTACCTGGTCCTGGAGCGTCGCGACCACATCGGCGGCACCTGGGATCTGTTCCGCTATCCCGGCATACGCTCGGACAGCGACATCTTCACCCTGAGCTTCCCGTTCGAGCCGTGGCGTCGACCCGAAGCCCTCGCCCAGGGCTCGGACATCCGTGACTATGTCACCGCGACGGCGGCCAGGCACGGGATCGCCGAGCACATCCGGTTCGGGCAGCACGTCCGTTCCGCCGACTGGGACTCGAGCACCGACTCCTGGACGATCGCCACCTCGGCGGACGGCACAGAACAGACCTACCGATGTCGGTTCGTCTATTTCGCCACCGGCTATTACGACTACGACGATCCCTACCAACCGCGGTTCGCCGGGCTCGACGACTTCGCCGGAAACGTCGTACATCCACAGCAGTGGCCGGAGGACCTGGACCACTCCGGCAAACGGATCGTCGTGATCGGGAGCGGCGCCACCGCGGTGAGCCTCATCCCGTCGTTGGCACGCACCGCCGAGCACGTCACGATGCTGCAGCGGTCGCCGTCGTACATCGCATCGATGTCGCAGCAGCAGCGAATCAACCCGTTGATCCGGAAGGTCTTGCCGGCCAAGGCCGCCCACAAGGTCATCCGCGCCCGCTACGCGGCGCAGACTGCTGCCATGGTGCACGGGATGCACCGGTTCCCCAAGGTGGGTCGCAAGCTCCTGCGTTCCGGAGTCGCCAAGGAACTCCCCGACAACTATCCGGTCGACGTGCATTTCAATCCCCGCTACGACCCCTGGGATCAGCGCATGTGCATGGTCCCTGACGGCGATCTGTTCGCCGAGATCACCACCGGCCGTGTGGAGATGGTGACCGATCAGATCGATCGGTTCGACGCGGGCGGGGTCACCCTACAGTCAGGGCGGCACCTCGATGCCGATCTCGTGGTGACGGCCACCGGGCTGCAGCTCCTGGCGTTCGGTGGCATCCGGATTCGCGTCGACGACGCCGAGATCAAGCCACATGACCGCTTCGTCTTCAAGAGCCATCTACTGGAGGATGTCCCCAACCTCGCGTGGTCGGTCGGTTACACCAACGCGTCCTGGACCCTACGCGCGGACATGACAGCACGGGCGGTGGCGAAGCTGTTGCGGTACATGAAGTCTCACGGCTACACCCATGCCTATCCACATCTGGGATCGGAATCGATGGGGTCCAAGCCACTGTGGGACCTCAAGGCGGGTTACGTCGAGCGCTCACCCGACGCCCTCCCCAAGTCGGGCACCCGAGGACACTGGGCGGTCCGCCACAACTACTACCGGGACGCGATCGACCATCGCCTCGACGATGTCGAGGACTCGATGGTGTTCGGCCGGGCGCCTGCGCCGGCCTGACTCACCCCTCGATCCGGAACACCCGACTGTGCCAGCCGGTCGCGCCGTCGGGGATCGGTGCCACCCGCTGTTCGGGTTGGGTACGGCCGGCCGCGTCCGTTGCACGGCAGTGCAGCGTGTGCTGGCCCGGCGTGGCATCCCAGTCCCAGGTCCACTGGCGCCAGGTGTCGACGGAGTACTCGGTCGCCAGAGTGGCGGGCTGCCATGGGCCGTCGTCGACGCGCACCTCCACGCCACGCACGCCGCGATGTTGCGCCCATGCGGTGCCTGCCACCACCACCCGCCCGGCGGGTTGTTTCGACAGTGGCGCCGGACGGTCGATGCGCGACGCGGTCTTGATCGGTGCCCGCACCCCCCAGCCGCGTTTCGTCCAATATGCCTGTGCACGATCGAATCTGGTGATCTCCCAATCGACAACCCACTTGCATGCCGACACGAACCCGTAGAGTCCCGGGATCACCTGCCTAACCGGATAACCGTGTTCGAGAGGTAACGGCTCACCGTTCATACCGATGGCGAGCATCGCGTCCCGGCCGTCCGTGATCGCCTGCAGCGGCGTTCCGGACGTCCAGCCGTCGATGCTGGTGGACAGGAGCATGTCGGCGCCGGATTGCACGCCCGCGCGATCGAGGATCTCGCGCATCGGGAAGCCGAGCCATCGCGCATTGCCCGCGAGATCGCCGCCCACCTCGTTGGACACGCAGGACAGTGTGATGATGCGCTCCATCGTCGGCATCGACATCAGGTCGTCCCACGAGAGCGTGATCTCCCGATCGACCATCCCGTGGATCCGCAATTGCCAATCACGGGTGCTCAGCTGTGGCACCTGCAGCGCGGTGTCGATCCGGTAGAACGTCCCGTTCCCCGTGACGAACGGGGTCACGCCATCGACCGCCACATCGGTACCCGCCGGGATCGGAGCGGCCTCCGAGGATGCCTTCGGCAACACTTCGCGCATCCGTTCCGCGATCACGCCACCCGTGCGTGCCACCTGTCGGGCGACGAGGACCGAAGCAGCCGAGGCCACCGCGAGCACCCCCACCGCACCGCCGAACTGTCGGCGCGACCAACCCGCCCCATCAGGACTCCGATCAGGGCTGTCCGCGGATTCGGCGGAACCATCCGAACGGGGCCGCGCACCGCGGCACAACACCACCAACACGAGGCCCGACACAACGCCCGACACGAGCGGGGGGAGGACGTACGACGGCTCGAATGTCGGACGGGTCACCGCAGCAAGCACACCGAAAGCCGCGAAGAGCACGACCACCACGAGACCCAGCGGCGGGCGACGGACCTGCAGGATGCCGGCGACCACCGCGAGCAGGGCGATCACCGCGACCATGCCGAGCATCAGCGCCTGCTTGTCGTTGGTCCCGAAGGTCTGGATGGCGAATTCCCGCGCGAAGGCGGGCGAGTGGTCGACCATGAACGCGGCCACGGCCTGATAGGGCGACGCGAATGCCGAGACCGCCAGCGCGACGAGTTCACCCGACGCAACTCCGCAGCCGACGGCGACGAGCCCGGATAAGCCCCCGCGCACATACTTTTCGGTACTGGTGCGCATGAGCATCCTCCTCGTACAACAAGCCTGTCGGGACCTGTTGTCCGTCCATAGACATCTGCTATTCGGCGGAGTCGGACGCCCGGATTGGTCTCACGGGGTCAGCACAGGCGAGCGGGATTCCGACGCAATCGCAAAACTCACACCCATCCGGAATCACGTGGCCAGCGAATGACTCGATGAGACCTGCCGGGCGGTGGGTCCACCATCGACAGATTGGATCGATCATGGCGATCAAAGGAATGCAGCGCGCAGTGCTGGCGGCATCGGGCGCCGTTCTGGCAATCGGCCTCGTGGCAGGATGCTCGTCGGATGACAGCTCCACGACATCTGACTCGACCGCGTCCAGCATGGCACCGATGAGCGGTATGTCCGGCGAAAGCGCCTCCGCCGCACCGGCAGCGATGGTCGGCTCCGGTTGTGCCACCTACGCGCAACAGAATCCGACGGGCCCGGCATCGGTCGACGGTATGGCGATGGCCCCCGTCGCCACGGCAGCGGCCGCGAACCCGATGCTGAAGACCCTCACCCAGGCGGTCTCCGGGCAGCTGAACCCGGACGTGAACCTCGTGGACACGCTCAACAACGGGCAGTACACCGTCTTCGCCCCCACCGACGACGCGTTCGCGAAGCTGCCGCCGGCAACACTCGACAAGCTCAAGACCGACTCCGCGATGTTGACCGACATCCTTACGTACCATGTGGTTCCGGGCCAGATGACTCCGGATCAGGTCGGTGGCGAACACAAGACCGTCGAGGGTAAGTCCCTCACCGTCTCGGGTTCGGGCAACGACATGAAGGTGAACGATTCGGCCGGCGTGGTGTGCGGCGGCGTGAAGACCGCCAACGCCACCGTCTACCTGATCGACACCGTCCTCACACCTCCCGCCGCCTGATCGCGGACCGATCGGGTGCAGCACCGAGCTCCTCACGGCCTCGGTGCTGCCCCGCCGATCCAGCCAGATCAGCTGCGGTAACACGCTTTTCGACTCCAGCATCGCGTCCAGCGATCGAGAGGGGTTCGCCATGACTCTCGCCGACTTCGACGACGACCTCGAGGCCGCATGGCGCCGGTACCGGATCGACCTCGCCGATCACCTCGCGGGCCTACCGGCCGGGGAGGAATTGGTCGTGTCGGCGATTCCCGTCGACGGCAACAGCGCGGCCCATCCCCTGATGACGTGCTCCCTCACCGCATCCCGTAGGTACCGATGTCGCGTCCACGCGCCCACACTTGGCGACGACGAACGACGTCCCGCGCGGATGCGCGTTCTGCGAGACCTCGGCATGCGGTCGTTGCGGGGCGCCGGCGGCGACCTCGTCGTCGATACCGGCAAACGCCAGGTCGACGTCATCTCCGCGATCGTGGCGACAGCATTGCGCGAGGTGTGGGATGTCGTGCATCCGGCATTCCTTCAGGCGTCCTCGGATGAGACCGTCCCCGACGAGCCCGCCATCGAACTCGCCACCCTCGCCCACGACTCGACCCAGTTGCTGAGCCTGGTGATCGACGCCCTCGAAGGACTCACCGGTGTCCGCGTCCACGTCGACCGGCACGGCGAGATCCCACTCCCGACCGATCCGGTCAAGTCGTGGCTACGCGCGATTCACGACGTCGCAGCGATCGAGTGCTACACGATCCTCTCCGATCACGTGCCGGCCTCCGGCGCTGCGGATTTCGTCGCCACCAACGGACGCCAGTGGCCCGGCATCTGCCTGTCGGTCGAGGATGGCCGGGTCCACGCGTCGCACCGCATCGAGTGCTCGGCCTTCCATCCGGCCAACCTCACTGCCGGACTGGAGATCTGGGACTCTTTCATCCGAGACTCTGCGACCGAGATCGCACTGCGCTGCAGCAGGGCACGACCGCGACCCGTGCTTGCCGAGTCAGGCGGGACGCCGGCCGGCCTCGACGGCGTGCTGGACCTGGTCGACGATCGATCGGAGCCGGACGGTATGACCATCGCCGCTTTGTGTCGATACGACGAGACCACCATCCTCGGCTACCTGCGTCACTGCGCCCAACGGTCCAATCGGTGCCGGGCAGACGAGAAGGCTTCCCGACAGCTCGGTGATCCGGACGCGGCCGAGCGCCGGGCCGAGGAGGCCCGCGAATGGCGACACGTCATCAGGTGCCTCGGGACCGCACTGCGTGCCCTCGACGAAGCCCAGAACCGCCGCAGGCCCGAGTCGTCGGGCCGCGAGCACACCACCTGACCGATCCGTGCCAGGCCTCTCGGTCGGCCCCACAATGCCGGCCGCCCGTTCACGCTGTCACTGCGGTGCCGGCGGTGGATCCCAGAACGCCACCTCGCCGTCGGGCATCGCGACGGCCCGGACCCCGTCGGGGGCGACGACGGACCACGCCTCGTATCGGCCGGTCGGGTCGCCGCCGATGTCGACTCGCGATCCGTCGTCGAAGGTCAGTGACAACGTCCCCGGATCATCCACCGTCATTCTGCCGACGGACCTGCCGGTCAACGATTCGAGAGTGCTGGGCACTTCGTCCGGCGGGATGACCGCGCCCTCCCCCGAGCGGATCGCGTCATAGACCTCGAGCACGATGGTCCAGTCGAGGTCGGTGCGGATGACGATTCGGTACGGCTCGATCACCACCTCGGAGATCGTCTGAGGCCGGTCGGTGATGCTCGTCATTTCTGTGGCCATCCGCTGGGGACCGACGGGAACTGACCATCCGGTCCGAGATCGTGGTGGGTCAGGTCCGGGCCGGTCGGCTTCATCTGCTGGTCGACTGGTTGTCCGTACTTGTTGTAGTACCGAACGTACCCGTTCGGGTGTTGCGGGGTCGGCTCCATGATCCGGATCGAGTTCTCGTCGCCCTGGGAACCCGGCGGACGCCACACGACTCCCTTTCCGTTCCGCGCGGGTCCCGCGACGTAGCCCTCCGGAACCTGCGGCGGGCGAGGGGCGCCCTGCTGCCATGGTCGCAACTTCGCCGGCGCGGGGGCGGGCTTCTGGGCGGCGGGCGGCTGGGCGGCAGGCGGCTGGGCCGGTCTGGCCGGAGCGGATTCGGGGGCCTTGGGCGCCGGGGCAGGTGCGGGCTCTGCCGGTACCTTCGGGGCCGGCGGCTTCATGCCTGGCAGCGGGAGACCGCCGCCCCGGGGCATCGGGATCTCGACGGGCGGAAGCTCGACGAACGGATTCTCGTTGTCGACGATGCCGTCGTGATCGTTGTCGACACCGTCCATACCCGGACTGTCGAGTGGTGTCGCAGGCGGATCGTCCCGGTCCGGCGTGCGATCCTCGGTGCGGCCGCTCGTGCCTGGACGTCCGTGCGAACTCCGATCCGGCGACGAGTCCGGACGAGCGAAGGTGTTCGGCGTGCTCTTGTTCGGGCCGCGATTCTCGGACGGACCCGACGGGCGGTCGGCGCCCTTCCGCTTGTTCCCACTTCTCGCGCCATGGTCAGAAGTATTCGGCGCCTTGGTCTTCGGGGAGTACTTGTGCGGATCGCGATCCGGCTTCGCCGGTGACCTGTGAGGCGTCGACGGCTTCTTGGGAGCCGCTGGGCTCGACGGCGCCGGCCGAGGTTTGATCTTGTGCGCCTCGCCGCGCCGGTTTCCCGGTGACGGTGTCGCCTTGTTGTGGCCACTCTTGCTGTTCCCCGACTGCGACGACGCACCGCCGCCCATGCCGTTGGTGGAAGCCGCACCGGCATGTGCCAGTGGGAGAATGGCGATGAGAACGGCGGCCACAGCGGTGACACAGGCGCCGATAAGCACCGTGATGGCTCTGGAAGATCGCATGTTGTCTCGACTCTCGCGAATGGATGGGTCGAGATGAATCTAGGTCGGCATCATCCTCTCCGAACCCCGTGAGGAACCAATTCGGTTCAGCGAACGACGGCCGGGAACATTCAAGGTCCCGGCGGCGTCGGCCCGGCCGTCACGGCCTCGGCAGCTTGCGGTGCAACGGGTTCGTCGACACCGGAGTGGGCGTGCGACGTCGACCGGGGACGCTCGACACCACCTGCGGTGAGTCGGCAGTCGACCTGGTCGCATCCTGTAGACGAACCGCCGCCGTATTGCCCGCGCCCAACGCCGGGGCGCCTATCACCCGTCGCGCATCATGTCCGCATTCCGGGCACGTCGACTCATCCGAGATCGACGTCATCGAATGCTGCTCGGTGAAGTCATCGCAGAACTCCGAGCATCGGTACACGTAGGTCGGCATGGCTTTCACCCTAGGCGTACGTCGCCGACCAGATGCGTCGTAGACGCTGCCGATACCGGCCTGCATCACTAGACTCATCCCCGAGCCGATCCGTCGTCGGAAGTTGAGGGAGTCGCTGTGCCGGAGTTGTTGTTCCCACTGGATTCGTCGAAGAGCTTCACCGATCAACAGATCGTCGGCCACAACCGCTGGCATCCCGACATCCCGCCTGCGGTCACCGTCAAACCGGGCGACACCTTCCGCGCACATTGCCGCGAGTGGTTCGACGGCGCCATCCACAACGACGACTCGGCAGACGACATTCTCAACGCCCCACTGAACAACGTGCACACCCTGTCCGGGCCGTTCGCGATCGAGGGCGCAGAGCCAGGTGATCTGCTGATCGTCGACATCCTCGACGTCGGGCCGATCCCGCAGGAGGATTCGGGCCCGCTTGCCGGTCAGGGCTGGGGCTACACAGGAATCTTCGCCACCCGCAACGGCGGCGGATTCCTCACCGAACAATTCCCGGACGCCTACAAGGCCATCTGGGACTTCAGCGGCCAGAGCACCACGTCGAGGCATGTCCCACATGTGAAGTACACCGGCATAGTGCATCCCGGCCTGATGGGTACGGCACCGTCGCCCGAACTGCTGGGCACCTGGAATGCACGTGAGGCGACGCTGATCGCCACCGATCCCGACCGCGTGCCGCCGCTCGCACTGCCGCCCGAGCCGGACGGCGCTGTCCTCGGTTCCTTGTCCGGCGCCGAATTCGACCGCGTCGCAGGCGAAGCCGCCCGGACCGCACCGCCCAGGGAGAACGGCGGGAACCAGGACATCAAGAATCTCACCAAGGGCACCCGGGTGTTCTATCCGGTGTTCGTTCCCGGTGCGAATCTCTCGTTCGGCGACTTGCACTTCTCCCAGGGCGACGGTGAGATCACCTTCTGCGGCGCCATCGAGATGGGCGGCTTCATGGACCTCCACGTCGATCTGATCAAGGGCGGCATGGAGACCTACGGTGTCACCGAGAACGCCATCTTCCTGCCCGGCAACACCGACCCGCAGTACTCGGAGTGGATCGCCTTCTCCGGTACGTCGGTGACCCTCGACGGTGAGCAACGCTACCTGGATTCGGATCTCTCCTACCAGCGCGCCTGCCTACACGCGATCGACTACCTCACCAAGTTCGGCTACAGCCCTGAGCAGGCCTACCTCCTTCTCGGGTCGGCGCCCATCGAAGGGCGGCTCTCCGGAGTGGTCGACATCCCCAATTCGTGTGCGACGGTCTACATCCCCACGGCGATCTTCGACTTCCCGATCGCTCCGTCGAAGGAGGGGCCGGTACGGATCGATCCGGGGATGGGTGCGCCGACGGCGAGTTTCTGAGGGTTCCTGTGTGTTTGTCAATGGGGATTCTGTTCGAACGCTCGCTGGGCGCAGGTGAGCGAGGTGTGGGCGATGGGGTACTGCCCGGGAAGCATTGTCCTACACCTCGCCGCCTGTATCTGTCCGATGGAAGTAAGCCTTGTGCCGCCTTACGTATCTGCCAGGCGATGAGTCCAGCTGAGCCACGACCGTCAATCAACTGTCCCCCATTCTGTTTCGCTTGTTTGCCAGGCCCGACCTGCCCACTCAGTGCAAGCCCCAATGCCGGTCATGGCTCGTAGATGCTCGGCGGCGTATCCGTTAGACGCTTTCATTCCACACGTTGCTGGCCCATAGCCCTCACCGCTCCAGTACAGGTGACTGCGGCTCCCGCTGAGGCATGTATCTACAGCGTCGTCTTTCGGTCGCGGAGTTGGCACCGGCGCGCACAGCATCCAGAGCCTCATCAATGACAAGTGGAAGGCGACGGGTGCAGAAACGGGCGTGCTCGGCTTCCCGACCTCCGACGAGATCGTCGCCCCGGACGGCGCGGGACGGTACTCAACGTTCCAGCACGGCGCCATCTACTGGTCACCGACAACGGGAGCACATTCGGTCATCGGCACCATCTACGACCAGTGGGCTGCGGCCGGCTACGAACGCAGCGACCTCGGCTACCCCGTCTCTGATGCGACCGTGGCGGCCGGATCATCGGTCGAGGAGCAGGAGTTCCAGAACGGTCGTCTCTACTCCTCGGGGGCACGACTCACCGCCGATCTGATCCCGGCCGGGCTGTCATTCGGTCTTCCCAGCCTGGGAACGCTCACGGTGGAAGCGGTCACCGACGGCGTCACCTTTCATGGCGACGGCTTCGACGTCACACTCCTCAAGCGGAGCGAGATCTACGCGGAGATTGGCATCGACATCCTGGGAGCACAGGCGCCGCGCGATTTCACGATGCTTCTGCCGGTACCTGCCGGATTCCGACTCCAGGCCGACGGTGGCCGCGTGGACCTGCTGGCCCCTGACTCGAGCGTTATCGCGGCCATTGGGCTCCCGATTGCGACAGATTCTGCGGGCGCGCTGGTCGATGTCAGTGCGGTTACCGCGGGGAGCAGTGTGACGTTCCAGTTCGACAAGACTGCACGCGTGCCCGTCGATTCTCTGTTCGAAGCTGCCACCAGCAGCTACGACGATTTCATGAGCATCGGCACGCAGCAGCGATGGGTCTGCGGCACCAATCCGAACGACTGCCGTCGCGCCTTCCCCGCGCAGTCGATGGCTCAGAAGATCTCGTTGCAGGAGTTCCCCGGTGCTGATCAGGGGGACAACCGAGCCGATGCGGCGCGGCACTGCTTATGGCAGGCATACACCACGGAGATGGCCAACGAAGACTTCGCGATACAGATCGCCGACGCCCACGAGCAGGACGCACCCGGCACCCCACAGGCCAACGCGATGGATGCGTACAACAACGTGACCGGACGCGCGGTCGGCCTGCGCAACGAAGGTAATCACGCCGGCATCGAGGATACGAGTCTTCGCTATGCACACGAGGCCCGTATCGTTCCGGACCTGGTCGGTCTGGACAATGAAGATGGCAACGATCTCATCGTCTTGAAAGACTGACAGGATGGACCACTCGAAAACTGACGCCCGGTCAACTCCGACGGGTCCCCCGCAGATGGCCTGGGCCTTGGTGCAAGGCCTCTGCGGCCTTCCTGCCGGAGCGCTCTGGTGGACCGCGTTTCTGGCCGTGCCAGAAGTCGGCCATTGGATGATCAATGCGCTTGTTCTGGCCCCGCTCCTCGCGGTGCTGGTCGCGATCCTGCTGCACACCAAGTGGCCGTTATTCAGAGTTTTCGGGTGGTCACTGGTGGTGGGGACGGTGGTCTACGGCTACTTGTTCACCTTCGGCGTCCTGATCCACATCGGATGGTAGAAACGTGCAACACGTGGGCAGGGCGAGGTGCCGTCGGGGGACAACCCCGACGGCACCACCACCGCGAGAAACCACACGAGTTCATTGAATTGACTTCTTACGACCTGGTTGGCGGCGCCAAGGATGACCGCGGATTCGGTCATCAACCTGAGATAGCCACACGCCTGGACGCCGAGTCGCTCACCGATGCACAGATCGGCTGCTGGCTCCGGGGGCACAGGGCACGGCGGCAACTGCGGGTCGGCGTCACTCTTGCAAACAACCCTGAGGTACAGCAGGTGGGCGACCAAAAATTGAACTGGTGTTGACCGATGAGGACCGGGAGACGCTGACGCGAACTGCCCACTGCTCCCGGTTTCGGGCCAGTACACCATCTGGTGTGGCTGCACCGCCCCCCCCAGTACGATTTCCGAGGCGAAAGCGATCAGGCCATCGACAGCCACTACATCGCCGCGTGATTCACCGTCCCCGACACAGCCTGTAACGAGGGTCGGGGGGAACGCCACCATCACTGGCGCCAAAGCACAGATCTACTCCACCGAGGGCTACTCCCACCACCAATTCACCCGTTGGCCCCAAGTCTCCGGGATCAACGGCGCCAACCAGTACGTGAACTGCCAAGAGCTGCCTGACTACATGGGCGCGAGACTGCTGAATGATCGTCTCTCATTGTGCGCCATAACCGTTTCGCCACTTGTCGTTTGAGGCAGCGCATCGCCTCGCGTGAGGTCTTCCCTTCGGACATCTTGCGCTGGTGGTAGGCGTATCCGTCGCTGCTGGGTGTTCTGGCTTGAGTAACGGCGACGATGTGGATCGCCGAGTTCAGAGTGCGATCGCCGTAGCGTGAGAGCCGGTGACGTTGTTTGTCGGCACTGGCGACCTCGACAGGAGCGGTACCGGTGTAGCTCGCGAATGCAGCCTCGTTCGCGAAGCGGGTCGGATCACCGGTCCGAGCGAGAATCCTTGCCGCAGTCGCGATCCCGACGCCATTAATCTTCATCAGCTTTGTGCCACTCGCAGCGAGCTCGGTCTTGACTCGGGTGCTGAGGTCGTCAATCTGAAACTGGATTCGCCGCAGGTCGCCGACTATCTCGAGGGCGACGTTCTTACGCATCGCGTCTGCCTGAGTCTCGGGCCGGAACGCTTTGAGCTGCTTGGCGGCGTCTTCGGTGTCGAAATCACGTCCAATGCCGCCCGGGAACAGCTCTCGCAGCAGCGCGTGGAGCTGATTGACGAGCCGCCCGTTCTGCTTGACCAGGTCGACCCGGCGTTCGTCGAGGACTCGCAAGACACCGGTTTGGCCTTCTGGGGCGACCGGCCGAAAATCGCCCTGACTGAATGCCACACACGCCGCCGCAGCGGCATCGATGCGGTCGTTCTTGCGGCGGCCACCACGCGAGAGTTGACGCACCCGGGCCGTCGCCGTCGATGGGACATCGACGACCGCCTCACCGCGGCTGACCAACCACTGCGTGAGATGGTGCCCGAGCCCGGAAGCGTTCTCCACGGCCCAAATCCGATCCGGCCACGCCTTGGACCATGTGATGAGCTGTGCGTAATCGTCGAACGATGACCTGATCCGCACAGATCCGAGATCCCGGTTGTTGGCCGAGTTCACCGCGGTAGCGGTGTGGGTGGACTTGTGCGGGTCGATACCGATCACGATCACTGTGAGGTGCGCCTTCCGAGCAGTGGACAGTGGCAATCCGCTGCCGGCATTCCGACTTCCAGCCACCCAGGGACGGGCGGCGTTCCTGTGTTGAGCCAGGCAGCGAACAGTGACCGCGAGGAAACAGAACCCTCTTAGAGCCAACCCTCCGGCCGGACGGGTGGCAGGAAGCCAGCGAGTCATCCCCGAGGTCACCTACGGCACGCTACGACCCGTAGGTTCGAACACGATGCCGCCCCAACATAGAAGTCGGGAGCCAGATCCGAAGGCGTGACTCCTGTGACTCCTGTTCACGGCAGTCCACTGCAGTCCACTGCAGTCCACTGCAGTCCACTGCAGTCCACTGCAGTCCACTGCTGGTACTGAAAGTCGTTGGGCTAAACCACTATTAGTTCTTGACTCGAACATACATGCGAGTAGTGTGGGGTCATGGGAGCAGCGGGGGATCTCACCATCACCGACATCTTGGGCGAACTGCGTATTGATGCGGAACTCAGCGGTCGCGGCGAATTCGAGGCAATGCAGTCGACCATCAGGGCACGCAACCAGATCGACCATCGTGCAGCCGTCCTCGCCGGTGCACTCGATCGCCTGGGAATCGCCAAAGATCACGGACGGACCACTCGAGAGTTGTTGATCGTCATGGGATTTGCGCCGTCGGCGGCGCAGCGACTGTTGCGCATCGCGGCCGGGGCGGCACAACTCCCGACCCTGGACGCGCACGCTGCCGACGGCGCCATCTCCGGCGAGCACACCGATGCGATCGTGCGCGGCATGAAGCACATCGCGACACGATCGCCGGAACCGATCGATGGGGCGATGCGTCATAAACATGTGACAGATCTTCTCGGACAGTTCTTCTCCGGCGCCACACCCGCCGAGATCATGGATCGCGCACGGACACTCGGCAACCAGATCGCCGCTTCGAGCGAGGGCGGCCTCCCTGCGGCCGAAGATCGGGCGCTCAACACGCTCGATCACGGCAAAGACGATGACGGTCGACTCCAGGTGCGGGCCGACCTCGACGTCGAGGTCGGCGAGAAGTTCCGTGCGGCCATCGACGAGCTGGCAGCGCCCCGGCCAGAACCCGACGGCTCACCGGATGCGCGGTCGACCCAGCGTCGTCAGGCCGACGCCCTGGAGACGCTCCTCGACATCGCCGCCCGCTGTGGCGACACCGCGTCCGCGCCGCGCACCCAGGTGCTGCTGACAGTGCCGGCCGACGCTCCGACGTTGTCGTCGTTGGCGCTCATGGGATCGGTCACCGAGGCCACGATGCGCGCACTTGCATGTGACACGTCGGTCACCACCGTCATCGTCGACGGCGAACGGGTGCCGCTCGACATCAGCCGCGAGAAGCGATTCTTCCCGGCACACCTACGCAAGGCCCTCTACGTTCGCGACCAGTGCTGCATCAAGTGCGGCGCACCTGCCGACCGCACCCACGCCCACCACATCCGTCACTGGGCAGACGGCGGGGACACATGTCTCGTGAACGGCTGCCTGCTCTGTCCGTCGTGTCATGCGGATGTGCATCACCACGGATGGGAGGTGTTCATCGGTTCCGACCAGCATCCATGGCTCATCCCACCGCGGACCGTCGACCCGAGACGCAGACCCCTGCGTGCCTACAACAGACGCGCGCTGACCACCGACGACCTCGCACTGGCCGGCTGACGCTCAACTGGCCCAGCGCTCAACAGGCTCAGCGCTCAACCGTCCCAGCGCAATTGATTTCTCGCACCCGGCAAACAACGGTTCATCCGGCCGGGACCGCATCAGTCCTTTGACAACTCCATAGTGTGAAAAAAGTGAGTGTGAAAGAAGTGTGCGCGCACTGTTGCTCGGGTGGCCGCCCTGACACGGCGGCCGCCCGATCAGCTCGCCGCCTGCACCGGCGCGTTCTTGAGTTCCCGCATCGCAGTGCGTAGACCCCGACGCCGACCGGTCACCGGATCGACCCCGAAGTGGTTCTGTACACCATCGCGCACGGCGAACCGCAACTCCGAGGCAGTCTCGGGCGCATCGTCGGACGTTGCCTTCAACAGCGCGTTGGGCAGCGCGAGCTTGGCGATGGTCCGGAACGACTGAAAATACTGGTGCACAATGGAACCCGTCGTATACGGCAGGTCGTACTTGTCGCACAGTTCACGCACCCGAACGCCGATCTCCTCGTACCGATTGCTCGGCAGATCGGGGAACAGGTGGTGTTCGATCTGGTGGCTCAGGTTGCCGCTCATGAAACGCATCAGCGGTCCGGCACGAAAGTTCGCCGATCCCAGCATCTGTCGGAGATACCAGCGCGGCTGGTCCTCGTTCTCGTACTCCTCGACGGTGAACTTCTCGGCACCGTCCGGAAAGTGACCGCAGAAGATCACCATGTACGACCAGTAGTTGCGAATGATGTTGGCGGTGAAGTTGGCGGTGATGTTCGACTTCCAATTGGGACCGGCAAGGACCGGGAAGATCAGGTAGTCCTTGGCCGCCTGCTTACCGACCTTACGACCGATGATCCGCAGATCCTTGAAGGCCTGCCGGTAGGACTTCTCCTTCTTGCGGAGCTTCTCGGTCTCCAGATGATGGAGCGCCACACCGTATTCGAAGAAGGTACCGAGGGTGAGGTTATAGAACGGGTTCCCGACGTTCCACCACTCCCACGGCTGGTCGCGGGTCACCCGCAGAATCCCGTAACCCACGTCGTCGTCCATCCCGACGATGTTGGTGTACTTGTGATGGACGAAGTTGTGGGAGTGCTTCCACTGCACGCTCGGGCACGTGGTGTCCCACTCCCAGGATGATGAATGGACCTCCGGATCGTTCATCCAGTCCCACTGCCCGTGCATCACGTTGTGCCCGAGTTCCATGTTCTCCACGATCTTCGCCAGACCGAGGATGGCGGTTCCTGCCACCCATGCCGGCTTGCGGTTGCTGAACATGAGCACCACACGACCGGTGGCGGCGAGGCTGCGCTGGATGGTGATCGAGCGCCGGATGTAGCGGGCATCCGACTCGCCGCGTTCTTCCTCGATGTCCCGCCGGATGGCATCGAGCTCTGCGCCCAATGCCTCGACGTCGGCGTCGGTCAGGTGTGCGTATTGATCAATGTCGGTGATCGCCATTGCTCCCCTTTACAGGTCGAGTGTGCATTCTCCAGACACGGTGCTGATACATGTCTGGATTCGATCTCCTTCACGATGCTCATCGCCACTGCGCAGGTCGCGCACGTAGCCCCCGGCCAATGGAACAACGCAGGTCTGGCAGATGCCCATCCGGCAGCCGAACGGCATCTGGATTCCCAGTCCTTCGCCTGCCTCCATAAGTGTGGTGGCGCCGTCGATCTCAGTGGTCTTACCAGATTTGGTGAACGTGACCGTCCCGCCTTCACCACCCACATCGGTCCGTGCGATGGCGAACCGCTCGATGTGGAGCTGGTCGCGGAGCCCCTCGTCGGCATAGCGCTCCTCGACGGTATCGAGCATTGCCACGGGCCCGCAGGCCCAGCACGAACGGTCACGCCAATCCGGGACCTCGGCATCGAGCTGGTCGAGTTCGAACTTACCGTGCTCGCGGGTGAGCTGCAGTTGCAGACTGTAAGACACCAGGTCGGAGTCCATGCCCTCGAGTTCCTCGAGGAAGATGACGTCGTCTCGGGTGGGCGCCGAGTGCACGTGCACGATGTCGGGCTGCTGCTCGCGTGAGCTCACGGACCGGAGCATCGACATGACCGGCGTGATACCACTGCCCGCGGTGAGGAACAGGATGCTGTCGGGCAACGGCTCGGGCAGATGGAAGTCGCCCTTGGGCGCTGCGAGACGGATGATCGTCCCGGGACTGACACCGTCGACGAGGTGCGTCGACAGGAACCCGTCGGGATTCGCCTTCACCGTGATCGCGATCTTCCGATCGTCCGAACTACCGATCGAGGTCAGCGAATAGGACCGCCAATGCCAGCGCCCGCCGACCTGCAGCCCGATCCCCACGTACTGGCCGGGTTTGTACGACTCAGGAAAACCCCATCCGGTGCGGATGGTGACCGTCGCGGAATCCTCGGTCTCACGCTCGACGTGGACGACCCGGCCGCGCAATTCACGCGCACTCCACAGCGGATTGATGAGGTGCAGATAGTCATCGGGCAACAATGGCGTGGTCGCGCGGGCGATGAGGCCCCGCACGATGTTGACCTCGGGTTTCTTCGCCTCGACGTCGGCCGCCGGGCGCTTGCTCCACTTCAAAAGGTCCATACAGGCTCCTCCCACCCCCTGGTGCACAACTGTACACAGATCTGGCCGTTCGGTCGGAGTGTTCGCGGCACATCTTCGCGGCACATCGGTGGTCCTCAGGTTTCGTCCAGGTCGCTCCCAGACTCACCCTCTAGCGTTGCTCACATGGCCGCGACTGTCACTGGGCGCACCCCCTCCCTCTCACGCGCAGTGATGGTCGCGGCCGCACTCGTCCTGGCCGCCGCAGCCGTCTTCCTGGTCGCGGTGCGGACACCGACCGGCCAACGCATCGACCAGTGGCTCCTGGACGCCGGTCGGCGTATCCCGAAGGCCGACGTACCGGCCATCGTCACGATCGACATCGTTTCCAACCCGCTGCTGTGGCTGGGGGTCGCAGCCGCCGTCGTGGTGCTGATCCAGCTCGGACGGTTCCGCTCGCGCGCCGAGGCCCGGCACACGCTGATCGTGACCGTGGCATTGCTCTCGTTTCCACCGGCCGCCATCCTGGTTGCCCGCATCCTGCGCGACCACGTCCTGACCCGTCCGCAACTCCACGATTGGATCACCGAGACCGCCAATTCGGCACCGAGCGGCCACGCCGCGGCGGTCACTGCCGTCGCCGTGGTGCTGATCCTTGCCACTCCCCCGGTGCTGCGCCCATTGATCGGCATCGTGCTCGGAGGCTGGGCCGCGGTGATCGGCGTCTCGCTCGTCGCGGCCGGCTGGCACCGCCCCAGTGATGTGCTGATCTCGGTGCTCTTGGTGGCAGCGGCCGGGATGCTGCTCCCCGATCCGTGGCGTGGACCTCGCAGGCGTCGTGTCGAGGAACCCACCTCAGCCGACCGGCCAGACCACCCGTTCGAGAGGTCGGCCGTCGACCAGCCGACCGATGTTGTCGCACTATCTACTCCTTGATGGCGGACGGTCGGGCCACGCTGGTCAATTAGGCGCTGTACAGGCGTGCCCGAGACGCGCAGAACAAGCGCAGCATCCTGCACGACGACATGGCCGCGAAGCTCGTTGACGCCAGCGACCAAGGCTTCGTGAAGTTCCGAGGGCCGCGATCCGGCTACGGAATGCGGGCGCTGGGTTGGTTCCCGTCGGTAAAGACCTACAGCTCAATCCATATCGCACTGATCCGCCGTGACTCCTTGCCCTGAACAGCCAATCTGCATCTTGCCGAGTCGAGGCAGTCGGCCTAGCCTGGACCGACAGGTACATCGGGACCCGGGGCGTTCGTGCCGCGGCCGTCCACCTCCCGATGCAATTCGTGATCATCTTGGCCTCTCCTCCACACGATCCCGTCTACGCGCACATCTCGTCCTGGGAGTACGGCTGCTGCGGCACCACTCCCACCCAGGGCGCACAGGTCACCGGTAGCCTGTCCGCGTTTCCGGCAGATCCGGACCATCGGTTTCTGGTGCCGGCGCCGACATCCTGGGACAGCGATCTCGACCTGATCCGCTTTCCCGGTGGCTCGGCACACTGGGCACCGGACCTCGATGATCCGCGAGGCCGAGCGCTGATGCTGTCCATGTCGTGGCATGAGACCGCACCCGTTCGCCCCGAGGTCGTCGCCACCATCACCGCGGTGTATGAAACCTCGACCCTCGCCCGGCGCGCGGGAGACGAGTGGCACCTCGTATCGGGCTCCCGGGAGTACACCAGTGTCACTGCGGCAGAACGGCACCCGCACTCGGCGGCCGAGGATGACCGCACCGGCGAGGTTCGATCCGTCGGCGGCGTGGTCGTCGGGCTCGCCATCGACACCATCACCGAGCCCGGCCCCGACGAGGTCGCCGAGTACCGTGCCGCCCGCGAGCGTGCCGTCCGTACAGTGCATCTCACCGGCCCGGCGGAGATCTTCGGCACCACCGTCCCTGCGCGCGGGGAACGACTGAGCGTCGATCTGTCCGATCCAGACCTGGACATCAACGGCGGCGAGGGGGTACCGCGATCGGTCGTCCGAGGTGAGGTCGGACAGGTGAGCATCAGCCGGCCGGTCATGCCGGGTCTCCGAGCCTATGTCGACGTCGAGGCCGGCACACCCGCGGCCATCGTGACAGATCCGCTCTTCGTGGTCCTCACGATCGACGCAGACGTCATCTCATAGTCCGCGAGTACGTCATGTCGTCGGAACGGCCGAAAACCCGACCTTCCTGCACAAATGATGCGAAAACTACTCCTCGTTCACATCATGCGGTGTCACACTTGGTGAGTATGACCACCATTTCGCATCCCGTGGATCACACGGAGCTCGACCGACTGATCGACGAGCTCGGACGCGGGGCGAACGCGTGGGCGTCGATGGCGCTTCACGAACGCGCAACGCTCCTTCTCCGGACCCGTGACACCGTGCGCGACAACGCGGCCGAGTGGGCCGACACGGCGATCCGGATCAAACAGACCCCACCATCGGTACACGGCGAAGAGTGGCTCGTCGGCCCTTACATCACCATGGCGACCCTCACCGCGACGGCGCAGACCCTGACCACTCTGGCCAGGGGCGGCAACCCGGTCGACGGAGTACCGGTCGGCCGGGCACCCGGCGGGCGGATCACCCTCGAGGTGTTGCCACATGGCGCGCAGGAAGCGTTGCTGCTCAACGGTTTCATCGGCGAGATCTGGATGCCGCCGGGTGTCGGGATCGACGAGGTGCGCGCGACGGCCGGGCTCGCCCCACGACGTCCCACCGAGAGTGGCGGCGTCGGTCTGGTCCTGGGCGCAGGCAATGCCACACTCATCGGACCACTCGATGCCCTGTACCAACTCGTCGCCCACAACCGCGTCAGCCTACTCAAGCTGAATCCGACCTTCGCCGAACTACTACCGGTGTACGAGAAGGCTTTCGCTCCGCTGATCCGGCATGACATCCTACGAATCATCAACGGCGAGGGCGATGTCGGTGAGTACATCACCAGCCATCCGCAGATCGGACATGTCCACATCACCGGCAGCGCATCCACCCACGATGCCATCGTCTGGGGTCGCGGCACCGAGGGCGAGCACCGGCGCGCGGCCCACACACCATTGATGGCGAAACCGATCACCAGTGAACTCGGCGGTGTCTCGCCCATCATCGTCGTACCCGGAAAATGGTCCGACGCCGACCTCACCTACCAGGCCGAGAACGTCGCGACGCAGAAGCTGCAGAACAGCGGCCACAACTGCATCGCCGGTCAGGCCATGATCATGAGTTCGGCCTGGCCGCAACGCGCGCAGTTCCTCGACGCGATCCGGAAGGTCTTCGACAGCCTGCCTCCGCGAGGCAACTGGTATCCGGGCAGTGACCGCAACATGGCCCGGGCCCACCACGCGTATCCCGGCGCCGAACGTCACGGTGGCCGGATGCTGATCGAGGTGGGCGATTCGACGTCGGACGAGCTCTACCGGACCGAGTACTTCTCGCCCGTACTGGGTCACACCACTATTCCCGGAGTCGGAGCCGACTTCCTGCGCAATGCGGTTCGGTTCGCCAATGACCGCCTCGTGGGCACTCTCGGCGCCAGTCTCATTGTCGCCCCGCATGATCGGAAGGCGATGGGGCCTGCTTTCACCGAAGCGATCGCCGATCTGCGTTACGGCACCATCGGGATCAACTGCTGGTCGGCCACGGGATACCTCGCCCCGGTGATGCCGTGGGGCGCCTTCCCGGGCAACACACTCGACGACGTGGGCAGCGGTATCGGTGTTGTCCACAACGCCCGGCTGATCGCCGGCCCCGAACGGGTGGTGGTGAACGGACCGTTCCGCCCGTTCCCACGCTCGTGGCTGGGCGGAGAGGCGTCGATGGCACCGCCGATGCCCTGGCTGGTCACCTCCAAGGCCAACACCTCGGCGTCGAAGGCGCTCACGCATTACGCCGCTCACCCGGGTTGGGGCCGGATACCAGGGGTGTTCAAGGCGATCTTGCTGCCCTGAGACGCTCGTTCGATCGGCCAAAGAGATGAACGAACATGCTGCCGCGCAGCGACATCGGGAGAACGTCGGCGAGGTGGAGGAGACGATTCGGCGGGGCCTGGCACAGATCGACGCACGCTGAGCGGCGGTCGCACGCCCACCCCGTGGTGACTCCACGATTGATCATGATGGATTCGCGTTACCATCGACACGTGCCCGCCGACATCCCCGACCAGGGGCCACCCGACATCCCGGCCTACGCGCCGGAGATGTGGCAGCGCCCCATCAGCCTGCCGGGGACCGTCACAATCGGGTTGTCGCGGGCCGAGCTGGCCGCCAATCAGATCGCCCGCCTGGCAGCCGGACTTCCCGCAGGCGAGCGAATCGGCAGCAAGGACGACATCCGCGGTATCTGCGAGGTGTCGGTCGGCACGGTCAACGAGGCCATCAAGCTCGCCCAGGAACGCGGCGTCATCACCTCACGACCGGGCCCGGGTGGCGGCATCTTCGCGACCGATCCCTCGCCGCTCTCGCGGATGAACGGCTGGTTTCGTGCGGCTGCGGCGGACAGTTCGTCTCTGCCCGAGTCGATTCAGATCCGAGACGCACTCGCACCCCTGCTCGTGACCGAGGTCATGAGCGCTCTCACCGACGACGACCTGCGTGCCCTCGACGAACGGTTGACCGATGTCCGCCGAACCCGCGCCTCCGGTGATCTGTCCGGCTTCGTCTGGGCTGCCTGGAACGTGCACGAATACTTCGCCGGCATCGGCAGCAGCCAACTTCTCAACAGCCTCTACCTCAGCATCATGGACGTCGGTACCTCACACCTGCAGGCCCACCTGGACGCGGCCCGCGAACAAGTCCCGGTGTACCTCGGCGGGCTCGCTCAGGCCGTCGAGGATCTGGTCGGCGCGCTCACCGCGCGAGACGCCGATGCGGCCGTTGCCGCACTGCGTCGCACCGATCCGACGATGATCCTGCGGCCCGAATCAGTCGCATCCGCTTCCTGACACCGCAGCTGAACTGCGACTATTCACGGTCTCGGCCCGCTTCCGTAATTAATCATGATGAATCTGACGAATTTCCTTGACAAGTGACCCGTGTCACACGCAGGCTGTGATCCAAGTAATTAATCATGTTTATTTGGAGGTGCCGGGCGATGCTCGATCAACAGTTCCGCGATCTGATGGCAGGGGTATGTGCACCCGTCACGGTCGTCACGACCGCTGACACCGACGGTCCGCACGGCGCCACAGTGAGCTCGCTGGCCTCGCTCTCCCTGCGCCCCGCACTCCTGTCCATCGCGCTCGACCATCGTTCGAGTCTGCTGGCCCGCATCCTCGACACCGGGAGGTTCGGCGTGAACATCCTCAACTCGGCTCAGGATGACGTCGCGATGACCTTCGCCTCCCGCGCCGCGGATCGCTTCGCCGTTACACCGTGGACCCTCGCCGGCGAGCTGCCGCGTCTTGACGAGGTGGCCGGCTGGGCGGCCTGCGAGCTGTTCCAGACCGTCGAGGCAGGCGATCACCTGCTGCTCATCGGCGCCGTCACCGATGCCGCATCCACCCACCGGCCACCACTTGTCTACGGACACCGGACCTTTGGTACCCACTCGCATTTCGCTGTTCGCAGCCGGCCAGCCATCATCGATCAGATAACCGCCTGCGCAAGCTGATTCACCGCCGCCCGATCCACTTCCATTCACGACATCAGGAGACGAGTATGACCACCACAGCCACCGCACCCACCGCACCCACCGAGGACCCGACCCCGGCCGAGGTCCCGACCGCCGCCGAACTCGTCGCTCGAGCGCATGCGTTGAAGCCACTGCTGGCGCGTAACGCCGCCCAGGGTGAGCAGGACCGCCGCGTCGTGGAGGAGAGCATCCAGGCGCTCACCGACGCCGGCCTGTTCCGGATCTCGGTCCCCAAGCGGTACGGAGGGTACGAGACGTCGATGCGCACCATGATGGATGTGTCGGCAGCCGTAGCCGAGGCCGACGGCGGCACATCGTGGGTGGTCACCCTCACCAATGTCTGCAACTGGCTCGTGGGCCTCATGTCGGAGAAGGCACAGGACGAGGTGTTCGGTGCCGATCCCGACGCCAAGGTGTCCGGGGTGCTGGCCCCCACCGCCGAGACCCGCAAGGTCGAGGGCGGCTATCGGGTCACCGGCAAGTGGTTCTACAACTCCGGATCGTGGCACGCCACCTGGGCCGCGATGGGCATCCCGATCACCGACGCCGACGGGAATGTGATCGACCAGGGAACTGCCCTGATCCCACGCGAGGACATGGAATTCGAGGAGACCTGGTTCGTCGCCGGGATGCGCTCGTCCGGCAGCAACTGCCTCATCGCCGACGACATCTTCGTACCCGACCACCGTGTGATGAGTGTGCCGCCGGCCCTCGTCGGCAACTATGCCACCGAGCACACCGACGAGGTGCTCTACCGCTCCGCACTCGTACCGGTACTCGCGCTGGTGCTCGTCGGACCGCAGCTCGGAATGGGCCGGGCAGCACTCGATTTCGTCATCGAGAAAGCGCCGAAGAAACCCATCTCCTACACCTTCTTCACCTCGCAGAAGGAGTCCACCGCCTTCCAGCTGCAGATCGCCGAAGCAGCTCGATTGATCGACACCGCCCACCTGCACGCCTATCGTGCCGCCGACGACATCGATGCTGCGGCAGCCAGTGGCGAGTACCCCGACTACCTGGCCCGGGCCAGGGTCCGGTCCGACACAGGTTACGTCGCCGAGTGCATCACCCGCGCCATCGACATTCTGCTCTCCGCCCACGGTGCCGGGTCTTTCGCGGAAGTCAGCCCTCTGCAACGGATCTGGCGCGACTCGGCCACCGGAGCCCGGCATGCCATCGTCGCGCCGGCCGTCAGCTACGAGGTCTACGGCAAGGCCCTTCTCGGGGTCGAAGAGCCGATCACCCCGATGGTCTGACCCGATACCACCAAAGGAGAACTCACTCATGCGTATTGCCAACCACGACGACCGTGCGGTCCTGGTGACCGGGGATTCCGGCGCCGAACAGGGTATCGACATCGCCACCGCGTCCGACGGACGCTTCGGGCCCGACCTGGTATCCGTCTATGACCGATGGTCCGAACTCGCCGATTGGGCAGCCTCTTTCGACGTCTCGTCCGCGGACATCTCGCCCATCGACCGCGCCCGCCTCGGCGCGCCGTCACCCCGGCCGCGTCAGGTGTTCGCCGTCGGCCTGAACTACGACGAGCATGCCGCCGAATCCGGTTTCGAGTCGCCGACACACCTGCCGCCGGTCTTCACCAAGTACGTGTCCAGCTTCTCCGGCCCCGACACCACCGTCGTCATCCCCGAGAACGGCGCGGTCGACTGGGAGGTTGAACTCGTCGCGATCATCGGTCGCGAGGCCACCGACATCGCCGAGAGCGACGCCTGGGATCACGTCGCCAGGCTGACGGTAGGGCAGGACATCAGTGAACGGATCACCCAGACCCGTGGTCCGGCACCGCAGTTCGGTCTCGGCAAGTCCTTCCCTGGATTCTCTCCGCAGGGACCGTGGCTGGTCACACCGGACGAGCTCGCCGACCGTGACGACCTCGAACTCGGCTGCACCATCGACGGTGAGGACATGCAGAAGGGCCGCACCCGCGAGCTGATCTTCTCGGTCTCCCAACTGGTCGCGACCTTGTCGCGCAACGTGACCCTCTATCCGGGCGACGTGATCTTCACCGGTACCCCATCCGGGGTCGGCGCCGGGCGCGATCCCAAACGTTTCCTCGCGCCGGGCGAACGTCTCGACAGCTGGATCTCCGGCATCGGTGAACTCCACCAGACCTTCGTCTCCGCAACCTCCCAGGAAGCATCATCATGAGCTTGCATCGTCTCGCCTCGGTCACCGTGGGTGTGCCGAACGTCGCGGAAACCCGTTCCTATTACTCGGAGTTCGGCCTCACCGAGGAAGCTGACGGTTGGCTGTCAACGGTCGACGGCGGGCGCCAACTCCGGATCCTCGATGCGCCGTCGCGTCGGCTGATCGGACTCACCGTCGGCGCCGACAGCCCCGACGACATCGACCAGATCGCCCACAATCTGAACGGGCTGGGCATCCCGTTCGACCGGACGGCCACCAGCATCGCGGCGACCGAGCAGGCCACCGGCCTGCGTGCCGTGGTCGAGGTGCAGCCCCGGATCACCCAGACCCATGTGGAGCCGACGCCCTACAACGGGCCGGGCCGTCTCGAGCGCAAGACCTGCCGAGCGCCGGGCATCCTCCGGGAGAATCCGGTCAAGCCCCGCAAGCTCGGTCACGCCGTCATCGGCAGTACCGATCATGCTGTGACGCAGCGTTTCTTCAACCACGGCCTCGGATTCAAGGTCAGCGACGAGGTCAAGGGCCTGGCCGCGTTCCTGCGCTGCTCCACCGACCATCACAACGTCCTGGTGCAGCAGGCGCCGGTCAGTTTCCTGCACCACACGTCGTGGCAGCTCGACGACGTCGACGACATCGGTCGCGGCGCGACGCGCATGCTCGAGGCCGATCCCGATCGTCACGTCTGGGGTCTGGGCCGTCATCACGCAGGCTCCAACTTCTTCTGGTACCTCAAGGATCCGGCAGGCAACTTCAGCGAGTACTACTCCGACATGGACTCCATCGTCGACGACCAGCTGTGGACGCCCGAGGTGTTCGAAGGGGCCAAGGGTCTGTTCAGCTGGGGCCCGCCACCGCCCCCGTCGTTCCTGGCACCGGAGGACCTCGGTGCGCTGATGTCCGGCGTGCACAGCGCTGTCTGATCTCGATACGCCCTCCGCTGGCGCTCCGGGCCACTCGATCGGCGGAAATGCCGCCGCCGCTGGCTGAGCCCCTACCCGCCGGTTGAGTAGCGACGAGCGAGCGCAGCGAGCCTGCCGCGTATCGAAACCCCTCCCGCACAACACGAGGATCCCATGACCCCCGACATCACCCCGATCTGGCAACCCTCCGACGACTCCGCGAACACCCAGATCGCCCGGTTCGCCGAGTTCGTCTCCGCACAGACCGGCGTCGACCACCCGACCTACCACGATCTGTGGACCTACTCGACCGAGCAGGTCGGAGACTTCTGGTCGGCGGTCATGGACTTCTTCGACGTGCAGGCCGACGACGTTCCGGACGTCGCCTTACCGGATTCGACGATGCCAGGCGCCCGATGGTTTCCCGGTGCGCGAATCAACTACGCCGAACACGCGTTACGACGCCACGGTACCGACGACGGCACCGAGATCGCCATCATTGCGGTGGACGAGGCGGGTACCACTTCGGAGGTCACCTGGGATGGGTTGCGCGGCATGGTCGGATCGTTGCAGCGATGGTTGCGGACACAAGGCGTCGGTCGGGGCGATCGAGTCGTCGGATACCTGCCGAACTCCGTTCATCCCGTCGTCGCGTTGCTGGCCACCACCGGGATCGGCGCGATCTGGTCGGGTTGCGGACAGGACTACGGCGCCGCGGGTGCCGCGGCCCGGCTCGGCCAGCTCGAACCGACCGTCCTGATCGCGGCGGACGGGTACCGCTGGAACGGGAAGGCGCATGACCGGCGGGCCGAGGTCGAGCAACTGCGAGCTTCGGTGCCCACACTGCGGGCGGTGCTACAGGTGCCGATTCTCGGCTCCTGGCCCGATGCCACCGACACCCCGGGCGTGGCCGACTGGGACGACGTCGTCTCCGACCCCGCCGAACCCGAGTTCGTCCGCGTCGAATTCAACGATCCACTGTGGGTGCTCTTTTCGTCGGGGACGACGGGTGTACCGAAGGGCATCGTCCACTCACACGGCGGCGTGGTGATCGACCACCTGAAGCTGCTCGGGCTCCACAACGATCTCCGGCCCGGTGAGCGGTTCTTCTGGTACACCACCACCAACTGGATGATGTGGAACATGGTGGTATCCGGACTGTTGGTCGGGGCCACCATCGTCCTCTACGACGGCAGCCCCAATCACCCAGGACCCGAACGGTTATGGGAGATCACCGCCGACCACCGCGTCTCGGTTCTCGGTGTCAGCCCGGGCTACCTGGCGGGAAGCGCCAAGGCAGGTCTCCGTCCCGCCACCGCCTTCGATCTGTCCGCGTTGCGAGCCATCGGCTGCACCGGTGCACCGCTGCCCGCGCAGAGTTATCACTGGGTGCACGACGAACTCGGTGCTCATGTCCAGGTGGCGTCCACCAGTGGCGGCACCGATGTGGTCAGCGGATTCGCCGGCAGCGCCCCCACCACGCCGGTCTGGCCGGGGGAGATCTCGGCGCCGTTACTCGGTGTCGACCTGCAGGCGTGGGACACCGACGGTCGATCGGTCGTCGGCGAGGTCGGCGAATTGGTGATCGCCACTCCGATGCCGTCGATGCCGGTGGCGTTCTGGAACGATCCGGACGGAAGCCGCTATCGGGACGCGTATTTCGATGTCTATCCGGGTATCTGGCGCCACGGCGACTGGGTGACGGTCACCGAGCGCGGCAGCCTCGTCATCTCCGGCCGGTCGGATGCCACGCTGAATCGTCAGGGTGTCCGGCTCGGCAGTGCCGACATCTACGACGTCGTCGAGGACTTCCCCGAGATCCGTGAGTCTCTCGTCGTGGGAGCCGAGCTCGAGGGGTCGGGCTACTGGATGCCGCTGTTCGTGGTGATGGCCGATGGCGGCGTCCTCGATGACGACCTACGCAGACGGATCGGTGACGCGATTCGATCGAAGGCATCGCCACGCCACGTCCCAGATGACATCATCGAGGTGCCTGCCATCCCGCACACGCGCACCGGCAAGAAGTTGGAGGTCCCGGTGAAACGCCTGATCCGGGGACGACCGCTGATGCAGGTCACCGGCGTCGACACCGTCGATGATCCGGACGCTCTGCGCTACTTCGCGAAATACGCAGACCGGACAGGAGTTTCCGGTGAGCGGTGAACTCGTCGACGTCCACGCCCACGTCCTACCGGACTGGTACGTCGACGCCGCGAAGACCGCCGGACACATCACGCCCGACGCGATGCCTGCGTGGCCGGAATGGTCTGTCCAGGACCATCTCGCGATGATGGATCAGGTCGGCATCGACCGATCCGTACTGTCGATCTCCTCTCCCGGAGTGCATTTCGGCGATGATGCGGCGGCAGGTTCGCTGGCCGTCGCGGTCAACGATTTCATGCACGGTCTCCATCACGATCATCCCAACCGGTTCGAGTATTTCGCCACACTCCCCCTGCCGGACGTCGACGGCGCGATCAACGAGGCCCGACGAACCCGGGACGTCCCCGGCCGTGTGGGTGTGGGTATCGAGTCCAACGCGCACGGTGTGTATCTGGGCGCTCCGGCCCTCGAACCACTGTGGCAGGAATTGGCCGCGCAGAAGGCGGTGGTGTTCGTCCACCCGACCGCGCCACCAGGTTTCGATCCGACGCTGACCGGCTACCCCGCACCGCTGCTCGAGTATCTCTTCGACACCACGCGCACGATCGTCCATCTCGCCACAGCCGGCGTGCTGCTTCGTCATCCCGACATCCGGTTCGTGGTCCCGCATTGCGGCGCCGTGTTGCCGACGATGCTCAGTCGCGTCGAACTGTTCCGCCTGGCCGGGTTGGTCTCCGCCGACGTCGACGGCGATCTCGGTTGGGAAAGCCTATGGTTCGATCTGGCCGGCGCCCCGATACCCGATCAGCTGGGTGCATTCACTCGTCGATTCGGTACCGACCATCTGCTCTACGGCAGCGACTACTGCTTCACCCCGGCCTTTGCTGTCGACCTGCTGGCCAAGCAGTTGGACGACAACTGGCCGGACGCCGACGATCCCTGGCGCACGCGGGTTGCCGACAACGCGGTCACCCTCTTGAGGAGAACCCCGGAATCATGACGCACTACGTCACCACACCCGCGATCCGGGACTCGTTCGTCATCCGCGACGTCACCGTCGTCGACGTCCTCGGCGGCACCCTCGTCCCGCATCGCGACATCCGGATCACAGCAGGGAAGATCGCGTTGATCGACGCCGCCCAAGACGAGGTCCGCGATGTCGAGAGCGTGGACGGCAGCGGTCGATTCGTCGTACCCGGTTTCATCGACGGTCACGCCCACGCGCTGAACACCCCCGACGACGTCGCCGGCGCGTACGCACTCATGCTCGCGAACGGGGTGGTCGGGTTCCGGCAGATGTCGGGCAGTCCCGCGCTGCTCGCCGACCGCGCCGCGGGCCGACTTCCGGCGCCGACCGGCGCGCCGGAACTACTCGCCACCCCCGGCATGCTCTTGACTCCCATGAATGCCGCCACTGCCGAGGCCGCCACCGACGAGGTGCGCGCCCAGCACGAGCAGGGCGCCGACTTCATCAAGGCGGGGATGACGCAGCATGACGGCTTTCTCGCAGCGCTCACCGAGGCCACCCGCCTGGGGATCCCGCTGGCGGGTCATCTTCCCGGCGACGTCGATCCCCGTGACGCCGCGCACGGGGGAATGCGCTGCATCGAGCACCTGGGTCCCGGACCGACGGTCTTTGCGGCCACCTCGTGCTGCGAAGCGGAGATCCGAGCGGTGCCACCGAAACAGATCCGGATACCGGGCGTGAAGATCCCGGGTATGGATCGGATCGTCGGCAAGCTGATCGCGCGACTGGTGGTGAATCCGGCGACACGCACCTCTCCCACGGCCGCCGCGGAACTCACCCGCGCCGACGACACCTTCGACGCTGACAAGGCGGCAGAGCTCGCTGCGCTGTTCATCGAACACGAGACCTGGCAGTGTCCGACACTGATCCGCCTACACACCCAGCAGTTTCCCGATGCTACCGAACACCAACATGATCCGCGCCTGAAGTACATCGACGCGGCCGAGATCAAACGATGGCGCAAGGCGACACACCGATTCGACAAGCTCCCCGAGGCGACTCGCGCCGCGCTGCGTGACCATTGGGAAGCCCAGTTGCGGATGACGAAGGTGTTCGCCGAGGCCGGCGTGCCGATGATCGCGGGCACCGACGCGAATGGGGCGGGCTGGGTGATTCCCGGCTTCGCGCTGCACGACGAGTTCGACCACCTCGCCTCCGCCGGGCTGACGCCGCTGAAGATCCTGCAGATGGCGACGTCGGAGCCGGCACGGTTCTTCGGCCGGGGCGACACTCATGGTCGGGTCGCGGCCGGATTCAATGCGGACCTCGTTCTACTCGACCGAGATCCACTCATCGACCACACCGCACTACACGACGTCGCCGGGGTGGTCCGCGACGGTGGGTGGTGGTCGCGGCAGGATCTCGACGCCGTTCTGGCCCGATTGGAGGCCGACCCGACCGCGCGGTGATCGGCGTTATCGTGGATGACAGGACCGCAACCGAAAGAGATGACTTCGATGGCCGATGCCGACATCAACTTCTACTTCGACCCGGTGTGCCCGTTCGCCTGGATGACCAGCAAGTGGGTCCGCAAGGTGCGGGCACAGCGCGACTACACCGTCGACTGGCGGTTCATCTCGCTGCGCCGGCTCAACGCCCATATCGACTACGACGCACATTTCCCGCCGGAGTACGAGGCCGGTCACACGGCCGGCCTTCGACTGCTGCGGGCCACCGCAAGCGTTCGGCGTGAGCATGGTCGGGCGGCGGTCGATTCCCTCTATGCGGCGTTCGGCACCCGCATCTTCGACACCCACAGCGGCACGTACACCGTCGACGGTGGCGATCACCGTGGCACCCCGGACTTCCTCGGTCCCGTGCTCGCCGAACTCGGTCTGCCCGACCACCACGTTGCGGCGCTGGACGATTCGTCGTTCGATGCCGAGATCCAGGCCGAGACGGATGAGGCCCTGGCGCTGACCGGGCGGGACGTGGGCACGCCCATCATCCAGTTCGAGCCACCGGACGGAGTCGCGTTCTTCGGGCCCGTGATCAGCCGGTTGCCGAGCGACGACGATGCCGTGGCGCTCTGGGACCATGTGATCGGTCTTGCCCGCTTCCCCGGTTTCGCCGAACTGAAACGTAGCCTTCGCGAGAAGCCTCAGCTGACGGCCTTCGGCGTGACCGATGCCGAGGTGGGCGTGCAAGAGGACTGGCATGGCGGGAGCCGTCGTACAAAGAAGTGACGTCGTCGTCGTTGCGTAGGGCATGCTGAAAGCACGCCCACGTCCCGCACAGGATGGAGTTCTCGATGCCGACGTCGTCGATCCGCCAGGTCGCGAAGGATGCCTTCGCGTTCGGATACGCCATGGTGGAGAACTACCGAACCCTCTACGCGCAGGCCGTCGATGTGAACGATCCGCGCTACACCGGCGGTTTCGGGGAGTACCGGCATTATCCGCAGCCTGCGCGCCCCGAGAACACCGACATCGTCACCCCCAACAACGACACCCCGTATTCATGGTTGTGGCTCGACCTGCGTGCCGAGCCCTACGTGGTGACGGTGCCGGCCATCGACCGGTACTACATCCTGCCGTTCCACGACCTGTACACCATCTACGCCGGTTACGTCGGTGCGGTGACCACCGGACCGAACGCGGGTTCGTACCTGATCGCAGGGCCGTCCTGGGCGGGTGACACCCCTCCGGGCATCGACGGCGTCATCCGCTCGGCCACCGACTTCGTCGGGAGCCTCACCCGCACCTCCCTGATGCCCGACGGGGTCGAGTCGATGAGCGCCATCCAGCGCTCCTATCGCGTCGAGCCGCTGAGTGCGTTCTCCGGTGGCGACTCCCCGGCACCCACGGCAGCACCTGCGTGGCCGGCATGGGATGAGGAGAAGTTCACCCAGACCACGGAATTCTTCCATCTGCTCGACTTCCTCCTCCAGTTCTGTCCGGTACTCGACGAGGATCGAGCCGTTCGCGATCGCATGGCCGGGATCGGGCTCGACGGCTCCGGAGAGTTCAGCCTCGAATCGTTGTCCGAGGACGAGCGGGCAGAGCTCACCGCCGGGATGGCAGAGGCGAAAGCCGATCTCCAACTGAATGCCGACCAGCTCGCGTCGTCGATCGGGATCTTCGGCACTCACGACGAGATGGCCGGTGAGTACACCAAGCGAAACATGGCGGCCGCCAAGGGTATCTACGGTCTTCCGGCGAGTGAGGCATGGTACGCCGGGTGGCTGAAGGACTCCGATGGAAAGCTGCCCGACGGGTCGACGGTCCACACCGTCACCTTCGGCCCCGACGCTCTGCCGAAGGTGAAGTTTTTCTGGTCGGCCACCATGTACCGCCTCCCCGAACGACTCCTGGTCGCAAATCCCATCGATCGCTACTCCATCGGCGACCGCACGCCCGGCATCGTCTATGCCGACGACGGGTCCCTCACATTGCACATCTCGCATGAGAGGCCCGATGATATAGCTGCGCAGGCCAATTGGCTGCCGGCGCCGGACGGCCCGTTCACCGTGATCGTGCGGGCCTACGGCGGCGACGAGGCGATCGCGACCGGCCGATACACCTTGCCGACTCTGCACGCCGAGCACCCGTGAACGAAGTCGAGGTCGTGGCGGCTCACTCATCGGGGCGCCGGTCGCTCGCTCGGATCTGCTCGACGAGGATGTCGGCATGGCCGGCATGCCGAGCGACGTCGCTGATCAATCCCAGGTAGGCAAACCGCAGGTTCACGGCGCCGATCAGGTGGTGTTCGGCGGTGTCGTCGAGTGCCACGTCATCGGCAACCAGGAAGCTGCTGTCGCCCTCGGCGGCAGCACAGTGCTTGATCAGCGAGATGGGCGTGGTGAGCGACCCGGATCGAGCACGGCAATCATGATTCTCCTTCTTGTCGGTCGATCACCGGCGAGTGATCGAAACTTGTCGGTGCCTCGTTATAGGTTGGTTTCAGCAGGATCGAAGACGATGAGCGAAGTTCGGCGCGGCGGTTGATTCGCGGCACCAGGGTTGATGACGACGAGGGTCCTGTGGTCGTGTCCGCAACTCTGGAAGGCTCGTCGTGTTCTCATCGTCGGTGTCGTGGCAGGAACTGCCCGCCGCGTTCGTCGGTGGCATCGATCCGTCATATCCGGATGAGGAACCGATCAACGACCTGCTGCTCGGCTTGGTCGATATCGATCATGGTCGGTCCTACCTCGCCTACTGCGAATATGCCTCGGTTGCAGTCATGTTCGACCGTCTGGTCGCCGCACGTGAGAGATCCGACGGCTTCATCGTGGATGGTTTCGCCGACTGCGCATCCCGGATCGCGAAACTTCGAAACATGACCCGCCACGACGCGGAGGTCCTGCTGAATGAGGCGGTCGCCCTGCGGGACAGGCTGCCCGAGGTCTTCGAATGTCTACGTGATGGGCTGATCGCACCATGGCAGGCGAAGGTGATCATATCGCGCACCGACCTCCTCGACGACCAGTCCTTCGCGCCAGTCATCGACGCGTCGGTCGCGGATCTGCTGCGACGGCGCAAGGGGACATGGTCGAAGAAGCGGTTGCGCGACATGGTCGATCGGATCATCTTCCGCCACGACCCCAACAGCGTGCGTGAACGCCGGAAAGAGGCTCTCGACGCCCGAGGCGTGTGGACCGAGAGTCGAGGCGACGGGGTCGCCGAGATCACCGGGATCATGGCTGCCGAGAACGTGCGCATCGCCGCCGCCGCGGTCGCCGCCCTGGCTGATGCGGCCTGTGAGCATGACGGCAGGACGAGACCGCAACGCATGTCCGATGCCATGTTCGCGTTGCTGTCGGGGGCGACATTCGAGTGCCAGTGCGGCCGTGACGATTGCATCGCACAGATTCCTGAACCGGGCACGCTCCCTCCGGTCGACACGAGGATCGTCCTGCACGTGGTGTGCGACGAGGGCACCCTCGCCGGCACGGCCGAGAACCCCGGCTTCCTCGACGGCCACGGCGTCATCTCCGACGAGCATGTCCGAGACATCGCTGCTCGTCCGGACACGAAGATCTCGTTCCTGGTCCCGCCCGGCACCGATGCGAACGCCGACGGCAGTTTCACCTTGCCCGCACACCAACCGGCCGACCCGTATCGACCATCGACCGCGCTGGACACGCACACCCGCCTGCGCGACGGCTACTGCGCCGAGCCCGGCTGCGCCACCTCGGCATTCGACTGCGATCTCGACCACGTCACCGAGTACGACCACACCCATCCCGAGGGTGGCGGTCAGACGACGTCGGAGAACCTGAATGCCAAATGCCGGCCCGGCCACCTGCTCAAGACCTTCGGAAGCTGGCTCGACGACCAGTATCGCGACGAGAGTGGCCGTCTCACCACCGAATTCATCACTCCCGAGGGCCTGGACATCCCTGGTGAAGCCGAGACCAACGAAGACCTGTTTCCCGGGCTGCGCCGGATCCGCTTCGAATCCCCTCCGGCCAAGGCCCCGCCGCCATCGTTGCCACCCGAACACCGTCCCGTCCGTACCGGCACCCGGGCGGCGAACAAACACGCCCGACGACGGGCCGAGCGCTCTCGGAACCGCAAACGCAACAATGCCGGACCCGACCCGGACTACTGAGTTCGCACCCGGGTCGTTCACCTGAACGGTCGTTCACGCGAATAGGAGCCCTACCTCTGACGCTGCATCCGTGGCTACCGTGAGCCCGGAACCCATCAGCACACCTGCCACCCAAGGAGTAGGCATGATCACACACGCCCACAGGCTGTCAGCGATCCTGGTTGCCGCCGCAATTGTGGTCGGCGCACCGGCCGCCACGGCGTCGGCCGAGCCGGATCGCGGCCCGCACAAGAGCACGCCGGGCGGCACCAACAACGACAACCACGTTCGGCACGGCGCCGAACCGGATCGCAGTCCGCACAAGAGCGTTCCCGGCGGTAACAACAACGACAATCATCCGCGCGTGGGCGCGGAGCCCGACCGTAGCCCCCACAAGTTCACGCCGGGCGATATCGGTAATCAGATAGCACCGATCACGCCTGGTGGCGGGGACCGGACACCACCGCACGCCGACGCCTCGCCTCAGGATCAGGGCCAATCCCCCTCGACAGCAAGTCCTTCCGAACATTCGGCGCCAGAATCGGAGCCGGCGACACCCCAGACACAGTCACCGCAGATACCGTCACCGTCACCGACAGCGCCCACCACGCAGCCGCCCGCCGAGACACCCGCACCCTCGGAGCCGTCCGCACCAGCAAAGCCGTCAGCACCAGCAGAGCCGTCAACACCGTCAGAGCCGAGTGGCCCGTATGTCGATGCCCGGAGCATCCCGGGTAGTCCCTCCCTGCCCGGTTCGGCGATCACCACCGAGAACTGCCCACACGGCTGCGCGGTGGGTTCCAGACACAGCGGCACCACTCGTGTCTTCGACCTCGACAACATGCCCGCGGGCGGTGACCCTCGGACCACCGCCCGCGTCATCGACCCAGACGCCAACGATGGTGCTACAGGTACATTCTCGAAGAACCTGATCACGCCGAACCCGCTGACCAACAACGGTGTCGGCGTCCCCCTGCCGCAGGGCTCGGAGCCGAACACCGCACCGGGCGCCGGCGGCAGAGTCAACCCCGGACGCCCGGGAGCCGCGGTCGACATCCAGGGCCGCTCTCAGATCCGGTTGCGTGTCGTTCGGGCGGTACCCGACAAGTCGTATCCGGTGACCACGATCGGCGGGCGCGGCGTCGCGGTGCACTACCACTACGAGTACGAGGCACAGACCCTCAAGGGAGCCGACATCAACGGCATCCACATCTTTGGCAAGAGCGGCTGGAAGCCCGTGTCGCCAGGTCAAGTCAACGACTTCGCCGCGAAGGGAGTGCCGCTACCCAGCGTCCGGTGACCTCGGACGTACCGTCAAACCATCGTCACTCGACAGATCGGTTCGCCATGAGCACACACACCGTGCGACATGAGGTCCTCGGCCCGTGGTCGCTGGACACCAGCCGTGAGTTCTGGGAGGGCTTCGCACCGGCCGCCCTCACCGCCGAGCAGAGACCCGGAACGCTGTCGACGGTGTTCCGGGTCGACGGCGACTGGTCGACGGCTCATCTCGCGGTCATCCAGCGTGACACGGTTGCCGAACTGTCGCTGGAGGGCGACGGCGATCTCGAATCGGCGGCGGAGCAGGCCGCACGGTTCCTCGCGCTCGACGTCGACGCCCAGCAGTGGCCCGGGATCGGCGAACGGGACGAGGTGATCGGCCGTGCGCAGCACGCGTTGCCCGGTCTGCGGCCCTGCGGATTCCACTCGGCGTACGAGGCGGCGGCATGGGCGGTGCTGTCGCAACGCATTCGCGTCGAACAAGCCGCGCATCTCCGACAGCGCGTCATCGCCGATCATGGAGACGACGGAGCATTTCCGGCACCCGAGCGTCTGGCCGCCCTCCACCTCGACCTCCCCGGACGCAAGGCCGAGTACCTCCACGCGGTGGCAGATGCCGCGCTCGACGGCCGACTCGACACCGCACGGCTGCGGTCGATGACGCCGGAGGATGCGATGGACTCGGTCCGATCGATCACCGGAATCGGACCGTTTGCCGCCGAGCTGATCGTGTTGCGCGGGGCGAATGCGCCGGATGCGGTTCCCACCCATGAACGGCGGCTGGCCGCCGAGGTCGCCGAGCGGTACGGGCCCGACCGCTCGGTCGCGGAAGTCTCCGAATTGTGGCGGCCGTTTCGGACCTGGGCGTCGGTGTATCTGCGCGCGCTCGGAGAGCGACGCTGACCTCAGGCGTGCAACGCGCCGGTCAGCGGATGCTTACGGAAGAAGTCCCAGATGATGGCGGTGGCGCTGATCGACGAGGTGATCGGACCGGTGATCGCGGTGGCCGCAAGTGCCGGATCGCCACCGGGCCAATTGTGGCCGCCCCCGATGATCGTGTAGAGCTCCACCGAACTGTCGGGTGCGCACGAATACGACGTCCGAGAAACATCGTGAGTGACCTTCCGGGTGGTCGGTCGTTCTGCGCAAGCATTGCGCCGCGCCCAGGCATGAGTCTGGGCGGGAATGCTTTCCGTGTTCGGCATCAGTCGCGGACGTGCGTCGTCGCGGCGTTGCTGACCGATGGTTCGCGCCGAGCCGTCGGTGGACGGCAGGAGCTTGCCACGAGCGCCGACCCCGCCGGAGTAGGAGAGGATCTCGTCGCCCGTTCCGTGGAAGGCGACCACCGGAACGTGTCGGGACGGACGACACCAGGCGAAGTTCTGGAGACCCGAGACCGGCGCCACTGCGGCGAAACGATCCGCGAGCTGACAGGCGACCGATGAGGCGGTGAACGCTCCCATCGACAGTCCGGTCATGTACACGCGCCGCTTGTCGACACAGAGGGTCCGCTCGACGTGGGTCAGCATCGCGGACAAGAAGCCGATGTCCACGCCATCTTTGCCGTAGTCCCATTTCGGCGGTAGCACATGGGTTTCCGGTGTGATCACGGCGAACCCGTGGCTGGATCCGTAGGCGCCCATCCCACTCCAGGCGTCCTGCAGAACTCCCGGCTGCAGGTAGCCGTGGACGTCGAACACCACCGGCATCGGGACGCGGGGCGCAACGCGGGGAACCTCTTGTAGGTAGTCACCGGATCGCCCGACGACGGAGAAGCCGTGGAGAGATGTTCCGGGTGGCGTAGGGGCCGTCCGACATCCGGCCGACGGCACCGGCCCCACGGCGCCGCCGGACCTGGCGGCCGGGGCCGCGGAGACGGCGGAACAGGTGGTCACCATCGCCACCATGGTCGCGATGAGTACGCACATTGCTCTCACCCGCGTGTATCCGGACATTGCCGTCCTCCTGTGATCGTCATGGGCGTCTGACCGAATCGGCGAGGTCGCCACTGAACAACTGCCCGGCCAATGCGAGTAGACGATCGGCCATCGCCTCTGGGTCGAGACGATCGTCTCCCTCGTCCAGCCACCGAGTGAAGAGATCGAAGCATCCTCCGACGACGAACGTCACCGCATCGTCGCCCTCGAAATCTCGGACCGCCTGCCCACCAATCTGATTGTGCAGCGACCCGACTGCCGCGAGAACCGCCTGTTTCGCCGGATACGCACACGGCCCGGTACCCAGCGCCCGATAGTAGGCGCGGTACTGCGCCAGGTGGCGTGTGGCCAAAAGCGTCATCTCGCCCCAAGCGCCGTCGCCGCACTCGTTCAGCGCAGGAAACAGTTCACGCTCGATCAGATCGATTCCCGCCGCCACGATCACCGAATCCCGGTCGCAGAAGTGCGAATACACGGCCTGGCGGCTGAGATCGGCGGCTTCGGCCAGCTCGGTGAGCGAGACCGAGCTTGATCCACGTTCGGATACCAGCCGCACCGCGGCGGCGAACAACGCGGCGCGCGAACGACGAACGCGGCGATCGACGCCGACGTCGATCGGGACCTGGCTCGGCATGAAAGTGACAGTAGAGGCGAGTCACATGATGTGCAACAGTCAATTAATTGACAGTTGTCATATTACGCATCGTCGCGCCGGCCGGCTTGCTCCTCGTGTCGCTCCCGCAGCACCGTCTTCTGGATCTTTCCCGTCGAGG
This sequence comes from Gordonia sp. DT101, assembly GCF_049844895.1. Classification (NCBI taxonomy): domain Bacteria; kingdom Bacillati; phylum Actinomycetota; class Actinomycetes; order Mycobacteriales; family Gordoniaceae; genus Gordonia; species Gordonia sp. DT101. The sequence continues at coordinate 1,227,962 of NZ_JBNCLX010000001.1, read as the reverse complement.
TCTTGGGCAGCTCGGCGAAGACGATCTCCTTCGGAACCTTGAACCGCGCCAGCCGTTCCCGCGCGAATTCGATAAGTTCGTCCGCCTCCACCTCCCCGCCCGCGCGAACGCTCACGTAGGCGATCGGCACCTCACCCCAGCGCTCGTCGGTGCGCCCGACCACGGCCGACTCGACGACGTCGGGGTGACTGTCGAGAACACGCTCGACCTCCACCGACGCGATGTTCTCGCCGCCGGAGATGATGACGTCCTTGCTGCGGTCCCGGATCTCGGCGTATCCGTCGGGGTGCATGACCGCGATGTCGCCGGTACGCAGCCAGCCGTTCACCGTGGCCGCTGCGGTGGCCTCGGGATCGCGGTAGTAGCCGAGCATCACGTTGTTGCCCCGCGCCACGAGCTCGCCCTGGGTGCTGCCGTCCGTCGGGACGTCGTCCCCCTCCGGTGTCACCACCCGAACCACGCCGGCCGCGATGTTGCCGATCCCTTGTCGTGCCTTCAGGTTTGCGCGCTCCTCGGGAGTACCGGTGTTCCACTCGGGCTGCCACTGGTTCACGGCTATCGGCCCGAACGTCTCGGTCAGTCCGTAGAGGTGGGTGACCTCGATGCCGAGATCGGACATCCGCGCCAAAAGCGCCGGAGAGGGCGGGGCGCCGCCGGTCGTCGCTTCCACGGTGCGATCGAGCGGGGCAGCGGCCGCGTCCTCGGCGATCATCGTCAATACCGTCGGTGCGGCGCTGAAATGCGTGATGCCGTCGTGGGTGAGGTGGCGCCAGATCTGCGCGGTGTCGATCCCGCGGAGGCACACGTGGGTGGCGCCGACGGCGGTGACGGCCCACGGGAAACACCAACCGTCACAATGGAACATCGGCAGCGTCCACAGATAGTTGGAGGCCGGTCCGATCCCGGTGTGGTAGGCCATCGCGAGCGACTGCAGGTACGCGCCCCGGTGGTGATACATGACCCCCTTGGGACGCCCGGTGGTGCCCGACGTGTAATTGATCGCCAGTAGCCCGCGCTCGTCCACCTCACGCCACACCGGTTCCGGTGCGACGTCGAGGAGCGTCCCGTACTCATCGTCGGCATCACCCGACACCAGGACCCGGATACCCGCTGTCGCGCCGACCGCGCGGGCCGGCACGGCGAACTCGACTGTCGCCACCAGCAGGCTCGCGCCGCTGTGCTCCACGATGTAGGTCAGTTCCGCCTCGGAGAGTCGGATGTTCAACGGCACCAACACCGCACCGAGTCCTGGGACCGCGTTGTGCAGCTCCAACATCTCGTGACTGTTGCTGCACAGCGCGGCCACCCGGTCGCCCGGCCGCACACCCAGTCCGTCCAGCACTGCCGTCAACCGGCCTGCTCGACGATGGAGCTCGGCATAGGTGAACGTCCGGTCGCCGTCGACGATCGCGGTCCGGTCGGCAAAGACCGCGGCAGCGCGCGTGAGGAAGGCGACCGGACTCAGCGCGTCGAAGGTGAAGTCCGCGGGTGTCGGGGGTGCGGGGCGGTCGTTGTCTGACATCCCGGGATCTCCTCTTCGCTGTCGCCGATCACTGATGTCGAGTGTGACCGACGCCTGCCTGTGCACGACACTTTCCCCGATCGGTCACCAATGCCAGGCGTCGCCCCCGACGTTCGCGATGGTGCGCTGGAGAACCGTGATGGCGATCTCGTATTCCTCGTCGGAGATGCCTCGTCGACGTTCGACCCCCAGTTCGTTCTGGGCCTCGGCGGCCACCGTGAATCGTTCGGCGCCCGCCGAGGTGGCCATCACCATTCCCTCGCGCCGCGTGACCCACCCCTTCTCGGCCACGACGTCGATGGTCCGCACAATCGCCTCATCGGTGTCGTTCGGTCCGATCGTCTCGACCAGTTGCTGCTCATCGACTCCCCCCGGGTACCGGGACAGCTGATGCAGGACCCACCACTCGTGCTGGGAGACGCCCACCTCCGCGAGCCGCGACCTGATCCGTGATCGGATCGCCTCACCTGCGCGGATCGTCCAGAAACCGATGGGTTGTTCCAGCGGCGGCTGCATTTGCGGTCTCATCGCACCGACGTTAGGACCTCAAGTGCGCTTGACGTCAAGGCTCGAGCGGCTGCGCGTTTCGACATCGCGCCCACCATGCCTAACCTGGGTGCCATGCATTTCGTCATCTACGGGGCCGGCGCCGTCGGCGGTGTGATCGGTTCCCACCTGTTCCATTCGGGGAGTCCGACGACGGTGGTCGCCCGCGGTGCGCACCTGCAGGCCATCCGGGATCGCGGACTGGTCCTCGACACGGCAGACGGCAGAATCAGCCAGATGATCACCGCGGCGGCAAATGCTTCGGAGGTCGAGTGGACCGACGATTGCGTCGTCTTTCTCTGCGTGAAATCACAGCAGACTGCTGCTGCGCTCGACGACCTCCAGGCGCACGCACCACGGACCACGCCGATCGTGTCCGCCCAGAACGGCGTCGCGAACGAGCCGGCGATCTTGCGGCGCTTCCCCAACACCTACTCGATCTGTGTCATGTTGCCGGCCACACATCTCGAACCGGGCGTCGTGGTGCAGGGGTCATCTGCCAAACCCGGCATCCTCGACGTCGGCCGTTTCCCGACCGGTACCGACGATGTCGCCGAGGCCATCTCCACACATCTCCGCGCGGCGTCGTTCGAGTCCCGGACACAGCACGACATCATGGCGTGGAAGTACCGCAAGCTGATCCTGAACCTCGGGAACGGCGTGGACGCCACCTACCGTCGAGGCGACGATGCCCTGGGCGAGCTCATGCGCCGCGCCCGCATCGAGGGCGAAACAGTCCTCGACGCCGCCGGCATCGATGTGGTCAGCGCGGCCGACGACCAGGAACGACGCGGCGACCACATCATCCGGCGCGACACCGGCGAGGACAGCCTCGTCAGCTCCACCTGGCAGAGCGTCGCCCGCGGCGCCGGTGACGTCGAGATCGATTACCTGTCAGGCGAGATCGTTCTTCTCGGCCGACTGCACGGGGTACCGACCCCGGTCAACGAGCTGGTACAGGCCGAGACGACACGACTCGTCAACGAAGGACTCGAGCCCAACAGCCTTGATCCGATCGCTGCGGTGGAGCATCTCGACGCGCTCTGATGCTTGAAGTGCTCTGATGCTCGACGTGCACTGAGGCCTACCCGGCGAAGGTTCCCGGTCGCAACTCCGCGTCGTCGCCGAGCGGCCTGCGGATCGACCACCGCTCGGTCAGCGCGCTGGCCGACATCTTCCACTCGCCGTCCTCGACGACGTACTCGTCGTCGTACTCCCCCGTCATGATCGTCTCGGTGCGATCGAGCAGATTGACCTGACGGAACTTCAGCGTCCAGCTGCCCGTCGCGGTGGAGTCAGACGTCAGCGTGATGTCGGGATGCATGCCGTGGTGCATGTCGAAGATGACGTACTTGCCGTCGACCCGATGCAGCGCGACCTGCCCGAAGATCTTCGCCATCGGTTCGGCGTCGTCGTAGGCACCGAGCGGACCGTAGTCGATGCGGGCGCCGCTGCGGACGAAGCAATCCCGGAACCCGTTGGGGTCCTTGCCATCGCAGGCGCGCCAGTACCGATGCTTCAGCTGCTTGATCGCCTCGACCCGGTCGAGGTGGTCGAGGCGGCGAGTGAGCTCGTCGAGAGACGTCATGGGTTCACGATAGGACAGGAGTCCGGCCGATGTTCCTGCGGTGCGTAGGCCACGGGCGTTGCGCAGACCGACGCCTTCGCCTACAGCATCACCGGCACGAGCAACGACTACGGTGCACCGATGAATCCGGCTGCACCCAGCCGCATTCCGGGCGGATCATCGAGAAGCTGTGGGGCCTCCGCACCACCCACGGCATCGTGGATACCGTCGGGTGGACCACCCGCGAGGGCGGCACCCTGCAGCGTGTGACGGACACCGCGCTCGCGACGCACCCGCCGATGACGAGGGTTGCCACGAGATCATGCACTACGCAGACTCACCGCTACCCGCGGCCCGACGCCATCGGCGTCCGGAGCGTCAGACGAACAGAGGAACAGTGGTGTGCGGCGGGGCGCCGGCATAACGGTCCACCACCTTGTTCAGTTCGAACTGCATGTAAAGAAGATTCGTCCCGAACAGGAAGGCCAACGCCCAGCACAGGGTCGGCGAGCAGGTGGCGGGAAGTCCGGCGGCGACTTGCGCGTTTCGGATTCGCGCACCCGCGTTGTGGTAGCTGATCAGTGGTCCGATGACGGTCCAGCCGAGCAGGAGCATCACGAGCATCGGGCCGACGACCGGGATCTGGCGTCGTCGATCGAACTCCGCCATCTCCTTGTGAATCTTGTAGTACCACACGTAAAGGTAGATACCGAGTGTGATCAACGGCAGCCCGATCCAGACCGCGAAGGGGTTGCGACGCTTCATCGCCAGCCCGGACGCGACAGGTACCGGATGCGGCGCGACCATCGGCACCTGACCTTGCGAACCCGGGCCGGGCGGAACCGGACGGGGTTGAACGGGAGGGGGCGGAAGGTGCGCGGGTTGGTTCGGCAGCGCGGGGTCCGAGGGAGTCGGCGGGACCTGGGACGGTTCGGACATGATCAGGCTCGATTCGTGATGTGGCGGCCACCCGTGACAGCAGGCACAGGTGGGTGCGGAGCGTGCGTTCTGTGGGACGCATCGTTCTCACTCGGGTATACGACGATGCGCTGCCTCCCGTTACCCATCGGGCCGAAATCCGAGATGATTCAACCGATCAGATGACCCGCCCAGCCCGCGGTGAGCGCGTATCCGCGTGCTGCGGACAGACCCTCATGGAGCACTCCCGAATCCTGCCGTCCACCCACCCAGTTGAGATGCCACGTGGCAGTGGCGTTAGGTGTCAACGGTTTCCATACGAATCCGTCGCGGACATCGGCCGCCACCGATTCCAGACAGATGAAGAGGGCTTCTCCGTCGGTCACCATGTCGCTGCCGGCGACGATGCCGAACACGGCCGACGTCGTCCAGCGTGGCTGGCATCCATGGATGCCGAGCCAGTCGGTCACCCATCGATTCCATCGACTCAACTGGTCATCGATGGAGACCACCGGGTGGCGCGTGAGGTCGTCGGGGGCGATGGTCCCAGCGGATGCGAGCGGGTGGTCGTCGGTCATCAACGCACCGACTCGTTCGATGCGGATCGGCTCACTCATCGCGCCGGGCACCTCCAACGGGCCGCCTATCGTCAGCGACAGCTGCGCTCGCGCCGCGTCGTCACCGGTCAACGCACGGGGCAACGTCGTCAGATGCACCGACAGGTCCGGCTTGGTGGCGCGGAGCGCGGCCAGCAATCGACGAGGGGTCTCCAGCGCCGGCTCACTGACGTGGACGGTGAGCACGTGTCGCGGTGTCCCGGTCGCTCGGGAGACGGCGACTCGGACCCGGTCGATGATGTCGCGGGCGTCCGCGGCCAGCTCGTCGCCCGCTCTGGTCGGATCCACCCGCCGGCTGGTGCGCTCGAACAGCATGACACCCAAGCGTCGCTCGAGCCGGATGATCGCCTGGCTGAGGGCGGGTTGCGCCATGTGCAGGTGCTGCGCGGCACGGGTGAAGCTGCGTTCCCGATGGACCGCGACGACGTACTCCAGCTCTCGCAGCGAAACATCTAGCATCGCTCGATGCTAGATCGATAGCCAATGGGTGTTGGTGGTTTGGTCCGGTTGGGCGCGACGATGGCATCATGCCTGATCACGTCGTCGACGCTCACGTCCACCTCTGGGATCTGAACCACCCGTGGTACCCCGGCCTCCAGGCCATGGCCGAGAGTCTGGGCCAACCCGAGCTCTACTCCGACTTCGGTCTCGACAATTACTCGAAGGCGGCCGGATCGTTCCCGGTGGAGAAGTTCGTGCACGTCTCCGCCGTCACGGCCCCGCGCGCATATCTCGACGAGTTGCGGTGGGTGAGCACCGTGGCAAGTGACCATGACGTCGACATGCGATTCGTCGGGACAGTGGATCCGGCGCTGCCCGAGGCCGATGTCCTCGCCGACCTCGAGGCTCAGCTGGCCCTCACGCCGCATTTCCGCGGCATCCGGGTGCTGTACGACCTCTTGCCCGAATCGTCGACGGCACGGACCATCCTGCACTGGTTGGACGACCACGAACTGATCTTCGACCTCGTCACCCATCCGGACACCATGGACGATTGGCTGCGAACGATCGGCGAATACCCGGATCTCGAGGTGGTGCTCGAGCACACGGGCTGGCCCGCCGGTGTCGATGACGACGCGCGCGCCGACTGGCATCGGGCCATCGCCGACTGCGCCCAGCGTTCGCGTGCGTCGTGCAAGGTGTCGGGGCTCGGGATGACGACGGCCGATCTGTCGGTGTCCGCGTTGCGGCCATGGGTGGAAACCACTGTCGACGCCTTCGGCTGGGATCGGGTGATCTTCGGCAGCAACATCCCGATCGAGCACATGGCCGGCCGCTACGCCGAGCTGGTGGAGTCACTGGACTCCATCATCGGCGCCGCGACACCGGACGAGCAGGACCGCTTCTACCGCCGCAACGCGGCACGCGTCTACGGATTCGAGGAATGACGATGACCGATCTCTCCGGACGCGTCGCATGGGTGACGGGCGGTGCGCGCGGGCAGGGGCGTGCGCATGCTCGAGCGCTGGCCGCGGCGGGCGCCCACGTGGTGGTCACCGACAGTGTGCGGCAGGTGACCACCGTCAACTACCCGCTGGCGACTCCCGAGGAGCTCGACGCGACGGTCTCCGAGATCGTCGAAGGCGGTGGCCGGGCGACCGGCGCGCACCTCGACGTCAGGGACTCGGGTGCGGTCACAGACCTGGTCGCACGCATCGTCGCCGACCACGACCGTCTCGACATCCTGGTCGCCAACGCCGGGATCTGCGCGTTCGTACCGCTCGAGGACATGAGCGACGAACAGTGGACCGACATGCTGGACACCAACCTGTCCGGCACCTTCCATTGCGTCCGGGCCGCTGTTCGCGCCATGAAGCCCAACGGATTCGGCCGTGTCATCGGGGTGTCGTCGGGTGCGGGCCGCGGTGGGATGAAGGATCTCTCGCACTACTCGGCCAGCAAGTGGGGCATCATCGGATTCATCAAATCCGTTGCCCTGGAGGTCGGTTCGCACGGAGTCACCGCGAATGTGGTATGCCCGTCGTCGGTGGCGACGCCGATGGTGATGAACGAGACGACGCTGCGGCGGTTCCGGCCAGACCTGGACGACCCGACCCCCGACGACGCGAAGCCCGTGTTCGCCGGTCTCAGCCCGCTCGGTGTGCCATGGCTCGAACCCGAAGACGTCACCCGTGCCGTCATGTACTTCGTCGACGACCCGGGGCTCACCACCGGTACCGTGCTGGAGGTCAACCTCGGTACGTCGGCGTCCCGGACTTGACGGGCCGCGTCGACGGCACGGCGTCTGCGGCGACCGCACGGAAGTCCCGGGTGAAATCGACGGTCCTCATCTGAGAGATGTACTGGGTGGCGAACCCTGGGTACATCGTGGCGTTGAATCCCTCGGCTGTGAGGTACCAACTGCGACAGCCGGAGTTCCAGGTCGTGTGTTGAAGCCGCTTCTGGATGGACCTGTTGTAGCCCTCCTGTGCCGGCCGGTGCACGTCGAGAAGCCGAAGGCCACGGTCGCGAATGATCGAGATCGCGGTGACGATGGCGTCGATCTGGGCTTCCATGTAAACCAACGCAGAGTTGTGGCCCGGGCCGGAGTTCGGGCCGAAGGTGAAGTACAGGTTGGGGAAGCCCGAGACCGCAAAGCTCTTGTAGGCATATGCGCCGCCCGACCATTCGTCGGCCAGGACCCGCCCGTCGCGGCCTCGGATCGGGATGGGCGTGCCCTGTTTCGACACCTCGAAACCTGTCGCGAACACGAGGCAATCGAACCTGCGCTCGATACCTTCGACGGTCCGCACCCCGTGTTCACAGATCCGTGCGATCGGCCAGGTCACGAGGGTGCAGTTGTCTGCCTGCAGGGCAGGGTAGTAGTCATTTGTCATCAGCAGACGCTTGCAACCGGCCCGGAAGTCCGGCGTCAGTTGGCGTCGCATCCATGGATCGCTCACCTGCGCGCGCAGATTCAGCTTGGCCACGGCTTCGATCACACGGGTGAAGGGCGAGTTCCACACGGCGCCCAGTGCCACCGACTCATGTCCCGCGAACCACAGTCGGCGCGCGGTGGCCTGCGTCAACGGCAGCGAACGGTACAACTGTCGGGTCATCCCCGAGACACGACGATCAAGGCGCGGCAGCACCCACCCGGGTGTGCGCTGGAAGACCGTGACGTCGGCGTCGGCGCGCACCAGTTCTGGGATCAGCTGGACGGCACTGGCACCGGTGCCGATCACGCCGACCTTCTTTCCGTCCAGATCGTAGTCGTGATCCCATGCCGCCGAATGCATCCGATGCCCGGCGAAGTCGTCGAGGCCGGTGATGTCGGGATAGCCCGGCGTCGAGAGCGGCCCCGAGGCCACCACGACGGAGCGTGCGATGATCGGCTCGCGATCGGCCACATCGACGAGCCACGTACCGCTCGCTTCGTCGAACTCCATCGCGGTCGCCAGGTGCGAGTACCGGATGTAGCGGTCGAGTCCGTGGTCGGCGATCATGCTGTCGATGTACGCCAGGATCTCGCGACTTCCCGAATATGTTTGTGTCCACTCGGGATTCGGAGCGAACGAATACGAATAGAGTCGCGACGGGATGTCGCAGGCGGCACCCGGGTAGTCGTTGTCCCGCCAGGTTCCACCCGGCCGCACATCCCGTTCGAGGATCACCAGGTCGTCGTGTCCCTGTTGAAGCAGTCGGATCGCGGTGCCGATGCCGGCGAACCCGGCGCCGATGATCAGCGTGGTGGTGTCGACGGGCCGCTCGTCGGTCACGCCTCCCGTGCTCATGCGACCGGCTCGTAGGTCAGTTCCTTCGACCAGGTCGGCTGGGGCCGCAACAGGAAACGCGGATAGTGATCGGTCACCCGGACCATGGCATCCGCGAAATAGTGATACGGACTGTCGCGGTTGATGACCCAGCCAGCGTGATACTTCAGCACCTGATAGGTGAGCAGGCGGGTCCCCTTGCCGCGCTCCCCGTTCTTCTTGAACCGTTTCATCGCCTCGTACAGACGCTCCTCCTGGAGTCCCATGTCGACGATGTTGTCGCGCATCTTGTTCAGCAGCGGCACGTACATCAGCGCGCCGATGATGACACCCGGCGAGGCCACGGTACCGACCGTCTCGATGATCAGTGTGCGCAGCCGTGAGTTGCCGATCATGTCGAGGGCATGGAAGTCGACGGCGAGATGTCGGGACTCGTCGGCATTGATCTTCCGGAACGCCTCGTGACACACCGGATCCTGGACCTCCTCGAGGAGGAACTTGAGCAGTGCACCGTCGAGCGCGACCTCCAGCATCGGGATCACGGTGCCCAACACGGACAGCGACATGTGATCGGCGAAGGTGTCGAGCCATTCGATCGCGAGCCGGATGTTGACGTTCGGCTCGGGAACCTCGTCATCCTCGAGCATCCCCCACCTTCGCATCAGAGCGAGCTCGGCGTTGGCGTGCTTTTGTTCCTCGGCGTGGAAGTAGCGGTAGATCTCGGCGAGGGTGTCGTCGGGGGCCTTCTTCGCCAGGGCGGCGAATCCGCGGGCCCCGACGTTCTCGATCCACACCAGATCAGCCATGAAGGCCTTGAGCTTTGGCTTCTGTTCTTCGGTGATGAGATCGGCACCGGGAGCCTCCCAGTCGACGTCCCCGAGCGCCCACTGTCGGTCCTTGATGGTCTGCAACATGTCCTCGAGCACGATGGGCATCTCACACTCCTTCCGGGATGGGGTCATCGACCTCTGTCGACACGAGGTCGGGTAGGAACCGCTGCAGGAGACCGGCCCCGAAGGTGTAGGTCCGCGGGGCCAGTCGCTTGAACAGCCAGATCGCCTTGGCGTCGATCTGGGGCATCACGTAGAGGCGGCCCCGATCGTTGGCGTCGAGGGTCTGCCGCGCCACTTGTTCCGGAGATCGACCGGACAGACGCATCAGGGTTTCGGCCACCTTCATCGCCTCGCCGGTGATCCTGCCGTCGGCGGCGACGTTTGTTCGGACGAATGTCGGACACAGGACGGTCACCGCGATGTCGCTCCCTGACACCTCCGCGGCGATGGTCTCCGACAACGCCAGCACACCGGCCTTGCCGACGTTGTAGGCGCCCATCCCGGGCGCCGCGGAAAACGCAGCTGCGGATGCGACGTTGATCAGCCCTGCGCGCCCGGATTCGCGCAGTTGCGGCAGGAACAGCTCTGAGCCGTACACCATTCCGCGAAGGTTGATCCCGAGTGCCCACTCCCAATCGTCGATGCCGATGGTGCCCACCGCTCGGCCACCAATTCCGACGCCGGCGTTGTTGATCATCAGGTCGGCCGGACCACCGAGATGGTCGCGGGCCCGCGCAACGAGTGCATGCATGTTGTCGGCATCGGCAACGTCGCAGCATATGGCCGCGGCCTGTCCACGCCCGGCCTGATCGATCAGCCGAACCGTCTCGGTGGCGCGGTCAATATCGATGTCGGCGCACAGCACGCGCCCGCCGCGTCGAGCGAGCTCCACGGCAAATGCCCGCCCGATTCCGCTGCCGGCACCGGTGACCACCGCGCGTGCGTCATACGATCGCTTGGCTGTCATGGTTTCGCGTGTCCCCTTCCTCGATGACGTCCTGGTCGGAATCACTGGATGATTCGAAAGGCCGTGTGATGAATGCGGCGACTTCGGCCAACGCGGGTGTCGCCTCCGGGATCAGCGTCGGAAGTGCTTGGAACACATGCAGTTGGCCCGGCCACGTCTGGAGTTCGCATGTCCCGCCGGCATCCAGGATCATCCGCTGAGCTTCCGCCGCGTCGGCGGCGAGCATCTCGGTTCCGCCGACCTGGATGAGTGTCCGCGGCAGATCGTCGGCGCGGTCGAGGGTGAGCTTCAGACGCGGCAGGTCATCGGGATGTGCTGCCGTGTAGTGACGGACCAGTCGCCGTGCGGCCCGAGCCGATATCAACGGGTCGGGGCCGATTTCCCGCTCGCGCCGGCGGGCAAGCCCCAGAGTCAGATCGACGATCGGGGACATCAACACCGCTGACCTCGGCTGTGAACGGCCTCGACGAACGTTCTCGGCCAACAGATCCAGGATCAGATGCCCGCCCGCCGAATCGCCCGCGACCGTGATGTTCTGCGGTCGGTAGCCGATGTCCTGCAGCCACGCGTACGCTGCCTCGACGTCGTCGGCGGCCGCCGGGAACGCATGTTCCGGAGCCAATCGGTAGTCGACGGTGAAGACCGGCATCCCGGTCAGGCGCGCAAGTCGGGCGGCGATCCCGCGATGGGTACGGGCCGAGCAGATCGCATACCCGCTCCCGTGGACGTACAGGATGACCTGACGCGACTCCTTCGCGGTGGCGGGGTAGACCCACTCTCCCCGGAAGGTTCCGGTGGCAAGCCTGTCGACTGTCACCTTGTGCGGGGGCGGGCAGCCGATCAGCATCGCGGCCGCCACGATGGCACGCGACGTGTGGACTTGCACAGATCCGGTAGGCAGCACCTCGGCGAACGGGCGCAAGGTTCGTCGCGCCAGCCAGGCCGCCCATCGTGATGCAGATGAGGTCTCCGTCACAGTCGAATCGCATCACCAATCCCGCCATCTGTCAATGGCACATTGCGTAGTGTGATTACCGGGCGTCGGCCGCGGCGCGGATGCACAGCACGAAGGCGGAGGTGACGAGCGATGGCCCGAGCATCGTCAGCGCGCATGGCTCATCTGGCAACACTGATCGAGCACATGTCGGCCACCCCTCGCTACGTGGGCAAACAGTCGCGCGAGCTCGAGGCCACCATCACCAGACTGCTGGCAAACGCCACACGACAGGCATTCGGCCAGCCCGCCGTGTCGAGGTATCGCATCGACGACCTGGCCCGGATCTCCGGCGTCACGACCCGGAACATCCGGGTCTATCGAGAGCGCGGCCTGCTGCCACCGCCCCATCGCGTCGGACGTGTGACGCTGTATTCCGACAGCCACGTATCGCGGCTCGCGCTGATCAGTTCGATGCTGTCACGGGGATACACCATCGCCCACATCGACGAGTTGATCACAGCATGGCAAAGCGGAAGACAGATCGTCGACGTCCTCGGACTCGAAACCGAACTCACCGACATCCAGGAACCACCCACGTCACGTTCGACATCCCTTACCGAACTCGCCGAGGCCGGTGTCGATGCCGCCGACGCCGACCGTCTGGTGCGCCTCAAGCTCATCACCATCCACTCCGCGGATAACGTGATCGTCGAGGAACCGGCCCTTCTCGACACGATCCTGCCCCTGATCACCGCGACCAGGCCCGCATCGGCGGTCATCGACGTCATCGAACAGGTCGCACCTGCGTTCGAGGAGTTGGGCCAGGCGATGATCGGTGCCGCAGAAGCACTCGCGGTTCCGACGGCGGGCAGCACAGACGACGACCGACTCACCGAGGTGACGCTCACGCTGGTCCAGTTGCGCGCCCTCGCCGATGCGGCCACGCGTGTCACGCTCACAGAGACGACGAATACCCTTCTGGCACAGTCGCTGGCGACGCGGCTCGGCGAGGGCAGGTGAAGCGCGGGCAGGCACCCGCCCGCCAATCCGATCAAAAGCGACCTATATCCCATACCGGACATCGATGGGCCACACCGGATTCGACGAGATAACGCCGTGGTAACGTCGTGCTCCGTCGATTGGGGGAGCGATGGTCCTGGATGCGGATCTCGAGCGACTGCGCGCAACTTCTCATGCTGTTGCGCAACTCCATGGCGACATCGCCAACGGGTGGTCTCGGATCGCGAAACAGGCAGAGGATCTGTTCGGCTCGAGTTGGCATGGCATTGCGGCGGACTCTTACGCCGAGCCGTGGGCACACTGCCGCAATGGTTTCGAACATGTGTTGACGAGCCTGGACTCGATGGGCCGCGCGCTCGTCGAGGCGGCGCAGACATATGCGGAGCAAGAGGCCTCGAACACCAGGGTGATCGAGGATGTCGAGTCACCTCCCCTGCTGAACCTCTCATGACGTCCGAGGACTCGTACCGCATCGACCTGAACGAGGTCGAGAAGTTCACCGAGGATCTCAGCAAGTTCGTCAAGAACGTCGAGGATCGTGTGCGGGCGCTCGATAAACGTATCGATGACCTCCATGTGTCCTGGACCGGTAAGGGCGCCAAGGCCCACCGAGAAGCCCACGAGCAATGGAGAGAGGGTGCATCGGAGATCCGGGAGGCGATCGCCGACATCCGCACGGCGACCGCGCATTCCCACGCCGCCTTCCACGGGGTGCAGGACTTACATCGAAGGATGTGGCCGTGACCGCTCCCGTCGTCGCGGTGCGTCCAACGTCTTTTGCGGACTCCGCCAAGGCGTTTGAAAACATTCGTGCCGATATCCGTGACACCCTGGACCGCCTGTACCTCACATTGGGTTCGTCGGGCCAAATGGCCGGCAGTGATCGATCGGGCCGCACTTTTGCCCAGAGTTACGACAAGACCGTCAACGGCGGACAGAGCCTGTTGGCCGGTATTGCTCTCATGGGCAATGCATGCGGAAAGATGGCCGAGCTACTCGACGCATCGGCACTGAACCACAACAACGTCAACAACGCCATCGGTGTGTGCACGCCGACCAATCCGTCGGGAAACCCCAAGAACTTCGAGACGTTGCCAACGGTATCGGCGGGCAGTTCGTACGGCGGACCTGGAGAACCCAGCAACTGGGAGAAGCTCGAGGAGTTCATCCAGGGCGAGATCTTCCCTGACGGCGATCCGGGAAAGCTCGAACAGGCGGGTGACGCATGGACCCGCGCCGCCTCCGACCTCCGCAAACACCAGACGACCGTGCAATCAGCGATCGCACATATTGCGGGTGAGCGCTCAGCCGAGGTCGGGCCGGCGCAGGATCAGGCTGGTCTGATCAAGCAACACCTCGGCGGGATCGCCGACTCGTGCGATGCCGTCGCCAAGCTGTGCAACGGCTACGCCACACATGTCCGCGATACCAGGAAGCAGATCGCCGACGAGGTCAAGGAGCTTTCTTGCGAGCTGGTCGGTGCTGCAATCCTCGGTATCGCACTGACCCTGGTGACCGCAGGGCTCAGTGATGTGCTTGCCACGGCTGCCGGAGTGGCCAAGGCGACCCAGACCGGCGCTCGGATCGCCACCATCATCCGAACTCTTGCGACCACTGCGGCCCAGGTGGTGCGGCCCTTGATATATGTGATCGATCCGGCCAGCGCCGCGGTCAGCGACCTCGGCGCCCTGATGGGTTCGCGCGCTGCGATGTTCTCCATGGACCTGTCGCGGAGTTCGGTCCGTGCCGAGGAGCTCGCCATGGCCCTCAACAAGATGCCGGACTGGGCTCGCGATGAGCTGAAACGCGCGGTGGACCCGGATTTCCTCCGCAAATCATTGGAGGAGGGCGGTGTCCCCAAGAGCATCATCGACGACGCCGTCGCCAACAATCCATACCGGAACCTCACGCCGCAGCAGGTTCTGGATCGGTACTGGGACGACGCCAGAGAAACTTGGAACTATCCGCCAAACGACGGATTTGCGGGGGACTACGATGTGTCCGACAGCATTCCAGCAGGGACGCACCTGGATCGCATTGGTGAACCGACAGGAAAGTTTCTCGGCCAAGAAGGTGACTCCTATGGTGCTCGAGCCTTACCGCCTGGAGTTGCTGCGAACTATCACCAATACGTCGCGACAGGAGTACCTGTGAAACCTGAGTGGGAGATTCGCGACGGCGCGATCGCGGCAGAGTTTGGCCATCCCGGCGGCGGTCATCAATGGGTGGTCATCGAGAAATCCACTGGTGAACAGGTGCGGGTTTCGGAACTGCTCCGTAGCGGAGTGATTTCAGAAGCTCCTCGAAACTAGTGGGACTTTAGGAGAACAATGGATGAGTTCGCCGGATTAACCGATTTCCTCGGCGCAATGACTTACTGGAATGCGGTTCAGGTCATGCTCGCCAGCGACGGACGACTCACAACCAAAGCCCCGCTGTACGAGCGTCCTTACCTCGACGGCGAACGGCTGATGATTCCTCGCGGGCCTGGAAGTGCAGAGGATTCCGAGGGTTACACCGACTACTCGATTCTCGACGAGCACGGCAGTTACAGTCTGCGGGTTTCCGGAAGGAGCCGGAAGGACATCCGCCCAGACCGGCCAAGTTGCTGGTTCGGCCATTTCGACGATGCCACAAAGTATTTCGTGGGTGCAAATGTCGCCGAAATAACGCGAATGCTCTACAAACCATCGGCAATTCCTGTAGTGAACCTGCAATGGCTGAATCGCGGTCTCGCGCCGGGGTGGCTGCAGTCATCCGAGCCAAACCCCAGTGGGTTTGAGCCAGCGACGAGGTACTTTATGGCGAACGATCCAGGCCGATTCTATTTCACCGACTCGACCGACACTGCAGCATCGTTCCTCTTGAACCTGACATGGCGTGAGCTCAACACGACGTTTTCCGAGGGAATCCCAGGCGCCGAGGACATCCCAATGCCCGATTTCTCTGACGAATGACGTCTCACCCCGCCCCGAACATCGCCTCCAACGTCGTCGTCCGGTTCCGCTCCGCGTGCTCCCTGGCGAGCGACTCCGCCAATTCACCGTCTCCGGCGGCGATGGCCTCGACGAACTCGTGATGATCGTGTGACACGGTGTGCGGGTTCGGGATCTGCCGGACCAGCCACTGCACGCGAAACAGGATGGGAGACATGATCTCCCCCAACGCGTGGTTGTGCGATGCCGTCACCAGCAGCTGGTGCAACAGCGCGTTCGCGTCATGTGCTGCCGTGGCGTCGCCCGCGTCATCGGCGAGGCTGCATGCATTCATGGCCGCCAGGTTGCGGATCACCAACCCGACTCAACGCCGACGGCACATGGAAGCCGTCGCACAGATGTTTTCGATGCAAGGCGAACTGCTTCCTCCTGCGTGTCCCGCCACCGCCGCAGCGCTGGCCGAGGGAGCCATCGGCCCCGACCACGTCGAGATGATCCTGAAGACGCTGCGCCACATCCCATCGTCGGCCTCCTCCGAAGACAAGGTCGCCGCCGAGTCCCAGCTGGCGCAGCATGCCCGCGACTTCGATCCGGCAACCGTTGCTCGCCTCGGTGCGCAAGTGAAACATCATCTGGCAGTGTTCGCCGATCACAGCCCTGAGATTCTCTACCTCGGCGAAGCTCAGCGGCTCGCCAACCAGTCGCAGCGATTCGCGCTGTTCGCCCGGGACGGCGCCGGATGCACCTGCCCTGAATGCACACAGCCGTTCACCCGCCTGGAAATCCATCACGCTGAACGGGACTGGGCCGACGGAGGCTGGACAGACGTCTCGGACCTCGCCGGGGGCGTGTCCGAAACACAACCGGATGGTCGGCCCCAAGGTCGGACAGTGGACGACCCACATCGTCCGCGAAGGCCCCGACACCGGTCGGCCGGCGTGGACTCTCAACAACGACGGCACTGGACCCCCGAACATGCCGCGAATCAACCGCATCCACCACGTCGGCGAGAACCTCGACCGACTACTCCGCGGTGCCCCACCGCCTCCGACCGTCGACTCAGGGCGCGAGGACATGTCGCGCGAGGAACGACGCCGCGTGCAGAACGCGGTTTCCATGGGATGGCTGGTGCGTGCCGTCCGGTGGGAGGAACTCGGCCTGGCCGGATGATGTTCGTGAGCGCGTCGACCTGGGAACATCCGCGAACGCTACGCTCTCAGGCATGAATTCTGGGATGCCGGGGCGTCCATCACAAGCTGGGTCGATGGCCTCCGGGTCGGATCGTGAGCTTCCGGTCCCACTGGTCGGCGCGATCTGTCTGATGTACTTCGGCGCCGTCGTCCAGATCGCAGGTTTGGTCGCTGCTCTCACCGCCATGAACACGTCGGCGCTGAATGTCCGCACCGAGCATGCGCGGGGCTCGGGACTCACCGACACAGATCTGGAAAGTTCAGTCGATACGGGTCTCGGCGCCGGAGTCGCAATTGTCATCGCCGTCAGCGCGATTGCGGTCGGGCTGTGGATCTGGATGGCCCGCACCAACGCCCGCGGGCAGACCTGGGCCCGGAGCACTGCGACCACACTCGCGGTCTTGGGCACGGTGTTCGGCCTCTTCTCGGCGGTACGCGCCGACACCGATTTCACGATGGGCACCAACATCGTGATGTGCGTTCTCGCAGTGGGCATCATCGTGTTGTTGCATCGTCCGGACTCACGTGAGTACTACGAAGCGATGTCGCAGTAGGATGAGGATCGTCGCAACACGGAGGCCGGGGGGCTGAAAGCATGGCACGTTTCACGGTGGAAAGCGTCGACTACGACCAGTTCGGCGGCGGCATCCATTCCGCAGTCGAGGAGATGCAGCGCCTCCTTCCCATCACCGCGCGGTTGCACCGACAGATTCCTGGCCCAGACGGTCGCGACTACGCGTTCGCCGTCCTGCAGAAGCAGATCAACTTCCTTCCGCCGGAGGGATTCGACTGGTCCCGCGGCCAGCCAGAATGTTTCGGCAAGGACGAGGCGGGCGAGTTCGTGACCATCTATGCCATCGCGATCGCCCCCTTGTGGGAGGGCGCACAGTTACACGAGGGCATGAGAGCGTTCCCCGTGCGGATGGCCTACATCGTAGACAACACGGCGGGCTCCGACGACCAACTCGACTTCAACAAGTGTGAATACATCGGGTACGCCATGATCAACGATCTGCCTGAGCCGTCGGCCTCGACATAGGACCTGCTGTGCCATACGGGTTCGCGGGTGATCGCCGTATCCCCAGAGCGGACCCGAATGACATCCCCATCGAAAGAACATCGACAGCCGGTGGGGTGGTCCCAGGTGGCCACCGGTCTCCTGTTCGGAATCATCGCCATCGTCGCACTCTCGATCGTGTTTCTACCGGTTTTCCTACCTGGGTGTCTCGGTGCCGTTCAGCAGCGCCGCGGCCCCGTCGTTGCCGATCCTGATCTGGTTCGCAGTCTGGTGGATCACCACTGTGTAAATCATTCCGCGTCCGAGCTATTGGGCTGATCACCAGCGTGAGAGGAGGATCGTTTCGTGGAGAACCACCAGCGGCTCCCCATCAAATCGATCAAGAGTCTGGGAACGAGTTGGCACAACCGCGGATTCGGGTACTGGGCCAGACGAGCGGTCTTCGTCATCTACGCGCTGATCGGTTGCGCTTTCTCATTCAGCATCGTGGGTGTATTTCTCTACCTCGTCATCACCCATCTGCGCGACAACACCGGGTTGTCAGTGACTCTGCTCGTCATCTGTGTCCCGACGATTCTCGCGAGTCTGTACTACGGGCTGAAGCCTCTGCGTCGGACGCCCGAACAAAGGGCTGAGGGCCGGCCGATGACTTTCGGGTCGGCCCTCTCGCGCAATCAGCGCATTGGGGTCGGTGCCGGCGCAGGAGCAGCTGGTTACGCTGCTTCGTCGGGAAGCGGAATCGCAAGTGGTGCGGCGTTCTTCGGCGCGTTCGCGTTCCTTGGACATTGCGTCGGGAACCTCATCGTCAGCTGTCAGAAGTATCTGACGCAGGCGGAGTTCGAGGCGGTTCGCGACGCTGAGCGCAGGCGGTAGAAGGACTCCAGAGCGACCACTGTCCTACGCCCGGAAAGGATCAGAACGACGTCGCGTTGTACTTCGCCAGAACCTCGCGAATCCTGTCGTCGTCGCGATCTGCTGCGGGAATCAGCACCTCGGCGACCACGTCGGTGAGCTCGGCGACCCGCTGGTGGAGCCGCTGTGTCTCTTGGACTTCGAGTTCGAGCTGTTTGATGCGCTCGGGCAGCTCACGCATCTTTGTGAACGACCAGGTGACCTTGTCGATTCGCTCGGTGACCACGCGCTTGCCTGCGCGGCCTCGTTGCTTCAGCGTTTCCACGTTGCGACCAGACGACATACGTGTGGGTCCTCCTGTTTGTAGACTGCGAGACCGTGGCCGGCCTCGCAGTGTTCGATCTGACCACCCGACGCCTCGATCTCGGCGATCACGGCGTCGGGTTCGAGGTAGCGGCGGAAGTGTTCGCCGAACTCGTGCTCGGCGTTCTCATCGAGACCGGTGCGGAACTCGAGATAGAACTTGCCGCCGCGGCGCAGCGACATGTTCGCGATCCGCCACAGGTTGAGCCGACCGGCATCCTCAAGTGCGTGGATCAGGAAGCGGCCATACAGGACCGGCGTTTCCGACTGGTGGGCCAGGTCGGCGCCGAGGGCGAGCACCTGTCGGATGTCGTAGAGGTTCAGAGTTCGGAATCGCGCCGGCAGTTCCTCGGCCCGGGCGATGTTGCCGGCCCGCTCCGTGGCCGCGGGGATGTAGTCGAGGCCGAGCACGTCGCGGTCCTGACGGGCGAACCACAGGGCGTCGCGACCGGTTCCGGTGCCGATGTCCACGATCGCCGATCCAAGGGGCTCGCGGTCGTTGACCCAGCGGGCGAACGGTGAGGGCTCGATGGGCACCGTCTCATTCGATTGTCCGAAGTAGAACGACCACCAATGGTCGTGGTTGCCGTTGTTCCCGCGCAGCCATCCGGTGAGACGGTGCCGAACCCACTGCGGCGCCTCGAACTTGAACGACGGGTCCGGGATTCGCCAGTGCGGTCCGTAGGTGATCTCCAGCAGCGCCTCGGGGTCGGCGGGTGCGGTGATGTAGCGTCCGTGCAACTCGACCTCGCCCAGCGGCAGGATCATGTCGGTACGGAACGTCTCCGACGCCACCTCGGGCAGCAGATAGAAGACATCTTCGACGACGAACCCGGCGAACACGTCGATCGCCCGGCCGCCCTCCGGGTCAGGCACGATCACCTTGAAGTCGGCAGCGGAGAACCGCCACGTCCAATACCCGGCCTCGATCATGACGCGCTCGAGCGCGAACGACTCACGCGCGACGTCTACTGGCGCGTTGTGCGTGCTCAGATAGGCGACGTCGGCATCCGAGTCGTGCGGGATGAACGCTCCGTCACGAACCGCGCCGAGCAAACCACCGTATGCGAGAAACGCGTCCACCCCCGCACCTGTCAGCCGCGCCAGCACGTCCTCGACCGCGTCGAGCAACGCATCCACGGTCGCCTGCCCACGCTCGGCGAAGGCGCACTGCAGCTCGCCGGCCTTGTCGACGATCAGCGCCCGGCCCTGACCGTCGGCGATACGCACACGGGCGTCGCTGCTGTCGAAGGCGTAGTCGCCGTCGAACAGCGTGCGCTCCGACGACCGTTCGCGCACCGTGACGTGGCCCGTGCCGTGCAGGTACGGGAGCAGGCATTCCGGCCACGGCGCGTAGTGGTGCACGGTGCGCCGCAGGACTTTCCGAGTGTCGCGCTCGGCCTGGAACGACCACACCCATTCACCGTCGAAGAGCACGTCGACCACTGCCGGCCGCGCGGAATCGATGGCGACCCCGCCAGGGTCGATGGTCGCGACACGGAGTTCGGCCACGGTCACGCGCCGGCGAACGGTAGGTGAACGGTAACCGAATCGAAGGTGAACATAAGCCTCAGACACTAGACCCCGTCAGCTGCTTTCAACAGTGATGGAATCAGGGTGAGTACAGCAGACGCTTGCCGCTCGCTCGGGGTGATGTCGTGATTGTTCGGATTCGAGACGTCCACTCGAGGCGCCGGGACGCCGCGACGCTTCACCCAAGTCTCTCGCACTGTTTTGAAGCGCCGCATTCTGAGCGAGGCTTCCCGATCCGAAGGAAGTCGAGTCGTGGATGCCCGCTCGCGCCGGCCCCATAGACGCTGCCCCAGAGGTCGGCCGGGCCGCCTCCCACGTCACAGGACAGGCGGCGATACCTGCCGCCCTCGCATACGAGGTGTAAGACGGATACAACCAGGTCAAGGATGGCACTGAAACGATTTCTGAAGCGGCAGGCTCAGGGCTGGTGCTGTGGGAGGTGCCTGGGCGGGAGCCGAGTACGGTGCGATGGTGGGAGTGTATGGCGGGCCGGTCGGCATCGCCGCAGGTGCCGTAATCGGCGGTCTTGCCGGCGACCTCATCGGTGGCCTTCTTGGGAAACAGGTGGGAGGGCTATTCGATTGAGCGAGATCGGTCTGTATGAACGCGTGCGGCTGATGTCGGTAGCGGCGGCACGAGTTATCGACCCGCGCACCATTGCCGGCGACATCCGCATAGACGCATCGGCATTGGAATGGCAGGAAGATCCGAGTGGTCGGCAGCTCGGCTACTTGAGAATACTTGTCGCTCCTGAGTCCCCGTTGGCGTCGTTCCGCGACAATATCTTCCTTGTCCTCACTCGTTTCATTGTGGATCGCGGTGTCGATGTCAACGACGCGCTCGACGAAGCATTCAACGACGCACGCCGACTATCGGACTGGACAGAGCAACAAGCCGAAAGATTTCCCATCACCGACCGGAACGAAGGTGGCACCATCCAAGCCGGCTCCTACCGAGATGACTCGGCGGGCTGGTTATTCGCGGTGACCAAACATGTTCTCTATCAACGAGGAAACGTCGTCTATCTACTGCAATGCACTGGTACGACAGCGTCTGAGACCGCGGAGCGCTGGTCTTCGCTGCTTCGGACAGTGAAGTCCGCGTATCTCGACGACTGAGGAGGCCCTCAATGGTTACTCGCGCAACTACCGTTCCCGATCTCGAGGCCGCGCTGGCCACTCCGACGACTTTCATTCCAGACCCAGACGACGTCGGCTGGTTTCGCGGTGAAACCTCGACGACACCGCTCTACCTTCGAATGGGCAACTTTCCCGACGAGCACCTTTACTCACTGTATCTGGGGCATGGCCGCTGGATGGACTTCACGACGGCTCCGGATACCTGGACAGTAATCACCGCTGAATCTGGGTGGCCCGACACAGCTCGACCGCGACTACCCAAGGGCCAGTTCCATGAATGACGATGAACTGCTCGAGCCCGAACTCGACCAAGCCCAACGGCACTATCTCATTTCGAGATGGAGTGAACCGCAACGCCGCTACCACACCGTGGAGCATCTGAGACGAGTGCTGGAGTCGCTGAGGGAACTTCAGGATTCCTCGGTCGAATTCGATGTCGTTCCCGTTCGGTTGGCCGCTTGGTTCCACGACGCCGTCTACGATATTCCGGGCCACGACAATGAGATTCGCTCAGCGGAGCTGGCTTCGACAATGCTCGCGGGCCATGGTTCTGCGGGCGAGGTCACCCGACTCGTTCGCATCACAGCCACTCACCACGTCACGCCCGGTGACCGCAACGCCGCGGCCCTCTGCGATGCGGATCTATCCATACTCGGTGCAGCGCCAGCGGACTACGCACGATATACACAGCAGGTTCGAGAGGAGTACGCAAGCGTTCCCGACGAGTACTTCCGCCCCGGGCGGGCCGATGTGTTGCGCGGGCTCCTGAACCAGCAGAGCATCTTTCACACTGGCTACGGGCACAAGAGATGGGAAGAGCGTGCGCGTCGGAACGTGACCGATGAGATTGTAGAGCTGGAGCCAGAACGCCGCGAAACATTCGAGAGCTGAGCTGTCCCATATTGTTAAGAGTATCTGTGCGGGATACTCCATCCCATCAGTCCGCGTTCGCCTTGGCGGACGAAGTCCCGTCCGTATCACTCCAGGCACCGCTAACCCGCGACGTTCAACCGTTCAACCGCACGACCATCACCAAGCTCGTCACGAGCGTCGGGATGTTTCACGTAGTACTGCAGGAAGCCCAGAAGCTGATCGGCGCCGACAGCGAAAAGGTCAGCGGCAACCGTGATCGACCGTTGCAGATCACGGCGGGCCGGGGCGAGGGGCCCGATGAAGTTGATGTGGACCTGTGCGTGGGCACCGTCAGCGACGGTGATCGCCAGTCCCAGATTGTTGTTCGATGCCACCGGCTCGACGTCGACGATCTCTGACCAACGAATCTGCTGGCGCGCCTTGAACCCTTGCACCACTAGATCATCAGGCGTGCAGTCGATTGTGGGGAACCGTGCAAACCCCATCGCAAACCAGATCAGGGCCACTGCTCCGTACAACCCCAGTGCCAGAGCGACAAACGGCAGAACCATGTCGAAGCCTGAGCTCATCGGGAATGTCAACGCGTCCGTCCACATTCCAACGGCGAGGGTCACGCTTGCGATGACTGTCAGGACAAAGACGACCCAGTATCCCCATTCCAGCGTCCTGGGCATCTGGAACGAAATCGCGCCGGACGCAACGGTGACAGCCGTCCGCGGTGCAACGGAGCTCCTCAGCCGCTGCCGCATGATGACGGTCGTGAGCGCTGCTACGACGAGACAGCCCACAGCAGCTGGGAGATAGAACAACACGTAGACAAGTCGGGCATCTCCGATGGCGCGGATGCCATGGTAAGCCCAGAAGAGCCCCAACACCGTGAGTGCCACGACGACCACCACAAGCACTTTCGTCTTGTTTCGGACACTGTCCCAGCCGGCGAGCCCGTCGACGTGTTCCCCGCTCAATTGCAGACCGCCTTACCCAATTCAGAACCTACCCAACCGAATGCCCACGCTCCTCCGGCGCCGAGAACTCCGGCCGTCACCACATTGACCCCGGGAATCGGGACTGCGGCGCCCAGGGCTCCGCCACCCCAACCGCCGGCAACACCCCCTAGTCCGGCGATGGCTGCTCGGCACTTGTCGGCCCCGCTGTCCGCGGTCACCACGTCATACATTGCGACGCCCGACGCAAGCGCAAGACCACCAGATTTTGCTCCGTAGTGAAGATCTTCGCCAGTGTTCTTGGGGTGCGTCGGCAGAGACTTCTGTAGTGCGTTGCCGCTTTCCGGCTTCGGTACCCGCGATGATACCGCCGGCTGTGGTGAGCGCTGGGTGCGATAAGAACTGAACTGTTGGCGGTTATCTCCTCGGGTTCCCGGCCGAGCGGGTTACCCATGCGTCCTTGCTGTAGCGTGCGCTGCCGCCGACCACCCACACGCGTGGCAGACTTGCCCTCTGGATCGATCTCCGCCGCCATCAGCGGCTGGAATCGACGATTGAACGAGTCACGCTATAGCCCGCCGCCCGAGAACGCGACGACCTTGCCGCGGAGCTTGAGACCCAGCAAGACCGAAATACAGAACCACCGTCCGAGAAATGCGCGTCAGCCAACACAACCGTCGTCACAGTCACCGCCAGCGAGGCTTGATCCCTGCTCGATCCATGAAGAGCCAATTGGTCGACTCCGGTGAGATCGACCACGGCGTTGCCGAAGGAAACCGCCTCCACGTCGAACGCGTCGACAACGAGGACGAGGTCTTCTACTACCCGGTGAACTTGACGACGGAGTCCCGATCCCCCAGGCGCGATCTCCGGTGTACAGGCCAGCGGGTCGCAAGCATTCAGCGACGCCCCCAAGAAGCTGCTGCAAGAAGCTCGACGGACGCCCACCACCGAACCTGCCAATGGAACCGATCTCCGCCCGGATGCGTCCAATAGTCCGGGCCATCGGGGACCCTTGGTATTCTCCACTTTGGCTCAGGTAGTGCACCAATTCTGTCGCTGTGGCCACCGGGGGACGAATGACGAAGTTCAGTATGGATATCAGTGCCGTGGAGGGCGCCGCGAGCAAGGTCGATGGGCTCGCAGCCGAGATCCGCAGCCTCACGTTGACCACCAAGATGTCGACGCTGGGCACAGCGATACCGGATACACCCAACTGCTCGTCGCCGATGAAGTCCGTCGCCGACGGTGCGGACGCCACCATCACCGAGTTCGTCTCCAACTGCGGCGGACAGATCGAGGCGTTCTCCGCGCTGGTTCGGGTTGCGGCCGGAGCCACTGAGCGGACCGACGGCTTCAACGCCTCACGTTTCACCGGTGCCGGCGATCTCCCGACGGTCGCTCCGTCCGACCCTGGCAACGTCAACCGTCCAGCTCACCCGCGCTGACAGGTCGGACCGATGAGTACTCCCGGACGGATTGACGTCGACATGTGGCAACCCCACACGATGCTGCCGGCGGCCGCAGCAGCGCGTCAGATGGCCGCGTCACTGGAAGCAAAGGCCGGACTTGTCCGTAATGCCGTAGTCGCCGACCTAGATCGCACGTCCGACTGGGCCGGCGAGAGCCGAAACAGCGCAGACGACCGCGCCGAAGCCGAGAAGAAGTGGATGACCAATCTCGCGGACAACCTCGAGGACGTCGCTACCTCGATCGAGAAGGGTTGCGAGAACATCGCGAACCACAAGACCTTCTTGATCTCGATACAGAATGCAGCTTTCGACGCCGGATACGACCTTGTCTCCGCCAGTGATCCACAGTGGAACCTGAAGCGCAAAGAGGGGCAGGAGGAGAAAGAGGGTGACGCCGCCGCGATGGAGTCGTGGCGAACACGACTCGTCGCTCAAGCCAACGCAGCCTTCGATGCTGTCCGGTCCGCTGCCGATTCACTGGGCTCAGAGCTCGGCAACCTCAGCACCATCACTCCGTCGTCACTGGCGCTGAACGGAACAATGGGTGCACGAGATGCGGGCCTCGCAAGCGATGGATTCTCGCCGGACGAACTACGCACCATCGGAGAGCATTTGAAGGAGGCGCAGTTGACACCAGAGCAGCTGCGCGCCCTGATGAACGGAGAGAACGTCGCGGTACCGCCCGGCGTCGTCTCGTATCTGCGCAACCTGTATGGCGGACTCAACCCGCAGCAGGCACTTGAACTCCGGTACGGCCTCGACAAGACCGACGCCTCCGCCGGGACAGCGTTCGGCAACGGGATCAACACTCTCGGGAACGAGAGAGTCGGTGGCGGTGGAACGGCGGGCGGATTCAACGAACTGCCCAGCTGGATGAGAAACATCGCGACCGAACGGGTACCGACCAATCCCAAAGACGTCGCCAGTCTGGATCCCTTTGCGCGGTCGTTTGTACTGGGTCAACTGGTCAACGGTGCCACGACACCGCCCGGTACCCGCTTGGGTAGCGAGTTGATCCAGAAGACAGCGAATCTGGCTGAAGCAGAGAGAAATAACCCATCTGGTGGATCACCCTACATGTCGAATCTCGCGCTACTGGGTCCGTGGGGTGTGGAGAACGGACTCAACGATCTCGTCGACACTGGGCATCCTGACAGTTCGGTTTTCAGCGGTCGCTATGAAGACACTCTTGAGAACCTCCTCGGTGCGGGGTCGCTGAGCCATGAGGCCTCAACGGCCATACTCAGCGGCCACGGCGGCGCCGAAGCCGGACTGGAGCCCGACTACAACCGTGATGAAACACTGAAATCGCTCTTCGCGCACGACTGGCGAGACAACGGCAAATCTGTCGGAACGTTGACCGACTGGATCGATGACTACGCTGCCGACCAGGGCAACTCCCACCGTGCAGGACTGTCGGCAGAAGCATTCCGCGGGATGTACGACTTCACCGACAACCCGGCGAACTTCACATTCCTGATGGACACGAATGGCGGACATTCCGGATCGCTTGGCGACATCAATCCGGAGTTGGCACGAGCGATGGAGCAGGCAACCCGCCCGTACTTCAACATCCTCTCAGGAGGAAATCCTCTGAACTACGGGTTCGATCAAGCTGCCGCAGAACACCTTCGGAACTTTGGCGGTCCCGAGAATGACATCGGAAACGACCGAGATTTCCAAGATGGCGTTCGTAGGCTGTTCGGGGTGATCTCGTCCGACGACGGCGCACGCGCCCAGTTGATCAGGGACATCGGTCTGCAGCAGTCGTACAACGCAGCCCACGTATCCGATGCGCTGGCCGGCGGCCAAGGCTTCAGCGCAGACCTGGCGGCCAGAAACGGCTGGCTGCAATCACTCGCGCGTGACGGAGTCATGGCTGACATGCTCGACGACTGGCACGACGACCATCCGGGTAACGACGTCGATGCCGACACCTTCGGGTCGGTGAAATCGAACGCGAAGGATGTAGTGACCAGCCTGATCAGTGCGGTGCCCTTTGTCGGGGACCCTGCGGCCCTCGGCACCGGTATGGCAATCGACTGGATCAATCCACCCGAGAGCGTCGAAGCCGACTCGGGCAGCCAACCATCTCGGGCACCGATGAATGACACCCTGCTCGAACAACATTGGGCGGCATGGGCGGCAACCGACCCTCAACCGTCCGGCGATCCCAACGATTCCTTGCTCTTCGAACCGGACGGAACGATCAAACCATTGGCGAAGGTGCTTGAGGAAAGCAACTTCGACAACACCGAATCGAGATCGAGCAGTCCGGTGGCCCTGAGTGAGATCATGAAGAACAAGCTTGCCGACAAGGGAATTGATGTCACCAACTTCGACATTGTGTACAACAAGTTCGCCGGTGACGATAGCAACTCGATCGACTATGACTACTACGAACTCAATCTGCAAGGCGAGAAATGAAAAGAATCATTGCACTCGTCACGCTCCTGATTACGATTTCCGCTTGTGCGAGCGCACCGGACACTCCGAGCTCCCGTTCATCACGTTCAGTTGATCCAGCCCGGACCTACGAGTTCCCGGCAAAGATGGGCCCGATGACAACGACGTGGCAAGCGTCGCGCGGAATCAAAATCACCGATCCACTACCCACTCTGACCAGGGCTTTTTTTGAAAGTGCGTTCATCGCAGAGACGTATACCAAGGCGGACGCATTCCCTGGATTCGTTCGGCTGTTTGGCAAGAACGGGTACCAACTGATTGACGGCGGTGCACAAACCTACGCAGGCTGGACTGGCACGCGACGCCTCCGACTACAGTCGATCACCGAACACGATGGCATAGTTCGCGCAACAGTCTGCGACGATAGAGCCGGGCTGTATCGGCAGAAGTTCGTAGGCAAGCCGCAGGAGGTTGTCATGCCGAAGAATCGGTTTCGGTACGGCACTGGCAACCGCCCGTATATGGACGAACCCTACACGTGGTTCGTCGAGTTGTTCTCCGTGGACGGCGATCGTCTAGGCCCCGCCGACCCCGCCATCGGCGATGCGCGAGCCCCCAACAGGGACGTATTCAAAGGCTGGGATCTCGTTGATACCGGCTGGGCCGAGTCGAACCAGCCAGGAACAGCTTGCGACCAATGGGCACACCAGAACTACCCGGGAGTCGCCGACCCAGGTCCCCCACCGCACCGCCTGTACCCCAACGGCTTTCCGGATCCTGACTTCCAAAGCACATTGCCGCAATCGCCTGGTTGGACACAGGTTGGTCGGCCGTAGTGGAACTCGGTCGACTCCGAGAGACTGTCTGCTCTAGACGACCACTGAGAACACAAGTGCTGCTGCAGGTGATTCTCGTGATGACTCTGTGCGGCTGCGCGAACGCAGTGCGTCACGAGACCAGCACAGGGAGTTCGACCGAGGCCAACCCGGTCACGTCGTATACCTTCCCGAAGTCGATGGGTCCGATGACAACGACGTGGCAGGCAGCTCCCGGCATCGATCTCTCCGGCAAACTGCCGACACTGACACGCGCCTACTTCGAGAGCGAGTTCATCGCCTCGACGTACACCAAAGCGGATGCCTTTCCAGGTTTCGTGCGGTTGGTCGGCGACCTGCAGGGTGCGGTCATCGATGGTAATGCGAAGACCGACGCGGATTGGACTGGAACACGCCGCCTCCGACTACAGTCGATCACCGAGAACGCGGGCATCGTCCGCGCGACAGTCTGCGACGACAGGGCCGGCTTGTATCGCCAGAGATTCGTGGGCAAGCCGCAGGAAGAGGTCATGCCGAGGGGCCGATTTCGATATGGCGCCGGCGACCGCCCGTACATGGATGAGCCCTTCACGACGTATGTCGAGTTGCGTCCAGTCGAAGGCAAACCACTGTGGCCGGCCAACCCTGCTCTCGGCGAAGCGCGCGCACCCAACTGGGATGTCTTCCAAGGTTGGGAGCTCGTGAGAACGGGCTTCGCTGACCGGTGGCGGGCCGGAACAGCCTGCGACCAATGGGCGCACCAGAACTGCCCAGGATTCACCGACCCAGGTTCTCCACCACACCGCCTGTACCCCAACGGCTTCCCGGATCCCGAATTTCAAAGAGTGTTGCCGCAGTCACCTGGTTGGACACAGGTTGGTCAACCGTGAAAGGGGCTCGCCCGGCTGCGAGCGGTTCCCTACCCTAGCGACCGATGAGACGACCCGTACTGCTGCAGCTGCTTGTCGTGATGGCACCGGGCTCCTGCCGTAGCCGGCGTCGGCCCGCACGCCGCTCACTCCTCCGCGCTCGGCAACCTCCACCCGAACGTCGCCGTCGGCGGGGCGTCCTTGCTGTACAGCCGTGCCGGCCGCCCACCACCCACACGCGTCGCGGGCTTGCCCTCCGGATCGATCTCCGCTGCCAACAGGGGCTGGACTCGACGATTGAACGAATCCCGCATCAGCCGCCGCCCGAGGATCGCCTCGTGTAGCTCACGCAGCTCCGACAGTGTGTATGGCTGATGGAGGAGATTGTCGGGATCCGGCTGGTCCTCGTAGCGCTCGCGCAAATTGTCGGTGGCCGCTGCGATGATCCTGTCGTGGTCGTAGAGCAACCGCTCCCCTGACGCCAAACGCCCCTCCGGCGTCAACGGTGCCAGCTCGCCGACGACGTCTGACAGGTCGTCGGCCGGCAACGCCACAGCATGCGCGATCGAGATCGTCCACCCGCGAGGATCTCGGTCAGGATCGCTGAACACCGCCAGCAGATGCGGTCGGACGTGGTCGGGCGAAAGCCCCAGTTTCAGTTCGAGGACTTCGCGCACCGTCTCGTCGACGGTCCGGCGTTCTCGAACAAACCGGCCCGGCAACGCGGCTCCCTCGGAGTCAGAACCGCGCTGGACCACCACACACAACGTCCCGTCGACCACCGTGAGCACCGCGATGTCGACGGCGACGTTTGGACGCGGGAAACCGCTTAATCGCGGGCTGGGTCGAGCGCTCACATCTCGACCCTATGCGAATGTCTGCGCAAAGTAGTAAACTCAAAAACGCGAAAAGTCACCGCCTCGGTCGGATGCCGGGTGGGAGGAAGGAATTCTGATGAAACTCTCCGCCGCTCTCGACGTCGAGGTGGTGGCCCACGAGGCCGCCGACGAGGTCACTCTGCTGCTCGAACTGGAGGCCCCGGTCGGTCCGGACACCGAACGCGCACCCACGGCATTGCAGGTCGTCCTCGACCGCAGCGGATCGATGTCGGGTCCGCCGCTGGAAGGCGCCCAGAAGGCACTGGCAGGTGTTGTCGCGCAGCTCGATCCGTCGGACGTGTTCGGCGTCGTCACCTTCGACGATGATGCGCAGGTCGTGGTCCCGGCCGGCCCGCTCTCCGACAAGCAGCGCGCCGTCGATGCGATTCAGTCGATCGTGCCCGGCGGATGCACCGACCTCTCGTCGGGCTATCTCCGCGGCCTGCAGGAGCTGCGACGCAGCACCAAGGCAGCCGGCGTCCGCGGAGGTACCGTCCTGGTGATCAGTGACGGCCACGTCAATCGCGGCATCCAGGAACTCGACGAGTTCGCGAGTATCACCGCCAAGGCCGCCGCCGACGGCATCGTCACATCGACCCTCGGTTACGGACGTGGCTACGACGAGACGCTGCTGTCGGCAATCGCGCGGTCGGGCAACGGGAATCATGTGTTCGCCGACGACCCCGACGCTGCCGGTGCCGCGATCGCCGGCGAGGTGGAAGGCCTGCTGGCGAAGTCGGCACAGGCCGTGACCCTCACGGTGCGTTACGTGCCGCAGGTCCAGTCCCTGTCGCTGTACAACGATTTGCCCGCCCATCAGATCGGCGACGGCGAGGTGATGATCGAGCTGGGTGATCTGTACGCACTCGAGAGTCGCAAGCTGCTGCTGCGGATGAAGGTCGACGGACTCGCCGCGCTCGGGCTCGCGCAGATCGCCGAGCTGGAACTGCGGTACGTCGAGACGGCATCCCTCACCGAACACACGGTGTCGCTGCCGATTTCGGTGAGTGTGGTTCCCGGCGACGAACTCGGTGAGCGCATGCCCGACCCGAAAGTACAGTCGGAGAGGCTGTATCAGGAAGGTCAGGCCGCCAAGCTCGAGGCGTCACGGGCCTACGAGGCCGGCGATTTCGACGCAGGCCAGGCGCATCTCCGCGCATCCCGTGAGCGGCTGCAGGAAGCGGCCGGCTGCGCCGCACCCGAGGATCGCGCGGTGATCGACAGCGAGCTGCAGATGATCGAGGAGCTCGGCGCCACCGCGCAGGTCACCGGTGCAATCTACGCTTCGAAGGCGACGCGCGATTCGTATCACCTGGGGAATCGGAAGCGTGGTCGACGGATCGACTGATTCTGTTGTAGCACTGCTGATCTCGATATGCCTCGTCGCTACGCTCCTCGCCTACTCGATCGGCGGTAGCCACCCCTCTCCGCCGGTCACCCGATCCGCCGGTCGCACCTTTCCGCTGGTCGAGTAGCGAGCGAGCCCCCTGGGGCGAGCCCGCGTATCGAGACCACTCCCCTCCCACACCGAAAATGACCACCCACTTGACCCACCTCACCACCGCCCAGCTCGACCGCGCCACAGGCGTCCTTCTCGGCACAGCGGCCGGCGACGCCCTCGGAGTCCCCTACGAATTCGACAGTCTCCCTTTACCCCTCGACGGCGAGCCTGCGCAGATGCTCGGCGGGGGCCTCGGCAACTTCGCCCCCGGCGAGTGGAGCGACGACACGTCGATGGCGATGGCCATCGCCGAGGTCGCGGCCACCGGCGCCGACCTCACCACCGATGACGCGCTCGACGCCATCGCCGACAATTTCTTGCGCTGGTACGACGGCAATCCGCCGGACGTCGGGAACCAGACCCGCGCTGTCCTCAGCGCGACCCGTCGCCGACTGAACTGTGGGGAGCACGGCACCGGGCGGATCATGCGCGACGAATCGGACCGGTACGCGGCTTCGCACCCTCGTTCCGCCGGCAACGGCGCGCTGAACGCGGACCGCGCCGGTTGCGTTGGCGCACCTCGACGATCGCGAGCAGTTGGCCGATGCGGCGCGTCTGGTCGCATCGCTCACTCACGCCGACCCCCTGGCCGGCGACTCGTGTGTGCTGTGGTGTGAGGCGATCCGGGTGGCCGTTCTCGAGGGGCACGTCGACCTCCGCCGAGGTCTCGACCTGTTGCCAGGCGAACGAGTCGACCAGTGGTCGACGTGGCTCGATCACGCCGAGGGCAAGGACCCGAAGTCGTTCACACCCAACGGTTTCACCGTCAGTGCACTACAGGCTGCCACCGCGGCCATCACACAGACACCGATCCTCGACGCGATGCCGTGCCTCCACCTCCCGGACGCCCTCAATGCCGCGGTGGGCATCGGCAACGACACCGATACCGTCGCTGCGATCGCCGGAGGTCTGCTCGGAGCTCGCTGGGGTGCCAGCGCAGTCCCGTGGCACTGGCGGAGAGCGGTGCACGGCTGGCCTCGCCGGGGAGATCGGCCGAGCGACGTACTCGGTCAAATCCCAGGAGGACCGGTGGTGAAACCATGTCCATACGGCGCAGGGGCCGTGTGGTGTGTCCATTGAACACCGTCCCAGTACCGCATAAGCCCAGGAGTACCGCCCGGGTCCGCATGCCAGCCGGGTGGCGGCAAACGCAGAGGCATAGAGACCGCCGGTGATGGTGGCGGCACCGGTGGCGCAGACGGCTTGGGTTGGTAGACCGGCGTGATCGTGGCGGCCGCGTCAACGGGTACGTCAGCCACAGCCGAACCGGTCTCTGCCGAGGGCTGGTCGGCGAGACTCGATACGTTAGGGAGCTTATTCGACTTAGACCTGTTGCACCGCCAGCACAGAGTTTGAAGGTTATCCGGCGTCGACAAGCCACCTTTGGAGACCGGAACAATATGATCCACCTCAAGCAGCAGGTGGGGCTCTTCTGCGACTGATACCCCGCAGCTCTGGCACGTGTGATTGTCGCGCGACTTAATAGAGTTCCGGAGCTTGGATGTCATCAGTGCACGCTGGCCCGCAGCACTCTTTCTAAGACGGATTCTCTGCGAAAGGGTCTCGATGAGTGAGTCTATAGTTTCAGTGTTCAGTGTGACTGCTGTTCGCTGCGAACTGTTCCCACCCGCGCTGACATATTCAAAAACATATTCTGGGTAGGGAATGCTAATCGGTGAAAGCTCGACTCCGGCATGCTCCATGAACTCCTCTCGATAATGCTTCAAGATAAACGACGGAGGATTGATCGACGACGCAATGCTCGACTCGCGCTGCTGGACGTTGGCGAGGGCGTTCTCGAGTCGCCCAATATCCTTGCCAAGATTCTCTACGTTTGCGAGGTGCGCCTCGTCAGATTTAATGCCGAAGTACTTAATCACGTATTTGAGGGGATCAGCGCTTGCGTTGCGAACGACCTGCAGTGAGCAGTTGTGCACGTTCGGTGCGTGATAATTCGCCACGTTGCGATCTCGTCGGTACCGGTGATGACTGGTGTTCTGGAACGACGCCAGGTGCGCCTGAGCCCCGGTCGCTGACGCACCAAGTTCGAAAGTTCCGCGGCGGCGAATCTCCGAGACGTATTCAGCAACCTCGTTGTGCTCAGCGACAACAGATGCTAACCCAGCCTTATGAGCCAGAAACTCCGCACTTGCAAAGTACCTCACCTTGCGGATATGGCGGATCACCCGGTACAGGACCGTTGCGATGACAACAAGGAAAACAATGACTAGAAGCGTGTCCATACTAATTGGCCCCTTTCGCCGATTCGCTTGTAGCTATATAGAAATGACCAGAACGTACGCAATCCACCATGCGAGCCACAAGCTGATCTCATAGATACGCCGAAGCCGCAAATGATACGGACTACTCCTGGGGTTCGCCCAGATTCCCTTGATTCAATTCTTCATATCTACCTATGCCCCAGGTGTCCAACGACTTGTACGAGCAAATTATCGGCGGTTTCAGGTCGCTTCTTCGGAACTGTCAGAATCCACCTCCACACCCAGGTGATCGCGGAGAATCGCAACAAGCTTCTGCCCCGTCTCGACGTCCAGCTCAATAACCTGGCTCGGCTTCGGTCCCGACTTCCGCGTGTCAGATCCATACGTCGTGATCTTCAGAATCCTCCCGCGCTCCGGGTCCTCAACGACCACGTAGGTCCCGTCAACCTCCGACTGCGGAGGCCGTCCGCTTCCTTTGCTAGGCTCCAGCGATCTGATCAGCGCCATAGACCTACTCCTTCACCGTCGCGATCGACATTCAACTGGCCTGTCCCAGCAGCTCCGATCGCTTCCCACTCCACGTCACGACAAGCTCGTCCCTCGCCCGCGAGGCAGCCACGTAAAGCAACGACCGCTCCCGCAACATCGCCTCCGCCTGCTCCTCCTCCGGCACAGATCTCAGAGTCGCGCCGGAAGGCACATGCGTGGAATCGACGCCAGCCAAGATGACCCGCGAGAACTCCATGCCCTTCGACCGGTGCATGGTCAGCACCTGCACGTGTCCTGATGCCGCAGGATTGTTGTCCAACGCACGAGCATCAACGTCTCTCTCGCCCAGCGCCCGGACGAACTGACTACGGTCGTTCTGCCCACGAGTCAGCACCGCGATCGTCGACTTGTCGACACCGTCGGCAATCCACGCCTTGACGAGATCCGCAACCTTGTCGAGCTCGTCGGCCGGAGACGTGCACTCGACAAGCCGGGGGTTCGGCCCAAGCCGCGCCGACCTGTACTCCTCTGTGGACTCCTCACCCTCTTCCAGGTCCCTGTAATCAGCGCCGGACAAGATGCTCACAGCGAAATGGAGGTTCTGCGCGGTCGTCCGATAGTTCAGGGTCAGCCGTCTCGCACGACCCACAATCTTGATTCCAAACCGGGACAGCACAACTGGCTGTCCGTAGATCCGCTGGTGCGAATCTTCCGCGATGAAGAGGTCGTTGCGGCCGTCAGCGACGAGGGCCCGCAACAAAGCCCAATGCGACGCGTGCAGGTCCTGCGCCTCATCGACCAGAACATGGTCCGCCAAGTACCCATCACCGGGCTCCGCTTGCAACCGCAGGTGCTCGGCGGCAAGCGCCAGCACCTCGGGAAAGCTGAGACTGCCGTCGACCCGCTCCTGCCGGCGAAACGCCTCAACTATCTTCCACACCGCGATGCGTTGCGGACGGCTCAGCCGAACTCCGCGACCGGGCCGCGGCACTTTTGCATATTGCTCGAGAGTCGTTGTCCGGTTCGCGAGCACGACGGCGACGTACTCGTTTTCGAGGAACCCTGGTGTGGCAAGTTTGGGATCGAGGCCGCTGCCGACGGTCTGCGCGACGTCGCGCCACACCTTGTCAGAGTTGGTGCGGTTGTGTGTGCGCTCCACCCCGCGATAGCCGAGCACGTTCTCGCCCGCGTCACCCATGTCGCCCGGACGATTGAGGACCGCGTTTCCGAGCGCATCAATGCCGCTGACGTAAACGCCGGGCTCTCCGAGCCGTTCCGCGAGAACGACATCCGGGTCGAGCGTCTTCAACGCAGATTTGAGATCCGCCGCGAGAGTTCTGTTGTAGGTGGTTAACACGATTCGTGCGTCCGGGTTTGCCTTGGCCAGGCGCCGCGCCCGGTGAATCGCGACCACCGTCTTGCCGGTGCCAGCGCCACCTGAGAGCCGGAACGGCCCGTTGAAGTCCTGTTCGACGTACTTGCGCTGCTCCGGATGAAGGAAGGTCCGCCAGGCAGCGAAGTCCCCGCCCTCGATGATCCGGCGAAGTTCGTCGTCATCCTCCACAAACGTGAACTGCATCTTCGATGCCGGCTGTTCGAGAGCCTTGAGGATCTTCTCGTCCTCGTCGAGATCGTCATCTGCTGGGGTATCCGTGAATCCGTGCTTCTCACGGATCGTGTCGATATGGAGACCAGTGGCGAGGTCCAGGAGCGCACTCCCCTGCCATCCGACCGCGTTCGCGGCGATATCGACGAGGACATCTTCGCTTGACGCAGCGAGTGCCCGCTGCGCTAGCTCGGCATCCAGGCCGAGCCGCTCCGTCAGGTCGGCAAGACTGAAACGCTCCCCGAGGTACGGTTTCGGTTCCTCGCGTATTCTTCGGTCGAGTTCGCCTCGGGGGTCTGGGACGACGGTTCGCTTCTTGCGGTCGTCTTCACCGTCGAGTTCGCCGATGATTCCTTCGAGAACGCCGTTGATTGGGTTGACTCGCAGCCGTGATCGTTCAGCAAGTTTGTTGGCTTCGTCGTGGGGCCATGTCCCCATATAGATGTAGGTGGGGTCATCGCCCAGCTTGTCGTCGATCTTGAACAGGATCGCTCGAAAGTTGAGGTCTACCCGGCCTGTGCGCACTCGCGGGTCGACGGCCCCGTTGAGCGGCTCGATGTGTAGTCCGGCGGCGGTATCGTCTGCGGAGAGCTTCTCGATGAAGGACCAGACCTTGTCCTTGATCGTCTTGTCGAGCTTCTTCATCGCCTTCGTGTTGGACGCGATAACCAGGTTCGCCACTTAGATCACTCCGTTCTGCAACGCTGCCGCGATCTGTGCGGCATCGGGCGGGCACAGCGTCCAACCCTTCAGGGCCAACGTGTTTGCCGCGTCGTCATCGGGGTCGAGAAGCACCCCGACGCGGCTGTCCGGCCACGCAAAGTCCACGACGTCGCCCTCGTCGGTCTCGTAGCCCACCGTTGGCACCGGCAACTCTGTTGCTGCGAGCGCGACCACCAACCGCTTCTCGACGTCGGAGACGGTGGCGTCGAACAGTTCCTGCCACGGCGGTCCGAGGGCCACTGATGCGGGATTGCCGGTGTCAGCGTGGAGCGGACTGTCGGTGTTGACGGAGCGTCGGTCGCCGAACTCCCGCGAGCCCGAGGCCAGCACGTTCAGCCACCGCACGACCGTTCCCGAGACGATCAGACGGTGGAACTGAGGCATCATCCCCTCGACTTGGAACATCATGCTCAGCGCGGCGATAATGTCGTCGGTCGTGGCCGTTTCGATGAAGCCCTCGGTCTCCAGATCGGGCAGGTTCCTGCCCGGAAGCGCGGCCTGGGGGCTCGCGACGGTGAACCCGGCGAACGACGTGGCGAACTCCGTGCGAAGGTCCCTAGTCTCCTCGTCAGTGACGACGCCAGACGAGAGTTCCCTCATCCTGGGAATGAACTTCGTCAACTCCACGTACGGACCGGGTTCCTCCACGATCTCTTCAAGGTCGGCGGTTTCGGTATTTCGGAGCGTGAAAACCAGGTCGTCGGTGTCGATGTCCAGATGGTTAAACAGCTTCCGCAGGACGGCCAGCTTCGAGCGGGTGGAGTTCGCCGTCGTCAGCGTCAGGCCTGGTATCACCAGGGATTCCCAGATAGGTATCTCATACGAATCATCAACTGTCGTCAGATCATTCGAATCGGCGGCGTACGCAAAGACCTCATCGCGATGTTCGTCGACGAGCAGCCGGATCACCTCGACGTAGGCAACCTTCCAGCTGGCGACCGTCCTGCGGGTGTCACCATACTCGAACGAGACGATGGTGCGGTTGGTGAAGGACTCGTCGTCGCCCATTGGCACCGACGGCAGCGGCGGTACATAAGGTTCGAAGTCCGTGGTCGGTAGCGGCCAATACTTCAGCGCGAGGGCGGTCAGCGCCCGGGTTCGTTCCTCAAGCTGAGTCACCGTCCAGACATCTGAACTCTTCAGCAGCGCGTTGAGACGATAGGGCGAGGCGTCGAACCCGTTGGCACGCTTTTTCTTGTCGGCGAACGTCGAGTTGGAGTAGGTGGAGTTGTAGCCGGTGACGGTCAGATTGCCGATTCGATTGCACCAGGTTGCGTGGATTTCCTCCGAATCGGAACCCAAGTCGTGCCGCCAGGCAGAAGTCAGCGTCTGAGGCATGATGTGCTCGATGCTGATCGACTGGCTTTCGAGCGCTTTGGCGATGTCGTGGGTGTCGTTAGACCAGCTATTCTCGAGGCATTCGAACAGGTAGCTGCGGTTCTCGCCCTTGATGTTGTACAGGTTGCGGGTGGCGAATGCCTCTCTGAACTCATCATCGGTGGGGAACCGACTCGAGGTAGTGCGTCGGCGCAGGGAGTACGTCAGCACCTCGGAGAACTGGTCCCCGGCGCTGCGGAGGCGGTGAATCTCGGAGTACAGCGTCGCGAAGATGCTGTTGAGTGAATTTGTGGGTACGCCGCAGATGAATCGGCGGAACAGGTAAGTGTCGAGGATCTCGACGACCTCGGTGAAGTCCTTGGCTGACACAGTGCTGGCCTTCACCTCGCCAAGTAGTGGCATGGTCAAGGGCAACGTCACGTCGTGCTTGACCATGTTGAAGCGACGTAGTCGCTTGTCCGCGGCGGCGATGCCGGTGCTGGCCATATTGAGTTCACGGCTGTACGCGGCGTACGCGCGCATATCCGAGAGGATCTCGCGGGTGCTAGCTTTGGCGTTCTTCTGATAGTCGCGGAACGCCTCGTACACGGCATCCTGGCGGGGAGTCTTGCCGGTCTTGGAGACCAGGTAGAGGCGGATGAACCAGTCGGTGCGGTATTCGACCGCTGTCTCGATGCGGTTCCAGTAGTTCTCGTACAGATCGTCTTGCTCGTGGCTCGGTTGGTGCATCAGCACCACGTTGCGGATCTTGTCGGCTTCGCTGAGCTCTAGGCCGGTGGAGTTGATGCTCTCGAAGATTCGCTGCGGATCGTCCTGCTGCTCCAGGTCCAGCGCCATCACCTGCAGGCGGAAGATGGCTTCCCAGATCTGGTCACCGTCGAGCTCAGCGCCGGCGATTCGCTCGCGGAAGTAACGGTAGTTGGCGGTGATGGTGGACGCCTCGATCGGAGTGTCCCCGCGAAGGAGGCGGCTGTAGGCGTCGTTGTCGTTCTTGACCGGCTTGAGCTTGAACTTGACGTCTGCGTGCTTGTTCTTGAGAACGAGGTAGCTGTCGCGGATCATCTCGGCGAGATTGGGGTCTCCGGACTTCACCGCGCCGTCTTCGAGCGAGTGAACCAGCGCCAGCATCAGCAGGCTGCTGGTGGTCAGTCGCTGCTGGCCGTCGATCACCACATAGGTGAACGCGGTCTCGGCATGCCCGACGATAGCGCCGAAGAAGTGCGACTTACGGTCCTGTTGAACGATCTCGACCAGGTCATCGAACAGCCGGGCGCAGTGCTTGAGCTTCCAGTCGTAGTTGCGTTGGTACACGGGGATCAACAGATGCTTGCTGTTGCCGTCGAACAGCTCGGTGATCGCCCTGATGCTGCCCTTCACTGCCTACCTCTTCTCCGCGACTAGTTCTTTGTGAATGTCGACGCTGTGACCCGGTCTTCCCCTTACGCCATTCCGTTCTGCAGCGCGGCCGCGATTCGTTCGGCGTCCGGCGGACACAGAGTCCACCCGGCCTCCGACATCGTATTTGCCTTGGCTACGTCCCGGTCGAGAAGTACACCGATGCGGACGTCACCCCATGCGAAGTCGACGACCTCGCCATCGTCGGTCTCGAACCCGACCGTCGGCACGGGAACCTCGGCGGCGGCGAGCGCGATCACCAGCTCTTTCTCGGCATCCGACACGGTGGCGTCAAATACTTCGCGCCAGGCAAGGGGCAAGTCGGCGGACGTTGGTGTCGCAGCCGGCGCAGTGGCATTAGCTTCGAGCAGGCTGCGAGTCGTGATCCGATGATTGCTACTCAAGCCCAGCCAATTGGAGAGTCGCAGCCACTCTTTCCACGCCTGCCCCTCGAGGACTTCGAGTCGATCGTCTCGGTCGTCGAGGGCAAGGACCGCGTTGGTGGTGCGTGTGCCGGGGCGCATAGTCGCGGTGGCGACCAGCGGTCCTTCGACGTAGGACCAGCACATGTCCACACCGTCGCCGAAGTCCGGAGACTTGCCGTCGAGGACGTCGAGTGCACGTGCACCCACCGTGTCGCCATTCCCCTTCGCGCGTGTGCCGCCTCCGACGAACATCATCGGTACCCATCGGCCCACTTGCTCCCAGGCACCGACGTCGGGGTCGGTAATGAACGACAGCAGGGTCGTAAGGGGGTCCGCCGTCAGAT
Organism: Gordonia sp. DT101; assembly: GCF_049844895.1. Lineage (NCBI taxonomy): Bacteria > Bacillati > Actinomycetota > Actinomycetes > Mycobacteriales > Gordoniaceae > Gordonia > Gordonia sp. DT101. The sequence continues at coordinate 1,187,991 of NZ_JBNCLX010000001.1, read as the reverse complement.
GTTTCACGAGTGCGGGTCGAAGGCTGCCGGCGGCCATGATCTTGGACGCCGCCTGCTCAGTGAACCAAGGCGGTACGGGTGCGGTCTTCTCCTTGAATCGCTGCAGGTCTTCGTGCCCAAACGACCAGACGAGATACCCACTGTCACGCAAAACGGTCCGCTTCTCAGCGTCATCGGCGACGCGGTTGCAGCCCGGCACAGCGTGGAACTTTCGGCCGTCTGCGAAGACGGCGATCCTCGGGATCTCGGGGTCGGTGGTGGCGAGCTCAAAGTCGGGCTTGGAGTTGACCATATGAACCTGGGGGGTGAGCTTCCACGTTCGGATCTTCTTACCCGGCAGCACGATGGTCGCAGACGGACCATAAGTACCCGGCGTTTCCTTCACCGTTGCACCCATCGCGCGAAGACGCTCGACGAAGGCAACGTAGAACTCCTTCTCCAGCGGCGATTCCTCGCTACCCACCGGCCTCGACGGCGCCTGCTCGGTGACCTCCGCAAGCCACGCCGCCACCTGAGGCTCAGCATCTCCATCGACGCCCAGGAGATCATCGAGGATGCGTGCCGCGGTCTTTCGCGACACCTTGTCCAGCTCGTGCGGAGCCGCGAACGGCAGCAAGCATTTGTGGCAGGCCAGCCGATCTTGCTCCGCACAGTCGCAGTTGCGCACCACCGTGCGAGCAGCGTCCAGCACGGCCCACACTTTGGCGGGATCGGCGAACTCAGCAAGGTAGCCGGTGCCACCCGGGACGGTGTCGTGGATCAGTAGCGCTCGCTGGCTTGGCGCGTGCAGCGCATCGGGAATCGTCGCAACGTCGAGATGCTCGGGTGACCCGCCGATGACCTGCCGCAGCCCCAGCAGAATCGCCGCACTCAAGCTGGGATACGCGAACGGGTCGTACTCCAGCGCACGGGGCAGATGTAACAACACACCTTGGGTCCGAAGCGTCCGGGCAAGCGCGATCTCACGGACATGCTCGGTCGCCGCATTCCGGTGCCGACACCAACTGCGATGCTCGTACCGACTGTTTCGCCCCGCTGACCGATCGAGTTGCCCGCATGACGAGCAGACCCGGAACAGGCCGGTGGTGGTTTCCTGCCCAGCTATGGTTCGTGTGCCGCCCTGCGACGTCCGACGGCCCATGTTGAGCCAGCGGACATCTATGCGGCGCAGGTATTCTGCACCGAACTCGATATCGCGGACGAACCATGCCCGGTCGACGTTGACGGGGTCGATATCCGCAGCCGTCACGACGGTAAACGCTTCTTTGTGCCGTTCGTCACGAGCGTCGTTGATGGATGCTTCGTCGCGGCGCACTTCCGCTGACACCCGAGCCATCTCCACCACGTTCAGCTGTTGGCTGACGTCCGCGATGGCGCCGGTCCCGCACCGCGGGCACGCAGTCACGGTCGGTGGTTCCTCACCGGCGAGGGTGATCCCCGCCCACCCGCACTGCGAGCACAGCCGCCAGATGCTGATATTGGATTCGCCGGCGCCAAGGTCGATGGCGTCGATCCGCGCGGCGAGGCCCTGCGCGTAGAAGGTGGCGCCGGGCGCGAGTTCGGTCAGGGCGACCCGGGAGCCGCGCTGGTAGCTGGTGGCCTCGCCCATGTACTGGTTGGTGTCGGGGTCGATCCAGGTGACGCCGACGTCGAGAGTGACCGAGTCGTCGAGCAGCGTGTAGTTGGGCAGCACGCCGTAGCGTTCGAGGACGCTGATCCAGTAGTCGTCGGTGAGGTCGTGGATTTGCCCGCCGAGCAGCCGCAGCGACCCTTTCGCGGTGCGGAGGTCCCGGAGGTCGTCATCGGTGGCGGCTGGCGATGCCGCGCGACGCTCGAACTCCGGCATCTCCGCTTCGACGGCGGCGCGACGCGCGGTGAGTTCGGTGAAGTCCCGGTTCCAGCGGTGCACGGCCTCCTGTAGCTCCTCAGCCAGTCCACTGGGAACACCATGTGCGCCAGGGGTTGCCCAAGCGCGCAACGAGCCCCGTGTGTGCTCGTCAAGGACGTCGTCGAACTGTGCGAGGAACCCGTCCACGAGCTCGTCCGCATCGGCGCTCACCGCGGTGAGGAGGTCGGCCATCCAGCTCCCAGGATCGAAGCTGCCGAGCACGGCGCGGGCACCGCGAGGCGCGACGGTGCCGGGGTCGCGGGCGAGCCGGTCGATCACGTGCGCCACGTACTGGCGTTGCAGGATCTCCTCGGCGGTGAGGAACGTGGCGGGTGGCCGGACGTCGCCCTGAATCACCGAGGTGGGGTCGTACAGCTTCGGCAGGTGCTCGCCGCGGCCGCGGACGAACGCGAGCACGAGGGAGTTGCCGGTGAGGCGTCCGGCGCGGCCGACGCGCTGCAGGTACGAGGAGACGGTGCGCGGCAGCGACCCGAGCATCACCGTGGACAGGTCACCGATGTCGATACCCATCTCCAGCGTGGGTGTGGCGACGAGGACGTTCGGGGCCTGCGGATCGCCGCCGCCGCGTTTGAACGCCGTCTCGTAGCTGAGGCGGGTCGCGGTGGGCAGCAGTGAGGTGTGCTCGCGCGCGACGACGCGTTTCATCTCGGAGCTGTCGTAGAGGCGGCGGTAGAAGTTCTGTGCCTTCGGTGCGCGGGCGAGGCTGCCGGGGCAGCGTACGAGCAGGCAGGGTGCGCCGTCGAGTTCGTCGACGACGGTGGCGGAGCCGGGGGTGGGCGTCTGGCAGACGCTGCACACCAGCAGGTGTCGGCCGGCGGCGAGATCCTCGTCGGTCGGGGCGGACACGACCACGGCGGCGGCGGGCAGGCCGTAGGCGGTGAGCCCGCTTTCGGTGAGAACGGCCGTGAGCACTCGCTGCTCGGCGAGCACAGAGAACAGGGAGCGTGCGAGGAAGCTGCCGTCGAACGGCGACACGCCCAGGCATTGCGACGCCCACCGCGCGTACCAGGACGAGGCCGCGGTGATGGCGTCGAATCCCTCAGGGACGGACCGTGATCCGACTGCGGGGAACGCGGCGGCGGGGCGGCCCTTCGGGAAGGCGGGCATGCCTTCGCCCTTGGGTCTAGCTCCCCACACCCAGCGGCGGTTGGCGTCGCGCTCGACGTACTTACGCAGCCACGGGTGGTGAATGGCGCCGCGGGTGCGGACACGTTCGACGGTGCCGCGGACCCAGCGGGTGATCGCCGCCGGGTCGGGCGCTTCGAGCGCGAGCTGGTGTTCGGTGGCGTTGAGGGCGGCGCGGCCGAGCCGGACGGGACGTTCCGCACCGCCGAGGTCTACTTCAGCGACGGCGCTGCCGGTGAGTTCGAGGGTACGGCCGAGGCGCGACTGCAGCCCGAATTCCATGTCGATGTCGAATTCGAGGCGGCGCCCCACCTTCGTGGTGGCCTTTTTGCGGGCCGCGGTGGACGCGTCGGACTTCCAGAAGGGGACGAACTCGTCGTGGTCGACGATGTCCGGGGCGAGCAGATGGTAGCGGCGGGCCGGGTCGTCGCCAGCACGGGTGACGACGGCCTCACACAACTCGGGCAGGGTGAGGGTCGTGTCGCCGATCGCGCTGCGCAGAGTGGAGCGCAGGCTCAGGGTGTGGGAGCGAGCCTGCACGAAGCCGGCGCGGTGCGCGGCATCCTGCACGCTGTCGGTAAACATCAACGCCTTCTTCTCGTCGGCGTCGAGCTTGGCGTCGCCGAACAGATTCGACAGCGTCACCGAGAGTTGGGTGGCGACAGCGCTGCCCAGGAAGCGGATACCGTCGGCGGCCCCGCAAGCGGGGCACATATCGTTCTTGGAGTTCTCCTCCACGTCCTCGCCAGTGAGGACGAGCACCGGCAGGACCCTGCCCTCGAGCTGTTCGGTGCCGTCGGGATCAGGTGCGGCGTCGGAGATTTCGCGGTCGTCGATGCGGAACCAGCGCAGACCCTCGATCTGCTCGTCCGGGCGGGTGGTGGTGAGAAGGGCTTCGGCGGGCGCGGAGATGAGTGCCCGGAAACGGGACGCGCCGGCAGCGTGGTCGGCGCGGATGGATTCATCGGTGACGTCGAGGGCGTGGCCGGTGGGGGCGAGACGGGCTCCCCACCCGGAGCGGCCACAGTGCCGGCAGTACAGCGCGGGCAGGTGCACGACGTCGCCGTCCTCGTGGACGCCGTCGTCGGACCACCGGTACGTGGTGTTGGTGGCGACGGCCCGGTCGATGCGGGACAGCTCCCGAATCCACAGGTGCACATCGACGTTCAGGGCGGCACGGCCGATCTCAGCGCGGAGATGCGAGAGCGCGGCGAACAGGTAGTCGAGGAAGCGTTGCCGCGCGGCCCGCACGCGGTGGCTGTCTCGGTCGGAGGCGGCACCGTCGAACAGGGTGTCCGCGAGATCGGCGAGGGAGATCGCGTCGACGGCATGGCTGAGGAGACTCGCCAGCAGCGGGTGCGCCTTGAGCAGGTGCAGCTGCTCAACCGGGGCGAGGTTGCGCAGGTCGGTGGAGGTGAGGCGGCGGTCGGTGTCGAGATCGTCGGCGGCAGCGAAGAGCGCGGCGCGCTCGAACACTTCCGCACGCTCGAACAGTTCGGCCAGCACGGCTGTCGTCAGCGAGGCGTTGGTGAGCGAACCGGCTGCGCACTCGTCGAGGCGCTGGGCTGCATCGCTGACGGCGGGGGCGATGGGCCGGTACAGCCGGTCGAGGGCGGTATCGCGGTCGGCGAGCCACTCCGAGGCGGTGAGGCGGGTTTCGCCGATCACCGCGTCGGCGTCGAACCGCTCCCCGAAGACGGTGTGCGCGAAGTCGAGCATCGCGGTGGGTTCGGCCTTCGAGCCGAGGGTCGCGGAGGTGGCGACGGGGGTGATGCGGCCGAGGGGGCGGGCCCGGTCCTCGTCGGTGGCGGGGGAGGTCGCGGTCCAGTGCGTTTTGACGGTGAGGCCGAGCCGACGCAGCAGCATGGCGACGTCGGTGCCCTGAGCGCCGTCGTAGGTGTGGAACTCGTCGAGGACGACGTACTGCAGCGAGTCCGCGGAGAGGCGCCAGATGTCGGCGCGGTCGGGGTGCAGCAGCAGGTGGTCGAGCATCTTGTAGTTGGTGAGCAGAACGTCTGGGGGAGCGGCGTGCATGAGGGAACGGTCGGTTATGAGGCCCTCGTCGGTGACCTTGGTGCGCCCGCCGGTCGACTGCTCGCCGGTGTAGAGGCCGGCGGAGACGCCGGACAATTCGGGGTGTTCGGTGATGAGACGGGCTAGGCGCTCGGCCTGGTCGTTGGCGAGCGAGTTCATCGGGTAGAGGATGAGAGCCTTCATCCCGGTGACGCCGGCTGCTTTGGCGCGGAGGACATGGTCGAGGATCGGGTAGAGAAACGCCTCGGTTTTACCGGAGCCGGTGCCGGTGGTGATGAGGGTCGGCTGCAGGCGCTCGTGGAATTTTGTTGATATGCGTGCGAATGCCGCGGCCTGGTGGCCGTAGGGGGTGAACCCTGTTGGCCGCCAGTCCAGGTGCATCCCCCAGTTACCGCCGGCGGGCGCGAACGGCAGGCGAAGGCGGACGTAGGGGCCCTTGAACATGCCGGTGTCGGGGTGGCCGACGAAATCCGTCAGTGCGCCCTGGGCGTCGGGGTCGGTGAGGGCGAACGTAGTCGCGAGGTAGTCGGTGAGGCCCTCACGCAGGTGGTTGGCCTGGAGGGTGGGTAGTAGTGCGTGGATTGATGAGCTCATGATGACCGAAGCTCGCTCCAGAAGTCATTAATCTTGGCCTCGGAGGACTGGCGCGAGCAAAGTGCGGTTGAAGTATACCGAAACGCCACAACTGATTTCGCTGTGCCTGATGCTGTGATCTGTTTGGTTGAAGCTACTCCTGTGCTTTCAAGCTTTCGAGTCAGATCAGCCCACAGAGGATCGTTCGGGCGATACATTCCTCGACCAGCGCTATCTCCGGGAATTTGGCTCTTTGTTTTTATGATATACGAATTCTCTCCGCGGGCAGACATCCCGTTGAGTACGTCGTATGCGAATAGCTCAAGAGCGGATGGCTCAGCGTCGCGAGCTTCGTGCAGCTGACGTTGAACCCCCTGTGCACCGAGACGGTCTAGTTCTTCAAGGACGCGATGCACTCCCGATTCGAATGTACCGATCTTGCCGTCTCCACGAACTGCGCTCATCTCTTGAACGGAGATATTTCCCTCGAAAACCACTGGGGACATCGGGGCGATACTGTCGCCGTAAGACTCCAAATGATTGACTGTGCAGTTTGACAACGTAATTGATCCCGTGGCTTCCGACGCGAAACGTAGGCGATCAATATGGCAATCATTCAGAGTTATGCCAAGTTGAGGTAGAGGGGTGAGGTCAAGTGATCCAAAATTGATGTCGCGATACCACGTTGACGGCATTGAATGTGTCGGTAGAATGAATGCGGAGATCAGCGCCGCAAGGTTGAGGGCGTACGTGCTGTTGGAATCCTTCTTCGCGACAGATGGTTCCGACAAGAAGGATGCAAGCCCTTCCTCGTACCGTTCAACTATCGATGCGACTGTTGCGTCTCCGAGCGGGGAACGCTCGAGCGCCCCACTCATGGACGTGTATCCGTCAAGGCTGCTGAGGTACTGCTTACCCAGATAGTCCGCCAGCATGACCTCGAAGAATATGTCGTGCTGGAAACTAAAGAGAGGAGAGCCGCTGCTGTCTGCTGAAGCCGACATTCCGCAGAGGACTGTCAGTCGATCGCCGAGGGCCTGGTTCGGGCCATTGAATCCGTCGAGCTCAAGTGCGGATTCACAAGCTAGTTTGAAATCGTCGACGTCGAGGCTTGACTCGCTGCTCTCGTAGAGGAGCCCCGCAATCTCCTGGAATATTGATCGAAGCTGTCGCGAGGACACGGGCGATTGACCGCCGCGACTCTCCAGCTTTTTTGTCTCTCGAGCAAGATATGAGTCGATGAGTGTCGAGCGCAGGCTCTGGAATCTGACTGCTGCTCCAGGCGATGACGTCGCGTCATTGAAAGCCTGTGCGAAAAACGGAACCCCAAGTAGTGCCAAGTCAGAGTCGCTGAGCGACTGTCGATACGTGGACCAGTGAGAGTTCTCCGCGAAAAGTAGCTCGACATCGGAGCGTGACCAGCGCTGCAGTTCGAGGATCATGTGGTGTGCTGGGAGGCCATCGAGTTGCGCTGCATTCTCCAGACTCTTTTGGTACTGGTTTGCAAAGTAGGACGAGCGAGCGGAAAGGAGTAGGGTTCCGCTTCCTCCAAGTTGCTTGAGGACCGGTCGAAGGAGCTGGAATGCATCACCGTAACCCGTGCCGCCGACCAGTTCGTCGAATCCGTCGATGACGAGAACAAGTAACCCATTTCGGCTGAGCGCGAGAACTGAGTTGAAATCAAGATTCTGCGTCCCCACGACGGCGGCATCGATGATGTCCTCAACCCTCTTTAGGCCTAATCCGCTACAGCTAATGTATAGATAAAGGGGCTTGTCCGATGTGGTATCGCACAGTGCGGTGGCGCGGTCTTTGGATGCCTTGAATAGGTTGTAAGTCTTGCCGATGCCCGCTTCACCTCGAACGAAATATACCTGCGGTACCCCCGTCGAGTTATGGGAGGATTCGTCGATAATGTCGTAGATGTCCACGGCCTGTCCATCTTTCGACGAGTCGAAGCTGGTGCCTAGGAATTCTCGTACTGCAAATTTGGTGGATATCGAATCGGGAATTTTAAGGGTCGACAGGTTGGCGAACTGGTCGGCCTCAACCTTGCGGAGGTCGTCGTTGATTTCAGCAAGCCTGTGCAGTGATCTCCGGACGACGACATCCCAGTTTGCGATCGACTTCAGAAATTCCGTATAGCTCGCCCACCCGTCGGGTGATCTCCATTCGTGCTTGTAGTTGTTGTCGATACGGAATTTGTCGGTTCGGTACTCGTGGCCCCCGCTGGTCTTGCGTGCCCACTCTAGTGCGAACGGGGAGTAGGATCCTTGGAATGAAAAGTCCATGTGAAGCTCGCGGAACCCTTTGAGGTCCTTACGTATTGATTCGCGAAAGAGGCTGATGCCCTGGCGGTCTACTGAGGATGGAGGAGGCGACGTGTATCGCGAAATATCGCCTACAATGATGTCTTTAGGGGAGTCGAACTCGACGGCGGGGCGGTCCCGGTTCAATGTGTGAAAGGTACAGCATTGGTCGGCGACACTTTGAAATATTGCGAGATCGCCGGAGCTTTCGATTATGAGGGGGTACAGGGATGGTCCGGCTCCAAGCCGGAGCAGGCCATCTGTCCAGACAACGCCACCGCATTGTTCGATATAGATGCGGATTGCCTCTGCGTTCTCTTGCTTCGCATACGTCAATGCATCTTGCAGTTCCGTCCCGGATGGCTCGATGCCTCCGTGGGAAAGATAGTCGCGATACTTTTTTATTGTTCGGTCCGCTGCACTTTCGGCGAATCGAAGCGTCAGTGCATCGCATAGCATGGTAGCTTCCGTATTTGTTGCTTCTGTCCGGCAGTAGTGTGCAACCTGCTCCATAATGTTGAGGTACCCGCCCAGGCCGGTTGACCGGGGTAGGCGAAGGTGTGTCTGAGTGATATCGAGTTCAGAGAAGACTAGGCAAGCCGCCAGGCGTACCTGCTTCTCGAGGAAGGACGAGAGAAAGTGAACACCCCGCGAGGGGTTGTCGGAGAAGTAGGCATCCTCCAGGGCGCCGTAAAGATCAAACTTGCTCACTGTGGTCTCCCGTCATGGTCTTGATGATCGGTCGTGATGTGCGAGTGTCGCAGCCGGATTGAGCAATTAGAGTGTCGCGGAAGTGTTTGTGCGCAAGTTCCATGTCGCGTTCGCGGGTGACGCTGGTGAAGGGTTCCTGGTAGTTGACACCGTCGACGGCAAGGTCGGCGGGCTTGAGCGCGCCCTTCTTGCGGTACTCCGACGCGAGCTTCGTCGGGAGCTGCCGTCCGGTTGCGTCATACAGCGCTTCGCGCTCGTACTTCTGCAGCACCGGGAACTGGGTGCGGTAGATTGTCAGCAGTTCGTCGGCGGTGATGCCGAGCATGACCGCGACGATGGCGTCGATCTCGACGAGAACCTGCCTGCGGTCGGCGGCGCGGCGTAGCGGTGTTGCCCACTCCCAGTGCTTTTGAACCTCACCAAGTGGGTCACGGCCGGCGTTATCGCAGCCAATACCCGGAGCCCATGAATCTTGCTGCCAGGCCTCGTCGTACAGCATCTCCCACAGTGGTGCGTACGGGCTCGCAAGGCAGTTGAGGCGAAGCGTGCGGAGGATCAGTTGCGGAAGGAGCGCGTGGCGGGCAGGAAAGGGCATGCGCTTCCATACCGATGCCTGAATGTGAGAGCTTCCGATAACTTTGATGATGAAGTCGCCAACAATCGAATGGCTGATACCCGTTAAGGCAACCAACTCAGTTGGCAGACCGGGAAGTGTGAGGCTGTCGACAGTGTGGACGTGAGTAGGGCCTGGCGGAAGTATCGCAGTCTGCAGCGTGCGAACTGTCATTACATCGGCCATTTCACGCCAGGCGAGGCGGAAGAACGATGAGCTGGGTTCGCCGTGCCATTTCGGGTAGGCGGCGATGTACTCGTCGTATGGCTTCGCGACCTGGTAGTTGGTGCGGGGGATGAAGTCTTTACCGACCGCATCGAGGTCGACTTCCTCGTACATGTGCTGGCGGCCCTTCGTGGTTTCGGGTTGCTGAAACAGTGGAGTAGCCACTGTGATATGGGGGCCTTGGAGGATGGCGCCGTGCCATTTGGCAGGAACTGCTTGCTGAGACTCGAAGTACTCTCGCCGACGATCTGCCGACTCATGCCAACCTGCAGTCCACTCGAAGTCGAGATCCCCGAGGCGTGGAGCTTCCGCGATCTTGTTGAGAACGTCGGCGCTGGCGCGGTTAACTGGATAGAGCATACGAGCTTCGGTGGGTGGTGTGCCGGGCTCGTCGACAAGCGAAGCCCAACCAGCGAGGACTGCGTCGTTTACATTCACGATTCGGTTCCGGTGTGCCCGAAGGTCCCACTCGCCGTCGTCGTCGCGCAGGCCGGGTTCGGGGCCAGAGCCGTCGTGTAGGAGCGAGCGGTCAACGACGCTGGGTGCGAAGATCCATCCGGCCTGCAGGAAACTGACGGAGGACTGCCTGCCATAGATGTGGATACCGAAGGTCTTCTTGTGGCCTATCTCGGGGAATTGATAGGTGTTGTTGTGGAACTTGAAATGGCGACGTAACCGCTCGTACGATCCGCGACGGAGTCCTGCGGCGCGCAGCTCCGTAAAGTGGCTATCCGGGTGGATGAGACCGACAACTCCCGTCGCGCCCATCGACCGCCAGGTCCGCTCCATGAAGCAGCGGTACAGGTCCGGTTGCAGGCCAGCGAGCACAGGGCGGTCAGTAACCGATCCGAGGTTCTCCTTTGCGCCGGCTTGGTCGGCTCGTTCATCAAGGTAGGCAATGCGAATACCGGTCTGGTCGAGGGCTTCCACGCACCTGGCTCGTTTGACTGCCTCGGCGGGTGCGTTCGCCAACTGCCACCACGGATCAAACTCGGCAAGCACGCTGGCCTCGTCCCAGTCCGGCCGCACCCACGGCGGGTTACCGACCTGAAGGTCGAACCCGCCGCGGGAGAAGACTAGCGCGAAGTCGAGCTCCCAATGGAAGAAGCCCTGCCGTTCGGCGGTGTCCTGCGCAAGATTCAGCCACGGGAACTGTTGGTATGCATGGCCGACCGCCATCGCCCGCGACAGCAGTAGGTCGTTCTCTTCGGCGAAACTCAGCTCCTGCCAGCTGGTGTCGCGGCCGATACTGAGCTGGCCGCGGCGCTCGGCGGCGGTCTCCTTCACCGGTACGCCGAGCATGGCCTCGAGGCCGCCAACCCACTGATCCCAGTCCGGCGGATCGAATTGGGCAGTCAACGGCCACGACCAGATCGCGCACCACACGTCCATCACCCGCCGCAGGCGCTGGTACGCGCCATTCGGATCGCCGATGACGTGCTCGATTTCCTCCCGTGTCACCGCCGGTGTGTGGTCAACCGGGTCCGATCCCCACAAGTGAATGTCGCGGCGGATCTCCGACTCCGCGATCGTCAACCGGCGGAGCGTGAACTCCCACAGCGTCTCCACCCGCTGCGCCAGCGCGGCGAGTCTCTTTACGATGGTCTTGCTCGGCGACTTGCGGATCTCGTTGCGCCACAGCCGCAACTCCTCGCGCTTCTCCGGCGCGTACGTCTTGGCCTCAGCGGTGTCGATCACCGCGCCCCAGCCCTCGGACGGCAGGAGGAAGTGGTGGATACCGCTGCCGATCTCCTCACCGAGTGGCACGTCCTTCGCCGGGGTCTTGAGCCACTGCTTCTTTGCCAGCAGGCTCGGCGCGTATACCGACCGTCGCGCGCCTATGAGGGAGTTACCGCAGCGCAGGTGCAGACCAAACCACGGTGCCTGCAGGTCGGCGACCATGGTGTCGAGCCACAGCGAGATTTCCGCCAGCTCGACGGCGGTGGCGTTGAGGTCCACGCCGTACACCTGGTGCAGGGCGATGTGTGCCTTCACCTTCTGCAACTCGACCGGGTACTGGTCGGCGTCGATCAGCTCACCCAGATCCTCCTGCTTGCGCTTGAGGTACTCGGCCGCCAACTGTCGAACCGCCTCGATCGCGAACGCTCCCGACCCGAGTGCGGGCTCGCAGATCGTCAGGTCAAGGATCTGCTCGGGAGTGGTGCGCTCGCCGTGCTGGTCCAGCAGTTCCTCGAGGGCCTGCGAGACAACGAACTTCGTCAACACCTCGGGCGTGTAGTACGACGCCGACTGCTGGCGTTCGCGACCGGCGAGGCGGAACACGAAGGTGCCTTGGCGGTGCAGCACCGGCTTCTCCTCGCCGGTCGCCTCATCGACCTTCCGGACGAAATCCTCGGGTGAGAGATGATCTGCGCGGCCGACTGGGACTACCCAGGATCCCTTCTCTGGGTCACCATTCTTCGCGACCTCGAAAAGGTCGTCCTCCGCGAAGAACCCGGTGTAGCTCATCAGGCCCTCGTACACCGCACCGAGTTGGTTGATTCCGAGCTCCGCGTAGGAGATGAAGCCGCGGTCGCCGCCCTTGCGGCCCTTGCTCTCCTTTGAGAGCAGCAGGTGTTCGAGTACCCGCTGGGTGGCCTCGTTGCCCAGGCCCACCTCGTCAATCAGGGCGGTCGATGCGGGGGAGAACAGGTCCGCGCGCAGCGGCTGGAATTCGAGACCCGGGGCGGGGTCGTCGGCGCAGTTCTCCCGGACCGAGGGGGTGTGGCCGCGGTCCACGAGTCGGAACAGGGTCGCGAGGGATTCGTACAGGTGGGAACCGGTGCGGGCCTGCTCGGACACCAGCTCGGTGAGCGTGAGCTCTCGCAGTCGATCCAGACCGTAGCCCTCCTCGTACTCGGCGGCGTCGGTGGGCATCACCCGCATCTCCGGCGATGCTTCCGCATACAGCAGGAACAGGATCCGGTACAGGAACCGCAGCGAGTGCTTCGCCAGGTCTTGCCCGTCGATTCCGTCGAGGGTCAGGCCCTTGGCATCCCGCCGTTTCACCACCTCGTTGGCGATGATCTCGATGGACAGCCGAATGCCCTCACGCAAGTCCTTCGACACCCCGACGGTGTGCTCGACCGAATCGTCCAGCACCCCCGCCCACCAGACGTTGCCGTCCGCGTCCGGCAGCAGCGCTTGCTTACCGAACATCGCGGCGACGCGGTCGATCTCGCCGCCCTTCGCCTCGTGCCGGCGTTCCGCGACGACGAGCAAGTCGACGGCCAGATAGCGGCCCTCCGCCCAGCGCTCCGCCTCGGCGAGGAGCAGCCACTGCCCAGCCTGCACGACGACGAATGCGGGCGGCGCGTCCGACCGGAATGCCGCCGAGACGGCCTTCGAGGCGGACTCGATCAGCTTCCCGTCCTCGACGGCAGGGGTGATCAGCAGCCCGGTGTCGGGGTCGAGGAGGTCTTCGATCGACGCGACAGGAACCGCCTGCAGGAACAGCACACTCGTGGCGTCGCCCGGCTGGCCGTGATCGAACCGCGCGTCGGGTATCTCCAGCTCGGAACCGGCGCGCTCGGCGGTGAAGGCCGACAGCGCGGCCGGGTAGCCGAACGCGGTCCGCGTCAGGGCGTGCGCCTCGGGGGCGGCGTCCGGGTTCTCCGCCAGCCCGGCCAGCGCGGTCTGCAAGTCCTTGGTGGCGGCGAGCAGGTCGTCGCGCACCGTAGCGCGGCCGTCCTTCTTCTCGGCGTCCCACAGCTTGCGCAGTTCGAGTACCTTGCCGTGGAACGACTCCTTCGCCGAGTCGGTGGTGAAGTAGTGCTCGCTGATCCAGTCCTCGCCGATGACGATGGAGTCGAAGGAGGCCACGACTACTGGTCCTTTCCGTTGGACTGAACAGCGGGGACGATCAGCAGCAGTGGGCGCACCAACTGCTGGGTGGGGGCGAGGGATTCGGCGAGGCGCTGCTCCTCCGAGATGCGGCGAGACAGGGTGTCCACCTTCTTGCGTTGGCCGGCGAACAGCTCCAGCTGCTCGGCGCCGGTATGCCAGCGGTCGGCGCGGCGTCGCCACCTGTCCAGTCGCTCCATGGCGGCGGACTCCTGCGCGTCGAGCACCATCTGCATCGCCGTCGTCGCCTCGTCCACCGCGATCGGAACCAGCGCCCGATACCGCTCGGCATCCGCGACCGCGCCGGGGTTCGCCGAACCCGGCCGCAGACCGGTATCGGTGGTGAGGAAGTCGAGATCTGCCAGGGTTTCCACCACACAGAACGACGGATTGTTCGGGTTGGGGAATTCGGCGGTCGAGAACACCCGCGAGATCAGCTGCCCGCGCCGGTTCATCAGCGTGCCCATCAGCAGCACCGTGGGGGCGTCCACGTCCCCGCGGATCACGAAGATCTGGTTGCGGCCCAACGCGCTCAGCGCACGGTCACTCGCCCAGTCCAATACCGGGTGCAGCGGCCCCAGGTAGTGCGCCTCCGGCCACGTCGTGCCCGCCACACCCTTGCCCTCCCGGGCCGCGGCGAGCTGCGCGTTGCCGACCTCCGGGGACGTGGCGAGGGTGAGGCGTTCGAGCACCTTGCCGTGCTGGAGGTAGTTCTGCGGCAGCTGGCCGAGACGCTGTCGCAGGTCCCGCGGCGGCGTCAGTTCTGCGACGGCGTGGTTGGCGTGCACCGTCCAGCCGACGCCGCCGGCGTCGAGGCTGGCGTGCGGCACGTCATGGAATGCGGCCTTGAGCGCCTCGTCGAGAAAGGTGAGGTCGTCGGCGTACAGGCTCTGCCTCGGTGCCTGTGGCAGCGCGGCTGCCGGGTCGTCGTCGGTGGTCTCCTCGAGGTCGAACTGGGCGAAGAACGCGTCCAGGTCGTCGCCGGCGGCCACGTCGTCGACGTCGCGGAGCTGATCGTCGAGGGTGGACTTGCCGACAAGGACGTCGCGGATCGCGTTCTCCTCGTCCGTCACCGAGTGCTTGCCCATCAGCGACGCGACGTCGCCGAGGGTGCCGTGCGCCTGGTTCTCCCGCTCCAACAGACGGGACAGCACCCGCAGGTCGCCGGAGAAGTCCGGGTCCGACGGTTCGAGGATCAGCGACGAGATCACCGGCGGATGCTTTTGCCCGTAGCGGTCGACGCGGCCGTTGCGCTGCTCGATACGGATCAGCGACCACGGGATGTCGAAGTGGATCAGGTGGTGGCACTGCGCGTGCAGGTTCACGCCCTCGGACGCGACGTCGCCGGTGACCAGCACCCGGATCGGGGAGGTCTCCAGCTTGAAGCTGTCCACGATCTCCTGCTGCTCGACGTCGGACAGCCCCCCGTGCAGCATCGCGACGTTCTCGGGCTTGAGCCCCAACTGCTTCGGCAGGTGCTCGGTGAGCCAGCGCAGCGTCGCGACGCGTTCGGCGAACACCACCGCCCTGGTGCCCGACTTAGCGCCGACCCCGATTTCCTTCAGTCGCTGCACCAGTGCGGCCTGCTTGCCGGCCGCGTCGTTCAGGGCCTTCGCGTTCAACTCGTCGAGGATGTTCAAGGCCGTCAACTCGACGGCGTGCTCGGGCACGGACGCGTCCAGCTTGCCGCGGCGCTGCTTGATCGACTCGCCGAGCGCGGCGGGAGAGGACAGGAACGCCTTCGCCAGCGTCCACGGGAACAGTGCCGTCGTCTGGCCCGAGTAGGGGGAGCGGCCCGATTCCGGGTGCAACCAGGTCTGTGAGAGTTCCTGCGCGACAGCGTCCTCCGCAGGCGACGGCTTCACCAGCTTGTGCACGGGCTCGGCGCGCTCGGCCCAGTCGCTGCCCACCTCCGCGGCCACTTCCGGGTGGTGCCGGTGCCGGCGGATCAGCAGCGAGGCCACGTCGTCCTTGGTGAACGTGCCGTCTGCGGCGACGGCGGTCGGGTCCAGCAGCCGCAGCAGCTCCGCGAACGACTCCTCCTTGCCGTTGTGCGGCGTGGCAGAGGCCAGGATCAGCGCCTCCGTGTTCGGGGCGAGGACACGTGCCAGCTCGTTGTTCTGGGTGCCGACGTTTGTGAGGTTGTGCGACTCGTCGATCACCACCGCGTCCCAATGCTGGCGCTGCAGATGCGCCTTGTAGCGGGGGCTCTTGAGGGTGTCGATCGAAATGATCGCCCGCTTGAAGTACGTGAACGGGTTGCGGGTGGCCGGCAGCTTCTGCCGCACCTTCTGGATACCCGCCGAGTCCAACCGGACGAACGGCAACGCGAACCGGCACCACAGCTCGTGCTGCATCTGCTCCAGCACGTGCTTCGGGGTGACGACCAGGATCCGCTCGCCGCGCCCGCGCCGCACCAACTCCGACAGGATCATGCCGATCTCGAGGGTCTTACCCAGACCCACCGCATCCGCAATCAGGATGCGCGGGCGAATGTGCTGCGGATCGAGCGCCTTCGCGGCCGCGGCCCGCTGGTAGCCGAGCGAATCCGCGAGCATCTGCGTCGACACCGTCAACGTCTGGTCACCGTAGGGGAACGGTGTTTTGCGCAGCAGCGCTTCGAGCCATAGCCGCGAGTCGCGGTAGCCCGACGACGCATCCGCGACCACCTCGGCGTCGCGGGGGTCCTGGACCTCGATCGTGTCGAGGCTTGAGTAGAACGTCGCTGACGTGTCTTTGACTAACTCCGTCAGTCCGCGGGCCTTCACCAGCCAGCCGTCCGAGCCCTGCTCGGCGGACGTGACCAGCCACTCCTCGTCGCGTACCACCACGATTGACCCGGGCGCAACAGTCAGGTCGGTGGTCGGTGCGGAAATGGTGCAGCCCTCCAAGTGGTGATCTATGCCCGTGAAACGTTACTGGGTGAGTCAGACGACGTATGTGAGGAAGGGCAACATCGGCGCCACAAGCTGTCCACCTTCCAGTCGAATAGGAGTGGAATGTCGGGTCGCTGTCGGTCTGCTATGTCACAGTGAAGCGCGCTGACCAGCGGGAGGAAGCACGTGAGTTCATATCTAGCGGACCAGGCAAG
Source organism: Gordonia sp. DT101 (assembly GCF_049844895.1). Lineage (NCBI taxonomy): Bacteria > Bacillati > Actinomycetota > Actinomycetes > Mycobacteriales > Gordoniaceae > Gordonia > Gordonia sp. DT101. Next base: position 1,171,558 of record NZ_JBNCLX010000001.1, on the reverse strand, counting down.
CGACGAGGAATTTCGGATTCGGCAGGCGCTGGCCAAGGTGAGCCTATTTTTCGAGCTCAATCTTGATGAGGACGAGCTGCGTCGCGCCCAAGAATTGTTCGGCCGCCTGACCGCTCGTGAGATCAGCGGTGGCACGCAGGCCACGGTGATCAAGCGGTATCCCGCGCTCACTCTGACGACGATGATCGGTCACGCAGGTCTTGCGTACGAGCAAGGTCGCTATTGGGACAGCTTCTGGGACGAGATCGGTACCGACCGTGACCAGGATTTCGAGTCACAGCTTCGCCACTCTCTGCCCGACTTGCTACGCAAGTTCAAGCTGCGCGAATTTGTCGACTTCTCTGGGCCAAACTATGTCCTGGCCATGGCTATGCATTCCGGGATTCCGGTGCACTGCCTCGGCGATCTCGTCGATGTGATCGAGGAACAAGTGCAGCAGGGACGAGACGCGACAGGTGCTGCGCTCGTCGAATGGCTCACCGAACCAGGCATGGACCACCGACTCAATCGCCTGGACGTGCCGGTCCGCAACTTCCTTCGGCTAGGGGGTGAAACCGCGGTCAACATCCTTGATCGCATCATCGAGTTCCTCACGTTCACTCTCCAAGAACCGGACGTGTGGAACGACCTCAAGCTTGAAACCTCGACAACAGGCCTACCAACCCTGATTTTGGAGGGCCTGATCGAGCGGGTCCGCGACCAGCCGTTCCTGTCCACCGCCGGTAGAGGCGGTGCGAGCCGCTCGCTTCGGAAGGTTGGCCCTTCGATCAGTTATGCGATCGACACCGAGGAGATCGTGGTGGGAGTTCCTTACCCCGCTACGGATGGCGACTCGCCGTGGACGGTGACTGCTGGCGGCGAGACCCGTGAAATCTATGCGGAACGCGGCTGGGGCATAGACGACGATGACCACCCGCTAACTCCTGTATCGATAACGACTACGGCTCGTGAGGTGACGATGCGTCACGACGCGTCGGGTGCCACCCACCGAGTACCGATCTTCGATTCTGCCGATCCGCTGTTGCTCTTCACTTCAGACGGTCGACTCGTCGGACGCCGCAGTGCGTTGCCGCGGGGTTTAGTTCTCGCCGTTCACCCCAAAGACGCCATGGTGTTCGACGCCGTGACACAGGACGAGATTTGCGCCGTCGATGACGCACGAGTGCCGTCCGGGTGGGCCGGATGGCGGGTGCAACAACTGGACCTCGCAGGTCACTCCTCCATCGTTCTGCAGCGAGATGGCAAGAACAAGAACGGACCAGTCCGTGGCGTGAAATCGCTTGGCACACCAAACTTCGATCCTGGCGCGGCCATAAGGGGCCTACACACTGCCGGCGGCCTCAGCGTGTATCCAGAACGGCCCATGGTCGACCTACCGCCGCATCTCGGCGACGAGCCCGAGTTCTGGCGAGTGCGAACCCGGCGGGTTGGGGCCCCGCACTGGCTAACGGACACCGATTGGGAATCCGACGTCGAGGAGACATGCCTGGACCCCTTCGACGGCGTCGAGGAGGCTCTCCTCGGCCAATACGAGGTCGTCGTGAGCGGCAATCTAGGGTCAGACCAACGACACACGCTGTTCATCGCCGAAGGCATCGAGATTGAGTACGACCTACCGTTCCGGTGCCCAGTGTCCGGTGGGCTGACGCCTACTGTTTGTTCGATCAGCTCAAAGTTTGGCCTTCCCGTCGACACTGAGAGGCTCGAGTTTCAGGCGACCGACCGAGAGAACCACCTTCGAGTCGGCACGGCAGGACACGGCTACCGGCTCGTGGTCAGACCTCCGCACATTGAGTTCCGAATCGACGAGGCAGGCACACCCGCGCAGTGGCGTACTTCTCCCCTCGCCCTGGCCCCCACTGATCTCGAACGCCATGCCGTGATCGCCGTGCGAGTCCCGCACACGATTCGCGTGACCGTCTCCTTGTTGGCGCAACACGGAGGTGCACTACAAAGCGAGGACCAGGAACGCCAATCCAACAACGTGTTTCAGTTTGCATCGCGCCGCTTCGTCGACACTGCGCGGGGTGCTGGCGTGACGCGACTCGTTGCTGTCGTCAACGCGCCTGAGGGGACTCGCCACGAGCTCACACTCGCAGAGATCCGCCCTCAGCGACTGTGCAGCGCAATCTCACTCGACGGTGAGGAGCTCGTCTTCACGGATCTGGCGAAAGCCGATGATCTTGGCGTATGGCTCTGGTCAGCGACTGCGCCATGGACACCAGTCACTCGGATATCGATAATAGACGGCCGTGCGAAACTACCGGACGACTTGAAAGACGCCGGCGACTTGATCGCTCAAGTCTTCGTCGATGACCCCTTCACGGTGATTTCGCGCCCACGACGGCCAAACAGTGACGCGTTTCGTATTCGTCAGCCTGGTTGGGTCCGGAACGAAAACGCGAGAGTCCTCGACGGGCTCGCTCAGTTCCTGGCCGGGGAGGGACAGCTTCCGCTTGTCTCCGCTGCCGCCGCCGGCGCCTGGGCAGCGCTGTGGTTGCTTCCCTGGGACAAGAGTGATTCCCAGTCGGAACGTACGAGATCCGGTCTGATCAGAATCATCGGAAAGAACCCGCGCGTTGCGCTAGAGGCGCTCGGGAACAGTGTCATCTCTCGAGACGAGATGATGGCCTTGCTGATTCGCACCCACCTTGTAGACCGGCCCTATTCCGCGAGCTTCACGCTCAACGAGTTGCATCAGCATCCGTGGGTCGGATGCATGATCGAGATCGCGGACCTACCGGCGCTCCAAACGAAGGGCGACAGCGTAGCTGCCGAGCGCGCAGAGACCTTGGCGTACATCAGAACTCAGGGTGGCGAGGACCTTAAGGCGTTGTTGAGTTCCGGGAAGATGCTTGACTCTCGATCTGGCGTGTTCAGCCAATCAGATACTCGCTACGCGGCGATGAGTGACGAACAGGTTGCCCGGATGTTTGAGTTCGCGAGAATTGTGCCAGGACCGCTTCTCGACGCGGACACTCGGACGAGCGCGGCGTTCGAGGCTTTTCGTCGCCGAGGCGAGTGGGCTGCTGACCCGATTTCCCGGGAGGTGTCGAGCCATGTCAGCAGCGCACTTACGGCGGTCAAAAAGGCCTCGCCGACGCTGTATGACGCGATCAAGGCACGAAATGAAGGTCTCGACGGCGTCGACACCGTCGAACATCCATGGATGCTGTTGTCGGTGCAGTCACTGACCTTGGCCGCAGTCGCTCGGCTTGAGGCGCGGGGAGAATTTCCCTACCCACCTATGACGGCAGGAATGCGGCATGCGTGGGCAGTGCTTGCCGATTACTTTCCATCCATGGTCGCTGGTGACCTGCTGATCGCCGAGGCTCTCGCGACGCACCTGACGCACGGGGATCTGATTGGAGAAGGTGAATGACCGCCCGCCTCGACCCCCTCGCTGCTGGCGCCGCCATTGACGCGAGTTACCGGCGTTACCTCAAAACGCTTCTTGCGCCCCGTGTGCCAGAGTTGGCGACAGCATTCGACAGCGCGATTGATGGCTCGGATCTTCTCACCAAGGGCCCACTGCTCGAAGTGACGCCGCCATACGCGCCAGGGGCGTCTCTGGGGGATTTGATCGAGGACGGCACTCTCCACGCCGACTTCTCCCTGCTGGATAGTGACGCCTTGCCGATGACGCGGCCGCTGTATCAGCATCAGGAGACTGCGATCCGCAAGGTCGTTGGTGGGCGAAATCTGGTTGTCAGTACCGGCACCGGCTCCGGAAAAACAGAGAGTTTCCTGGTCCCAATACTCAACTCGCTCGTTGAGGAGCGCGCCAAAGGCACGCTGGGTCCCGGTGTCCGCGCATTGCTCCTCTACCCGATGAATGCGCTCGCCAATGACCAACTCAAGCGGTTGCGTGCACTTCTAAAAGAGGTGCCCGACATTACCTTCGGGCGATACACCGGAGAGACTGAACAGTCCAGACGCGACGCCGAATCAACTTTTCGGGCGGCGAATCCTGGACATGACCGACTGCCAAATGAGCTACTGAGCCGCGAAGAGATGCGCGCCAATCCACCGCACTTCCTTCTCACAAACTACGCGATGCTTGAATATCTGCTTCTACGACCAGCAGACCTCGACCTCTTCGATGGTGAGCACGCGGGAGCCTGGAGGTTCATCGCACTCGATGAAGCGCACGTCTACGACGGTGCCCAAGGAGCCGAAGTTGCCTTGCTGCTCCGGCGACTACGCCAACGAGTCAGTGGTGGCAGACCGCTTCAGTGCATAGCCACGTCTGCGTCGCTCACTGGCAAGACACCGAAGACACAAGGCACAGAGGCAACAACCTTCGCCCGCAACCTCTTCGACGTACCGTTCGAGTTCATCGACGACAATCCAGATCGACAAGACCTTGTCATTCCGACGCGGCTCCGTCGGAGTGAAACACCTACGTGGAGTATCGACGAAGAAGAGCTGTCTCGGCTCTCGGAGCCCGACGCAGATCTCCACAACCTCGGTGCTCACGCACCCAGTGGCGACGCGGCCGACGCTCTTCACACCGAGCAGCACATCAGCGACCTGCAAGCGATCCTCGCTCGCGGGCCAGTAAGCGTTCACGAACTCGAGAACCAACTGTGGCCAGAATTGGCTGACAGCACTGCGAAACTCGAGGCCCTCGTCGCTCTCGGTTCGAAGGTAAGCGATACGAGTGGCAATCCTGTCTTGTCAGCGCGATACCACCTATTTGTGCGGGCGACCGAGGGTGCCTTCGTCTCGTTTGGCGACGATGGGCCCACAGTTCTGCTCGGCCGGCACGAGGTCGATCCCGTTTCGGGCCGCGCAGTCTTTGAGTTCGGGACATGTCAGCGGTGCGGCGCAGTGCACCTCGCCGGCGAACGTGAAGTATCGCAGGGGCAAGAGTTCTTCCGTCCTGCCAAGAAGGATGGGCAGGTGAAGTGGCTCGTTCTGACTGACACCCCGGGTGACAGCATGGTCGACGAGGATGAAGCGACTCTCGCGCAGGACGGCGAGTCCGCGGCCGACACCACTGTCAAACGATTGTGTGCCGGCTGTGGCGCTCTGGGAGCTGGTGCCTGTACAAATTCCTCATGTCCCGGTGGGCCGACGCTTCGAGTTCGGGAACATGCGCGGACTTCTGCTGTGATGAGCAAGTGCACCGAGTGCGGCGCCCGGGCTCGACAGGTCATTCGTCGACTCCGTACCGATACCAACGCAGCACCAGCAGTCATCACTACCGCTCTGTATCAGCACCTTCCACCCGCGTCCGACGAGACCGTCGAAGAGGTCGGCGAGGGTCGAAAGCTCTTGATGTTCTCCGATTCCCGTCAGGCAGCCGCATTCGCCGCACCGTACCTGGACAAGACCTACGGGCGGATGATCGAACGGCGATACCTGACGATGGTCCTCACCGATCCCAAGTATCGCGACGTTGAACTCTCGGCTGACGACCTGGCCGACTATGCAGCCAAGAAGGCCAAAGACGCCTACCACTTCGAGGAAACGGCGACGCGCTCGACGATCAAGCGAACTGTCAATCCGTGGGTGATGGCCGAGCTGATGGCGCTTGACCAGCGTCAGTCGTTAGAGGGGCTGGGCCTGATGGCGGTCCGGATGTTCCGCTCCCGTCGCGCAGTGCTGCCGCCGGCGTTCGCGAGTCTGGGTCTCGCTGAGGACGAGGCATGGGGGCTTCTCAACGAGTTGCTCAAGATCGTTCGGCTTCAGGGCGCGGTGACACTCCTTGACGACGTCGACATCAAGGCAGAGATATTCGAGCCTCGCAACACCCAGGTCCGAATCCGGTCAATGAACTCGGATCCGAAGAAGCGGATCATCAGTTGGCTCGCGGCAGGACGAGCGGGGACAACCAACAATCGGATCCTGTTCGTCCGCAAAATACTGACTGCGCTTGGCGCAGAGATGCAGCCTGAGAAGCTGCTTGACGGATGCTGGCGCTTCTTGCTAGACCAAGGCATGTTTCGGCTTGTGGCCGACAAGTCCGCCGGTGACGTGTATCAGGTCGACCACGACAAGCTGCGGATTCTTCCTGGCGCCGACTGCGATTGGTACCAGTGCTCATCATGTCGACGACTGACCGCCAACAACGTACGTGACGTATGCCCACACGGCTCGTGTGACGGGAGACTACAAGCTTTCCGCGTCCCCGACGTTGACGCGGACGCCAATCACTACCGCGCGCTGTACCGGACAATGCGCCCGGCTCCACTGTCGGCGAAAGAACATACGGCGCAGTGGGAGTCAAAGGCTGCCGCAGCTATCCAGCGCGAGTTCATCGACGGCAAGGTCAATGTGCTGTCATGCTCCACCACCTTCGAGCTTGGCGTGGACGTAGGCGACCTCCAGTCGGTAGTCCTTCGCAATATGCCACCCAAGACGTCCAACTACGTCCAGCGTGCGGGCCGCGCAGGCCGTCGCGCGGCCTCCGCTGCACTGGTGCTGACGTACGCGAAGCGTAGTTCTCACGACCTCTCCAAGTATCAGAATCCAGAGTCCATGATTGCAGGCGAAATGCGGATACCCTGGGTTCCGATCGAGAATGAGCGTATTGCCCGAAGACACGCCCACTCAGTCGCTTTGGCAGCGTACTTCCGACATCGGCACGAGAACGACGGACTGACCTGGAAGCATGCTGGCGAGTTCTTCTCGCCCGATGACGACGGTCAAGACTCCCCTGCGTCACAGGTGCGGCTATTCCTCAACCCAGTGCCGAAGCCAGTGGAATCCGCGATTCGGAGAGTAATCCCCCCATCGTTAGCATCAGACATCGGTTTCGATGACGGTAGCTGGGTCGACAAGCTCTGTGAACTTCTCGCCGTCGCCGAGCAAGACATGCTCAACGACCTCGATACCTATCGTGCGCTTATCGAGGAGGCGAAAGCAGCGAACAAGCTGGCTTTCGGTGGCCACCTTCAAAAGACGTTGCGAACTATCGAGAGTCGCCAGCTACTGGGCTATCTGGCAAACAAGAACATTCTTCCGAAGTACGGGTTTCCGGTCGACACAGTCGAACTGCGCACTTTGCACTGCGACAGTGACGTTGGCGCTTCACTTGAGCTCTCACGAGACCTCAGCCAAGCCATCTACGACTACGCGCCTGGAAACCAAGTCGTCGCAGGCGGTAAATTGTGGACCTCGCGAGGCCTTCACAAACTGCCTAAGCGCGAGCTCGTTGAGTTGAAGTACCGCACGTGCGGCAACTGCGGCCAGTTTCAATGTGGGACCGAGCTTGACCTCGACGAGCCGTGCCCGAGCTGTCAACAACCTTTCAAGAGAATCCGCACGTTCGTGGTCCCCGAGTTCGGCTTCGTAGCTGACCGAAACGTCGACGATGTGAAGTCCGAGCCTCCACAGAGGCGTTGGGGTGGCGACAGCTACGTCGAAGACCTCGGAGAGGTGAGTGACCCGTTCCCGTGGGAGTCCACCGGTGGTGTCGAAGTGGAAGCGCGCGCCGGAACCCGTGCCCGCATGATCGTCATCTCTGACGGCGGCGGAGCGGGCTTCCAGCTGTGCGGACGCTGCGGCTGGGCCGCACCGGTCACGACCAATACATCCCGAGGAGGAAGCCACCGGAAGCCGACGACCGACTCTCCGTGCGAGGGCTCCATTCGCATCATTTCATTGGCTCATCGATACGAGACCGATATCGCCGAGTTTTCCTTCAGTTCTGTCGCATACGACAAAGCATCGGAATCACACTGGCTTTCTGTGCTTTACGCACTGCTCGAAGGTGCATCAGAAGCGCTGGAGATCAGCCGAGACGACATCGACGGAACACTCTCCTGGACCGGCGACGGACGGCGAAGCATCGTCCTCTTCGACACCGTTCCGGCCGGTGCCGGGGCAGCGAAGAACATCGCTGAGAACCTGGATCGGGTCATCCAGTTCGCCGTCGATAGGGTGACCCGCTGCGATTGCGGCGCCGAGACATCCTGCTACGGCTGTCTGCGCTCATTCAGAAACGAGCGCTATCACGACCAGCTCACCCGTGCCGGAGCGCTCGAGATCTTCGCGGCACTTAAGGTTGAGGCCTCGAAGGACCTTGTCGATGGGCCTTGGGGTGAGACACTCGCGTACACGTCGCAGTCAGTGGTCGAGCTCCTAATGACGCTGTCCACACGCGGTGTGGCCAAACCCCAGATCGGAGTTGAACTCGGAGAGCACTACTGGCCAGTCGAAGCCGTATGGGAGACAGCCAGAGTCGTGCTCGTTGAAGATGCCGATGCTGATCGCGATGAGGATCTCACCAACGCGGGCTACTTCGTCGTGAATATGGCGAATATTGACGAGGATCAGCTTGTCCCACTACTACCGTCCGCTTGACCCCCAGAATTCTGACTGCTAAGTCCCATGAGCTGCGGCGCCACACGCCCTGCTTCTTCCACACCGCACAAGGAGATGGCGTGAAGATTGTGTTCCTCCACGGAGTTGGAGATGGTAACCCTCAGCAAGAGTGGTTGGCCGGACTCAACCGCGGGCTCGCTCGTATCGATGCCCCGGAGATCAGTCCAGAAGAGGTCATTGCACCCCGGTACTCATCGTTGCTGAACACTGACGGAATCAAGTCGAAGCATCCCGGTGTTACGTACAAGGTCAAGAACGACCACGAATTCCGCAGAGCCTTCGAACGTCGACAAGCACGCGTACAACGCATGCTCCGCCGGACAAGCGATGTCCGAGTATTCGGCCTCAACGGCGTGCCAGATGTGCTGGTGGAATCAGTTCAAACGGTGGGTATTAGCATCGCGCCACTTGCAGTCCTGAAGCAAGTCAGAAGGTATCTTTCCGACGAAAACCTGCGCGCGGCAATTCTCGGCAATATCCTCGACGATCTGCCGACGTCTGGCGAAATAGTGCTCATCGGACACAGCCTCGGGAGTGTCATCGCCATCGACCTGCTCGACCACCTTCCCGAGAAGCTGCACGTTAAACGCTTCATCACAGTCGGAAGTCCAGCAGGTTCAGAACCACTTCATCGTGGTAGCGATCGGATTCTCAAGCGGTTCCCGTACGCACGGGTCGATGATTGGGCCAATTTCCTTGACGCGCGTGATCCCGTGACTTCAGGTCGTGGCCTTGCTCGCATCTTTCCTGGTGCACAAGACTTTCAGATCGGGAGCGCGCCTAAACACTCTGCCCACCTGTACCTGCGTCATCCTGCTGTCGCACGTCTGGTCACCGAGGTGATGCACGCTAATCCGGCAAAACAGACCGAAACATCCGCCGAGAACGCCGTCGTGTTACGGCTCGGGGACCAGGAGGCCGGTTCGCTGCTCGCCCTTGCTTACGCGAATAATGTCGCGAGCTACATCAGCGATCGGGATACCAAGGACCGCTATGAAGACGCGCTCGACGTCCTGCAGGACAACTTCGTGCAAGGCCTGCTCGCGCTGAGCGGAGAGGGAAGGCAGCTACCACCCGAGCTAGCTGAGCTGAGCAAGGATCGTGTCCCTCCGTTGCCACGCCGCTGGGACCTGACCGAAGCAGTCACTCAGGCAGTAGTTCTCGCGTTTACCAACGTGCTCGATCCGTACGAGATCGAAGTAGGCGATGCGCGTGTGAACGCTGTGCCGAACCTGTTCGTCGAGTTGGGCTTCCGCAGCGGTGTTGGAGACAAGGTGAAGGCGGCTGTCACCGACGTGACCAATTGCCTCGACAGCGATAAGAGCCTCTTCAGTACAAAGACCCGCGTCATGATGGCGGCGGCGGGTGTCGCCCTCCTCGCTGCCGGTCCAATCGGCCTCGCCGTCGCGGGTTCAGCAACCGCAGTTGGTGCCGCCGCCATAACCAGCAGTCTCGCTGCATTCGGCCCAGGAGGTATGGTCGGCGGGCTAGCAATGCTCGGAGGTCTGGCTTCGACAGGGGCCGTGGTCACCACCGCGGCCGCCACTGTTCGCGGCGGCGCGGCGCCCGTGTCGCTCGATCCGACCAGTATCGCGATCCAAGTCGCCACGGCGCACGCGTTAAAGCAAGTCGGCGAGCCGCACGACGCAGACTTGTGGACGCGCCTGGCACACGCAGAAAGCCAGATTTCGGCGCAGCTGAACAGGTTGTCGGCATTCAGCGACGAGAAGGCCCCCGCAAAGCTTCAACTTGCCAACACACTTGCGGTCGTAGCGAAGCTCATGCAGTTCATGAGCGACCACAGCTTAATGCCGCTTGAGCTCGAGTCGATACGGGAGTCGATGGCACTGCCTTGATCCCCTTCACACCGCAGAATGGATGAGAAGAGACTAGGAGAGGGGACTGCCGCAGGGGGTATAACTCGCTATACACGGCGGTCTGGCCGTCGACCACTTGCTGGTTCCACGCGGGGCCCGCGCACGCTTGCTCTGACCGGTCCGGGTTCAACTTGCGTGCTTCGACGCCAGACACATCGATGAAGGTGCTCGCCCGAGTTCGCGGCGCTCGTCGACGCGACTTCGTCGTCTGCGCGACGAGGTCGGACAGTTGCTGAGCCAGCGGGCTGGCACTCTCCAGCGATATCCCGCGGGAATCTCGAATTGGCCGACTTGGCCATCGCACTGAAGCGACGGGTGGTGGTGCTTCAAGCTGTGGAGCACGCACAGCTGAACGAGGGCAACCCGTTCGAGGGGTTCGTCCGCACGTTGCAGGCCGATCAGAAGAACGTTGACAAGCTAGACAACGACATCGCCCACGTACTGCGGCAGCTTGCGTCTCTGCAACTCGACCGTTCGCACGGGGTGCGAGGCTTCGCGTTCCGTGCAGCGGACGTCGACAAGCTCCTGCAGACCTCCGACCGACTACGAGATCTGGGCGACAGGGTCCCTGCCTCGGGCCGCCCGACTGATGTCGCCATCGAGATCGCGCGGGAGTCTGACGGATCGATCGTCGTATCTCCGGCGATCGCCGGATAGGCCCATGCGACAGCCAGTTTCCGACCCACTCACCCTGGCCAGAAGCTGGTCGCCCTCCTCGAAGGCGGGCGCCGCACGGCGACCTACAAACTCGCGATCCTCATGGCGCTGCTGGATCTTAGCGTCGAATCCGTCCCTGACGATCCGGACGCACCTGTCGACATCGACCTCGACGAGCTGACCACCCGAGTCATCGAGCTGTACTGGCGTCAGCTACGACCCCTGGACGGCCATCAGCTGCGCCAATCGACCGACGGCCGCGGCGTCCTCTTCACCACCGTCGCCGGTCTACGCGCCGAACTGACCCGCTCACACCGCACACCAACGCTCGATCTGATCGTCGCTGACCGCTCGGACGCCTACGCCGCCGCACACACCCCAGGGTCTGCACCACCCTCGCCCGTCTCGCCCCACTCCTGAAGCCTGCTTTCCAACTCGCGTGGGTCGACGACGTCCGCCGCATGAACAAGACCCTGTTAGCCGACGGCCCCGACATCGCCGACCACCTCTTCGGCGCCGACCGCGTCTCCCTCCTGAAAGCCGGCGACGTCCTGGCGAGCGAGTTCGGACCAAACTGCTTCTACTGTGCGACACGACTGACCGCCACCCGCCACGTCGACCATGTGCTGCCGTGGTCTCGGGTCGGCATCGACGGCCTGGCCAACCTTGTGCTCGCCTGCCCGGCCTGCAACTCCAACAAGTCCGACCTGCTGCCCTCCCCCGGCCACGTCGATCGGGCGTTGGATCGTGGCCAACCGCTCCTTGAGACGCTCGCCGCCGACATCAACTGGCCCAGTCAGTTCGACCGTGTGGTGTCCGCGGCACACGGGCTGTACGCCACGCAGCCCGAGAGCACGCCGGTCTGGCTCGGCCGCAAGAATATCGGCGTCCTCGGACGGGTCGACTTCGAGTGGCACACGCGCTGACGGTCCGCCGAGTCCCTGTCATACCCCCGCCCTAGCCTGGACCCACCATCGCGCCCATCCAGGAAGGCTTCCCATGCCTGTCACTCCCGCCGACAGCAGTCTCGAGTTCGCGTTCCCCGACGTCCACGCGGATGCGCGCTTGTCGATCACCGTGTATCGCACCCTTCGCGTCCCCGACGACAAGACCACCTACGGGCTGCCGCCCGGGCTCGGCGCCTTCCAGCTCACCTCCGCCGCGAACTTCCGGTCCCGCGAACGCGAGTGGTCGCGCGAGGATGTGCTGTTGCCGATGTGGCAGGCCGAGGCGGCGTGGTTCAGCTTCACGTCGTCGACCAGATATCCATTCCTCGTCCGGATGTCGGTCGGCGGCATCAATGCGGTCACCGGAGACGACTTCACCGACGAGGTCGATTTCACCGGCGAAGACTACTTCGAGGTCCCCACGCAACCGTGGCTGGACGGGTTCCGGGTCGACGACACGACGGTGCGCCAGTTCGTCGCCATGCCGCTCGGCCGGGGATACACGGCGGCCGAACAGCTGTCGGGGGTCGACGACGCGACACTGCGCATCCAGGTGACACCACTACGCGGAGAAATCTGGAACGCCCGCCGCGCCGCACGTCGAACCCCGCCGCGACGGGTCGCCAAAGGGTCCGATGACAACGGCGACTTCGGTGACATCAACCCCCCATTGGCAGCACCCGGTTCCGCGATGGGATTGGGAGCCGGCGGCTCCATCACCCAGTCGATCGCCGTTCCCATTGAGTCGAAGGAGAATTGGGAGATCGGCGCCCAGCGCGACGCCACCCTGCGCATCATCAACAGCACTCACTGGGAGACACTGACCGGGAACCTGCCACATCACGCGCCGCCGACCATCACCGACTACCAGAACCACGGCTATCCGTGGTTCGAGTGGTACGACGATTCCCTGGCCCGGCAGGGATCATCGAACCTGTCGGAACTCCAGACCATCAAGCAGATCGGTGAGAAGAGCGGTGAGCAACCCTTGCCCGACAATCCGAGCTTCCCGCCGCCCACGCCGCACATCGTTACCGGATGACCGTTTCGCCCCCATCCCGCCGAAATACCTACCGAATCAGCGAGACAACCCCGCCGTGAGTTCCCTGGCGCGGGAAGATCAGTGCAGCACTGGCGAGCAACCACTCACCCGACCACATCAGTGAGCTTCCACCCCGCCACTCTCCCGTGCCGCTGCCAGAACCCGGCGAAGTAGCCGCCGGCCTCCGCCAGTTCCGCAGGCGTGCCCTCCTCCACGACGCGCGGGCATCGATCACCACCACCCGATCCGCGTTCCGGATACCGGCCTGACGATGGGCGATGATCACGCGAGTCCGATCGACGCCATTCCCTGACACACATGGCAGTGGTGGAACGGAACTGGTAGCAGCGCGTGCTGGACGCGAGTCCCGTCCCGCCGATCGACGAGCCGCGGACCGGTCCGGACCGCGGCTCCGCGATCGCCCGACACACGGTCATTCGGACCTGCTGCGCGAGCGAACCGACGGCGTGACCGGTGTGTTGGTGCCCGGCGTTCCGCGGAACGCTCCAGCCAACCCGCTCAGACGCGCGCTGACCCCGATTCCGGTTGGTTGCGTGTCCGGCCTTGTCGTTCTTCGGAACCCGTTGGTCGGCCGTGGACCGACCGCGTCATCCACCCGAACGACACCGTCCGACGTAGAGCTGCATGCACCCGGCTCGCCGACGCTGTGCCCGTCGTGGACCCGCTACATTCGTCCCAACACTGCGCGGCTCGAACTGCGCAGCCCGAGCGACGAGGACCAACGATGAACGCACCCCAGCTGCCCTACGGTCAGCAGCCGTACCCCCAGCAGTACGGGTCGACACCGTATGGGGCCGCAGCCCAGCAGGCATATCCCGCGACACCGCAGCACCAGGCTTACCCCGGGACCCCACCGCCGTATCCGGCCGCCCAGCAGCCGTATCCGCAGGACGGCTACCCGCAGGCCGCCCCACCACAGGGGCAGTACCCGCAACAGCAGTACGCAGCGCCACAGCAGTACGGAGACCCGCAGCAATACGGCGCGCCGCAGGCAGCAGCGCAGGGCATCGCATTGACCACCGAGTTCTTCCCACTCGCGTGGGTGTTCTTCTTCATCAAGCCGTCGATCTCGGTGAACGGGTACGAGCTCCCCCGCTCACCGTGGGGCCGGACCGTGGTGCCGATGCCGCCGGGCCAGCACCACGTGCACGTGCACGTCCCCTACCTGCTGCCGAGCCGGCTCGGACCGGCCGACACCGTCATCCCGGTGCATCCCAACCAGGTGACCGAAGCCGAGTACAAGGCGCCGCTGTGGGCGTTCAGTCGAGGCTCGCTGGGCATGGGTCCCCAGTCGTACAACGGTGTCGGAGCAACGATCGCGATCGCCGCCATCTCCTTCGTCTTGTTCCTGCTGGTGTTGGTCCTGCCGATGATCGCCACCGCGGCGGTGTAAGGACCACCCCCTGATTCATCGTCGGCCCTGGTGCCGCTCTGATCGGCATCCAGGAAGATCTAGAACTCATCGAGGACGAATGGCCTGAGCAATCTGGGGTCCTCGCCTGCCCGACTGCGGCGCCAACAAATCCGACCTGGTACCCGATCCCCGCCACGTCGCCCGGGCGCTCGGCCGCGGGACCCCTCACCTGGATGGTCTCGCAGTCATCAACTCGTTGGCCCCGACTATCGGGTCGTCTCGGCCGCGCACGGGCTCTACGCCACACAACCCATTAGCACGCCACTCCGGTTGGGCGCCAAGATTATCGAGTCATCTCCCCGCGCGGACATCGTGCCGGCGGGGAATTAGTGGACAGGCAACACATCTGCGCCGGTACGGCAGGTCGACACCATCACGTCCCGCGGACGCCGTCCCGCATCGGCCCACAACAACCCGTCCAGCGGCTCGAGCACACCGGCGTCATGACCATCGGAACGTTCCCGGACGCACAGGTCTGCCGCGACACCGCCACGGAGATACCCCCATTGGGGATGGCCACGGCCGCGACCAGAAGGTGTGAAGCGCCGATGCACCGGGCGGGATGATGGACCCATGCACATCGAAGCGGTGACACCGCAGGCCATCACCCAGGAGCAGGGGGCGCCGTTGTTCTTCGTCTACGACTGGTACCGGCATCCCGCGGACGAGGGCGACCAGCGGTCCCTCGCGCGCGGCTACCGCATCAGTGACACAACACTGGATGAGGTGCTCGAGTGGCTTTACCGTGTGCCACCTGTCGATGAGCCCGGGTTCGCGGCCGCTTCCCGCGAGCTGTACGCATTGGTCGAGCGATCGGATCGGCCGGGTGAGTTCGCGGCGGCGCCGTTACTGACGCGGACACTGTGACCGAGTTATTCGTGAGTTCGCGGGCGCGATGAAGGCAGCCGCCGAAGGTCGTGCTCCGGTACCTCCTCGGTGTACAAGACCAGCTTCCCCGTCTCGGTCGAGCGGCGTTCCGACACGGTCGCACACACCCCGAGCTGCCCAGCATCGTCTCCGGCACTGCCTGGTTCAACGTTTCGTTCAAGGCGGCCAAGCAAATCACCATCGCCACGCTGTCGTAGATAGGTGCGGCGGGGCGCAGTAGCGTCCAGCTTCCCCTGTCCGAGCGGTCTCGCATCAGCCACGCCGGGGCCGATTATGACCGCTGCCTTTACTTTTGGTGCACCGCGGTATCGATCACAACACCGTGCACCAACGGCAGTGACGTCTCAAGTACGTTTCGGCGTTTCGTCCACCCGGACTCCAAGCGTCACGGTCTCGCCGACCTCGACGTCGGTGGGCGTAGACACATTCAGCATGGCGTGGATCTCCGCAGGAGTCGCCCACCGACCCTGGGCATGCCACACCTGCAGTTGCTCGATCGTGGACAGCATCGTGTTGAAGTCGACGTTGTACGGGCGGTGCAGCAGCCGTCGCGGGCGTCCACGCCTCACCTTCGCAGATCTCAGCTCGATCGCGGGGACTCGGTTGCTCATCACGAGGAAGCCGACCGTCGTCGATTCGAAGGCGAACCGCATCCCATCACCAAACTCAATGCCACCCCCGTCAATGAGCAGTGGGCCACGCTCGCGGTAGCTCACCGTGAGGAGTACCGGCACAAGCGCCACGCCCATCAGTGCCGGCAACAGCATTCGCCCAGCGTCGGAGTATCCGAGAAGGAAGGCACCGATCATCCCGCCGGACATGACCCCGCACAACACCGAGATCGTGACCCCGGGGTTCGCATAGAAGCGTTGCCGATACGCCGCGACGTGATCGGACCGCGTCACCAGTTTCGTGCGCAAAGGGGCCCGCGCCGCAACCGGTATGAGTGCCACGCAGACAAACGTCAATGCAACCATTGGAAATGGCATCGCCATTGACCCAACGAACCCCACGACACCGATCCCGACCAGAACGAACAATCCATCCCGCGACGGTCGGTATTCGTATGCGGTGCGCTTGGTCCAGCGCAGTGTGAGAGCGGTGCTTTCATGCTCTGGTTCCATGGGCAGTCAGTGACCTTGGAAGTGCGAGAGGAGACGCGGGCCTCGGGCGGCCCCGTCGGCAGAGCCGTTGGTACGGCCTCGTGTCGCGGCCACAACACACGCAACCACCACAAAGATGGTCACGCGCATCTCAATCCCCCAGCCGAAGGCACCCGTACCCGATCCCCTGAAATCGATTGACCTCGCTCGTTTGATTGCATCGTCCAGATCGTGCATCGCGCTGGCCAGCGACGACAATGCGCCCTCGCCGCCAGCCGGATATGCTTGCGGCACATCGCTCCACGTGCCCGGAACATTCCCGTCGAGAATCGCGCCGACAGCGCTCGACGTCGTGTCGCGTCCGTGGGTGGCGTCGAGACCGTCATCCAAGGATATCGAGAAGGGAAATCGGCCCTCCCACGATCGGTACTCGACCTCATTGCCGATCCCGATCACGGCTGCCACCATGACCGTCTGCAGCGCAACGATTCCCAGCGGAGTACTCCACCGCTCGAGGAAAAGCACGCCGCCTGCCACCGACTCGCTAGACACTGCCGAAGCGTCGAAGCTGTGCGAGCAGGTTCGCGCGCACATCTTCGACGATCTGGGTACGCCGCTCATCGGTGAGCCAGCCGCCCCGACCATCGATCTCGGCATCGAATGCCTCGTCCACCCGCCGGCGGAACTCGGCATTGCGCGCGTTCTCATCTGTCGCCCATCGACGCAGATCGGCGAGCTCATCGCCGGTGCGCCCCGGATCAGCGTCGGGTTCCGGCGGTGGCGAGGTGAACTCGACGTCAGGGAACTCGATGTTGCGCGCTCGGATGGTTGCGGTGGCGAGGTGATTCAATGCGCCCTGTAGCTTGTGAAGTGCTTCGTCAAAACCAGCCGGGTCCGTCATGGACATGTCACCAGCCCAGTGCCTTGAGGACCTTTTCGGTCTGGGGGATGGCGGATTCGCAGAGATTGGTTTTGTCCAGTTGTCCCATCGGCGCGTCGAGGCTGATCCTGAGCCCGTAACCCTTGGGAGCTCCGGGTACCTGAACGTATGCCTGGCACGTCGCCAGTCCTTCGTCGAACTGTTCGTACGCAGTGCCGCCCCCGACCTGGTAGTTCGACTTCGAAGCCGAGATCAGAGCACTTTCGTTCGTCGGCTTGGATACTCCGATTTCCAGCCATCCCCATCCATCCTGGACGGCCCATTTGCATCCGGGAAGCCCTTGAGTGTCTGTCGGTTTCGGGCTGTCAGTGACCTTTCCATTGGTCAACGGCGCGACGTCCTCCGGCGAAAGCACCGCGCAGATGTCGGCGCCCGAAAGTTGCGTCGGGTTCTCAACCGACGCCGACTGCGCGGCTACTCCCGTCGGAATCTGGTTTGACGACGAGGCGGTGTTGTCCGTCGCGGGGTCGTCGCCGCATGCGACTGCACCCATCGCCACCAGAGCGGTGGTCGCAATCGTCCACGACAGCCTACGAACCAGTTTCACGATGCGTCCTCCCATAGTCGACCCTCCAAGCCCGGGTCGTAAGGCGTGGTTGGCGTGCGCGTTACACGCCCAACGTCGGTTGCGGTGGCCGCGTCCGTGGCAAGCTGTTGATAGCCTTCCACCTCGCCAACGAAGTCGGTGAACGGCTTCAGCTCTTCCTTGACTCTGTCCTCGGCACGACCTTTGGCAAAACCGACCGGATCTTGGCAGAATTCGATGAAAGTCATCAGCGCTTCTATGCCCTGCTGGAGCTCCAGTATCAGCTTCCTGGTTTCCGTGGCCACTTCAAGCAGCAATCTGGTCACCTCAGCGACTGCGGCTGTGGTCCCAACGCCTGGTACGACTTTCGCAGCCAGTTTCAAAGCGCCGGTGAAGCTGTCCACCTTGACGATTCTTGAAAGGCCCTTCTGGACGAGTTCGATGATCGCCTTCGCGGTCTCTTCAAGCTGGTCGGCACACAGTGACAGCCCCTGCTCCACGAGGCGCCCGACGGAGCCTTCCCAGTTGAGACCCTTCACCATATCAACGGAGTAGGTGGTAAATGCGGCTGCTGCCTCACCGTTCCAGTGCTCGTCGACCTCTTTGTGTCCACTCGACAGATCCCCAGCAACCGTGTCGAACGCGCCGCCCGACTTCCCGTATGTCTTGCCGATGCGCTTGAGTTCCATCCAATTGCCGGCCACCGGTTCGAGCGCCTTCTGGATGGGGCTCCAACCGTTCGTCAGGTCCGCGATGAACGAATCGGCGTCAGCCAGCCACCCTGCAGTCTCCTCGATGAGAGCATTCCAGTCCACGCTCTCACTCGGCGGCGGGGCAACATCGATCTCACGAGGTGCAGTCAACGCCCGTGCACCAGGAACATCGTCGACCACAGGTATCCGGATCACCGGATCACCGGTAATGCCGAGCATCACTTCCACAGGCGGGATGAACGGGTTCGTGTTGTATTCCTCGGTACGGGTGTGGGCGATTCCGAGAGCGGCTTCGTGGTCGGTGCTGGTGTAGTTCCACGCCGCTTGCTTGAGGTTCACACTGGTCCCGTGCAGCGCCGGACTGAGCGTGCCCTGACGGCGCACTGTCGCGTCACGCAAGGTGTCGACCGGGCTCTTCAGGACGCCCATCAACCCTTTGAACTCGCCCGTGGAGCCCGAATGGCTGGTGACGAGGTTGACCGTCCTGAGGACGTTCGCGTTCAGCGCCAGAACGTGATTTCCCAGTCCACTGATCCAGTCCGGCTCAGCCTTGAGCACTTCCCCCACTAGACGACCCCCCGATCGCTGTCCCCACCTGCGTTTAGATCGGTTTGACCGTAGCAAGTGGGTCGACCGACTCGATCAACCGGCGTCGGTCGCTTGGATGACTTCGAGTCCGGATGGTTTGGCGTCGCCCAGATCGATCATCGCGTCGGCCACCGACGTGCTAGACGCTGCCGAGGCGACGCAGCTGTGCGAGCAGGTTCGCGCGCACGTGTTCGACGATCTGGGTGCGCCGCCGCATTCGTCGTGCGCGTGTCACCACCCCAGGGCGTTGAGGACCTTTTCGGTCTGGGGGATGGCGGATTCGCAGAGTTTCGATGAATCTGCTTGGCCATCAAGTCTCACCCGCAGCACGAAGCCCTTCGGTGTATCGGGCGTCTTCACCAGTGCCCGACACGTCGAAGCATCATCTTTTGTCTGCTGGTACACGGTCCCGTCCCCGACGGGGAATTGCCGGACCACGGCGCTGTCCAGAATTATGCTCACATCGAAAGGCTTGAAGACATCCATTTCCAACGACCCGTAACCGTCGCTGACCGGCCATTCACATCCAGGTAGACCGCGGTCGTCCTTGGGTTCCGGCTGCTTGGTTACGTCACCGTCGACAAGAGGTGCGACGTCTTGCGGGGTGAGCGCCGCGCAGATGTCTTCAGCGGTCAATGCGGTCGGGCTCTGCACAGGAGCTCCACCGGAAGCGGCCGTATCACTGTGTCCCGTTGTCTGCCGAGCAGTATCGTCGGGCGAATCATCCCAACATGCAGCTAGCAGCAGCGCCACGGACAATGCCGAGATCGCCAGCAAAAGTCTGGATCCGTAATTCATGGTTCGTCCTCCCAAATTTCTGTGGAGCCCAGCCATATCGTGGCGGGTTGGCCGACTACGTCGGCGCGGACGCGTCGCGACGCATGTGGAAGGGCCACAGGGCGATAGCCGAACTCCAACGGGTCCGGAAGAGGCATGAGAGTTGAACCCGGAGCGGCGTCCAACGCGTCAACGATGCTCGTTGCCATCCTCCACCGGGACTTCGATCAGGACGGATTCCCCGATCTCCACATCGTCGGGCGGAGTGACCGTCAGCAAGGCCTTGATCTCCGCCGGAGTTACACGATGGCCGTGACTGTGCCACGCCTGCAATTGTTCGAAGGTCGAGAGCATGGTGTTGAAGTCAATGTTGTACGGGCGGTGCACCACCCGCCGCCGGCGTGAGGCCTCGCCTGTGGTGTGAATGAACTCGATCGCCGGCACACCGTTACTCAGCACGGAGAAATGAGCGGCCGCAGAATCAAACTCATAACGTGCGCCGTTCCCAAAAATGACCCCGTCGGCACGGACAAGCAGAGGACCGCGATCCCTGAAGCTGACCACACCCAGCAGCGGCACCAGCACCAGACCGCCGAATGCCGGAATCACCAGACGCCAAGCCTGCCAATACCCCAACGCGATCGCGGTTATCATCCCGGCCGATGTGAGCCCCGACATCAACGCGATGATGAGCACCGGGTTGGAATAGAAGGGCTGGCGGTGCACTTCGACTCCGCTGTCCTGAACAACCAACTTGGTCCGGAACGGAACCAGCATCGCGACGGGCAAAAGCACCAACGCGGCGAATCCGAACGCGACCATGGGCAGCGACAGCGCGACAGATACAGCGCACCCCGCTATAGCCATAATGAACAGTCCGATTGCTGATCGGAGCGACGGTTCATAGGCGTACGCCGTGTACCTGGTCCAATGAAAGGCAATCTTACGGTTTCCGATACCTAGCGCCACAGCCAGTCCACCCCCTTTGACGTGCCATAAGAGGCGAGGGCGTCCGCGGCAGCCCACGAACAAGTTTCACGCGTGTCACCACCCCAGTGCCTTGAGGACCTTTTCGGTCTGCGGGATGGCCGACTCGCAAGCGTTGACTTTGCTGTCGACCGACCCGTCGACCTTCACTGTCAACAGGAATCCCCCGGGCGTGCGGGGTCTCTGTACCGACGATCGACACATGGAGATGTCCTCCTTTGTGTGCCGGTACATCGTGCCGTCACCAACCGGATACTTGCCCGAGACTGTGTTCCCCAAAAGGATATTCACATCAAAGGGTTTGCTCACCGCCATCTCGAGCCACCCGTACCCCTCTTGCACCGGCCACTTACATCCAGGCAGACCACGCTCATTGGTAGGCGCTGGTGGATCAGTGACCTCGCCCTCGGTCAGAGGCGCCACATCTTCCTTGCTGAGCACGGCGCAGAACTGGTCGGGCGTGAGAGCCGTCGGATTCTCAACCGGAGCGTTTGCCCAATCTGTCGCGCTGGTTTCGACGGTTCGCGATGACTGGTCCGCATTGTTCGAGTCGCCGTCGCACGCACTCAGAGCCAGCACCATCACTGCTGCAGCAAGGGCGCACGGCAGTTTGAGCACTTCCCCCACTCGACGACCCCCCGATCGCTTTCCCACCTGCGTTTAGATCGGTTCGACCGTAGCAAGCGGGTCGACCGACTCGATCAACCGGCGTCGGTCGCTTGGATGCCTTCGAGACATAGGCCGACCGTCGGGTTTCAGCAACCCTTCAGCTCCGATCCCGCACACTCGAATGGACCACGGAGAGCAACCCAGGGAGGCCGGATGAACCGGCACCATCACGCCCGCATCCTGGCGACCGTCATGCTGACGGGCCTCGCCGCTCTGGCGCTCGTCAACGCCCCGCCATCATCGGCGGCAGAGGTCGATCCACCGCCCACCGTCGTGAAACCCGACGAACCAACAATGCCGCCACCACCCGGCGCCATCATCACGACCTTCGCCGGCAACCAGCTCAAGTACTGCGCGCTCATCTGCCCGCACATCATCGACTTCGTGGTGGACGTTCCGGTCGCCATCGTCCGCGCTCCTGGAGTCTTCGCGACAGCCCAGGGGCAGACCGGATCAGCCGACCGCGCAACGGGTATCGCCGCCGCATCGGT
Source organism: Gordonia sp. DT101 (assembly GCF_049844895.1). NCBI lineage: Bacteria > Bacillati > Actinomycetota > Actinomycetes > Mycobacteriales > Gordoniaceae > Gordonia > Gordonia sp. DT101. Next base: position 1,149,584 of record NZ_JBNCLX010000001.1, on the reverse strand, counting down.
CACGCGTCCCGCGAACTCGGCGATGACCGGCATCATCGACAACGATCTGAATCTGGTTCTGCCACGGGCCCAGAACGCGCTCGAGGTGGCAGTCGTCGAGGGACTCACCGTCGCCGACACCGTCCGGTCAGGCGCCGCACCTGAGGCCGTCGGTAAAGCCATTGACACCGGGCGGGCGAAGATCGTGGACGCGCTCAACGCGCCGATCGTCGCGAAACCGCCACAGATCGCAGCCCCCACCACACCCGCGCAGGCCGCAGTCCTCGACGCCATCGACGTCGGGTCGGCCGTCCTGTTCCAGGCTCCCGAGCTGCTCATGGTCGGCGCCACCGAAGCCGCAGACATCGCCGCACAACACCTGGCGACCACCGGTGACACCGACGGTGCACGATCGGCGGGTGTCGCACATTTCAACGACACCCTCACCGCCGCGAATGACGTGATTCGCCAGGCAACCACGACTCATCATGTTCCAGAAACAGTCTCGCCAGAATCGAGAACCGACACAACTACGTCAGCGTCCGCCGACTGACGGCGCGGCCACGACTCCCTGCATCCTGCACCCGTCGACTGTCGGGACGTCGAACCGTGTCTGAATGGATAGGGGGTCCTGCTATTTCGGTGGCTCCCGCCATTGTTCGGGCGCAAGGTAGACCGAACGGACGGATTGCCGTCGCATACTTCTCCGGCATCAGCGTGTAGAAAACGACTGGGACCGCGGTACTCGACATCGAAACAGTCACTTGCGTTCTCGCCGACCTGATTTCCGGACAGACTAGCGCTCACTGAGCTGATCACGGATGTACGCCACCCACATGCCCTGCTCGCGATAGCGCTCGACGTGACCGTCACCGTCGTTGATGGTGATCACTTCGTCGTGCCCGGGACACAACGGGGTCACGAGCGGGGCGTAGGCGCCGGGTCACGTCACTGCCAGACTCAGATCCACCGGCGCGAGGGCCGGTCGAATCAGTGCCGGCATCGTCGCCTGACCGGGTTGCGGTCCGTGTGGTCGGCACGGGTCGCGGCCACGCTCGCAAGCCCGGCCCGATCTACGGCCCGACGTCAACTCGACACGACCGCCGATCGACCATCGAAGCAATCGTGCGCAGAACCGAATACGGGACAATCGCGCTGCTACGTGGATTGTCGGCACTCGGCTTGTTCTCGACGACAATGGAATACCGGCCCATCGAGCCGCAAGCCGAGATCTCGTGGCGGGTCAGCTGTGCTCCCGGATCGGCGATCAACTCCACCACGGTGTCACCGACGCCCCCGGCGGCGAGATCGACGGCTAGGGCGACGTTCAGCGACTCCGGGAACAACCTGGCCGCCTCATCGGGCGTTCCGCGGAAGGCCACCACGGGTTCGGTGGTGGTGCACAACCGATCACGCTCGTCCCCGGACATCCATGGCCGCAAGAGACTTGCCGGCTTCTTCGACGAGGTGAGCGTCACAGACTCCAACCCGCCGGCGGCCCGCGCGGCTGCGAGGATGTCGAGTCCGCCGATCGCGCCGTTGGTGATCGCCATGTGACCAGGTCCGGCATGGCGTAGCCGTGCGCGCAATTCCAGGTCGCTGAGGGCTCCCACCGAGGTCACCACCAGATCGCAACCGGACTCGAGGATCTCGACGGCATGGTCGCGTACCGCCTGTTGCCCAGCACATTCGACGACGATATCGACAGCGCCGAGGGCATCCGTCAATGACATCCACGTCACCGACGTGTCACTCTGCGGTCTACGACCGATCACTCCATGCAGCTGCGCACCGCGTACATCTCCGGCGAGCAGCCCGTCGGCGACCACGGATCCGATGGTGCCGCACCCCAGAACCGCGACCCGACAGATCCGCGACGTAGTCACTTCGGTCCATGCGCTTGCCGTCATCGCGCGCTCCTCTCCGCACTGATCGCCTGGTAGACCCGCTCCGGGGTCATCGGCAGCTCGGTCAGCTGCGCTCCCGTAGCGTCCGCGATGGCTTGTGCGATCGCCGGCGCCACCGGAAGCATGCCGCCCTCCCCCATCCCCTTCGCACCGAACGGCCCGGCACCATGACCCTGCTCCTGGGTGATGGACGTGAATCGCTCGGGGATGTCCTCGGCCAGCGGCACCCGGTAGAGCAGCGCCTCGGCGTTCAGTAGCTCACCGTCGTCGTAACGCATCTCCTCGAACAGCGCCTGAGCGAGTCCGAACACAGCGGCGCCCTCGTCCTGGCCGCGGCAACCGATCTTGCTGATCACCTTGCCGGCGTCGCCACTGACGGCGAGCTGCAGTACCTCGACACGACCGGTGTCGAGATCGACCTCCACTTCGGCTGCTGCCCAGCCGATCTCCCAGAAGACACAGGGCGCCTCCAACGGTGCCCGATGATCGTTGCGGGCCTTGTAGAAACCGTCAGCGGAGAACTCGAAACCGGTGTTGCCGAAGATCTCCATGATGCGCGGAAACAGCGGATGCGGCTCGCCGCCACAACCGCGGACGGTCCAGTCGTCGAGCTCGGCGCGAGCCGGGTCGAATCCGAACTGCTCACCAGCCCACTCCAGGACCTGACGCCGCAGAGTCTCGGCAGCGCTGCGGACGGCCTGGCCCATCACGGCGACGCCCGAGCTCGCATTGGTGCCTTGATCGAAAGGCGTGTTGTCGGTGTCGATCCGCGCATAGGTGACCCGCCCCGGCGGGGTGTGTAGCACCTCGGCGACGATCTGGCACATGGCCGAATGTCCGCCCTGCCCCATCTCGGTGAGCGCGCAGTTCAGGATGACATCGCCCTTCGACGTCACTTTGACCCGCGCCATCGCCGGCTTGTTGATGCCGCCGCCGTCCTTGACACCCACCGCGACGCCCATCCCGCGGCGCAGTGGCGCAGTGGGGTTCCGCGTCGTCGGTCGCTGGTGGTAGCCGATCGCCTCGGCCACGATGCGCAGTCCCTCTTCGAGATCCGAGTCGATACCCGACTCACCGGGAACGAACTCCTCGCCGAGTGCCTTGAAGTTCTTGACCCGCAGGGCATACGGGTCAAGTCCTAGTCGCTCGGCGATCAGGTCGACTTGCCGTTCACTGGCCCACGTTGCCTGGGTGCCACCGAACCCTCGCATGGCACCTGCAGGGACCGTGTTGGTGGTGACCACCTGGCAGACCGAATCGATGTACTCCCATCGGTATGCGCCGGGCATGCGGTAGCCGGCCTTCTCGGCGACCGGCGGGCTGTGCTCGGCGTACGCGCCCCCGTTGAGCAGCACCAGCGATTCGCGCGCGACGAATGTGCCATCGGCCATCACCCCCGACTTCACGACCAGCTTGGCGGCGTGCTGGGACACGGTGAGAAGCGCCTCCTCGGTCGTCATGGCGAACCGCACCGGCCGGCCCCCACACAACTGCGACAACCGGATCGCCACTGGGTCGGCCTTGGGACCGTTCTTCGCACCGAATCCGCCGCCGAGCAGTGGCACGTGCACACGGATTCTGTTTTCCGGCAACGAGAACACCCGCGACAGTTCTTTGCGTAGGTTGAATGGACTCTGCGTCGACGTCCACACCTCGATTTCGTCGTCGCTCGCCTCGGCAACAGTGACGAACGGCTCGAGGTGCATGTGATTCATGCGGGAGAAACAGAAGGTGTCGACATAGATATGGTCGCACCGCTCCCACGCGTCGAGATCACCTGTTCGGTAGCGGAACTCGTAGGGGACATTGTCGCGCGGACGCAGCACGGCAGAGGCGCCGTCGCCGTATCCTGGGATCACGCCGAATGGCGGCTCGGGATGAATCACCGGCGCTCCGTCGGCGAGGGCGTCGTCGACCTCGAACACGGCCGGCAGGATCTCGTACCGCACGTCGATAAGGTCCAGCGCCTCGAGCGCCGTCCGTTCGTCGACGGCAGCGACCGCGGCGACGATGTCACCGACATACCGCACCACGTCCATCGCAACGGTCGGCTGGTCTTTGACCATCGTGCCGTGCGGTTGCAGATCGGTGGCCTGGTCCTGGGTGAGCACCGCTTTGACGCCGGGAAGTTCACGCGCCGCAGAATCGTCTATGGATACGATCCGGGCGTGGGCGTGCGGACTGCGCAAGACCTTCGCGTGCAACATCCCGGCACGGGCCACATCGGTTCCGTAAATCGCACGCCCGGTCACCTTTGCACCGGAATCCGCACGCGGTCTGTCCCTTCCGTTGATCCTGTGTTCAGGATCGACCGTGGGCAGATCGTGGATCACATAAGAGTCCGGCGGTGCTTCGACCACGGAGTGTTCGAACGACTCGACGGCCGTCATCGGGACTCCCCGCAATCCGGCAGCGGCTGGTTCGCAATGTCCGAGGGTGCATCGGCGGCGGCGATGCGCGCTGCGCACTCCACCGACTCGAAGATCGTCTCGTAGCCGGTGCAACGACACGTGTTCGAGGAGATCCACTCACGAATCGTCGCTCGATCCGGCTCCGGGGACTGCCGCAGCAACCCCGTCGTGAGCATCAGCATTCCCGATGTGCAGTAACCACATTGGAATCCGCCGCACTCGGTGAAGCCACGTTGAGCCGGCGACGGCGAGCCGTCGGCAGCGGCGAGACCTTCGACCGTTTGCACGGACGCACCGTCGACGGCGAATGCGAAGGTGGAGCACGCGGCCACGGGCAGGTCGTCGATCAGCACCGTGCAGGCGCCGCACACGCCGCGCTCGCAGGACGACCGCACACCGCGGCAGTCGAACTCCGACCGCAGCAGACCGAGCAGCGTCTCGTTGGTGGAGACCGTGACGCTCTCGCTCTTGCCGTTGAGTTCGAAACGAACAGTTGATGCGAGTGCACCGTCGTCGCTGTTGCTGTTCATGGCTGGGTCCTCTCTCCCGCGGCACGGAGGATGCGAGTGGCCAGCACCGCGACAAGGTGCCGTCGATAATCGGCCGAACCGCTGTAGTCGGCACATTCGGCCGGCAATTGGCCCGCGAGCGTGGCGGCGATCGCGGCAGCGTCGAGATCGCGGGGGTCCTCGCTGACGCCCGGGGCCGTCAGCACATAGCCCGGCCGATACTCGGAGCCGGCGACGGCGCGGACGAGCTGCCCACCGGCGCCGTCTCGATGGATCGCCAGCGCCAAAGTCGCAGTGGGACGCATCGACCGCTCATACCCGAAATAGCTGAGGTCATCAGTGTTCACACGTATCCCGCACAGCAGGCGCCCGGTTGCGTCATAGTCGCACTCGGCGCCGAGCGCGCCGAGCAGCAACGGCATCTCGTATCGGGTTCGGCCCGCCATCACGTTGCCGCCGATCGTTCCCGTGTACCGGATGCGGACGGTTGCTATTGAACCCCAGGCGGCCGCGAACCCCGGTACCACGGCCCGCACCGTCGGGTGGGTCGAGCCGGCGTGATGGCTCACCGCAGCACCGATACGGAGCACACCGCCGTCGGACAGACTCACCTGCCGCAACTCGTCGACGTGCTGCACGGAGATCAGTCGCTCGACACTCTCGCCTTCCCGAATACGCGCCATCAGATCCGAGCAGCCGGCCGCTATGGTCGCTTCGGGGTGCTCGGCGATGAGTTCACCGGCCATGGCCACGGTTGTCGGCCGATGCAACGGGAACGGCCGGATGGCCGATTGGGATTGAGCGACAAGGCCCGAACCGAGAGCTTGGGCACGCATCAGCGATTGCCTGCCACCGGGACCTCCACGCCTCTGAGCAACGAGGTGACGTGTGCGCGGGTCTCGACGAAGACCGGGTCCTCCTTGGTGATGATCTGGTCGCGCGGTCGCGCCAGGCCGACGTCGATCACCTCGGCCACCACGCTCGGCGGCTTGGACAGCACAATGATGCGGTCGGCGAGGTAGACGCTCTCGTCGATGTCGTGAGTGACCACCAGCACCGTGATTCCCAGCTTCGCCTGGATCGTGAGCAGCAGGTCCTCGAGATCGGCGCGAGTCTGGGCGTCGACCGACGCGTAGGGCTCGTCCATCAGGAGCAGTGCCGGATGGCGCGCGAGCGCGCGGGCGATGGCGACGCGCTGCTGCATACCGCCCGACATCTGCCACGGGTAGAGCTTCTCCTTGCCACTCAGCCCGACCGCGTCGATGGCCTCCTGGACACGCTCGGCGCGCTCGGTCGCATCGAGATGCTTGAGCGGAAATGCCACGTTCTTGTCGACCCGCATCCATGGGAACAATGATCGCGAGTAGTCCTGGAAGACCATGGCCAGTCCCTCGGGGACTCCGCGCACCGGGGCACCGTTGAACTCGATTGCCCCGACGGTCGGCGTGTCAAGTCCGCTGATCATCCGCAGCAAGGTGGACTTTCCGCAGCCCGACGGACCCACGATCACACTGACCTTACCCGCCGGGATCTGTGCGGTGACGTCCCGAATGGCCATATTGTCGTCGTAGGACTTGGAGACACCTTCGAGAGACAGTGCAGCTGAGTTGGTTTCGCGTCTTGTAACGGTGCTAGTCATGTTGGGCAGTTGCTCCTCGGTGCCAGGCCAGAACACGCCGTTCGACGGCCTTGAAGATGAAATTGAGAACCACCCCGAGGGCGGCCAGGACGATGAGGATCGCCCAGAATCCCGTGTAGTCGAAGTTCCGTTGCGTCTGGATGAGCAGATACCCTAATCCGTTCTCCGACTTCTGCAATTCGGAGATGATCATGATGATCAGCGACAACGACATCGCGGTCCGTATGCCCGCGAAGATCTTGGGTGATGCCCCGGGCAGCACGATGTGCGCCAAGGTGTCGAAGCGGCCGATCTGGAAGACCGCCGCGGCCTGCATCCGCGCGGTCCCGACACTGCCGACCCCGTCCATGGTGTTCAGCAGTACCGGCCACACCACGCTGAAGGCGATCAAGAAAATTTTCGGGCTGTCACCGGTGCCGAACAGGAAGAAGAAGACACCCAGCAGGGCCGGGCTCGGCAGCGATCTGCCGAGATGGATGAGCGGCTGGAACAAGGCCGTCATCACGCGACTCATCCCCAGCAGCATGCCGAGGCCTACCCCGATCACGATCGCCAGACCCAGACCCGCCATGGCACGCCAGAGACTCGGGATCAGGTCGTCGTAGAACGCATCACCGAGGAACAGCGTGCTCGGATCGGTGCTGAAGAACTCGCTGAACACTCGGCGCAACGCGTCGGCAGGCGCCGCCACGAACAGTCCTGATGTGGGCGACTGGGACAGCGCATACCAAGCGGCGAGCAGGAGCACCGGGACGATGAGACGTAACCCGCCCCGACCAGCGAGACGTCGCAGTTGTGGCCTTCGTACCCAGCCCCTCGACGGATTCGGGGTTCCGAACTCGCTCTCGGCGATGCTCGTTCGATCAGCTTGTGCGAGAGTCACTGTGCGAGTCCTTTCTTCCAACCGAACGCGGCCGAGTCGACCGCCGCGAACACCCCGCTGACCGCCATGCCGAGCAAACCGGCAACCAGTGTCGCCGCGTAGACGACGTCGAGGTCGGTGGCATTGGCGCTGTTGACCAAGATGTATCCACCGATCCCCTGCCCGTTGCCGATCAGTAGTTCGGCGCTCACCGCGACGATGAGGCCTATCGAGGCCGCGATTCGAATACCGGTGAATGCGAACGGCAGAGCGCTCGGGATCTTGACCCTGCCGAGTATGCGCAATTCCGACAGGCCGAAGCTTCGAGCGGTCTGCACTGCCGTCACATCGGCTCCACGCACGCCGTACATGGTGTTGAGCAGAATCGGCCACAGGCAGGCAAGCGCGACGGTCAACGAAAGCGGCAACATCCCGGCACCGATCAGCAACACCAGAATCGGACCTATTGCGACCGACGGCAACACCCGGAATACCTCGACGGGCAGCTCGAACGCCACGAACACGGAAGTGAACGCGCCCATCAGGCCGCCGATCAGCACGCCGACAACGGACGCGATCAGCACGCCCAGCAACCACTCCTGCAGAGTGAAACCGACTGCTTCCCAGAAGGCCTCGTCCCCGAGCAGATCGCCCACACCTCCGATGACCTGCGTCGGAATCGGGAGACCCGGTTTACCGATCACCGACGGCTGGAACAGCACCTGCGCGACGACCGCCGCACCGAGGGTCCCGATGACGCCGTACGCGAGCACCCGCGTACGGGTCAAGGGTTCGTTGTCGACGCGCATCGCTCAGTCCTTGGGCAGCTGATAGACGTGGGCGCTGATGTCGAACTCCCCGGGGACCAGGCCCTGATCCTTCAGCATGTTCGACACCTTCTCCAACGCCGCGACGTCCATACCCGACGAGTAGGTCGGCATCACCATCGTCTGGGCCACGTTCTCCGGCACCTTGGCCACACTGGGGATCCAGTTGCGCACGGCCTGCTCGTCGGCGGCCATCTGTCCGCCCGCTTCGTAGATGGCCCGCGTGAACGCGGCGGTGGTGTCGGGGTTCTGGTCGACAAAGCTGTTGCCGGCCACGAAGATCGATGCCGCCAGACCGGCGTTGGGGCCGCTGGTCAGATCCACGACTCGACGCATCCCCGCCTGCTGGGCGGCCGACCAGAACGGTTCGGGTGTGTATCCGGCATCGATGGAGCCCGCCTGGACGCCGGACACCATCTCCGGGAAGGGCACCTCCACCCAGTTCGGCGACACGTCCTTGCCCTCGGACTTGGCCAGGTTCGCGAAGGTGACGTCGCCGATGTTGCGAGTCGTGTTGGTACCGACCGTTTTTCCATTGAGATCATCGATCGTCTGGATCGGTGAATCCGGCTTGACGAAGATCGCGCCACTCCCTTCGCCGAGGGACGCGGTGAACGCGACATCGGTGACCGGCGCACCCTGCGCCTGGGAGATCGACGCCGAGATGGTGTTCGCGATCGCATAGTCGAGCTCGCCCGAGGCCACCTTCTGAATCCCGATGGGCCCACCCTGGATGGGCTCCAGGGTCACATCGAGACCTTCTTTCTCGAAGAGCCCCTTCTGGTCGGCCCAGTACACGGCGCCGTAGTCCGCCAGCGGCAGTACCCCGACGGTGATCTTCGTCTTCTCCAGATTACCGTCGGGTGCCGCAGCATCGGACCCGGCACCGCTGCCACAGGCCGTCAACACGAGGACACCGCTCGCCGCGACTGCGGCCAGCGCGGTACGAATCTTGTTCATTGGGCTGAATCTCTCTCGTTACCGCGGAGCGTCAGAGTGACACATCCGTCTTAGCGCCAAATATCTTTGCTGTAAGGGATTGTGCCTGTCTTTGCGCTAAGAGGTCAACGGTTTGGCGATATTCGCGGCACGTTTTACGTAAGCTTCACGTGAAGGACTCAGTAGCCCGGCATTCAAGCGACGAGCCGGCATCCTGCGAATTGCCGGGTCGAAATAGGCTCAGGCGCTGGCAGCTTCGTCATCTATGGCGTCATCTGAGGTACGCAACGACTCCTCGAGAAGGAACAGAAGGTGGGCGAGCCGGCGGCGATCCGGGGTATCGACCGGCTCCAGCAACCGAGCCAGCATGGCGAAATGCGCATCGGAAACCTCGTCGACCAGCCGCCGCCCCGCGTCGGTGAGGGCGACATAGACAACGCGCGCATCGTCGAGATCTCGCTCCCTGGTCACGAACCCCGCCTTCTCGAGCCGGTTGACGCGCAGGGTCAATCCGCCCGTCGTGACGAGCGTCTGTTTCGCCAGTTCCCCAGCAGTGCGACGGTAGCGCGGTTCCGCACGCCGCAGACACGCGAGGACGTCGAATCCCGCCTCGTTGAGGCCGAAACGTTCGAATCCGGAGTTGATCTCGGCGCGGTACAGCAGGTAGCTACGATGCAGTCGGCCGAAGATCTCCAGCGGTTCGACACCCAACTCCGGCCGGACGGCTGCCCACCCGCGGATGATCTCCGCGACACCGTCGTCGACACCTCCTGATGCGCTTGGCATACCGAACCACCCATCACACGAGTCCGGCCGAGTCGATCCCTGGCGTGATCCACTCGGCTCTTTCCTGATTACCTTAGCGCAAAAATTGTGTACGATCGTCGTATCGCCGGGTGCGCGGGGTTCCGTATTCCACTCCGGTACAGAGCATTCGCTCGAACACCTGGAGGTGCGCCGCCATGGCATCACTGCTTGCCACATCGCAGCCGGTGCTCGCGGAGGCGTTGCGGGTATGGCAGCGCGGCGGCTCATGCGGGCTCGCCACGGTGGTCGCAACCCACGGGTCCGCACCACGGGGTCCTGGTGCGATGTTGCTGGTACACGAGGACGGCTCGGTGGTCGGCAGCATCTCCGGCGGTTGTGTCGAGGGCGCACTCTATGAAAGTGCGCTTGAGGCATTGAGTACCGGTGTCGCGCGCATCGAGAACTACGGCCCCGATGGTGACATCCTGGCGCCCGGACTGACCTGCGGCGGATCGCTCAGTGTCCTGGTCGAACGCGTGAATCATGTGTCCTTTCCCCACCTTTCGATCATCGTCGATGAGCTCACCGCCGGGCGAACCTGCGCCCTGCACACCACGTCACCCGAGACAGGCTCGACCCATACGGTGGTGGGCCACGACAGTGACCACACACGCCTCACCCCCGACGGTTCGATCGTTCGTGTGTTCGTGCCGGCGCCTCGGATGGTGATCGTCGGGTCGACCGATTTCGCGGCAGAGATGTCGCTGCTCGGCGCACGGATGGGCTATCGCGTCACCGTGTGTGACGCACGACCGCTTTTCGTCACCGCCACCCGGCTTCCGCATGCACATGATTTGGTCTGCGAGTGGCCATCGGATTACGTTGCACGCGAACGTGATGGCGCACGGCTCGATGGCCGATGCGTCATCATCGTGCTCACCCATGATCCCAAGATCGATGTTCCGGTGCTGGTCGAAGGTCTCGACGAGACTCGTTGGCCGACTCCCCCGTTCTATGTCGGTGCGATGGGCTCGAAAACCGCCGACTCCCGGCGCCGAGGCGAACTGCGTGATGCCGGCCTCGGCGCGGACAGGCTCGCCCGCCTGCACAGTCCGATTGGATTGCCGATCGGAAGCGCCGGCCCGGCGGAGACAGCTGTGTCGATTGCCGCCGAATTGATCCGACTCCGAGCGGATTCCGCGGCAGGCTGACCGACCGCGCTGTCCGGAATGGCTCCGATCGACGGCGTGGCACGGGTTCACACCTGAGCCGCGGCGCCCAGCGGCACCGACCATGCGTCGTACTCGTACACCCAGTCGCCGTTGCCGGCTCCCTTGAGCCACTCGTTGCTGCGCGAGCCGCGCTGAATCGCCGCGGTCCGCTCACGGCGGGTGTCCTGATAGCGATGCAGTGCGACCGCGGTTGTGTCCCCGGTCGCGAGGCAACGCGCCAACACCGCGGCATCCTCGATCGCCTGGCCGGCACCCTGCGCCATGAAAGGCATCATGGGATGGCAGGCGTCGCCGAGCAGAACGCCCCGCCCGTTGGTCCACGAATCGAGTGGATCACGCACGTAGAGAGCAGATTTCATTACTTCGTCACACGCATCGAGCAGCGTCCGCGCCTCCGGGTGGAAGTCGGTGTAGGCCGCCCGGAGTTCGGCGATCGACCCTGGGGCGGTCCACGATTCCTCTGTCCACTCCGGTTGGCCGGTCGTCGCGAAGACAAAGATCTCCTTGCCGCGGTTGAGCGGGAAGACGACTATCTGGGTGTCTGGGTCGGGACCCCACCATTTGGTGAACGAATCCATGTTGGGCAGGTGAGCGACCTTGTCGCGGGGGATCACCGCACGATAGGCGACCACGCCGGTGAACTCCGGGTTCTCGGGCCCGAACATCGCGGTGCGGACGCGGGAGTGGATGCCGTCGGCGCCGATCACCACATCGCAGTCGTGCCGGCTCCCGTCGTCGAAGATCAACGTCGGGCGGGCGCCGAACTCAACCGACTGGACCCGCCGTCCCATCTGCATCCACGCATCGGGGACCGCATCGCGCATCGCTGACATCAGGTCCCCGCGGTGCAGTGTCAACTGCGGTGCTCCGTAACGCTCTTCGGCGCTGCGACCCATCTCGATCCGGGACGTCTCCTCGCCCGAATCCCACATCCGGCTGATCCGGAACTGTGGTTGCGCTCCACCATCGCGGAGGCGCGAGCCCAGTTCACCGCCCACCGAGTCCAGGACGCGAACGGCGTTCGGGGTCAGGTTGATGTCGGCGCCGACGCGCGCGAACTGCGATGTCTGCTCGAACACCACTGCGTCGATCCCCGCCTTGCGCAGGGCGATCGCAGCAGCCAATCCGCCGATTCCGCCTCCGACGATCGCGATGTCGCGACCGGACAATCCGGCGTCTGCCATGGCACCCGTTCGTTGTTCGTTCACTGCGCGACCTTTCGTCGTGGGAATCGCCGCATATCTTGCGGTCTCCGAGATCGGCACGACGCCTTCGCAGCGTCTGCCTGGTGAGTGGATGCTGGATCAGGCGGCGCCGACGACGGAGGGCCGACCGCCGTGCACCCTCACAGGTCGCTCACGCGTGGCCCGCCCCAGTGCGACGACGACCACCGCCGCGACGGCGACCGGAATGCACGCGATCAGCACGATCGTGCTGGTCGCGAAACCGAGTCCGATGAGAGCTCCACCGACGATCGGACCGACGACCGAGCCGAGCCGACCCATCGACGACGTCCAGCCCACACCGGTCGCGGCGGTCCGCTGGGGATAGAGGGATACCGCGACTGCCGCCTGACCGATCATGCCGGCCTGCAGACCGAGCCCGACCCCGCCGAACACTACGAGCAGCATCGCTTTGTCCGCACCGAGGAATGTCGACAGCACCAGGAACACGATGGCGACCATCGACGTCCCGGCCAGCACCGACGTCATCCGGAATCGGAACGCGGCAACCATCAGCACTCCGGCACCGATGATGCTGCCCACTCCGAGAGCAGCCGATCCGAGCGGTGCGAGTCCAGTGCTGAAGCCGTAGCTGGTCAGCAGCGTAGGCAGCCAGGACGAGAAGATGTAATACACCGAGAAGATCAGGAACGAGAACACCCACAGCAGGATCGTGCGCACCCGAACCGCCGGGTCGAAGAGCCGGGCAACCGACGCGTCGTGCTTGGCGGCGGCCGGCGCAGCCACCACGCCGGTCGCCGTTCGTTCATCGGGCAGCCAGATCCACAGGAACGGCAGCAGCGCCGCCGAGCCCACGGCGCCCACGATGAACACCGCCGGCCATCCGTACGACCCGATCACCGCCGAACCGAAGATCCCGGCAATGAGCGCGCCCAATGAGATCCCGGTAGTCACGAACACGGCGATCGACTGGCGATAGCGCGCCGGGTTCAGCGCCGTCGCCTGCGCCACCGCGGCCGGCATCACCGCGCCGAGACCGAATCCGGTGACGAAGCGCAACGCAGTCAGCTCCACGATCCCGCCGGCCCACGCGGTCAGCAGCGAGCCAACGGTGAACACCCCGACCGCGACCAACACGACCTTTCGACAACCGAACCGTGCCGTCAGCCGCCCGACGGCGATGTACCCGAGGGCGACGCCGAGGCTGGTGAGCGACAGCGCGGGCGTGAAGTGCGACGGGGAGACACCCCAGTCGTCGGCGAGGTCGGGGACGGACAACCCCAACGCGATGGTGTCGTAACCGTCGAGAACGACGGCCACGAACGCCAGGATCAGGACCGGCCAGTGGGGTCGGGTGATCTCGGGGGTGGTGGAACCGGAATTGTGGTTTGGTCCGCTCATGACGGGGTCCTCGGGGGTTTGCCGGCGTGGCTGTCGCCGGGTGGGGATTGGTTGATTCTAATCGGCTGCGGTCACGCAGCTGTAGGCAGGAATCCGTGAGCCTCGATCTCGACGACGAGGTCTGGCTCCACGAGCCCGGACACCTCGACCAGCGTCGAGCACGGGAAGTCACCGGAGAAGGCCGCTCCTCGGGCACGTCCGACGGCAGCCTTGTCACCGATGTTCGTGAGGTAGATGCGCAGGACGACGATGTCGTCGACCGTGGCGCCGCAGGCCTCGGTGAGCGCCTGGACCCGGCGAAACGCCTCTGTCGCCTGCGCGAACGGGTCGGTGCCGCCGACAGGTCCGTCGGGTGTGCCCGCATGCATTCCGGACAGGAAGAACTGTCCGTTGACGATCCGCGCGTTGCTGAACATATCCGGACACGGAGGTTCGGCCACAGCGGCCGCCGCGACGCGGGTCATGCGACGGACTCCGCCCGGGTGGTCGCCGGCGCACGCCTGGCGTCGGATTCGCGGGTGAGACGCGCTCGTACCGGCAGGAAGTCGTAGGTCGGGTAGAAATCGGTCTGGAAGCTGCCCCACGCGCGGCGCTCGAGCTCCACGTTGACCGCCGCCAGACGGGAAGCCGGTAGTCGGAGGGTGACGATCTGCCCGATACCCATCGCCACGACCCACGACACGATCTCGCAGCCGTCCGGGGGGAAGCCGTGCCACCAGTCGTTGTGGTCGAGGCGCCCCTGCAGCTGCTCGAGGTTCTGTCCCTGGTCGTGCCGCAAGACCACGGTCAGCATCATCGTTTCCTCGCTCGCCGGGGTGGTCATGCGTTGAGCTCCGCGAGCTGCTTGGCCTGGGCGACCGCGTCGGCGCGATAGATGCGGCGGATGCGGGAGACACCGAGGTCGTGCTGATAGAGATGCTCTTCGCGGTCGGCGTCACCCGACAGCGCTTCGAGGACCTCGCGGTCCTGCTCGAGTACCCGCCAGTGCTTCTCCTCGAGGGTGGTCCGGTACATGAACCGCCAGGCCTCTCGCTCCCATCCGCTCACGCGGCGGGTACGCCAGTGGAAGATCGCCGACGACGAACGGTCGATGGGCGTGCTCATGCCCACGATCCCGAACACGCCGCCGGGGCCGGCGCCGGGACCGTACGGGATCTCCAGGTCCACGTGGTCCATGGAGCCGCGGACGAACTCGACCCAGTCGAAGTTGACCCCGCGCTGATCGGTCTTCTCGAAAAAGAATCCTCGGTCGGTCTCGCGGATGCGGAACCGGGCCGCGGTGTCGCCGCCGAACATCGAGTGGGAATCACGGTGCAGGAAGGCGCCGTGCATCGGATCGAGGACATTGTCCATGTAGAAGCGCCACGGCCCGGCCCACTCCGCGTAGTTGCCGAACCACGACACCTCGGGATCCGACAGCCGATCGGGCAGTACGAACGGGGTGGGCACCGACTCCGCGGTGAGCGGCACGAACGCGAAGATGGTGTCGGCGGCCTCGACGACCTCGAGCGACACTGTCGCCCTGCGCCCTTCGAGTGCGCAGCCGGGCATACCCGGCACCGACACGACGGTGCCTTCACCGTCGACCTGAACCCCGTGATAGGCGCAGGCGATGCGGTCACCGAGGTGCTGCCCGACCGACAGCGGTGCGCTGCGGTGCGGACACCGATCCTCGAGCATGCGCACCACACCCTGTGCGTCACGAAACAGCACCCAGTCCACTTCTAGCCGGCGAACCGGCACCATGGCACCGGGTTCGAGCATGTGCGACGGGAGGATCGGGTACCACCGGTCGCGCAATCCGGTGGCGGCGATCTCGTCGGCGTCGAGGTGACGTCGGGTACCGACCGCGTAGGTTGGGCGTCCGCGGGTGGCCGGCCGAGCGGTGGTCCCGGAAACAGTTTGCGTGGTTGTCATGTCATCTCCCCAATCTGCGCATCTCGGCGCGGAAAGTCTGTTCGGTCCAGGGACGACCGTCGGGGCCGTTCAGTCCCAACGCATTCAGACCGTCGACGACCTCGTCGAGAGTCGTTGCGCCGCCGCCGAAGATCTCGGTGAGCGATCCGGCGAGCTTGCGCTCGTACGGCGTGATGGGTTCCGGATGTGTCTGGTGGGTTTCCAGATACGGCTCGCGGGCTGTGCGAGTGATCATGGGTGAACTCCTTCGAGGAGGGGGGTTGGTGGGGTGAGCAGTCGGCCATCGCGTGCGGCGAGACCTTCGGCGATGGCCATGAAGGATGCGCTCCACTCGCCGTACGACTCCGCACTCCGTAGATGCACCGGTTGCGGTGAGCCGTCGATGATGACGAACACGCCGTTCTCGACATCGCCGGCAATCTTTTGCGCCGCAGACAGATCCGTGTCCAGATCGGGTGCAGACGCGAGGACCAGGGTGGGCACCGCGACGTCGGTGAGCAGCGCGCTCTCGGCGTCGTCCAGTCCGGCCGGCTCGGCCAGCACCAGACTGATTACGGCGTCGGGATGTGCAATAGCCAACCGAACCGCGTCGATGACGTCGGAGCCTGCCGCGTGCACGTGCACCTGCTCACCCGATTCGACGGCGGCCTGTGCCCCGTCGGCCCACCACAGCGTGCGGGGGCTCATGAGCGCGGGCCGTCATGCGACTCGGCGGCGGGCACGTGTACCGGTGGTACGAACGGCCCCGGAGCCGGATCGAGCGCTTCGACGTCGACCTCGATGAACGTGGGCCCACGGTGGGCGATCGCGTCCTGCAGGGCCCCGACGATCGTCCCGGGCCCCTGGACCAACTGGTAGCGGATGTCCATCGACGCGGCCAAGAGGTCGAACCGCGGGGTGTGCAGGTCCACACCGGAACGTCGGAACCCGTTCTTCTCCTGCATGTTCCGCAAGACCCCGTAACCACCGTCGTTGAAGAGCAGCACGATGACGTGGGCCCCGGAGCCGGCCAGGGAGGCCAGCTCACCGAGATGCACCGCGAGTCCCCCGTCGCCCGCCATCACCAGTGTCGGCACGTCCGGACGCGCGTGTGCTGCACCGATTCCCATGGCCAGACCCTGGCCTATGCCTCCACCGAGCGGGAAGATGTTGGTGGTGCGATCCAGGATCGGTAGGAGCCGATTTCCCCATTGACTCGACGGAATGGTGACGTCGCGCGCGATCACCGACCGTTCGGGCAGTGCGGCACGGAGCGACGTGCAGATCTCCGCGTAGCCGCCGATGTAAGAGGTCAGATCGGCACGGACACGGTCCCGGACCTCGGTGACGCGGGTCGACCAGTCCGAACCCGCGCGCCCGGCAGTGACCCGCTCCGCAAGGCCGTGCAGGACGTCAACGGCCTCGCCGACGATCCCGACCGTCGCCGGGTACACCCGCCCGATCGTGTCCGGCTCGATGTCGACCTGGATCAGTTCGTCCGGGAGCTTCAGACTGTAGGAGGCGGTCTCGTTCGACCGGAAGTGGGTTCCGACGGCGAGCAGCAGATCGGCGGACGAGATGAGCTCACGGACGGGCGGTGTGGTCGCGAAGTTGCCGATCACCAGCGGGTCGGTCTCCGGCACGATGCCGCGACCCGAGTTGCTGGTCAGGATTCCGGCGCCCAGGCGGTGCGCGAGCTCGGCGATCGCCTCGCCGGCGTCGGCCGCGCCACCGCCGAGCCAGATCAATGGCCGGGTGGAGTCCTGCAACCGTACCGCAGCACGGTCGAGTGCTGCGGTGTCGAGCTCGACGCGTGGGTTCGACGTCACGTCCAGTGGGCGCTGGGACTCCGGGGACGCGAGGTACTGGAGATCGGTCGGCCATTCCACGCTGGCCGGGCCGGACGGGGCGGTGCGGATCGCGGCGATCGCCGATTCCAGCTCGGCTGCCACGTCTTTCGCGTCGCGGATGGTCGTGGAGTGTGCGGACACGGCGGCCAGCATCTCGGGTTGGGCGGGGAACTCGTGGATGACGCCGCGACTGGTGGCGGGACGACCGGGAGCGAGGTACTCACTTTCGATCTGGCCGGTGATGTGCAGCACCCGGCTGCCCGCGGTCAGGGCTTCCACCATCGATCCGGCCGCGTTGCCGGCGCCGGTCCCGGTACTGGTCAGCGCCACACCGATGCCGCCGGAGGCACGCGCATAGCCGTCCGCGGCGTTGACCGCGGCAGCTTCGTGCCGCATCTCGACGAAGCTGAGGTCGCGGTCGACCGCCTCGACAAGCGGCAGGTTGTGGATGCTGACCACGCCGAATGCGGTGGTGATCCCGTGGCGGCGCATCACCTCGACGAGAACGTCTCCGCCGGTGCGGCGGTGGGTGGTGGACGGTTCGGACATCGCTGATCTCTCCTGTGGGCTGGGGTAGGGCTGTCAGACGTAGCGGTGGACTCCGCCACCGACGTCGAGGGTCGCGCCGGTCATGTAACTGTTGAGTGGCGAGAGCAGGGTCGTGACCGGGAAAGCGAGTTCGTCCGCAGTCCCGAAGCGCCCCAGACCGATTCCGCGATCACGCGCGATGTCGGCGCTCCATGATTCGAAATCCTCGGCCGAGCCGCTCTCCTGGTATCGGCGGTGCCACTGACCGGTGTCCACCAGGCCCAGCAGCACGGAATTGACGCGGATGCCCTCGGGCGCGAGGTCCCCGGCGAGTGAACGCGACAGGTTGAGCAGCCCGGCGCGAGCGGCTGCGGTGATGGCGAGTCGCAGTTCGGGCTGACGCGACAGGATGGCATTGACGATGACGACCGAGCCGGCACCCGAGTCGGCTAACGCCTTTCGGCCGGCGCGAATGACGTTGAGGGCGCCGAAGATCTTCAGATCGAACTCGTCGCGGATCTCGTCGTCGGTGGTTTCATCGAGGGTGCGCATCAACGACCGGCCGGCATTACACACCATTCCGTCGAGACCGCCGAGGCTACCGATCGCGTCGTCGACGAAGGAGTTCACCGACGCCCGGTCGGTGACATCGCAGGGTGCCGTGACGACATCGGTCATCTCGGCCAGGTCTGCGGTGGCAGCACGCAGGCGATCGACGTCCCGGGCACACAGCGCGAGTCGGGCGCCTTCGGCCGCGAGCATTCGGGCCGTGGCAAGACCGATCCCGGAGCTGGCTCCGGTGATCAGAATTCGGCGGCCGCTCAGTTGCAGGTCCATGTGTGCTCCTGGATGGTGATGGTCTGAATGGCGTTCAGCGGAAGATGAATCCGCCGTCGACGACGATGGTCTGTCCGGTCACGAAGGCGGCGTCGTCGGAGAGCAGGAATCGGACGACCCCAGCGACGTCGTCGGGCGTCTGTTCGCGTTTCAGCGCTCGGCCCTGGGCATAGGTGCGGTATCGCTCATCCGGCACCGTCTCGGTGGCCTCGACCCGCGTGAGGCCGGGTGCCACAGCATTGACCCGTACGCCGTATTCTCCGGCGTCTCGTGCCATTGACCGTGTCATCCCGATGACCGCCGCTTTCGACGAAACATAGTGCACCAGTCGAGGTGAGCCGTACATCGCGACATCGGAGGCGATGTTGACGACTGCACCCTGCGCGTCGGCGAGTAGTGGCCACAGGTACTTGGTGACCGCCCAGGTGCCGCGTACGTTGACGTCCGAGAGACGTCCGAACTCGTCGTCGGCGAGTTCGAAGAACGTTGCGCCGCCGACTCCGTCGGCGATGGCAGCGTTGTTCACCAGACCGACCAGACGATCCCCGTCGTGCTCCAGCCGCTCGGCCAGAGCACGTACCGACGCGAAGTCGGCGATGTCGGTGACGATCGCGGTGGCGTCGATGCCTTCGGCGGTCAGCTCGTCCCGGGTCACCTGGGCGGTGGTGGTGTCGCGTTCGGCGATCACGACCCGGTGGCCCTCTCGACCGAGACGCTCGGCGATGCTCCGCCCCAAGCCGCGTCCACCACCGGTCACCACGACGGTGCCCCTGTTCGGGGTGCCACTATTCGTGGTGCGACGGCTCGGGGCGGTCGGGCCGGTCATCACAGTCTCCGCAGAAAGTCGACGACGTGGCCGGCCACCACGGCCGGTTGTTCCTGGATGGCGACATGTCCGGCGTGGTCGACGATGTGGAGCTCGGCGTTCGGGATACGTTCGGCGAGCAGTCGTGATTCGTCCACGCCGGTGATCACGTCCTTGTCGCCGACCAAAACCAGTGCCGGAATGGCGATCCGGGGCAGGTCGGGGCCGTGGTCGGTGGCGGCCATGAACTCGGCGGCCGCGCTGAAACCGGGCAGGCGGACCGCGGCCATCGACTTGCGCACGTCGGCTGCCACTGCGGGGTCGGCGTCGGGTGCGGTGAGCCGGTCGGCGCGGCCGGCGGCGACGGACACGGCACCGTTGTCGCGGAGTTCGGTGATCCGCGCTCGCATGGCCGCGGACTTCTGTTCGCTGATGCCCGAGCCGCGGGTGGTGTCGGCGAGCACCAGCGCTCGCACA
This sequence comes from Gordonia sp. DT101, assembly GCF_049844895.1. Classification (NCBI taxonomy): domain Bacteria; kingdom Bacillati; phylum Actinomycetota; class Actinomycetes; order Mycobacteriales; family Gordoniaceae; genus Gordonia; species Gordonia sp. DT101. The sequence continues at coordinate 1,129,554 of NZ_JBNCLX010000001.1, read as the reverse complement.
CGGTCCGGCCGGCGTAGTACTGCCGACATCGCGATGACCCCGCCCCACGATGTCCCGACGATCACGGCGGGCTGATCCGGGGAGACGACATCGAGGACGTCGAGGATGTCGTCGACGACGTCGCCCCCGGCTTCGGGATCCGCCGACTGTCCGAAGCCGGGCGCGTCGACGCACCAGCTCGACACACCGGCCTCCGCGAGTCGGGACGCCAACGGTTCACACGAAGCGACCGAGCCGCCGATCCCGTGCAGCATCACGACCGGCGACGTGATGATCGCCTCGGTACGGGCGGTGTGGGCCACCAGGTGGATGCGATCGCGGATATCGGTGCCGGTGGTTGCCGTCGATGCGCTGGTCATGAAATCCCCGCCATCTCGGGTGCGCCATAGAAGTAGTCGGCGTCGCGCGGCGTGACCAATGATCGGGCACCGAGATCCGGGATGCCGGCCATGGCCGTGCGCACCGAGGTGCTGGGCGGCCCGGCGGTTCCCCAAGTGTCCGACAGTTCCGGGGTGCGACGCCAGGTGCGGCACAGCCACGCGTCCTCGTCGATCTGGGCCACCTCCGAGGTGTATTCGCACACCAGTCCGGCGGGATCGGTGAAGTAGGAGAAGGTGTTGTCGCCGGGGCCGTGCCGACCGGGTCCCCACTGCGGCGCGATCCCATGTGCATGCAGACTTCCGATGCCGCGCATGAAGTGATCGATCGAGGTCATCTCGTAGGCGATGTGGTTGACCGACGGCCACGTGGCCTGATTGAAAGCGATCACGTGGTGGTCGGAATTGCATCGCAGGAAGGCCATCTGGCGTTCGGACCAGTCGGAGATCCGCATGCCGAGCACCTGGGTGTAGAACTGCACGGTCCGCTCGATGTCGGTGGTGTTGAGCACCACGTGAGCGATCTTGCGGGGCACGGCGCGACGGCCACCGGGCTCCTGACTTGACACCGCGAAGGTATCAGCCGACAGCTCGATCGTCCGGCCCTCGGGGTCCACGAACTGCAGACCGTATCCGCCGCCCGCATCGTCGAGCATGCCCGGTGTGCGCAGCATCGGGACACCGATGCGATCGAGCGCGAGCGCGGCCTCGTCGACGTCCCGTGGTGCGGCGAGGGCAAAGCTGATGCCACCGAGGGAGTTCGTGTCGCCCGGCCGGAGATCGAGAACGTGATGCTCGGTTCCGGTGGCCCGCAACCAGAACCGATCGCCGTCCTCGTCGACGGCGGTCAGTCCCCACACCTCGTGGTAGAAGTCGCGGGAGGCCTTGGGGTCAGAGACCGTCAGCGCCACCGAACGCAGGCTGCGCAGGGTGCAGACCGGCCGGTCGGTGATGACGGGACGCTGGGAGTAGAGCATCGTGGAATCCTTCTAGAGGTCGAGGACGAGTTCGGCAGAGCGGCAGCGGGATACGCACGGCAACATCGTCGTGTTCTCGGCATGCTCGGTTTCGCTGAGCACGAAGTCGCGGTGGTCGACGTCGCCTTTGACGACGGCCACCTCGCAGGTGCCGCAGATACCTTCGGTGCATGAGCTGGGCACGTCGACACCGGCGTCGAGCAAGGCGTCGAGCACCGAGACGTTGCAGGCGACCGGGATTCGACGACCGCTCTGATCGAGCACGACGTCGAACGCGCTGTCGTCGCCGGCGGGTGCCGCGATCACGGGAGCGGCGAATCGCTCGGTCCGCAGGGCCGCGCCCTCGGGCACCACCTTCTCCACCGCATCGAGTAGCGGGGGCGGACCACAGCAGTACACGACGGCACCTGCCGCTGCGTTACCGATCACGGCGTCGAGATCCGGAAGTCCGCCGACCTCGTCGTCGGCGTGGATCGTCGCCGTTGCGAGCCCGGAAACCTCGTTGACGAATGCCATCGAATGCCGTGACCGTCCCGCGTACAGCATCCGCCATGGACGTCCGGCAGCCTCGAGGTGACGCATCATCGCCACGATCGGGGTGATCCCGACGCCACCGGCCACGAGCACATGTTCGGTGGCGTCATCGTCGACGCCGAATGCGTTACGTGGTCCGGCGACCTCGATCTCGGCACCGACCGACAGCCGATCATGCACGTGCACGCTGCCGCCGCGAGACTGTTCAGTGCGCAGCACCGCGACCGTCCAGCGCGACGTGTCGTGTGGGTCGGAGCACAGGGAGTACTCCCGGATCAGTCCACCCGGGAGGTGCAGGGCGATGTGTGCACCGGGCTTCCAGGTCGGCAGGCACGCACCAGTCGGGTCGACCAGGGTGACGCTGGTGATGCCATCTGCCTCCCACGTCTTCTGCTCGACGCGAAGGAGTCTCGTGTCTGCGGACATCGGTGATCCTCTCGGACGGTCGGGTACGACGTCAGCGAGTGACGCCGTACATCTCCGAGCTCGGCGGGTAGGTGGGCAGCTGCGGCTTGGGCGCGCCGATGATCACGCAGAACAGAGCGTCGGTGTCCCCGACGTTGGCAAGACTGCGCGGCACCCCGGCCGGCACGCGGATCAGATCCCGGTAGCCGAGTTTGCGGACAGCCTTCTTGGTGCCATCCTCGACGTCGTGCACTGCGACCTCGAGCTCACCCTCGAGCACGAAGAACACTTCCTCCACGTCATGGTGGGTGTGCTCGGGGCCGACGGCACCGGCCGGCAGCCGCATGTTCGAGAAGGTGAAGTGCTCCGACGGCAGCGTACGGTTGTCGCCGTCGTGGTTGCCGGTGGCGCCGGACCCGATGTAGCGGATCTGGGCGCGCTTGAACCGGTCTCCGCCCTTCGCGGCCTGGAATCCCAGGGTGTCCCAGTCCTCGTACCGTGAATCGCGGCCGGCGATGCAGGCATCGATCTGCTGCTCGAGGTCGACGGCCTGCTTCTCTGGAGCGCTCATGATGGTGTCCTCTCGGTTGGGTTGGTGATCTTCGGTGGTCAGGATTGGGTCAGGCGCGGTGCGCGATCGCTTCGATCTCGACGGTGGCGCCGTACGGCAGGGCCGCGACTTCGACAAACGATCGCGCGGGTCGCGGATCGTCGAAGATTTTCTCGTAGTGACGGTTTGCCGCATCCCGGAGCGAGACGTCGGTGACGAAGTAGGTGGTCTTGACGACGTCGGTGAGCTCCATCTCGACGGTGGCGAGGCGCTCGGTCAGCCGTGCGATCGCGGCGTCGAGTGCGGGTTCGACCCCGTTCACCGCGGTACCGCTCTCGTCGACTGACAAGGCACCGGAGACGAATCCGAAGCCGGCCACCGCATAGGCGGGGCTGTAGGGGTGGGCTGATCCGGTCGCTGATGGCGCCGAAGTGGGCATGGTGTGTCCTCTCTCGTTTTGCTGGGGGCGGTCTCGAGATCTATCGGGATGTGCCCCAACGCATCGGTGCGTCGCTGCGATCCAGGTAGATGCTCTTCTGATCCGAGTACTGACGGATTGCGTCTCGCCCCTTCTCCGTGCCGAGACCGCTCTCTCGCAGACCGGTGAAAGGTGTTGAGATGGAGAACTGTTTGTAGGTGTTGACCCACACCGTTCCCGCGTTGACCGCTTCACCGACACGCAGCGCGCGGCGGTAGTCCTGGGTCCAGAGGCCGCATGCCAAGCCGTAGACGGTGTCGTTCGCCTGCGTGATGACATCGGCCTCGTCGTCGAAGGGGATCACCACCGCGACCGGCCCGAAGATCTCCTCGCGACTGATGGTGTCGGCGTTGGTGACTCCGGTCAGGATCGTCGGCGGGTAGTAGCTTCCCGTGGCCAGCCCGGGATCGTCCGGGATCCGACCGCCGCATCGCACCTGGGCGCCCGCGGCGACGGCAGCGTCGACCATCGTGGCGACGGAATCGCGATGCGTCCGGGAGATCATCGGTGCGACATCGGTGCCACCGTCCGTGCCCGGCCCGAGCCGAAGACGTGCGGCGCGTCGCACTAGTTCGTCGGTGAAGTTGTCGAAGATGCTGCGTTGGACAAAGATTCGTGATCCAGCGATGCAGCTCTGCCCACTTGACGAGAAGATGCCGAAGAGCACGCCCTGCAGGGCTCGTTCGAGGTCGGCGTCGTCGAAGACGATGGTGGGGGATTTGCCGCCGAGTTCCAGGGTGATCGGCATCAGTTTGTCGGCGGCGACGTGTGCGAGATGGCGACCGGTGGATGTTCCTCCGGTGAAGCTGACCTTTGCCACCTGCGGATGACGGACGAGCGCCTCACCCACCGTCCGGCCCGGACCGGGGAGCACCGACAACAGCCCGCTGGGCAGCCCGGCCTCCTCGCACAGTCGCGCGAGGAGCAGCGTCACCCACGGGGCCCAGACCGGCGGCTTACTGATCACCGCGTTCCCGGCGGCCAGCGCCGGTGCGAGTTTCTGTGCGTCCGAGGCGATCGGCGAATTCCACGGCGTGATGGCGCCGACGACGCCCATCGGCTGATGTGTCGACAGCGTCATCCACGGTCCCCGTGGTGTGGTGACCGCGTCGTCGGCGGTCTCCAGCGCGGCGGCCATGTACCGGAAGGTGTTGGCCGCGCTCGCTGCCAAGGCTTTCGTCTCACTGAGGGTCTTGCCGGTGTCGAGGGTCTGCAGCGCAGCGATACGGTCCGCATTGAATTCGACCGCATTGCCGATGCGATGAAGGGTCGCTGCACGCTCGTGCGGCAGCATCGTCGCCCACCCGCTGGTCCGCGCTGCGGACAGCCCGGCGCGGACGGCGACATCGACGTCGTCGACGGTGGCGGCCCGCAGGGTGGCGAACCTGTGTCCGGACGCCGGGTCGATCGATTCGATCGGCTCACCTGTTCCGGTCACCCACCGTCCCGCCACGTAGATCTCGTCGAGGAGATCGCGGCTCGGGTCGACGCCGGCCCCGATGAGGGCGGGCGCTGTATCGGTGCTCGCGACGAGTGACATTCGGGGATCCATTCCGGCTGGGCGAGCCGACGACTGCGTGGCTCTGACTGGGCTGTCGCGCAGGTAATTACCTTTGCGCTAAGACAGTTGTAGAGCCTTAGCGCTAAGACGTCAACAGCAGAAGCCGCAGAACAGAGCTTTGTAACGCCGGGTTTATCTGAAGGAAATCGAAGCGACGCAGGTCACACTGGGTGTGCGCGCCGTCACTCTGGCGAGATTTCTCTCGCGAAAGTTTTCAGCTCGCCGCGATGGGATCCGTTTCGCCCGGGTCCAGGCCGTCGCCGAGGTGCGCGGATCGAGCCGATTCCTCCAGTCGACCGAGCAAACGGGCCAGGGTAGCGGCGTCCCTGTCGGCGAACTCGGCGAGCATCGATGTGAGCTTGGCGAAGTGCTCGTCGGCGACCTGGTCGACCAGCTCCGCACCGGACGGTGTGAGTTCCACGTACACGACGCGTGCATCGTCGGAGTCGCGCGTGCGGGTCACCAGGCCCGCATCCTCGAGCCGCCGCACCCGCAGCGACAGCCCTCCGGTGGTCACCAAGGTCAGCTCTGCGAGCTCTCCAGCTGTCAGCCGATGATCGGGCACCGCACGTCGCAGACAGGCGAGAACGTCGAACCCGGAGTCGGTGATGTTGTGTTCCTCGAATGTCGACGCGATACGCGCCTTGTAGACGAGGAAGCTGCGATGCAGTCGGCCGAAGACCTTCAGCGCCGAAACGTCCAGTTCGGGTCGCGCGACAGCCCACCGGGACACGATCAGATCGACACTATCCATGATGCGTTGAGACTACCCACAGGTGGCCCCGGCGGGTCGATGTAGACACACCGTCACGTCGTCATGCGGTTGCTTCGTCCCAGGAAGTCCGGAGACCTACTGTTGCGAGTCTCCAGCGGGTGCTGGACAGATCGCCCCTCCCACCAATCAGCAGACATCGCCGCACAACATCTGGCTACCACCGCCGGTGCACGAGCGGCGGTGTCGCACATTTCAACGACACCCTCACCGCCGCGAATGACGTGATTCGCCAGGCGACCACCGGGTAACGTCCACCCTGTGACCGCCGAACCCCGCACCAGGACAATCCATGTCAACGGAATCGACTTGTCCATCACCGAACAGGGCAGCGGCGTGCCCGTCATCCTCTGCCACGGCTTCCCCGGACTCGGCTATTCGTGGCGCCACCAGATCCCGGCCATCGCCGCCGCCGGCTGGCATGCCGTGGCCCCCGACATGCGCGGTTACGGTCACAGCAGCCGGCCGACCGACGTGGCGGCCTACGACCGCACTACGACGGTGGCCGACATCGAAGGCCTGCTCGACGCGCTGGGCGCCGACCGAGCGATCTTTGCCGGACACGATTTCGGCGCCCAGCTGACCTGGGACCTGGCGCGATGGATCCCCGACCGCGTCGCCGGCCTCATCCAGGTGAGCGTCCCCCTCACGCACCGCGCACCCGTCAGCCCCAGCACCATCTACACGGCCATGGCCCGCGACCACTTCTTGCACTTCCACTATTTCCAAGAGCCGGGGGTGGCCGAGCAGGAGCTCGACAACAACGCCGCGGAGTTCCTGCGCCGGATCTTCTGGGCGCTCAGCGATGTCGACCGGTACCTCACCTGCTGGGAGCACCCGTCAGAGGGCAACGGCTACCTCGACGTGCTCCCGCCCGCACCCCCGCTGCCCTGGCCGTGGCTGAGTACCGACGAGTTCGACCACTACGTCACCGAGTTCCGTCGCACCGGCTTCACCGGCGGACTCAACTGGTACCGCGCAGCCGATGCCGTCTGGGAGCAGAACGAGAGTATCGGTGACGCCGAGATACACACTCCGACATTGTTTGTCGTCGGCGATCGCGACCCGGTCCTCGGGATGATGGGGCGCGACCCACTCGGCTCCATGAAACAGCTCGTACCGGGTCTGCAGTGCATCGAGACCGTCCCCGGCGCCGGCCACTTCGTGCAGATGCAGGAACCTGACCAGGTGAACGCGGCGATGGTGAGCTTCCTTTTAGACCTGCGAAAGGAATTCTGAGGCTCCAGACCGCGTCGTCGATCAGGTCCCCGGAAACTCCGGAGGCAGAGGCGCCGGATAGGCGAGCATGAATCTCGGGCCCGGCGAGGCGCCCCGCAACACCGCACTGATCCACGCCTGTGCGGGCATCCACCCGACCGCCGCGTTGGTGACATGCTCGGGCAACGGCAGCGTGATGAAGCGCAGATCAGCCCCGGCCCTTTGGTACTTACGGACCACCGGCAGCACCACCTTCGACGGTGGGATGAGCTCATCCCACATCCCGTGGAACCACAGAATCGGTGTATCGGGAACATGCCTGTCCAGACTGAGTTCGCGAAGAAGCGGCATGACCCCGGGCGCGGTCGCCAGGCTCTTGCCCGGCTGGAAGTAGTCTCCGATCGGTCGCCACATGCCGGTCATCGCAGCGGTATACACGCACCGGCTGCCGAGGTCGGCGACGATCTTCTGGCCCGCAGCGGTCAGCAGTTTGTCGGCGTCGAAGATCTGCGGGTACTCCCGTGACAGACTGGCGAATCCGAGCCACATGGTGAAGTTGCTGATACCCGTGACGCCGGGCTGGGGGCCGGTTGCGTACCTTGCCTGCGCGGTCAGGTCGGCGGGCGCTCCGCCCATGGCGGTGCCGAGGATCTTCACATCGGGTGCGTAGGTCTTCCGCAAGCCGGCGGCGCGGATGGAGCCCGATCCGCCGCCGGAGTATCCATACATCGCGATACCCGAGTGCCGCAGACCAAGCGTCGTGTCGTTCTTCACCGCCCGCAGGCTGTCGAGCACCATCTTTCCCTCGTCCCAGGTGCTGAAGGTGTTGAACTTCCCGTCGAAGTCGGGCACGTTCACCGCGAAACCCTGTGCAAGCCACGATATTGCGAGGGTGGCCTCCTTGAAGGTACCCGTCTGCAGAGTGTGCGAGGGATTGCACGATGAGCTGGTGGAGTCGATGGCTTCTTGGAAAGAGACCACCGGCCGCGGACTTCCGGCCCACGGGATGCCGGGGATGATCACCGATGTGGCCGTCACGATCGGACGGCCATGGGCGTCCTCCGACCGGTAGAGCAACTGCTTGGTGTGCACCGGGAACGGGATACCCAGGACGCGAGTCTGGACGACCCGAGTGCGAACGATCTGACCCGGCCGGTAGGCGGCGATGTTCGGCGGATCGTCGTACCAGGGGTCGGTGTCCGGGGTCGCGATGGGCAGCGCGCGATAGATGTCGGGCTCCCGCGGTAGCTGCGGCAGTTGGTTCTGATTCGGCGGAAACGTCTGCGGGAACGCTGGAGTCGCACCGGCAGGACCGGCATGAGCAAGCCCTATGGCGAGTACGACGGCGGCCATGAGGGCCGTCAGAATCCGAGGCCCCGCCCGTCGAATCGGATCGTCTCCATACTGTTCCACGTGCTTTGCCCCCGTCGTCGGTGAGTCGGCCACAGCAGTACAGCACACGGCTTTACTCTTAACAAGAGCTCTTGTTTCTAATTGGCTCTACACTTCGTGAGGTGACCGGGAATGGGCGTGCCGCCGCGAAGCAGTCGTCTGCGGGCCGGCGCATCAGGGGACTCGATGCGACCGAGCGAGCACAGCAGCGCCGTGAGCTGATCCTCGACGCAGCGCTCGAGCTGTTTGCTCGGGACGGATACGCCAACGCGTCGATCGAAGTGATCTGTCAGATGGCCTACGTCGGGAACAAGGCGTTCTACGAGCACTTCTCCTCCAAGGAAGCCTGTTATCTCGAACTGCTGCAACGTAATACGCACACCATCTTCTCCGGCCTGTACACGGCGCTCGACGAGTCCGTCGAGTCCGAGCCGGATGTCACGCACCGGCTGCTGGAAATGTTCGTCGACGCATTGATCGACGATCCCCGGGTCGGAGTGGTGACCTTTGGACAGTCGGGCGGGATCTCCCAGACCATCGAACGACAACGGCGGGCCAATCGACGACAGGCCGCCGAACTGGTGCGTGCGGTGTGGTCCCGAAACGACGATCTCCCCGACGGCCCTGCGACCGAGCAGATGGCGATCGCGGTGACCGGCGGGCTGTTCGACCTCATCGCCGACGCTCTCGACCGGGCGGACGGCACCCTCACCGCCCCTGCACGTACACGTCTGGTCGATGACATGACCGACTTCGTCCTCACCGTGCGGCAGGGTATGCGTACCCGCAAGTCATGAGCTGGTCGTCGTCGCATTCGCAAAACCGACCATCGCCGGCACCACAAGATGTTCGGGCTCCAGAACAATGCTCGTGGTCGCACACGCTCCCATCCGCCCAACTACACGGCTCGGCCGCTGGTCCCCAACCTGCGGCGCATCGAGACCGTCCCCGGCGCCGGCCACTTCGTGCAGATGCAGGAGCCTGATCGCGTGAACACCGCCATCCTGGAGTTCCTCGACGGTATCTGACGGCGCTACCCGAGAGCCGACGCCACACCCACGCAACCGATCCCCACCGCGATCACGCACAGCAACACCGTCGACGCATGCTCGGCACACCGCGGATTCTCCTGGTAGCGGCGGGCGCGCTGCCGCATGCCGACGCACAGCGAGCACACCAGCGCGCCACTGAGCGCAACGGCCACCACATGCGCCACCGTGTGACCGACCGCCAGCGCACGACAACACAGCAGAAACACACCGACTGCGGTCAGAGTTGTTCGGCGCCAGGCCAACAACGTTCGCTCCGGCTGCAGTCCGGCATCACGCTCGGTCGCCGTCACAGGATCACGACCACCACACAGACCAGCGCGATGGCGCACACCCCGCCGACCGTTATCCGCACGATCGACGCCGGGGGCAACGGATCGCTGCGCCGCATCGCGGACTGCACCCGACGCCACCGATGAAACGCGCCCAGCGACAACAGGGTCGCCACCACCACGCAGGTCACCGCCAGCACCGAATGGTCGATGTTTCCGGCGCCGCCACCGATCAGTTCGTCGGCGGCGACCCCGGCGGCCAGCAAGGCCAGCGCCGTACGAATCCAGGCAAGGAAGGTGCGCTCGTTGGCCAGCGTGAACCGGTAGTCGGGTTCGGTGTCCTGCACCCCCGACTCCTGCACCCCCGCTTCCTGCGCCTCAGCCTCCGAGACCTGCGACGTCGACTGCTGGCTCACGGGGTGACGATGTTGAACGTGCGGGCGAACGTATCGAGCAGCGCAAACAGCAGATACGCCGGTTCCTCGTCACCGGAGATCTCCACCTGGCCGGCGGCCACCGCGTCGGCCAGTGTCACTGCACCCAGCGCCAACCCGGTCAACGCCGCCTTGGGCAGCCGCATCGTGGTGTCCCCGTGATCGTCGGGTTGCGCAGGCGTGCAGTTCAATACGCCGTGGACGAGTTCCACGCGTCGGGACTCCCCGGTGTCGGTGAGCTGCACCTGCATCGCGAAGCTCTGCCCGCCGGCCTTGGGACCGTTGAGCCGGATGGCGAGGTAGTCGAACAGCATGTCGACGGTCATCGCGGCGATCACCTCGCCCGCACCCAATGCCGCCTCGTCGCTGCGGGCACCTTCGCGCAGATCCTGCGCGCCGGTCAGGTAGAAGTTGCGCCACGGCGCCGATTCACTCTGATACCCGAGCTGTTCGAGCGCATCGGCCTGCAACTCGCGCGCGGCTTGGTTGTTCGGCTCGGCGAACACCACATGATTGACCACCTCGGCCACCCACCGATAGTCGCCGTCGTCAAAGGACTTGCGCGCCTTGTTCAACACGGCGTCGGCTCCGCCCATGAACTCCACATAGCGTTGTCCGGCCTCGACGGGCGGATGCGGATGCAGGTGCGCCGGGTTGCCGTCGAAGAACCCGAGATACTTCTGGTAGACGGCCTTCACGTTGTGGTTGAGCGACCCGTAATAGCCGCGCGCTATCCACGAGGTGGCCAGCCCCTCGGGCAGTTCCACCATCTCCGCGATCTCGATCATCGTGTACCCGTGCGCGGCCAGGCGCAGCGTCTCGTCGTGGATGTAGCGGTAGAGGTCACGCTGCTCGGCCAGGAACTCGCACACCGACCGGGTTCCCCAGACGGGCCACTGATGGCAGATGAACATCACGTCGGTCACCGCGCCGTAGCGCCGCAACGCCACATCGATGTAGCGACTCCAACCCACCGCGTCCCGGATCTGCGCGCCACGCGGCGTGTACAGATTGTGCATGTGATGAGACACGTTCTCGGCCATACACAATGCCCGCATGTCGGGCAGGTAGAAGTGCATCTCGGCCGGCGCCTCGGAATCCGGGGTGTACTGGAACTCGAACCGCACACCGTCGAGCACCAGTTCCTGGCTGGTCCCCGAGATCACATCGGTCGGTTCGAGGAGGCTCATCTGCCCCTTCGACAGTGCGATCCCCAGACCCGTCGAGATCACCCCGGCCGCGTCGACCGGCAGGTTCTGCCCGTACATGTACTGGGCGCGGCGCGTCATGGCGTTGCCTGCGTAGACGTTCTCGCTGACCGCATGTTCCAGGAAGCCGAGCGGCGCGACGATCCGTACCGCGCCGCCTGCCACGTCGTCGTCGGACACAATGCCCTTGACCCCGCCGAAGTGATCGGCGTGGCTGTGCGTGTAGATGATCGCGCGGATCGGCTTCTCGCCCAGGTGATCACGCACCAGATCCATGGCCGCCCGGGCACATTCGACCGAGGTGAGCGGGTCGACGATGACGTAGCCGGTGTCGCCCTCGATGACGGTCATGTTGGAGATGTCGAATCCGCGGACCTGGAAGATGCGATCGGCCACCTGGAACAGGCCGTGCGCGGTGTGCAGCTGGGACATCCGCCACAGACTGGGGTTGACCGTGGCCGGCGCATCGCCCTGCAAGAAGGTGAAGCGTTCCAGATCCCACACCACGCGACCGGTGTCGTCGGTGATCACCATCGGATCCAGGGTGGCGATGAAACCGCGGTGTGCGTCGTCGAACGCCCGACGGTCGTCGAAGGGCAGCTGATCGAGCACCGCCCTGTTCGCGGCGGCGGTGTGCGAGGTGGCGGTCTGGGTGTTGCTGGACAAGAGAACTCCGTTTCGAGAAAGGACAACAGTTACGGGCAGATGCCGCGGTCAGGAGATGGGGGAGCCGGCCGCGATGAGTCGGGCGGTGTCGCGTTCGGGACGGATGAGGGCGATGGCCAGTACCCCGCCGACCACCACGATGACGCCGGTGAGTGCGAACACCACGGTGTAGCCGGAGTGCGGATCGACGCCCGCGTGATCGATGAGGACACCGGCGACGAAGGGGGCGATCACGCCGGCCAGCGAGTACAGCCCGACGAACGCCCCGAGCACGACGCCGCGTTGACCGACCGGCGAGATCTCACTGCACGCGGTGGCGCCGGCGGCGAGCGCCACACCGGACAATCCCAGTCCGAGCGCCATGAACAGCAATATCAGGGCATTCGCGTGCACATAGCCGAACGCCAGGATGCAGACGCCGCCTACTACCACGATGACGCCCGGCATGATGCCTCGCGCAACGCTGCTCGAACGGCCGTTACGCATCATGCGCTGGGTGGCGAATCCCTGGGCGAGCAAGGCGATCATCCCGACCAGCCACGGCAACGCCGTGAGCGTTCCGGCCGCGGACTTGCTGTAGCCCAGGTCGTCGGTCAAGAACGCCGGCACCCACGAGATGAGCAGCGCGAGCGACCAGTACGCAGCAAAGGCACTCAGGGCGGCACCGAGCCAGGTGCGCGACGACAAAATCTTGCGCAGCGGCACCCGCACCTGATCGATAGGGCGCACGGCGTCGGCGGTCGACGCCGTGGCCTGTACACCGACCGGGCCGTCGCGTCCCACGAACAACCACACCACGCACCACGCCGCACCGATGACGGCCACGAGCACAAACGCCGACCGCCAGCCGTGCGCGGAGATCATCCACGACAGCACGGGCGCACCGATGATCACACCGATCGACGTCGCGGTACTCACCAACGCCGTCGGCATCCCGCGATCGGCATCGGTGAACCACTTGAACACGGCGTGCTGTGCCACGCCGAACGCCGGGCCTTCGGCGGCGCCGAGAACGACGCGCGACATCAGGATCACCGTGAATCCCGCCGGACCGATGACCGGCAGCATCGCGACCGACCAGATCAGCGCCAGCACGAGCAGCACCTTGCGGGTGCTGAACCGGTCGGCAAGGTGGCCGACGACCAGCGCCGAGATGCTGAACAGCAGGAAGAACGCACTCGAGATGGTGCCGTATTGCGCGGCGGTGAGCCCGAACTCCGCCCGGATGCTGGTCGCGGCCAGCCCCATCACCGCCTTGTCGGCGAAGTTGATCATCATCAGCACCATCAACATCGCGGTGATGACCCAGGCGCGGGTGCCGCCGACCGTCGCCGCACCGGATCGGGCCGGACGGCCGGCGCGGCCCCACCCGCCCGGCTCCGTGACGGCAGGCGGGAGATCCGGCGCGCTGCGCTGCCGGGTGGCCGATTGATCCATCGTGATTCCTTCGAGTTCCTCGTGGTCGCGGGCAGAGAGCTCGGTCGGTGCCTGAGACAGGACCGGATAAGCGACGACGAGGTGGTGCCCGTCACATTCGCTGCTGTGTCACCACGCTATGGTGGGCCCTTGACCATCGCAATATCCGATAATCACAGGTGACCTACCGATGTGATGTGCGATCGCACAATCTTGGAGGCAGGTATGGCCGCTCTGACATCGTCCTCGCCGCCCCCGGGGACGAGTGCGCTCCTGCATCGGCTGCAGCTGCGCGCCAACGACATGATCAAGGAGTCCGCGCTCGACAGCTCCGACGCGCTGCGGGCGTTGCCGTCGGAGATCCGGCTGACCGAATTGCCGTGGGTGACCCGCCGGACGCTGTCGACGGTGTTCCGGGCGCTGGGCGACAATGTGACACCCAGCGCCGACGAACTGCGCCCCGCCCGTGAGATCGCGGTGCAGCGCGCCGACGAAGGGGTCCCGCTGTCGGTGGTGATCCGCAATTGGCAAGCGGGCTTCCAGCGCTTCTGGACCGAGGCGGCCGCCCTGGCCCGTCCGGAGGAGGGCGCGGAGGTGGCCTACCTGGGCACCGCACTGATCTCGCTGTTCGGCACCTTCTCGGCGACGCTCGTCGACGCCTACGAGCAGGAGCAGATGATCCTCGACAGCGAGAAGAGCAGCGCCGGGCACCTGGTGGCGCGAATGATTCTCGACGGTCAGGAAGCCCGGCCGTATGCCGATCGCTTCCGGATCGAGCTGGCCGCCGAGTACCACGTGCTCGCGCTGGCGATCGCGCCGACGACGGACGAGCTGGTCGACGACGCGACCGGCCGGCTGGTGGCCGGGCGGCGCAAGATGCGCTCGATGCTGTCGTTGCCCGAGTTCCGGCGCGCCACGTCGATCCTGACGACGCTGGGCCCGGCGGGCGGTCATCTGCTCCTGCCGGCGGACCCGCACGCCACCGCGTCGACGCTGGCGGCGGCCGCCGAGCTGGTCGAACGCATCCGGTCATCGGTGGGCGTTGCGGTGCGGGCGGGTCTGGTGGAGACGGTGGCGATCGCCGACGTGCCGTCGGCGGGGACGTTGGCGGCCGAGGTGCTGCGCCTGTCGGCGGGACACCGCAGCGAGCGCAGCGTGTACCGGTTGGCCGATGTGGCGCTGGACTTTCAGCTGACCCGGCCGGGCCCGGCCGCCGACCATGTCGGCGCGGTGCTGGCGCCCATCGAGCCGTTCCCGGAACTGATCGCCTTTCTGCAGGAATACCTGCGCTGCGACATGGATCGCGGGCGCACCGCGAGAGCGCTTGGTGTGCACCCGAATACGATCAACAACCGCCTGCACCGGGTGGCCTCGCTGAGCGGAATCGATCCCAGCGGCTTCGTGGGGGTGATGGCCTTCGGTGCGGCACTGACCGTGGCTGCGAGCACGCCCCGCGACGAGGTGTCGGGCGGGTTCACGGGTAAGTCCCGAAAACCGGCCAACCAATCCGGCATTTCCGACGATGATGGAGACCGGACGCGACCGGCGTGACGGTGGTGACGCATCACCGTGACCCCCCGACCGCATTTACGACCAAGGAGTGAATCAGTGCTGAGCACCATGCAAGACGCCCCCCTGTCGATCGCACAGCTGTTGCACCACGGCAGCACCTTCCACGGCACCGCAGAGGTGGTGACCTGGACCGACGCCGGTGCACGACGCCGCAGCTACGCCGAGGTCGGGCGGCGGTGCGCGCAGCTCGCGCACGCGTTGCGCGGGCTGGGTGTGACCGGTGACGAGCGGGTCGGCACGTTCATGTGGAACAACGCCGAGCACCTCGAGGCGTATCTCGCCATCCCGTCGATGGGCGCGGTGCTGCACACGCTCAACATTCGGCTCTTCCCTGAGCAGCTGGTGTTTGTGGCCAACCACGGCGAGGACCATGTCATCATCGTCGACGCCACTCTCGTCCCGTTATTGACGCCGCAGCTCCCACAACTGACGACGGTGAAGCACCTGATCGTCACCGGCGACACGGACGGGATCGACGCCCCCGACGGCATGCAGGTGCATTCGTACGACGCGCTGCTCGCCGACCAGCCAGAAGAGTTCGACTGGCCCGATGTCGACGAACGGTCGGCCGCGGCAATGTGTTACACGTCCGGCACCACCGGCGACCCGAAAGGCGTTGTCTACTCCCACCGTTCGATCTACATGCACTCGATGCAGGTGTGCATGACCGATGGGCCGGCACTCAAGCAGGGCGATCGTGCGCTGGCGGTGGTTCCGCAGTTCCACGCGATGTCATGGGGACTTCCGTACGCGGCGTTCATGATCGGCGCATCACTGCTCATGCCCGATCGGTTCCTCCAGCCCGAACCCCTGGCCGCACTGATCGAAGCGGAACGACCCAACTTCTCCGCCGCGGTGCCGACCATCTGGCAAGGGCTGCATCAATATCTGGAGCAGCACCCGCAGGACATCTCGTTCATGCACGACGTCCTCATCGGCGGGTCCGCGGTGCCGCCGTCGCTGATGCACACCTTCGACAAGGATCACGGCGTCCAGGTCTTGCACGCGTGGGGAATGACGGAGACGTCGCCGCTCGGCTCGGTGGCACGTCCGCCTGCCGATACCGAGGGTGAGGAGCGGTGGCGCTACCGCTACACCCAGGGCCGATTCCCGGCGTCGGTGCGGGCCAGGCTCGTCGACGACGACGGCCAGGTGGTGCCCAACGACGGCGAGAGCATCGGCGAGCTCGAGGTTCGCGGACCGTGGATCGCCGCCTCCTATTACGGTGTCGACGCGCCGGACAAGTTCCAGGACGGCTGGCTGCGCACCGGCGACGTCGGATCCATCACTCCCGACGGGTATCTGACCCTCACCGACCGCACCAAGGACATCATCAAATCCGGTGGCGAATGGATCTCGTCGGTGGACCTGGAGAACGCCGTCATGGGGCACCCGGACGTCATCGAGGCCGCGGTGATCGGCGTGCCGGATCAGAAGTGGGACGAGCGGCCACTGGTCGCAGTGGTCCTGCGCGAGGGCTCCGACGCCACCGCCGACACTCTGCGGGAGTTCTTGTCCGACAAGGTCGCCAAGTGGCAGCTCCCGGAGAACTGGACCGTGATCAACGAGGTGCCGAAGACCAGCGTCGGCAAGTTCGACAAGAAGCGTCTGCGGTCGCAGTACCAGGAGGGGGACCTCGACGTCACGCGGGTCTGAGGCTAGAGCACCATCCGAAAGGCGCGCTGATGGAGTTGTTCGTCGCAATCTGCGGGTACGTCGGGGCATGGTTGCTCGTGGCCGGCCCGATGTATCAGGGGGCGCTCGAGTTGAGCGAGGAGAAGATCGACCGCGGAACGATCCGAGAGCAATCACTGGCGATTCCACATCAGGAGCGGGTGTCCCCGTGGTGGTGGCTATTGCCGCCGGTGGCTTATGTGCTCATTCATCGCGCGCAGGAGGAGTGGCGACAACAGGTGACGGCGGCCCTGACGCTGGAACAGCGGGAGCAGTTCGTGTCGTATGCGAACAAAGCCACGGGCTGGTTCATCGTCGGGGCCGGTGCCGCCCTGATCGGCATCAAAGAGGCCTTCGAGCTCGTCGAGGCGCTCGAGTGGCCGGGGTGGGTCACAATCGTGCTGTGTGTGGTGGCCGGGCTTATGGCCATCGGATACACGACCGGCCGTATGCATCGCACCGATCATGTTCTGCACACGGAGGACTCGGCCTGAGGCTACGCTCTCGGCGCTCGGTCAGGCGGCCGGTCGCTCATCGTCGGTCACGGTGTTCTCACGATCCGGCCGTGCACGTCCCCCACCGAGGAGCTTCGCCCAACGCGGCGCCCGCTGACCGGCCACCGCCGTCACCGTCTTGTCCTGTCCCGGACGGCCGTCGAGCCGATTCGCCAACCAGGACACCGCCAACGGACCCGACAGCGGCAGCAACGAGTAGTGCTCGCTGAGCTGATCGCGCACAAAGGTCACCGACACACCCTGCTCGCGGTAGCGCTCGACCTGGCCGTCGATGTCGTCGACGCTGATCACCTCGTCGTGCACCGCCTGCACCACCAGCAGCGGAATCGTCGGGGCGTGCGTACCGAGTTGCAGGTCGTTCATCATCTCGACGATCTCGGGGCGGGCGAGCACGTCGGCCAGCGGGATGTCGAGGAAGCTGTCGATGTCGTGATTCTTGAAGCGCCGCAACGCTTCCACGGTGGGCATCTCGGCGATTTCCGCGAGATGCCGACGCCCACTTTCGGTGGCGTGGTCGACGATCACGCGGTCGAGCTGCGGGTAGACGCGTCGCAGTCCCTCGATGGCCATCACCGGCAACCCGGTGTGGAAGCCGCCGTTCAGGCGCATCAGTGCCGATGCCATGTCCCCCACCGGGGAGCCGAGAACCGCGCCGATGAGGTTCAGCTCCGGCGCGTACTGAGGCGCCATCTCCGCGGCCCACGACGTCGCCATGCCGCCGCCCGAATAGCCCCACAGGCCGACCGGTGTGTCAGAACGAAATTCGAAGTCGTCGAACGACAACGCCGCACGGATGCCGTCGAGAGTGCGATAGCCGGGCTCACGCGGGGCTCCCCACGCGCCGAGCATGCCCTCGTGGTCGGGAATCGACACCGCCCAGCCCTTGGCCAGCGCACGGCGGATCACCAAGAACTCGAACGGCGCAATCGCTTTCGCGGCTGAAGCGCCCTTGCGCAGCGCATACGACGGGAAGCACTGCGAGGTGACCGCGTCGATCGCGCACTGGAACGACAGAAGTTGGAACTGGCCGTCGCGCGCACGCTTGCGTGGCATGACGACGGTAGTGGCCGCGACACCCGCAGCGCCGTACAGATCGGTCGACCGGTACAGCAGCTGCCACGCCTGGCTGCGGTGATGCGACGCCCAATAGTCCTTGAGCTCGACCTGCCGTGACCGGATGATCTCGCCCGGCCGCATGGCGCGGAGGTCGGCGGGCTCGTCGTAGAAGGAGTCTTGCGTGGGGAGCACCAACGGAACGGCAGCATCGCCTCTCGATATGTGATCAACGTGTGTGGCCATGGCCGCCCCCTGTTCCAAGCCTGGGTGGTCGTCGTCGGACGGACTTGCCCGAGCCGATACCTAAGCAAACGCTTACATGGCATTCCAACACTCTCGGGTTGGTGACCATTCCGTCGGGTCACCTGACGACGCTGCGACCTGCTGTAACTGTCGGTATGTCCTGCGACGATGTCCCCAACACGACGATCGTGAGGGAGCGACGAGATGGCCAAGTCAGATGGTGGCAACAAAGGCGCGGGTGCCCTGGTGATCGTGGTGCTCATCCTCATCGCCGTGGTCGTGAAGTTCTGGTACATCTTTGCCGCGGCCGCAGCCATCGGGCTGCTGGTGTTCGCCACGTCGAAGATGATCAAGGCCCACGACGCCCGCCGGGCGGTCGAGCGGGCGCAACATACCGCACTGCTCGAACGCTGCGAGCAGGAGAACACGGCCTACAACCAGGACCCGGAAAGCTATTTCCGGCGATTCGAAGGAGATCTGGGTCTCTGATCGGGCGGGTGTAACGCGGATCACACCCTTGGTCGATACAGAGGCACACAGAGATGCTCGTCGACCGAGGAGAGCGCATGACGCACGTCCGGAAGTCCGCTGGTGCAGCGGCAGGAGCCCTGCTGATCGCTCTCGTGATCGCTGGATGCGGCGGAGGTGCAGACACGGCGACGACCACCGTGACCGAGACAGCGACCGCCGCGGTGGCCACCGAGACGGAGGTGTCGACTACTGAGCCCCCGACGACCGAGGCGCCGCCACCGATGACGCAGGCGACCGCCACCACGGCCCCTCCCGAAGAACCGGCGATCATGCCCGACGTGGTGTGCATGAATCTGCAGGACGCGCAGAACAAGATCCAGGACGCCGGGGTCTTCTTCTCTCGGAGCACCGATGCGACGGGCCGGGGGCGATCCCAGATCCTGGACCGGAATTGGATTGTGGTCGCTCAAACACCCGATCCGGGAACGCCGATCGGTGAGGGTGACGCTGTGTTGTCGGCGGTCAAGATCGGTGAGTCGGATTCCTGCTAGCGGTGGTCGACGTCTACCGTGCTATCCATGCTGTTCCGGCTCTGGCTGCGTTCACTCCTGTGCGCAATCCCCGTCAGCGCACTGATTGCCATCGTCGGAACCGTTGTCGCGCTCGAAATCGCGGTCGCCACTGACGGCGAACCAAACTCTGCCACCGAGTACCGAGATGCCTTCTTCGGCGGCTTCCTCTGGGGGCTGCTCATCTTTATCGGCTTCTGCTACCTCTGGATACCCACGGTCGCGTTGATCATTGCAGTCGTGCGGTGGGCCATCCAATCGCGCCGATGGCGGCGAGTCGCCGGTCTGGGATCGTTGCCCCGCTCGGCCGAGCGAACGTGTCGGTGACCCACACCGTGATCGTCGGCTCAGAAACTTGGCGGCGACGCCAACACGAGAAACACTGTCCGCTCATCGGATTCGTTCAGATACCGATGCGGCAGCCGCGAATCGTAGGTCGCGCTGTCGCCTGCCTCTAGTTCGATCCGCTCCCCCGCGACCTCGACCACCATCGAACCGCTCTCGACGACCACACACTCGCTTGCCGGGTGTGCGTGCGGTTCTCGACTGGACACGTCGTTGGGCTCCAGCCGACCACGCAGCACCTCGAGCGTCGCGCTCGGCGGGGAGAGCTTCTCGTAGGTCAGCGAACCCGTCGGCGTGGTGACCGAGGCACGGTTGCCGGCACGCAGCACGTTCACCGGACTCGGCGCACCATCCTGGAACAGGTCGAACAGGGGCGCCCCGAGCGCCTCCGCGATTCGACGCAACGTCTCCAGGCTGGGATCGGCCCGACCGTTCTCCACCTGGCTGATCAGGCCCTGCGAGACACCGGCCGACTCGGCCAGCTGCACCATCGTCAGCCCACGCGTCTTGCGCACCTCGCGAATCGTCGTACCCAGCACATGTGCATCATGGCAGGTGACAGGGCCGCCCCACGCACCGACTCTGATTAATACTTCTATTGACAGGGTTAATACCGTGCCGCACCATTGGCCAATGACATCAGTCCAGGAGGCCACCACACCGGCAACCGACCAGCTCGCCGACTTCCGAAGCCGGTTCCCTCACCTCGGCGACACCGTCCACCTCGCCAGCTGCAGCCAGGGCGCCGTGTCGGTCGATCTGCAGCGTCGACTGCAGGCCATGCAGGACGATCTGATCGCCGACCCGGCCCCGTGGGGACGCTGGATGGAGCTCGTCGAGACCCTTCGCGCGCGGTTCGCAGCCCGGATCGGGGCATCGCCGGAGCAGGTCGCCATCGCACCGAACGCCTCGATCGCCGCCTTCCAGGTCCGCACCACCATTGCTACGCGTGGCCGCAAGGCGCTGCTGAGCAGTGACCACGAGTTCCCGTCGGTCGGCCACGTGTGGCGCGCCTCCGCCGATGGCACCCCGATCCGGTCGGTGCCGTCGGACGACTTTCTGTCCGCCTCAGCGTGGTCATCGCAGATCGACGACACCGTCGGCGTCGTGTCGGCACCGTTGGTCTCCTACGTCAACGGCACGCGCCCACCGGTGCGCGCCATCGCCGACGCCGCGCACGCGGCAGGCGCGCTGATGTTCGTCGACGCCTACCAGGGCAGCGGCGTGGTGCCCTACACCGTCGACGAGCTGGGCTGCGACTTCCTCGTCACCGGTGTGCTCAAGTACATGCTCGGACTTCCCGGACTGGCCTTCCTCTACGTTCGTCATCCCGAAGAGCTCGACAACCCGGCGCTGACCGGATGGTTCGGTCGGAGCAACCCATTCAATTTCGATCCCGCCTACCTCGAAACACCTTCCACTGCTGCGAAATTCGAGACCGGAACACCCGGTGTGCCGTCGGTGTACGCGGCGCTCGGTGGTCTCGACGCCCTCGACACCGTCGACGCCCAGGTGGGCTGGGCTCACGTGCAACGGTTGGCCGAGCGCACCGCCGCAGAACTCCGCGATCTCGGTGAGCAGGTCGATCGACCCGAAGATCCGACGTTCGCGGGCCCGCAGGTTGCGATCATCGACGACGATCCCGACGCCCTCGCGGCGTGGCTGCTCGCCGAACATCGCATCAGTACCGCGCCACGCGGCCGGCGCCTGCGGATCTCGTTCCACTACTACAGCACCGACAACGACGTCGACAGTATCGTCCAAGCGCTCGCGGCCTACCGCCGCCGCTGAAATCGGGAGTCCCCCATGGAAACCACCCCAACCGACGACCGTCTCGAGTTCCGCGGCGGCATGTACGTCGCATTTGTGGCACCGGTGATCTTCCTCGTCGGCGTCATCTCGTACTTCATCGCGTTCAACGTCTTCGACATGACGGCGCTGACCGCATCCGGACTGGTCGGTCTGCTCCTGGGCGCCTCGCTGGCGCGCAATTATTCGAGCTATTGGAATGCCGCCCTGCGTGGCCTCTCCTCCCCCACGGCGAGCACACTGCTGATGATCCTGCTGGCGGTCAGTCTCTTCTCGATGCTCCTCAGCTCGTCCGGCGCCGCGAACGGATTGATCTGGGCGGCACAGGAAGCCGGCGTGTCACCGGCACTGTTCCCGGCCATCGCGTTTGTGATCGCCGGTGTGATGGCGATGTCGACGGGAACGTCCATCGGGACACTGTTCACCGCGTTCCCGGTCATCTTCCCGGCCGGCGTGGTGCTGGGAGCCCATCCGCTCCTGCTGGCCGGAGCGATCCTCTCCGGCGCCTTGTTCGGTGACAACCTGGCGCCCATCTCCGATTCGACCGTGGTGTCGTCGGCGACGCAGCGCTTCCGCCGCAAGGAGGGTGTCGCCGACATCGCAGGCGTCGTGCGTTCTCGCACTCGCTATTCGCTGCCCGCCGCGGGCATCACGCTCGTGCTGTACGTCGTCGTCGGACTGATGCTCACCACGGACTCGGGCGCCTCCGCCGCGCCCACCGATGTGGGGCCGAAGCCGCTGCTGATGCTCATCGCCGTGGTTGCCCTTCTGGGCGTGGCCTTCTGGAAGCGAGATCTGTTCCTGGCGACCACCTGCGGCCTGGTCGTCGGCACGGTCATCGGTCTGGCATCGGGGCTCATCTCGCCTGCCGACATCATCTCGTCGAAGGACGACGCCGCCACCGGCTTCCTCGTCGACGGCATCACCGACGTGCTGCCGCTCATCGGCCTCGGCATCATCGTGTTCGCCATCATCGGCGTGCTCGAGGGCTCCGGTGTCTTCGACGCCATCGTCGATGCGATCACCGGCTCACGCCTCACGAACACTGCGCGTGGCACCGAGACCGCGATCGCCGTCGGCGCCATCGTCTCCGGCGGGCTGTTCGCCGGCGTCAACGGCCCAACCATGATGTTCTACGGACCACTCGTCGACCGCATCGGCTCGCGGGCCCGCCTCCATCCGTATCGTCGCGCCAACATCATGGACTGCAACGTCCTCGGACTGGGATCGGTTGAATCGCCCCGGGTTTGTCGGAGGCTCTCAAATCTGTGAAGGATGGAGAGCATGGCAGCACCACGTAAGTACAGCGTTGAGCTGAAGGAGCGGGCGACGCGGATGGCGGTGGAGGCCCGTCGGGACCCGGCCACGCGGCCGGGGGCGCTCAAACGTATCGGCGATCAACTCGGTGTGCACCCTGAGGCGCTTCGCACCTGGGTTAAGCAGGCCGAGATCGACGGTGGGGTGCGACCGGGGACCACGACCGACGAGGCTGAGCGGATCGCACAGCTGGAGCGGGAGAACCGTGAGCTGCGGCGGGCGAACACGATCTTGAAGCAGGCCTCGGCTTTCTTTGCGGCGGAGATCGACCGCCCACAGCGTTGATCGTGGAGTTCGTCGCCGCTTTCCGCGACGAACACGGAGTCGATCCGATCTGTGCGGCCCTGAGAGATACGGCTGCCCAGATCGCTCCGTCCACGGTCCGAGCTCATCTGAGCTGTCGACGAGTCGAGGCGCCACGTGTGGTCCGTGACCGTGAGATCCTCGGTGAGATCCGCACCGTGCATGCCGACAATCTCGGCGTCTACGGTGCCCGCAAAGTCCATGCCGAACTGCGCAGGAAGGGTATCGGCGTGGCCCGGTGCACCGTTGAACGGTTGATGAAAGCTGATGGGCTGCAGGGGATAGCGCGGCTAAAGACGCGGAAGACCACGTGCAGCGAGGGGGCCGAAACTCCGCAGCCGGCAGATCGTGTCGAACGGCAGTTCACCGCGGCGGCGCCCAACGCGCTGTGGGTGGCGGACCTGACCTACATCCGTACGCATTCAGGTTGGGTGTACGCCGCGTTCATCCTCGACGTCTTCTCGAGGATGGTCGTGGGCTGGCAGGTCTCGACCACCATGCACACCGACCTCGCTCTTGACGCCTTGGACATGGGGTTGTGGGCGCGGTCGCGTGCCGGCCAGGACGTGGCCGGACTGATTCACCATTCCGACCGCGGCGTGCAGTACCGAGCCATCCGTTACGCCGAACGTCTTGCCGAAGCCGAAGCGGTGACTTCAGTTGGCTCCAAGGGTGATTCGTACGACAATGCGATGGCTGAGGCGTTCAATTCGCTGTTCAAGGCCGAGTGCATCCGCAACCCAGTCATGCGCCCTCGAGGTGGCTGGGGCGCTGTCGGCGAGGTCGAGATCGCCGTCGCCGAGTACATCGACTGGTTCAACCACCGCCGGCTGCACGGCGAGATCGGACACGTCCCACCCGTCGAGTACGAGGCCAGCTACTGGTCGACCCACATCGTCGCCAGCTACCGTGAGAACCCGGTCCCAGCAAACGCTGGAACCAAGTAAACGAGCCTCCAGCAAACCCGGGGCGATTCAGTCCGCGATCACGGAACCAGCACGTATGCCCCTGCCCCATTCTTCCCTGGCTCATGGGAGTCTGTCTCAACACACTGTCCACACTGTTCTGGGTTGCCACCATCAGCACCCGGCAGACAGGGTGCCGGCCCAACACGTTACCCACAAATCCGAACGCCGTCAGGGGTTACGCGGACGACGCCGTGCTTGCCCTTCGGAGCGTGAGTCCGAGATTGACCGTGCCGCGACAGAAGTCGTGATCGCCGAACGTGCCGAAGTTGTCGCCCGTGGTCGAGAACTTCGGTAACTGCAGCTACGAAGTGGCGCTACCCGCACCAACGCATGCCATGACGAAGACGTGGCCGCAGCAATCGGTTCGCGCCAAACCTTTTCGAGTCGCCCATACTTCTAATGGGTCAATCTGCTTCCGGTCTCACAGATTTCGAAACATGGACGTCACGGAACGACAGTGAGAAATCCCGAACCACCGTAGGTCTGCGGCACTCGAACCGGTTTGTCGAGGGCGTACGTCGCAACACTCATCGATACTGGGCCGGGCCCGGTGCGAATCTCTCGAACCACCTTCTCTCCTGGCCGCGGTCCGAACCCGACCGGATAGAAGAACTCCTTGCCCGCGATAGCCGAACCGCTGATCTGACTCATGTACAGAAGAAAGCGGCACTTGGGATTTCGCTTCCAGCCCGGGCCGTTTCCGGTGAATCCGAAAGAGGTGACGGTGACCCGAACGACACCGCTCTTCCCCCTGGGCGCCACTGCCCCCACGTTCAGAGCACCGTGGCAGTAGTCGTGGTCGCCAAAGGTTCCGAAATTGAGCGTGGAAAGCACGATCTTCGGTAATTGCGGTTCAGCCGAGGCAGTTCCCGTGCCAAGCCACGACAGCGAAACGATCGCCGCTACGAGCAGCAGTGCGCAAAGCCTCCGCATCTGGTCCCTCCCCAACGAAACTGCGTGAATCCCCGTACCGGCATCGGTCTGCACGAACGCAGCCGTTGCACATGCGCACTATACAGGTGGACAAAGTCGCTGTTCGTCGATGTCGTTCGGGTGAAGGCGCGGGCTTGCCGCCATTCGCCCCTGCCGTGACAATTGCGGGAGGTCCTCGATACAACGTGTCGAAGTCGACAGCGCTCCTGATCGTCACCTTGCAAACAGCATTTCGCCTCCAGCCGGGTCCATCACCCACGAACCCCCGGGGTGTCAGAGTGATGAAGGCCTTTCCGCGCTGTTGGCGATCGACTTTGATCCCGACGTGAATCGGTCCACGGCAGCCGCTGTTTCCGCCGACAGCCCAAACATCCTGACTGTACTGGCTGATTCGAGGTGCCTCGTAGGGCTTGGCGCCGGCAGTGCCCGCGCCACGAGCGACACGATGACAGCTACTCCTACGCACACCAACCCCATCGAGCGACGGAACATGTCGTCCTTTCGGTCAGGCTTATGCGACGGCGACCAACGGTCCGTTCCTACTCACGGAACCACCACAAAGAAGCCGACTCCATATCCTGCCGGACTCGCACTGGAAGATCCTTCGAATAAGGAACGACGCCGAACTGGATCAATCCGGACCCTGTGTAGATATCTCGGGATACCTGCTCGCCCTTACGCGACCCAAAGGTGGCGGGAAGGAAGTGTTCCTGATTCCACGCGATTGAGCTGATATGACTCGTGCCCATCACCACACGACAATGCGGATTGCGCTGCCAACCGGCACCCGAGCCAGTGAATCCGAACGAGGTCAGGTTTACGCGAACAACGCCGCGCTTCCCCTTGGGCGGACTGAGACGGGCGTTCATCACACCATGGCAGTAGTCGTGATCACCGAAGGTACCGAAGTTGTCGCTCCCCAAGGTCGTCGACTGCAATGGTGCTGCTGTTCCGATACCAGCGCCGACGAAGGTCAGTACCGAAACCGTCGCGATCATCATCGAGGCCCTGAGCTTGCTGCTCAACAACTGAGGTCTCCATTGCTGTAACCCGACGAATCTGTGTTCATGCCGTGAGCGCTCACTCTTGCGGCCAGATGACTTCGCCGCCCGGGACGGCGGCCTTGAGTTGGCCACTCTGTTCCTTGGTCATGTCGCGCGCACACTTCTCGCACTGCTTCGCTCCTCCACCCATCAGCCCGTACGGCGCCAGCGCTTGGTCGACGCTCCAGTTAGCCTTCCAGTTGCCAACTTCATTGTCGCCAGGCACATCCCGTGCGACCCGGGTTGTGACTTGGCGCTGCCGGAGTGGTTCGCGAAGTCATCCGCGATCACGGAACAAGAACGTAGGCCCCTGCCCCATTCCCTTGGCTGATCCGAGGAAGCTTGGTCGTGTACGGGATCACGGAGATCAGCGCGACTCCAGGCCCCGTGACGATGTCCCGCGTTACTCTATCCCCGCGACGCGGACCGAAGGCCGCCGGCATGGGAGTCTGCTTCAGCACACTGTTCCCACTGGTCTGGGTTGCCACCATCAACACCCGGCAGACAGGGCGTCGGGCCCAACCCCGTCCGTTGCCCACAAATCCGAACGACGTCAGGGTGACGCGGACGACGCCGTGCTTGCCCTTCGGAGCCGTGAGGCCGAGATTGACCGTGCCGCGGCAGAAGTCATGATCGCCGAACGTGCCGAAGTTGTCGCCCGTGGTCGAGAACTTCGGTAACTGCGGCTGCGAAGTGGCGCTACCCGCACCAACACATGCCATGACGGCGGCCGCCACCACCACTGCCAGTATCGAGGCAATCCTGTGCATCTCGTACCCCTCCTAGTTGTCATGCAATCATCGCGATGCCCGGGCGCGAACCGCGTTTCAAGGACCCACCACCGTGTTATTGCCAGACGGACCCGCCATTGTCCGTCACCCGACAGTCGCGGTCTCCTGCGGCCAGGTCACCTCACCACCGGGAACCGTGGATTCGATCTGGCCACTGCGTTGTTTGGTCATGTCGCGGGCCGACTCTTCGCCCTGCTTCGCTCCGCCACCCATGAACCCGTACGGCGCGAGCGCTTGGTCGACGCTCCAGTTCGCCTTCCAGTTCCCGACCTCGACGTTGACGTCACCGCGGTGATTGACGACGTAGTTGACGGCCGGCAATCCCGACTTCTTCGCATCTGAGGCGGAGAGCTTGTACTCGAACTGGTTCGCACCGGGGTTCGGAAGCGGCTTGGCCTTAGGCGCCTGGGGCTTGCCCTGCTTCCACGGTTCCTTCGGGTGCGCGCCAGGATCTCCGGCGCCGAGGGCGTAAGCGAGTGCGCCTCCGGCGGTTCCTCCGATTGCTGCACCTAGCGCCGCACCCGCAGCACCAAGGCCAACAGCACCGGCAGCCGCTCCAACGCCAGCGCCGATAAGGGCTCCTTGCGGCACAAGCACACCCGTACCGCTAGATAGCACATATCCCGTTACCGCACCCACACCTGCGCCGACGACCGCACCCCCGGCCGCACCCATCACCGCCGCCGGAATACCCAACGTCACCGCACCCGCGGTACCCCCGGTCATCACGCCGATGATCGTCGAAGCCGCTTGCCGGGTCGCCTCATCTTCAGGCACCCCCACCGAGATTAAACCTTGGGCGATCTTGGCCTCACCGTAAGCCGACCACTCATTGACTGAATTCACGTCGCGCTGCGACATCCCCTTCGGAATATCGGTCACAAAGTTGCCGACACGAATCTTCTTCGGCGGCGGCGCAATCGGCCGCACCGGCTTCACCGCACGCGGCACCCGCAACGGCTGCGAAGGCAACGGCGTATACGCATTCTCATAACTCGTACCCGAATCCGGCGCCACATACGACTGATACGGCGCCTCCTGCGGCGGACCCGGAATCGACCCCGGACCCGGGTTATAGGCAGGCGCCACCTGAGGAGTCGGCGTCGTCCCACCCTGCTCCGGTGCCGGCGCATCAGGTGTCGTGCCACCCTGCTGCGGTGCCGTGTCGCTCGGGCTCGTGCCGCCCTGCTCGGGAGCCGCCTGAGCCAAACCCGCACCCACACCCGCCGCAATCGACGCCGCCAACGCCGCCGAGGTCACCGACAACAACAACGGCGAACGACGACCCTCCGGATCATGACGATGCCGCGACCGGCGCTCAGATGCGTAAGCCATCATGTGAAAGTCCCCTCCGTACCGACGGCCGGGGCGGGAAGATGCGGTGCTGGTTCGCCCGCTTGCAGTGCTGATCGCTCGTCGCTGCCGCCCGACCTCATGTGGCCGGGTAGCTCGCCGTGGATCACGGCTTTCCCCCGAAACAGCATCACAACTCCACCCCGACAATGCTCGGTCGCATATTACCCAGCGAATCTGTTCTCGACCGCGCGGGGTAGGCCGTCAGCACCGATCATGACGTGCCGATACGCGCCGACCTGGAGACGCAAGCGATGAAGACCGCAGGAATTTCATTTGATCGGACTACAGATCTCGACCGCCGTGCGGGTTACGGCACGGTATGCGTGCACAACCATCCATCGACGTAGCCATCCGAGTTCAGTGCTCCCGCACCTCGTGCGAAAGATTGGTCTCTACCTCCGGGCGGGGAAGGTCAATCTGACGGCCACCGGTGAATTGGCGGGTGCTCTCATTCCCGGGTGATTGGCGCTGCAGAATCAGCACCAAGTCCAATCGAACAACTGCTACCGAAAGGCTGGGCACTGTCGCGGGAGCACAGAAAAGTGCGCAGCCTCGCAGATCCTGTCCCCCAGACGATTGACTCTCAGTCGGTTCTCCGACCGACCGACCGCAAACTGACAACAGCTGTGTGCCCCATGCGCTATGGTCCGCCGATGCGCGCGCTCGTATCGATTTGGTTGACAGCTCTCGCTCTGGTCTTGGCGACGGGTCCGGCAACAGCCGTCCCATCCCTCGGCCCGGCAGGTGCACAACTGCCCGTCCCGAACAACTACTTTGCGGGCACATTCAACCAGCTCGCCGATCCCGACGGCGATCCACCGGGAACCAACGACTGGTCGTGCAAACCCAGTGCTCGCCACCCGAATCCGGTCGTGCTGGTGCATGGCGGGTTCGCCAATCGACAGCTCGACTGGGGCGTCTACGGGCCGGTCCTGCACAACGCGGGCTACTGCACGTTTGCCCTCAACTGGGGCGTGCAGGCCGGTGTGCCGAAACCGTTCAGCGGTATCGCAGGGCTGTCATCGATCGAGGCGGTCGGTGTGCCTGAGTTGTCGGCTTTTGTCCGCAAAGTCCTCGCCACAACGCACGCGTCCAAGGTCGACCTCGTGTCCCACTCGCTCGGCAGTCTGGTCACCGGGTACTTCATCCGCTACGGCGGTGGGCACACCGTCGTCGACAAATCGGTCTCGATCGCAGGCATCTACCAGGGCGTCGCCATCCCTCAAGAGGTCATCGACGCCAGCCCGCTGACCCGCGGCGGAAACTGCGCGCTCTGCCGAGAACCCGCAGCCGGATCGGCGTTCATCAAGAAGCTCAACGCCGGCGTTACCCCATACGTGCCGGGCGTCGAATACACGAACATCGCGACCCGCTACGACGAGATGGCTGTGCCGTATACCAGCGGACTCGTGCCCGGGAAACCTGGTCAGCAGGTCACCAACATCGTTGTCCAGGACTCGTGCGCGCAGGACTATTCGGAGCATCAAGCGATCGCGGGCTCACACCGCACCACGGTGATGGTCCGGAACGCCCTGGATCCGGAACACCCGCAACGCGTGTCTTGCGAACTGGTGTTGCCGAGCGTGGGCAGCACGCCCGGTCGGTGACCTCACACTGCGACCCCGCCGCGACAGAATCGTCTACGACGGGGTCACACGGCACGGCATCGTGCCGGTCGGTTCGTTGGCACACCCCGACTCACCGTCACGAGCACGTGAGCCGTCAAAGCACACACGCCGGCCGCGGTGGGTCGCGGTCTGTCCAACGTCAGCTCGGATCCGGCATCGTCACCCTCTCGGTCGGTGAGGTCCGGACGTCTGCGCCGGATCGCTCGTTCACCGTCGACACTGCCCCGCCGACCTTGGGCCGAAATCATCTGCGCCTGAGAGGAATCTGCGAACCTCAACCCAGGGTTCGCAAGTCGCCCAATTACGACACCGGGTATCGTCGAGCCGTGGAAAGCAGTACCTCCAGCCCACTCGACAACCCGGCACTGGCCGCCTTGGCCGGGCCCCACGCACGTTTCGCTGAGCGTCACGGCAACGCGGTGCGCTATCAGCCGGATGTCTGCCCGATGGCCGCACTCCCCGACGACCCGACCGCCGCCGACTGGGCCGACGCCGCCATGCTCGTCGGGGCCGGCACCTCGATATTCGTTCCGGTCGTCGACGTGACGCCACCCGCCGACTGGGGACTGCAGATGCGGATGAAGGGCGTACAGATGGTCGACGACGCCGTCGCGTCGGCGCCCGATGACGAGGCGGTCGAGCTCACCGCCGACGACGTACCCGAGATGCTCGATCTGGTGCGCCGTACGGAGCCGGGCCCGTTCCGGCCGCGGACCATCGAACTCGGCACTTACCTGGGTATCCGCCGCGGTGGGCGCCTCGTGGCCATGGGCGGTGAGCGCCTGCACCTGCCGGGCTGGACCGAGATCAGCGCTGTCTGTACCGATCCCGACAATCAGGGCCAGGGGCTGGGTAGCCGACTGATTCGCGCACTCGCGCATGGCATCCGGCTGCGCGGCGAGGTGCCGTTCCTGCACGCCTCGGCGTCCAACACCACCGCCATCCGCCTCTACGAGACGCTCGGCTTCGCCCTGCGTCGAGAGGTGATGTTCCAGTCCTTCACGGCGCCTCAGGAGATTCGCAAGTAGCTGAGCGCCGCGATCACCGCCGCCATCAAGGCCGACATCGCGAGCAGAAATCCCGGCCCGGCGTTCTCGTCGAGGATCGTCGCGGCCGTGACCCCGGCGACCACCGCGATCCCGACCATCACCAGCGCCAGCCGGCGGACCAGCACCCAGCTCAGCGGAGAGCGCGCGGCGACCAGGATGATCACGAGATATCCGGCGGTGTTCACCGATCCGATCAGCGCGCTGAACCCTGGACTGTGCGACACGTCGGCGAGTACCGGCAGCACTGACAGCGCGAGCGTCGACATCACACCGGCCAACGCGAGGATGATGACCAGGACCCGCTCTCGACTGTCCTTGTCGCCCAGACCGTTACGTGGCGGTAGGTCGTCGTCGGTGGTCATCTGGATTCTCACTCCCGGATTGGTCATCCCCATCACGCGTTCGCCCTCGCCGACGAACGTGAAGCTGACGTGTGGCGGTCTCAGCGTAGGCAGACGTCCCGACGAGAGGAGGGCTTCGCTCGCAACCCGCCGGCAGCAATCGCCGAACCGCTACCAAGCAATTGCTTGGTTTGTTAGGCTCCCTCCTCGACACACGACATGCCGGCCAGCCCGGCCACGGCGACAAAACGCACAGGTGACGAGGGCGATAGCGATGGGATTCCTGAAGCAGACCACTCCCGAGATCGACTTCCCGACCTGGAGTCAGGGCACGCGGGCCGAGAAGATCAAGCCCATGGCCCGGCACTGGGCCGAGGTGGGTTTCGGGACGCCGGTCGCGTTGCACCTGTTCTACGTCGTGAAGATCGCGCTCTACATCCTGATCGCATGGGCGGTGGTCATCACCACGCCCGGCATCGACGGCTTCTTCGATGTGACGAGTTGGTACAACGAGCCGATCGTCTTCCAGAAGGTCGTGCTCTACACGATGCTGTTCGAGGTCGTCGGCCTCGGCTGCGGATTCGGACCGCTGAACAACCGATTCTTCCCGCCGATGGGCTCGATACTGTATTGGTTGCGGCCCAAGACTATTCGTCAGCCACCATGGCCGAATCGCATTCCGCTGACCAAGGGGGACTCGCGGCAACCGATCGACGTGCTGCTGTACGCGGCGCTGCTGGTGACGCTGGTGGTCGCGCTGTTCAGCTCGGGTACGGGTGCGATCCCGGAACTCGACACCACCGTCGGCGTGTTGCCCGACTGGGAGATCTGGACCATCGTGGTACTGCTCGCTGCGGCAGGTCTGCGCGACAAGACGATCTTCCTGGCCGCTCGCGGAGAGGTGTACGGCGCGTTGACCGTCACGTTCCTGTTCGCCGGCGTCGACATGATTCTCGGCGCCAAGCTCATCTTCCTCGTCATCTGGATGGGCGCGGCAACGTCGAAGCTCAACAAGCACTTCCCGTTCGTGATCTCGACGATGATGTCGAACAATCCGATCTGGCGGTCACCGAAGATCAAGCGGAAGTTCTTCGAGGATTTCCCCGAGGACCTGCGGCCCGGACGGCGGTCGCGGTGGATCGCCCACTTCTCCACCGCCGTCGAAGGTCTCGTCCCGATTGTCCTGTTCTTCTCGGGCGGCGGCTGGCTGACTGCGGTCGCGGCGATCATCATGTTGATCTTCCATTTCGGCATCCTGTCGTCGATCCCGATGGGTGTGCCGCTGGAGTGGAACGTCTTCATGATGTTCGGTGTGGTGGCGCTGTTCGTCGGTCACTCCGACATCGGGCTCACCGACCTCCAGTCCGTCTGGCCGATCCTGCTGTTCCTCGTGTCGGCGGGCACCGTGATCATCGGAAACCTGATGCCACGCAAGGTCTCCTTCCTGCCGGGTATGCGGTACTACGCCGGGAACTGGGACACCAGCCTCTGGTGCCTCACCCCCGCAGCATCCGCGAAGATCGAGAGCGGAATCGTCGCGATCGCGTCGATGCCGGCCGCACAACTCGAGCGTTTCTACGGCAGCGCGGAAGCAGCGCAGATCCCGCTCTACATGGGATATGCGTTCCGCTCGTTCAACAGTCACGGTCGGGCGTTGTTCACGCTCGCGCATCGGGCGATGGCCGGCTGTGAAGAGTCAGGCTTCGTGCTGACGGACGGTGAGCGGATCACCAGCACGGCGATGGGCTGGAACTTCGGTGACGGCCACATGTGCAACGAGCAACTGATCGCGTCGTTGCAGCGGCACTGCCGGTTCGAGCCGGGTGAGGTGCGGATCGTGATCCTCGACGCGCAGCCGATCCACCGGCAGACGCAGGAGTACCGGCTCGTCGACCCGGCAGTCGGCGAGTTCGAGCGGGGATTCGTGAAGGTGTCCGACCTCGTCACCCGGCAGCCCTGGGACGATCAGATTCCGGTGACGGTGACATGGCAAGCGGAGAGTCGGGAGTCGGCGGGATAGACCGCCCTGACTGCGTGACCCGAACAGACTGCGGCAGGGATGCAAGTCCGGGTCAGATCACTGCCACACCCAGTTCCAGCGGCGGGTGCGCTGATCGAACTTGCGCACGCGCCGGCGACGATGCTGCGGGGCGGCGGGTGTGTTCTTGCGGTTGTTGGTGGGGGTCGGCATCGATGCGCCCGTTCTCTCTGATCCGGCGGGTGCCGGCTCGCTCTGACACCCACAACAATGCGGTGGCAACCTTGCGGTGCCATCGACTCTTCCTGGCAGTTTGCTTGAGACGAACCCGTCGTCAGTCGTCGAACCCGTGATGCACTGCTTCGACGTTGTTGCCGTCGAGGTCGCGTAGGAACACCCCGTAGTAGTTCGGGTGATATTCGGGCCAGACGCGGGGCTCGTGCAGAATCGTCGCGTTCGCGGCCTTGGCCGCGGCGAACACATCGTCGACGGCCTCACGGCTCGGGGCCGTGAGGGCCAGATGGATGGGGCGGTGTCCGGTGTCGTCGAGCGGACCTACCCAGAGGCGCGGGAAGCCGTCGGCGCCGGAGAGTCCGATCACCGGGCCGCCGTCGCGCTGATACCGCATGGCCTTGCGCACGCCGACGGCAGCGAACACCGTGGTGTAGAAGTCGGCGGCACCGCCGGGGTCGGCGCACTGCAGGGCGACGTGATCGAGCATGGCAAGGAATCTACCGTCCACGACGGGCGACTGGGGGTAAACAAATGAGCAGAAGATCGCGCCGGTGTAACGCATCGTGCGATTGCCCCGATCTTCTGGCCAAGGCGTGACGCGAATGCTCGTCCGTGACGATGCGCCCCGCCCGAGCACTGTGGAGCCAGCCCCGAACTTGTCGGACCCGCTCCATATCGTGCTGTCATTGCCGACGACTGGAGACCCATGGCAGTCACCGTCTCCCATGACACCCTCGCGTTCTCCTTCCCCGAGGTTCACGCCGACGCCGAGTTGTACATCGAGTTCGTACGCACACTGCGAGTGCCCGACTACGACACCACTCATCCGCTGCCGCCCGGACTCGGCTCCTTCGACCTGCTCTCCGGAGGCCACCTCGGGCCCCGCATCCACTCGACCGGATGGCACACCGCCGACGTGCTGCTCCCGATGTGGCAATCGGAGGCGGCGTGGGTCAACTTCGCGTCCGTGTACCCCTTCCTCGTGCGGATCGGAGTGGGTGGAGTGAACGCCGTGACCGGTCAGGCGTTCTCTGATGATCCCGATTTTGACGCGGAAGACTATTTCGAGGTCCCGAATCAGCCGAGGCTCGATGGATTCCGGACCGACGCTTCGACGGTCCGTCAGTTCGTCGCCGTCCCCGCCGCGGATGGACAGTCGACCACAGAGCACGTCGCCGACGCCGACGACGGCACCGTCCGCATCGAGGTCATCCCGTTGCGCGGGGAGCTCTGGGAGGCGCGGCGAATCGACCCGAATCGATGCAGCGCCGAAATGGTTCCCGAGGTGGATGCGTGGGGCGCGTCCCTGACCGGCAGCATGGGTCTGAGCGCGGCCGGGTCGCTCACCCGGTCCATCGCGACACCCGTCGAACCACGCGAGAACTGGCATCCGACCGCCCGATCCGGCGCCGTCCTGCGCATCGTCAATTCGGTTGCGTGGAAAGAACTCACGGGCGGGGAACCCCATCACCCACCACTGACGATCAACGAGTACCGGCGACACCGCTTTCCCTGGTTCGAGTGGTACGACGACGACAGTCACGCGCGGCGCAGCGCGCGGGCGCTGTCCGATGGCGTGGTTCTGGCCGCACCTTCGGATTCCGGCTTCGAGCCGAAAGTGCGGCCGGATACTGAAGGTGCGGCCGGAACGGTCACGTGTCCCCCAGCATCGCCCGCACGTCGTCGGGGCTGATCACCGTACCGAACAGATCGCCGTCGTCGACGACGGCGTCGAACAGCGCACGCTTCTTGTCCTGCAACTCGACGACCTTCTCCTCGATGGTCCCCTTGGACACCAGCCGGTACACGGTGACCGGCCGGGTCTGGCCGATGCGATGGGTCCGATCGACGGCCTGAGCCTCGGCGGCGGGGTTCCACCACGGGTCGCAGACGAAGCAGTAATCGGCCTCGGTGAGGTTCAGACCGAAGCCACCGGCCTTGAGGCTGATCAGGAATACCTTGGTGTGGCCACTGCTGAACTGGTCGATCGCGGTGGTGCGTTGCTTCGCGCTCATCGACCCGTCGAGGTAGCTGTAGGCGATGCCGAGACCGTCGAGGCGTTCGCGGATGAGCCCGAGGAACCCGGTGAACTGGCTGAAGACCAGGGCGGCATGGCCTTCGGCGATCAGTTCGGGCAGCTGTTCGGCGAGGTAGTCGATCTTGGCGGACGCCACACCGAGGTCCTTCTCGTCGACAAGTCCCGCGTGCAGACTCAGCTGCCGCATCATCGTCAGCGATCGGAAGATGGCGAAGCGGTTCTCCTCCCAGTCCCCCAGCAGACCGAGGACCCGCTGGCGCTCCCGGTTGAGCCTGGCCTGGTAGATGTGCTCGTGTTTGGCGGTCAGGTCGACGGCCAGCACCTGCTCCTGTTTGGCCGGCAGGTCGGCGACGACCTGGTTCTTTGTGCGGCGCAACATCACCGGACGGATGCGTCGGCGCAGGCCGTCGAGCCGCTCGGGATGCTCGCCGGATTCGATCGGTTTGCGGTAGTACTCCCCGAAGGTGTTGGGCGAAGGGAACAGGCCGGGCGCGGTCAGGGAGAGCAGCGACCACAGCTCCATCAGGTTGTTCTCCATCGGCGTGCCGGTGATGGCAAGTTTCATCTCGGCGCCGAGGCGACGCGCACACTGGTGGGTCTTGCTCTTGTGATTCTTCACGAACTGAGCCTCGTCGAAGATCACTCCAGTCCAACGGAATTGGTTGATCTTGTCGAATTGCAGGCGGAGCAACGTGTACGAGGTCACCACGATGTGCGCGCCACCGACCTGTTCGGCGAAGTCGATACCGCTCTTGGCCTCGGTGGCGGTCACCGCGACCGCCTCCAGGGCGGGTACGAATTTGTGCGCCTCGCTGACCCAGTTACCGACGACACTGGTCGGCGCGACGACCAGGAAGCACCCGGACGGCTGCTCGGCCGTCGCCTCGGCGATCAGGGCGAGGGCCTGCACAGTCTTGCCGAGCCCCATGTCGTCGGCGAGGATGCCACCGATCCTGTTCTGCCACAAGAACCTCAGCCAGTCGAGTCCGTCATGCTGATAGTCACGTAGGTCGGCGCGCAGCCCCGCAGGCGGACCCATGCGCGCGGGCAGAGTGGCCTCGGCGAGGCGTCTTACCCGCGAATGCCATTCGGCCAGTTGGTCGTCGACGACACCGAGGCCGAGCAGTTCCTCCCAGAGGGTCGCGTTGTAGGTGTTGCGCTTGACGAGGCCGTTCTCGATCTCGCCGAGGTCCTGCGCCTCGCGGATGAGCTCGGTGAGTCGCCGTAGCTCGGCGCTGTCGAGCGGAAAGTAGGTGCCGTCGGGCAGGAGCAGGTGGGTCGCGTTGGCGGCGAGTGCCCGGATGACGTCGCCGAGCGGGACCTCACGGCCGTCGACCTCGATGGTGATCCGGAGGTTCAGCCAATCGTTGCCGGCCGGGCTGGTGTCCTCGCTGATGACGATCTCCGGCTCCTCTTGCGCCGGGCGGAAATCGACGAGGTCACCGATCACCTCGACCTCGATGCCGTCACCGAGTTCGGGCACCAGCTCGCCGACCAGGACGGCGGTGTCGATGAGCGAGTAGGTGAAGGTACGGCGCAGGAGATCGGTGCCGGCCTGCCGGACCGCGGAGACAACGTCGTCGGCAACGACGGCGTCGAGGTCGCCGTCGTCGGTTCGCGCTCCGGACCGTAGCGACTGGTTGACCAGACGTGCCGCCTGCGTCTGCCACCGCGTGCATCGACAGGCGACGAGTTCCATCGCGACTCGTGCGTCCTTCCACGCCTGCGCTTCGTCTTCGGCGTTGCGGATGCTGCTCGCTGCCACCGGGTCGGCGGTGTCGAAGACGCGTCGCCGCTCGTTGATGCGATAGCTGATCCGCCAGTCCACCTGCGATGCCTGTTCACCGACTCGGATGGTGAGCAATGGCGTCGGCCCGACGATGGTCGGCGGGGTGATGGCACCGTCTTCGATGTCGACCGGGACCGTCGCGGCGAGTGACGGCAGCAGGTCCGCGACGAACTCGTCGAGATCGGCGTCGGGGATCACCACGCCACCGGTGGACACGAGCTCCTCGAGTGCCCGGCGGTCGGACGGCGCCTCGAACGGACCCATCAGCAAGACGTCCTCGTCGACGGTGAATGCACCATGTGGGACAGGCGTACCGATCAAGCCCACGGGTGAATCGTGCCAGTTGTCGTGATCGACCTGGAGATACGGGGAGACGAGGGCGCCGTCGTCGGTACGGGTGATACGGAACGCGATCCGCGCGCCGGCGAAGAGGTCGACGTAGGTGGCACCGGTCGACGGGTCGGCGAGCAAGGCCACCCCGGCGTCGTGGGCTGCAGCCACCAGTTCCCAGATGTCGTTCGGCGCCCAGCCGAGCGCCATCTGGTCATCGTGGACCCCGGTGTTGACGTAGGCGCGCGCCATTGCGACCACTGCGCGCAGCTGCCCCGATTCGAACTCCGGGTGCTCCGGGGCGAGCGGCAGGCCGCCGGCTCGTCGGGCCACCGTTCGCCAGCTGATGCCCTTCCTCACCCATCTGCCGCGCTTACCCTGTTTGACCAGCCGTAACGTTGGCGCGGGATTGGGCGCCCACCGTTTCTTCGGCGGCAGTTCGACGAGGATACCGATGTCGACGGGCGCCGTCTTCGGTTCCTCGTGGACAAACGCACCCAAGGTGGTGCGCCACTGGGCGGGGAGCCTGCTGATGGGCGCGAGCTCGCCGACGTCGGTCTGTGGTTCGGTCGTGCTCTCGACCTGCAGCGCGGTCAGCACCAGCGCCACGCCGTGCTTGCACATGAATCCGACCGGACACGAACACTCGGTGAAGTCGAGGGAGCGTGAGGTCTCCAGTGCGTTGAAGACGGCTGTGGTCTCGTACACCTGACCGCCGGATCCTCGGCATCGGCCGGTCAGCGCCAGGTCGTCCGGTGACCAGCTCATCCCGATGATCCGGCCGTCGTCGGCGTAGTCGGACCCCCGGTCGACGGTTGCCATGTCGAAATCGACGAGCAGGTCGCTCGCCGCCTCGTGCAGGGGATCGAAATCGGGCATGCACCCAGGCTAGGGCGAGTAGCCGACGCGGCAAGCCGATGCGCCCGGGTTGTCCACAAGAAATGCGGATACCGTGTCGTTGTGAGTGAATCGTCGGACGAGCTCCATCCTCTGCAATGGAGCAGCTTTGCGACGCTCGCCGACGTGCTACCGGCGATCGACGACGCCTTCCAGCAGAGCCCGACGTCGACCGTTCCGATCCCCTCGAGCAAAGACGTCGTGCTGCTCCTGATCGACGGTCTCGGCGCCACCCTGCTCGACGACCACGCCGAGGTCGCGCCGACGCTGACGGCGATGCGGACGGCCACCATCCGCGCGGGCTTCCCCGCGACGACGGCGACCAGCATCACCAGCCTGATGGCCGGCGCACCCTGCGGGAGCCACGGCATCATCGGCTACTCGTTCCGCACGGATCGGGACGAAACCCGTGGACCAAAACGCCGGACCCTCAACGCGTTACGCTGGACCTTCAACCGATCCGACGGACGCTCGGCTCTGGGACTGTATGTGCCGGAACTGATCCAGCCGGAGCCAGGCCTCCTCGCCGAGATGGCCGACCGCGGCGTCGACGTGACGTACGTGATGCCTGCGGCATACCGCGGGTCGGGATTCAGCCGGGCCGCCTTCCGCGTGGAGGGCACGTACATCGGGGCGCAGATACCTGCCGACATCCTCGCCGGCATCGGTGACGCACTGGCGCCGTCCACGCCGGATCATCGTCTCATCTATGCCTACTGGCCCGATCTCGATGCGGCCGGACACCTCTTCGGGCCCGGCTCGCCGCAGTGGGTGAAGACGTTGGGTGTGGTGGACCGCCTGGTCGCCGACATCGCGTCGGATCTCCCCCGCGATGCCACCTTGGTGGTGACCGGAGATCACGGGATGATCCAGGCGGACAATCGAATCGACATCGACACCACAGACGAGATGCTCAAGGGTGTCGAGGCGGTGGCGGGTGAGATGCGCGTCCGTCACGTCTACACACGACCCGGCGCTCGCGACGACGTGCACACGTTCTGGACCGACGTCCTGGGTGACGACGCGTTCGTGGTGCCGCGTGAACAGGTGCTGGACGAACAGTGGTTCGGTGCTGAGGTGACCGACGTGGTCGCCGAGCGGATCGGCGACCTGGTGGCCGTGGCACGGGGAAGAACGATCATCACCCGGACCCTGGCCGACCCGGCGCCGGAGGTGAACATGCCCGGCCATCACGGTGCCTGGACGGCGGCCGAGCAGTTGGTGCCGGTGCTGGTGCACGCGGGTGGGAACTGACTGCGTTCCGAGAACCGCTCGGTGTCAGCCGATTTGACCTTCACGATGGGGCACGCCGTCGAGGGCGGCCACCGTGTCCGCATCGAGCACGACCGAGCCGGCGGCGACGTTCTCTTCGAGATGGCCCACCGATGAGGTGCCCGGGATCAGCAACATGTTCGGAGCCCGGTGCAGCAGCCACGCGAGCCCGACCTGCGACGGCGTGACGTCGAGGGTCTGAGCGACCTGCACCACGATGGCCTCGTCGGTCACCTTCGGCATCCCGGGAAACGCACTGCCGAGCGGAAAGTACGGCACCCACGCGATGCCCTCGGCGGTGCACAGATCGAGCATGTCGTCGTCGGTGCGGGACACGAGACTGTAGGCGTTCTGCACGCACGCGATGCCGGCAGGCAGCGCCTGGCGCAGCATCTCGATCGAGACGGTACTCAGTCCGATGCCGCCGATCAGACCCTCGTCGCGCATGGCGACCATCGCGGCGAGCTGATCGTCGAAGTCGACGACCTGGTCCGCCGAGACGGGGATCGGAGCGCTGGCGTCGACGCGTCGCAGATTCACCACCGGGATCTGATCGAGCCCGAGACTGCGCAGGTTGTGTTCGACACTCGCCCGGAGCTCTTCGGGACGCTGCGCGGCTCGCATCGGCATCGGGCCGTCCGGGTTCGGGTCGGCACCCACCTTGGTGACCACGGTGACACCGTCGTCTGGGCGTACGGCCTCGCGGATCAGCTCATTCGAGAAACCGTTTCCGTAGAATTGCGCGGTGTCGATGTGGTTCACACCGAGTTCGATCGCCCGCCGGATCACCGCGACGGCAGCTGCGCGGTCGTCGCGTCGTCGCTCCAATTGCATTGCGCCGTAGCCGACGCGGGCGACCGATCGGTCGCCGATGGTCCCGGTACCGCCCGGGTGGGACGCGGTTGAGACGGAGTTGGTGTCAGACATCAGAGTCCTCGATTCGGTTGCTGGATGGATGGGAGTTCGGTGGATCAGGCGGCGAAGACGTGCCGCGGAGCCGGTCGGAGCCGGAACCACATTCGCGCCATGCGCCGACTCTGGGGCGTGAGCACGGTGAACGACTCGGGCTCCCGCCCGGCGTCGCGGACGGCCTGCTCGAGGTAGTCCCGGACCATCCAGACGTCGACCGGATTCTGAGATCCGGACAGCTCCAGTAGTCCGTACAGGTGATCCGACGTGAACCCGAGGTCGGCTGCCATCGCGGCGTGGGTCAGGCCGGTGAGTTCGGCGTTGCGCCGCAGTTCCTCGCTGGTGCGTCGCCGTTCTGCCTCGTTGAGTGACATGTGTTCCTTCTTCCCGCGCGCCTTGATCTGGCGCGGCGATTGCGGGTGTTGTAATGTCAACAGTAGAAGCGAGGTGTAGAAATGTCAACAGATGGGGACGAGTCCGGTGTCGCGCTGTGGCTCCTCTGGAAGCGGACCAGCGAGGTGATCCGCACAGCCGTGATCGACGATGTCACGGCCGCGAACTCGGTCTCCGAACCCGAACTGACGGTGCTCGTGCACCTCAACAAGGCAGGCGGGACGGCGAGGCAGAATGCGCTCGTCACGTCGACCGGGTGGGACCGCAGCCGACTCTCGCATCTCCTCACGCGTATGGAGAAGCGTGGTTTTCTCACCCGTGAGCGGCTACGCAACGGCGTCGAGGTGTCGCTCGCGCCGGCAGGCGAGGACCTCATGGTCGACAAACAACGTGCACTTCACGACGCCGTCGAACGGCACCTCATCGGCAGACTCGACGTCGAGCAGCAGCGGGCCCTGCGCGACATCCTCACCACGCTCGACGGATAGGCACGGTCGGCGTAGACGTGCGCACGATCGGCGCGGATCTGTGCCCGATCGGCGAGAAACTGCGCACGATCGACGGAGGACTTTGCCCGGCCCCGGCGGAGGTGCCATGAGCATCACCCCACAGGTCCGTTGGCCGCATAGTGCGGTCAACGGAGCCGTGGGGTGATGGTGGTGCCAGACGCGGGGTCTAGCGGGCGCGGTATGCGGAGGTCTGCCCGATCGGCGAGATGCGCGTTGCTGTCGGCGAGGAACTGGGACCGATCGACGAGGTGGGTCAGGCGACGAGTTGGTCGGCGTCGATGGTCGGGACGGCGGCGAGGAGTTCGCGGGTGTACGGATGCTCCGGTTCGCCGAAGACCTTGTCGGCACCGCCGTACTCGACCACGTCACCGTCGCGCATCACCAGGATGTCGTCGGCGACGTGATGGATCACCCCGAGATCGTGCGAGATGAACACCAGCGCGACACCGGTTTCCGCCTGCAGCCGCGCGAGCAGATCGAGGATGCGCGCCTGGATCGACACATCCAGGGCCGAGACGGGCTCGTCGCACACGATCACCGATGGTTCTGGTGCGAGGGCCCGGGCGATCGCCACCCTCTGTCGCTGGCCGCCGGACAGATACAGCGGGTGACGGCGCCGGAACTCATCCGACAACCCGACGTGATCCAGCAGTTCCGACACCCGCTCGTCGACGGCCGCGCCGCGGAGGGCGCGTGAACGCAGGCTGTCGCGCAGTATTCGTTCGACGTTCCACCGGGGATCAAAGGAGCTCAGCGGATCCTGGTAGATCACCGAGATCTGGTGGCGGTTCGTGCGGCGATCGGCATCGTTCAGCGCGCTCCACGGGCGGCCGTTCAGTTCGACGGTGCCGGAGTCCGGTGCGGTGAGGCCAAGCACGATCCGTGCGGTGGTGGTCTTGCCGGAGCCGGACTCCCCGACGATACCCAGCGTGCGGCCGGGGGCCAGGTCGAAGCTCACGTCGCGCACGGCCGCGCGGGCGGACTTGTCCTTGGCCACGAAGGACTTTCGCAGCTCCCGGACGCGCAGCGCCGGTGGCTGATCCGACGACGCCACCGCTACGGGCGGGTCGGGCAGCGTCTCACCGCTGGTGAGCAGGGTTCCCTTGGATGTCCGCGACGGCACGGATGCCAGCAGGTTGCGGGTGTACTCGTGGGCGGGCCGTACGAGGATGTCGGAGACCGGCCCGTATTCCACGATCTCCCCGTCCCGCATCACCGCGACCCGGTCGGCCAGCCGGGACACGACGGCGAGGTCGTGCGAGATGAGGATCACCGCGTTACCCCGCTTCTTGGCGCCGGCCAACACATCCAGGATCTGCGCCTGGACGGTGGCGTCGAGAGCGGTGGTCGGCTCGTCGGCGATCAGCAACTTCGGGTCCTGCGCCAGGGCCGACGCGATCAGCGCCCGCTGCCGCAATCCGCCGGACAGTTCGTGCGGACGCTGACCCGCGCGCACACGTGGCTCGGGCACGCCGACCAGACTCAACAGTTCGACGACCTTCTCCTCCCGTTCGGCGCGGCGCAGAGCGGCGCCTCCGAACCGGACGCCGTGATGCGCACTCCACGCCTCGGCGATCTCGCTGCCGACGGTCCGCAGCTGATCGAGCGACACGAGGGCATCCTGCAGGACGAAGCCGATCTCCCGGCCGCGCACCTGCCGCCACTGTCGGTCGGTCAGGCCGACGAGCGACCGCCCATCGAACGTGATGGAGCCTGAATCGATCTGCGCGCGATCCCCGGTCAGTCCGATGAGGGTGCGCGCTGTCACCGATTTGCCCGATCCGGATTCGCCGACGATGGCGAGGCATTCGC
This sequence comes from Gordonia sp. DT101, assembly GCF_049844895.1. Classification (NCBI taxonomy): domain Bacteria; kingdom Bacillati; phylum Actinomycetota; class Actinomycetes; order Mycobacteriales; family Gordoniaceae; genus Gordonia; species Gordonia sp. DT101. The sequence continues at coordinate 1,086,101 of NZ_JBNCLX010000001.1, read as the reverse complement.
CTGCGGCAACACTGAACGACACTCCCTTGACCACCTCCCGGCCGTCGAAGGCGACGCGTAGGTCACGGACCTCGGCGAGCGGCGTCGTCTCGAGGGTCGCGGTGGACTCGTCGGTCAACAGTGTGCTCATCGGATGGTTCCTTCCAGTCGGGCGCCCAGGTGACGACCCACGGTGGTGAATGCAAGGGCCACGACCACGATGATCAGCCCGGGGAAGATCTCCAGCCACCACGCGACGGTGATGTAGGTGCGCCCGGCATCGAGCAGAGCGCCCCATTCCGGAGCCGGCGGCGCCACACCGAGACCCAGATACGCCAATCCCGAGGCCCAGATGATGGCCTGCCCGATCCCGAGGGTTGCGGTGACGATCATCGGACGGAGCGCATTGGGGGCGATGTGCTGGAACAGGATTCGGGGGCGTGAATGTCCGAGTGCGGTGGCCGCCTCGACGTATGGCGCGTTGCGCACGGTCAACACCTGGCCCCGCACGATCCGGGCGTACCCGGGCGCGATCCCGATCCCGATCGCGAAGATGAGCGTGGACGACCCCGGGCCGAACACGGAGGTGAGGAGCAGTCCGAGCAGGATGGTCGGGAATGCGAACATCACGTCGATCCACCGGTTCGCCAAGGCCTGCGCGACGCGGCCCGAGAGTCCCGCGGCGACGCCGAGCAGCACGGCGAGGACCAATGCCAATGCGACGGCGCCGAATCCGATGGCGAGGGATTGACGAGTGCCGAAGATGATTCGGCTCAACAGGTCTCGCCCCGACAGGTCGGTACCGAACGGATGGGCCCAACTCGGCGGCGTGAGGGTAGCGTCGAGATTCACCGCGAGCGGATCGTACGGCGCGAGGAGCGCCGGGACCACCGTTGCCACGAGCAGCACGACAAGCACCACAAGAGCTGCGGTGACGGTCGGAGGAAACGGCCACCGACGACCCCGGCGCTGTGCGGGCGAGGACGTGGCGGCGGGGGTCGGCGACAGGGCGGTCATGGGATCTCGATCCGGGGGTCGATGACGGTGTAGAGGAAATCCACCACCAGGTTGGCGATGGTGTAGATCGCGGCGACCAGCACGACGATGCCGCTCACGAGCGGTACGTCGCGGGAACTGGCTGCCGCCACGAGCGTCTGACCGATTCCGGCGCGGGCGAAGACCGTCTCCGCGATGACCGCGCCGGAGAGCAGTGCACCCATCGCCCATCCGGACACCGTCACTGCCGGTATCACCGAGTGCCGCAACACATGACGAGCCCGAACGGATAGATCGCCGAGCCCTCGGCTGCGAGCGGTGAGGACAAACGGCTGGTCCAGCGCCCTGGCGAACTCGTCACGGGCGATGCTGCCCAGGAATCCGGCCAGCGGGATCGCCAGGGTCAGGACCGGCAGGACCAGCCCCCGCAGTCCGGTGCCGCTCTCCACCGGGAACCACGCGAGGTCGATCGCGAAGACCACGAGCAGGATCGACCCCAGCCAGTACTGGGGCAGACCGGCACTCACCGTCTCCAGGAACGCGCCGAGTGCACCGAACGGTCCCCGCCGCCCCGCGGTCAGGGTCGTGGTCGCCAACACCAGCAGCCATGCGACCACCAACGCACTGACAGTCAGCACCAGGGTGGGCCCGATCTGCTCGGCGATGATCTGCGTGACCGGTTGCTGCAGTTGGAAAGACGTGCCGAGGTCGCCATGTAGAAGGCCTTGCAGATAGTGCAGGTACTGCTGCCAGATGGATTCGGTGAACCCGTACTGCTCGTTGACGGGTGCGATCTCGTCGGGAGTCCGCTCACGGCTCTCCCCCGACGACAGGTTGAGCAGCAGCGTCGCCCGATCGCCGGGCGCGAGCACCTGGAGCAGGCAGGTGATGGTGGCCGCCGCCCAGAGTACGAAGATCGCGGACCCCAGCTTGCCGAGCCACCGCAACCACCCTGCACCGGCGCCGCCCCGTCGGCGTCGAGGCAGGGCCGGCACGCGGTTGCCGCCGGTCGCCGTAGAATCGACCACTGTCGTCATCGCACGAACCTCGCATCCGAGAAGACCGGTTCACCTTGGGATTTCTCGATCCAGACATCGTGCAGCCGAGGCGAACTCGCGATCGAGGTCGTCTGGGTGTACAGCCCGATCGCGAGAGCCTTGTCACCGATCAGCTGCTGAGCGTCGCCGTAGAGCTTCTGCTGCTCGGCAGGATCGGCCGAGCTGTTCGCCTTCTCGATCAGACCCTGCAGAGCCGGGTCGTTGTAGAAGGCGTTGTTGTACGGATTCGGATTGTCGTCCAGACGTTGCCGCCAGTTGATGTACAACAGCCCGGGCGTCGGGCTGGTCCAGTAACCGACGTAGGCGTCATAAGTCGGCGCCTTGGCGTACTGGCCCCCGAAGTACTCGCTCTGCGTCGCGGGTACCAGCTGGATGTCGAACCCGACCTGGCGAGCCTGAAAGGCGATGTCCTGCAGGATTGCTGACCCTTCCGGACCGATGATGGCGTCCGCGGCGTAGACGACCCGCGCACTCAGGCGCCGGCCGTCCTTTACCCGCACGCCGTCGTCGGCGCGCTGGCTCCACCCGGCCTGGTCGAGGAGGGCGGCGGCCTTCGCCGGATCCCGCACGTAGGCGCCTGCGGTCGCGTCGTAGTCGGGCGTGCTCTGGCTCAGCGCTCCGTTCGGGTTGTACGGCACCACACCGAGATACGCTGTCTCGACAGCCTTCTCACGGTCGGCCGAGTAGGCAAATGCCTGTCGGACCCGGACATCGTCGAACGGTGCGTGGTCGGCGTTGAGGGTTATCGCGTTCGGCCGTCCCGGTGTCACGTACTGGCGGGTCTGGAATCGCCTGGCCGCGTCGGCCCAGTTGATCGCGGGCACGTTGTAGATGACATCCGACGATCCGCTGGTCAGTGAGCCGTACCGCAATACCGGGTCCTTGAGGAACTTCCAGATCACCTTGTCGACGTATGCCGGGCCCTGATGCTTCGCGTTCGCCGGCGCCGAGTTGTAATCCGGGTTGCGCAAGAAGGTGATGCTGCGGTTGCGGTCCCATCGATCGATGATGAACGGTCCCGATCCGACCGGTTTGGAACAGTTGGCCTGGGCACCCCGCGCAAGGGCGGTCGCTGATTGGATGCCGAAGTATCCCTGGGTGAGGACGGTGAGCAGCGGGCTGTACGGCGACTTCAGGTGCAGCGCAAAGGTGTTGCGATCGACCGCCTCACCACCCGCATAGTACTGGCCGATGTAGGCGTTGACGGTGCCGTTCGGCTTGTCCGGGTCGAGGTAGGCGTCGAAGTTCGTCTTGACCGCCGCGGCATCGAGAACGGTGCCATCGGTGAAGTGGACGTCGGGCTTCAGGTGGAAGGTGTAGGTCAGTCGATCGGGCGAGATCTCCCAGCTGGTGGCCAACCACGGCACCGGCTTTCCCGAGTCGTCGAGAGACACGAGGTTGTCGAGGTACTGTCGCGCCAGGTAGGCGTTCTGCACCCAGCCGCCGTGGATGCACGGTGGTTCCTGCTCGTGTCCGTACTCGATGACACCGCCAGTCGCGTAATCCCCGGGGGACGCCGCGACGCCGGTGGAGTTTCCGTCACCTGTCTCTGGACCTTGCCCACAGGCCGCGAGCACAGCCATTGCCGACAGACTCACGGCAAGCAGCACTCGAGCCCGCGCTGGGCGGACGGATCTGGGCACGGGGGGATCTCCTCGTTCGGCTGGGGCTCGACGTCACGGCGATGTCGGCGGCACGACCGGTGCGCGAGCAGCGCACACGGCGGTTCGGCGAGAACGGTAGCGATCAGCGCCGCCCACGTCAGGTCTTGAGTTCACGGTGAGCGCAACACCCCGGCACGAGCACCCGGCTGACTAGCGTCAGGAGAGTGGCACAACCAAAACCCTTGCGTTTCTCCGCCTTTGTGATGAACACCACCTCGCACATCCTGCATGGGGCGTGGCGGGTTCCGGGCGCACAGCAAACCGACTTCAACTCTTTGGAGCATTGGATCGACCTCGCGAAGACGTTGGAGGAGGCCCGATTCGACTTCATCTTCTTCGCCGACGTCGTCGGGCTCTACGACGACTATCAGGGCGACTGGAAGAAGTTCGTCGACACCGGTCTGCAGATCCCCAGCAATGACCCGCTGGTCCTTGCATCCGCGCTGGCCTCGCACACCGAGCATCTGGGGATCGCGGTCACCAGCTCGATCCTGCAGGAACACCCCTTCGATTTCGCCCGCAAGATCTCCACTCTCGACCATGCCTCGAAGGGCCGGATCGCGTGGAACATCGTGACGAGTCTGTCGTCGAACGCGTGGCGCAACTTCGGTTACGACGGCATCACTGCACACGACGACCGTTACGCATGGGCCGACGAGTATGCCGACGTGGTCTACAAGCTGTGGGAAGGCTCGTGGGACGACGACGCGCTCGTGCAGGATCAGCGCAGCGGCGTCCACGCCGACTTCGACAAGGTGCACAAGATCCACCACCAGGGTGAGCGGTACCGCGTCGAGGGCCCGCATCTGGTCGCGCCGTCGCCGCAGCGCACTCCGATCCTGTTCCAGGCCGGGTCGTCGCACACCGGGCGCCGGTTCGCCGCCCGCAACGCCGAGGCCCAGTTCATTCAGTCCCCGAACCCGGAGGCGGCCCGAGGACTCGTCGACGACACCCGACGGCTCGTGGCCGAAGCGGGCCGCGACCCGCACGACCTGAACTTCTTCCAAGGACTCTCGTTCGTGATCGGCAGCACCGAGGAAGAGGCGCAGCGCAAGTCCCGCGAACTCGACGAGTACATCGATCCGAGCACCATCATCGCCCACTCCGCCGGCGGCCTCGGAGTCGATCTGGGGTTCTACGACCTCGACACCCCGGTCGGCGAGATCCGTACGGAGGGAACCCAGAGCACCCTGCTGTGGCTGCGCGAGGCGGTGCCGGATCGCGAGCCGACAGTCCGCGACCTCGCCGAACTGCGGAGTCGAAGCGGCCGCGTGGTGGGCACGCCAGAGCAGATCGCCGACCGTCTCGAACTATGGCGTGACGCCGGGGTCGACGGGATCAACGTGATCAACGCGACGATCCCCGGCAGCTATCTGGAATTCGCGGAGCACGTGCTGCCGGTGCTGCGAGACTGCGGCCTGGCGCAACGTGAATATTCGCCGGGCACTGTGCGACACAAGCTGACCGGACGTGACCGCCTGCCCGACACCCATCCGGCAGCGCGCTACCGCGGCGCGTTCGCCGAGGCGGTGGAGGTACCGGCATGACGGTCGTGACGAGGATCTCCGCCGACCGCGTCGATGTGTTCGCGGAGATCGCCGCGGACGCCGCGGCGCGAGAGCGCGCAGGCAGCGACCCGCACGAACAAGTGCGGCTCCTGGCCGAGACCGGATTCACGGCGATCACCCTCGACGACGACACCCGTTCCGGCGCCGACATCGTCGAGTTCTTCGAGTTCCTCGTCGAGCTGGCCCGGGCCGACCCGATCGTCGCCCACATCCTGCGAGCTCACTACTGGTTCGTCGAGCAGATCCGACGGTTGCCACCCGGTCCGGCCCGCGACCGGTGGGCCGCCGAGATCCGCGCCGGGGCGATTTTCGGCAACGCAACAAGCGAACGTACCGGCGACGCCGGTGCCAAGGCATTCCGCACCGAGTTGCGTCCGATCGACGGGGGCTGGCTTCTGACCGGCGCGAAGTTCTACAGCACGGGGACGGCCTTCGCCGACTGGGTCTCGGTGGCGGCGACGGTGCGTGGCGGCGAATCGGGTGATCAGATCGCCCGGGTGGTGTTGCCGGTGGACCGGGAGGGCATCGCGATCGTCGACGACTGGGACGGGATCGGACAGCATCGAACCGGAACCGGCTCGACAAATCTCTCCGATGTCCTGGTGACACCCGACGACGTGCTGGCGTTCAGCGATCCCGGGTCGGTGCGACCGGCCGTGAACGACGGCCCCTTCCTACAGCTCTATCTGCAGGCGTTGATCACCGGCATCCTGCTGTCGGTCGCCGACGACGCCGCCGAACTGTTGCGCTCGCGGACCAGGACCTTCGAGCACGCGCCGGATGCGGCGCCCCGACAGGACGCGGTTCTGCTGCAGACCGTCGGCGAGATCGACGCGGCGGCACACGTGTCGCGGTCTGCTGTTCTCGCGGCCGCGCGGGACGTGGAGGCGGCGTTTGCTCCGGCACGTAGCGGCTCAGTCGACCCGGACCTGTTCACCCAGGCGTCGGTGGCGGCGGCGCGGGTGAAGGTGCACGTCGACCGGATCGGTCTTCGCGCAGCCGCCGATCTCTTCGACATCGGCGGCGCGTCGTCGGCGAGCCGGTCGAAGAATCTCGATCGTCATTGGCGCAACATCCGGACCGTCACACTGCACAATCCGACGTCGTACAAAGCGATTGCCCTCGGCGACCGGTTGGTGAACGGTACGCCGCTGCCGACGAACGGCTACTTCTGACCAGCAGACGCCTCTCACCTCGGAGGGAGGCGCCCAACACACAGCAACCCCGCCGCGGCATCTGCCACGGCGGGGTTGTGGTAGAACGGCGAAGGCCGGTCAGCTCACTGCCAGACCCAGAGCCAGCGACGCGAGCGCTGGTCGAAGTGGCGGACCCGCCGGCGACGCCGCGCGGGGGCCTGCGGGGCGCGGCGGGTGTTGTTGTTGTTCTGCTTCGGAGTGGGCATCGTCGGCCTTTCTCGATGGTGAGATCCGGTGCGGATCTCGTTGACACCATTGAGATTGCGCTACGCGACTTGTGGGATCCTCGACGCCGGCTGGGAGGTTCCTGGGTGGGTGTCACCGACCGCTGATCGGAGGAATCTGCGCTTCTCCATGACGTCGGAGGCCGTGGCGGCTGTGACCTGGATGGTCGAGCGGACCGTCACCCAGCACATCCTGCATCCGCGGGAGTCGTCGGATGACCGGTTGGTGGCGGCGTTGTCGCGCACCATCTGGTTGACGATCACGGCCGGGGCGCAATGACCGACGGCAGGCCGTCGAGTCTCACCGTAGGTGATCGATCTCGTTGACCGACAACACCTGTCGATGGCCGCCTTCGAGAGCGAGCACTCGGGTCACCGACGTGTAGTACGGCTCGACGAAGAACATGCTCGCAGTGCCGATCACATGCGACAGGTACGCGTTGATGACCCCACCGTGACAGACGATCGCGACCACCCCGACGTCCGCGGGTGCGGCCACCTCCTCGATCCCAGCGACCACGCGCTCGCGGAACACCTCGGGATCGAAGGTGTTCTCCCCGAGCCGTCCACCGTTCATGTCCTTCAGCAGCAGACTGCGGTCGGTGTAGGCATCCACGGCGCCGTAGGTGGTCCAACCGTGGTCGAGTTCGACGAGCCGCTGATCGGTGGCCACGTCCAGGGACAGCGCTTCGCGCGCAAAACCCGCGGTCTGCGCAGCGCGACGCATGGGGCTGCTGACCAGCCGGTCGACCTTGCCATACCGGTCGTCGGCCAGCGCCGCGGCGAGCCGCTTGGCCTGCTCCTCGCCCTCGGGGGTCAGGTCCGGGTCAGCACCGTTCGGATCGTTCAGCCGGAACGGCTGGGCGTGGCGGATGAGCAGGAGTTCCATCTGTTCAGTTCACCGTATGGGCCATCGCGGCAGGCCGGCGGGGCTGGGAAGGCCGGCCTGCTCGGAGGACATGGTTGCTGTCGGCGGGATTCGGGTTGCCGCCGGCGGGGTTCGGGTCGTCAGGATCGCCGCGGTAGCGACCTCAGCGCCGACGAAGCCGCGTGGTATCCGCACAATCCGTGGATGCCCGCTCCCGGCGGCGTCGACTGCGAGCACAGGAACACCCCGTCGACCCCGACGGCATATGGATCGAGAGCGAGCCTTGGGCGCACCACCATCTGCAGTCCGTCATTGGCACCACCGATGATGTCGCCGGCCGCGAAATTGGGGTTGTACGAATGTAATTGCTCGGTGCCGGCGCTTGCGGTGGCGATGATGCGCTCCCGGAAGCCGGGGGCGAATCGCTCGATCTGCGCGGTGACCGCCTCGGTGGCATCACCGTCGTATCCGCGGGGCACGTGAGCGTAGGCGTAGATCGGATTGACGGTTCCGTTGCTCCGACTGGGGTCCGCGACGTACTGCTGACCGAGCAGCACGAAGGGGCGGTCGACCATCACACCGGCTGCCCGACGGCGTTCGGTGTCGCGGACCTCGTCGAAGTCCCCACCCAGGTGGACGGTTCCGGCGCGGACACAGTCAGGGTTGCTCCATGGGATGTCGCCCTCGATCGCGAAGTCGACCTTGAATGCCGAGGCACCCACGCGATACCGCTGATAGGCCCGCGTGATCCGGGCGGGCATCTCGTCGCCGTAGATCGCGAGCGCCTGGGCCGGGGAGAGATCCAACAGGACGAGGTCCGCATCGGGAATGTCGGCGCGAGAGCTCACCCGCACCCCGGTCTCGATCTTGCCGCCGGCATCGGTCAGCGCCGCGGCCGCGGCGGCGGTGATCGCTCCCGAGCCACCTTCGGCGACCGGCCACCCGTAGCGATGACCACTCGCGGCGATCATCAGGCCGAGGGCGGCGGTCAGCGGGCGGTCGAGGCGCGAGAACAGATGGGCGGAGATGCCCCCGTAGAGGGCACGTCCACGTTCGGTACGAAACCAGCGGGCCAACACCGTAGCCGGCAAGAGCGCGCGCGGACCGAAGGCGGCGAGCCTGAGCGGGTGCGCGGGAACGTTGACGATGGGCCGGAGGAGATCGTGCCCGAGGTCGTCGAAGTTCCGGGCGAGATCTCCGAACGCCAGCTGCCACCGCCGTCCGTCCTCACCGAGTCCGGCCGCGGTGGCTTCGACGGACTGGTAGAGCAGGCCTGCATCTCCCGAATCGAGCGGGTGCGCGCAGTCGATCTCGGGCCACTTCCAGGTCAGCCCGTACTTCTCGAGACCCACTTCCGCCCAGAACGGCGACCCGACCCCGAGCGGGTGAAACGCCGAGCAATAGTCGTGGATGACGCCGGGGACGGTGAGCTCGCCCGACCGCGCTCCCCCGCCCACCGTGTCCGATGCTTCCAGAACCTGCACGTCGACGCCGTTCCGCGCGAGACGCAAGCCTGCGGCGAGCCCGTTGGGCCCGGCCCCGACAACGACTGCAGTGGTCATCGCCGCGCCCGATTCCGAGAGTCGGAAGCCTTGTCCTGGTCGGCGTGAGCGTCGGATCTCGTCGTCATGTCGGCCATAGACCCAGCATCTGTCAGGTCAGAGCACGCGTCAACGCCGGCGCTCGCTCTCACCACGACGGTTACTGGGCACGATCGACGAGAAACTGGGCACGATCGACGAGAAACTGGGCACGATCGGCGGAGATGGCGCCCACGGCTGGCGAGACGGGACGTCCGGGCGGGTCTGCCGGACGGCGCTGCCGCTACCCTCATCGATGTGTCCATCTCGCCGATAACACCGTTCCCCTCCGGGGAGAGGTCGTCGTTGGGGAGGCCGTTCATCTGGCACGGCGACGCACCACTCCCCGAACGACCACAGGCCGCGCTGAATGTCGGCGCCCACATGTGGATCTCCAATCAGTACGCATGCGACACCATCGCTCTCGACGACGACCCGGAGTTACTGCGCACCCGCATGCGCGACTGGTGGGGTATCACCGACGACGTCTCGGCCAGGAAGACCGTCGGCCTGCTGCTCGACGGCATGCACAGTTCGACGTTCGAGGTGATCGCACCGCTGGTGGCAGAGGCGACGAACAGGACGCCAGGTCACGACCCGGAGGTCCACCGAGAGTTCCTCGCAGCGCGGGCGGCCGCCCGCGGCGAGTCACCCGGCCACTGGATCGGCCACTACAACGCCCTCTACAACCTGCGCACCGCGAGGTTGCTCCGGAACACGGTTTCCGACAGACACTTTCCCACCCACATCCGCGCCTGGGACCTCGGTCGACTGCCTTTTGTGGTGCGGACCTGCCTGAGCTCGGGTTACCTCGAGGTCGACGAGTGCTGGCCGATGCTGTTCGCCGCGCTGGACTCGGCCCGGAGTTACTACGCCAATTGGCGGCAGTTCGCGCACGGCGTGGTGATCGGGCGCGCCTACTGGAGTGCACTCACCGACATCGGCAAAGCAGGCGACGCGGCACAGGTTGCCGGCAACTGGGTCAATGCCCTGCTGGTCCGGTCAGACAGTCCGTGGCGGCGGATGCCCCTCTGGCCCGAGGAAGAGCCGCAACGTCGCGTTCCGTAGCGCATCGTCATCGAGGGCCCCGGTGTCGAATGCGTCCTTGAGTTTGCGGAAGCGGGCGAAATCGTCGGTCACCCCGCGATCGTCGGCGCGCTCGAGCCGGCCGCCGCGGTCGTCGAGCATGGTGCGCGAGACGCACCAGTAGAGCCGGTCGTACAAGGACTCGCCGACCAGCGCATTGGTGAAGAACAGCTTGGTCGTCGCCTCGTAGTCGTGCAGATAGAAGATGCGATACCCGTCGTCGGTGCCGCCGTCGGTCATCTCCAGGGCCGCCTCCACGGGGAGCTCGTACGCGTAGCCCTCCCTGCTCTCCGTCGGCACACTCACCATGATCACGCGTCGCGTGGTGACGGCCATGATCCCCCAGACACCGCGGAGCCAGGCGTTGCGCGCCGCGAGGAGGAGCTCGTCGTCGCGCAGGTAGGCGATGAGCCGGTCGAGCTTGCCGTTCGGCTCGGACTCCCACCAGAGCGCAGCGGCGATGTCGGGACGGTGCGGCGACACCGGACCGTGCGCGGTGGCCAGTCCGGTGAGATGTGCGAACGGTGTGTCGGCATCACTCACAGCAAGCAATCTAGTTGCTCGTTCGGGCGATGCGCGACGGGTACGCCCTCAGCCCGCGGTGGCCACCTTGTCGATTGCCTTGACCAGCGTCGTGTTGAAGACCACGGCGTCGGGAGCGCCGAGCAGGCCACCCGAGGTCACCGCCACCGAGTAACCACCAACCGTCGCCCACCCCAGCAACGAGGTCGCCGTCACCTCCCGACCGTTGACCGTCGACGTGCTCGTCTGCTTGACGGCGAACACATCGTCGGCCCTGGAGTCGGGCACATCCATCGGGGTGTTCACGATCGTCGACGACGATCCCGCCGCGTCACCGTTCTTGATGGCGGCGGTGACCTTTTCGCAGTCGCCGGTCATCGACTTCCGGATGGCCGTCATGTCGCCATGGTCAGCGGTGACGACCTCCGCGAGGGTCGTCGAGCCGAGCGCCGCGACCAGCATGCCCATCTCGGACATGTCCATCGTGTCCGGAATGGCGCTCGGCGGCGCGCAGGCGGCCGGGCTGATGTCGGCGCCCCTGGTGGCGTCGAGCATGCCGTCGGCGGACTTCTGCATCTGGTCCGCCGGGATGGGCATCTCCTGGTACCCGCGCGGCAGTTCGGAACCGCTGAGCACCAGATCTTTTGGCGGGACGGTCACATCGGATCCCGCCGGGGACGTGTCGGCTGCCGCCGCGTCGGACCCGGCACCCCCGCATCCGGCCACCATCGTGATGGTCGCCATCGCGGCCATCGCACTCGTCATCACCCGCACCGATGCTCGCACCGGCCCACCCCCCTGGTCGAAGAACGTCCCCCAGGTCGAAGAAACGTCGCAGTGGAGAGTAGCCGACCCGCGAGATCCGCTCCGCCGGCCGAATGACATGTGGCGGCGGGATCATCCGTCTCGAAGCACCGACGACGGGATCGGGCGCACGCACCTCGAGGAGCAGTACATCTTGAAGTTGAACTCATCCTCAAATACAGTCGCCCGGAGTGAGCCAGACCACACCCTGGTTCCCACGTCGCGAAGGACACACATGAGCACCGTCAACACCGTCACCGGCCCCGTCGACTCCGCCGAGCTGGGCAACGTTCTCGTCCACGAACATGTCTTCGTCCTCGGCGAGGAGTACCGGCAGAACTATCAAGACGACTGGGACGAGGAAGAAAAGATCGCCGAGGCGGTCCGCGACCTCCGCGAACTCAAAGGCCTCGGCATGGACACGATCCTGGACCCGACGGTGCTCGGGCTGGGCCGCTACATCCCGCGCATCCAGCGCATCGCCGAGCAGATCGATCTGAAGATCGTCGTCGCGACCGGGCTCTACACCTACAACGACATTCCCTTCCAGTTCCACTACACCGGCCCCGGCCTACTGTTCGACGTGTCCGAACCACTGGTCACGTTCTTCACGAAGGACCTGACCGAGGGCATCGCCGACACCGGGGTCAAGGCCGCGTTCCTCAAGTGCGCAATCGAGGAGCAGGGCCTGACGCCCGGCGTGGAACGGGTGATGCGCGCGGTCGGACAGACCAGCGCGCAGACCGGAGCGCCGATCACCGTGCACACCAACCCGCACACCCAATCCGGACTCGTTGCGCAGCAGGTGCTCTCCGAGGAGGGTGCCGACCTGAGCAAGGTGGTGATCGGGCATTCGGGCGACTCGACCGACCTCGACTACCTGATGAAGATCGCCGACGCCGGGTCGATCCTCGGGATGGACCGATTCGGGCTCGACGTCCTGCTGCCTTTCGACGACCGGATCAACACCGTGGTCTCTCTCGTCGAGAAGGGTTACGCCGATCGGATGGCACTGGCCCACGATGCCGCCTGCTTCATCGACTGGTTCGATCCCGAGGCCAAGCGCCAGGCCGTGCCCAAATGGAACTACCGGCACATCAGTGAGGACGTGCTGCCGGCACTGCGTGAGCGTGGGGTGAGTGACAAGGACATCGACACCATGTTGGTCGACGTCCCCCGTCGCTATTTCGAGTGATCGGTTGCACCGCAACACTTCTCCACAAAGACAGGAACACCATGGCCAGCACTGTCGCCAGCCTCTGGGCTTTTGCGGACGACGCACCCGACCGACTCGCCGTCCGTGCAGGCGATCGGGAACTCACCTACGCCGCCCTCCGGGACCGGATCGCGCGGAGCGCCGCATCGCTCGCCGGACTCGGTGTGCGCGAGGGTGATCGCGTCATTCTCATCGCGCCGTCGATTCCCGAGTTCGTGATCACCTATTACGGACTCCAGACGCTGGGTGCCACGGCGATCACGATGAACGTGATGTCGACGTCGCCAGAGATCGACTACGTGCTCGACGACTCCGGTGCATCGCTCGTCGTCGCGTGGCACCACTGCGCCGACACCGCCCGGCGCAGTGCGGAATCCGCGGGCATTCCGTTCCTGGAGGTGGGTCCTTACGAGGAGGCCATCGATCTCCCCGAACCGGTGCCGTCCTATGTCGACCGCTCGGATGACGACGTCTCGGTGATCCTCTACACGTCCGGCACCACCGGTCGGCCGAAGGGTGCGGCGCTGACGGTCGGGAACATCAACGCCTGTCCCGTCGCCTTCCGGCAGCTGATGGAGGTGACCACCGACGACCGGTGGGCGACCGGCCTGCCCTTGTTCCATGTGTTCGGTCAGGCGATCGTGATGAACTCGGCGTTGTCGCAGGGCTGCAGTCTGTCGTTGATGAGCCCGTTCGACCCGACGGCATTCCTCGACCTGCTGCGCGATCAGAAGATCACCATCTCGTGCGGCGTCCCGACGATGTGGAACGCCATGTTGCAGGTGGCCGAGGGCTACTCACCCGATGATTTCCGCGCACTGCGGCTGGCCGGCTCGGGCGGGGCCGCGCTGCCGGCGGAAGTGATCCGTGCGTTCGAGGAGAAGTTCGGCTGCAAGATTCTTGAAGGTTACGGCCTCACCGAAACATCCGGTGCAGCAACATTTCACGACATCAACGGCCGCCCCGTCGTCGGGACCGTGGGTCCGGCGCTGCCCGGAACCCAGGTCGAGGTACGCGATCCCGACGGCCTGGTGGTCGGTGCGGATGTGGTCGGCGAGATCTTCCTCAAGGGTCCGACCGTGATGAAGGAGTACTGGAACCGGCCTGACGCGACCGCGGCCGAGCTGATCGATGGATGGTTCAAGACCGGCGACCTGGGTGCCATCGACGACGCAGGCAACGTGCGGATCGTCGACCGGGTCAAGGACCTCATCATCCGGGGTGGCTACAACGTCTACCCGCGCGAGGTGGAGGAGGTGCTCTACGAGCACCCGGACATCGTCGAGGTGGCAGTGGTCGGCGTGCCGGATGACCACTACGGAGAAGAGATCGCCGCGGTGATCACGCCACGCCCGGGAGCGACCATCGATCCGGATCGGCTACGCGACTGGACGAAGGAACGGCTCAGCGCCTACAAGGTGCCGCGGATCGTGCAGACCGTCGACGCGTTGCCCAAAGGTGCGACCGGCAAGATATTGAAGCGGGCAATCGATCGGGAGACGTTGCGGAGGGTCGCGCACTGACGACGGGGGTTGCTCTCGGCGAGATTCCGGTTGCTGTCAACGAGATTCCGGTTGCTGTCGGCGAGATTTCGGTTGCTGTCGGCGTCAGGTGGGACGGCGCAGTCCGATCGCGTTGACCCACAGTCGGGTGGCGGTGAACACCAGCTCGTCCATGTCAATCTCGTCGCCGAGACCGAAGCCGTAATACGCCATCCGGGAGACCATGCCGGAGAGGGCGCGTGCGGCCGCCAGCGGATCCAGATCGGGATCGGCGAGGCCCCGGGCCTGGAGCTCTCTGATGCGTTTCGCGTTCCGCTCCGCAAAGACCTGCCCTCGACGACGCCGGGTCTCGCGGAACTCGGTGCTGAGGCCTGCGACCTGTTCGCGAACCAGCATCAGCTGCGCATTCCGCCGGTAGGCCTCGAAGTACGCACGATTGGCCGCCTCGATCACCGCAGTCGGATCATCGTCGGATGCCGGCTCGACGTGCGGCAGTCCGGGATGCAGCATGTCCTCCTCCGCCTCGGCGAGGACGGCGTCGAGGATGTCCTCTTTGCTGTCGAAGTACGTGTAGAAAGAGCCGGTCGCGCAGTTCGCCTCCGCGGTGATGTCGGTCAGCCGGGAATCGCTGAAGCCGTCGCGCTCGAACACCGTCCGCGCCGCGGAGATCAACGCCGAACGGGTCCGCTCACCCCGCGGGGTGAGCGGACGCGATCGGGCGGGTGCGCCGTCGGCTTTCGGCATGACGCTATAGTCCCGCGTCGTCGGCCACGGCCACCGCTCGGGCCACGAAATTGTCGACATGGGCCGGGGTCGGCACGCCGGCGGCCGCTCGATTGGACGGGTTCTCGCGCGCCCTCCGCAGAACGCCTTCGGCGATGATCGCGACCTTCCAGAGCCCCAGTGCGTGCCAGTACCGCAGGGCCTGTGGATCGCGTCCGGTTCGCTCGAGGTAGGCCTGCGCCAGCTGATCACGGCCGGGAAATCCTTCCATGACCTCGACCGGGTCACCCAGCACGACGGCGTCGGTCCGTTCCGGCCAGTAGGCCAGGGTGCTGCCGATGTCGGCGAGCGGATCGCCGAGCGTCGACAGTTCCCAGTCCAGGACCGCCGACACCGCTCCCGAGGCCGGACCGACCATCACGTTGCGGATGTGGAAGTCGCCGTGCACAAGAGTCGTCTCGTGCTGCTCCGGGATGTTGTCGGACAGACGCGCAGTGAGGGTGTCGAGGTCCGGGATGTCGCGCGTCTTCGACTTCTCCCACTGTGCACTCCACCGCTTGAGCTGGCGCGGCGCATAGGGCTTGTGACTCGCCAGGTCCGAGAGCCCGACCGCATCCAGATCGACGGCGTGGATGTGGGCGAGGGTTTCCGTCATCGCCCGGCCGACGGCGCCCCGGATGTCTGGCGAGAGCGCCTCGCCCGCACTGCGATCGGTCAGCACCGACCCGTCGACGAACTCCATCGCCACGATCGGCACCGGGCCGACAGCGGCGTCGTCGCACACCCCATAGATGTGCGGGACCGGAACGTCGGTCGCCGCCAACGCGTCGAGAATCCGTGCCTCGCGGGAGACGTCGTGAGCCGAGGCCAGCAGGTGACCCACCGGTGGCCGACGGAGCACCCATTGTCCGCCGGCCTCGTCGCGGACCCGATAGGTCAGGTTCGACTGACCGAAACCGACACGGGAGCAGGTGATCTCACCCGAAGTCTCGACGCCCACCGTTCGCAGCCACCCGACCAGAGCGGTCATGTCGGTGTCGGGGATGAGCATTCCGGTCGTCGCGCCTGCGCTCATCGGGAGACGAGCGCCTGATCCGAGACGCCCGCCACCGTCTCCGGGGCCGATGCAGCGTCCCGATACGGCCGGAGCTCTCGACGGGCGATGGCCCGCTTGTGGACCTCGTCCGGGCCGTCGGCCAGACGAAGGGTTCGGATGTGGGCGTACGCCATCGCCAGTGGGAAGTCGTCGGTGACGCCGCCACCGCCGTGCACCTGGATCGCGCGGTCGATGATCTTCAGTGCGATGTTGGGTGCGGCGACCTTGATCGCAGCGATCTCGGTGGCGGCGGCCTTGTTGCCGACCGTGTCCATCAGGGCCGCAGCCTTGAGCGTGAGCAGCCGGACCATCTCGATGTCGATGCGCGCCTCGGCAATCCAGTCCTGGATGTTGGCGCGGTCGGCGATCGGCTGTCCGAAGGTGACACGCTGGGTGGCGCGTGTACACATCAGTTCCAGGGCGCGTTCGGCGATCCCGATGGTCCGCATGCAGTGGTGGATGCGGCCGGGGCCGAGGCGGGCCTGGCTGATCGCGAAGCCCTCACCCTCGCCCTTGAGCACGTCCTTCGACGGGACGCGGACGTTCTCGAAGACGAGTTCGCCGTGGCTCTCGCGGTCGACATAGCCGAAGACGGGGAGGTTGCGCAGGATGGTGAGGCCCGGCGCGTCGGTGGGGACCACCATCATCGACTGCTGCCGATGGGTGGCGGCGCTCGGATCGGTCTTGCCCATCACGATGAGGACCTTGCAGTCGGGCCGAACCGCGTTGGAGGCAAACCACTTGCGGCCGTTGAGCACGTACTCGTCGCCGTCCCGGACCATCGAGAGCTCGACGTTGGTGGCGTCCGAGCTCGCGACACCCGGCTCGGTCATGGCGAACGCGGATGCGATCTCACCGTCGAGGAGCGGCTGGAGATAGAGCTTCTTGTGCTCGTCGGTCCCGAAGAGCGTGAGCACCTCCATGTTGCCGGTGTCGGGTGCGTTGCAGTTGAAGACCTCCGGGGCCCATGCCACGCGTCCCATGATCTCGGCCAACGGTGCATATTCGAGATTCGTCAGCCCGGGGCCCCACTCGGCGTGCGGGTGGAAGAGATTCCACAACCCGGCTTCTTTGGCCTTCGCCTTGAGCTCCAGCAGGATCGGCGGCGTCGCGTGGGGGTTGTCCGACTCGCGCATCTGCTGGTCGAACACCGCCTCGTTGGGGTAGACGTGGCTGTCCATGAACTCGAGCAGCTGCGCACGGTACTTCTCGGTCCGTTCGGACGGGTTGAGCAGATCCATCGGTGACTCCTTACGACGTGGCTTCTGTGAGACCCTGTTGGTACCGCCGCATCCCGCTCAGCCAGCGGTCGTAGTCGGCACTCTTGTGCCGGTACATCTCGAGCACCTCGGGATGGGGGAGGATGAGGAAACGTTCGTCTCCGAGGGCCTCGATGACGGTGTCGGCGACCTCTTCCGGAGTCAGCACGCGACCGGCGGTCTCGACCGCGCGCTGCATGAGTCGCGCATCCTCGTCGTCGGGAACGTGGTCCGGACGCAACAGCTTGGTGTCGACGCCCATCGGGCACAGGCAGCTCGCCCGGACGCCACGGTCGCCGTAGGTGATGTTGAGCCACTCCGCGAATCCGACGGCCGCGTGCTTGGTCACGGAGTAGGTGGCCGAGCCCAATTGGGTGAGCAGGCCGGCCGCGGACGCGGTCCCGACGAAGTATCCGCCGCCACGTTCGACCCACTCCGGAACGAGTCGTCGGGCAGCGCGGATGTGACCCATCACGTTGACGTCGATGACCTGCGACCACTCGTCGTCGGAGGCGAACAGCCCTGGAGCACCGCCGATTCCGGCGTTCGCAAAGTACATGTCGACGGGACCGAACCGTGATTCGGCGAGTTCGATGACCGCGTCGATGTGGGCCGTCGAAGCGGCGTCACCCGCGATGGACGCCACCGCCCCGGGCGCCGAGGTCTCGATCCCGGTCACCACGGCCTCGAGGGCGGTCGGGTTCAGATCGGTGACGACCACCCGGGCACCTCGAGTGACGAGTGCTCGGGCGATCGCGGCGCCGATTCCGCCGGCGCCACCGGTCACGATGGCCACTTTGCCGTCGAGTTGCATACACATCCCTCTGCCGCCGAATTTGAAGGTGAACCTACTTGAAGTTGTGTTCAGGTTCAAGTGTGGCGAAAGGATGACAAATCCCCGCCGCGTGTCGATGCCGGACTAGGCTGGCATTACGGGCACTTGCAGCAGCGTCGAGTGCGTGTTGGTCTATCGCAAGGAGACACACGTGATCATTCTCGGCATCGTCCTACTGGTTCTGGGGTTCATCTTCAGTATCCCGATCCTCTGGACGATCGGCATCATCCTGATCGTGATCGGCGCGATTCTCGCCGTTCTCGGTGCGACCGGCCGTGCGGTCGGCGGGCGGGCGCACTACTACTGACGATCAGGTCGAGAACTCGACCCGTCAGCACCACGCAAATGCCGCGGCCGGCGGACACAGATGTCATGTGTCCGCCGGCCGCGGCGTTTGTCAGATGAGATCAGGCACTCACGCAGCGAAGACCCCGAGACGGTTCGGCTGTTCGACTCCCGAGTAGTGCGAGGCATCGCCCTGCAGCACCTGGCTGCGCTCGCCGCGCACATCGACCGGGACGTCGCCGGCGAGGGTGATGCGATGCAGTTCGCGCTTCTGGTTTCCGTAGTCGGCGATGCCGTAGTGCTGGGTTGCCCGGTTGTCCCAGATCGCCACGTCACCCAGACGCCAGTTCCAGCGGAAAGTGTTCTCGAGCTTGGTGATCCGTGCCTGCAGCAGTTG
The DNA here is from genome assembly GCF_049844895.1 of Gordonia sp. DT101. Lineage (NCBI taxonomy): Bacteria > Bacillati > Actinomycetota > Actinomycetes > Mycobacteriales > Gordoniaceae > Gordonia > Gordonia sp. DT101. The sequence continues at coordinate 1,067,243 of NZ_JBNCLX010000001.1, read as the reverse complement.
GTAGAGATCGGCGAACTCGGCGGACTTGAGTCCCCGGAACTCCTTCGCGAAGTGGCCCAGCAACAGACTCCGCTCACCTGTCTCCGGATGGACCCGGACCACCGGGTGCAGCGTCTGGTACTCGGTGCTGGTGAACTCCTGGTAGTTGTCTGCCTTCCTGGAGATGTCCACACCACCCGACGGTTCCTTCAGACCGACGTAGTCGTAGAGGTTGCTGTGGGTCGCCCAGAGCTCTTCGGTCAACGCCCGCAACGGCTTCGGCAACTGCTCGTAGGCGGCCACCGTCGACGCCCAGGTGGTGGCACCGCCGTACTCCGGCAGAGTGACCGCGCGCAGGATCGATGCCTTGGGGATGCGATCGACAAAGGTGACGTCGGTGTGCCAGCTGTTGGCGGCACCCTCGATGGTCAGCAGTTGGGTTCCACGCGAGGTGACCGTCGGGTGCGGTGCGGTCGGGTCACCGAGCGATTCGGCGAACGCATACTGCGTCTCGTCGTCGAGGTGGTGCTGATCGGTGAAGACCACCACCTTGTTGGTGGCCAGCGCAAGCCGGATCGCCTCCACCTGTTCGGTCGGCAGATCGCCGCCGAGACGCACCTGTCCGATCTTGGCGCCGATGTGCTCACCGAGCTTGTCCACCGTGATGCCTGCGTCACGGTAGACCTCTCGGGCACGCGCATCCCGGTCCGCCCGTTCGTCGATCTGTGCCAATGTCATTGGGAAATCCTTTCTGTTCTTTCGCTCCATTTCCGCACAGTTCGGCGCGGCAATCGAGACCTGAAATCACGACGATTCGAAGTCCGTGCGTCAGTCCGCGTGATGCTCCGCGCTCTCGTCGATGGCATGCCGGACCCCGCTCGGGACTCGAACCGGGCCGGGCCGGTAGGTGACCGCGCGCAGCGCCGGACCGAACCGGAAGACCCCCTGCCGCGCACGGAGATCGGGATCCACCGGACCGCGCGCATCGAGGCCGACCGAGATACCCGTCCATGGCGCCATGCCCACCAGCTGGAACTGATCGGGCAGCTTGGCGACCACCGACGTCTGACCAGCATCGGTGACCTCGATCGAGAAATCCCAGCGCACCTCCGGTGTCGCGACGGCACGAACGGTCACAACGGATACGTCGTCGGGTAGCGGAGCGGAGGCACGGGCGAGTCTGCCGTAGCTGTTGAAGACGAAATGCACTGCCGCATCCTCGACGTACAGCAGATAGCCACCCTGCGGGTCGCCGTGCGCGACGAGCACCCCCTCATCGGAGCGGGTCCAGTCGACGAGATCCACCTCGATCTCGAAATCCCGATAGGCGATCAATCGGCTCGACCGGTATCGCTCCAAGGTCGGCGTGCCGGCGAGGATGCGGACCGGTTCGCTGTACCGGCTCTCGGCCGGACGCCGCCGGATCTGATCGGCGGGCGTATCGAACAGCGGGAACACCGTGTTGCGCCAGGCCGCGTCCTCCCACGCCTGCGCGAGTTCGGCGACCCGACCGGGTTGGCCCGCCGCCAGATCCGTGGTCTCCGCAGGGTCGGCGGTCACGTCGTAGAGTTCCCACTCCGGATCGTCGACCTTCGCCGGATCGGTGTGCAGGGACACCAGTTTCCACCCGTCCCGATAGAACCCGCGGTGTCCGCCGAACTCGGCGTATTGCTCGGTGTGCGCGGACTCCGCCGACCGGTCCCGCAGGAACGAGGCCGCGCTCACCCCGTCTCGATCCTGGGCCGGCTTGCCGAATCGGTTCGCGGGAGTCGGGATGCCTGCGAGATCCAGCAGGGTGGGTGCCACGTCGGTGACGTAGGAGTACTGACGCCGGACGCCGTTGTCGACGGGATCCCGCTGCAAACCGTCGGGCCAGGAGATCACGAACGGCACCCGGACCCCACCCGCAAAGGTCTGACCCTTGTAGAAGCGGAACGGCGTGTTCGACGCCTGGCCCCACCCGCGCGGATAGTGCACGCCCAGGGCGGCGGAACCGATCAGCTCCTCGTCGTGCGGCACGTCACGCTCCCAGTCCGCCGGAACCGGACCGTGCACGAATTGGCTGAAGTACGAGCGGGTACCGACCGGGCCACCCTCCGCGGTCCCGCCGTTGTCCGAGGTGAACACGATGATCGTGTTGTCCAGTTCGCCCAACTCGGTGAGCGTGTCGACGATACGTCCGACGCTCTGGTCCACACTGTCGACCATCGCCGCATAGACCTCCTGATAGCGCTCGAAGCGGTCCTGTTCGTCCGGCTCGAGGCCATCCCACGGGGGCGCGTCGTAACCGGGAGTGGTGTTGCGCTCGGCGATCGGGGTGTCCGGGTCGAACAGGCCGGCATCGACCTGCCGCTGGAAACGCCGCTGCCGGACCACGTCCCAGCCCTCGGTGTAGCGTCCGCGGTATTTCGCGAGATCGGATTCCTTCACCTGGTGCGGACCGTGCATGGCGATGTGGGCGAAGTACAGGAAGAACGGCCTGCTCCGATCCTGCGCCCGCAGCGCCTTGATCTGACCGACGGCCCGATCGGTGAGATCGTCGGTGACGTAGTAGTCATCCGGATACTCGTCGACATCGACAACCGAATTGTCGGAGATCAGCTGATTCGGGTGGAAGAACGAGTTGAGCCCCTCGAGCGATCCGTAGTAGCTGTCGAAGCCGCGCTGCACCGGCCACGAATCCCGGTTCCGGCCCGGTCCCATGTTCGCGTCGCGGACCAGATGCCACTTGCCCACCGCGTACGTCGCATAACCGCTCTCCCGCAGAGTTTCCGGCAATGTCAGCACGTCGTCGGCCAGCTCGAGCCGAAGGCCCGGGTACCCCGGATCAGAGTTGGCCACACTCCCGTAACCGGCGCGGTGTGGGTTGAGCCCGGTGAGCAATGCCGCGCGGGCCGGCGAACAGACCGGCGTCGTGTGATAGTTGCTCAGCCGCAGACCTCGCCGCGCCAACGCGTCGATGTTCGGCGTGTCGATCTCGGCACCGAACGGGCCGATGTCGGAAAAGCCCATGTCGTCGACGAGCACGACGACGATGTTCGGGGCTCCCGGCGGTGCGGTCCGCTCGGCCGGCCACCACGGCTGCGAGACCGACGATGTCCGTCCGACGGTGCCGCCGAAGTCCGCGTAGCCGCGGGACTCCTCCGGAGGACTCTGGTGCTGCGCCATGGGATCCGTTCTTCTCGTCCTGTCGCGATCGCACGGTGACACCGTGCGTCACAGCACCTTTCAGACAGTCGGCGCAACTGTCAATACTTTCGCCGAGACGCTTCGTAACCCCCCTCCGGGCTTGGCGTTCGGCGCTCCGTCTGCCCAGAGTGGTGACCTGGGCCGTTCGTGCGACGTAGCGCGACCGGCCGTGTCAGCCCCTCGGAACAGAGAGTTCGCAACGATGCCCGGACGCCGTACCCGCGTGGTGCAAGTACTCGCACTGGCCCTTGCCACCTGCCTCCTCGCGGCGGGGTGTCAGTCCGCGGTCGCCAAGCAGGAGAACTCCATCTCCCAGTCCCTGGCGCCCGGGCAACCGGCGCCGCAAGGGGGCAACCTCCGTGTCGGGGTACTCGGCGACATGTCGCCCAAGACCTTCTTGCAGATCGGCACCGGGAATCTCGCCGGCCAGGTGGTGAGCAACACCTTCGACACGCTCATCCGCTACTCGCGTGACGACCTCACCGTCCGGCCGTCGCTGGCGACCGCGTGGCGGTTGTCGCCCGACGGACTCTCGCTGGCACTGGATCTCCGTTCGGACGTGACGTTCCACAACGGCAGGCCCTTCGTCTCGTCGGATGTGCAGAAGTCCCTCGAGGCCTACCTCGCCGGCCCGTGGACCCCCCAGTTCAAACGCACGGCGGCCGCCATCACCTCCTACGACACCAGCGATCCGCATCGCGTGGTGCTGCGCTTCGCTCACCCGTTGAGCAACATCTTCGATCTGCTCGACTCCGCGCCCATCCTTGACGCGCAGTCCCTCCCGCAGCTGAAGGCGGGCAAGTCCTACATCGGGACTGGACCGTTCAAGTTCGCCTCGTGGCAACCGAACTCGTCGCTGCGACTGGTTCGCAACGACAACTATTGGGGCGGCAAGCCCAACCTGGATTCGATCACGTTCGTCATCATCAGGGACCAGCAGTCGCTGTACACCCGGCTGCGCACCGGCCAGATCGACGTGGCGTACGGACTGAACTACCACGATCAGCAACTCGCGACCACCCGCTACGGCTTCAAGGACGTCACCTTCACCGGTGCCGAATCGCAGGAGTATGTCGGCATCAACGTCACCAATCCGGCATTGTCCGACGTCCGTCTCCGTCGGGCGATCGCCCTCGCCATCGATCGACCCCGCATCATCAACGACGTCTTCCGCAAGAGCGGCTACGTGGTGAATCTCCCGTGGCCGAAATGGTCGCCTGCTTATGACGCCGCAGCCAACGCGACGTACGGTCGCGACGTCGCACAGGCCAGGAAGCTGGTGGCGCAACACGGCCCGGTACCGCCGATTCCGCTGGACTTCTCCACACAGGGGATCGACCGCGTGGTCGCCGAGATCGTGCAGTCGAATCTCAAGGACATCGGCATCCCGGTGACCCTCGTCCCCAACGACCAGACTCAGCAGGCGTCCAAGCTGATCGGTGGGAAATTCACCGGGATCTGGTTGTTGCAGCATGCTTTTGCTCAATTCACCCCGTCGACGCTGGCGGTCTCGGCCTATCCGTTCAACGCTGCCAAGAACTCGTCGAACTACCTCAATCCGCAGTACGCCGCCGCCGCCAACGCGGCGTGGACCGTGCCGGACGGCGCATCGCCGGCAGCGTTGCGTGCCTATCGCCAACTCGATGACATCTGGCTTCGGGACCTCTTCCTGGTCGAGATCGGCATCGTCTTCCAGAAGGTCGCGACGTCGAACGCGGTCGGGAACATCGACTGGGATCGACGTGATCAGTTGCACCTCAAGGACACCTACCTCAACACCACGGGACGGAATTCGTAATGCTGGGTTATGTGATCCGACGGATCCCGACCGCCATCGTCGTGCTGGCGATCGCCTCGCTCTTGATCTTCTCGATCCTCCGGCTGATCCCGGGAGGCCCCGAGGCGGCCCTCGCCGGCCCCGACGCGGGGCCAGAACAGCTCGCGGCGATCCGGCACGACCTCGGTCTCGACCGACCGTTCCTGGTGCAGTATTTCGCGTGGCTCGGTGGGATCCTCACGCTGAACCTCGGGGAGAGTTACCAGGTGGGCGGATCGATCAGCGACCTGATCGGATTCGGGCTCGTCAACACCGTGGTGCTGACCGTGACCGCACTCGTGATCGCCGTCGTGCTGGCCCTCGCGCTGAGCCTGTCCGCGACGATCTTCGAGAGCCGCGTGGTACATGCCGTGCTGATCGGCATCAACGCTGTCGCCATCGCGATCCCGACCTTCGTCGTCGGCACGGTGCTGATACTCGTGTTCGGTGTCCAACTCCGCTGGTTGCCGGCCGGCGGCACACCACCGGGTGGTTACACGCAGAGTCTCCAGATCAGCCTGCAGTACCTGATCCTCCCGGCGCTGACGCTGGGACTGCCGGCCGGGGCGGTGCTGGCACGGTTCCTCACCGAGGCCCTGCGTACCGAACTCCGCCAGCCGTACGCGGTGACGGCCCGGTCGCTCGGTGTCCCGTGGCACACCATCGTCGTTCGCAATGCGCTCCGAAATGCGCTGCCGCCCACTCTCACGGCGCTCGGTCTCGTCGTCGGCGGGCTGCTCGGTGGAGCGATCCTCGTCGAGTCGATCTTCGGCTGGCCGGGGCTCGGACTGCTCACCGAGGAAGGCATCTTTGCGCGCGACTATCCCCTCGTCCAGGTGCTCGTACTGCTGTCGGTGACGGTGTTCGTCGTGCTCCAGCTCGCCGCCGACATCCTGCACGCCTGGCTTGATCCCCGAATCCGATTGGCAGGTCAGTGATGTCCGGAAGAACCGCAACCAACAGCCCCACCACGACCGACCCGCTCGCCTCGACCTTCGGGGCCGAGGCCGTCCTCGACATCGAACCCGGCCTGCTACCCGAGTCGGCCACCGACGTCGGGTCCCGGGTGCGGCAGTCGACGCTGCGCAGCCTGCTCAGCGGCTCCGGTCTGGTCGGCACCGTTCTGGTGGCCGTCGTCGTGCTGCTCGCAGTGGTCGGCCCGTGGCTGACCACGTTCGCGGCGGACCAGCAGATCGACGGCGCGTACCTTCTGCCGCCGAGCTCAGCACACTGGCTCGGCACCGACGATCTGAACCGCGACCTCCTGACCCGGATGCTCTACGGAATCCGTGTCGACCTGCTCATCATCTTCATCGCCGTGCCGATCGGCGCGGCGGTGGGCATCGCGACGGGCCTGGTGACCGTCACCCATCCGTGGAGCGATGTGATCGCGCAACGGACCTTCGACGTGATCCTCGCCTTTCCCGCCCTCCTCCTCGGAATCGCGCTCACCGCGGTCCTGTCACCCGGCGCCCAGACCATCGTGATCGTGATCGCCATCGCCGAGATCCCCATCTTCGGGCGCCTGACGCGGACCTCGGTGCTCAAGGTTCGGGAGATGCCCTACGTCGAGGCCGCCCGGGTCAGCGGTGCGACCAACCGGCACATCCTGCTCCGCCATGTGTTGCCCAATTCGGTCGAGGCGCTCGGCGTCCAGGTCGCCCTGTCGCTGTCGCTGGCGGTGTTCGTGGAGGGCGCGATGAGCTATCTCGGGATCGGTGTGGTCGCGCCCACCCCGTCCCTGGGCTCGATCCTCGCGGCCGGCAACGGCTATCTCGAGACCAATCCCTGGTTCTCACTGGGCCCGCTCGTGGTGATCTCGGCCCTGGTGCTGGGCTTCTACCTCATCGCACAATCCATCTCCCGAACCCGGAGGCAGTGATGTCCGAGACCACCCGGCCGGCGGCCGACACTCCCGACGAGCCCGTGCCGGCGTTGGCCGTCGACGATCTACGGGTCACCTTCGCGTATCCGCGGCCCGCGGTCGCCGGCATCAGCCTCCGCGTCGACCGCGGCCAGATCCTGGCGCTCGTGGGCGAATCGGGCTCCGGAAAGACCATGACGGCCCGTGCCGCGATCGGCCTCCTCCCCGAGACAGCCACCGCGACCGGGTCGGTCAAGGTCGACGGCATCGAGATGCTCAACAGGTCCGAGAAGGAACTCGATGCCGTCCGCGGGACCCGGGTCGCGATGATCTTCCAAGAACCGCAGACCGCTCTCAACCCGGTCCAGACCGTCGGGTGGCAGCTGCGCCAGGCGTTGCGTACCCACCGCAGGCTCTCCCGGCGTGATGCCCATCAGCGAGCTGTGGAACTGTTACGTCTGGTCGAGATCCCCGATCCGGAACAGCGTGCCGGGCAGTACCCGCACCAGCTCTCCGGCGGACAGAAGCAGCGGGTGGTGATCGCCCTGGCGCTGGCCAACGACCCGGTTCTGTTGCTGGCCGACGAGCCCACCACGGCCCTCGACGTCTCCGTGCAACGGGAGATCCTCGATCTCCTGCTTCGCCTCCGCGATCGCACCGACGCCGGGATCCTCCTCATCACCCACAACCTCGGCGTGGTCGCCGACATCGCCGACCGCGTGGTGGTGGTGCAGCTCGGCGAGGTGGTCGAACGTGGCGACGTCTTCGACATCTTCGCCGCGCCGACGCAGCCGTACACCAAACAGCTGCTGGCCGCCGTCCCCACGCTGCCCGCCCCCGACGTTGATGGTTTCGACGCCGAGCGTGCCGACGATGAACCCGACGGCGATGGACTCACGTCGACGGCAGTGGTGCACGTCGACGACATCACGGTGCGTCATCCGGGCAGATTCGGCAGTGCACCGCACACCGCCCTCGCGGGTGTCTCGTTGACGGTCCGTCCTGGCGAGGTGGTAGGTGTGGTCGGCGAGTCGGGATCGGGAAAAACCACGCTCGGCCGCACCATCGGCGGTCTCATCGCACCAGCCGCCGGCCGGATTGTGCTCGGCGGCAAGGACATCGCCCAGGTGTCCCGCACCGAGCTGCGGGCGGTGCGCCGGACCATCGCGTTTGTCCCGCAGGATCCGACGGCCTCGCTCGACCCTCGGTTCACCGTCGCCGAATCGATCCGCGAACCGCTGGAGATCCATCGCCTCGGTACGCGCGACGAGCGGAACACGCGGGTCGCCGCACTGCTCGACGCCGTCCAGCTGCCGCGCACGTTCGCGGGCAGATTGCCGCACGAACTCTCCGGCGGCCAACGCCAACGGGTTGCCCTCGCCCGCGCTCTTTCGGTCGAGCCCGCCCTGCTGATCGCCGACGAACCGACCAGCGCACTCGACGTCTCGGTCCAGGCGCGCGTGCTCGAACTCTTCGCGCAATTGCAACGGGACCTGGGCTTCGCCGCGCTGTTCATCAGTCACGATCTGGCCGTCGTCGAGCAGGTCGCCGACCGGGTGGCCGTCCTGCGCGACGGAAAACTGGTCGAGACCGGCGACGCCCGGACCGTGCTGTCGGCGCCGCATGACGAGTACACGAAGGCGTTGCTCGCAGCCGTCCCCTACCCCGACCCGGTGCGGCAGCGCGCCGGCCGACAGGTGCCCGCCGGCTCCCTCTGAGCTCCCGCTCAGCTCCCGCTCGGCGCAAACGCGGTTCTGGCCGCAGTTCCTGGTTCCGGCTTGGAGCCGCAACTGCGGCCAGACCCTGCAGGTTCGGCCGGAACTCGTTTGTCCCGCTAACGATTCCGTGTTCATCCGGTTGACCGAACGGCGTCGACGCCAGGTGTGATCTGGATTACACTTGGGTCTTCGGCGCGAAGAGCCGGAGGGAGGTGTCCCTTATGTTCGGTCTGATCTCAGAACTGGTGTTCAACATCCTCCGAGCTGTCGGCGGCTTCCTGTGGTGAGCAAGTCACGTTGAGCAACAACGTGTTTCGCTCTTGACGCCTAGAACTCGTTGTGTCCCAATCTCTCTCGAAGGCGTAACTCCCGAGTCAGGTCAGTGACGCGATCGCGCGGTCGGCCGTCGTCGGTGTGAAGTAGTCGATCGCGGGCAGGATCGCGCGCAGGGCGGCCGGCGCGACGTCGGTGGGCTGATGCGTGACCGCGCGCAGGATCCACCGGCCCGCCTCTTCCACACTGAGCGCGTGCACGTCGTCGTACTCGGCGGTGGGCGCGATCATCTCGGTGCGCACCAACGGGTAGAGCACGTTGGTCGCACGCACCTCCGGATGCGGGTTCTCGGCGTTGAGGCTGCGACCGAAGATGGCGAGCGCGTTCTTGGACGCCGCGTAGGCCGAGAAGCGGGGGAACGTGTTGGCCATGATGCCCCAGGTACAGACGTTGACGAACTGGCCGCGGCCGCGGTCCACCATGCCGGGCAGAAGACCGAGCGTGAGCTGCACAGGGGCGAAGTAGTTGAGCTGCATCGTGCGCTGATAGTCGTGCAGACGGTCGACCGAGTCGAGGACGGTCCGCCGGATGGAGTGGCCCGCGTTGTTGACGAGAACGTCGACCTCCTCGTCCGCGAGATCTGCCACCAGCGTCTCGATGGCCTTCTCGTCGGACAGGTCACAGGTCCGGTAGACACAGCCCGTTTCTTCTGCCAGAGAACGCAGTTCGTCCTCCCGTCGCGCGACCGCGATGACGCGGGCGCCCCGCTCGGCGAGCAGAGTGGTGGCCTGCCGGCCGATCCCGGCTGACGCCCCGGTGACCACGATCGTGAGGCCGGTGATGTCGCGGCCGGGTCCGGCGAGGGCATCCTCGACGATGCCGGGGAGCAGACTACGGCGCTGGACGAGGTCCATCAGCGTGCTGGTGAGGGAGAGTGACGGCATGGGCCTCATTCTCCATCAGCAGCCCGAACTCCAACGTCCGGATACGGACATCTTCGTCCACCGAGCCACCGCGTCCACCTGTTCCGCGCGACGAGGCGCCGGGTAACTTCTCCACGGTGTCTCAATTGAGCGCAACTGATCGGGGGGATGAGCAGGCGTGAGCGCGAACATCGGTCGTCGTCGACTACTCGTGGGAGCGGCGGCCGCTGCCGCTGCGGCTCGGTTCGGCCGGGGAATCGCGGCGGCAGAGCCCGCGCCGCCGCCATACCCGACGATCTTTCATTCGCCGCCGATGGAGAAGTACGTCGACGACCTGCCGGTACCGAAGGTGATCACCTCGTCGCCGACAGAACCGATCGAGATGGTCGCCCGGTCCACCACGACGCGCTTCCACCGCGACCAGCCGCGAGTGCCGGCGATGGGGTACAACGACGAGACGTATCACGGCCCCACCATCGAAGCCCACGTCGACGAGCAGACGACCCTCCACTACCGCAGCGAGCTCGGCCGGCACACCTTTGCCGCAGACCTCGACACCACGCTCCACGGTGTCTCCGAGAGTTATCGCAGCAGCCCGCCCACCTCGTTGCATCTGCACGGCGGCGCCACACCCCCGCAGTTCGACGGGAACCCACAACGCCTCCTGCTGCCCCACCACGGCACATCGCTTCTCGAGTTCCCGAATCGTCAAGAGGCCGGGCATCTCTGGTATCACGACCACGCGATGGGGATCACCCGCGCCAACGTCTACGCAGGTCTCACCGGGATGTACTTCCTGCGTGACGGCTACGACACCGGCGGCGCCGACAACCCGCTCGGTTTGCCGTCCGGACCGCATGAGCTCCCACTCGTCCTGCAGGAAAAGGTCTTTCACGAAGACGGCCGGCAGAGTCTGCGATCCACCCCTGTGGTGCCACAGGGCTTGTGGGAGGGTGGTGCCGTCGGCGATCGCGGCGTGGTGAACGGCCGGGTGTGGCCGAAGATGACAGTGGACCGCGGGATGTACCGCTTCCGCCTCATCAACGCCGCGTCGTTCTCGGTCTGGCGACTGTTCTTCTCCAACCGCATGCGCTTCTGGGTGATCGGGAACGAGGGCGGTCTGCTCAACGAGCCGGTACGGTGCCGCTCCATCCTGGCGGCCCCCGCCGAACGTTTCGACATCCTGGTGGACTTCAGTTCGTTGGCCCCCGGTGAATCAGTTGAGCTGTGCAACGATCTGACGCCACCCTTCCAGGCGACCATGCTGGGTGAGGTCGCGATGTCGAGGTTCTGTCGGTTCACCGCGGGTACGGGACGTGGCGACCGACGCCCGGTGCCGACCACTCTGCGCGGTGGGCGCAATCGGCCGGCCCGGATCCCTCCGCCCGCACGGCCCGACGTGATCCGACGGGTGTCCGTGTCACAGCCGTACGAGGTCCGTCTGCCGCCGGCGATCATGTCGCTGAACAACCTGCGCTACAGCGATCCACAGATCGAAAAGCCCCGCGAGGGCACCGTCGAGCGCTGGGACATCATCAACATCACGCCCGACCCGCATCCGATCCATCTGCACCTGATCATGTTCCGGGTCCTCGGGCGACGTCCTCTCCGCACCGTCGACTACCAGGCGGCGAATCCGCAGCCGCCCATCGGGACCCGATGGGCGCCGGACCCGAGCAACTTCTACGCCGGGCCGATGCGACCGGCGGCCGCGTGGGAGGCCGGGTGGAAGGACACGGTGCGGGCCGACGGCGGCCAGGTGACCTCGATCCTCGTCCGGTTCCCCCGGGCAGACGAACTCGGCTTCGATCCGGACGCGATCTTCTCGTCCGACGCGACGGACTCGCGCACGCGACCGGCCCACGGTCGATCGGTCGCGCCGCACATGTCCGGGAGCCACCACGCCGGTGCGATGCCGGCGCACGGGATGGTCACCACCGACCTACAGGGGTACGTCTGGCACTGCCACATCCTCGATCACGAGGATCACGACATGATGTTGCGCTATCGGCTGGTGCCATGAGCGGTTGTCGAGACCTACTCGCGCTGGTGCCGCCGCCCGCCGACGGCGGACAATCCCAGGTCGATTGGGAAGACTTCCGGCAGACAACAGGATTCGAGGCACCGGCCGACTACCGACAGATCGTCACCGAGTACGGCGTCGGCCAATTCTGCGGCGAGTTCTACGTCTTCGCTCCCGGCGGGCCGGAAGGTCAGGACATCGTCGACGAGTACCAGACCTCGATGGACATCATCGCCGATCCCGGCTGGCAGGAGTTCGTGGACGAGATCGGCGAAGGGTGGCTGGAGCCCGACGGTTTACGCCACCCCGTCGATCTGCGGCAAGATCCGCCGCCCTTTGCCCCGTGGGGTGGCGGCTCGGCCGGCGGCTACGGCTACTGGCACAAGATCGGTGATGATTCCGACCGGTGGCCCGTCGCCTACACCGACCTCGCAGATGTGTGGCTGTATGACCGCGACGGACTCGCCTCATTTCTGGTGAACGCCATGACCGGTAGGTATCCGGCCGACAAGATCGATCCATCCGTCACCGACGGGGCACCCGAGTTCACCCGATGGCTCACCGGTTGATCGTGCATCGAAGGACAGATCGGAGAAACAAAAAGGCCAGGCCGCATTTCTGCAACCTGACCCTTGATGTCCGACCGAGTTGAACCGCTCGTGGTGGGCGAAGGGGGACTTGAACCCCCACGTCCCGAAGGACACTGGCACCTGAAGCCAGCGCGTCTGCCATTCCGCCACTCGCCCGTGGCCGTCTGCGTGAGACTGGAAGACGATAGCAAGGCCGGTGGGCGGAAGTAAAACCGGTTGGGGGCCCCTGCTCACCCGTCCGGGCGGCCTGTCCCGCGGGTCTGGCGGGTGAACGCGGGTTGTCGGCGGCCCGCGTGGGCCGAATGGACTCGCGTTTGCCGGGCTGAATATCCCGATTCGTGATCAGAAATACGTGTATCTGCGCTGGTCACATCCCGTTCAGCGCGTAGGGTGATGGGCACGACGTCGGTGGTGCTGATGTTGCGCGCGGTGCTGCATTGACGGGAACCCCGTCATAATGGGCACAATCGGTATCATCTATCAAGGCCATACGCACGGCGACACGCCATGGCCGTCTGGAACCGAGCCGCGAAGGGAGGTCGCCGGTGGGCATTCTGCAGCGCATTGAGCGCAAGCTCGAAGGCGCCGTCGACGACGGCTTCGCACGGGTCTTCGGGGGCCAGGTCGCCCCCCAGGAGATCGAGAACGGGCTGCAGCGAGAGGCCGAGGAATCCCTCGAGGATCTCGGCGACGGTGCAGTCCTCGCTCCCAACAGCTATACGTTGTTGTTCAGTCCCACCGACTACGAGCAGATCGCGGCCGAGTACGAACTGAATCGCAAGACGTTCTCCAAGCATCTCGAGAACTTCATCTCCGACAATGGCTGGCAGACCTACGGCCGGGTGGTCGTAGAGTTCGACCAGTCGCCGTCGTTGCATACGGGTATATTCCGCGCCCGCGGTGCGGTGAACCCGGATGTGCGTCTGCGGCCTGTCGCGTCGGGTCCGCAACGACCACCAGCACAGCAGCACCCACAACGTGCACACCGAGAAGTAGGAGCCCCACAAATGACCAACAACCCCGGATACGACCAGCGCAGGGGCACCGACCCGGCGTACGACCAGGGTGGCCAGCAAGGTGGCTACGACTACCCGCAGGGCGGTTACGAACAGGGTTACGCCCAGCAGCCCGGCTACGACCAGGCCTACGCGCAGCAGGGATATGGACAGCCCGGGTACGGCCAGCAGGGATACGACCAGGGCTACCAGCAAGGTGGCTACGACCAGGGCTACCAGCAGGGCGGCTACGACCAGGGCTACCAGCAGGGCGGCTACGACCAGAACTATGCACAGCAGCCCGGCTACGACCAGGGCTACCAGCAGGGCGGCTACGACCCCGCATACGGACAGCAGCCCGGTTACGACTACCAGCAGGGCTATGCCCAGCAGCCGCAGTACGGCTACCAGCAGGGCGGCTACGACCAGGGTTACGCCCAGCCGGGTGGCTACGCACCGGCCGCGATCACGCTGCTGCTCGAAGACGGCAGCAACCGCACCTTCCAGCTGCGTGACGGATCGAACATCATCGGCCGCGGCCAGGACGCACAGTTCCGTCTGCCGGACACCGGCGTGTCGCGCCGGCACGTGGAGATCCGCTGGGACGGCTCCACCGCGATGCTGACCGATCTGAACTCGACCAACGGCACCACGGTCAACGACCTCCAGGTCAGCAGCTGGGAACTCGCCGACGGCGACCGTATCCGCGTCGGGCATTCCGACATCACCGTCCGGTTCCAGTAGTCCCCGGTCATCCACCCGGTCTCCTACGAGAGACCGTCCTTCGCGATGCTCGGCCGGCGCCGCGCTCCTCAGGAACCAGGCGTTGATACTGAACTGTCACATCTCAATGTCGGCGAAATCAGCGTCTGCCCATAAGATGCAGTCGGGTCCGTTTCAACGACTAGGCGCCCGGGGTGGAACGAGCGGGCCGCGAAAGGCGACGGCGCTGGAGGTGAACACGTAAATGCAGGGCTTGGTGCTGCAGCTGACCCGATTCGGGTTCTTGCTGCTGCTCTGGTTGTTCGTCTACGCCGTCATCCGCACGCTCCGGGCCGACATCGCAACCGCCGGGGGGAGTCGGCTGACGCGCTACACGCGGGGCGACAAGGGCGACCGGTCGGCTCGGGCCGCCCGTGGCTCGGCGCGCTACCTCGTCGTCACGCATGGTGCGCTGGCCAACACCCGCATCACTCTCGGCACCCAGCCGGTGCTGCTCGGCCGTGCCGACGACTCGACGCTGGTGCTGACGGATGACTATGCGTCCGAGCGGCATGCCCGGCTGTCGCGGCGCGGTGACGACTGGTACGTCGAAGACCTCGGGTCGACCAACGGCACCTACCTCGACCGGTCCAAGGTGACGACCGCCGTCAAAGTCCCCCTCAGCACCCCGATTCGCATCGGCAAGACCGTGATCGAGCTGCGCCCGTGACACTGGTGTTGCGCTATATCGCGCGAAGCGACCGTGGGCTGGTCCGCTCGAACAACGAGGATTCCGTGTATGCGGGCGCCCGATTGCTCGCGCTCGCCGACGGTATGGGCGGTCACGCCGCCGGCGAGGTCGCCAGCCAGTTGGTCATCCAGGCGCTGCGCAACCTCGACGACGACGAGCCGGGCGGCGACCTGCTGGCCCAGCTCGACCGTGCCACCCACACCGGTAACGCGGCGATCGCCGACCAGGTGGACCACTCCCCCGAACTCGAGGGCATGGGCACCACACTCACGGCGATCCTGTTCGCGGGCAACCGCATCGGCCTGTGCCACATCGGCGACTCCCGCGGCTACCTGTACCGGGACGGCCAGCTGACCCAGATCACCCGCGACGACACCTTCGTGCAGACCCTCGTCGAAGAGGGACGCATCACGCCCGAACAGGCCCACTCGCACCCGCAGCGTTCGCTGATCATGCGGGCGCTGACCGGTCAGGAGGTGGAGCCGACGCTGACGATCCGCGAGGCGCGCGCAGGAGACCGCTACCTGCTGTGCAGCGACGGATTGTCGGATGTGGTCAGCGAAGAGACGCTCTCCGACACGCTCGGCTCGATCGTCGACCACAAGGAATGTGCCGACCGGCTCATCGAACTCGCCCTACGCGGAGGCGGTCCCGACAACGTGACGGTCATCGTCGCGGATGTCGTCGACACCGAGTACGGGGATTCGCGGCCCATCGTCGGCGGTGCCGCGGGAGTCGACGACGAGGGCTACACACCCAACCCGGCGACAGCCGCCGGTCGTGCCGCGGCGCTGCGACCACCACCGGCCGAACCGCAGCGGCCCACCATCATGGCCGACGACGAACCGCCACCACGCAATCGGCGTCACCGTTGGCTGGTCGCCGGCACGGCGGTCGCGGTGATCGCGCTGATCGTCGCCGGGTTCTTCGTCACCCGGGCGATGGTGCGCAACAACTACTACGTCGGTGCCGTCGACGGCGACGTCGTGGTCTTCCAGGGCTCACCCGACAAGGTGTTGTTCCTCGACCTCAGTTCGGCATCCCAGAGTGCCTGCGTGACCGGGCTCGACCAGACCGACCCCGAGATCGAGTTCGTCGACGACGGCGCATCGGACACCTGCACCCCGCTGCAGGTCGCCGACCTCGCCGAACTCGACCGCAACGCGGTCGTCGGCAAGTCCATCCGGAACATGCCACTCGCCGAAGCCGAAGAGCGGGTACGGCATCTGAACTTCCTGCCGCTGTGTCCCGCGCCGACGCCGGCGCCCGCTCCCGCGCCCGCGCCCGCGCCCGCGCCGGGAGCACCGCCTGCCCCATCTCCGGCACCGTCGGCACCACGCACGACGGCACCTGCCCCACCGACCACCGAGACCTCGCCGCAGGCACCGCCGCAGTACGACAGCGACGGCAACAAGATCTGCCGAGGTCATTGATGAGCCAACCCGCCACTCCCGTCCACGCACCGCCGCGCCAGCCGCCCGAACAGACCGGCCGCACCGCGGAGTTGGTGCTGCTCGGATTCGCCATCGGCCTGGTGACGGTGGCGCTGCTCATCGTGCAGGCGGCCCAAGGACAGAGTCTCACTTGGGATCTGGCGAAGTACGTGATCGCCTACATCGTGCTGTTCGGTGCTGCGCACCTGGTGGTCCGGCGGTACGCACCACACGCCGACCCGTTGCTGCTGCCGGTGGTCGCAGTGCTCAACGGCCTCGGGTTGGTGCTCATCCACCGGCTGGACCTGGGTACCGGCCGCAACGGCGAGACGGTCAACCCCACCGAGGTCACCCACAACGCCGATCAGCAACTCGTCTGGGCGGCCCTGGGCATCATCGCGTTCGCGGCGATCCTCATCCTGGTCCGCGATCACCGTACGCTGTCACGGTATTCGTACACGCTGGGCCTGGGAGGCCTTGTCCTCCTGATCATCCCGGCCCTGCTGCCGTCGTCGATGTCGGAGATCAACGGATCGAAGAACTGGATCATCCTGCCGTTCTTCTCGATCCAGCCCAGCGAGTTCGCCAAGATCCTCATCATCATCTTCACCGCGGCGTTCCTCGTCTCGAAGCGGGATCTGTTCACCACCGCGGGAAAACACTTCCTGGGCATGGACTTCCCCCGCGCCCGCGACCTCGGTCCGCTGCTGGCGGCGTGGTTCGTCTCGATCGCGGTGCTCGCCTACTCGTCCGACCTGGGCAGCTCCCTGCTGATCTTCTCGACGATGCTGACGATGGTCTACGTCGCGACCGAGCGGGCGAGTTGGCTGGTCCTCGGTGTGACCCTGTTCGTCATCGGCGCGCTGCTCGCCTATCAGTTGTTCGCCCACCTGCAGGTGCGCGTGGAGATCTGGCGGGATCCCTTCAGCGACTTCAACGGTTCCGGCTATCAGATCGGCCAGAGTCTGTTCGGCCTGGCCACCGGCGGGCTCTTCGGCACCGGTCTGGGTTCTGGCAGGCCGAACATCGTCCCGTTCGCCAACACCGACTTCATCATCGCCACGATCGGCGAAGAACTGGGGTTGGTCGGGCTCGCGGCGGTCCTGATGCTCTATCTGATCTTTGTCCTGCGCGGACTCCGCACCGGCATCGCGGTTCGCGACAGTTTCGGCAAACTGCTCGCCACCGGCCTCTCGTTCACCATCGCCGTGCAGGTGTTCGTGGTCGTCGGCGGCGTCACCAAACTGATCCCGCTGACAGGTCTGACCACACCGTTCCTGTCCTACGGAGGTTCGTCGCTGCTCGCCAACTACATCCTGGTGGCCTTGCTCATCCGGATCTCGAACGCGGCACGCGAACCCGATCCCACGCGTAAGCGACCGCCGCCCAAGAGCATCGACTCGCTGCCGACCCAGGCGGTGCGCCGATGAACAAGCCGATCCAACGGGTGTCGATGGCGGTGATCGTGATGGTCATCGCGCTCCTCGCCAACGCCACCTACGTACAGGTGTTCAAGGCCGACAAGCTGCGGTCCGACCCACGCAACAACCGCGTGCTGCTCGACGAGTACGCCCGGCAGCGCGGCGCGATCACTGCCGACGGCGGTTCCGTGGTCGCCGTGTCGGTGCCCACCGACAGCCGGCTCAAGTTCCTGCGCACCTACCCGCCGAACACCGCGACCGCCTTCGCGCCGGTCACCGGCTACTACTCGTTCCAGTACGGCAGTACCGGACTGGAGCTGTACCAGAACTCGATCCTCAACGGCAACGACGACCGACTCTTCGGTCAGCGGTTCATGGACATGTTCTCGGGCCGGGATCCGCGCGGCGGAAATGTGGTGAGCACCATCGTCCCGCGGCTGCAGCGGGCGGCCTTCGACGGTTTGCGCAACGGATGTCAGGGCGGCTGCCGCGGCGCGGTGGTGGCACTGCAGCCGAACACGGGCAAGATCCTCGCGATGGCGTCGACGCCGAGTTACGACCCGAACAAACTGGCCAGCCACGACCAGGACGTGCGCGAGAAGAGCTGGGCAGCGTGGAACCAGCCCGGCGACATCGACAACCCGATGCTCAACCGTGCCGTCAACGAGCTCTATCCGCCCGGATCGACGTTCAAGGTGGTGACCACGGCGGCCGCGCTGCGCGACGGCGAGACCCCGGATGTCCGACTCACCGCGGCGCCGTCGATCGTGCTGCCCGACACCAACACGTCGCTGACCAACTACGGCGGCGAGACCTGCCCGGGCTCGTCCGGCGGCACTGTCTCGCTGCTCCAGGCGTTCAAGTACTCGTGCAATACGGCTTTCGTCGATCTGACGACGAACAAGATGAAGGATCCGATCACTGTGTTCCGTGAGACGGCGCAGCGCTTCGGCCTCGACGAGAAGCAGCCGGACACCCCGCTGCCGGTGTCCCGGTCGACTGTCGGCGCCATCCCCGACCTCGCCGCGCTCGGACAGGCGTCCATCGGGCAGCGCGACGTGCGGGTGACCCCGATGCAGATGGCGATGGTGGCATCCACCGTCGCCAACGGCGGCGTGCGGATGCAGCCCTACCTGGTGGACAAATTGCAGGCGGCCGATCTGCGGACGCTGCAGACAACTCAACCGACGACCATCAACGAGCCGATCAGTTCGGATCAGGCCGCAACCCTGACCTCACTGATGATCGAGTCGGAACGTAGTACACAGGGGGCCGGTGGCCCGGTCTCGATCGCATCGAAGACGGGTACGGCCGAGCACTCGGCGACCTCGGACGTCGAGTCGGAGACACCGTACTCGTGGTACATCGCCTTCGGGCCGTCCTCGAATGCGCAGATCGCGGTCGCGGTGGTGGTCGAGAACGGGGACCCGGGTCCCGCGTCAACAGGGGGTGCGGTGTCGGCACCGATCGGACGAGCAGTGATCAATGCATTGGTGGGAGGTGCAAGCTGATGACGCTACAAAGTGGCACCACGATCGCCGATCGTTACCGGCTGATGCGTCTCATCGCGACCGGTGGCATGGGCCAGGTGTGGGAGGCCGTCGACAGCCGTCTGAACCGGCGCGTCGCGGTCAAGGTGCTCAAGGCCGAGTACTCGAACGATCCCGAGTTCACGGCGCGATTCCGCACGGAGGCGCAGACCACCGCGAAGCTCAACGACCCGGGCATCGCCAACGTCTTCGACTACGGCGAGACACCCGACCGGGGCGGCGGCGATCCATTGGCCTACCTCGTCATGGAGCTCGTCGACGGTGAGCCGTTGAACTCGGTGATCTCCCGGATGGGCCGGCTCTCGCTGACCAACACCCTCGACATGCTCGAGCAGACCGGGCGTGCCCTGCAGGCCGCGCACAGCCAGGGCCTGGTGCATCGGGACGTGAAGCCGGGCAACATCCTGATCACGCCGACCGGCCAGGTCAAGATCACCGACTTCGGTATCGCCAAGGCCGTCGACTCGGCACCGGTCACCCAGACCGGCATGGTGATGGGCACCGCCCAGTACATCTCCCCGGAGCAGGCGACCGGCGACGAGGCGACCGCGGCGTCGGACGTCTACTCACTCGGCGTGGTCGGGTACGAAGCGCTGACCGGGCGCCGGCCGTTCCTCGGCGACGGTGCGATCACCGTCGCGATGAAGCACATCCGTGAGACGCCGCCGCCGCTGCCGACGAGCGTGCCCGGCAACGTCCGCGATCTGATCGACACCACGCTGGCCAAGGATCCCCGCCAGCGGTACGCCAACGGCGGCGAGTTCGCGGCCGCGGTCGCGGCGGTCCGGGCCGGTCACCGACCGCCACATCCCGGCGCGATCGCCGGTGCGGCCGCCGCGGGAGCCCTGGGCGGGGCTGCGGCCGCCGCCGCGATGCGACCGACGACGAGGTCGATGGCCGACACCGCTGCGTCCCAGCCCGCGACCGCGCGCACCACCAGCCGGCCGCCCAGCCGACCGGTGCCCCCGGCCGACGACAACAGCTGGACCACCGGTCAGAAGGTACTGGCCGGGGCCGCCGGCGTGCTGTTGATCGCCGCGCTCGCACTACTCGGCTACTGGCTGCTGAACCTGGATTCGTCGTCCCCGGAGTCACCTGCGCCGTCGTCCACGACGACGATCACCGAGACCACCACCGAGGCCCCGGAGACCACTCAGGAGGAGGCGCCGGTCCAGACGACGACGCGCGAGCGGCCGCCGACGACCACGCAGACGACCACCGAGGAAACGACTCCGGAGGAGCCCACCACGACGACGGTCCCGGAGACCACCGACCCCGGTGCTCCCTCGGCAAACCGGCCGACATTTCCGACGTTCACCATTCCTGGCTTCCCAGGCGGATGAGTTGACCGATAATGGATGAGGTGTCGTTTCGAAGCGCGGTCCGGGCAACCATGCCCGGTCACCGTCCGGACGATCGCGAGCAGCGAAAGATGGTGAGCGCAAGGTGATGTCGACACCGCACCATCTCTCCGATCGGTACGAACTCGGTGAGACGCTCGGATTCGGCGGGATGTCGGAAGTCCATTT
This sequence comes from Gordonia sp. DT101, assembly GCF_049844895.1. Taxonomy (NCBI): domain Bacteria; kingdom Bacillati; phylum Actinomycetota; class Actinomycetes; order Mycobacteriales; family Gordoniaceae; genus Gordonia; species Gordonia sp. DT101. The sequence continues at coordinate 1,046,487 of NZ_JBNCLX010000001.1, read as the reverse complement.
TGCCCGGGATCTCCGACTTCACCGTGACGTCGCGGTCAAGGTGTTGCGCGCCGATCTGGCCCGCGACCCCACCTTCTATCTCCGATTCCGCCGCGAGGCACAGAACGCGGCGAAACTGAACCATCCGACCATCGTGCAGGTCTTCGACACCGGGGAGGCCGAGACCGAGGACGGCCCGCTGCCGTTCATCGTGATGGAGTACGTCGACGGCGAGACGCTGCGCGACGTGCTCCGGGCCAACGGTCAGGTCTCACCGCGACAGGCGATGACCTGGATGGCCGATGTGGCTGCCGCGATGGACTTCTCCCACCGCAACGGCATCGTGCACCGCGACATGAAGCCCGCCAACGTGATGATCGACAAGTCCGGCGCCGTGAAGGTGATGGACTTCGGCATCGCCCGCGCGATGAGCGACTCGACGTCGACGATGACGCAGACGTCGGCGGTCATGGGCACTGCGCAGTACCTGTCGCCGGAGCAGGCGCGGGGCATCAAGGTGGATCCGCGCAGCGACATCTATTCGATGGGCTGCGTGCTGTTCGAGTTGCTCACCGGCGAACCGCCCTTCACCGGGGACTCGCCGGTGGCGGTCGCGCATCAGCACGTACACGAGGACCCGCCCTGGCCGTCGTCGATCCGTCCGGAGATCCCGCGCGAGCTGGACTCCGTGGTGCTCAAGGCCATGAGCAAGAACCCGGCCAACCGATACCAGTCGGCCGCGGACCTGCGATCCGATCTCATCAAGGTGCTCGCCGGCGGCAAACCATCGGCGCCGATGCTGCTGTCCGACGAGGACCGCACCGAGTTCATGGACAGCGGCCCGCGCCGCGCCCTCGCTGCCGATGCCGGCGTCCGACGTGGCAGCGGCAACCACCGCCGTGACGACGCCGACGCGGACGGTGACGATCCGGCGCGGCGACGCATCCGTGGTCCGGTGATCGGTGCGGTCGCGGCTGTCGTGGTCCTGATTGCCGGACTGTTGCTGTGGTCTCCGTGGAGCTCGGACTCTGCCCGGCAGGTTCCGGTGCCCGCCGTCGCGGGCAAGTCGTTGACCGATGCGCGGAACAGCCTGGAGAAGGCCGGGTTCAAGGTGAAGCAACTCGAGGAACCCAGTCTGGACGTCGCCCCCGGTTCGGCCACGCGCTCGGCGCCGGCGGAAAACGTACTGGCCGCGCAGGGATCCGAGATCACCCTGTACATCTCGACCGGACCACAGCGACACCAGATGCCCGACCTACAGGGTCAGACTCCGGACGAGGCCACCGAGGCGTTGCGCGTCCTCGGCTTCTCGAACGTGAAGACCGATCGGGTCGACTCCAGCGCCGATCTGAAGGACAAGGTGGCGAGCACCACGCCGCCCATCGGTGCCGAGGCCCCGGTGAACGGTGCCGTGGTGGTCCATGTCGGCAACGGACCACGGGAGATCACCGTCCCCGACGTGACCGGGCAGACGGAAGATGCGGCCAGGACCGTACTGGAACAGGTCAATCTGAAGGTGGTCTCGATCGCCGGCGACTCCGAGTTGCCGGCCGGACAGGTGGTGAGCAGCTCGCCGTCGGCGGGTACCACCGTGGAACAGGGCTCGACGGTGCAGATCGTCGTGTCGCGGGGCAACATGTTCGTGATGCCCAACCTGCGCGGGCAGACCCCGGCACAGGCCCGGCAGTCGCTCGCCGCAGCGGGCTGGGCGGACACGACGCTGACGCGGTCGTCCCGGAACGTCCCGATCACCAGCCCCGACGACGGCAAGGTGGTCGGTCAGGAACCCGACGCCGGGGCCCGCGTGCGCAAGAACGGCTCGGTCTCGATCGTCGTCGGAAAGGGTAGTCTGCTGCCCGGCTGAGCTGTCCCCGGTCACCACGCGCCCGTCTGCCGATCGAGTAGGCGACCCGCCCTTGCGCCCATCGGGTCACCACGCGCCCGTCTGCCGATCGAGTAGGCGACGAGCGCAGCGAGGAACCGTATCGAGATCCCGCAGGTCAGCCGATCGCGTCGACCATCTCCGCCTCGAGAACGGCCACCCGCGATTCGTCGATGTTGATGCCGCAGATCGCCAGCCAGTTCGCCAGCATCCGGTGACCGCCCTGCGTGAGGACACTCTCGGGGTGGAACTGCACGCCGTGAATGGGCAGTTCGCGATGCGCCATCGCCATCACGATGCCGGACTCGGTACGGCCGGTCACGATCAATTCGTCCGGGATCGTCTCCGGGAGCACGGTCAAGGAGTGATAGCGCGTCGCGGTGAACGGATCCGGTAGTCCGACCAGCACACCCGCGTCGTCGTGGAACACCAGCGACGTCTTGCCGTGGAGCAGCTCGGGCGCGCGGTCGACCGTGCCACCGAAGGCCGCGCCGATCGCCTGGTGACCGAGGCACACGCCGAGGAGCGGTATGCCGGTCGCCCGTGCCACACCGACCATCGGGATGGCCGCGCCCGCGCGCTGCGGAGTGCCCGGTCCGGGGCTCAGGAGCACGCCGTCGAAGCCCTCGGTCGCGGCGGTCGGGTCGTCGAGCTGCGGGTCGTCGTTGCGCCACACCACGGCCTCCACGCCCAGCTGGCCCAGATACTGGACCAGGTTGTAGACGAAGCTGTCGTAATTGTCGATGACCAGGATGCGGCCGGAGGTGCTTCCGGCGCCCACGTGCGCAGACGGCTGATTCACCCCGTCAGGCTACCGCGGGCGCCCAGATGCGCGTCACCTGGTTTTCTGTGCCGCCCGACGTCGGAATCGCGACATTGTCGGGTCAGCTACCTGGTGAGATACCGTGGACACAGATCTCTTGCGAGAGCGACGGACCGCCGGGCCCCCGATGCGGGCCATCTCCGGCACCGTCGCGCCGACCGACAGCCCGACGCGCTGTTCAGCACTACAAAGGAAGTCATGCCGAAGTCAAAAGTCCGGAAGAAGACCGACTACACCATCAACCCGGCCAGCCGTACGCCGGTGAAGGTGAAGGCCGGACCGTCGAGCAACATCTACGTGTGGATCATGCTCGGACTGATGCTGCTCGGGCTCGCCTGGCTCATCGTGTTCTACCTGGTTGCGACACCGTCGGCGCTCGGCGCCGAGGGCAAGGCCCTGCATTGGATGTACAACCTCGGCCCGTGGAACTTCTTGATCGGATTCGCCCTGATGGTGGTGGGTCTGTTGATGACGATGCGGTGGCGCTGACCACTGGTGACGCACCCGGCTCACATGTGTGTAATTCATCCACATTGTGGAAATCACATGTGTGTAACTCATCCCCACTGTGAGTAACTCCTGTGGATAACTCAGCCGATCTATCCACGCACGAATGGTCGACGCCGCGCCCGGCCGCGTTTGCGCTGGGCGGCGGCGGGGTGATCCTGCTGGTCGCGGCGATATTGACCGCGTCTGATCCGGTCGGGGTGGTGCTGATGGGCTTCGCCGCACTTCTGCTGTTGGGTTTCGCCGGTTACGCGCTGTGGATACGTCCACGGCTTGCCGTCACGACTGTGGATACACAGCCGGCGATCACGGTGCGCACCCTCGGCGGCACCCACACGTACCCGCGAGATCGAATCGATCGAATCCGTCTGATCGACTTCCGGCGGATCGGTCGGCGCACCGGCCAACTCGAGTTCGATGTGCTCCGCGAGGATGCGCCGGCGACGCCACCGACCGACGACCTGCGTGAGGACACCCGCCTGATGGTTTTCAGCAGATGGGATCTCGGCGCCGACCTCGGGGATGTCGCCGACGACCTCCGGCGAGCCGGCTTCGTCGTCGAGGATCAACGCAAGTAGGCGCGCCCCCGGGTCGTCAGCCGACGAGGACGTGGGAGTTCGCGTAGGCGATCCCGGCCCCGATACCGATGGCCAGCGCGATGACCAGCAAAACCGCCACACTGACCCAGCCGACCCGACTGACGGATGCGGCCGTACGGCGCTGCGGCGAGAGCACCCATTGCGGCAGGAAGATGATGCCCGCGGCGGCCGCCGCACCAAACACCAGGCCGCCGACGTGGGCCAGCAGTGAGATCCCGGGAATGGTCACCGACAGGACCAGGTTGAGCACGATGATCGAGATCACCGGGACCGGCGAGACCCTCGCCTTGAGCACGATGACCAGCACGGCGCCCATCAGACCGTAGATCGCGCCCGACGCACCGGCGTTGACGGCAACCGATCCGAACGCCATCACGGCCGCGCTGCCACCGAGTAGAGACGTCACATAGACGGCCAGGTAGCGCGGGATGCCGATCGCCACCTCGAGATCACGTCCGAGGATGTACAGCGAGATCATGTTGAGCGCGATGTGGGTGACCGAGAAGTGCAGGAATCCGGCCGTGAGCAGTCGCCAGTAGTCGCCGCCGGCGACCCAGGGCTTCACCAGCGCCCAGTCGACGAACAACGGCGACCGGACCATGTCGACGCCCTTCGCCTGCATCACGCAGATCGCGAAGACGACGAGGTTGACCGCGATCAGGCCGTACGTCGCGTACGGGCGGGCCGCCACCATGGGCTTCGTGACCATCGGGCGGATGCCGCGGTCGGCGAACGTCGGTTGTGTCACGGACTTCTGGACGCCGTCATTGCGCAGGCAGTCGACGCAGTGCTGTCCGACCGCCGCCGGACGCAAACATTCCGGGCAGGCAGGTCGACCACACCGGCTGCACGCTAGGCCGGTCGGGCGGTCGGGATGCCGGAAGCACACCGCCGGCGGGCCGGCGGCGTACTGAGGTCCGGGTTGTTGCGGGCCGGTCAGTTGATTTCGATCTTCTGGATGACCACTTCGTCGAGAGGACGATCGGAGCGGTCGGTCGACGTGGTCGCGATGGCGTCGACAACCTGCTGCGAGGCGGGATCGACGACCTCACCGAAAATGGTGTGGCGACGATTCAGGTGCGGGGTCGGTCCGACCGTGATGAAGAACTGCGAACCGTTGGTGCCCGGCCCGGCGTTGGCCATGGCCAGCAGGTATGGACGGTCGAACTGCAGCTCCGGGTGGAATTCGTCGGCGAACTGGTAGCCGGGGCCACCGCGGCCGGTGCCGGTCGGGTCGCCGCCCTGGACCATGAAGCCCTCGATGACGCGGTGGAAGACCGAGCCGTCGTAGAACGGGCCGCTGTCGCCGCCGGAGGCGTTCGGCTGGCTGTACTCCTGAGAGCCGTCTGCGAGGCCGGTGAAGTTGGCCACCGTCTTGGGAGCGTGGTTCGGGAAGAGTTCGACAACGATGTCGCCGCGATTGGTGTGGAGGGTCGCGGTCTGCTTCTGAGTAGTCACATCTCCATCCAACCACTTGACGCCAAGTCTGCACTCTGCCCTCCGCGAACAGGGCCCTCCGCGAACAGGGCCGTCCGCGAACAGGCGCTCCGCCAACAGGCCTGACCCGAACATGTCGGACACGTCCGAGGTGACAGGCGGTCAGTCGGGCTGGCACGCTGGTGGGCATGCCGAACAAGTACGTGTGGGCCGCGGTGTCGGTCCTGACCTCCCTGCTCGCGACCGCGGCCGCGGTGGTCATCGTCCGACGCTCTCGTCGCGAACCGGCACCTGTGTCCGCGACGGTCCCACGCGTCGAGGAACTCAACGCCACACCAGGGGATTCGACGACGGCGGCGTCATGAAATCCACTCAGGCTCGGCCACTGCGACGAACGACCCAGCGGTAGCGGCGCGGTCGCCGCGCCCACACCGGTAATTTGTAATGGTGACCTCCGACGACAGCTCGCGTCCGCCCGGCGATCCGGATCCCACGGACAGCGGGAAGGACGACGATCGCAGCGCCGCGACGCCGGCCCCGCAGATCCCGGCTCCGTGGGAGCGCCGCCCGACCGCACCTGTCACCGCGCCCGGCACGGTGCCTCCGGCCTCCGGGCCGTCTCGGCCGGCTCAGTCGCCACCACAACCCCCAGCCCCACCGGGCCGTGGGGCTCCCCGCCCGCCTCAATCCGGGCCGCCGCCTGCGAACAGGCCCGGCCCACCGCCGCAGGGACGACGCGGACCGAGTGGTCGAGGACTGGTTCCGCCCGGTTCGCCCCCGCCCGGTGGACCTGGCAGCGGTCCTCCGCCATGGAACCCCGGCCCCGGTGGACCGCCGCGCAATGCTCCGCCTCCGCGTCGCGGTGGTCCCCCGCCGCCCGGTTACCGACCGCCTCCCGGACAACGTCCGCCCCCGCCGGGGCGCGGTGGCCCGCCCCCCGGTGGTCCGCCTCCTCGCGGGTCCGGTCCGGCCGGTCCTCCGCCAGGTGGTCCGCCGCCCGGCGCCGCGCCGACCCGCGCTGCCTCACCACCTGACTCTGCGGCGTCTTCCGACGCGACGACGCAAGCACCGACCCCCGGCGACGACAAGACGACCGTCAACCGCCCCGGGCCATTCCTCGGACCTTCCGACGACTTCAGTCCTGTCGATTCGACGCCGGACGCGAAGACCGAGCAGAGTGAGCAACCCCGCCCGCTCGCCTACTCCGCTTCCATCAACAAACCCGTCGACGACGTTCCGGAGGAGCCCGTGCCGCCACGGACCCATAACGCGCCACCTCAGCCGTCCCGTTCGCCGGCATCGAACCGTCCGACCAACCGGACGGCCATCTGGGCCTTGGTGCTCTCGATCCTCGGGATCACCGCGCCCGTCGGCCTGTATCTCGGATACCGCTCGCGGGCGAGCATCGCGCGTAGTCGCGAGCTCGGCGAACCCTTTGCGCGCGTGGCCATCTGGATCGGTTGGCTCTACGTCGCGGTGTTCGTGCTGGCCTTGCTCGTGTACTTCTGGATTGCGGGGCAGGGGTCGTAGGCGGGCGCCGCATAAGCTTGTAGCCACTGTCGTTCGTGTGGAGGACACCGAGCGGATTCAGCACGGTCTGATAGTCGGTCGCCAATCGCAGTCCGCTAGCATGACGCCGAGACATGGTGGCTTGTCGCCAGACCCGAACTGAAAGGCCTGACGTGTTCCGTCGTTCCTTTGTCCTCTTGTGCAGCGGAGTCGCACTCATTGTCGCGGCATTGATAGGAGCCGGAACCGCTGGTGCAGCACCCCATCCGGCGCCCCGTATCAGTCAATACAGTGAGGACATCTGGGCGGTCGGCGGAAACAGCGGCTGTCGCGGAGCCATCCACGTCGCCATCGATGTCGACCAGGCGCGCCCCGGTCAAGCATTCGTCACGTACACGCCGCGGAGCTTCGCGGGAGACGGTGCGCGTTGGCGAGCCAATCCAGTCTGCAGGGTCAACATCGAGGTTGGCATGGACTTCGTTCGCGGGGGATGGAATCGGACCGTCACCGCAGGACCACGCGGCGGAAAGTCGGTTCACCTGACGCTCCCCACCGGTTCGGGGCTGCACGTACTAGGTTTCCAAACTCATGGCCTGTCCTGGGGCACAAGAAATTTCGTTCTCATTCCCTGATGCAATTGGGCTCGTCAAGTCCTTCGTTGGCTGTCTGCGGTTGCCGGTGTTCTCGACGCGAGCGGAGTATTGATGCGCCATCTGAACTGGCCGGACCGATACGACTTCAGCGACAGTGACGACACTCAGGGAACGAACATCAACGCTCCGACGCCTGCGATGAAAGTACGGGTAAGTCCCGGGCTTACGAGTTGACTCCGATATTGACAGGACCGCAGCCCTTACAGAGCGTTCACATCACTGATCGTCCCGGACGTGCCACTAGGGGCGATCTGACGTCTCAGCGAGGCCCCCGCTGGTCAAGGTGGCTAGATCGCGCAACGCATTCCCTGAACCGGGTGCGAACCTCTGCTGAGCTTCTCTATCGAGCGCAGTGCCACCACCCAGCACCGGCTCATAATCAAACCCGATGACTCCGGCGACACTGCTCGACACCACGTCGATGAGCATTTGGGTGAGCGCTTGATGATTCAGGGTCGGCACCTGGTAGCAGATCACGACGATGGTGCGCGCCAACACACCCGAGTTATCCCATTCTGTGAATATCTCGCGAGCTCGGTTCAGGAGGTCGGGTCGCGGACTGACCACTAGAACCGCTGTCACATCGTGCATTTCGGGGTTCTCGAGTTCGGTCAGAACTGAAAGTGGTCGAGCGCCCGCGTCCACGACCGGTACCGCACCGAATCGCCAACTGTGGTAGACGACGTCAGGGACTGCTGCGTCAGGGCTGGAAGAAGCCCTGTGCCCGACGAGGTTCGTAACAGCGCGTGATCACCCGTGGCACGAAGTCGCTCATGCAGGTCTCCGCTTCCATCAACAAACCCGTCGACGACGTTCCGGAGGAGCCCGTGCCGCCACGGACCCATAACGCGCCACCTCAGCCGTCCCGTTCGCCGGCATCGAACCGTCCGACCAACCGGACGGCCATCTGGGCCTTGGTGCTCTCGATCCTCGGGATCACCGCGCCCGTCGGCCTGTATCTCGGATACCGCTCGCGGGCGAGCATCGCGCGTAGTCGCGAGCTCGGCGAACCCTTTGCGCGCGTGGCCATCTGGATCGGTTGGCTCTACGTCGCGGTGTTCGTGCTGGCCTTGCTCGTGTACTTCTGGATTGCGGGGCAGGGGTCGTAGGCGGGCGCCGCATAAGCTTGTAGCCACTGTCGTTCGTGTGGAGGACACCGAGCGGATTCAGCACGGTCTGATAGTCGGTCGCCAATCGCAGTCCGCTAGCATGACGCCGAGACATGGTGGCTTGTCGCCAGACCCGAACTGAAAGGCCTGACGTGTTCCGTCGTTCCTTTGTCCTCTTGTGCAGCGGAGTCGCACTCATTGTCGCGGCATTGATAGGAGCCGGAACCGCTGGTGCAGCACCCCATCCGGCGCCCCGTATCAGTCAATACAGTGAGGACATCTGGGCGGTCGGCGGAAACAGCGGCTGTCGCGGAGCCATCCACGTCGGTATCAGTGTGGACCCGAGGCAGCCTGGCAGAGCATTTGTCACCTACGCACCTGGTCCGTTCGTTGGAGATGGACCGACCTGGCAGCGAAACCCGGTCTGCAAACTGAGAGTCGGGGCGAGGATGGACATTGTTCGTGGTGAGGGTTGGTACCGCACTGTCACTGCTGGCCCTCGCGGAGGAAAACCCGTCAAGTTGGTGCTGCAACCTGGTGGTGGAGTCCACATGTTGGAGTTCTTCACCGAGGGAGTGCAGTGGGGAACACGGAACTTCGTGGTGATTCCGTGACGCGGATTGGATTGCGCCCCAACCCCTGACGACCATGGCCTGGTTGATGGGATCACTACCGGCTATGAGCCCGTGCTTCCAGATCAACGAGGAACCACGCCACTGACCGTGATCCAATCTCCGCATCGGGCAACATGCGACGGGGCTGATGAGAGATCGGGACTCAAGAACCGGGAGAGGTCGCTTGTCGGGTCTTGACTCGATAGCTCACTCGAGCCGATGCATCAGTGCCGACGCACGACGTCCTCAGGGAACCAGGAAAATCGCACCGACACCCTGAGCCTGCGGTGAACGCACCGGTGTGTCTGAGGCATCGGAGTTGATTCCGATGTTGCGCAGGTCCAGGTTCTCGCTGTACACAGTCAACCTCGGTACGGGGCAGTCGGCCGAGGCGCTACCGGATCCAATTTCCCTCGGCGCACTTACGATCCCCGCCAGAACCAACACCGACAGTTTCCGTGCCATCTCATCCTCGAATGATTCGCACCTGCAGCTGACTGCCCGTCGCGCTACGCAGAAGCGCCAAACCTATGGCACTACGAAATAGTAATTTCCTCCGTACCCTGCCAAACACGAACTGGGCCCTTCGCCGAGTATGGAATGAGGGCCAATTGCACCAGGCCTGACCCCGTAGGGAAGTCTCGGACGACCCTTTGGCCTGGTTTCGAGCCGAAAGCTACTGGCACATCGACTATCCGCGAAGACTTAGACCCTCAGTAGTTTGCTTCCAATACCGCGCGACAGACCGGATTGCGCACCCAGCCGACGCCACGCCCGGTGAATCCAAACGACGTTAGTGTCATCCGGGTGACGCCACGCTTCCCTTTGGAGCGCTAATCCCGACGTGCATCGCACCGCGACAGAAGTCATGGTCGCCGAGTGTCCCAAAATTCTGCCCTTGGACCGTAAAGATCTGCAGTGGTGTGTCGGCCCGGCTCTCACCAGCACCCAGACAGGTAAGCACACAGACGATCAGCACCATCAATGCAGTACTCAATTTTCGCATCATTATTCGACTACCTCGTGAGCTATTCCGGGCACTTATGGCTCATCGGCGCACAGCACCGGTCGCCACGGTCAACTGATTGATCGCGGTCCAGGTATTCTGGGAAAAGCGTTGCTGCGCAGCTTTGTCGAGGGCAGTTCCATCGCCAAGAATTGGCTCATAGTCGAGCCCGACAACTTCGGCTACTCTCCCCGCCACAACTTCGATAAGCATGTCCGTCAACGCCTGGTGATTCAAAGTCGGCACCTGACAACAGATCACCACGATGGTGCGTGCCAGGACGCCGGCGTCATCCCATTCGGTGAAGATCTCGCGAGCGCGGTTCAGGAGATCAGGCCTCGGACCGACGACCAGAACCGGTGTGACGTCGCGCAATTCGGGAGTCTCGAGCTCACTCAGGACCGTCAGAGGACGCGATCCGGCATCGACGACCGGCACGGCGCCGAAACGCCACGTGTGCACAACGACATCGGTGACCGCCGCGTCAGGAGCAGGGAGCAATCCCGTACCCGCCGCCGTCCGGAGCAACGCCTGGTCACCTGTTGCACGGAGCCGCTGGTGCAGATCCCCATCGTTGCCTGCAGCATCGACCCACCAGGACGCGCCGCCCAGTGAGGTCGCCGCACGATGCTCAGCTAGCAGAGCCGAGACCACCGAGGTACCAACGCCACCTGCAGTGCCGCAGACGACCACACTGTTTTCTGCGGTGTCCGGCGGGCGGATGGTGCCGGACTGTCCCTGTGCATCCTCGCTCATAGTCACTCTCGAACTAGGTTGTGTCGGGCGCACCTCATCGGGTGGTCCCCCGTTCGGTGCGGCCCACCCGTTCGTGGGCCGCGGCCAGTCTATTCAGAGCCTATCGACCCGGATCAGTGTGCTGGGGCGATTTCCTGCGGCCAGTCCACATGCCCGCCCGGAACTGTGGATTCGAGCTGGCCGCTGCGCTGTTTGGTCATGTCGCGAGCAGACTTCTCGCCCTGCTTGGCGCCGCCACCCATCAGCCCGTACGGTGCGAGCGCTTGTTCGACACTCCAGTTCGCCTTCCAGTTCCCGACCTCGACGTCGACGTCACCTCGATGATTCACGACGTAGTTGACGGCCGGCAGCCCTGACTTCTTCGCATCCGCGGCCGCGAGCTTGTACTCGAACTGATTCGCACCGGGGTTCGGAAGAGGCTTGGCCTTGGGTGACTCGGGCTTACCCTGCTTCCAAGGCTCCTTGGGGTGTGCACCGGGATCACCCGCTCCGAGGGCGTAGGCGAGGGCACCGCCGGCGCTGCCGCCAACCACTGCACCCAGAGCTGCGCCCGCAGCACCGACACCGGCCGCCCCGATTGCTGCGCCTACACCCGCACCGATGGCCGCACCTGCAGGCAGAAGGGCTGGAATAGTCGTACCCCCACTCCATGAGCTCATCGCGGTACCAACTACTGCGCCGACTCCGGTCCCGATCACCGCTCCGCCTACAGCACCCAAGGCAGCAGCAGGGATTCCCAACGTGACCGCACCCGCGGTACCGCCAGTCATCACACCGATGATCGTCGACGCCGCCTGACGCGACGCCTCATCCTCGGGCACCCCCACCGAAATCAAACCCTGGGCGATCTTGGCCTCACCATAAGCCGACCACTCATTCACCGAATTCACATTCCGCTGCGACATCCCCTTCGGAATATCAGTCACAAAGTTGCCGACACGAATCTTCTTCGGCGGCGGCGCAATCGGCCGCACCGGCTTGGCAAGGTGCGGCGCCGTCAGCGGTCGCGACGGCAACGGCGTGTAGGCGTTCTCATAGCTTGTGCCCGAATCCGGCGCCGCATACGACTGATACGGCGCCTCCTGCGGCGGACCCGGAATCGACCCCGGACCCGGGTTATAGGCAGGCGCCACCTGAGGAGTCGGCGTCGTCCCACCCTGCTCCGGTGCCGGCGCATCAGGTGTCGTGCCACCCTGCTGCGGTGCCGTGTCGCTCGGGCTCGTGCCGCCCTGCTCGGGAGCCGCCTGAGCCAAACCCGCACCCACACCCGCCGCAATCGACGCCGCCAACGCCGCCGAGGTCACCGACAACAACAACGGCGAACGACGACCCTCCGGATCATGACGATGCCGCGACCGGCGCTCAGATGCGTAAGCCATGGTGATGGGGTTCCTTTCAAAGGCGGCTCCGATGGGAAGCCTGTGGTCTGTTTGCGATTCACCGGAGGAGCGTCATCCGATGGACTTGATCGATGAGATCCAGGTCTTGCCGCCCGCCTCGACAGTCTGGATCCTCTGCCGATAGACGATCGGTGCCGCATCGGAGTCCGGCGTAGTCTCGGTGAGCACGACGTCATACGTCGTCTTCCCGCGTGCCGTGATCGACAGGCAGTACTCGGTGCCCGGTGGCCGCTGATCGATGTACTTCTGCATCACGTTCCGTGATGCCACCGCATTCGGTGCGGCCACCGCGCGAGCCTGCGTCGCTGATCGTTCTACGTAGTAGGCATGGTTGAAGGCCTTGATCACGCCCGGCCCGGACTTCTGGTCGCCGGCATCATTGCCGGTCGTGACCGCACCTTCGGTAGATGACGGGCAAGGCGCGGCCACTACGGCAGACGAGGTTGCCGAGCTCTGTGGCACAGCCACTTGTTCCGCGCTGGGGTCGTCACCGCTCACGGCCTTGCCGATCGCCAGCGCAGCCGCAGCGCCGACCACCAGAACGGCTGCGGCCGCCCCGACAATCGGGCCGCGGTGATCCTTCCAGAAGCGTTGTGGACCCTTATCACCCTTCGGGGTGACTGTCCGGACGCGCATCTGCTCGAACAGATCGTCATCAGAGACAGGGGCCCGCGCTGGTGAACCGTCATCCGCTGGGGTCTCCGGTATCGCTGGCTCCGGATGGGGTGAATCAGGCGGCGGTGGTGACTGCTCCGGGCGCGCGACAATCGGAGAAACCGGTCGGGCGCCGACGGTGACAAGCCTCGCGTCGGCAAGCGCCCGTGCCAGTTCGCGAGCCGGGGTGTCGCTGGTTGCGGGCCACGCGGGCACGTCGGCAAACCACTCGTGGCTACCTTCGGTCACCACTGTTGCCTCCTCCCCCAGGCTGTCGTGAAGCCATGCCGTACGTGGCCTGTCGGGACGACGCCGGCGTGGTACATCACAGCGCTGCGTCCAGCGTGGTTATGGCACGCCGCCGCAGCGTCACCACCAGTGGTGGACAACTCCCCCTGCGTCAAGTGAATCCCCCGAAACAGCATCACAACCGCGCCCCGACAATGCTCGCTGGCAGAATACCCGACCAGCCATGTCCGTTCTCGCCGTGGATCGCCGTCCGGATTGTGACACTGCCGTGGCCGTGTTTCCGACCCGAACCCGCCCGAGTGAGCCAGACACGTTCAAAATCATTCGCTCGGACGACACCCGAGACTGAACCATCTCGCGCCGGACTTCCGAGACGAGGGGGAGATCTGGCCCTAGGGGACGAGGACTAGCCACCCTGTGCCGTAAGACTGCGGCGATCGGACAGTCGTGCCACGGGCGTATGAGGCAATCGTGAACTGGACGGGTCCAGAGCCGGTGAAAATATCCTTTGTCACCCGCTCGCCGCGGTGGGGACCAAACGTAGCGGGAACTAACGTCTGCTTGTAGAAAGCATTGCCACTCAGATGCGTCGTCATCAGCAAGACTCGACACTTCGGGTTCCTGGCCCAACCTTTGCCGTTTCCGGTGAAGCCGAACGACGTCGCTGTAAGCCGAGTGACGCCTCGCTTCCCATTCGGGGCAGTCAGGCCGATATTTACGGTTCCGCGACAGAAGTCATGATCACCGAACATTCCGAAATTGTCGCCGTAGCCAATGCGTGGGAGTTGGGGCTGTGCCGATCCCACCCCCACTCCGAACAAGGTCATTGCCACCGCTGAGGCAGCAATCAACAAGACAACCAACTTACGCATGCGGCTCGCCCCCAAGAATCACGTCGACAACCCCTCAAACCTAGCGAATGCTGGGCGGGACACAAACACTGTCCCTCAATAGCGCAGACCACCTACTACACGGGGCCAACCGAGTCCCATAGCAATTGGGGACGCGGGCCCCTCACCAAATCGCCAGACCTGCCACCGATCCTAGGTCGCCCGGTTCTGTCCGTGAACGGAGGGAGCAACAACCAAGCTGCCCCGCTTTGCCATCACCGACAACAGTTCGTAACCAACATGGGCTGCTGCAATACCGGTGATCTCGGCATGGTCATTGGCGCGACCTCGACGATGTCGGCACCCACGATGTCCAGATCGACCAGGCCACGCAGCGTGATCAGCAACTCTCGCGACGTCACATCCCTCCGGCCTCGAGGGGGTTCCGGTCCCTTGCGCATGCGCGGGATCGAGGACATCGATGCCGACCGAGATGTACACCGGTCCGCCGGCCACCCGACGATGGATCGATCCGTTAAGCGTGGCACCTGGCTGGCGTCGAGCGGACCCCGAATCGATGGCGTCGTCATCGTTCCCTCACTCCTTGTAGTCCGGCGCAATCCGCTCGACGAGCCGCAGCATCGCCTCCCACGCCAGGGCGTAGCCCACGTCGTCGATGAAGTCATCTCCCGACGTCTCGCCATTGAGTTGCTGTGCGGTGTGCTCGACGATGGCGCTGTCCGGGATGACCACCCCGCCGGCTCGTGTTGCCGCCACTTGGATCTCACACGCCTTGTTCAGGTAGTACATCCGCAGAAATGCCTGCGCCGGAGTGGTTCCGACCGTCAGCAGACCGTGGTTGCGGAGGATCAACGCCGGGTGGGAGCCGATGTCGGTCACAAGTCGCTTCTGTTCGTCGAGGTTGAGCGCCACACCCTCGTAGTCGTGGTAGCCGACCCGTCCCGCGAACTCCATCGAGATCTGGTTGAGCGGGAGCAACCCCGATTCTGACGCGGCGACCGCGCACCCGGCCAGTGTGTGGGTGTGCAATACACAACGCGCATCGGGACGTTCGCGATGAATGGCGCTGTGAATGACGAACCCGGCCGGATTGACCGGCGCCGAGGTCTCCCCGACCACCTGGCCGTCGAGATCGATCCGAACCAGGTTGGACGCCATGATCTCCTCGAACAACAGTCCGTACGGATTGATCAGGAACTGGTCGTCGGGTCCGGGTAGCCGCACGGAGATGTGCGTGAAGATGAGGTCGGTCATCGTGAAGTGCGCCACCAGCCGGTAGACGGCCGCCAATTGTCGACGGAGTTCCGCCTCGTCGACCTGCACCGGCTCCGGCACCATGGACAGCCCACCTCTCCGCTACGAGGCATCCAGTGTGTCATCGGATCATAGGCCCGTGAGCGTCGCGGGCGATCCACGAGGGACGGCAGCCACCCCAACCCTCGTCAGACACCTTTGGCGCGACAAAGGTCGTTGGCGACAGGTGAGGTTTCTGGAGGATCGAAATGCGCCCGCACGCGGGGAGACGCTGAGGCCCCAGGGAGAGGACGGTCAAAATGGTGGAGCCTAGGAGATTCGAACTCCTGACATCTGCCTTGCAAAGGCAGCGCTCTACCAACTGAGCTAAGGCCCCGGACCGGTCGCGTCACGACCGAACTGGGTGCGAATCGGGTGTGCGGAACACCTCTCGCAGTGGGCCTAGGAGGACTTGAACCTCCGACCTCTTCGTTATCAGCGAAGCGCTCTAACCGCCTGAGCTATAGGCCCTTGAACCGAGGTGTGAGATTACCCGAACCGAGCCCGAACATACAAAACGGGTGGTCGGGGGTCTGTCAGTCCAGGTCGGCGAGCGTCACCTCGGCGCCGCCGATCATGTCGGCGCAGAGGTTGTAGATGTAGGCACCGATGGTCGCCAGAGCGGTCAACAGGATCGCATTGATGGCCCCGAGCAGCACGGCCCAGCCGAACACCGAGCCCGCCCCGATGATGTCGCCTTCGCTGCTGGATCCGTCCGCGGTCACCAGGGTGCCGAACGAACTGTTGACCTGGTCCCACACGCCCATGCCGTCGAGGATCAGATACAGCACCGCCACCGAGATCATCCAGATCAGAAAGCCGGCCACCGACAGCACTGCCGCGATCTTGAAGGTCGCCCAGGGATCGATACGTCGGATCTGAACGGGCGCCCGCAGCGGCCTGCCACCGATCGACGTGGGTGCCGACCGCGCCGCAGTCTGTTGCGCTGCTGGTTGCGCGTTCACATGGTGAATGGCGTCCAGATTCGGCATCTTCTCACCGGGCAGCTCGTCCCGCTCGATGTGCCTGGTCGGCGACTCGACGAACTTCTCCGTCGACTCCTCGGTGGCCGTCGCGGTGCTTCCCCGCGGTCCGCTCGATTCACCTCGGAAGTTCGACGTGGCCGAATCGCCTCGAGGATCGTCGAGTTTGGTGATCGGCGCCTGCTGACCGGCCATGCTGGCGGCAGCGGTGGCACTGACGATCCCGCGCGGCGGCGGTCCGGGCTGATGCGCGGTTCCGTTGGGACCCTCGCCGTGTTGCGGTGACCCGTTCGGACCCGTCGGCGCCTGGCCTGGTGTCGTCCCGTTCGGACCGCGCTGCCACGGCGGCACGAGGCTTCCCGGACCACTCGCGTGCGGCCCGTTACCGGCGCCGTGTGCATTCGGCCCGCTCGCGCCGCTCCCGGCGCCATGAGACCCCGGCCCGCTCCCGGATCCGGGCGCCTGTGCACCCGGACCAGAGACCGTATGAGGACCGACATCCCCGTTTGTCGGCTTCTTGTCGTCCGGTGTGTTCGGTGAGCTCACTGGCAATTCCCTCATTCGGTGGTCGTATGCCCCACACTAACTGCTACCGGTCTCCGAGCCCGGACGCTACTTGTCGGGACCCGCCGATGCTTCTGGTTCCTCGTCCGGTTCGTCGGCATTACGGGCGATGGCGAGCAAGGTGGTGCCTTCGTCGAGGTTCATCAGACGCACCCCCTTGGTCTGCCGACCCGCACGTCGGACCTGCTTGGCACCCGTCCGGATCACGCCGCCACCCGAGGTGATGGCGTACAGCTCCGAGTCGTCGTCGACGATCAGCGCACCGACGATCTCTCCGCGCCTGCGGTCGTGCTGGATGGTCAGCACGCCCTTGCCGCCACGTCCCTGGAGGGGATAGTCGTCCATCGCGGTCCGCTTGGCGTAGCCGCCCGAGGTCGCGACGAGGAGGTACGTACCCTCTCGGACCACATTGAGCGACAAGAGTTCGTCGTCGCCGTTGAATCGCATGCCCTGCACACCCGAGGTCTGTCGGCCCATCGGCCGCAGTGCCTCGTCATCGGCGTGGAACCGGATCGACTGCCCCTTCTGCGACACGAGCAGCAGATCGTCATCGGCGCTGCACAACTGTGCGCCGACCAGTTCGTCCTCACCGCGTAGGTTGATCGCCGCGATGCCACCGGAACGGTTCGAGTCGAAGTCCTCGAGCTTCGACTTCTTCACCAGCCCGTTGCGGGTCGCGAGCACCAGATACGGCGCGTCCTGATAGGTCTTCAGCTGGATGACCTGCGCGATCCGCTCCTCCGGCTGGAACGCGAGGAGATTGGCGACGTGCTGACCGCGAGCGGTGCGGTTGGCCTCGGGCAACTCGTACGCCTTGGCGCGGTACACGCGGCCCTTGGTGGTGAAGAACAGGATCCAGTCGTGCGTCGAGCTGACGAAGAAGTGCTTGACGATGTCGTCCTGCTTGAGCCCGGCACCCTGCACACCCTTACCGCCGCGGCGCTGGCTGCGGTAGAGGTCGGTTCGCGTACGTTTCGCGTAGCCGGTCTCGGTGATCGTGACGACCACGTCCTCGCGAGCGATCAGATCCTCGTCGGAGACGTCACCGTCGGCCGCGATGATCTTGGTCCGGCGCTCGTCCCCGTACTTCTCGACGACCTCGGTCAGCTCGTCGCGGACGATGGCCCGCTGCCGCTCCGGCTTGTCCAGGATGTCCTTGTAGTCGGCGATCTCCCGCTCGATGTCGGCGAGCTCGTCGACGATCTTCTGTCGCTCCAACGCCGACAGCCGGCGCAGCTGCATCGCGAGGATGGCATCGGCCTGGACCTCGTCGATCTCCAGCAGATCCATCAGCCCGGTGCGCGCGGACTCGGTGTTGGCCGACGCACGGATCAGCGCGATCACCTCGTCGAGGGCGTCGAGCGCCTTGACCAGACCGCGCAAGATGTGGGCTCGTTCCTCGGCCTTGCGCAACAGGTACCGCGTCCGCCGCACGATCACGTCGATCTGGTGCGCCACGTAGTAACGGATCATCTGATCGAGACGCAGGGTGCGCGGCACACCGTCGACGATCGACAGCATGTTGACGCCGAAGCTGGTCTGCAGCTGACTGTGCTTGTACAGGTTGTTCAGGACGACCTTGGCGACGGCATCGCGGCGCAGGGTGACCACGATGCGCATCCCCACGCGGTCCGAGGACTGGTCCTCGATCCGGCTGATGCCCTTGAGTTTTCCTTCGTTGACCTGTTCGGCGATCGACTGGATCAAGTTGTCGGGGTTGACCTGATACGGCAGTTCCGTGACTACGAGGGTCGTGGTGCCCTTGTTCTCCTCGATGTCGACGACGCTGCGCATCCGGACACTGCCACGGCCGGTGGTGTAGGCATCCTTGATGCCCTGTCCGCCGACGATGAGTGCCGCCGTGGGGAAATCCGGTCCCTTGACGCAAGCCATACACGCGGCCAGCAGGGCCTCGTCATCCGAATCCGGATTGTCGAGCGCCCAGAACACCGCGGCCGCAACCTCGTTCAGGTTGTGCGGCGGGATGTTGGTGGCCATACCCACCGCGATACCGCCGGAACCGTTGATCAGCAGGTTCGGGATACGCGACGGGAGGACGGTCGGCTCGTTGGTCTTGCCGTCATAGTTGGGCGTGAAATCGACTGTCTCCTTGTCGATGTCGCGCAGCATCTCCATCGCCAACGGGGTGAGGCGGGCCTCGGTGTAACGCATCGCGGCCGCGCCGTCGTTACCACGCGAGCCGAAATTGCCCTGCCCGTCGATGAGGGGATAGCGCATCGACCACGGCTGGGCGAGACGCACCAGCGCGTCATAGATCGCGGTGTCACCGTGGGGGTGATAGTTACCCATCGTCTCCGCAACGGGTTTCGCCGATTTCACGTAACTGCGATCGGGCCGGAAACCGGCGTCGAAGGATGCGTAGAGCAGTCGGCGGTGCACCGGCTTGAGGCCGTCGCGAACCTCCGGGAGCGCGCGGCCAACGATCACGCTCATCGCGTAATCGATGTAGCTGTTCTGCATCTCCTGGCCGAGGTCGACCGGTTCGATCCGGTCCCCGGGCCCGTCGGCGGGTGGCAGCGTGGTGTCAGTCATGAAGATTCCTTCTCACACAGGGTTTCGAGCTCGTCGCCAGCGCTTCCTTCGTGGCTCGTTCCTCGCATCTCAGGACGGTGCCTCGCACCTCAACCGGCGGGGCGGCCTGCGAAGTGTGGTCAGACATCCAGGAAGCGAACATCTTTGGCGTTACGGGCGATGAAGCTGCGGCGGGCGGCTACATCCTCCCCCATCAGGATCGAGAACAGTTCGTCGGCGGCGGCCGCATCATCGAGCGTCACCTGACGAAGCACCCGGACCGAGGGATCCATCGTGGTCTCCCACAGTTCCTTGGCATTCATCTCGCCGAGACCCTTGTAACGCTGGATACCGTCGTCGGCGTTGATCTTCCGGCCCGCGGTCCGGCCGGCCTCGAGGAGTCCGTCACGCTCGCGGTCGGAGTAGGCGAACTCGGGAGCGCTCTTCTGCCACTTGAGTTTGTACAGCGGTGGCTGCGCGAGGAACACGTGTCCGTGTTCGACGAGGGGCCGCATGAACCGGAACAGCAGGGTGAGCAGCAGGGTCGAGATGTGCTGACCGTCGACATCGGCGTCGGCCATCAGCACGATCTTGTGATACCGCAGTTTGGCGAGATCGAACTCGTCGTGGATGCCGGTACCGAAGGCCGTGATGATCGACTGGACCTCGGTGTTCTTCAGCACGCGATCGATGCGCGCCTTCTCCACGTTGATGATCTTGCCGCGCAACGGCAGGATCGCCTGGTACATCGAGTCCCGACCGGATTTCGCACTGCCACCGGCCGAGTCGCCCTCGACGATGTAGACCTCGCACTTGCTGGGATCGTTGCTGCGGCAGTCGGCCAGCTTGCCGGGCAGACCACCGATGTCGGTTGCGGTCTTACGCCGCACCAACTCTCGTGCCTTGCGTGCCGCCATACGTGCCTGCGCCGAGTCGACCGCCTTCTTGACGATGGTCTTCGCCTCGGCGGGATTGGCCTCGAACCAATGTCCGAGATGCTCGTTGCAGGTCTTCTGCACAAAGCTCTTGACCTCGGTGTTGCCGAGTTTGGTCTTGGTCTGGCCCTCGAACTGCGGATCGCCGACCTTCACCGAGATGACCGCTGCGAGGCCTTCGCGGATGTCGTCGCCGGTGAGCTTGCCGTCCTTCTCCTTGAGGAGCTTCTTGTCGTAGGCGTACTTGTTGACGGTGCTGGTCAGTGCCGCACGGAAGCCCTCTTCGTGGGTACCACCCTCATGGGTGTTGATCGTGTTCGCAAAGGTGTGCACCGACTCCGAATAGCCGGCGTTCCACTGCATCGCGATCTCGAGCTCATGCCCGGTGCCCTTGGCGGTGAACCCGATCACCGAGGTGTGGATGGCGTTCTTGGTGCGATTGAGGTGCTTGATGTAGTCGATCAGGCCGTCGGCATAGTGGTAGGTGCGGGTGCGGACCTTGGCCGCCTTCTGGACCTTCTCGGCCTCCGACTTGATGCTTTCGGCCGAGTCGTCGCCCTCGTCCATCTCGGCCTCGGCGACCACCGCTTCGTCACTGAGACGATTGTCGGTGAGGGTGATGGTCAGGCCCTTGTTGAGGAAGGCCATCTCCTGCAGACGGCGGGCGATCGTCTCAGCGCTGAAGGCCGTGGACTCGAAGATCTTGTCGTCCGGCCAGAACCGGACGGTGGTGCCGGTCTTGCGGGTGGCATCGCCCTGGTTGAGCGGGCCCGGCTTTGCGTAGTCATAGGTCTGGTCCCAGTGGAATCCGCCGTAGTTGATCTCGAGTTCGACCTTGGTCGACAACGCGTTGACCACCGAGATGCCCACGCCGTGGAGACCACCGGAGACGGCGTACGCCTCGGAATCGAACTTGCCGCCGGCGTGGAGTTGGGTCATGACCACCTCGACGGTGGGCACGCCCGTCTTGTGCATGTCCACCGGAATGCCACGACCGTCGTCGACGACCTGGACACCGCCGTCTTCGAGGAGGGTGACGTCCACCCGGCTCGCGTGGCCGGCCATCGCTTCGTCGACCGAGTTGTCGACGACCTCCCAGATCAGGTGATGTAGCCCTCGCTCGCCGGTCGACCCGATGTACATACCGGGCCGTTTCCGGACGGCTTCGAGACCTTCGAGGATGCTGATCGAGTCGGCGCCGTACTCGCCCGACTTCTTCGGCTTACGGTCCTTCTTCGCCGCAGCGCTGTCAGACTGGCTGGTGTCGTTGGTGTCGGCCACGAGTTGCGTCCGCTCCTTCTGTCTCGGTGATACCCGCAGCAGTGGACACACGTCGACCTGATCCGCGCCGGTGACGCGGACGAGATCGGTATACAGCCCGGGCCCGGAGACCGGCTGACGTCCACCCCTGTCGGGACAACTACTACATAGTACTGCCTGACCCGAACAGAAACGGGTATCCGGGGCCGCTACCGTCCGCGTAGATCGATTTTTTTCGGCCGATGCCGGTCCGATTGTGGATCGGAGGCAAATCTACGGTCTGGGGGAAAGCTGACCTCGCTTTGCGGTCCGGAATCTGCTAGGCGCGGCCCAGCAAGTGGCGAGGTGGCTCTCAGCCGTAGGTGTCCCGCGGACCACGACCGGAGATGTGCCGGGGACCCTTGCGCCACGACGGCGCCTTCGGTCCGGTGATCCGGAGGCTGGTCACCATGCCGTCGCCGACGGCGGCGGCGATCTTTGCGAGAATGGTCGACTGCATGTACCGCAGCTGGGTTGCCCACGCCGTCGACTCCGCCTGGATGTGTAAGACGTTGTCGCTCAACGTTGTCGGTTGTGCATGAGCGGCGATGTCGGTGCCGACGATCTGCTCCCACATCCCGAACAGGGTGCCCTGACCGATATGCGGCTGCCAGCCGCGGTCCTTGGCGATATTGCCGGCGAGCCGTCCAAGCGGCTGCGGATCGCGTCCGTCGGGACCGGATCCGGACCATCTCCGTCGCCTGCCCGCGTTCCGGCGCACACCCGTGATGGGCGAGGAACGTCCCTGACCGACCGACTTACCCGCAGCCCGCGCGGCTGCGCGGGCCTCCTCGAGCGCCTGTCGGGCCAGTTCGTAACCCGATGACGGCGTGCCCGCGCCATCCGGCCGATCGGGCACCGCCGAGTCGTCGCTCATGTGTCGCCCTCCCCGATGTCGTCGCCGCTCACGACCGAGCTTCGGGAACCATTGTCCTCCGTCACGCCGACATTGACGCGCCGACCCGCGATCGCCGACGGGATGTCGTCGGGGACGGCAGCGGTGACCAGCAGCTGTTCGGCCGATTCGGTGAACGTCACCAGTTGCGCTCGACGCTGAGCGTCGAGCTCGGCGAACACGTCGTCGAGCATGATCACCGGTTCCACCCCGTCGGCCCGCACGAGCTCGACTGATCCGAGTCGCAGCGCCAGCGCCAGCGACCACGATTCGCCGTGGCTCGCGAACCCCTTCGCCACATCGTCGCCGAGCACGATGTCGATGTCGTCACGGTGCGGACCGACCAGACTGACCCCGCGGTCGATCTCCTTGGTGCGCAGCTCGCTGAGCCTGGCGAGCAGGATCGCACCGATCTCGTCGGCGGAGACCGGCCCGTCGTCGTGCGGGACCACGTCCGGGCCGGCGGCGGCGCGGTAAGCCAGGGTCGCCGGACGTGAATGCGGTGCGATCGCCGCATAGGACTCGGTGACATGGGGGGTCAGATCGCGGAGAACCTCGATCCGCGCCGCGGTGACCCGCCCGCCCAGGTCGGCGAGCTGACCGTCCCAGACGTCGAGAGTGCTGATCACCGAATCCGCGTCGGAACCACCGCGCCGGAGTGCCGCGCCGGCGGTCTTGAGCAGCGCCGAACGCTGACGGAGAACCCGATCGTAGTCGGAACGTGTTGCTGCCCAACGTGGGCCGCGCTGTGCCACCAATTCGTCGATGAAGCGTCGTCGGTCCGACGGGTCCCCGCGGATCAACATCAGGTCTTCCGGTGCGAACATCACCGCACGCAGGATCCCGAGGATGTCGCGGGACCGACGGGATGGGCTGCCGTTGACGGTAGCCTTGTTGGCCCCGTCGGCCTTGATCTGCAACTGAACGGTGAGTTCGCGGCCGGCGTTCTCCACCGTCGCCGTGACCAGTGCGGCATCGGCGCCACGGTGGACCAGCGGCGCGTCGGAACTCACCCGGTGCGACCTCAGATGTGCCAGATAGAAGGCGGCCTCGAGCAGGTTGGTCTTCCCGAATCCGTTGCGTCCCACGAAGATGGTGGGTTCAGGGCGTAGGGTCAGGTCGATCTCGCGCCAGGATCGGAAGTCACGCAGACGCAGGTCGCGAACGAACACGTCAATCCGCGGCAGGCGTACCGGTTTCGCCGACCGAACGCCCCTGCTTGTCGGTCACCGAATGTCCGCCGAACTGGTTACGCAGCGCGGACACCGCCTTGAGCGCCGGCGATCCCTGATCCTGGCGGGACGCGAATCGCGCGAACAACGCCGCCGAGATGACGTTGGCCGGCACCGAATGCCGGATGGCCTCCTCGACGGTCCACCGTCCCTCGCCGGAATCCGTGGTGTAGTCGGAGATCTCGGAGAATCCAGGATCCTCCTGCAGCGCCCGCACCAGCAGTTCCAGCAGCCAGGATCGGACCACCGTCCCCTTGGTCCAGGCCCGGAGGGTGCCCTCGACGTCGGTGATCAGCGGCTCGGCGCAGAGCAGTTCGTAACCCTCGCCGTAGGCGTGCATCAGCCCGTACTCGACACCGTTGTGGACCATCTTGGCGTAATGCCCGGCGCCGACCGGGCCGGCATGGGCGAAACCGTCGGCACGGTCCCCCGGTGGCCGCAATGCGTCGAAGATCGGCATGGCCCGCGCGACGTCGTCGTCGGATCCGCCGACCATCAGTCCGTAGCCGTTCTCCAGGCCCCAGACACCGCCGGACACACCGCAGTCGATGTACCCGATTCCCTTGGCTCCCAAGGCCTGTGCATTCGGCAGGTCATCGGTGTACTTGGAGTTTCCACCGTCGATGACCAGGTCACCGGCCTCGAGCAGATCCGCGAGTCCAGCCACCGTGGTCCGCGTCGGATCTCCGGACGGCACCATCACCCAGATCACCCGCGGCGCCTCCAGAGCACCGACCATGTCGGCGAGGGAGGCGACGTCGGAGACCTCCGGTCGTGGGTCGTACCCCACGACGTGATGTCCCGCCTCCTGGATCCGGGTGCGCATGTTGGCACCCATCTTCCCGAGACCGACCAGTCCGAGTTGCATCGACGACCCTCCGCTCGGTGACGCTTGGAAAATGGACGGATCCGCGGGTCAGCCGGGGAGACGGACCGGCATCAGCAGGTAGGTGAAGACGCTGTCCGGCGCGACGTACGCGCCCGACTCGTCGGCCACCGGCTCCTCGCCGGTCGACGGACGCAGCACCGCGGGTCGGCTCGGCGTGGTGAATCCGAAATCCACCGACGCGACGCCGATGGCGGACAGCCCGTCCTGCAGGTACCCGGGGTTGAAGGCGATCGTGAGGGGCTCGCCGTGGAACTGCACGGCGAGTTCCTCCTCCGCCTTGCCAGCCTCGTCGCCACCTGCGGTGAGCAGCAAGGTGCCCTCACTGAACTCCATCCGCACCTGTGCCCCGCGCTCGGCAACGAGCGCGACACGCTTGATCGCCTCGATCAGGGGGGCGCTCTCGATGGTCGCGATGGCGGTGTGGCTGGCCGGGAGCAACTGACGGAACTTCGGGAACTCGGCGTCGAGCAAGCGGGTGGTGGTGCGCTTGGTCTCACCCAGGATGCCGAGGATCCCCTCACCGCCGATGCCGGATCCGGTGCCGAATGCCAACGAGATCTGTCCCGTGGACTCGGATCCCGCGGTACGGGCGCTCTCGGAAAGTGTCTTGGCCGGTACCAGCACGGCGCCGGAGGTGTCCGGAGCAGTCGGATCCCACTCCAATTCGCGGACCGCGAGGCGGAACCGGTCGGTGGCGGCGAGGACGACGCGGTTGCCCTCGATCTCGACGCGGACACCGGTCAGCATCGGCAGCGTGTCGTCGCGGCCGGCGGCGACGGCGACCTGGCCGATCGCCTCGGCGAAGATCTGCGCGGGGATGGTCCCGGTGACCGACGGCGGGGTCGGCAGCTCCGGGTAATCCTCCACGGGCATCGTCGGCAGGGAGAACTTGGCGCTGCCGCAGGCGATGGCGACGCGCGTGCCGTCGAGGCTCACGTCGACGGGCTTGTTGGGCAGCGCCTTGGTGATGTCGGCGAGCAACCGCCCGGAGACGAGAACCTTGCCGGGCTCGGCGACCTCGGCCGCGACGGTCTCCTGGGCGGACACCTCGTAGTCGAAGCCCGAGACTTCCAAGCCGTCGCCATGGGGCCCGCTCGCTGCGTTCTCGGCGCCCGGGTCCCCGACGGTCAGGACGACGCATCCGAGCACCGGAACCGGTGGACGCGCCGGCAGGCTGCGGGCCACCCAGGCAACGGAATCTGCGAACTCGTCACGCGCGACACGGAACTTCATGCTGGGTGGTTGCCCTTCTTCGTCTGCTGACTCTCGTCACGTCCACCCGAATCCGCCGAGCACCGATCCGGATCGACCCGGGGCGAGTGCTTTGAGCGGTTCGCATGGGGATTCCCGCCGGAGTACCGCTCGCTCATGCGAATGGGATTCCGGGTTGGGATTCCACTGTAGAACGAGGGTGCCAGACGGGGGGGTGTTGGGGGGAACTGAACGCGTTGATGTCGTGGCGGTGATCGTGTTCCGACGCTCACTGTGCACAGTCCCTTCTTTTATAAGAGATTCTCTAGAGAAGGATCCATGACAGTAATAGGGCCTGTGGATCTGTGTACGGACGCTGGTTGTGGCTGGTCAGCGCGGACGGGTGGTTGTGGACGTGCGGTGGATATCTGTCGAGCCGATCGCTCGGTCATGTGGAATCCCACGATTGTTCAACCTCTCTCCACGCTCGGTGCACAAGTGGGCGCCGGTTATCCCGAGGGTTGTCCACAACGGCTGATGACAAGAATCGGTCACTGGATCCGCTCGGATCTAAGGGATCCGGGCATGACAAACCCTGTGGTTCGAGTCGAGAGTTGTCGGCGGAGTGGCTCAGACGGCGCGTTGCTTGATGCGCGCGGTGAGCTCCTGGACGTGGTCGTAGACCTTGCGTCGTTCGGCCATCTCCTTGCGGATCTTGCGCTCGGCGTACATGACCGTGGTGTGGTCGCGATCGAACGTCTCGCCGATCTTCGGGAGTGAGAGGTCGGTCAGTTCGCGGCAGAGGTACATGGAGATCTGCCGCGCCTGTGCGATCGATCTGGTCTTGCCGGGTCCGCGGAGCTCCTCGACGGAGATGTCGAAGTACTCGGCGGTGATCGCCAGAATGCTGGCTGCACTGACCTCGAGGGTCCCGGAGTTGGGCAGCAGCGCCTGCAGGACCACCTCGGCGAGCGACTTGTCGAGGTCGGCGTTGTTGAGGGAGGCGAAGGCGGTGACCCGGATGAGGGCGCCCTCGAGCTCGCGGATGTTGCGTTCGATCTTCGACGCGATGAGTTCGAGCACGTCGTCGGGCACGGCGATGTTGTCCATCTGCGCCTTCTTGCGCAGGATCGCGATCCGCGTCTCCAGGTCGGGCGGCTGAACATCGGTGATCAGACCCCACTCGAAACGAGTTCGGAGTCGGTCCTCCAGTGTCGCAAGCTGTTTCGGTGGACGATCGGACGAGACGACGATCTGCTTGCTGGCGTTGTGCAGCGTGTTGAAGGTGTGGAAGAACTCTTCCTGGATACCTTCTTTGCCGATCAGGAACTGGATGTCGTCGACGAGCAGGACGTCGACGTCGCGGTACCGGCGTTTGAACGCGACCCGCCGGTCGTCACGCAGGGAGTTGATGAAGTCGTTGGTGAACTCCTCGGTGGAGACGTACTTCACCCGCATCCCGGGAAACAGCCGTTGCGCGTAGTGGCCGGCCGCGTGCAGGAGGTGGGTCTTGCCGAGGCCGGACTCGCCCCAGATGAAGAGGGGGTTGTAGGCGCGGGCGGGTGCCTCGGCGACGGCGACGGCTGACGCGTGGGCGAATCGGTTCGATGCTCCGATGACGAAGGTGTCGAAGGTGTACTTCGGACTGAGGTTGGCACTCGACGGCGACTGCCCGGCAGTCGGCCGCTCGGCGAAGTAGGTCGACCAGTCGGCGGGCTCCGAGGTGGAAGCACGTTCGGGTCGTCCGTCGAAGCCGCTCTGGGCGGGCGCGGGCGGTGCGACGGTGGCGACCGCGGGATCGGATCGCTCGGTCATCGGTGCCACGGGTTCGGGGAGCGGCTCCTCGACGACCGGAGTGGATATGCGGACGCCGAGATCGACCGGCTGGCCGAGGTGCCGGCTCAGCGCCGATCGGATGGTGTCGCGGAGGTTGCGCTCGATCTGTTCCTGGACCAACGGGGTCGGCACGGTGAGCAGTGCGAACCCCTCGGCGAGGGTGAGCGGCTGGACGAGCGAGAGCCAGGCCTTCTGCTGGCGGGTCAACGGTTCGTGGTCGTGGGCGGCGGCATCGTTGTTGAGCTCGGCCACCACGCTCTGCCAGACCTCGCCGAACGTATCGCGATCACTCATCACGGTGCATCACTCAACGGGGCGTCAATCAACGGTGCATCACTCATAAGTAGCCAGGCCCTCCTGCCGGAACAACGACCAGCGTCGGTCATGAGGATGTCACCATGCCGCACCCTGCCACGAGTTGTCCACATGGTTGTCCACAGCTGTGTACAGATCTGGGGGTACGTTGAGCGCTCTGGCGGCCGGAAGGGTCCACTGAATCGTTCTCTTCGTTGACTCTGCGCCCGAAGTTAACAGAGTGCAGTCCCGCCGACAAAGTGAATCGGTGGATTAGGTCACCGCGATTGTGCATCCGGATGGTGGTCCACCCGGGGTGACCTGTGTGCGACGTCACGTGGGGCGGTGTTTGCCTTGTGCTCGTTTGATTTGCTCGGTCGTACTCAGTAGTCTCGACTGGTCATCCAGGTTGCGTATTTGCGCGGTGGCCTGTGGTCATGTGGTGATCGTTCCCGAGAGAGTTCGGGTGCGGTCGGCGCAGCCACGGACGCCCAACCGACAACAGTTCGGCACCGCACCGGGATCAGAAGACCACCAAGAAGGATGTGGTTCGCGCGTGCAGTCGGCGCGGCGCCACGCAGGAGCACAAGGAGTCACCCATGGCCAAGGGAAAGCGGACTTTCCAGCCCAACAATCGTCGTCGCTCGCGCGTGCACGGTTTCCGGTTGCGGATGCGCACCCGCGCCGGCCGCGCCATCGTCAACGGTCGCCGCAGCAAGGGCCGCGCAAAGCTCACCGCCTGATTCGACAGCGACAACACCGGCGGTGTCCTCGACATCGCCGGTCGCTGGTATCGATGGTGGCTGCTGCGCATCGGATCTCTCGGGGATCCGACTTCGATCGCACGCTGAAGACCGGTGTGCGGGTGACTACGCGTGACCTCGTCATCCATGTTCTTCCGCTTACGGGGTCGGCAACCGGCCCCGACGGTCCGCGCGGTCCCGATATCGCCACGGTCGGTGGACCGTGGCTGGGGCTGATCGTGAGCAAGACCGTCGGCAATGCGGTCATCCGGCATCGCGTGGCACGACGGCTCCGTGCAGCCTTTCATCTGTGCCGTGCTGATTTCCGGATTCCCGAGACCATGATGGTCATCCGGGCCCGCAGGTCGACCGCGGAACTCAGCAGCATCGAACTCTCGGAACAAATCGGCGACGCGCTGTCGCGACGTCGAGTCCGGGAAACCTTCGACCCTTCCGACCGTCAGGCATTGCGATGACCGATTCCGAGAACGGGGCCGAACGGAGAACACCCACGCGGTGGTTCTACCTTCTGCCGCGGCGGATCATCGTCTTCCTGATCGAGCTGTACCGCACCTGGGTCTCCCCACTGCGGCTTCCCACGTGCCGCTTCGAGCCGACGTGCTCGGCCTATGCCGTCGAGGCCCTCACCCGCCATGGATTCGTCTATGGCGGGTGGTTGTCGATCGTGCGGCTGCTCAAGTGCGGCCCGTGGCACAAACCCGGCTACGACCCGGTACCCGAACGTGGGTTCCGGGAACTGTTCAGAGCCACCGAAAACACACCGTCAGAGGTTAGGGGTAACTGACCCGTGCTCAACTTCATCTACTATCCGGTCTCCTGGATCATGTGGGTCTGGCATTGGCTGTTCGCCGAGATCACGCCGGATACGCCGGGAGGCAACGGTGTGGCCTGGGCGCTGTCGGTGGTGTTCCTCGTGTTCACCCTGCGCGCCATTCTGTACAAGCCCTTCGTGAAGCAGATCCGCACCACGAAGAAGATGCAGGAGATCAATCCTCAGCTCCAGGCGATCCGCAAGAAGTACGCCAAGGATCGCGTGAAGATGACCGAGGAGATGCAGAAGCTGCAGAAGGAGCACGGGTTCAATCCCCTGCTCGGCTGCCTCCCGATGCTGCTGCAGGTCCCGGTGTTCATCGGCCTGTTCCACGTGCTGCGTTCGTTCAACCGCACGGCAACCGGGATGGGCCAGCTCGGCATGTCGCCGGAGCAGACCCGTCTGGTGGGTAACTACGCCTTCAGCCCGGAACTGGTCCAGAACTTCCTGGACGCCCGGCTGTTCGGTGTCCCGTTGTCGGCATTCATCACCGAACCGGTCGAGCAGTTCCAGGCATTCGTTCAGCCCGGTGCCCCCATCGACTTCACCCGCGGACAGATCGTGGTCGTGGTGATCCCGATGATGATCGTCGCCTCGATTGCGACGCACATGAACTCACGAGCCTCGGTGGCTCGTCAGCCCGAGGCTGCGCTCGAGAATCCGCAGACCCGCATGATGAACATGCTCGCGCTGTACGTCTTCCCGCTGGGCATCCTCGTGACCGGTCCGTTCTTCCCGGTGGCCATCCTCCTGTACTGGATGAGTAACAACATCTGGACCTACGGCCAGCAGCACATCGTCTTCGGTCGCATCGCGAAGGAAGAAGAGGCCGCGAAACTCGAGAAGCAGGAGAAGCAGAAAGCGAACGCGCCCAAGCCGGGTGCGCGCCCCGATCCCGGTCGAAAACTCACCAAGGGTGAGGCGGACGGAGACGGCGACGAGCCGGAATCGGCTGCTGCTGCGGTTGCGACATCGGCCGGACCGCTGAGCGGTCTGCAGCGGTGGCTCCGTCCGGATCGCCGTGCGAAGGCTGCTCCGGCGTCGTCGACGACCGTTGATGCGGTCGAGGCCGACGATGCCGAGACGTCCGACCCGGACGCGAGCGCGCCGTCAGATGAATCGGCATCGAGTGGCAACGGTAGCGGCGCGACGACGAAGAACGCGAAGACGGGCCCGAGTGGCGAGGCCGGTGGACAGAAGGCCCCGGCCGGTCAGAAGTCGGGTACCGCTCACGTCGCGGGCAAGAACCGTAAGGGCAATGCGAAACGTAAGAAGGGCGGCCGTCCGGGCGGACGCCGCTGATCGAGGGCGGCCACTCCCCTCCCCCCTTCGTGGGTGGCACCAGAGACGTTGATCAGAAGCAGAGTTAGGTGGAATTGAGATGACAGCAGAGACCGCTGCACAGGACGAGCAGGAGACCCGCGACGACGCCGCGCAGTCGGCTGGTGAGGTCACCGACAGCGCTGTGGTCGAGACATCAGATGCCGAGTCCGCTGGGGCCGAGACCGCTGCTGCGGGAGAAGCTCCGGCCACCGACGCCGAGAAGGCCGCGTCCGATGATGTGGACGACTCGGATGACGAGTCTGATGATGTCGAGTCTGATGATGTCGAGTCTGATGATGACGACTCGGATGATGATGAGCGTGACGATGAAGAGCGTCTCGTCGAAGAGGGCGAGATCGCCGGCGATTACCTCGAGCAACTCCTCGACGTCCTCGACTTCGACGGAGATATCGATCTCGACGTCGACGGTGACCGCGCGATCGTGAGCATCGACGGTGGCGATGATCTGACGAAGCTCGTGGGCCGTAAGGGTGAGGTGCTCGACGCGCTTCAGGAGCTGACGCGTCTGGCTGTGCAGCAGGCGACAGGCGATCGGAGTCGGCTGATGCTCGACATCGCGCGGTGGCGTGCGGATCGTCGCGACCGGCTGGCCCGCATCGGTAGCGAGGTGGCGGAACGTGTTCGCGAGTCGGGTGTCCGCGAGGAGTTGGACCCGATGACGCCGTTCGAGCGCAAGATCGTGCACGATGCTGTGGCGGCTGTCGACGGCGTGATGAGCGAGAGCGAGGGCGCCGAACCCAGGCGCCGTGTGGTGGTACTGCGATCCAGCTAGTGTTGTGAACGCACGCGACGAAGTCCCGGTTACGGCCGGGACTTTGTTGTATCCGGGATCAGTAATCACACTGATGTAGTTCACGGGTGGCAGCCACTCTGCTGTTTCACGTGAAACGCGTGGAGTAAGCAAAGCATCGTCGTTGGTTTCACGTGAAACAGAGCGGGCCCATGCATTGCCGATGAAAGGATGTTTCACGTGGAACCAACCGAGACGGACGATAGGCGGCCCGCTCCCCCAGAGGCCGTCACCGTGTTCGGTGACCGTCTGGAGATCGCCGAGCGGTACCACGAAGCACTTGCGGGTGATGGTGTGGTTCTCGGGCTTATCGGACCGCGGGAGGTGCCGCGCCTCTGGGATCGGCACATCCTCAACTGTGCAGTCATCGGCGACGTGATCGACGACGGCGAGTCGATCGTCGACATCGGGAGCGGCGCAGGGCTACCGGGAATCCCCCTGGCCATCGCGCGCCCGGATCTGTCTGTGACGCTCGTGGAGCCTCTCCTGCGACGAAGCGACTTCCTGCGCCGCATCGTTGCGGAGTTGGAGCTCGACGTGAGGGTGGTTCGCGGGCGTGCCGAGGAGAAGGCGATCCGTGTGGAGGTGGGTGACGCTGATGTGGTCACCTCGCGTGCGGTGGCGCCACTCGAGCGCTTGGCGAAGTGGTCCGGTCCTCTGGTTCGGGAGGACGGCAGAATGGTGGCCATCAAGGGTGCGTCTGCCCGCGAGGAGATCGACCGCGACCGCGATCTTGTCGGTCGGTCCGGGATCACCAACCTCCGGGTGGACGAGTGCGGAAAGGGCGTCCTGGACGTCCCGACCACCGTGGTGATCGGGACGAAACGGCGTATCGGCGGGGGTTCTGGCAAGCGTTCGCGAACACGCAACAAGAAGAGGTGACCGGATTGGTGTGGAGTCCACGGAGGGCGCAGAATAGACGGCAGACCGGTGATCGGTCGGCGGCATCGGAAGCCGCTGATCATCGAGATGCCCACGCGGGGCAGGTTGCCGAAGGTTACGAAGTCGGGCGAAGGAGTCCAAGCGTGGTCGATCAGGACCCGAGTGTTTCACGTGAAACCACTATCGGTGGCGGCTCCCCTACCCCCCCGACCCCAGCTCCCCCAACCCCAGCCCCCCCGACATCACGACCCGAGTTCCACGACACCCCGATAGCCGCTGCGGCCGCGCGCGCGAGTCAGGTCCTCACGCCCGGTGGTTCCGGCCAACTCCCCCGCCCGCCGAAGACTCGGATCCTCACGATCGCCAACCAGAAGGGTGGCGTCGGCAAGACCACCACCGCGGTGAATCTGGCTGCGGGCCTGGCCCTGCATGGACTCGGTGTTCTCGTCGTCGATCTCGATCCCCAGGGCAACGCGAGTACGGCACTCGGCATCGATCATCGCGCTCCGGACATCGCATCGGTCTACGAACTGTTGCTGGGTGAGGTCACGCTCGCCGAAGCGACGCAGAAGAGCCCCAACAACGATCGGCTCCTGTGCGTGCCTGCCACGCTCGACTTGGCCGGCGCCGAGATCGAACTGGTCTCGTTGGTCGCTCGGGAGAACCGACTTCGCAACGCATTGAACGAGGACACGCTACGAGACCTCGACGTCGACTATGTGCTCATCGACTGCCCGCCGTCCCTCGGCCTGCTGACGGTCAATGCGATGGTGGCGGCCAAAGAGGTTCTGATCCCGATCCAGTGTGAGTACTACGCGCTTGAGGGGGTCGGCCAGCTGCTCCGCAACATCGAGTTGGTCCAGGCACATCTCAATCCGGCGCTGCATGTCTCGACCGTGGTGCTCACCATGTACGACGGCAGGACCAAGCTCGCCGATCAGGTCGCGGACGAGGTGCGCAATCACTTCGGTGACAAGGTGCTGAAGGCGATCATCCCGCGGAGCGTGAAGGTCTCTGAGGCCCCGGGCTTCGGCATGACCATCATCGAATATGACCCGGGTTCACGTGGATCGATGAGTTATCTCGACGCGTGCAGAGAGCTGGCGCTGCGGGGTGCAGCGCAATGATGAGCGCTGTCACCTCGGTGAACGCACTCTGTTTGGCCAGTTCCCGGCATTCGGATCACAGTCGGTCGGTACGGATAGGATTCGAAGGCGTAGTGCGACGGCATTCGCCGATGCTCCCGGTTCACCCAGCGAGAGGACAGCAGTGAGTCAGCGAGATACTGCACAGCGTCGAGGCGGACTCGGGCGTGGTCTGGCCGCGCTGATCCCCACTGGCCCGCCCGACGGCGATGAGCCGAGCGGGCCTCGCCTCGGTTCGGCCGCGGCGGATGTGGTGATCGGAAGGACCACTCCAGGCGTTGGATCTGATCGGCCGGGCCAGGAATCCCCCGGCGTCGTGTCGAAGAGCGTCGCGTCGACGAGCGATGCACCGGATGGCGAGACCTCAGATGGCGCCGCATCGGAGACCAACGACATGGGCGCGGTCTACCGTGAGATTCCGCCGGCGCAGATCCAGCCGAACCCGCAGCAGCCACGCACGGTGTTCGACGAGGAAGCGCTGGCGGAGCTCGTGCACTCCATCAAGGAGTTCGGGCTGATGCAGCCCATCGTGGTGCGGCGCCTGTCGGCGCCAACCGACGATGGGGTTCTCTACCAGCTGGTGATGGGTGAGCGTCGCTGGCGTGCCGGTCAAGAAGCCGGTCTCGAAGCGTTGCCGGCGATCGTGCGTGAGACCGCTGATGCGGATATGTTGCGCGATGCGCTGCTGGAGAACATCCACCGCGCCCAGCTGAATCCCCTGGAAGAGGCTGCCGCCTACCAGCAGTTGCTCGACGAGTTCGGCGTCACCCACGAGGAACTGGCGAATCGCCTCGGACGATCGCGACCGTTGATCACGAACATGATCCGCTTGCTCAAGCTGCCCGTACCGGTCCAACGACGGGTTGCGGCGGGGGTGCTGTCCGCCGGTCACGCGCGGGCGCTGCTGTCCCTCGAGACCGGGAGCGACGCCCAGGAGGCGCTGGCTGCCCGGATCGTCGCAGAGGGCATGTCGGTCCGCGCCACCGAGGAGGCGGTGACCCTCTCGAATCGTGGCGACGGGGATCCGTCGGCGCCGTCCTCCCCTGCCAAGCGCAAACCGATGCAGATGCCGGGTCTGCAGGACGTGGCCGAGCGACTGTCGGACCGACTGGACACGAGGGTTACAGTCAGTCTCGGGAAGCGAAAAGGCAAAATCGTGGTGGAGTTCGGCTCGGTCGAAGACCTCGAACGCATCGTCGGAGTCGTCGACCCTCGTGGGGTCTCGTGACCGTGTGAAAATGCCTTACGCGGGTACCCGGGTGATACGTCACAGTGACAATTGATCAGCGAGGACGACGGTGAAAGTACGAAATCTCTTGCCGCACTACACTTTCGAACTTTCACACGTGGGCGAGGCGGAGATGTCGGAATGAATCTCGCGGTCACCCGTCTCGATCTCGAATCTTTTGAGTCGTTGCCGATGCACACCCGCCGCTGCGTGTTCTGGGAGGTGAATCCATCGTCGTCGCGGGCCACCGAGAACGAGATCTTCGGCAAGTTCGGGACATCATTCGAGAGTGAGTTCGACAAGGAAGCGTGGATCTCCGGCGTGCTCCTGGAGTGGGGCACCTGCGGTCAGGTGGCGATTGACGGACAGACGGGTCATTACGTGGGCACCGCGTTCTACGCGCCACCCGGACGTGTCCCGCGGTCGGGCCACTTCCCCACTTCTCCGGTGAGCGCCGACGCGGTGCTCCTGACTTCCATTCGTACCGAACCCGGATTCGAAGAAGCGGCTCCCATCCTTCTCGACAGCGTCGTGACCAATCTGGTCCGTCGTGGTGTGCGGGCTGTGGAGGCATTCGGCATCGTTCGCACGCCGGCGGAATCCGCTGACCCGTCCGGGCTGAGCCAGCCTCCATCCGAACACGACGAGGTGGCGGAGCTCGGTGCTCTGGAATCCATATCGAGTGAGATGCAGGTCTGGGCGGATGAGACGATCGTGGAGATCACCCGCGCGATGCACGACAGTCCGCAGGCGAACCTCTGCACGGAATGCATCATCGATGCGGACTTCCTGAAGGACTCCGGATTCGATCTGGTGGCATCGCATCCGCGGTTTCCGCGCTTCCGCCTCGAACTCGACGAAGGGTTGGGCTGGAAACACGAGGTGGAGCACGCCCTCGAGAAGCTGGTGGTGATGGCCGCGATGGATCTTGCCGGGCGCGAGGAGCGGCCGGCATCGGTGCCGGTCGGCCATCGACAGCGCTGACGTCGACAGCGCTGACGCGGCCGTCGGGGTCAGCCGGACGTCGACAGGTGGTGAGGGCCAGCTGGCGAGGGTCAGCTGGAAAGGCGCTCCGCCGCAAGAAGTTCCGCGAAAGTGTAGGTACCTGTCGGGCGATCGTTCTCGCCGAGGAGATACAGCCGCTTCACGGCCACGAGGATGGCTTCGGCAATGACGTCGCGGGCCTTGGGGTCGTTGAGGAGCTCCGCGTCGTTCTGGTTCGTGATGTAGCCGATGTCGATCAGCGCCACCGGCATCCTGGTGAGCCGCAGCACATCCCAGGTCCGCTCGTGCGTCCGGCAGTCGGTGAGGCTGGTGCGCGCGGCGATTTCGCGCTGGATGAAGCCCGCGAGGTTGCGGCCGATGGTCGAGAACGACCCGTGTGAGTTGCCGAAGTGGAACGACGCCACACCATGTGCGCGGTCGTTGGGGTAATGACCGCAGCGCAGCGAGATCATCAGATCGGCGTCGACGAGGTTGGCGACCCGGGCGCGCTCATCGTCGCCGGGACGGCCTCGCCCGTCGTGGGAGAGGAAGGTCTCCATTCCGGCCGCGGCCATGCGCCCCTCCAGCCGGGAACCGAGATCCCACAGCACCGCAGACTCGAGTTCGGCGGTGACGCCGGACGAGAGATCATGCAGCCCACCGGAACCCGGGTCGATGAGGATTCGCTTGCCGGAGAGTTGCGGGCCGGATCGGCGGACCTGCTCCTCCTCGCGAATGGCGTGCGGCGACCCGCCGGTCACGCGGGTGCCGAGCCGCTCGAGCGAACGTAGCGTCGCCGGCCCGCAGATTCCGTCGGACGAGAGGCCGTACTCGCTTTGATACAGGCACACCGAGTTGTGGGTGGTCTCACCGAAGGTGCCATCCACCAGGCCGGTGTAATAGCCGAGATTCTGGAGGCGCCCCTGCAGAGTCGCGACGTCGTCGCCGACCATCGGTGCGGACAGACGGTAGAGCAGTACGCGGGTACCGAGCTGATACGAGGCCTCGCGCAGTGCGCGGTAGGTGGCCGGTCCGACGATGCCGTCGACGATCAGTCCGCGCTCCTGTTGGAACGCACGGACGGCACGATCACACGCGTCGTCGAAGATCGCCTCTGGAGGTGTCCAGCCACTGATTGTGCCGGACATGCTCTCAGGCGCGGGACTCGACGTCAGCAGTCTGAGTCCGACGAGGATATTCCGGATCTCGGCGACAGCCGAGCCATGATCCCCGAGTCGGAACAACGGCATCAGCAACTCCTCGTCCAGGCAGCGCGGTGGATGGGTATGGGTGTCAGCGTCCCCCAGATCGGTGCTCACCGCACACCGCCGCCAAACACCGAGCATTCTTTCAGGTCGCGACGGCACGACCAAATGATGGCGCCACCAGGGGCGCCATCATCGGGCTCCTGCGGCCCCGCACCTTCGTCCGGTGCCGGGGTAACCGCAGGTCAGTTGATCATGCAGGCGAGCCGACGACTCCGTCGAGCTCACGCAGGAGGGCAGCCTTGCCCTTGGCGCCGACGATCGTCTTGGTGGCCTTGCCATCTTCGAACAGGATCATGGTCGGAATCGACATGATCTGGAAATCGCGGGCGACCCCAGGGTTGGCGTCGACGTCGAGCTTCGCGACGGTCAGCTTGTCGCCGTGGTCGCGGGCGATCTCCTCGAGTACGGGTGCCACCATCTTGCACGGGCCGCACCAGGTCGCCCAGAAGTCGACGAGTACCGGCTTGTCGGCGCCGAGTACCTCGTCCTTGAAGGTCGCGTCGGTGACGGCGACGGTGTTTGCTCCCATGGTGTCCTCCTTATGGACGTCAGAAGTAGGTGTGACGGGTGGTGTGTCAGGCGGTCGCGGGCGCGTCGACGACCACGAACTCGCCCTCGAGTCCGGCGTCGATGTCGACGTCGCCCTGTTCGGCGAGCCAGCGCTCCGCGTCGATCGCCGCCGAACAGCCGCTGCCGGCCGCCGTGACGGCCTGGCGATAGGTGTGGTCGACGAGGTCGCCGCAGGCGAACACGCCCGGTAGCGATGTGTAGGTGGTCCGGCCGGCGACCTGCACGTACCCTTCCGGGTCCAGGTCGATCTGGCCGCGGACCAGTTCACTGCGCGGATCGTGCCCGATCGCGACGAACATGCCGGTGACGTCAACTGTGCTGGTCTCGCCGCTCGTGGTGTCGGTGAGCCCGAGCCCGGTGACGGAGTTGTCGCCGAGGACGGAGGTCACGGCCGAGTTGGTGACGAACCGGATCTTCTCGTTGGCCCGGGCGCGTTCGAGCATGATCTTGGACGCACGGAACTCGTCACGTCGATGAACGAGGGTGACGCTGCGCGCGAACTTGGTCAGGAACGTCGCCTCTTCCATCGCGGAGTCACCGCCGCCGATCACGGCGATGTCCTGATCCTTGAAGAAGAAACCGTCGCAGGTCGCACATGCGGATACACCGCGTCCCAGCAGGGTCTGCTCGTTCTCGACCCCGAGGTAGCGCGCCGCGGCACCCATGGCCAGGATGACCGCACGAGCGCGGAACACCTCGCCCCCGACCTCGACCTCCTTGACCAGTCCCTGGAGGCGCACGGTGTCCACATCTTCCATGCGCAGGTCGGCGCCGAAACGGATCGCCTGTTCCCGCATCTCGTCCATGAGCTGCGGGCCCTGGATGCCGCCCTGGAAACCGGGGAAGTTCTCCACCTCGGTGGTGGTCATCAGGGCGCCACCGAACTGCGTGCCCTCGAAAACGATCGGCGCGAGCTCGGCGCGAGCCGCGTAGATCGCGGCGGTGTAGCCGGCGGGGCCTGATCCGATGATGATCAGGTCGTGGATCTGCTGGCTGTCTGGCTGGGTCATCCGTCCTCCGTGCTCGACTGGCGCGTT
Organism: Gordonia sp. DT101; assembly: GCF_049844895.1. NCBI lineage: Bacteria > Bacillati > Actinomycetota > Actinomycetes > Mycobacteriales > Gordoniaceae > Gordonia > Gordonia sp. DT101. The sequence goes on along the minus strand of NZ_JBNCLX010000001.1, from coordinate 1,007,693 downwards.
GCGTTTCGAAGCCGCACCTGTTGTCTCGGCTGTCTCAACATCAGGGTAAGGGCAGATGTTCCCGGCGGCGGGAGGCATGCGTGGTCGATCACATGAGGTCGGGCCGGCGTGACTGTCCGGCGCGGCGTCAGCCGCCGATCACGGTCCGGCTGATGCGAGCGGGATTCCCGGTGGTGCAGTAGGGTGCCACGACCAGGGCGTCGAAGCGGCCGGCGGTGCCGGTGGACAGCAGGATCACCACACTCTGGTGTCCGCGTACGGTGACCGCTCCGGTTCCGAGGACCACGGTATCGGCCGCGACCCCGTTGGCGCCGGTACAGCGGCGCAGCGCCTCCTGCGATCCGAACGGCGCGAAGTCCTTCTTCCCCAATACGGACAGCAGCGCGGCATGATCACCGGGTTGGAGGTCGGTGGTCGTGTGCCCGGACGGCTCTGCCTGCATCGGTGGGTCGGATGCCGGTGACCGCAGCACTCCGACGGTGATTGCAAGGACCGCGACGATCGCGGCGGCGACCCCACCGGCCGCCAACCAACGGGCGGGCACCTTTCGCCGCCGGCGTTCCGCGATACCGACGACGGTGCCGCCGGTGGCGGAGGCCTCCGCGCCTATCTCGTCGAGTGTCTGTCGCGTCCTGGACGCCACCTCGGCAGGCACGGGAACCGATGGCACGGCCGCGCCGCGTAGTTGCGCGGTCGTGCGGTCGAGGGCGTCGAGAACCGCTCGGGCATCAGGGTCGTCAGTGATGCGCGATCTCATGTACTCGGCGACGTCAGGCGGGAGGACATCGGCGTGTAGGTCTGCGAGGAGATCGGTCGAGTAAGGCGGTTGCGGGTAGCGCGACGCCGTGCTGTCAGAGTCGTCTGCTGCTCCCGGCGGGATCATCGCTCCACTCTCCCACTTCTCTCCCCCGGACCTGATCCACCGTGGGTGGACCGAGCGCGGCGTCCGACTGGTATCTGGTCGTGCCTGTGATCGTGATCGTCAGGTTTAAGACGCACCGGTCCGCGGTCCGGTTCCATCGGATCCGGAAGCAGGTGGCAGCGGCGCGGGGTCGCCACCTCGGTACTGGCAACATGCTGTGACAGCGCGGTCCCCGCGCTCGTTGGCCAACCATCCGATCGTCGAGAGGCAGTACATCGTGAGCAAGCCACTGAGTGCTTTGCCACATCCGCCGGGTCGCATCCCCATCCTCGGAGACGTCCGATCAGCAGATCGGCGCCGGCCCACCCAGCACGAGGCGGAGTTGGCCCTCCGGCTCGGCCCCGTGTTCCAGCGTGAGTTGCTCGGGAACCGTCTGGTGGTGGTGGGTGGAGCAGATCTGGCGAATCAGACACTGGACGAGCGTTCCTGGGGTCGCGCACTCGTCGGACCGCTCGCTCAGTTGCGCGAACTCGCCGGAGCGGGCCTGTTCACGGCGCGGTCGAAGGACCCGCTGTGGGGGCAGGCGCGTCGAATCCTCACTCCGGGGTTCTCGCAGTCGGCGATGCGGATCTATCACGACGCGATGGCGAGCGTCGCCGACGACCTGGCCGCGAAATGGGCGATGTCGCCGGTGGTCGATGTGCACCAGGACATGACCTCGGCGACCCTGGAAGTCATCGGGCGGGCGGGGTTCTCGTGCCGCATGGGCCTGCTCGGCCATCGTGACGGTGCCGCGGAGGGAACCGAGCAGTTCTTGGCTTCCCTTGGGCGCGTGCTGGTCTGGGCCAGTGAATCGACCAACGACGTGCCGCTGGTGGGAACGGTTCGTGAGTTGCTCGGTGCGCGGGGCCGTAATGCAGACATCGCGGTCTGTCGGACTTTCGTCGAAGGGATCATCGAAACCCGTTTGCAGTCGGGTGATTACGGACATGCCGACCTCTTGGGCCTCATGCTCGAGGCCGAGGATCCCGATACGGGTGATCGACTGCCACTACAGAACGTCACCGACCAGGTGCTGACATTCCTGGCCGCAGGGCACGAGACGACCGCTGCGCTGATGGAAGTGGCGCTGTATCACCTGGCGGCCGAACCGGTTTCGGGCGACCGGATCGCCTCGACGGAGCTCGACCCGGCCCCGCTGACCTACGAGGGGGTCGTCAAGTCCCGACAGATCCGCGCCTACCTCAACGAATGTCTGCGACTGTGGCCGCCGGCCCCGGGCTTCTTCCGGGTCGCGCGCACCGACCAGGAGTTGGGTGGCTACCGTGTGCCGTCCGGGCGAGGGGTGTTCGTGCTCGCGCTGGCCGCGCAGCGCGACACCGGGGTGTGGGGCCCGGACGCCCACCAGTTCCGCGCGGATCGGTTTGTTGAGGAACGGATCACCGCCAGTTCACGAAAGTTCTTCTCCCCCTGGGGTACCGGCCCTCGATCGTGTATCGGACGCCAGTTCGCGATGCACGAGGCGACTCTGTTGCTGGCATCGCTTCTGTCGAGATTCCGGTTCCGGCTGGAGAATTCCGACGAACTCGTCATGCGGGAGCGGGCCACGCTGAGGCCCGAACCCTTCACGGTCGTTGCAACCCCGCGAAAGATCTGAGCGATGACCTGGTACCTGATCGAGTGCCTCGACGTCGAGACGAGGTCGATTGTCTTTCGCGAGGGCGAGTTTCGCGATTGGGGGTCGGTCCGTGCGTTGACCAGATCGGACGGCATCGACATTGCCGCGCCGATCTCGGAGGTCATCAGGTCCCGGCGGTCGCTCGATCGGGTGATCGGGGGGCGACTGGGTGACCGTCGGGTGGTCCTGCGGCCGGTCCTCGGATACGAGGGTGAGGTGTATGGCGTCAAGACCTGGGTGGACACCCCGAGCGAGCCGGTGTCGCCAGAGCGCGCGATCGCATCGGTCAACTGGGATCCCCAGACGCTGATCGCACGACACACGTTGGAGTCGTACATGATGTCGTCGCAGAGTCCGGACGGGTTCGGTGATACTCGCGACCCGGGCCAGTTCCTGCGCAAGGTGGTGCAGTTCGACGCACTGAACGAACTGGCCGAACTGTGCACGAACAACGGCACGCGCACCACGTTCCAGGGCCCGCTCACCGTATTGCACGACGACAGTCACCTGATGACCTGGCGTGGTCTCGCGCGCAGCGGTGTCGGTCCCGACGCGGACGAGGTGCGGGGACTGTTCCACGACGTCACCGACACCGAACCGATCCGCGTCGATCCGCTCACCGCCCTCCGTCTCGTCGATCTCGACCGGGATGGTGATGTACGGCCGGCGGTCCTGGTCGCATTCCGGACCAATCCGGCAGATCCCGAGGATGTGGTGCCATTCCTCATCTACTGGCTCTCGGCCCGGCCGAGTTATGTCGCGGAATCCGCGGTGGACCACCATCCGGATCTGCCCGGCAATCTCATCCATCCCGACGACTGCGCGGAATTCCTGCGCGCTCGGGAGGCCTTGCAGAACGAACTCGACGACTACGAGGTACCCACGCCGGTGCGATTGCTCGCGCCGGGCGGCGCGTGGGCGCAGGTGCGGTTCCGGCTCAGGCGTTACCCGGGCGCGGTGGGCAATCAGTTGCTCGTCGGTCGTTTCGCACCGGCCACCACCGACTGAGCGGTGGGATCGGTACCTCCTCGACTGCTAGCATCAGCGACACAAACGCGCGCCTCTCGAGGTGGAAGTTCCCGGAGCTCTGGATGTCCGAGCCCGGTCGCACACAAAGCCTGAAGCGGACCACCCAACCCGGGTCGGCCCCTTCAGCGGTATGCGAGGGGTAAGAGCGTGTTGACATGCGCCGTGGCGGGAGGCGCGATCGGCGGTGGTGAGTCCGGTGGGTTCCATCGATCCCCGGCTCCGGACGACCGTTCGGACGTCGAACTGCTCGCCGCACACACCGCAGGCGATCCCTCGGCCTTCCCTGCGCTGGTCCGCCGCCACGAAAGCTACCTGTGGGCGGTCGCGATGCGCACGGCGCGCGATCCCGACGACGCCGCCGACGCCCTGCAGGACGCCCTCTTCAACGCTCACCGTCACGCCTGCCGCTTCCGGGGTGATGCCCAGGTCCGGTCGTGGCTCCACCGCGTCGTCGTCAATGCGTGTTTCGACAGGTTGCGGCGGAACCAGATCCGCCTGGCCGTCGAACTTCCGGAAGACGACGCCCGAGACCTCTCCGATGGCACCGATCCGGCCGACCGGCTCGCCTTCCGGCTCGATGTCGCGGACGCTCTGGCCGCCCTGCCGGCGCATCAACGGGTCGCGATCATCGCCGTGGACGTGGAGGGCTACAGCGTCGCCGACACCGCCGACCATCTCGGGGTCGCGCCCGGCACGGTGAAGAGCCGGTGTGCACGTGGGCGCGCCGAACTCGCGATCATGCTCGGTCATCTCCGAACACGGTGACGAGCCGATCCGACGTCGTCAGCACTCTCGGAGATGACCGAGAGCCTGTGCGAGTCGGAGCCGGCCGCGTGAGCAACGGCTCTTGATGGTTCCGACCGGCACACCGAGCCGCTCGGCGGCCTCACTGACCGAGTAGCCCTCCACGTCCACCGCGATGACCGCCGCACGCTGGTCCGGCGGCAGGGTGTCGAGAGCCCTGCCGATGGAGATCGAGAGGTCGACAGCAGCCATCTGGTCGTGGTCGTCGGCGAGGAGCAGGAGGTCGTACTCCGGGATCGGTACCGTCCGGCGCACACGATTACGGCGGATGCGGTCGAGGCAGGCGTTCACCACGATCCGATGCAGCCAGCTCGTCACCTTGGCGTCGGAACGGAATCGCGATGCCATCCGGTGCGCGTTGAGCAGGGCGTCCTGTAAGGCGTCGGCAGCATCCTCGGGGTTGTTGCTCGTGCGGCAGGCCAGCGACCACAGATACGTGTGGTGCCGTTCGATCAGAGTCGCGAAGGCGTCGGGCTCACCGGCGACATGGGCGCGGAGCAGAGTTTCGTCGCTGCGCGCGTCGACGCTCCCCCGAGTCATGCCGAGAAGGTTAGTGGACACCAACCGTCGTCGGCGCACTGACCTGCACGTTGTCCACAGTTCTGGGGACACCGGAGAGGTTGTGGACGAGTGGATGATTCGCGGTGGTGCACAGTCAGCGAATAGCTGGTTGCTCTCGGTGGAATGCCGGTTGCCGTCGGCGGAAAACCGGTTGCTGTCGACGAAGAGCTGGTTGCCGTCGGTGGAAAACTGGTTGCCGTCGGCGGGGCAGGCGGTCAGCCCAGCAGGCTCTCGTACGCGGCGACGAACAGTTCTACGCTCACATCGAGGATCGCGTCGAGGTCGAACAGGTCCGGACCGGCGTCGGCCGGCGCGGCGAACTCCCCGTTGGCACTGGTGTACCAATCGACCAGGAGCTGCGTGACCGCGCCGACCAGTCCGATGGCGGCCAGGCGCTGCGTGCGATCGGCCGTCTGCTCCCCCAGCGCCAACGTCAGGATCAGATCGGCCCACCCGTGGATCGCGTTGAGCCGCAAGCGTTCCAGATCGGGATTGACCCCGACGACCTCGACGAGCATCACCCGCGCCCGACGGGCGTCGTCGGCCAGGCACCGGACGAATGCGGTCAACGCCGCCCGTGCGACGTCGGGTGCGTCGGGAGCTGCGACACCGACCGCGCCCACTCCCCCACCATCGGCGACGAAACCGGCTGCGGCGGCGACGGTCGCGGCCCGGGCGAACTCCACACAATCTCCGTAGACCGCGGCCAGCAGTGCGGGCCGGTCGCTGAACGACTCGTAGAAGTAGCGCTGCGTGAGACCGGCGTGTTCACACACCCGCTTCACCGAGGTGTTCGCATAACCGTCGGAGCCGAACAGATCCAATCCGGCGGCGATCAGCTCGACCCGTCGCCGGGCGCGCCGTTCGTCGGCGTCGGCACCGCCGTAGCGACGTCCCTCGGGGGCGCTCATCGGACTCCTCGTCATCGTCGGTGGTCACAGCTGCGAATCTCTTTACACGACTCTATCTGACACGCTATCGTGTCAGAACTACTATCTGACATGTTGACGTGTCAGATCACCTGACGGACCAGCAGGAGAATCGATGTTCGACTTCCTACCGGAGGCGATGCGCGAGCCGACCGTGCTCGCGATCCCGTTCTTCGTCCTCATGGTGGTCCTCGAATGGGTGGCGGCCTGGAAGCTCGAGCACACCGAGACCGACCGTCCGTCTCAACACGGCACGGGCGTTGCGGCGCCGCGCGGTTCGTACAACGCGCGGGATTCGCGGGCCAGCCTCCTGATGGGTCTCGTCTCGATCGCCACAAGTGCGGGATGGAAGGTACTGGCGCTGCTCGCGTATTCGGCGGTCTTCGCCTACCTCGCACCGTGGCGGCTCCCGGCGACCGCCTGGTACACCTGGCTGATCGCCTTCGTCGGGTTGGACTTCCTCTTCTACTGGGAGCACCGGATCGCCCATCGCGTCCGACTGGTCTGGGCCACCCATCAGGCCCATCACTCCAGCGAGTACTTCAATTTCACCACCGCGCTGCGCCAGAAATGGAACAACAGTGCAGGCATCATCATGTGGCTGCCGCTCCCCTTCCTGGGCGTGCCACCCGCCCTGGTGTTCGCGGTCTACTCACTGAATCTGGTCTACCAGTTCTGGATTCACACCGAACACATCGGAAGGCTTTGGGCGCCTGCGGAGTTCGTGTTCAACACGCCGTCCCACCATCGGGTACACCACGGCAGCAACGCCGACTACCTGGACCGCAACTACGGCGGGACCTTCATCATCTGGGACCGGATGTTCCGAACCTTCCGGCCCGAGACCTACCGACCCACCTATGGATTGACCAAACCGATTGACACCTACAACATCTGGCGGTTGCAGACCCACGAATACGGCGCGATCGCGCGGGACGTGCGTGGGGCCACCGGCCTGCGTGCGCGACTGGCCTACGTCTTCGGTCCGCCCGGCTGGCGGCCGGATCGGCAGCCGGAGATCATCGATCGTCGAGAGGGCGCCGCTCGTTCAGCCGGGCAAGCAGTTCGGTGAGCAATGTCAGGCGCGGAGCGTGGTGACCGTGTGGTCGGCGCTGCGAAGCCGTCGGAGCCGAGGTAGGTGACGACTCCGTCAGCCGGCCATCTCGACCTTGCCGATCTTGGCCTGGAAGCCGCCGGCCCCCGGAGGCAACGAGGTGAGCCACACCATCAGGTACGGGCTCTGTTGCGGGTTGGGGATCGTGATGGTGGTGGTCGGTTGGGAGACCGGCCCGGTCGCCACCTCGGTGGTCTGTGCGAGGGTCGGCTGGGCAGTGGGGGAGGTACGCATCGAGACGTTGAACCCCGGCGTCGGAGTCGTGATCGTCACCGACTTCACCGCGTGGGGGCCGCCGAGATCGAACATCAACCCCAGCCCCTGCTTGAGTCCGCCGAAGTCGGCAGACCCGCGGTAACTGTCGGTCTGCCACGGCGGGGCAGCACCGCTGATCACGTTCGGTAGGTTCGATGCGTTGTCCGGCGGCTGACCCGAGAAGTCCACCAACGACACATTCCGGAGTGCGATGGGCCCCGCCGCGGCCGGGGCGGGCGCAGCGGGAGCGGCAGCACTCGGCGAGGGTGGCGCCGACGTGGTGGTCAGGATCGAGTCGATGTCGGTCGATCCGTCGTCGGATCCGAAGAGATTGGTCGCCCACACCACCAGCGCGAGCACGATGAACAGGGTCAGCAATCCGGCGCCCACGAGCAGTGCGACGTTACGGCGGCCGGGTTTCTCGCCCTCGCCGGCGCCGGAGGTGCGATCAGACTTCGATCCCATCGCGACCGGCGCCGCGTCGACGTCGATGGCCGGCAGCATGTCGGTGTTGAGGTCGAGAACGGTGGCCTGGTCGAGGACGTGCTGGACGGTGCCCGCAGTCCGGATGCCGCGACTGCCGTCGAGGGCACGGGCCGCGACGGCGGAGATCTCGAACGGGGTCTCCGGCCGCGCCTCGCGCGGTTCGATCGGCGATCCGTCCTTGCCGGGCGCGGCGATCGGCAGCCCGCCGACCGGTTCGGTGGTGTCGTCGGTGGTCACCAGGGTCGACCCGGTCTCACTGTCGAGCGGCCACCGGGCGAGGAGCAGTGCGTAGAGCACCGCGCCCAATCCGCGCACGTCGGAGGACTTGTCGTCCGGCGTGAGTGTGCCCGGGAACGCCAGCACCGCATTTCCGTCGGTGCTGATGCGGATGCGGTCCGGATGATCGATGGACAGCGTTCCGCCGGATCGGTGGGTGGCCTCCGCGGCGGCGGCGAGCGCCCGGACGGCGCGCGCAGCGCCGATCGGGGACGGGCCGGACTGTGCGACCTCGGTCAGCGACGACCCCGGAACCCATTCGCTGACGACGATGCCGCCGGACGAGCCACGCACCACGTCGAGCACCCGTGCGACACCGGACGACGAGATCTGCCCGAGCCGCAATGTCCGCGACAACACGGCCTGCGGACCCTCGTCGGTCACCTTGGCCGACTCACCGCGCTCCGGCGGAGGTGTGAGTTGCTCGGCGTCGACGAAGGTCAGCGCGACCTCTCGGTCGAGGTTGATGTCGAGCGCCCGCCAGAACTGCAGACCACGGGAACCGCCGTGGTGATCGAGGAGACGATAGCGGCCGCCGGCGACGGCGGCACCGGGCACCAAGCGGGGGCCGCGCGGTCTGGGCCGTTTGACGGGAACCGTGGCATTGTCGGATTTGTCTGTGTCGGAGGACTTCTCGTCCTTCGGCGTGGACCCTGCCGGCGCTGCGTCACCGGAGTCCGGGGAATCCGGGCCCGGCCGGTCCGATTCAGCCGACTTCTCGACCTCGCGTGGTCGCTCCGGCTTCTCGTCGACGGTCACCGAGCTGCCGTCGGAGGCGGGGGCGTCGGGGATGATCTCGGTGTCCTGTGTGGTACCGATCTCGTTGTCACTCAAGCGCCGAGCTCCTCTCCTGCGGTAGCGCATATCGCGGGGCGAATGGACCCGCATCTCGCCGCCATCACGAAGGCGTGCGGCTCCACCGCTGTGAACCGAGTACGACTGCCAGGTGGCGGTGCCCCGGTCGAATCGTCGGAGCACCTGTACTTGACCAGAGTACGGGAGCGACTCGTCCGGAGTGATCCGCGGAAACTGAACCGTGATCGTCGGTGCCGATTCTGTTACCGAACTCGGCGGTGGTGCCAGGGCCGGAATGAAACGACCCAGCATGCGCCGCACCGACATTCCGATCGAAACGACGTCGGGAACCTTGGCCGCGGCAAGTCCGGCGTAGGTCACGCCGAGGACAACGACCGCGGTCACGAGCAGGTAGACGAGCGAACCGAACTTGCCGACCTCGGCGGCGAGATGGTGCAGCCCCGACAGGTTGGCGATCACCCAGACGACGGCCGCGATGCCGATCGAGACACCGAGTGTGATGACCGTCGTGCGGTACACGTCGGTCAGCCGGGCGTTGTTGAGGCGGTTGCGCAGCAGATAGTGACCGACGATGGCACCGACCAGGTATCCCAGTCCGTTCGAGAGTGCGAGCCAGCGCACCACCAACTCGGGATCGGAGAACAGCACCGGCCCGAGATAGGAGGCGGCCACCTTGACGACCGTGATGCCGAGCACCATCACGGTCGGCGTCCAGGCATCCTGGCGCGCATAGAACACGCGCAGCTGGACCAGCGTCATCGAGTAGGGGATCAGGGTGAAAGCGCCCCACGCCAGAACCGAGCCGAGCTGGGAGGCGGTGTCGGCGTCGAACTTGCCGAAGTTGAACACGGCGATGCCGATGGCCGGGCCGAAGAAGGTCATGTAGGCGACCACGGGCACCAGTGCGACCATGGTCAGCCGGGTGGCCAGGGACAGGTCGTCCACGACGGCACGATCGTCGTCGGCGGCGGCGTTGCGCGACAACCTGGGCATGATCGCGGTCAGGATCGTCACGCCCAGCACGCCGTAGGGGAGTTGCAGCAGCTGCCAGTGGGTAGCGTAGACGCTGATACCCGATGCGTCGGCGTGTGCGGCGATGCGGTAGGTGATGACCAGCCCGACCTGCAGGATCGCCACGTAGAGCACGATCGCCAGGGCCATGGTGCCGAAGGTGCGCAGGCGCGCGTCGAGTCCCCACTGGAGCTGTAGACGCACCCCTGCCCGCTTGAGCCACGGCACCAGGACCGACGCCTGGACCACCACACCGAGCGTGGTGCCGATGCCGAGCACCAGGAGCTGCGGATCCGACATCCGGACGGGGTTGAGCGTGATCTCGCCGGGCATCAGGGCGTACAGCACCAGCGTGGCGATCTGGACGACGTTGTTCATCACCGGGGCCCAGGCACCGGGTTTGAAGAACCCCTTCATGTTCAGGATCGCGATGAACAGCGCGGACAGGCCGTAGAACAGGATCTCCGGAAGGAGCAGGTAGGCCAGGGCGGTGGTCAGCGGCCGGTTGACGTCACCGTCGCCGACGTTGAGGAAGGTCAGGAGTGGTGCGGCGATCAGGGCGATGACCGTGGCCGTCCCGAGGGTGACCAGCGTCAGGGTGAAGATGCGGTTGATGAACCCGCGGCCGCCGTCGGCATCCTCGGCCTCGGCACGGACCAGCACCGGGATCACGATCGCGGTGAGCACGGCACCGAGGACGACTTCGGCGATCATGTTCGGCAGCACATAGGCGGCCTGGAATGCCGACGCGATGGCCGGTCCGAGCATCGCCAGCACGAGGACCGTACGGATGAAGCCGGTGATGCGACTGGTGAGGGTGGCCAGAGCGATGGATCCGCTGGTCTTGAGGATGCTCGAGTCGGAATCGCGTGAGAGCCCGGTGGTGGCGGCCGTGCCGGGGCCGGTGTCACGTGCGGGACGCTCGCCGGTGTCGGTGAGCGTGTCGGCCGGGGGCCGAGACGGGATGAACCGCGGCGGCGGCGGCGCCGACTGCCCGGCCGGCGCCGGCCGGGCCGGGGCGGTCCGCGGTGCCGGCGGGCGGGGACCGGATGGGGGCGGACCGGATGCCGGTGGACCGGACGGGGGCGGACCCGACGGGGGCGGACCCGACGGGGGCGAGGCAGGGGGCCGGCCCGCGATGGGTGGCTGATCGGCCACCGGGCCCGTCATCGGCGGCGGGCCCGCGGCGGGAGGTCGCTGCGCGGCCCCACGGGGAGGTATCCGGCGGGGCGACGCGCGGCGCGGTTCGCGTGGTCCTTGGTCGGTCATGGTGTGTCTCGGTCGGTCATGCCCGTCGTCGCGGGCGGTGCCTCATCCTCTGTCTCGGGGTCGGTCTCCGGGTCTGTCTCTGAGTGCAGCATCTCTTGATGCAGGGTACGGCGACGCTCCTGATAGGTGGTGCCGGCAAGCAATCGTTCGTGCTCATCGGGGTCCGGACGGTCATCGTCGGCAGGGTCGGGTTCGCCGCGGAATCGGTGCCAGAGACGGCGCGCGGTCAGCAGCACGAGCGCGGCACCGGCCGCGATGGTGATCCAGAACAGTGGCTTTCCATAGGCGTTGGCGTGCACCGACAGCCGGATGGGCGAGCCGAGGGAGACACCGCTCGAGGTGGACATGCCGATGGTGACGGTGATGGCCTCGGAGCTCTCCGCGCGGGTGGGCAGCTGGATCTGGCGGGTGCCGCGGGCGGGGATCTCGATGACGCCGATGTCGCCGACGTCGAGTTCCTTCGGCGCCGTGACGTTCATGCGCACCCGGATCGGCAACGACAGCTCGTTGCGGACCACCAGCAGCAGGGGACTGCGTTCGGACGCGAGCGTGTACCTCCCACCGGGGTCGAGGATGGTCACGGCGTTGCGCATCCGCTGCAGGGTGCCGCCGGATGCGGTGACGCGGGCCGCACGCTGGGCACGGATGTCGGCCCGCTCGGCGGCGGCGGCCCGGTCGGGGGTCCGGATGGCGCGCAACAGGTCTTCCCGGAGCGGCGCCATGTATCGCTCGGGTGTGGCGGCGACGTCGGCGGACTGCATCAGGGAGGCCTGCAACTGGTACGACAACTCGGCGTTGTCGCGCATCGTCGTCGCGGTCTGGTCGGACACCGCCACACCCAGTGATGCGAGCGACGCGACGCCGGGTGGTCTGACGAGCCGCGCGGTCGATTCGGCACGGTCGAGTCCGCCGACGACGTCGCTGAGCGAGGTGGGTGAGGCCGCGCCGGATTCCAGCAGGAGGGTCGCGGTGGTGAACAACGCGTTGGTGTCGTCGGTGGACGGCGCCCAGTAGGTGGGCGGCATCACGAAGGCGCTGCGCCCGGCGGCGGGTAGTCGGGGCTGCGCCCGCCCGCGCGCGGCGGGTTCGGGCGCGGCGATCGACTGATACGCCAGCGCTGCGACCGCGGCCTGTCGCCTGCCCGCGGCCGACTCCCCGGTAAACGACACTTCTTGGTCGGGCGGTGTCAGCGGGGTCGTCGACGGGGCGGAGCCGAGGCCGGCCAGGGATGCCGAGATCGGCGCATCGGTGGACTGGACCCGCAGGTCGCCGACCCGATACTGGCCGGTGGCACCGGGGCGGGCGGTCGCCACGCTGCTCGTCGACGTGACGGCCTTGCCCACGGATGCCGACTTCAACACGCGTGCGCCGGTCGAGTCGAGCGCCCCGAGCGCCGGAATGGTGATGCCCCGCACGCTGCGCACACCGAGGATGGCATCGACGACGTCGGGTGGCGTCGAGAGGGCGTCCGTGGTGAGCCCGGTGTTGCCGATGCGAGCCAGGGACGTCAGATCGGACTGCGCGAACGGCAACGCCACCACACACATCTGCCCCGCGAGCTGACGCAGCTCGGTCAGCCACTGCACGGCGGCCGCCTGCCCGGAGCCCGTGGTGGTCGACGATGTCGGGTCCATCGGATCGCTCGACACCTCGTATCCGAGCGACATCGACCGGACCGTCACCAGGAGGTCCGGATCGACGGCCAGGCACATGCTCTGTTCGAGTTTGGACGGTTTCCGATCTGCCGAGTCGCCGGTGTCGCCGGAGTTGGTATCAGAGGAATTGTCGTCGCCGGACGGCGGCGCGGCCGACGCGGCGGATTTCGACGCCCCGTTTCCGCTCGTGACGGCCTCGGATCCGGAGGCGGCCGAATCGTTCTCGGCGGACTCGGTCTCGCCAGCCACCGACCGGGCCGCGGCGAGGAGCACGTTGAGCCGGCCGCCGGGCTCGAGGGATCGGGCCAGGTCGTCGCCCACCAGACGGACCTGCTCGGTCTGTCCGCCGAGCACGCCCGGGGTGAGCTGAGGCGGCGCCGCCAGCGGCCAGAGCATCGTGAACCGCGCCGGGCTCGACAGGTTGGCCGAGATCGATCCGTCCGCGCCGAGGTCGGTGTCACGCGGTTCGGGCTGCTCCGCGGCGGAAGTCGAATCGACGTACCCGGCCGCCCGACCCCGATCGGGTGGCAGGGACAGCACGGGCAGGAGGGTGCGCGACTGCGCGAGCTTGGCCGGATTCCCGTAGTCGGGGAGCCCGTTCACGTTCACCTGCAGCGGGAACACCCCGGTGCGGCCGATGTCGAGGCCGCCGTTGCCCGACAGCGGGGCCGTGATGGTGAACGGGATCGACCGACCCGGCGAGAGGTCGTCATGGGAGATGGACCGGAACGGGGTCGCGGCGCTCACCGGGACCGGGGTGACGGCAAGGCTGCTGCGGAGTCCCGCAGCGTCCGCGACGGGATCGCCGCGTTCGAGTCGCACCGACAGGTTGTGCAGCTGACGGTCACCGATGTTCTGGAGGTGCCCCGACACGGTCACCACCGAACCGCCACTGCTGGTGACGAGCGACGGCGTGATGGTGTCGATCGACAGCCGCAGGAAGTCGTCCGGGATCTCGCCGTTCGAGGTGGCCGAGGCATCCGGTGCGGCGGCTGCCGGAGTCGCGGACAGGAGCGCGATCGTCAGGACCGCGAAGATCGCGGCGGAGATCCGGGCGAATCGACGGAGAGGCGCGAGGAACCTGATCACCCGGCGGTCAGGCATCGCCGGCCGGTGGGCGCCGTGGACGCCGCCGGCGCCGACGGGACCGCGACGGGGGTGGCGGTTCGTTACGGCGCTGGTTGCGTGCGGCTGCGGCTCTCTCATAGGCGTTGGGTTCGGTGCGAATGCTCTCGGCCTCGGACTGGGCCAACCGGTTCGGGTCGGCAGCGAGATCGGCGATGACGCCTCGGGCCATCCGGGCCAGTCGCCGCTCGTCAGAGTACGTCAGCTTCCGGGGTAGTTCGGCGAGCGGCACCCATGCCACCTCACTCACCTCGTAATCGGCGTCCGACAGCTCACCGCCGATGCTGCGGAGAAGATAGTGGTGAACGGTCTTGTGGATGCGCCTGCCCTCGCTGACGAACCAGTAGTCGATCTTGCCGAGCGGCGCGACGACGGTGCCGTTGATGCCCGTTTCCTCCGCGACCTCGCGGATCGCGGTCTGCTCGGCGGTCTCCCCGGTCTCGATGTGGCCCTTCGGCAACGACCACATCATTCGGCCGCGCCGGTCCATCCGGCCGATGAGTGCCGCGCAGAGCTCGTCGACCGGGAGATCGAGGTCGGAGATGACCAGCCCGCCGGCCGACGTCTCGCGAACGGTGCGCAGGCGCTCCTGTCCCTGTCCGCGTTCGGGGCGGGTACCGGTCCGCCGGCGGTTCTTGGTCTTGCCGGCGGTCGTGGTGCCGTCGGAGGCGACCGCATGCGTGAGGCCGGTCTTGGTGATCTTGGCGGTGACCGCGACCAGATCCGATGGTTTCGGTGGGGAGACCCTGGTGTGGGTCGGGTGCAGCTCGTCGTCGTCGCCGACGAGCCGCTCGGGATCGGTCGGACGCTTCGGCATCGGGCCGGGCTTGGGCGCGTCACGGCGCTCGACGGGACGCGGCGGCGGGTCGTCGGGGGCGCAGTGTGGCGTGGCGGTGCCCGACGGTGTCACCGATGGTCGGCGTCCGCGTCGTCGGCGTCCGCGCCGCCCCCGACGCGCCTGTCCGGGGCTCGTCTCCTCCGGCGTGGCCGCGGCGGCCGGGCTCGATGCGTTGCCGTGCGAGGCGCGGGCCAGATCTGCGGGGGTCACACGCCGGGCGGAACCGGTGTCCGGCCGGCCCGACGTGGTGTTGTGCGTCACATCGCCGGGACCGTGACCACCCGCGGTGACGTCGGAGGAGACGTCAGAGGGGTCGGTGGACGGATCGGCGGACACGCTCTCGATGCTAGCCGTTGGTCACCTGCTGTTTGCCCGGATGGCCCCGTGGGCGGTGTGTGGGCGGCGGCGTGGCGACCGGTCATGACCGGGAGGCCCGCCGACGGGTTTGTGGCCGCCCGACGTCGCAGCGGTAGGCTGGCATGCCGTGACAGAGCCCGAACGCCGTACCCGTCTGCTGGCATCAGCGGCCGTCACGTTGCAGAGCCTCTCCGACGTCCTGGTGCCGCTCGGCGCGGCGTTCGCAGCGGCGGGCCACGAGTTGTACCTGGTCGGCGGGTCCGTCCGGGATGCGGTGCTCGGCAGGCTCTCGGGTGACCTCGACTTCACCACCGATGCGAGGCCCGAGCAGGTCTCGGCGTTGATGGCCGATTGGGCCGACGCCCAGTGGGACACCGGTATCGAGTTCGGCACGATCAGTGCGCGCAAGGGCGCCCACATGGTCGAGATCACGACATTCCGGTCCGATGCGTATGACCGGGTCGGGCGAAAACCCGAGGTGGTCTTCGGGAAATCGCTCGCCGACGACCTGGTGCGCCGTGACTTCACCATCAACGCGATGGCGGTCCGGGTCGGGGCGGACGGTCCGGCCGAGTTCTGCGACCCTCTCGACGGGATGACCGCTCTGCTCGCCGGGATCATCGACACCCCGGCGACCCCGCAGGAGTCCTTCGACGACGACCCGCTGCGAATGCTGCGGGCGATCCGATTCGTCTCGCAGCTCGGTTTCCGGGTTGCGCCCCGGGTGTCCGAAGCGATCACCGAGATGTCGGCGCAGATCAACCGGATCACCGCGGAACGTGTCCGTACCGAATTGGACAAGATGATTCTCGGTGCACATCCGCTGGAGGCCATCGACCTGATGGTGGACACCGGCCTGGGCGAGCGCGTGCTCCCGGAGGTGCCGGGGATGAAGCTCACCATCGACGAACACCACCAGCACAAGGACGTCTACCAGCACTCGTTGACCGTGCTGCGGCAGGCGATCGACCTCGAGGAGGGCGATCCCGATCTGGTGCTGCGTTGGGCAGCCCTGCTCCACGACATCGGGAAGCCGGCCACCCGGCGCCATGAGCCCGGCGGCGGGGTGAGTTTCCATCACCACGAGGTGGTCGGCGCCAAACTCGTCCGTCGGCGGATGCGGGCGCTGAAGTATCCCAAGGCGGTCGTCGAGGACGTGTCGAACCTGGTGTTCCTGCACCTGCGGTTCCACGGCTACGGCGACGGCAGCTGGACGGACTCGGCGGTCCGTCGCTATGTCAGCGATGCCGGGCCGCTCCTGGATCGTCTGCACAAACTCGTCCGGGCCGACTGCACCACTCGGAACAAGCGCCGCGCGCGACGGCTGCAGGAGAACTACGACCATCTGGAACGGCGGATCGCCGATCTCAAGGCCGCCGAGGATCTCGACCGGGTACGACCGGACCTCGACGGCAACGCCATCATGGAACTCCTCGGCCTGCCTCCGGGCCCGAAGGTAGGAGAGGCATGGCGATACCTGAAGGAGCTGCGGCTCGACCGCGGACCCCTCTCGTATAACGAGGCCGTGGAGGCACTGCGGGAGTGGTGGAGCGAGCAGGGTTAGCCGGACGCCAGGCCCTTGCACAAGGCAATAATTGCATTGTGCAATACTTCCGGAATGCAATCGAGCGAGAGTCCCGGCGCGACAGCGCCCGACGTCGCCACGTTGCAATTGGCGACCCGTGACCTCGTCGGCATCGCGTTGCACAGCGTCGCAGCGGCCACCGGCGACGTGTCACTCGTCCAGTTCCGGATGCTGTGGACCATCGCTGCGATCGGCCAGAGTTCATCTGCCGACGTGGCAACCGCACTCGGTGTCGGAGCGTCGTCGGTGACGCGGCTGGCCGATCGCCTGCAGAGCTCCGGATACCTTGCGCGCGGCTCGGAACCGACCAATCGACGTGTGGTGACACTGGATCTGACCGAGGCAGGCCACGAGCTCGTCACACGCGTCTTGCAGTGGCGCGAGGACGAATTGACGAGGGTGCTGTCCCAGCTCGAACCCGACGTGCGAGCCGGCATGGTCGAGGGCCTACGTGCCATGCACCGGGTCGTCGGCGAGGAGTACGCATCCGAATCCGGGCCGTTGCCGCTGTGAGGTCACTGTTTCGACGGCCGTTGGGCCGCAGCCTCTTTGGTGATACCGCCGGTGTGTCCAGCCCGTCGTCCCCCGGCGACTTCGCGGTCGACCGGCGGATGCTCCTGATCACCGCATGGGCGGTCCCGGTCGGTGCGCTCGGCGCCGGAGCGGCGTGGGTGCTTCTGCATCTGATCGGACTGGTCACCAATCTCGTTTTCTACCAAAGGATCCGATTCGACCAGATCGCGCCCGGTGCGCAGGGACACCCGTGGTGGCTGATCGTCGCGGCCCCGATCCTGGGCGGCCTGGTGGTGGGGTTGATGGCGCGCTTCGGCTCCGCCCAGATCCGCGGTCATGGTATGCCCGAGGCGATCGAGGCGATCCTGACGCGCGGGAGCACCATCGCCCCGCGAGTGGCCGCGCTCAAACCGGTGTCCGCCGCGGTGAGCATCGGCAGCGGCGGGCCGTTCGGGGCGGAAGGCCCGATCATCATGACCGGTGGCGCGATCGGTTCCATCCTGGCGCAGCATCTGCACATCACGGCCGACGAGCGCAAGACGCTGCTGGTGTCGGGAGCAGCAGCGGGTATGGCCGCCACGTTCAACTCGCCGGTCGCCGCAGTGCTGCTGGCGGTCGAACTGCTCCTGTTCGAGTGGCGCCCACGAAGTTTCATCCCGGTCGTCGCCGCGGTCGCCACCGCAACCGTGGTGCGGGGGTTCATCCTCGGCTCGGGTGCTGTCTTCGCCGTCCCGACATCGCAGAGCGTGTTCCCGTGGACGGTCGACCTCGGTGCCGTGTTCATCGGCCTCAGCGGTGGGCTGCTGGCCGTTGCCGCGACGTGGCTGGTGTACAGGTCCGAGGACGCCTTCGCGCGTCTGCCCATCCACTGGATGTGGTGGCCGGCCGTGGGCGGTCTGGTCATCGGCATCGGTGGGCTGATCGAGCCCCGTGCACTCGGCGTCGGTTACGACGTGATCGACGATCTCCTCACCGGCCACGCGACGATCAGCCTGATCGTCGGGATCCTGACCGTGAAGACCGTCATCTGGGCCGTCTCGTTGGGCTCGGGTACATCGGGCGGAGTGCTTGCGCCGATCTTCATGATCGGTGCGGCGCTCGGCGCGTTGGAGGGGAACATCCTGCCCCACACCACACCGGGGCTGTGGGCGATGCTGGGGCTGGCAGCCGTGCTCGGCGGTGTCATGCGCTCACCACTGACCGGCGTCATCTTCACCGTCGAACTGACCCACGCCTGGTCGGCGATGCTGCCCCTCCTGGTATCCGCGACGGCCGCCTACGCATTGTCGGTTCTCGTGCTCAAACGCTCTGTGCTGACCGAGAAACTGGCCCGCAGAGGGCAGCACCTGACCCGCGAATACTCCACCGACCCGCTCGAGTCGTTCACCGTCGCGGATGTGGTGCAGGCCGATACCGATGCGCTTGCCCAACTCGCCGAGCACGTCGATGACCTGCCGCATGTGTATCTGCGGCAGACCCTGCGGGAGGTGGCATACGAGCTGGCAGATGCGGGTGCAACCAACGCCGTGGTCCTCGATGACACGAATCGGCCGACTGGCCTGCTCACCACTGCCGACCTCCTCACCGCGCGGCTGCACGACCTGACCGAGTCGCGACATCGCGAGCGGCATCTGACGGTGTCGCGTCGTCGGGCGGAGAGGCCGGGGGACAAGGAGCTTTCGACGGTCGAAGGGTGATGCACCCTGAGCGGGATCAGCTCATCGTGGCGGCGGCGCGAAGATGACCGCGGCGTTCGGGACCACCTCGAACGTCGCCGGCAACTCGCCGACGAGGTCACCATCGATCGACACCAGAGCCGGTGGGTCGCAATAGAATTCGATCTCGCGGCCACGGAGGGTGCGGACCATCTGGTGATTCACGTGCTGCCCGGAGAAGACCGTGGGGAAGACCTTGGCGACCGTCAGTCGTGCAAACCGCGAGGGACGGACGGCCAGCGTGACGTCGAGGGATCCGTCGACCATCGACGCAGCGGGCGTGATCTGCATTCCCCCGCCGTACGAGGTGGTGTTGCCGACGGACGCGAAGACCATGTCGTCGTCGAGCTCCGTCTCGTCGACGCGGACGTGATAGTGCCGTGAGCGCAGACCGATGAGTTCGAGCAACGCGGCGATGGTGTAGCGGGCCTGGCCCCTCGGCCAGGTCATCCCGATGGCGCGCGCGGTCACCGACGCGTCGAACCCCGTCGCGGCGACGGTGGCGAACAGTGACGACCGACCGTCGGGAAAGGTCACCCGCCCGAGATCCACCGTGCGGGTGTGTCCGAGCGCGATCACCTCGACCGCGGCGGCGACGTCGTCGAGCGGGACGTCGAGGTTGCGAGCCACGTCGTTGCCGGTGCCGGCGGGGATCACGCCGACCGGCGTGCCGGTGTCGACGGTGGCCTCGAGCGCGAGCCGGACGCTGCCGTCACCGCCCACCACGGCGATCGCGTCGGTGTCGCCGCGGGCGGCCTTGGCCGCCCGCTCGACGGCGTCCTGCGCGTCGCGCCCGATGATCAGTTCCACGTCGATTCCCCGGGCCTCGAACTCGCGGACCGCACGGTCGGCTATCGCACGGCCTGCGCCGTGTCGCGAGTGCGGATTGGCCAGGACCGTCGTGTGACGAACCCGACGGCCGTGGGATGTGGAACCCATGGGTTACAGTGTTACATATCATGTCAATCTGTAAAGAGGACATCGGGGACCAGGTCCTCGACGCCGCCCGCCGATGCCTGGTGCGCAACAACGGCCGCAAGGTGACCGTTGCCGAGGTCGCGCGCGAGGCCGGGGTCAGCAGGCCCACGGTCTACCGGCGCTGGCCCGACATGTCCGAGATCATCCGTTCCCTGCTGACCCGTGAGGTGCTCGGAGTCGTCGCCGCCGTCAACGACGTCACGCCGCTGCGCACGGCCGACTTCGACGCCACGGTCGACGTGGTCGTACGGGTGGTCGCGGCGCTCCGCGACGACGAACTGGTCGCGGCGCTGTGGCGCGAACAACGCGAGTTCATGATGCCCTATGTCTTCGACCGGCTCGGGACGAGTCAGCAGGGCGTGCTCGCGATCCTGTCCGATGCGATCGCCAACGGGCAGTCGCACGGGCAGGTCCGCGACGGCGACCCCGACAAGATGGCGGCGATGGTCCTGCTGATCACCCAGTCGTCCATCCAGTCGAGGGCCCTGGTCGAATCAATCCTCGGCGACGAGTGGAGCCGTGAACTCCACCACGCGCTCTCGTCGTACCTCCGCCCGCCCGACGACCTGCCGGCGGCAACCTGATGCGGACGATCTGATGGCCGTGCTGAACGCCGATCGTCGCCGCGACGGGCTGACGGCGCTTGCCGAGTCGACCGAGCCGCTCGATCTGCTCGTGATCGGGGGCGGGATCACCGGCGTCGGGGTGGCCCTCGACGCCGCCACCCGTGGCCTGCGGGTGGCGCTGGTGGAGGCCAACGACCTGGCCTTCGGTACGTCGCGGTGGAGCAGCAAACTCGTGCACGGTGGCCTGCGCTACCTGGCCGGTGGCCACCTCCCGATCGCGCGGGAGTCCGCGGTCGAGCGCCACCACCTCATGACCGCGATCGCCCCGCACCTGATCCGCCCACTACGACAGGTGGTTCCGGACATCGGGTCAAAGGGCTCGGCCGCCCTGATCCGGTCCGGGTTCCGCGCAGGCGATCTGCTGCGGAGGGTTGCCGGTACACCGACCGACATCCTGCCGGCCCCCGCCAGACTGACCGCCGCGGAGACCATCGCGCTGTGCCCGGCGGTCACGAGGCAGAATCTGCGCGGCGCCGCCTCCAGCGCCGACGGGCAGCTCGTCGACGACGCGCGACTGGTGATCGCGATCGCACGGACCGCGGCCACCTTCGGCGTCACCGTGTGCACCTACACCCGGGCGGACGATGTCACCGGAACCGGTGCGCGACTGACGGATACCCGCACCGGCGAGAGCT
This sequence comes from Gordonia sp. DT101, assembly GCF_049844895.1. NCBI lineage: Bacteria > Bacillati > Actinomycetota > Actinomycetes > Mycobacteriales > Gordoniaceae > Gordonia > Gordonia sp. DT101. The sequence goes on along the minus strand of NZ_JBNCLX010000001.1, from coordinate 986,576 downwards.
TCGACGTGGCCGCGCGCACGGTGGTCAACGCCACCGGCGTCTGGGCGGGGACGGTGGATCCGTCGGTCCGGGTGCGGCCGAGCCGGGGCACCCACCTGGTCTTCGATGCGGCGACGTTCGGACACCCGACCGGCGCGCTGACGGTCCCCGTCGCGGGGTCGGTCTCGCGGTTCGTGTTCGCCCTGCCGGAGCAGCTCGGTCGCGTCTACGTGGGGCTCACCGACGTCGATGCGCCCGGTCCGATCCCCGACGTCCCCGAGCCGTCCGACGACGAGATCGACTTCTTGATCGACTCCGTGAATGTCGCTCTGGAGCAACCGGTCTCCCGCTCCGATGTCCTCGGTACCTTCGCCGGACTGCGTCCGCTCATCGACACCGGACACGGAACCGGCCGCAGCACAGCCGATCTCGCCGATGTCTCGCGCCGCCACCGGGTCCAGGTGACCGACGGCACCCTGGTCGGTGTGATCGGCGGAAAGCTGACCACGTACCGCCGGATGGCACAGGACGCCGTCGACGCGGCGATCGATGCCGGGGGGCTCACCGCGGGCGCCTGCGTGACGGCGACCACCCCGTTGGTCGGTGCGGCCGGGGTTCCCGATCACAGCGATCTGCCGCCATCGATGATCCGCCGATTCGGTTCGGAGGCAACGAAGGTGGTGTCTGCGGCGCGACTGGCCCGCCCCCTCGACCCGATTGCCGGCGAGCTCGACGTGACCCGGGCAGAGGTGGAGTTCGCGGTCACCCACGAAGGTGCGATCACGGTCGACGACGTCCTGGATCGGCGCACCCGGATCGGCCTGGTCGCGGCCGATGCCGAGCTGGCCCGGGGTGCGGTCACCGAGATCGTCGATGCCGCGCTGAGTTCACCCTGCTGAGGAGCACCGTCCTGATCTCGTCAACCGGGGTGCGCCGCGGCGAGCGCGGTCAGTAACCCATCGTCCGCAACGCGTCGGCGAGGCGATCGAGATCCTCCCGCTCGACGTCGAGGTGCGGGCTCACCCGCAGCACAGATTGCTCGGTCGCCAGTGGCGCGCGCCACGAGTCCGCGCAGGTGACCAGGATGCCCAGCCCGAGCAGTTTGTCGCGCGCGGCCGCGACGTCGGACGGTCCCCAGCCGGGGGGCGGTGCGAGGGTGGTGATGGCGGAGGGTTCGTCGATCGGTTCGAGGACCTCCCAGCTGGCGATGCCGTCGAGGCGCTCGCGGGTGGTGCGACCGATCGCCGCCAGTTCCCGGAACACGCGCTGCTGCCCGATGGTCAGCATCTCCGACACCGCGACGCCGAGGCCGAGGCGGCCGGCGACGAACGCTTCCGAACTCTCCACCTCGACGGACCGCAGGGAGTCCTTCCGGACCGCGACGAAACCCACGCCGCGTGGTCCGGTCAGCCACTTGCGGCTCGTCCCGTACACCACATCGGCCCCGGTCACGGTCGGAACGTGTCCGGCCGACTGGGCCATGTCCACCACCACCGGTACGCCGGCCGCGTGGGCGATCTCGACGATACGGGTGACCGGCTGTACGACACCCGACGCCGAGCCGATCTGACAGATGTGGATGAAGTCGGGCTGCTCGAACTGCAGCATGTTCTCCAGCGCATCGGTGTCGACGTGCCCCGCGACATCGGCGTCCGGCAGCGGTCGCACCGCGTAGCCGCGGCGTTCGAACTCGACGAGGTTGGGACCGAACTCGTTCTTCGCCACCCACACGGTGGTGGAGATCGGCAGGTTCCAATAGGTCAGCAGCGCGCGCAGGGCTGCCCGTGCGCTCTCGCGAAAGGCCAGTTCGTCGGCGGTGTGCCCGATCAGGGATGCGAGATCGCGCTTGTCACGGGTGATCTCGTCGTCACGATCGGCGGCGGCGATGTAGGAGCCGCGTTCGGTCTCACGCCAGAGATGGGCGGAGATGGCGCCGATCACCGCGTTCGACGACCGACCGGCGGCCGCCGAGTCGAGGTGGACGATCTCCGGGCGGAGGCGAGCACGCCGCCATTGTTCACCCAGTTCGCTCACGTACATAGACCCTGAACCTACCGGTTTGCGCCGACGAAACGATGGTCGGGTCGGATGAGTCCGGAAACGGGCTGATCGTGCGATCGGACGCGGTGCACGTCAGCCGGGCGCACATCCGCGATTCGGCAGGTGGCACGGCGTGACCTCACTTGGCCATGGGGGTGCCTGCGGGCACCGGATCCTGCCGGGGCTCATCAAGGCGCGCAAGGAGAATCAATGCCCGACCGCAAACCCGCCGGCCATAGAGCAGGGACGGGTGGCCCTCATCGGGGTGATCATCGGACCGAGGAGAACCGTGGATCCGGTTCCGCGATCGGTGGACAACGCCTGATCGATTGAGCACGATGGCGCGGTGGTGAATGCAAAGATCGGGGGCGGATGGCTGGCGTCCGTCGAGGCCCTCCCGGACGAACGAATCCTGCTGAAATACGCGAGCAACCACACACAGAGTCGGCGACGGGCCGTCGGCGGTCGATTGTTCGTGACCTCGGACCGTATTGTGTTCCTGCCGCACCGCCTTGATGCCCTCACCGGTGGACGACAATGGGCCGCGATGGTGGAGCAGGTGGTGCGTGTCTCCGTCGAACCGAAGGGTGGAGACACCTTCGGTGGCGGCCTGCGCGACCGCCTCCGCGTCGACACGGATACCGGCTGTGCGCTGTTCGTCGTCAACAAGGTCGCCCAGGTGCGTTCGGAGCTGGCCGCCGCTCTCGACGTTTCCTGACCCGAGCAGACCGTGGTCGCTGCGGACGGCCCCTCGTCCGGAACCCGACCGGTCCGCACTGCGTCCAAACGATATGGACCCCGTCATCGACTACCTCTTCGGAACCGGCGACGGTCACACCACGTCGTGGGTGTCGGTCGCCGACGTCGACCTCGACGGCGACGGCACCCCCGATGCGGTCCGCCTGGATTTCGACGGCGACGGTCGCCGTGACGATGCGATGTGGGACATCGACGGGGACGGTACCGCCGATGTCGCCGCGATCGACGCCGACGACGACGGTCGCCCCGACGAGCACTACCGGGACAACGGTGCCGGGGTGTGGGCTGAACGGTGGGCTGAGCGAACCCCGGATCCGTCGGTCGGTGAACCGGCGGACGGATCCGATCTGCCGCAGCTGCCACCGGCCCCGGGCCGGGTCGATGCCCCGGTGCCGCGTCCCGCTCCCGCCGGCACGGATTCCGGTGCCGTGGTGGTGCGGTCAGAGGATCTCGACGGCGACGGCACCGCCGACATCGAGATGACCGGCGATCGCCGGGCCGGGATACCGGTGGCGCATCGGCTCTATGTCGACGACGACGCCGATGGGCGATTCGATCACGTGCTGATCGACGACGACGGTGACGGCGTGGCCGACGTCAGTTGTGACTCCCGTTCGCCTCGATTCGACCGCCGCTGAGCGCCTCGTGGCGTGGGTGGTACGGGGTGTGGACGACGCGGACCACGAGCGAGCCGATCACGTAGAGCACGGTTCCGAAGACCACGAGTGCCACCGACTTGCCGTCGTCGGGGATCGCGACGGCCGCCAGGGTGACCGCACCGACGTAGGCGATGTTGAAGACGGCGTCCTGAACGGAGAACACCTGTCCGCGCACCGCGTCGCCGATGTCCACCTGCATGGCGACGTCACCGCAGAGTTTGGCGACCTGTCCGATCAGGCCCAGCACGAACGCGGAGATACAGAGGACCACGGGGTTGAAGGTCACCAGGGAGGCCTCGGCCGCGGCACCGACGAGCAACGCGACGATCAACGTCGTCTTCCGGCCGATCCGGTCCACCGAGTAAGGCGTGACCAAGGCGGCGAGCAGGGCGCCGCCCGCGGTGAACCCGGCGACCAGGCTCACGCCGGCGAGCCCGTCGCCGGCACCGGCGTGCTTGCTGATCACCAGAAGCATCAGGGTGTTCATGCCGAAGACGAGGCGATGGGCGCCTATCGCAGACAGCGCGGCCGACACCGTGCGTGACCCGGCGACCGCCCGGGCGCCGTGCAGCAACCCGACGGTCACCGCGTGCAGTGCCGACCGCCCCGGATCGTCGGGTTCGTCGGGACCCAGTTGGAGTCGCGTGAAGCCGTGGGCCAGTGCCCCGGCGATCAGGGCGATCACCACACCGCCGAGGGTGGTCAGGGCGCTGCCGGAATTGTCCGGGCCGAACAATGCACGCAACACCGCGGCGATGCCCGCACCGACGGCGAGCATGCCTGCTCCCAGGGTCGTGAACAGAGCATTGGTCGCGACGATGACGTCGCGGTGTGCCACGTGCGGCAGCCCGGCGGACAGACCGGAGGCCACGAACCTGCTCGCCCCGGTCACCGCCAGGGCGCCGATCAGCACGACGGTGTCTGTCGCGCCGACGGCGATCGCAACTGCGACGAGCCCGATCATGGCGGCCCGAATCACGTTGGCATACATCAGGACGTGGCGTCGGTCCCAATGGTCGAGGAGGGCCCCGGCAAACGGACCGATCACGGAGTACGGGAGCAGCAACACGGCCAGGCCGCCTGCGATGGCGAGGGGATCGGCGTGCCGCTCGGGGTTGAACAGGATGGCACCGAAGAGCGCGGCCTGGAAGACGCCGTCGGTGATCTGGCTGGTCAGGCGGACCGCGAGGAGGCGCCCGAGTCCGGGTGAATGCGCGAGCGAGCGAACGAACCCTCGTACACCGGGGGTGGCATGCTGCAAGCCTGACATCACTGATCCAGACTACCGACCTGAACGGCGCTGCCATGCGATGATGTGTGGGTGGCCGGCGGCGACGATTCAGAGGAACCGACCCCCGAGTTCTACTCGGAGGGCGCACCGGACGCCGCGCGCGACATATCGTCGGCCGGACGGGTCCGGCCAGGGACCCTGCTCCTCGCATCGACGGATCTCCTGGAACCGACGTTCGCCCGAACGGTCATCTACGTCATGGAGCACAACGACGCCGGCAGTCTCGGTGTGGTCCTGAACCGGACGAGCCAGACCGCCGTGCACAACTTGCTGCCGCAGTGGTCGGATCTCTCGGCGTCGCCCCGGGCGTTGTTCATCGGCGGCCCCGTCAAGCAGGACGCAGCCCTGTGCCTCGGGGTGGTGAAACTCGGCGCGGACATCAGCGGGTACGAGGCCATCCGGCCATTGAACGGTCGGGTCGCCCTCGTCGATCTCGACGGTGACCCGGAGGTGTTGTCCGAGGTCCTCGTCGGTGTCCGGGTGTTCGCGGGCTACTCGGGCTGGGGCATCGGCCAGCTCGACGGCGAGCTCGAACAGAACAGTTGGATGCTGGCGTCGGCGCTGGCCACGGATCTGCTCGTGCCGCCGACCGCTGATCTGTGGGCCGACGTTCTCCGCCGGCAACCGTGGCCGATGCCGCTGCTCGCCTCGCATCCGATCGACGTGACACGTAACTGAGTCGATCCGCACATCCGCGATAGTGGGTGACGTGGCACACCGTCTCTGCTAGGTTTTGGACGCTTGGTCCAGTCAGACGGGGGTCGATGGCGTGCGGGTGGGGATGATCAGCGGGATCTTCGGGATCCTCGTGGCGATGTTGGCGGTTCCGGCGACGGCGGGCGCGGCGCCGTCGACGCCGACCGGTGGCGCGGCGGCGGCCGGTTGGGCCGCGTCCCACGACGGCAGGCAGCCGTATGCGGGGGTCGCGGTCACCTGGGACGTCCCGATTCGGATGAGCGACGGAACCATACTGCGCGCCAACGTCTATCGACCCGCCAACGGCGCCGGCCGCGCGACCACGAAACGCAATCCGGTGATCGTCAACATGACGCCGTACACCAAGCTGATCACCGCGGTGGGCGCCGCGGTGACCCAGCATCCGGTTCTCGAACCGCTCCTGAGGCAGCTCGTGACGGCCGTCAACCAGGTGGCCACGCCGATCCGCGACATCGCCGACATCTCGCAGCTCACCAACACCCTCCGAGACGGCGGCGCGAAGACCTTCATGGTCGACCTCGACCTGGTGCGCAGTGGGTACACCCAGGTGGTCGTGGACGTCCGCGGCACCGGCTTCTCGCAGGGGAAGTGGGATGTCTTCCAGGGCCGGGAACAGGCCGACACGACGGAGGTGATCGACTGGGCGGCCCGGCAACGCTGGTCGAACGGCAGGGTCGGCATGTCCGGGGTCTCGTATTCGGCGATCAACCAGATCCAGGCCGCCAACAAGAACCCGGAGGCGCTCAAGGCGATCTTCCCGGTGGAGCCGGGCGGTGACCTGATCCGCGACATCGTCGCGCCCGGCGGGGCGCTCGGGGTCGGTTTTCTGCCGATGTGGCTCACGCTGGTCAACACCACCAAGCTCGTGCCGAACGTGGCGTCGATGCTCAATGGCACCTTCGACTGGAAATGGTTGGCCGACCGGATCGCCGACCCGCTCACGTTCTATCCGCAGCTGTTGGCGGCGCTGGTGACCCCCGACGTCAAGTCGGTCCCGCCGGAGCTCGACGAGCTGCTCACCGACAATTCCGAACCCCGAAAGACGTGGCAGGACAACGCCGAACGGATCACCACCCCCACCCTCATCTACGGTGGCTGGTTCGACCTCTTCACCAACAGTGAAGTGCGGATGTACAACAAGATCCCGTTGCCGCCCGGGCAGAAGCAGCTCATAATGGGCGACGGTTATCACCTGACGATCGGCGGTGGACAGCAGGGCCGTGGCGGGACGCCCCCGCGCCTGGACGTGCTGCAGAAGGCGTGGTTCGACAAGTGGCTCAAGGGAATCGACAACAAGGTCGACTCCTATGGGCCGGTGAACCTCAAGCAGGTCGGGGATCCGTGGATCTCGGCCCAGCAGTTCCCGCGGGCCGGGATGTCGCGACAACGCCTCTACCTCGGTGACCGGCGCAGCGGAACCGCGCCCTACGCGGTGCGGGACGGGAGCCTCACCACCGCCACCCCGGCGACGCGTGGCCGGATGACCGTCTCACCCGGACTCCTCACACTCTGCTCGCGGGACTCCGCACAGCAGACGGCCGGTGCGCTCGCCCTGTTCCCGTTCTGCGCCAAGGATGCCCGGATCCCGGAACGCAACGCGCTCACCTTCACCACCTCGCCGATGCGGACCACACGCAGCGTGTCCGGCTACACCAACCTGCACCTCAACACGGTCATGGATGCGACCGACGGTTACTGGACGGCGACGCTCAACGATGTTGCGCCGGACGGGACGTCAAAGGTGATCAGTTCCGGGCAGGTGATGGCGTCGTTGCGAGGTTACGATCGGTCACGGTCGCAGTTCGCGCCGAATGGCGACGTGATCGATCCGTTCTACAATCTGACCCTGGCCTCGCGGCAGCGGGTGACCCCGGGAACGCCGGTGGGCGTCGACATCGGGCTGCTGCCGACCGAGGCGCTGATCAAGCCGGGCCATCGCTTGCGCGTCGACGTATTCGCAATGAACGTGCCGCGCGGACTTCCCTTGCGCCCCTTGCTGAACGAGTCACAACTGAAGCCGCAGCACATCCAACTCGACCCGCAGCGGCCGAGCTTCGTGAACCTCCCGCTGTCGACGCCGATCTCGTAGCGCGGCCGCCGCGCCTGGTCACTCCGCCTCGTGGTTGTCCGGATATGCGGTCACCGCGAGGAACCGGATGGGCAGTCGCACCAGATCGTGCGGGCCGTGGATGCCCTCGCCGTCGAGCAACAGACAGTCGCCCGGTCGCAGGGTGTACTCGGCGTTTCCGTGCCCGTAGACCATCACTCCCTCGAGCATGTAGAGGAGTTCGGTGCCCGGGTGTTGAAAGGGGGGAAACACCTCGCTGTCGTCGGCAAGCGTGACCAGGACGGGCTCGAGGCGCTTGTGCTGACCGCGCAGCGCGCCGAGGAGCGCGTAGTGGTGGCCGACGCGGGTACCCCGACCGACGATCACCGCGCCCTTTCCCGACTCGGTGTAGACGGCCTCCCGCTCCACGTCGGCGCCGCGGAACAGCGAGGTGACCGGGACGTCGAGGCCTGCGGCGAGGCGCGCGAGAGTGGTCAGGCTGCACGAGGTCTGGGCGTTCTCGATCTTCGAGAGCATCGCTTTGGAGATGCCGACCTTGGCTGCCATGTCGGCCACCGACATGCCTGCGTTGCGCCGGAGGAGACGGACCTGGTGGGCGATAGCCGCTTCGAGGTCGCCGCCGGTGGGCGGGTCCCCGACGACCTCACGCTGGACGGGCGCGGGATCGTCGGTGTCGCGGACGGTCTTCGAAACGTCGGCTGTCATGTCGGCAGTCTAGCGAACATTGTTTCCTGACAGTGGACAAGCGCTCAGGGCGCGGCGACCGCTTTTGACTCTCGGCTGTACCGCGTCGCCAGCCAGGAACACAGGATGAGCTGGATCTGATGGAAGATCATCAACGGAAGCACTATCAGGCCGACGGTCGGGCCGGCGAACAGCACCGTCGCCATCGGAAGTCCGGTGGCGAGACTCTTCTTGGTACCGCAGAACTGGATGGCGATGACGTCGGCCCGGTCGAATCCGAGGCGCCGCGGAACCCATCGGGTCACCACCAGCATCACCGTGACCAGCACCACCGCGATCGCGGCCACCGCGACCACCTGCGCCGCGTCGACCATCGACCAGATGCCCTCGCGGACGCCCTCGCTGAATGCGGAGTAGACGACCAGCACGATCGAACCTCGGTCGACGAGCTTGGTGGCCCGAGCGTGCCGGGAGAAGAAGGCGCCGACCCACGGGCGGGCGAGCTGCCCGAGGATGAACGGGACAAGGATCTGGCCGAGGATCTTGAACACCGACGTCGCGTCGATCTGTACGCCGTTCTGGGTGGTCATCAGCGCGACGACCAGCAGCGGCGTCAACGCGACACCGAGAATGTTGGACGCCGACGCGCTCACGATCGCGCCAGGTACGTTCCCGCGGGCGATCGACGTGAACGCTATCGACGACTGCACGGTGGAGGGCACGAGACACAGGAACAGCAGGCCGGTGGCGAGATCCGCACCGACGATCGGCTCGACCAGCGGGCGGAGGACCAGGCCCACGAGCGGGAACACCACAAAGGTGAACGCCAGGATGGTCAGGTGCAGCCGCCAGTGTTTGAGGCCCTCGATGGCTTCGCGCGGATGCAGACGTGTGCCGTAGAGGAAGAACAGCAGTGCGATCGCAGCGACGACGACCCAGTCGAGGACGTCGGCGGCGGCGCCTCGCGCGGGTAGGAACGCCGCCAGCAGCACCGTGCCGAGGATGGCCAGGACGAAGCCGTCGACCGGGGAGCGGTTCAGCAGCCCACGGACGACCGCCAGGGGAGACGACACCGGCTCTCAGGCCTGGGCGGACTCGTTGGAGCAGACGGCGCGGAGGCTGCACGCCCCGCAGCTCGAGGTACCGCAAGCGGCTGCGGCAGCAGTCTCGTCGGCAGTGCTGTCGGCTGAGGTGTGAACAATATCGGCAGCCGGACCGTCATGATCGTGTCCGGAACAGCACGAGCAACCGTCGTCGTCGGCAGGTACCGCGGCAGCGGCGCGGACCCCGTAGGCACTGACCAGGCCGACCACGAACAGCGCGGCGACCACTCCGACGACCGCGAAGGCGAGCGACCAGTACCCGCCGATGCCGAGAGTGACGATCCCGCTCAGCACGAGGATGCCGGTGGCGGCGAACAAACCGGGCGCGGCCACTCGGTTGGCCACCTGAAATGCCTCGTCGGACCGCATGGACTCGTCGCTACGGACACCCAGCCAGCGATTGCGGGGGAGACGACCGGCGATACCCAGCCCGCCGACCACGAGCCACATCGCGGCCAGCGCGAAGACGACCACAGCAGCGACGACAGACAGGACGATCACATCGACCACCATACGACCGACCGTCGTAGCAGACCGAATCGACCGTTGTCACGCACCGGGCGTCGTGTCGGCGACAGTCGAGACCACTCCCCGTCGACAACATCGCCGAACCGAGGATTTACGCTGGTCGGGTGACTTCAGCTGATTCTGCCCGCACCGCGTCGACCGCCCCGGACGCCGGCCTGCCCGGCCATCGGTACACGGCGGAGCTCGCCGGAGAGATCGAGGCGCGGTGGCAGCGAAACTGGGCGGACCAGCACGCGTACGAGGCCCCCAATCCGGTGGGACCGCTCGCCGGGGATCTGGCGGCGTTCGGCGGAACCGGAGCGGACGCCGAGGCGAAGGTCTTCATCCAGGACATGTTCCCGTACCCATCAGGTTCGGGGCTGCACGTCGGCCACCCCTTGGGCTTCATCGCCAGCGACGTGTTCGCGCGGTACCAGCGGATGACCGGCAAGAACGTGCTGCACACGATGGGCTTCGACGCCTTTGGGCTGCCGGCCGAGCAGTACGCGGTCCAGACCGGCACGCACCCGCGGACCACCACCGAAGCCAACATCGAGCGCTATCTGGGCCAGATCCGCCGGTTGGGTCTGGGACATGACGAGCGCCGCCGCGTCGCCACGACCGACGTCGAGTTCTATCGCTGGACGCAGTGGATCTTCCTCCAGATCTACAACGCCTGGTACGACACCGACCAGCGCAGGGCGCGTCGAATCGCCGAGCTGGTCGACGAATTCGATTCGGGCATGCGCGAAGTCGGGGGCGGCCGGCAGTGGTCGGCGCTGACCCCGACGGAGCGAAACACCCTGATCGACTCGTACCGCCTTGTCTACGAGAGTGATTCGCTGGTCAACTGGTGCCCCGGACTGGGTACGGTGCTCGCCAACGAAGAGGTCACCGCCGACGGCCGCAGCGATCGCGGCAACTTCCCGGTGTTCCGCAAGCACCTGCGGCAGTGGATGATGCGCATCACCGCGTACTCGGATCGTCTGCTCGACGACCTGGACCTGCTCGACTGGCCGGACAAGGTCAAGACCATGCAGCGCAACTGGATCGGCCGGTCCCGGGGCGCGCAGGTGACGTTTGCGGCCGGCGACCACGCCGTCGAGGTCTTCACCACCCGGCCCGACACGCTGTTCGGCGCCACCTATATGGTGCTCGCACCCGAGCACGACCTGGTCGACACGCTGACCGCCGAAGCCTGGCCGACCGGCACCGACGAGCGCTGGACCGGTGGCGCGGTCGATCCGACGGAGGCGATCAAGGCCTACCGGACGGCGATCGGGGCCAAGTCGGATCTCGAGCGCCAGGAGAACAAGGAGAAGACCGGTGTGTTCACCGGCGCCTTCGCGACGAATCCGGTGAACGGCGAACAGATCCCGGTGTTCATCGCCGACTATGTGCTGATGGGCTACGGCACCGGAGCCATCATGGCGGTGCCCGCGCACGACACCCGCGACTACGAGTTCGCGACGGTGTTCGGCCTGCCGATCAGTGAGGTCATCGGCTCCGACCAGGGTATCGGGACCGACGCCTTCACCGGGGACGGTCCCGCGGTGAACTCCGGCTTCCTCGACGGCCTGCAGATCGACGAAGCGAAGGCCAGGATCGTCGAATGGTTGGAGGAGCAGGGGACCGGCCGGGGCACCATCCAGTACAAGCTCCGCGACTGGCTGTTCGCCCGACAGCGCTACTGGGGCGAGCCCTTCCCGATCGTCTACGACGAGGACGGCAACGCGCATGCACTGCCCGAATCGATGCTGCCCGTGGAGCTCCCGGAGGTCGACGATTACGCGCCGGTGTCGTTCGACCCCGACGACGAGCACAGTGAGCCGTCGCCGCCGCTGGCCAAGGCCACCGACTGGATGACCGTCGACCTCGATCTGGGTGACGGTGTCAAGACCTACACCCGCGACGCGAACGTGATGCCGCAGTGGGCGGGCAGTTCCTGGTATCAGTTGCGCTACATCGACCCCACCAACGAGGACACGTTCTGCGCCAAGGAGAACGAGGCCTATTGGATGGGGCCGCGGCCGGCTGAGCACGGCTCCGACGATCCGGGCGGGCTCGACCTGTACATCGGCGGTGTGGAGCATGCGGTGCTGCATCTGCTGTATTCGCGGTTCTGGCACAAGGTGCTCTTCGATCTCGGCTACGTGACGAGCCGCGAGCCGTATCGAAAGCTGTTCAACCAGGGCATGATCCAGGCGTATGCGTACACCGACGCGCGGGGCATCTACGTGCCTGCCGACGAGGTCACCGAACGCGACGGTGGGTACTTCTACAACGGCGAGCCGGTCACCCAGGAATACGGCAAGATGGGCAAGTCCCTCAAGAACTCCGTTGCGCCCGATGACATCTGCCGTGACTACGGCGCGGACACGCTGCGGGTCTACGAGATGTTCATGGGGCCGCTGGACCAGTCCCGGCCGTGGGCCACCAAGGATGTGGTCGGGTCGCAGCGGTTCCTGCAGCGGATCTGGCGGCTGGTGGTGGACGAGGAATCGGGCTCGGTGCGTTACACCGACGAGGAACTCGACGACGACACCAAGCGACTGCTGCACAAGACGATCGCCGGTGTGCGCGAGGACTACGCCGAGCTGCGCAACAACACCGCGGTCGCGAAACTGACCGTGCTGACCAATCACCTGACCAAGAACTTCGAGAAGTCGGGTGCTCCACGCGCGGCCGTGGAGCCGTTGGTCGTCATGCTGGCTCCGCTGGCCCCGCACGTCGCCGAGGAGCTCTGGCATCGGCTCGGGCATCAGACGTTGCTGGCGCGGGGCCCGTTCCCCGAGGCCGAGGAGAAGTGGCTGGTCGAGGACACGATCGAGATCCCCATCCAGGTCAAGGGCAAGGTGCGCAGCCGGATCACCGTTGCCGCGGACGCCGACGAGGCGACCGTGCGAGCCGCCGCGCTGGCCGACGAGAAGATCGCGCCGCTGCTCGACGGCGAGCCCCGCAAGGTCATCGTCGTGCCCGGCCGCATGGTCAACGTCGTCCCCTAGGCCGCCGCATCTCACCGCACTGGCCGTGAATGCGCACTTGCTGCGCATCCGCGCACGTCGCGACGTGCGCGGGGACCTGCGCGGTGCGCGGTTGGCTCTGGGGGCTCAGGCCGCGATCAACTGCAACCGGGCCAGCCACTCGCGGATGAGGCCGACGACGCGCCCCTTCTCGAGATCCTTCCAGGTCCAGCGGACAACCATGATCCCCAGTCGGCGCAACGCATCTTCGCGTTCCTTCTCCCGTTTCATCGCGTCGAACGGAGTCTCGTCGGGCCGTAGGTGCTTGCGATACTTGACGTCGCCGTCGAACTCGCCGACCAGGAGTGCCGACCAGTCGTAATCCGTTCGGGCGACGAGGTTTCCGTCTGCATCGTGAAACTCGTGCTGCAGACGTGGCACCGGCAGCCCGGCCTCGATCATCTGGGCTCGGCCCCACGATTCGCCGGGATTCTCGGCGCCGGGGTCGGCGTGCAGCAGAGCTCGGCGTGCTTGCGTGATCCCGCGTCGTCGCCTGCCGAGCATGGTCGACATCAGTTCCCGGTCCGCCCCGCGACGGAGCGCGGCATCGAACACGGCGAGCGCACCTGCGAAACCCATCGTGCTGGTGCATGCGATGTCGACGGCAGTTCGCTCCACGGAGGTCACGCGCACTCCGTCGACGGTCTCCACCTCCGCAGGCGTGAGCGTGCCGACATGGGCGTGCCGCGCCGTACTGCGATGACCGCCCGACCGGGAGCCCGTGGTCACGTGGACCCGACGCAGATTCGGTGTGAGCATCGGGAGGTCGTGCAGCGTCGCTGCTGATTGATGGCTCAGTGTGTGGTCCGGTTCGGTCGAGGCGAGCACGGCGATCGCCCGTAGACGATGGAGCTGTTCCGGGGTGCGTTCGGCGGCGACGGCATAGACACCCGAGATCACCCGGATCAGTTCTCCGCAGCGTTGTGCCCGGACGAGGTCGGTGTCGGTGAACCCGGAGGCAAGCGCGGTAAGGCGATGGACGAGTCCGTGGCGGTCGGTCGGAAATACGGTCACGGGGATAGGACGCACGCTGGCCTCGGCAGGTTTCACCCCGAAGCATCCGCGCACCCGCTGAGATGTCGCGCACGTCGCGACGTGCGCGGGGACGCACGAACTGCGCGTTTGCGAGCGCGGGACCGGACGGGCGGGACCGGACGGACGGGACCGGCGGGGATGGAGCGGCGGGGCGGTTATTTGGGCGGGAGTTTGCGGGCGTAATCGGCGCCGATGGCCACCCAGCGCTGCAGTTGGCGTTGGGTGCGGATGCCGTCGCCGGAGATGCGCAGCCAGCCGCGGGTCTCGCGACCGGACATGACCATGGGCGCGGTGTGATCGAACTCCAGCAGCACCTCGGTCTCCTCGGGTGGAACCCGCACCATCAGCCCGCCCTGGCCGCTCGCGGCGATGGCCATGTTGCCGTTGATGAGGAATGCGAGGCCGCCGAACATCGACTTCTCGTCCAGTCCGCATTCTGCGGCCAGCATCCCGCGAATCCGGTAGGCGAGGTCGTCGTCGTAGGCCACAGAGTCGAGAGTAAGCCCGTCGGGAGGGTTGGAAAAGAACTTACCGATGAGTAAGATGTCGGCATGGCGATCAACCTGGAGCTCCCGTCGACATTTGACCCGACGGTCGAGCGCACCCACCTCGCGGCGGAGCACATTTTCCGGCCCATCTCGCGCAAGTACGACAAGGGTGAGCACGAGTACCCCACCGAGCTCGATGAGCTGGGCAAACTCGCCAAGCAGGCGCGGTCGAAGGAGAAGGAGTCCGACGGTGACACCGCCGACGCCGACGCGCCGTCTCACAACGGCCCGAACATGCGTGCCCTCATCTCGGCTCGAGAGATGAGCTGGGGAGATGTCGGGTTGCTGCTCTCGATCCCCGGCCAGGGGCTGGGCAATGCGGCAATCGCCGCCGTGGCCACCGAGGAGCAACTCGAGAAGTTCTCCGGGGTGTGGGCGGCAATGGCCATCACCGAGCCGAGCTTCGGCTCCGACTCGGCAGCCGTGTCGACGACGGCGACCCGCGACGGCGACGAGTACGTCATCAACGGCGAGAAGATCTTCGTCACCGCGGGCTCTCGTGCCGATCACGTCGTGGTCTGGGCGACCGTCGACCGCAACGCCGGCCGGGCCGCGATCAAGAGCTTCGTCGTGCCGATGACCACCGAGGGTGTCACCGTGGCCCGCCTCGAGCACAAGCTCGGCATCCGGTCTTCGGACACCGCGGTGCTGCGCTTCGAGAACGCCCGTGTCCCCGCCGGCAACCTGCTCGGCTCACCCGAAGTGGACACCAGGAAGGCGTTCGCCGGTGTCATGCAGACCTTCGACAACACGCGTCCCGTGGTGGCCGCGATGGCCATCGGGCTCGGCCGGGCCGCGCTCGAAGAACTGCGGCGCATGCTCGAAGAGGCCGGACACACGGTCGACTACGACAAGCCTGCTGCCGCCCAGCATGCCTCCGTGTGCGAGTTCATCCGCCTCGAATCCGACTGGGAGGCATCGTGGTTGCACACGGTGCGTGCCGCCTGGATGGCCGACAACAAGGAGCCGAACTCCAGCGAGGCGTCGATGTCGAAGGCCAAGGCCGGCCGCACGGTCACCGACATCACCAACAAGGCCGTCGAGGTCGGGGCGACGGCGGGCTTCTCGGAGACGATGCTGCTGGAGAAGTGGGCCCGCGACGCGAAGATCCTGGACATCTTCGAGGGCACCCAGCAGATTCAGCAGCTGATCATCGCGCGCCGTGTACTCGGGAAGTCGAGCGCCGACCTCAAGTGACGCTTCGGCGCCTCAACCATCGAACCAGCCATCGAACCAGCCATCGAACCGCTCACACCGCGAACTCGACCTGCTCGATCGCGGCGCGGTCGTCGGCGTGGGGGTGTGCCATCGGTTCCGGCTCCTCAGACGTCGGCGACGGCGAGTTCGAAATTGGGCGCGATGAGGCCGCCGTCCGACTCGATCACCTTACCCGTCAAGAAGCTTCCGGCCTCGGATGCCAGAAAGACTGCGGCAGCGGCGATATCGGCCGGTTCCCCCAATCGCCGCAGCGGCGTGCGGCTCTCGATCTCGGCTCGCAGGGCGTCATCGGCGGCAACCGTCTCCAGCGACGACGTCAGGATGGAGCCCGGCGCGATCGCGTTCACCCGGATGTGTGGGTTGAGATCGAGCGCGGTCAGCTTGGTGTAGTGGATCAGCGCGGCCTTCACGGTGCCGTACGCGACGAACGCGCGTCCCGGTAGCCGGCCGACGGCCGAGGCGATGTTGATGATCGACCCCCCGCCGGGGCTGCGGCGTAGGTGCGGCACCGCCGCCAGCACCAGCGAGTGAGCGGTGGCGACGTTGAAATCGAAGGCGCGAGCGAGATCGTCGACGCTGGTGTCGATCAGGGGCTTCGGGTAGCTGCCGCCGACGTTGTTCACGACGATGTCGAGGCGGCCGAACTCGTCGACGGCCGCGGAGGCGAGGACGCCGGGATCGGTGGTCGACAGATCGGCGGGCACCACCAGGGCGCGCCGACCGGCCGCCGCGACGGCATCGGCGACGTCGGCCAGGTCGGCTTCCGTGCGAGCGGAGATCACCACGTCGGCACCGGCTTCCGCGAATCCGACCGCGGTGGCGGCGCCGAGACCGCGGCCGGCGCCGGTGACGACGGCGACCTTTCCGTCGAGGCGGAATCGATCCAGGATCACGAGAACTCCTTACTGGCGGGGATGAGTGGGTGACGGCGGGGCGTCGGAGATCAGGTCCCGCAGGTGTTCGCCGGCTGCCTGCCCGCCAGCACGGAGCTCACGAATTCCTGGGCGTCAGAGAGTGATGCGGGAACTGTCGCGCGGTGATCGCGGCCGGAGTAGATGCGGTAGTCGATCGGCTTTCCGCTGCCGCACAGCGTGGTGACGAGCTGATCGGTTCCGGTCTTGGCAACCAAGGTGTCGGCCGTCCCCTGGGCGATCATGACCGGCACCCGCGGGATGGCGCGCGAGGGATCCTGACTGTCGAGATATCGGGTCAGCGGCGTGGTGTCGGCGTCGGCCCGAAGAACCTGTGCGGGCGGGATCGGCGTAACGGCGCGGATCTGGTCCAGGCAGCCGGTCCGCGCCGCCTGCACGAGCGGTTCGGTCTGCGCGGTGAAGATGGCGTCCGGCCTGATCGACGGCTCGGCGGCGTTGGCGCCCAGCACGATGAGCGGCAGGAACGATTCGGCGGCCTCGGCTCCGGGCATGCCGCTCCTGACGAAGTCGACCGTTTTACTCAGTCCGACGCCGCCGGGTGCGATGGCGACAACCCCCTTCAAGGAGAGTTGTGGTGCTCGCGCTCCCGACATCTGTGCGGCGAACAAGGCGGCCTGGCCTCCTTGGCTGTGGCCGGCTGCGATCCAGTTCCGGCCGATGCGCGGGTTGAGCGCGCGTGCGGCACGCACGATGTCGGTCACGGCGTTCGCCTCGCTCGTCCCGTTGATGTACGGGTGCCCGCCGGGAGTCCCGAGACCCTCGTAATCGGTTTGCACGACGGCGTATCCGCGTCGGACCCAGGTGTCGAGGACGTCGGTGATCGGACCGAGGTAATCGTGCTCGGGTCCGGTGTTCGTGTCTCTCGACGGCGCGCATGGGTCGGCGTAACCGGTCGTCCCGTGTGCCCAGCTGATCACCGGCCATCCGCCGCGTGGGGGAGCGGCTCGGGGGACCGCGACGGTGCCGGACACCACGATCGGCTTGCCGTGTGCGTCGTCGGAGGTGTACGCGATGCGGGAGGTGCGTGCCGCGCCGGGGAGAGCGGCGGCGGAGGTCAACGGCTGCGCATCTAGCAGAGTGCCGGCACCCGGGGAGCCGGCCGGCGGCCGAGCCGCGGCGCCGCCGACCGCCGCGCACGTGGCCACCGAGGCAACGACGGCGACCAGCGCGGCGAAGGTACGTCGAGAACGAACTGAAGCGCGAGTGGTCATGAGGTCCTCACAGACGAGATGGCGGCTCGGTAGGAACGGCCGCGGCTCTCCCGCGTCCACAGCACATCGGACCCGACGGTGGTCCCGTCGGCGATCAGCGCTCGTTTGAGGATCTTGTTCGTCGCGGTCGTGGGGAGTTCGGCTCCGACGCGCACGTACCGGGGCCACGCTTTCGGCGAGAGGTCGTCTTGTTCGGACAGGAACCGGGTGAACTCGTCGGGTGTCAGGTCGCTCCCGTCCTGCAGCACCACCGCCGCCATGATCTGATCGCCGACGGCCGGGTCGGCGACGGCGTACACCGCGACCCGATTGACCTGCGGGCAACGCGAGAGGATCCGTTCGATCGGTGCGGTGGTGAGGTTCTCACCGTCCACCCGCATCCAGTCCGCGGTACGGCCGGCGAGATAGATCCATCCGTCGACGTCGCGGTAGGCCAGATCGCCGGACCAGTAGATGCCGCCGCGCATGCGCTCCGCGTTCGCCTTCTCGTTGTTGTAGTAGCCCGAGAAGAAGCCTGCACCAGCCGTGTTCACAAGTTCGCCGATGGCATCGTCCGGGTTGGTGAGCCGGCCGGCGGCGTCGAACATCGCCGGGGCGCACTCGGTGACCGGGTCACCCCGGTAGATCGCGACGCCCGGTAGTCCGCGGCCGATCGATCCGGGCGGGGTGCCGTCTTCCCTGGTGATGATGACGGCGTTCTCGGTGCTGCCGAAACCGTCGACCACCTGAACGTCGAAACGCTGTGAGAACTCGGCGATGTCGCGATCCGACGCCTCGTTGCCGAAGGCCACGCGTAATGGGTTGTCGGCGTCGTCGGGTCGAGTCGGGGTGGCCAGCACGTAGGCGAGGGGCTTTCCCACGTAGTTCAGGTACGTCGCGCGGTACGACCGGATGTCGTCGAGGAAACGGGATGCCGAGAACCGGGCCGGCGCCATGGTGCCGCCGGCCGCGACGGCGGGTGCGAAGCCCGCCATGATCCCGTTGGAATGGAACAGCGGCATCGCGAGGTACAACACGTCGGATTCGCCGAGCGAGAACCTGCCGACGAGATTGTCGCCGGCGAACACCGCCATGTGATGGGTGAGGAGAACCGCCTTGGGGTCGCCGCTCGTGCCCGAGGTGAAGATGATCATGAACGGATCACCACCCTCGACCCGCCGGTGCAGCGTCGATGCCGGCGCCGCCGCGCATTCTTCCTGCCATTGCGGATCGTCGACGTTGATCACTTCGACGTCGCCCAGATCGAGGTTGTCGAGGAGTTGCTCGTGGGCGTCGTCCACGAGCAGGATCTGCACGTCCGCGGTCCGGAGGTCGGTGATCAGGCCGGCGCCGCGGCGAGTGTTGTTGATGCCGCACAGGACGTAGCCGCCGAGTGCGGCGGCGGCGAGGGCGACGAGCATCTCCGGGGAGTTGCCGAGCAGGGCGCCGACGTGCACGGGCTTGGCGATGTCGACACGCTCGAGAACGACGGCTGCGTGTTGCTCTGCGCGACTGACATATTCGGCCCATGTCACGGACACGATCCGCCCGTCATCGGTGGCATGGATGATCGCCGGCGTCTGCTGGTCCGCGCGTCGGGTGATGAGTTCTTGCATGGTCTCGGCCATGGGGTCTCCGGGTGCTGGTGGGCGGGTGACTGGTCTCAGACAGGGTCGGCGAGGACGCACCGTGCGCCGGTGAAGATGGTCGGCATGCACTTGTTGCAGTGGATGCACAGCGACTGTGCTCCGGATTCCGCCCGAATCCGATTGACCAGATCGGGTTCGCGCAGCAAAGCCCGGGCCATGGCGACGAATTCGAATCCCTCGTCCAGCGCCCGGTCCATCCCGGATCTGTCGGTGACTCCGCCGAGGAGCACCAACGGCATGTCGACGGCGGCCCGGATCTGCCTGGCCTGTTCGAGCATGAACAGCGGGTGGTACGGGTACTCCTTGATGAACACCTTTCCCACCGTTCGAACTCCGGCCCTGATGGGTTGGGGCATCGCGGCCGCGAAGTCGCGGATGGGGGCGTCGCCCTTGAAGAGGTACATGGGGTTGAGCAGGGAACTGCCCATGGTCAGGGTCAGTGCATCGAGACTTCCGTCGGACTCCAGCCAGCGGGCGACCTGGATCGCCTCGTCGACCCAGAAGCCGCCTGCGACACCGTCGTCCATGTTCAGCTTCGCGGTGATGGCGATGCGGTCGCCGACGGCGTCACGCACCGCGCGCGCTGCCTCGCGCGCCAGCCTGGCCCGGTTCACGAGGCTCCCGCCATAGGAATCCGTGCGCTTGTTGAGCCGCGGGCTCAAGAACGAACTGGCGAGGTAGTTGTGGCCGAAATGGAGTTCGACGGCGTCGAATCCGCTCTCGCGTGATGTCGCCTTCGGTGGCACCGTGGATGCGGCGCATGCTCATCGGGCTGAGCATCGCCGATGGTGCGAGGGCGGGGAGCCGCGTGGAGCGGGGATTCGCGACGGGACCTGCGTGTCCGAGCTGCGCCGACGCCGCAGCACCCTCGGCGTGGATCGTGTCGGTGAGCGAGCGCAATCCGGGAACGGCTTCGGGGCGCATCCAGATCTGGCCGCGCTGGGTGCGCCCTTCGGGTGCGACGGCACAGTAGGCGACGGTGGTCATGCCGACACCACCGGCCGCCGGACGGCGGTGGAATTCGATCAACTCGTCGGTGACCAGTGCGCGAGGGGTTCGCCCCTCGAAGGTGGCGGACCGGATGATCCTGTTGCGCAGGGTGATCGGACCGAGTCGGGCGGGCTCGAACACATCGGGTGGGCTGGTGGGCACGGGGGACTCCTCGGGGGCGAGACGGCGTCAGGGGTGGGCGGTGATTCGGGCCGCGCTCAGGCGGTGACCCGCGCCGCCGCTCCGGCATCGACCGCGAGGACCGTGCCGGTGATGTGGGCGTTCTGCTCGGCGGCGAAGAACAGCACCGCCCGGGTGACCTCTTCGGGTTCGAGGAACGCGACCGGTTGGCCATGGAGAGTCCGGAAGATCGGCTCGACGTCGTCGCGCTCCGGATGTTCGAGATCCGGGCGCATCCGGGCGTAGAGCGATTCGTTGTGCACCATCGGCGTCGACACATTGCCGGGTGCCACGGCGTTGACCGTGATGCCATGGGGTGCGAGATCGAGTGCCGCACTCTTGGTCAGTCCGATGACACCCCATTTGGACGCGCTGTACGCGGCCAGCCCGGGGGCCGCGGATCGGCCCATCATCGAACTGATCGTGACGATCCGTCCGAAGCCCCGGGACACCATCTCGGGCGCGACCGCGGCGATGGTGGTGAACACCCCGGTCAGGTTGCTCGACAGCACCTCGTGCCACACCTCATCGGTCATCTCCTGAACCGGGGACGCCACGGACACACCGGCATTCGCGATCGCGATGTCGATCCGGCCCAGCTCGGCGACCGTGGTCGCGACCACCCCGTCCATTGCGCGGCGGTCGGCCGCGTCCGCCTCGACGGCGATACACCGGCGACCGCGTTGCTCGACCAGGTGGACCGTCTCCTCGAGACCGGCCTTCGTGGCGAGTGGGTAAGGCACCGACTCGCTGTCGGCGCATCGATCGACCACGACGATGTCGGCGCCCTGCTCCGCGAGAGCCAGGGCATGAGCACGTCCCTGTCCCCGTGCGCCGCCGGTGATCAATGCGATTCGTCCTGCGAAAGCGTCCAACGTGACACCACTTCTCTTGGAGGGCACCGGCAGATCCGAGCACTGTCGGTCGATTGGTCGAATACTCGACCAGTCCGGTCGAATATGATGAACGTCACGCTACAAGCGGCAACCGAAAGGGTCAACCCCTGGTGCGAGGACTGAAAGCCGGCTTAGGGGCGGCGAGGAAACCGCGCCGGAACTCCGAGTGATGGAGAGGCGGTCTACGCCTGCGTGTTCCGCCCACCGAGCACGTCGGTGAGCGTATCGGCGGACCCCTTGAGAACCGTTCCGTGGTGGGCGATCTCGGCTGCGGTGAGTGAGCCCTGGACGTTGACGGTCAGGAGAAGCGACTGGTCGCCGTCGGCGTCGAAGGTCGGTGCCGCGATGACGCCGACGCGGTGAGACATGTCGGGATCGGCACGCAGCAGGTCGTCGCGCGTCAGTACGCGTTGGCCACCCATCCCGGCCAACAGATCGGTGATCAGTGAGCGCAACTCGGGTGGAAGATCATGCGCGGCAGCACTGCCCAGGATCCGATACACGCGTTCGAGCGTCGGCGAGAGCTTCTCGACCAGGTACCCGGTGCTGCGGCACTCGGCGGCCATGCGGCGCAACTCGTCCAGATCGAGACCTGCCGACCACGTGTGCTCACCGCGCACCCATTGCTCGAGAACCTCATCGGATTGCCAGAGGATGTACATCAGTGCGGTCGGCAGGGCGAAGGGAAAGGTCTGTCCGACGCTGACCGGCGGTCGGACGCCGGCCGGGGTGACCACCTCCAGCACCATGAACTGGTCGCCGACGCGGCCCGACGCGACACACATGGCGCCGAGTTGTCGGGTGAGCGACTCGAGTTCGTCGCGGACCACCGGGTCGAGCGCGAAGTCCCGTTGGGCCGCCCGGCCTGCCGTGACCAGAGCAGGGCCCAGGCCGTAGGTCTTGGTCACCGGATCGCTGCGCAGGTACCCGCGGGCGGTGAGTTCGGTCAGGATCGCCAGACACGTCGGCTTGCTGATGTCGCAGCTGCGTGCCAGTTCGGACAGGCCCCACCGATGACCCTGGTGCTCCACCAGGAAGTCCAGGATGTCGAGGACGCGGGCCGTCGGTGGTGAGGCACTTCTGCTGTGCTCTGCCACCGAAACCTCTCCATAGCGCCGCGCGGACGCCACCACCTTACCGACGCGGTCGAGAACTTGACCGCCGGACGAGGCCGACGTCGATGTGGTCGGCATCCAACTCTTCGCCCGATCGCGCGGACGCCACGATCTACGAGCGCCTCGACGTCGGACAGTGCTACCGTCTCGAAGTAGAACACGTTCTACTTCGAGGAAGGCTTGTGATGACGGTTGACCAGGGCACACTGAGCGAGAAGATCAACGCGGCGGTGGACGCCTACGTCGAGCTGCTCAACTCGGGAACGGCCGAGCAGATCGCCGATCTCTATGCGGCTGACGCGTCGGTCGAGGACCCGATCGGCGCCGACCTGCGCACGACTCGCGATCAGCTCGTCGAGTTCTACTCGGTGATCACCGGTATGGATGAGCGGACGGCGACGCTGAAGTGGAAGAAGATCGCCGGCGACACCGCGGTCTTCGAGTTCACTCTGGTCACCGGTACGTCGGGGATGAAGTTCGAGATCACCCCGATCGACATCATGGTGTTCGACGCGCAGGGCAAGGTGTCGTCGATGCGCGCGGTCTGGGAGCAGTCGGACCTCAAGCAGCTCTAGAGTCTCTCGATCCCTGAGGAGGCCGGAGCTTGCGGGGGCCGTCACGAACGGCCAGGTGAGCGACCCTTCGTGACGCGCGCTCGTTCCTCGCGGGCTCCTCAGGGTTCGGGGGAACTCAGCCGCGACCCGTCGGCCGGAGCACGATCTCCTCGGGATGTGCGTCGGCCGGCGTGGCGATCGCGTGGACGACGGCACTCGCCACCGTCGAGGTCTTCAGGAACTTCGACGGGTCGTACTCATTGCCCTCGATGGCGGTGAGGTCCCGCTGCATGTCGGTGTCGATCCGCCCGGGGAAGACCGAGGTCACCCGCAGCGTGGGCTCTTCGGCGCGGAGCGAGTCGGCGAGTGCCCGTAATCCGAATTTGCTGGCCGCGTACGGCGCCCACCCCGGATTGGCGCGACGACCGGCACCGGAGTTGATGAACACCACGTGGCCCCTCGCCTCCCGCAGGGCGGGCAGGAGCAGGCGCGTCAGCTCGGCGGCGGCCACCAGGTTCACCTCCAGAACGTGCTGCCACTCCTCGACCGGCGTGCCGGCGACGGCTTCCAGGGAACTGCCGACGCCTGCGTTGTGGACCAGGACATCGAGGGCGCTGATCGCCTCGGTGGCCGCCTCGACCTCGTCGTAGTCGGTGAGCTCAACAGGAAACGTGCTCGCGCCCTCCAACTCGGTCGCGAGCGTGTCGAGTTCGGCCGAGGGGCGTCCCCCGAGCAGGAGGTCATGGGTGGGGGAGAGCCGGCGGGCGATCTCGGCACCGAGGCCGCGGCTCGCCCCGGTGATCAGAGCGGTGGGCACGGGTTCGAGGTTACGGGGTCCGTCGGGCGGCGACGGCGCTTCCCCTCGATGCGCGGCGACGCGGCGCGCAGTGCAGAATCGACAGGTGGCCCGGTATGGATTCACCCCGACTCAGTTGTCTGCGCGTGCCGCCTACCTGCTCCGCGGCAACGACCTGGGCACCATGACGAGCGCCGCCCCCAAGCTGTACCCGCACATGTGGAGCTGGGATGCCGCATTCGTGACGGTCGGTCTGGCACCGCTGTCGGTCGAGCGTGCCGTGATCGAGATGGACACCCTGCTGTCGGCGCAGTGGGAGAACGGGATGATCCCGCACATCGTGTTCGCCAACGGCCGCGACGGCTATTTCCCCGGGCCCGCGCGCTGGGAGTGCGCACGGCTCGCCGCGTGCGCTCCGGACTATCCGGACACCTCCGGAATCACCCAGCCACCGGTGCATGCGATTGCCGTGCAACGCATCCTCGACCACTCGCGTCGACACGGCCGCACCACCCGGTCGGTCGCCAACGAGTTCATCGACCGCCGGTGGAGCTCACTGGTCCGCTGGCACCGGTGGCTCGCCCACGCTCGTGATCCCAACGGCCGCGGCCGGATCGCACTGTTCCACGGCTGGGAGTCGGGGATGGACAACTCGCCACGCTGGGACCGTCCCTATGCGAATGTGGTTCCCGGTGAGGATCTCCCGCCATATGCCCGGGCCGATCTGGATCACGTGACGGATCTGTCGATGCGGCCCAGTGACGTCGAGTACGACCGCTACATCTGGCTGGTCGAGCAGATGAAGCGGGCCAACTACGACGACGACCTGTTGCCCAAGGTGATGAGCTTCGCCGTCGAGGACGTCTTTGTCAGCGCGATCTTCTCAGTGGCCTGCGATGTGCTCGCGACCATCGGAGAGGACTATTCCAAACCGCGTGCCGACGTCCGTGATCTGCGTGCCTGGGCCGATCGGTTCCGCGCCGGCGTGGTGGCGGCCGCCAACGAACGAAACGGTGCAGCAAGGGATTTCGACCTGCGCGCCGACGCCTGGATCAATACCGAGACGATCGCGGTGTTCGCGCCGCTCCTCTGCGGGGGGTTGTCGCGGGAGCGGGAGCGGGCGCTGCTGCGACTGTTCGACGGTCCGCGGTTCTGCGGACATCCGGATCTGCGCTACGCGGTGCCGCCGTCGACGTCGCCGATCTCGATGGATTTCAAACCGCGCGAGTACTGGCGCGGCCCGGTGTGGCCGGTGATGACCTGGCTGTTCAGCTGGGCGTTCGCGCGTCGGGGGTGGACCGAGCGGTCGGCGCGCCTGCGGGAGGAAGGTCTCCGGCAGGCCACCGATGGCGCTTTCGCGGAGTACTACGAACCGTTCACCGGTGAACCGCTGGGCAGCATGCAGCAGAGCTGGACGGCGGCGTCGGTGTTGGACTGGCTGGACTGAGGCCGCACTCGATCAGGCCTGATCGACCTCGTACTGCCGCCGCCATTGGGTCGGCGTCCGGCCGAACCGCTGACGAAACCAGCGCGAGAAGTTGCCGGGGGACGAGAACCCGAGCAGTTCGGCGATCTCGATCAGCGCGTGGCGCCGATTGCCGACCATGTGCTTCGCGAGCTCGACTCGGATGGAATCGAGGACAGAGGAAAACGTCTCTCCCTCGGCGGCGAGTCGTCGGTGGACGGTCCGGCGGTCGACCCCGAGGCTGCGCGCGACCTGGTCGACCGAACAGCGACCGGTCGGTAGGAGGAGCTCGATCAGCTCGCGGACCCGGTACTCGGTTCGCGGATCGGCCGAGCCGCCGGTGTCGTCGAGAAAATCCTGGGTGTAGCGGCGGAGCTCTGGATCCGACATGACGTTGGGGGTGTCGAGATCCTTGGTGTACAGCGAGATCCCGTTCGAGTCCTGCCCGAACCGGACGACGGTTCCGAAGAACTGGTTGTGTGTCCGGGCATCGTCCGGAGGTGGATGGGTGAACGTCACCCCGACCGGGTGCCAGTCCGGCGAGATGAATCCCTGAAGAAGTTGGTGCAGAACCGCGACGGCGAGCTCGGTGGATTGCCGGAACTCCCCGGATACACCGACGTCGAGGGTGATGCGGAGCGTCGCGATACCGCCGACCTCGGACAATCGCGTGCGCAGGGCTTCGTTGTACATGTGTTGATGACGGATCAACACCCCGAGAGCGCTCCGCACGTCGGGCTCTTCGCGGATGACGAGGCTCAGTGGACCGAGGTTGGCCAGGCGGCGATAGCGCGCAAGGGCGAGCCCGAAATCCTCCCGACCCGACGCGGTAGCGGATCGCTCGAGTAGGTCGGCGATCGCCTCGGCGGGTACCCAGCGGTCTTGGAGGCTGAGGCTCGCGGGGTCGAGCCCGACGTCACGGACGAGTTGGGCGGGATCGAGCCGCAGGGAGTGGCCGAGCTCGACGAAGTTGTTGAGTGCGGCGTAGCGGGCGAGCGGCTTCACAACGTCCAGACTATGTCCCCGATTGCACAATCACACGTCCCGTAGGGAAAAGATTCAGGGTCGTGATCCTCGTAATGTTGTTTCCATCACATCGGATGGTCGACGGAAACGGCGATCACACTCACAGGCCTGCCGTGGTGACTCTCATGAGCGATCCCGGGCCGAAAAAAGGAGGACAACATGGCGCAAGCTGTGCGATTCGACGAGATCGGCGGCCCGGAGGTTCTGCGCTGGGAGACCGTCGAGGTCGGGGCACCGGGTCCGGGTGAGGTCCGGATCAATCACGAGGCCGTGGGCCTGAACTTCGCCGACACCTACTTCCGTACCGGGCTGTACCCGGCGCGGCTCCCGGCCGGGATGGGCGTTGAGGCCGCCGGCATCGTGCAGGAGGTGGGGCCGGGCGTCACGTCGGTTTCCGAAGGCGATCGGGTGACCTACACCGGCAGCCCGCTCGGCGCCTACAGCACCGAGCGCGTGATGCCCGTCGAGCACCTGATCCCGTTGCCCGACGAAGTGGGATTCGACACCGCCGCCGCCATGACCATGCGCGGACTCACCACGGCGTACCTGCTGCGCCGGATCTGGCCGCTGGCCTCCGGCGACACCGTGTTGTTGCACGCGGCCGCCGGCGGGGTCGGTCTCATCTTCAGTCAGTGGGCAAAGCTGTTGGGCCTGAGGGTGATCGGCAGCGTATCGACCGACGAGAAGGCTCAGGTGGCGCGTAACCACGGATGCGATGAGGTCATCGTCTACAAGCGAGAAGACATCGCAACCCGCGTCCGTGAGCTGACCGATGGCGCAGGCGTTCCCGTCGTTTTCGACAGTATCGGTGCCACCACGTTCGAGTCCTCACTCAAGTCGGTTGCCCGCCGCGGACTGCTCGTCTGCTTCGGCACCGCGTCGGGACCGATCCCGCCGATCGATGCGATGCAACTGGCCGTCAACGGTTCGGTGTTCGTCACCCGGCCCGCACTCGCGGACTACATCGCCGATCCCGCAGAGCGCGCCGATCTCGCCTCCGAGCTGTTCTCGATGGTCGCTGCCGGCCACATCACGATCGACATCAACCAGCGCTACGAGCTCGCCGACGCAGCGGCTGCGCACCGGGACCTCGAGTCCGGCCGCAGTGTCGGGTCCTCGGTCTTCTCCCTCTGAACCACCCGAACCACTTCGCCTGTCAGAAAGGACGAATCATGACCACCGCCACCCGACCGTCGAGCGCGACGGCATTTCGGGTCGAACCGCTCACCTGCTCCATCGGAGCAGAGGTGTCCGACATCGACCTCGGCGAGGTCACCCGCGACGACGCGCAGTTCGATCGCCTTCGGTCGCTGCTGATCGACCACAAGGTGCTCTTCTTCCGCGATCAGGACATCACCCGCGCCGAGCACGTCGCACTCGCCGAGAGGTTCGGTCCCCTCGAGGACCATCCCGTCGTCGGCAGTGACCCCGACCATCCCGGACTGGTCCAGATCTACAAGGACATCGACAGTCCGCCAGAGCATTTCGAGAATGCCTTCCACTGTGACGCCACCTGGCGCGACGACCCGCCGTTCGGCTCGGTCCTGCGCTGTGTCGAGGGACCCGCGGTCGGCGGCGACACGATCTGGGTCAACATGGCCGAGGCGTACCGGCGCCTGCCGGAGACCGTGAAGGTCCAGGTCGCCGGGCTTCGTGCCCGGCACAGCATCGAGGCGTCCTTCGGCGCCCGGATGCCGATGGAGCAGCGGCACGCGCTGCACTCCCGGTTCCCGGACGCCGAACACCCTGTTGTACGCACTCATCCGGAGACCGGCGAGAAGATCCTGTTCGTCAACTCGTTCACGACGCACCTGGTCAATTACCACACGGCCGACAACGTCCGCTTCGGTAGCGACTATGCCCCTGGCGCAGGAAATCTCCTGCAGTACCTGACGAGCCAGGCAGCGATACCGGAGTACCAGGTCCGCTGGCGCTGGACCGAGAACAGCATCGCCATCTGGGACAACCGGTGCACCCAGCACTACGCGGTCCAGGACTACTGGCCTGGCGTTCGGAAGATGGAACGCGCCGGGATCATCGGCGACCGCCCCTTCTGATCCACCGACACCCAGCATCACCCAAAATCCCTGAACCACGACGAATCAACCAGGAGACCACCATGCATTTCCACGACGACGCCCTCTTCCCCGAGACCCAGGAGAAGCTGGTCATCACCGCCGCCCCCTATGGCCCCGAATGGGAGCTCGACGACTTCCGCGAAGACCTCCCGCTGACGATGGAGGAGCACATTCAGAAGGGTGTGGACTGCTACGAGGCCGGCGCCACCGTACTGCACATCCATGTGCGTGAGCTCGACGGCAAGGGCAGCAAGCGGATGTCGAAGTTCAACGAACTGCTCGCCGGCCTACGGGAAGCGGTGCCGGACATGATCTTGCAGGTCGGCGGATCGATCTCGTTCGCACCGGAAGGCGACGGCGCCGATGCCAAATGGCTCTCCGACGACACCCGCCACATGCTCGCCGAGCTCGACCCGGCCCCCGACCAGGTGACCATTGCCATCAACACCAGTCAGATGAACATCATGGAGCTGATGACCGCCGATGACATCGCCGGTACATCACTGGAACGCCCGGAACTCTCCGCGACCTACCGGGAGATGACAGTGCCCGCCGGACCGGAATGGGTCGAAGAGCACCTCCGTCGCCTGCAGGCCGCCGGCATCCAGCCGCACTTCCAGCTCTCGAGCATCCCCCAGCTGGAGACCGTCGAGCGCCTCATCCGTCGCGGCGTGTACACGGGTCCACTGAACCTCACCTGGGTCGGCATCGGTGGCGGCTTCGACGGGCCCAATCCGTACAACATCATGAACTTCATCCAGCGGGTCCCCGACGGAGCGTGCTTGACGCTGGAAACCCTGATGCGGTCGGTACTTCCGGTCAACGCGATGGCGATCGCGATGGGCCTGCACAGCCGCTGCGGCAACGAGGACACCATCTGGGGCGGCATCGGCGAGAAGTACACGTCGGTGGAACAGATCCAGCAGCTGGTCCGCATCGCAGGCGAGCTGGGCCGGGAAGTGGCCACCGGCAAGGAAGCCCGAGAGATCTATCGGATCGGCGACACCTACCGGGATGCCGATGAAACCCTCGCCCGGCTCGGCTACGCCCCCAATCGCCGTCCCGGACAGGTCGGCTTCACCCATCACGGATTCCCCCAACACGGCTGATCAGCCGTCTCAGACAACCAGTCCCCCAGGAGTACCCCCCCATGGTGACATCGACCTCCGTCGCGGAACGCGTCAGCGACGACGACAGCCCCGCCCGCCCATCCAACCGATCACGGAAGTACCCGTGGATCGTCTTCGCGCTCGCGTTCGGTCTGCTCCTCGCGGACTACATGTCCCGGCAGGTACTCAGCGCGATCTTCCCCCTCCTCAAAGCGGAATGGTCACTGGCGGATTCGCAACTCGCCTCGCTGACCAGCATCGTGGCGCTGATGGTCGGTCTGCTGACCCTCCCGCTGTCGCTGCTGGCCGATCGGTGGGGGCGGGTGCGGAGCCTCATCGTGATGGCGGTGCTGTGGTCGGTGGCCACCCTGCTCTGTGCGGTCGCGACGAACTACGAGCAGATGCTCGGTGCCCGATTCCTCGTCGGCGTCGGTGAAGCCGCGTACGGGAGCGTCGGTATCGCCTTGGTGCTCAGCGTGTTCGCACCGCGTCTGCATGCCACCCTGAGCGGTTCGTTCATGGCAGGCGGGTCCTTCGGCTCGGTGCTCGGCGTCGCCCTGGGGGGTGCGATCGCCGTTCACCTGGGCTGGCGCTGGTCATTCGCGGCGATGGCGGTCCTCGGTTTGCTTCTGGTGGCGCTGTTCCGTGCACTGGTCACCGAGAACAAACTGGCGCAGCATGCGGTCGACGAACCAGCAACGACGACCACGCCACCGTCCCGCCGATTCCGTGCCCCGGTGTCGAGCCTGTTCACCAACCCCGCAGTGCTGTGCGCCTACATCGGTGGGGGACTGCAGATGTTCACCGCTGCCATCCTGCTGGCCTGGATGCCCAGCTTCTTCAACCGCTACTACGAACTCGCCCCGGACAAGGCAGGCGTCGCGGCCGCCGTCATCATCGTCCTCGTCGGCAGCGGCATGGTGGTCTGCGGGATCGTCACCGATCGGCTCGGCCGCAACGACATCACCCGCAAATGGCAGGCCGCCATCGGCTTCTGCGGCATCTCGCTGGTCTGCCTGACGATCGGATTCAGCATGGGGAACGGCACCGCGCAGCTGGTGTTCCTCGGCATCGGTGCATTCTTCTCGGCCGGCTCGTCCGGACCCACGGCCGCCATGGTCGCGAACCTGACGCACTCATCGGTGCGGGCCTCGGCAATGGGCACACTGACCGTCGCCAACAATCTGCTCGGCCTGGCACTGGGACCGTTCGTGATCGGCATTCTCGCCGATCACCTGGGTTTGCGCGAGGCGCTGCAGCTCGCACCCTTCGTGTACATCCTCGCGATCGTCGCGCTGGTCGTCGGACGGCGGCTGCATCCGCTGGGCCTGCGCAAGCTCGCGGCCCTCGGCACCACCTCATCGCCCCAGGCCGCATGATGTCCCACCGTGAAAACCCCACCCGCCAGGAGCAATTCATGGACTGCGAGACCTCACCCACCGTGGTCATCGTCCCCGGCCTGCGAGACTTCGTGGCCGACCATTGGCAGACACATCTCGCCGCCGGCCTCGGCGATGCGCGGACCGTGGCCGCGCTCGAACGCAACAAGCTCAGTCGCCGAGATCGTGTCGCCGCCCTCGACGACGTCATCCGGCAGATCGACGGACCGATCGTGCTGGTGGCGCACAGTGCCGGCGTGATGACCACTGTGCACTGGGCACAACACACCACGCGCCCCGTCCAGGGTGCATTGCTCGTCACTCCGGCCGATCTGGAACTCCCACTGCCGGATGGCTATCCGAAGGCAGCCGATATCGAGAAGGGTGGCTGGCTCCCGGTTCCGCGCCGGCGGCTGCCCTTCCCGAGCATCCTCGCGGCGAGCCGCAACGACGCACTCGGCGGTTACCGCCGTGTCAGCGGCATGGCCGAATCATGGGGCAGCCGACTGGTCGACCTCGGCGACGTGGGTCACGCCAACCCGGCCTCCGGTCATGGTCGGTGGCTGCGGGCGGCCGAACTGCTGGACGAGTTGATCGCGCACAGCGTCGCCGACGCCCATGTCTGACACGCGGAAGCCGTCGGCGGGCGGCCCAGGGATGACCGAGATCTGCGCAGCGGCAGCCGAGGCGGTCGCCGACATCACCGCGGGCGCATCGCTGGCCGTGGGGGACGCTGCGACAGATGCTCCCCTCGACGATGCGACGGGAAGGTGACCGCCATGGCCCGTGACGACGACCGGGCGGGAATCGCAGAGCGAATGAAGGCCGATGGCACATGGAACGAGCTGTGGAACGGGTTGGACGACCTCGACCCGGCGTGGACCGAGGAGTATCTGTCCTCGGTCATGGCGCCTTACGAGAGTGGTGTGCTGTCACCCGAGGTCGTCCAACTGCTCTGCATTGCCGTCGACGCGTCGTGCACCCACCTGTACGCACCGGGGCTCCGGCGGCACATCCGAGCCGCGCTCGACCTCGGCGTGACGAGGTCGGAGATCCTCGAGGTGCTGAAACTCTCCACGACCGTGGGGATTCATTCGATCAACCTCGGCCTGCCGATCCTGTTGGACGAGAGTGCGAAGTCGCCCGCACAGTCGACGTCGGCCGGCTGACGAGAACGAGAACCGAAGCGTCTCAGTACTCTTCGGCTCCCACCAGTGCGGCGTCCTCGGCGACGTCATGCGACTCGGCCCTGGCCGAGCGGACGAGGGAGACCGCGCACACCGCGATGGCGCAGTAGCCGACGGCGAACCAGAACGGGGCCGACGGCGCGAACCACTCGGCGAGGTAGGCGACCATCACCGCCGACGCGGCTCCACCCATCCAGCGCAGGAAGCTGTAGCCGGCACTCGCGACCGACCGCGGCTTGTCCGGATCGGCCGCCGACATCGCGACACCGGTGAACAGGGTGTTGAGAATGCCCGACGGCAGCCCCGACAACACGATCGCGAACCCGGTGAGCCACACCTGACCGGTGACGACCCCCAGAGCGGCGAGGGCCATGGTGATCCCGTAGCCGCCGATCGCGACGATCACGCCGCCCTTCTGCCCCAGAGCATCCGCGATCCGTGGCGCCACGAAGACACCCGAGACCGCGGTCAGCAGGCCCCAGCCGAAGAAGATCATGCCGGCCGGGATCGGGGAGAGTCCCATCGCCAGCGGTGCGTAGGCGATGACGGTGAACAAGGCGCCGGTGTAGAAGGCCGAGCCGATCGACGTGAGCAACAGGGTGCGGTTCCGCAGGGCCTTGATCGGGTCGGCGATGCTGACTGCGGCGCGATCGCCGCGAGATCCGTCCTTGGGCAGCATGAGTGCACAGAGCACCGCACCGATGAGCATCAGCAGGGCGGTGCCACCGAACGGTCCGCGCCACGTCCACGCACCCAGCAGCGCGCCGACGAGCGGTCCGACGGCCAGGCCGACGCCCAGCGCGGCCTCGTACAGCAGGATCGCACCATGCTGGCCGCCGCGCGCTGCGCCGACGATGAAGGCGAGGGCGGTCGCCATGAACAGTGCGTTGCCCAGCCCCCACAACACGCGCAGGGCGATGAGCTGGTCGATGTTGCCCGCGAAGGTCGAGACACCCGCGGCGACCACGATCAGGGTCAGACCGACGGTCAGCGTGCGCTTGGGTCCGAACCGATACGCCGCCCAACCGGTGATCAGCATCGCCACCACCTGCACGCCGAGGTAGACGGCGAACAGCAGGGTCAGCTTCGACGGCGGGGCATTCAGCTCCTCGCGGATCGTGTTGAGGATCGGATCCACCAGGCCGATGCCCATGAAGGCGATGACGGCGGCGAAGGCGGTCACCCAGACCGCGCGCGGTTGCTGCCGGAAGGTGTCCAGCAAGGATGGTTTGTGGTGTTCGTGGGCCTGCGGTGTCGGCGCAGACCTGTCGTCGATGACTGTCATGGTTACCTCGGATTCTTCATTCGTTCGATGCGGTCTCGCTGTGCGCGGGGACGGCATCGAGTTGCTCGCGTAGTGCCTGCAGCGCGGGGGCCGCAGCGGCGAGGGCCGCGCGGTCGGCAGCGCTGAGCTCGGAGAGCGCCGCGGTCAGGATGCTGTCCCGTCGGCCCCGGACCCCTTCGAGCACGGACCGGCCGTGGTCGGTGAGTCCGACGAGGACCGCTCGGCGATCGTCCGGATCGGGGCGGCGTTCGGCGAGTCCGTTCTTGGTGAGTCCGTCGATCAGTGCGGTCGCCGTCGGCATGCGGATGGACTCGCGTTCGGCGAGCTCGCCCATCCGCATCGGGCCGTTGTCGAGGAGGACCGCCAGGGCCGACGCCTGGGCGGCGGAGTATTCGGCGATCGGCGTCCGCCTGCGTAGCGCCAGGTAGAGCCTGGTCAGGATAGGGCGCAGGGCGACGGCCAGGTCGGAGACCTCGAAATCAGACACATTCGCAAGCCTAATACTTAGGGTTACGAAATAAAAGGATGACTAGTGTGAACTTCATGACAGGCCCGTCGAAGAAGTTCTCGGATCTCCCACCCCGATCACGCGCCATGATCATCGTCGGCGCGGTGGCGCAGTTCGTACTGCAGGGTGCCGCTCTACGCGATCTCAAGCGTCGTCCGTCGGCGCAGGTCAAGGGACCCAAGCCGCTGTGGGTCGGCCTGAGTTTCGTCAACTACCTCGGTCCGATCGCCTACTTCGCGGTCGGACGGAAGGGTACCGAAAAGTAGCGGCTCTCAGACCCCGATCGGCGAACCGCCGTCGCGCCAGACGGCGACCACTGCCGGACGCGGCCGGCTCGTGCCGCCGTCCGGCCAGTGCGACGCCGGGTTGTCGGCGGAATGGTCATCGATCTCGCCCGGGTGCTGCACACACACCATCACGCGGTCGCGGTCGATGATCGGACCGCACGTCTCGGCGCCCATCGGCACTGTCAGGAACTGCTTCGTCTCACCCCGGTGCTCGCCGTCCAGCGCGACGGCGAAGAGGCCGTCGTTGCTGTCGAGCGCGTTGCCGTCGGTGGAGATCCACAGGTTGCCGTGCGGATCGAAGGCGACGTTGTCGGGGCAGGAGATGGGGCTGACCTTTGCCTTGTCGAACCCGCCGAAGTAGGTGTCGGCCTCCGCGGGATCGCCGCAGACCAGCAGCAGGTCCCAGGTGAAGTCGGTTCCGGTGTGGTTGTCGGTGATCTCGATGATCTGACCGTTCTTGTTCTCGTTGCGCGGATTGGCACTGTCGGCGCCGGCCTCGCCGTCGGTACCGCGCTTGTCGTTGTTGGTCAGCGCGCAGTAGACCTTGCCGGTGCGCGGATGAGGTTCGATGTCCTCGGGCCGATCCATCTTGGTGGCGCCTGCCTTGTCGGCGGCGACCCGGGTGAACACGGCAACCTCGGCGGGGTTCATGCCGTCGACGTGGGAGCGGGCGGTTCCGCCGGCGTCGGCGGTCAGGAGCGGGTGCCATGCGCCGCGGCCCGCGAATGATCCACTGGGCGGTAGCTTTCCGCTGCCGTCGATCGCGTCCGGCTGGTCGCCGGTGAAGGACGCCACGTACAACGTGCCCTCGTCGAGGATGCCGAGGTTATGGGTGCGCGCCGTCGACGACAGGCCGGTCTTCATCCGACGGCTCGACACGAACTTGTAGATGTACTCGAAGCGTTCGTCGTCGCCGCTGTAGGCCACCACGGTCCCTGTGTCGGGACCCGACGACACGACGTGGATGGTCGCCGACTCGTGCTTGAGTCGCCCGAGTGCGCTGTGCTTGACCGGGGTGGACGACGGGTCGTGCGGATCGACCTCGACGACGTATCCGAACCGGTTGGCCTCGTTGGGTTCCCGGGCCAGGTCGAACCGTTCGTCGAACCTCCCCCACTGGTGGTAATCGGCGTCGTCTTCGAAGCTGTACCGATCCAGCCGGTCCTTGGTGGCCGTGTCGGTGACTGCGCTCGCGTTGGCGAAATAGTTGTTGTGGTTCTCCTCGCCGGAGAGCATGGTGCCCCACGGCGTGAGACCGCCGGAGCAGTTGGCGATTGTGCCCAACACGGTGGTGCCGGCGGGATCCGCCGAGGTCTTGACGAACTCGCTGCCGGCCGCCGGTCCCGTCAGGCGAATCGGGGTCGTCGCGGTGATGCGACGGTTTCGTTGTCCGACAACCGGTGTCAGTGACCCGCTGCCAGGGGTTGCGGAGACCTCGACGACGGTGATTCCATGCGCGGCCATCGAGATCAGCGCCTGTTGCTCGGTCGGCCCCTTCGGCCGGTATCCGGTGAACATGAACTCTTCGGTCGTGTACTCCTGATTGCACACCAGGTAGTGGTGGTTGGGTACACCGTCGACAGGGATGAGTCCGGCGAAGTCGTTGTTGTAGCCGAACTGTTTCGCCTGTGCCTCCGGAGTCTGATTCGCGAAGTCGAACTCGGGCGCACCGGGGATCACCGGATCGCCCCACCGGATCACCGTCTGCTGGCGGTAGCCGTCCGGAATCACCAGGGCATCTTCGGTATTGGGGGAGACCGGGTCGAAGTTCATCCCGGGCGGAGGCGTGCCGTCGGCCACGGCCGACGAACCGGTCGTGTCGGTGGCGTCCTGCGAACCGCAGGCGGCGAGCAGCGAGGTCGCCCCGAGCGCCACTGCGGCGCCGGCCGACGAGCGGAGAACGGCACGACGGGACGCGCTGGTGCGCAGCACATCCCGGAAGTACGCGTTGTCACTGGTGTTCCCGGGTTGGTGCCAGCAGGCCTCTCCGCATTTGTATCGGCAGGTCACGTGTGCACGGGCGGACCGGCCGACATCCTCTCCGGACGGCGTGAACAGCTGCAACGGAATACGCACGTGGCCCCTCCCCGGGACGCTCTGTGGGCTGAACAGAGCTGTGGGCTGAAACGAGAACTGCCCGAACGTTAGGGAGGGAAAGGAAACCGACGTGGATCAGAGCGTGAACGCGGGACGACCAGCGAGTGTCAGAAGCGGCCGCCCACACCGATCCGCCCGGAGGTACCCGAGCCGCCGAACGAGCCGGGGCTGCGTCCGCCGCTGCCGTAGCCGCCGCCACCGAATCCCCCGCCCCAGCCGCGGCCGCCACCCATCCCACCGCGCAGGAAGCTGTCGACGAGGATGCCGCCGAGAACCGCTCCGGTCACCGACCCGCCGGACGGATGCGGCTGCTGGTTCTGGTGCCACTGTGCGACGTCGCCCTGCGCGGCCATCAGTGCCTGGTCGGCGAGTGAGCCGGCCCGTCGTGCGGAGTCGGACGCGGCCACCGGATCCGTGGCCGAGGCCTCCTCCGCCTCCTGCAGGAGGCGCTGCGCCTCGGACAGTCGGGTGCGGGCGATCGACTGGATCGCGCCGCGGCGGGTCGAGATGAAGTCGCTCGCAGCGGAGACCTTCGCCTGGGCCGAGGTGATCGCGCCGGTGAGCAGTTCGGAGCGGCGCTGTCGTTCGGCCGACGCGGACCGGGCGGCGTCGAGGGCCCGGTCGAGCTCGGCATCCGCGTCGATGAGTGCGGTGAACGTCCCCAGGGGGTCGTCGGAGAAGCCGGAGCGGGCCGCGGTCACCGCCTCGGTCGCCGCCGACGCCGCGGTCGCCAGGGCGGGGCCGCCGTCGGCGGTGAGTGCTTCGGCCTCGGTCAACTCGCCCTCGACCTCGTCGATCAGTGCGGGCATCCGGGAATGAGCGGCCGCGATGTTGCGGTCGGCGTTGTCGATGGCGTCGAGCAGTCGGTTCGCCTGTTCGAGCGCCCCTTCCGCGGATCGGATGGCGGCGACCGCCGGGCCCTGCTCTCCGGCAGGCGCATCGGCGGCCTCTCGGCCCTGATCCGAGCTGTGTTCGGCGAAGTCCAGTTCCTCGTGGGCGAGGGTGATGTTGTTGGTGATCGAGGCCAGTACCGTCTCGCCGTGTTGGGCGATCAAGGTGTCGAGCTGATCCTGTGATTGTTCGATCCGTGCGCGCACCGCGACGAGCTTCTGGGTCAGCTCGGCCAGCCTCGTGTCGGCATTGATCAGCAGGTTGCGCATCGCGTCGAAGCTCTCCACCTGGGCGTCGAGTGCGGCGTCGACGCCGGTGCACGTGGTGATGATCTGGACGAGCATGGACCGCTGCTCGTCGGGTGTCTCGGGAATCGAATCGTCGAGCCGCTGTCGCAGCACGAAGGATTCGGCAAGCCCCTTCTTGGCGGCTGCCAGTGCGTCGGAGAAGGGTGAGGTCTCGCTCTCGCCGAACTCTCCGACGGCGAGCTGCAATTCCTCTTCACTGGTGCGGATGGCGTTGTCGGTGTCGGTGAGGACCTCACGGGACCACGGATCGAGCACTTCGAGCGGCTGGGCGACGAGCTGGTCCCCGGTGAGCTCCTGCTCTCGCATGGCCTCGAGGCCGGCGTCGATCTGCTTGCGCTTGCGACGTCGGGTGTAGAACAGTGCGCCGGCACCGCCGACCACCACGACGCCGGCGACGGCCGCCGCGGTGATCGCGCCCGTGTGCGACGGCGTCATGGCATCGGAGATCCCGGTGACGGCGGCCTGACCGGCTCCCGCCCAGTCGTTGTTCTTCAGTGCCGGCACGATGTCGCCGCGCGCGATGTCGTCGAGGGCGTCCTGATCGAGGCCGTCGATCGACTCGGGTGAGTCGAAGTAGTACGCGCGGTCGTCGGCGGCCACCGCGAGGAGCACGTCCCGATCACCGAGGTCGCTCTCGGCCACGGTTTGCTGGGCCCACTGCTGGGCGGTGAGCCCGCCGAAGTCCCGCACGTACACCACCCAGAGCTGTACCTCGTGGTCGTTGTAGAGCTGATCGATCGAGTTCTGCAGGCGATCGCGTTGCGTGGTGGTCAGCACGTTGGCCGAATCGACAACCTGGGTCGGCAGGCGGGACGGTGGTTCGGCCTGCGCCGATCCACCCACGCCGGCACCGAGGACCAGCGCGGCCACGCCGACGAGGACGACAAGGCCCAGCCGAATGATGGCCGTGGCAGCGCGGGAGCCGGTGAGTCGAGACTTCCATCGGGGCGACGAGATCAACCGTGCGGTGGAAAGCATGGGCTCCAATCTATCCGGCCGCCTCGACGCACCGGCGCTGCCCGGTCACCCGGTGTCGGTCAGTTGTTCTGCGAATCCCGCCACTTGCACACGGCCTCGAGCACGCTGAGATCATAATCGGGGCCTGACGACCCGACCGTGATCAGCGAGATCCCGGCCGCGACGAGCTGCTCGGCCTCTTGGATGGCCTCGTCGGGCGCCTTCGACTGCACGCCGGCAGAGTGCTCGATGGCGTTCGGATCGCGACCGACCGTCGAACAGTGGTCGGCGAGGATCCCCGACTTGCGCTCATAGGTCGGCACGTCGACGAAGTAGTGCCAGATGTTCGCGTACTCGGCGACGTGGCGCAACGTCTTCTTCTCGCCGCCGCCACCGATCAGCACCGGGATGTCGCGGGTGGGCGCCGGGTTGAGTTTGCCGAACCGCTCCTTGATGCGGGGCAGCGACGCGCCGAGGTCGTCGAGGCGGCTGCCGGCCGTGCCGAAGTCATAGCCGTATTCGTCGTAGTCCTTCTCGAACCAGCCCGACCCGATGCCGAGGATGAGCCGGCCGTCGGACATGTGGTCGACGGTGCGCGCCATATCGGCGAGCAGTTCCGGATTCCGATACGAATTGCAGGTGACGAGTGCGCCGATGTCCACGCGGCTCGTCTGCTCGGCCCAGGCGCCCAGCATCGTCCAGCATTCGAAGTGCTCGCCATCCGGATCGCCGTACAGCGGGTAGAAGTGGTCCCAATTGAAGGCGATGTCGACACCCATGTCCTCGGCGCGGCGGACGGCGTCGCGGATCATCGAGTACTGCGGAGCATGCTGCGGCTGGAGCTGGACGCCGATACGGACAGGGAAATCGCGTGCGGTGAAGGTCATGTGCCCCAGTCTGCCGAAGGTCGCGGCGTAAGTCATTGTCCGAATTCCGGTCGACGTCTGCGGTTGTGTTCGCGATCTTGCTGGCTGCGGGCGTGTTTGGCAGCCACCCGCTCGGTGGGTCCGCATACGGCGTCCGGGGTGGTGGTGAAAGAGGATGCGGGGGAACAGGTCGTGCGTTTGCACACGGCCATGCTCCTCGAGGCCGATCCAGGCCCGCCGTGACTTCGCCGTCGACGGTTCGGCACGAATCTCAGGGCTCTCCCAGATCAGCTCCCGCGGGTGAAGTCGGCTCCCGCGCGTCAGGTCGGCATCCGCGGGTCGTCGACGACCCGCGTTCCACCGGCCGACCCGCGTGAGCCGGGTTGATCCGCGTTCAGGTCCAGAATGCGCCTCCGAACAGCGCAAACGGATCGTTGCAACGTTGTGTACCCGGCTGCAACGTAGGTGCAACTGACCTGCTCCTACTCTGTGTAACAGATCACATACGCGGCAGCACGTGGCGTACGTGACAAACCAGACACCTCAATCGGAACAACGCTGAGGAGCACCAGATGACCGTCTACGCGAAACCGGGCACCGATGGATCGGTGATGAGCTTTGAGTCCCGCTACGACAACTGGATCGGCGGTCAGTGGACCCCGCCGGTGAAGGGACAGTACTTCGAGAATCCCTCGCCGGTGGACGGCAAGACGTTCTGTGAGGTCGCCCGGTCGACCGCCGAGGACATCGACCTCGCGCTGGACGCCGCCCACAAGGCCGCACCGCAGTGGGGCAAGGCGTCGGTGGCCGAGCGATCGCTGGTCCTGCTGCGTATCGCCGACCGCATCGAGGAGAACCTCGAGAAGATCGCCATCGCGGAATCGTGGGACAACGGCAAGGCCGTCCGTGAGTGTCTCGCCGCCGACATCCCGCTCGCGGTCGACCACTTCCGCTACTTCGCCGGCGCGCTGCGGGCCCAGGAGGGCTCGATCTCGGAGGTCGACGAGGACACCGTCGCCTATCACTTCCACGAGCCGCTCGGCGTCGTCGGCCAGATCATCCCGTGGAACTTCCCGATCCTCATGGCTGTGTGGAAGCTCGCCCCCGCCCTCGCCGCAGGCAACGCCGTCGTGCTGAAGCCGGCCGAGCAGACGCCTGCGTCGATCCTCTACGTGATGGGCCTGATCGCAGACCTGCTGCCGGCCGGCGTGGTCAACATCGTCAACGGGTTCGGCGTCGAGGCGGGCAAGCCGCTCGCCTCGAGCAACCGGATTCGCAAGATCGCGTTCACCGGGGAGACCACCACCGGCCGCCTGATCATGCAGTACGCCTCGGAGAACCTGATCCCGGTCAGCCTGGAACTCGGTGGCAAGAGCCCGAACATCTTCTTCGGTGACGTGATGAGCTCCGACGACGGCTTCCTCGACCGCGCATTGGAGGGCTTCACCATGTTCGCCCTCAACCAGGGCGAGGTCTGCACCTGCCCGAGCCGCGCGCTCATCCAGGAGAGCATCTACGACGACTTCATGGGCAAGGCGATCGACCGGGTCAAGCAGATCAAGCAGGGCAACCCGCTCGACACCGAGACGATGATGGGTGCCCAGGCGTCCAACGACCAGTTCGAGAAGATCAGCTCTTACCTCGCCATCGGCAAGGAGGAGGGCGCCAAGGTGCTGATCGGCGGTGAGCCGGCCGACCTCGGTGGCGACCTGTCCGGCGGCTTCTACATCAAGCCGACGGTGTTCGCGGGACAGAACAAGATGCGGATCTTCCAGGAGGAGATCTTCGGGCCGGTGCTCGCCGTGGCGACGTTCAAGGATTACGCGGACGCCATCCACATCGCCAACGACACCCTGTACGGCCTCGGTGCCGGTGTGTGGAGCCGCGACGGCGCGACCGCCTACCGCGCGGGTCGCGAGATCCAGGCAGGCCGGGTGTGGACCAACACCTATCACGACTACCCGGCACACGCGGCCTTCGGTGGTTACAAGCAGTCGGGCATCGGACGTGAGAACCACCTGATGATGCTCGAGCACTACCAGCAGACGAAGAACCTCCTGGTTGGTTACGCTCAGAACGCCAAGGGTTTCTTCTGATTTGAGTGGGCGCAACCAGAAAGCAGAGGTGAAACCCGTGTCAGACCAACAGGTTCCTGATCGGGTGGTCGCCACGGACGCCGCCGTGCAGCTCTTGACGAAACTGTCGGAGCTGCACGGCGGCCTCATGATCCACCAGTCGGGTGGATGCTGTGACGGCTCGGCCCCCATGTGTTACCCGGTCGGCGAGTACCGCGTCGGACAGCGCGACGTCCTCGTCGGCGAAATCGTTCTGCCGGAACCGATTCCCGATGTCCGGGTGTGGATCAACGGCGACCAGTTCGAGTTGTGGAAACACACCCAGCTCATCCTCGACGTCGTCAAGGGGCGCGGCGCGGGTTTCAGTCTGGAGGCTCCCGAAGGCGTCCGATTCCTCTCCCGCTCAAGGGCTTTCAGTGCGGACGAGAACGAGGTCCTCGCCGCGAATCCGCCGCTGACGGGTGCTGCTATCGGGGTGTGACGGAGGTGGGCCGGCCGACCGATGGGTCATCGACCCACCAGCCCCGGACCATGCCCGGTGGCCTCCCGGGTTCGATGTAGTGCTCGGTACCGAAGGCGAACGGGAACATCTCGACCGGTAGCTCGAGGAGCTGCTTGACGTCGGTCTGACTGGCATGGCACGCGAGCGCCTCGCGTTTGGTCATCACGTCGTCGCCGAGGTCGACCGCCCAGTGCAGCTCGGCCTCGGCCGTGCCGATCGGGTTCCCGTCGTCGCCGCGGGTGTCCGGGTCGAAACCCTCCATCCCCATCTCGGCAGCGAGCGTGAACATCTGCCGCATGAGGTCCCGGTTCATCGTGACCTCGAGGTAGCGGGGCCGCCGTGCCGCGAGTTCCACTGCGGCGAGTGTCGTCTTGTGCAGCATGACGTGATCGGGATGGCCGTAGCCACCGTGCCAGTCATAGCCGACGACCGTGTCCGCGTTCTCTTCGTCGAGGAGGTCCGCGAGACGCCGTCCGGCGTCGTTGACATCAGCACGCGAGAAGACGCCGTCGGTGTGGTTCTGTGCCCAGCCGGTCATCCCCGAGTCTCCGTAGCCGAGCCACGCCACTCGTGCGGTGCCGGTGATGGCCGCGGATGCCTCTGCCTCACCACGTCGACGACTCACCACGGTCTCACCCGGCGCCAGGTCGTCGGGTACGTCACCCGGGTCCCCGTCGGTGCAGTAGACGACCACCACCCGATGACCCTCGCGCGCGGCTCGGATCATGGTTCCCGCGGTGGCCGTGCCCTCGTCGTCGGGGTGGGCATGAACGAAGACGATTGTGCTCATGGGTAGATCATGCTCGGTGCGGTCTCGACGCTCTCGGTGACCGTTGCCATCCACCGTTCGGAACGGTCTGACCTGCGGCGACAAACTTGTCGGTGGCCACCGATAGATTTGGTGTCATGCAATCGAGCGCACCTGCGTTGGCCCAGATGGCCGACGATGAGCAGCACTCGGCCACCGAGTTGGTCGAGGTGCTCCATCACACCACCGCGGTGCGCGCGGCCGCCGACTATCGGATGTTGCAGGCCGCCAGTCTCATCCACGACGAACGCGAACAAGACCACCTCGTACGCCTGGCCGCAGAACTCGGCGAGCAATCGACGTCGCTGGCCAACCTCGAGCGCCTGGCCGCGCGTGCCGCCAGCGGGCAAGACCCGCGCGCCCGGTTCGGCCCCAACGGACTCGAAGCCGCCATCGCGGAAGTCGGTGCTGCGCTGACCGTGCCCCCGGCCCGCGCGCGGGAGTTCATCGAAGCCGGCAGCGTGCTGCGCCACCAGTTGCCGTTCATCGGTGCCACCCTGGGCGCCGGACGCATCGACCTGCCCCGCTTTCTCGCAGTGGTGCGGCGCACCGCCCTGTGCACCCCCGAGAAACTCGACCTGCTCGACAAGATCATCGCCGCCGACATCGAGACCCGCGAGCCGATGTCGATGACCCGCTTCCTGGCCATGATCGACAAACACGTCGCCACTCACGATCCCGCGGCCACTCGCCGACGCCGCGAACTCGTCGATTCCGACCGCAACATCAGCGTGCGCCCCGACCGCGACACCCCGGGCCAGTCGCGCATCGGCGGGTCGCTGCCGGCCGAGCACGCTGCCGCCGTCGACGCCCGCCTGACCGCGATGGCCGCCGCCGTGCACGCCGGCGATCCCCGTACCGCTGCCCAACGGCGCGCTGATGCGCTGGTCGCGCTGGTCCACGGGGCGACCACTCTCGACTGCCGGTGCGAAACCTGCACCCCCGACCCTGACGCCGCTGACATCGACGCCGACTCCGCATCCGATGCCGACCCCTGCGACACCGACCCCTGCGACGCCGACCCATCCGACGCCGGCTCGTCAGACACCGCCCCGTCAGATGGCGCGCCCGATGCAACCGCGTCACCCTGTGTGCTGCGCCCGACCTTCCACATCGTCGTCAACCTGAGTAGCCTCCTCGGTCTCGACGACGATCCGGCCTTCCTGGACGGCCACGGCGTTCTCGACGCCGACACCGCACGCCGACTCGTTGCCGAGGCGCGGCGCACGTACATCCGGCCGGATGTCCTGGCCGAGCCGCGGCACATCGACCGCTACGCGCCGAGCAAGAAGCTCGCCGACCGGGTCCGTTCGGGTGAGTTGTGCTGCAGCTTCCCCGGTTGCAACAACCGCGCCTTCCACGCCGACGTCGACCACGACATCCCGTTCGCCCAGGGCGGGCCAACCGACCCACGAAACCTCAAGCCGCTGTGCCGTTTTCACCACCGCATCAAGACCTTCGCGGTCGGCTGGCGCGATTACCACGATCCCCTCGGCGAGGTGTTCTTCCAGTCACCCGCCGGCCACACCTACCTGGGTAACGCATTCACCGGACGCGATCTGTTCGGATCCCTCACCCGCACCGGCCGACCGCCGGACGATGCCGCACGACAACGCATCGACACCCTCCGCGCCCGTCGTGCGACGGCGGTCAAACGTGCCGACAAGCGGGCGATGGATCGTTGGAACGCGGAGAATCCGCCGCCCTTCTGAATCCGGGCGCTGCAACTTCAGGGCACGTCCAGGACGAGTCTGCCGCCGCCGCGAGGATGTACCACCCGAGAAACGCAACTACACAGCTTCTCTGATTGTGCTTTCTGCGTCTCACTGAAGAACACATCCCGATGGTCGATGGTGCCATCGGTCTCGAGGACGTCGACCTGGCACAGGCCGCATTCCCCTTTGCGGCAATCGAACATCATGTCCACACCGGCCCGCTCGAGGGCGCCGAGGAGGGAGTCGCCGGCGCCGACCGAAGTCGTCACATCCAGGCGTGGGATGGTCACCACGAAGTCCTCGGCCTCGAACCAGCCGCTGTTGCCGAAGGTCTCGTAGCGGAGGTTCGGCAGCGGCAATTCGCGGTCGAGCCAGGCGCGGCGTACGGCATCCATCAGGCGGATCGGACCGCACATGTACATCTCGGTGTGCGTGTCGACGTCGCCGACCAGAGACGCGACGTCGAGCCCATGACCTTCATCGTCGGCACGGACCTCGAGACGGT
Source organism: Gordonia sp. DT101 (assembly GCF_049844895.1). Classification (NCBI taxonomy): domain Bacteria; kingdom Bacillati; phylum Actinomycetota; class Actinomycetes; order Mycobacteriales; family Gordoniaceae; genus Gordonia; species Gordonia sp. DT101. The sequence goes on along the minus strand of NZ_JBNCLX010000001.1, from coordinate 941,595 downwards.
CGCCGTGGGTGGCGACGAGTTCGCTGAGGAAGGCCATGTCGGATCGTCGGCGTCCGACATAGACGAACCGGTAATCCGCGCCGACCCGCCGGAGCACCGCCGCCATCGCGGCCATCGCGGTGATCCCGATGCCACCGGCGAGCAACACGTAGCGTGCTGCGCCGACCCGGAGCGGGAAGTTCTGGATCGGCGCGGTCAGTTCGATCTCGTCGCCGGGACGCAGTGAGTGCATGAAGCGCGACCCGCCGCGCGACGTCGGGGACAGGCGCACCCCGAGCGTGACACTCCGGCCATCGGCTCCGGCGGAGACGACGGAGTACGACCGGATGTCACCATCGTCGATGCGGACGTCGACGTGTGCGCCCGGGGCGACCCGGTCGGCTCGCTCGGTCGCGATCACGATCTCGGCGATCGCGTCGGCAGCGGCGGCGACGGAGGTGATGCGGCCGCGCTGCCACGTGATCTTGTTGTCTGTCATGTCAGTTCACGACCTGCGTGGCGAGAGCATCGATGTCGGTAGCGAGGTCGGACCGCTCGGCCTCGATCATCCGCTGGATGATGCGTCGCACCCACATCCCGCCGGCATCGATGTTGAGGTTGTAGAACTCGTGGTCGGGGTGTGCCTCGATCGCCTTCTGCTGCGCCGTGAGCATCGCTTCGTCCTCGCCGAACACCCGGTGGACGCCGTCACGGAGCTGAGTGGTGATCAGTTGGCTGTCGAGGCAGTAGTCGCGCATGAACGCCCAGAAGTACAGCGAGGTCTTCCTGTCGACCGGCGTCATCGTGTTCATCACGAAGCCGTTGACACCCTGGCTGCGGTCGCCCTCGGGTGCGCCGGTACCGGCCTTGGCGACACCGACATCGATCCGGATGGTTCCGGGTGCCTGGAATTCGATGATCTGCCAGCGGTCGACCTTGCCCTCGAAGCCGGGGAACTTGTCGCGCATGTTCTTGAGCCAGAACGGCGGCGCGTCGATGTCATGCATCCACCGGCTCACCGTGACGGTCCGCTCATCGTGGGTGACAGCGAAGCCCGAGTCGCTGAGTTCGTCCTGGCCGATGGAGGACGAGTGGACGAACTCTTCGTGCGTCAGATCCATCAGATTGTCGAGCACCAGTTGGTAATTGGCCTCCACCTCGATGGTGCGTCCATCGCCTGCCCAGTCGGGTGAATCCATCTGGAACATGTCCGGGATCAGGGCAGGGTCTGCCAGCGTGGGGTCTCCCGGCCAGACCCAGAAGAACCGATACCGCTTCTCGACGGGATAGGAGGCCACCATGGCGGAGGGGTTGATCGTCTCCTGCGCCGGCATGTGGGTGCACCGCCCGGCCGAGTTGTACCGGAGGCCGTGATACGGGCATTGCACCTCGTCGGAGCCGACCCGCGTGCCCATCGACAGCGGGGCCAGCCGGTGCCAACACGCGTCGGCCAACGCCACCGGCCGCCCTTCGGCGGTGAGGTACAGCGCCATCGGCTTGCCCGCAACGGTGCGCGCCATCGGCGTGGTGGCGGAGAGTTCGTGATCCCACGCGGCGACGTACCAGGCGTCCAACGGGTAGTCCATGTTGGTGGCGGTCGCTCCGCCGGGTCCAAGATCGGTCATGAGAGGTCCTTGCGTGTCGGGTTCGGCTGCTGTCAGCGAATAGCTATGTCCATAGTTAGTCGGTGAGGTGGAGCACACTCTATCTACGGATATAGTGATCCGCAACACGAACCACCCAACGAGGAGACATGAGCCTTCGTCACGCCCTGCTCGCCCTGCTCACCGCCGGGCCGCTGACCGGCTATGACGCCGCGAAGCAATTCGGCGGCTCGGTGGGGCACGTGTGGCACGCGCCCGACTCGCAGATCTATCCCGAGCTGAGACGGATGCAGCGAGACGGGCTGGTCGCCGGTGAGGAGGTCCGCTGGGGTCCGCGCAGCACGAAGACCCAGTACAGCGTCACTGACGACGGCATAGAGGCATTCCGGGCGTGGATGAACACACCCCTCGGGCACGCTCCGGTGCGCGATGCCCACCACATGCAGGCGGCCTACTTCGAGTGGGCCGATCCTGATGCCGCGCGTGAGATCCTGCGGCGGCACATCGGGTACCACACCGAGCAGGTCGACCTGCTCACCGACGTGCGTGACGGGATCACGGCCGGGACGGACCCCGCCATCGTGCGCCGCCTTCACCGGTATCCCGCGAGCGAGCACGCTCGAATCGTCGCCTACAAGGCACATACCTACGACGGCATGATCAGTCGCGCGCAGTCTGAAATCGACTGGGCGCACAAGGGTCTCGAGCTGATCGATCGGCTCGAGCGCGACGGGGAGGGCGCGGCCCCGCCGGAGGGTGCTGCCACCTAGCGGTCCATCAGGGTCAGCGCCGCGACAGCACCGTGAGTGCCAACCCCACCGCGACGAGCACCCCGACATAGACGGCGACACCCGCCCAACCGAATGCCGAGAACACCAGTCCGCCGAGGGCGCCCACCACCGAGCTACCGAGGTAGTAGTGGAACAGATAGAGCGACGACGCCTCGGCCCGGTGATCGGTGGCGCGCGCGGACACCCATCCGCTGGCCACCGAGTGCGCCGCGAAGAAGCCGGCGGTGAAGAGCAGCATGCCGATCAGCACCAGTGGTAGTCGGTCGGGCACGGTCAATGCGAGGCCCACGAGCATGGTGGACACCGCGGCGATCAGCACCCGCCGACGACCTCTCCGGTCGGCCAACCGGCCGGCAAAGGTCGACGAGAACGTACCGGCGAGGTACATGAGGAAGACCGCCGCAACGGTCGCCTCGCTCAGGTCGAAGGGGTGCCGGAGGAGCCGGTAGCCGATGAAGTTGTAGACCGTCACGAACCCGCCCATCAGGACGAAGGCGAGGAAGAACAGTGGGAGCAGCCCGGGGTCACGCAGGTGGTTGAGCAGATTCTGCGCCGTGATCCGTGGCGCCACGCGTTGGGGGCTGAAGAAGCGGGAGGCGGGGACGGTACGCCAGAACACGAGCGCGAAGCCCAGCGAGACGAGGCAGGCCGCCTCCAGCGCCCACTGCCAGGACACCAGATCGGCGGCGACGCCGGGGACGAGGCGACCGGTCAGTCCGCCGATCGTGGTTCCCGCGACGTAGCGTCCCATCGCGGTGCCGAGTGACGCGCCGTCGACCTCCTCGGCGAGATAGGCCATCGCCACCGCGGGCACGCCGGCGCACAGCACACCCTGGAGTGCCCGGCCGGCGAGGAGCACCTCGATGGAGGGCGACCACGGAAGCACGATGCCGATGATCGAAGCGGCGAGTGCCGAGATCACCATCACCCGCACTCGCCCGTACCGCTCGGACAGCACACTCGCCGGGATGATCGCGACCGCGAGGAACCCGGTCGTCAGTGAGACGGCAAGCGCGGAGGTGGCCGGCGAGACACCGAAGTGGTCGGACAGCTGCGGGAGCAGGGCCTGCACGTAGTAGAGGGCCATGAACGTCGTCATGCCTGCGGCGAACAGTGCCGTGGTGGCGCGTCGATAGCCCGGCGAGCCCAGCGTGTGCCGGGTGTCCGGGGCCGAGGTGGCGGTTCTCGTGGTCATCGTGGTCAAGCGTCACCCCGCCATGTCTGGACCTCAAAATGAATGGATCTCTCCTATCCCATTCAGTTCTGAATAACCGCAGCTAGGATGGATCGTCAGGATGAACGTGCATCACGAACTCGATTGGTTCATCGCCATCGCCGAGGCGGAGAACCTGACCGCCGCCGGCGAGCAGGCTCATGTCTCGCAACCGACGCTGTCCCGCTTCGTCGCACGGTTGGAGCGAGACGTCGGGGTCGCGCTCTTCGATCGGCATGGTCGGCGTCTGGTGCTCAATCGGTTCGGGCAGGTGTACCTCGAACGCGCGCGCCGTGCGCGGGTGCAGCTCGATGCCGCCCGCCGCGAGATCGACGAGATGCGGCGGCCGGCGCGAGGGGTGGTGCGACTGGCCTTCCTCCATTCCTTCGGCGTCACGCTGGTACCCGATCTGATCCGGCGGTTCCGTGACGAGAACCCGCAGGCGCGGTTCACCCTGACCCAGGACGCCGCTGCCACCGTCGTCGACCATGTGATCGGCGCAGACGCCGATCTCGCGATCGTGTCGCCGCGTCCGATGCGCACCGACATGGCCTGGTTCGCGATCGCCGAACAGAAGCTCGCCCTGGTGGTGCCGTCCGATCACCGGTTCGCTGATCGCACCACGATCGGTCTCGCGGAGGCGGCCGATGAGGAGTTCATCGTGATGGAGCGAGGTTTCGGCATGCGCCGGATCTTCGACGAACTGTGCGCGGCGGCCGACATCGCTCCGACGATCGCATTCTCCTCCGCCGAGCTGGCGACCATCACCGGTCTCGTCGGTGCCGGGCTCGGGATCGGGGTCGTGCCCGTCGACGACGCCGATCGCAGCCCCGATGTGGCCCTCATCCCGCTGACCGGCGAATCGCGCGAGATCGGCCTGACCTGGTTGCGGTCGCGTCCCCTGCCCGACGCCGCCGAGAGGTTTCGCGACTTCGTCGTCCGGCGTATTTCACCTGACTAACAGGCTTTCTATTGTCGCTTTTCCATTGTCGCTCTCTATTCCCATCGCGACGGGGGGTGTTTATCGATGGACTCGTTTGTTAGTTTCGGTGAGGCGATTTGCCGAAAACGAACTGGAGGCGATGAACAGAATGCGACGTAATGTCATCCGAGGAATTGTCGTGGGTGCGGCCCTGGGGGCCGCAAGTCTGGCATTTCCGACAATGGCGACGGCGGCGCCGGTTTCAGATACGAACTGCGCCAAGACTTCGACCCCTACCAGCGCAAACGGGTGGGGGAACACCTTCTCTGACGAGCAGGGCCAGGCGGGGAAGGTGACGGCGACCAAGGTCGTCGACGACGACGGTTCGCTGGAGTTCATGACCACCGCCGACAAGCCACGTGAGGCGTCTTATCACGGCGCAGGTCAATTGCCTTTGGCCGACGTCGCGAAGAAGCCGCTGACATTCGAGAAAACAGCCGGCAACGCGAATTGGCAAATACGTGTGACCGGCGCGAACACTGGTGTGAGTGGCGGATTCGCGACATTTGTCTGGTCTGCTCCGGCGGGTGCCGGCAAGGAAAATGCCGCCTCGTCGAATCAGTGGTGGTCCACGCGCAAGATCGGTGACATCCCGAAGGGTCAGAACGCCACGCTCGCGCAGTTCGCGGAGGCCGCCAACAGTGACGGACACAAGACCGTTGTCGATCATTACGGCATCTCCAGCCAGCCGAACGAGAAGTCCGGCAAGGTGAATGTCGACAACGTGTCGTTCAACGGCTGCACGACGAACTTCGCCGCCACCGGCGCAAGCGGAGCCTTCGGATCGCTGGATTCGCTCATTCCCTGATCTCTCCCGACAACCGCACAACGGGCCCGCGACAATGATGGTCGCGGGCCCGTTGTGATCGGATGGCGTCTGCTGACCACCGATCAGGAGGCACCATGACAGACACCGGTTTCCAGACCGTCACCGTCGACTGCCCGGCCGGGAACGTCGTCGCCCGGCTGGACGGGGACATGATCCGGGCGACCGGCATCCCGTACGCGCGCGCCGATCGATTCGAGGCGCCGGTGCCGGAACCGTCGTCGCCGGAACCGATCGATGCCACATCGTGGTCGCCGGCCTGCCCGCAGAACGAGACCGAGGATCTGCTCCGGAGTCGGTTCGGGGAGGTCGCGCTCGGCAACCTGCCCGAGGACGAACACTGTCAGCGTCTGTCGGTCACCGTGCCCGCCGACCGCAGGCCCGACGAGTCGCTGCCGGTCATGGTGTGGATACACGGTGGCTCATACGTCATGGGCGCGGCGGATGCGCCGTGTCACGATCCGGCGAGTCTCGTCGTCGAGCAACGGGTCGTGGTCGTCGCGGTAACCTATCGGCTCGGTCTGTTCGGGTTCATCGGCGACGGTGTCCACCGCCCGGCGAATCTCGGCCTGCTGGACATGATCTCGGCGTTGCGCTGGGTCCAACGGAATGTGGCCGCATTCGGCGGCGATCCGGAGGCCGTCACGCTGTTCGGCGAATCCGCGGGTGCAGACGCGGCGGCGCATCTGATGATCGCCGAGGGGACCGATGGCTTGTTTCGGCGGGTGATCCTGCAGAGTGCCCCACTCGGACTCGCGTCCGGGCGTGCCGGCATGTATGCGGCGATGGCCGATGCGACGAGCCACCTCGATGCGATCACGCCGGCCGACGAGATGCTGGCGACACAGAAGGCTCTCGCCTCGGGCGGCGCTGTGCTCCGGCACGGTCTGCGGGCGCTGATGCCGTTCGGCACGCAGTACGGCCATGCACCGCTGCCGGCCGAGGACGACGTGGACGTCGCGTGGGAACAGCGGGCCGCCGATGTCGAGGTGCTCGTCGGGTGGAACGAGCGTGAGGTCGCGTTCTTCGCCGACGCAATCCCGGGCCTCGGCGCGTTGCAGAAGCTGCCCGTCGTCGGCCCGAAGCTCTACGAGTTCGTCATCAGGCGGCTCACCCGGACCGTATATGTCACCGCCGCAGAGGAATTCGTCCGACGGCATCGGCGAGCGGGCGGCCTCGGCGGACAGTACGTCCTGGAGTGGGGGATACCGGGGCACCCGCTCCGCGCCGCGCACACCGTCGACATCCCGCTGCTCTTCGGCGACCGGTCGACGTGGGACGGTGCGCCGCTCCTCGTCGGACACCAGTGGCCCGAGGTGGAGGCCAACGGGCGTCGTATCCGGCAGATCTGGGCGGATTTCGCACGAGGGGGATGGACGCCGCCGGCCGACGTCCCGGGACTGATCCGGTTCCCACGAGGCTGATCCCGCCTCACTGATCCCGCCTCGCTGATCCCGTCCGCTGGTCCGACCTCACCGGTCCGGCCTGTCGCCGGCGCCGTGCGCAGTAGTGTCTGATCATGGCGCGGTGGTTCGATCAGACGATCGTCGACACAGGTCGACTGCCGCTGTTCTTCCTGCTCATCGCCTTCATGTTGACCTTCCTGTTCATCCGTCTCAGCGTCCGCATGATCCGCGCCGAGGTCAGCTGGTGGCCCGGGAACGTGACGCCCGGCGGGGTCCACGTGCATCACGTCTTCTTCGGGATGATGCTGATGCTGTTGTCGGGGTTCGGATTCGTGGCCGTCGACCCGTTCCGCACACCCGTCCTGGACTGCACGCTCGCCGCCCTCTTCGGTATCGGAAGTGCCCTCGTCCTCGACGAATTCGCGCTTCTGCTGCACCTGCGCGACGTCTACTGGTCCGAGGAGGGGCGAACATCGATCGACGCGGTGTTCGTCGCGATCGCAGTCGGTCTGCTGTTCCTCGTGGGGTTGCAACCGTTCGGGGTGACCGATGTGGTCGGTGAGTATCGCGACGCCGAGGACGCGACGACGCGCATCGTGGTCCTGGTCGTCCTGGTGGTGAACCTCGCGCTGGCCACCATCACCCTCCTGAAGGGCAAGGTGTGGACGGGGCTGGCCGGCTTGTTCGTTCCGTTCCTGCTGTGGTTCGGCGCGATCCGTCTCGCCCGACCGCACTCGCCTTGGGCGCGCTGGCGCTACCGCACCCGGCACCGCAAGCTGGCGAAGTCGATCTCCCGTGAGGAGCGGTTCCGGAAACCGTTGATGCGGTGGAAGATCGTCGCGCAGGAGGCGGTCGCCGGCCGATTCGGTGTTCCCGACAAACCCGCGCTGCAGTCACCGCGGTCACCGGTCGCCGCCGATCTCGGGGAGCGGGTGCCGGGCGCGCTGGCCTCGGCGATCCGGTGGCGGCGTACCCGGCGACAGCTGCGTACCGTGCCGACCTGGCGTCTGCCGGTCGTTCTGGTGACCTCTGCCATCATCGCCGCGTGGGTGACCATCGGCCTCGACGAGGTCCTGGAGCTGCAGGTGGACGCCGGGACCCTGGCCACCCTGCTGAGCGTGATCGCCGGGTCGATGGCGACGCTGACCGGCCTGGTGTTCACCGCGGTGACGCTGGCCATGCAGTTCGGTGCCTCGTCGATCTCGGTGCGGGTGATCCCGATGCTCCAGCAGGAGCCGGTCATGCGATGGTCCACCGGGTTCTTCCTCGCCACCTTTGTCTACAGCGTGATCATCGCGATCGACCTGTCGGTGGGCGACCCGAACGGGCCCACCCCGGGGCTGTCCACGGCGATCGCATTCGTGCTGACCACCGTCAGCGCGTATCTGTTCATCGCTCTGGTCGTCAAGGTCGGCGCCATCCTGAACACCGCGCACCTGCTCCGGTGGATCGCACATGACGGCCGGACCGCGGTGTACCGGCAGTACCCGCTCGACACGTTCGCCGAGACTCTCGGTGCGGCGACACCGGAGCCCGTTGTCGACGCGGTCGAACTCCCGGTGGAGGTCATCGCGATGCGGGACATCGCGACGCGTGGCCGAATCCTGCTGGCGGTCAACGTCGCACGACTGCATCGCTATGCGATCGACTGGGGTGTACGGATCGAGGTCCTGGTTGCCGTGGGCGACCATGTCCCGCAGGGCGTCCCGGTGGTCGAGGTGCGAGGCGACGTTGCGAAGGTGGATACGCCGCGGGTCCTCGGATGTCTGCTCTTCGGCGATGCACATCAACCGTCGGTGAGTCCGGCCGCTGCGCTGCAGGCGATCTCCGACATCGCGCTCAAGGCGATGTCGTCGGGAGGCAATGATCCGACCGTCGTCGTGCAGGCGCTCGATCACACCGAGGAACTCCTGCTGATGCTGGCGCCTCGGGTGCGCGCCGCGGATGTCGCCGAGTCGGGCGCGGTCGTCACCGGCGTCCGGCGCACCTGGGCGGACTACCTGGCGATCGGCACCGACGAGATCCGCAGGCACAGCGTCGGACAGGCGCAGGTGCAACGTCGCCTCCGGGCTTTGTTCACCACTCTGCTGGCGGCGTGCGCCCCCGGCCAGCAGGATTCGATCCACGAGCGGCTGGCGATGCTCGATGCCCAGGCCCGCCGGGACTGGGTCGACGATCTCGACCGTGATCTGGCCTCGGCGGCCGATCGTCAGGGCTACGGATCGGAGTGGGGCCGCCTGTGGGTTCCAGCGCAGGATCCCCGGCGCCCCGTGACACCGGACGATCGGCGCGAGGACGGGCCGTAGCTCACACGGCGTCCCGAGGCTGCGCCACTCCCGGTGCCGGCAGTCCGGTCATGAAGTCGGCGGCCAGACCCAGCGCGCGGCCCGATTCACGGGAGAACCGCGGGAACATCTGGAACACATGGCCTTGGTCGGGCCATTCCTGTAGCCGGACATCGCCACCCGCCGCGCGGAACTCGCGGTACATCGCCCGCGCGTCGTCGCCCATCACCTCGAGTGCGCCCACCTGGATCAGTGTCGGCGGCAGCGCCATCCCGTGGTGCAGTGCGATCCGCATCCTCGGGTGATCCGGCCCCGCCGAGCCTGTGTAGAGACGCAGGATTCGCTGTGCCGCAACGGCATCGATGATCGGATCACGTACTCCGCGAAGCTGGCTGGCGACCGCCAGATCGAACGTCGGGTCGTACAGGGGCGAGAACATCACCACCCCGGCCGGCTGTGGTGTGCCGGTGTGGTGGTTGTCCGCCAGCAGATCGGCCGCGAGGTGGCCGCCGGCCGAATCGCCGGCCACGATGATCCGGTCGGCACGGAAACCCGCGGCCAGCAGCCAGTGGTAACCGCGGATCGCATCGTCGCCGGCGGCGGGGAAGACGTACTCGGGCCCCAGACGATAGTCCAGGCTGAAAGCCGACCAGCCGGTGCGGCGGGAGAGTCGGGCCACCAGGCCCCGGTGTGTCCGGGCGGAGCAGACGACGTATCCGCTGCCGTGGAGGTAGTAGATGATCGTCTGGTCGGCGGTCGCGGGCCGGGCGGGACCGGCATGTGCACCGACCCATTCGCCGCGGACCCGACCGTGACGGGCTGCGTCGCCGTCGTCGAAGACCTCCCGTACGGTCTCCACCTTCGTCCCGGTGGGCGCAGGCGACATGGCGACGAGTGAACGGTTCACGCCGGGCCGCATCGCGCTGATCAGCCGAGCTGGTGGGACGGCACCACCGAGGCCCGCGGCCGTCATCAGCGGGTGGGAGACGCGCGAGAGGTATCCGTTGACCGCACGGGAGCGCCAGGAGCCGCGTCCGGAGGGCGGCCACCGCTGCTCCGAGGTGGGCGTTCGCACCCTCTCGACGCTAGAGGATCCGCGCGGCCACAGGAGTGGATCCGGCGCAGTCGGCAGGGGCGGTCGATTTTGGGCGGGTGACGGGGGCCAGAAGGAGCCCCAGATGGCGGGTACGCTGCGGAAACATCACAGTTGTGCTATCCGGATTTCGATACCAGGTACCCGGCGTGAGAAAATGACTCACAATGCTTTCGCAGAGCAGGGTGGTGCCGGGTAGAGCAGCTCGATCCCGGGTGCGCCGTCAGCAACGACGCTGACACGGACACCGCTACATGGCTGGAGAAGACTCCCAGGTCAGCCCAAGGATTCGGGGGGATTCGCGACAAGCCGGTGGTCGGTGTCCACGGACACGTCAACGGTGTCCCACGGACACATAACGGTGATTGCGTGCGCAGTGTCGCGCACAGAGTGAGGCGAACTTATGAAGCATGCTCCGGGCCCTGTGGGGCTGTATGACCCGGCCAACGAGCACGACTCCTGTGGTGTCGCATTCGTGGTCGACATGCACGGACGACGTAGCCGCGACATTGTCGACAAGGCGATCACCGCACTCGTGAACCTGGAGCATCGCGGAGCCGCGGGCGCCGAGCCGAACACCGGCGACGGTGCCGGGATCATGATCCAGGTGCCGGACCGGTTCCTGCGCGAGAGCGTGGACTTCGAGTTGCCGGCCGAAGGGTCCTACGCCACCGGTATCGCGTTCCTGCCGCAGGGCTCCGAGGACGCGCGGGTGGCCTGCGAGGGCGTCGAGAAGATCATCGAGGCCGAGGGCCTGACACTGCTCGGCTGGCGCGAGGTGCCGACCAACGAGAACTCGCTCGGCGCGCTGGCACGCGACGCGATGCCGACGTTCCGTCAGGTCTTCATCGCGCTCGCCGGGAGCGAGGCGGGCGGGCGCAAGGCGAGCGGTGCCGAGGCCATGGAACTCGAGCGGAAGGCGTTCGTCGTCCGCAAGCGTGTGCAGGCCGAGCTCGGCACCAAGGGTGCCGGCGCGGACGGCCCGGGCCGCGAGACCGTGTACTTCCCGAGCCTGTCCGGTCAGACCTTTGTCTACAAGGGCATGCTGACCACCCCGCAGCTGCGTGAGTTCTATCTCGATCTGCAGGACTCCCGCATGGAGAGTGCTCTCGGGCTGGTGCATTCGCGTTTCTCGACCAACACGTTCCCGTCGTGGCCGCTGGCCCACCCGTTCCGGCGCGTCGCGCACAACGGCGAGATCAACACCGTCACCGGCAACGAGAACTGGATGCGGGCGCGTGAGGCGCTGATCGACGCCAGTGCGTTCGGTGACAGCGAGGTGGCCGACAAGATCTTCCCGACCTGCACGCCCGGGGCGTCGGACACCGCACGTTTCGACGAGGTGCTCGAACTGCTCCATCTCGGCGGTCGCAGCCTGCCGCACGCGGTGCTGATGATGATCCCCGAGGCGTGGGAGCGCCACGAGTCGATGAAGCCGGAGCACAAGGCGTTCTACGAGTACCACTCGGCACTGATGGAGCCATGGGACGGACCGGCATCGGTGTGCTTCACCGACGGCACCGTCGTGGGCGCCGTGCTCGACCGGAACGGGCTGCGCCCGAGCCGCGTCTGGGTCACCAAGGACGGCCTCGTGGTGATGGCCTCGGAGGTCGGCGTGCTCGACATCGACCACGCGGACGTGGTGCAGAAGATGCGCCTGCAGCCGGGCCGGATGTTCCTCGTGGACACCGCCGCCGGTCGCATCGTCGACGACGAGGAGATCAAGGACGAACTCGCCGCCGAGCACCCGTACCAGGAGTGGCTCGACGCGGGCCTGGTCCACATCGACGACGTCGACGCGTTGCCGCACGTGCACATGGCCCATGACCGGGTCGCGCTGCGCCAGCAGGTGTTCGGCTACACCAACGAAGAGCTCAACCTGTTGGTCGCGCCGATGGCCAAGACCGGCGCCGAGGCGATCGGCTCGATGGGCACCGACACCCCGATCGCGGTGCTGTCGGCCCGCCCCCGCATGCTGTTCGACTATTTCCAGCAGATGTTCGCCCAGGTGACCAACCCGCCGCTGGATGCGATCCGCGAAGAGGTGGTCACCAGCATCGGCGGCACCATCGGTCGCGAGGCCGACCTGCTCCATCCCGGCCCCGAGTCGTGCCGGCAGATCATGCTGCCGCAGCCGGTGCTCGACAACGACACGCTCGCCAAGCTCGTCCGCATCGACGACAACGACGATCTGCCGGACTTCAGCAGTGCTCACATCCACGGCCTGTATCCCGTGGCCGAGGGCGGCGACGGACTGCGTCGCGCACTCGACGAGGTGCGCACCAAGGTGAGCGCCGCCATCGCCGACGGCGTCTCGATCATCGTGCTCAGCGACCGGGAGTCGGACGAGAAACTCGCGCCGATACCGTCGCTGCTGCTGACCGCGGCCGTGCACCACCACCTGGTGCGTGAGCGCAAGCGCACCCGCGTCGGGCTCATCGTCGAGTCCGGTGACTGCCGCGAGGTTCACCACGCGGCCGCGCTGATCGGCTTCGGTGCCGCTGCGGTCAACCCGTACATGGCCTTCGAGTCGATCGAGGACATGGTCGAGCGTGGCGCTCTCGGCGACATCGACTTCCCGACCGCGCGTAAGAACTACATCAAGGCCGCCGGCAAGGGTGTGCTCAAGGTGATGAGCAAGATGGGTATCTCCACCCTCGCCTCGTACACCGGTGCACAGCTGTTCCAGGTCATCGGTCTGTCGCAGGACACCGTCGACGAGTTCTTCACCGGACTCAACAGCCAGCTCGGCGGCATCGGCCTCGACGAGATCGCCACCGACGTCGCCACCCGGCATGCAGTGGCGTTCACCGAACGGCCGACCGAGCGAGCGCATCGCGAGCTCGAGGTCGGCGGTGAGTACCAGTGGCGTCGCGAGGGTGAATACCACCTGTTCAACCCGGACACGGTGTTCAAACTGCAGCACTCCACCCGGACCGGGCAGTACAAGGTCTTCAAGGAGTACACCAAGCTCGTCGACGACCAATCGGCGAAGATGGCGTCCCTGCGCGGCCTGTTCGACTTCAACTTCGGTGACCGCGACCCGATCCCGATCGACAAGGTCGAACCGGCGAGCGAGATCGTCAAGCGGTTCTCCACCGGCGCCATGAGTTTCGGCTCGATCTCGGCCGAGGCCCACGAGACCCTTGCCATCGCGATGAACCGGCTCGGCGGCCGGTCGAACTCGGGTGAGGGCGGCGAGGACACCCGCCGGTTCCACCACGACGAGAACGGCGACTGGCGGCGCAGCGCGATCAAGCAGGTCGCATCCGGCCGCTTCGGCGTCACCTCGCACTACCTGACCAACTGCACCGACATCCAGATCAAGATGGCGCAGGGTGCGAAGCCCGGCGAGGGCGGTCAGCTCCCGCCGCACAAGGTCTACCCATGGGTGGCCGAGGTGCGCGGTTCGACGCCGGGCGTCGGCCTGATCTCGCCGCCGCCGCACCACGACATCTATTCGATCGAGGATCTCGCTCAGCTGATCCATGACCTGAAGAACGCGAACCCGCAGGCTCGGATTCACGTGAAACTGGTCTCCGAGGTCGGGGTGGGCACGGTTGCCGCGGGCGTCTCCAAGGCCCACGCCGACGTGGTGCTCATCTCGGGCCACGACGGCGGAACCGGCGCGACGCCGCTGACGTCGATGAAGCATGCGGGCGCACCATGGGAGATCGGTCTCGCCGAGACCCAGCAGACGTTGCTGCTCAACGGCCTTCGCGACCGCATCGTGGTCCAGGTCGACGGGCAGCTGAAGACCGGACGCGACGTCGTCGTCGCGGCGCTGCTCGGCGCCGAGGAGTTCGGCTTCGCGACCGCCCCGCTGGTGGTCTCGGGCTGCATCATGATGCGCGTGTGTCACCTCGACACCTGCCCGGTCGGTGTGGCCACCCAGAACCCGCTGCTGCGGGAACGGTTCACCGGCAAGCCGGAGTTCGTCGAGAACTTCTTCATGTACATCGCCGAAGAGGTGCGTGAGTTGCTCGCCCGCCTCGGCTTCCGAACCCTGCAGGAAGCCGTCGGGCACGTCGAGACCCTCGACACGGCAAAGGCGCTGGCGCACTGGGGTTCGGCGAAGGCAGGCAAGCTCGATCTGTCGTCGGTGCTGGCCATGCCGGAGTCGCCGTTCATGAACCAGGACCTGTATTGCTCCGGCACGCAGGACCACTCGCTGGAGAAGGCGCTCGACCAGCAGCTGATCGCACAGAGCCGGGAGGCCATCGATCACGGCACCCGCGTCTCCTTCGGCTCCAAGATCACCAACGTCAACCGCACCGTCGGCACGATGCTCGGCCACGAGGTGACCAAGGCCTATGGCGCACACGGGCTTCCGGACGGCACGATCATGATCGACTTCACCGGCTCGGCGGGTAACAGCTTCGGCGCGTTCGTGCCCAAGGGCATCACGCTCCGGCTGGAGGGCGATGCGAACGACTTCGTCGGCAAGGGGCTGTCCGGCGGACGCCTCGTGGTGCGTCCGGCGCGTAACGCGCCGGAGGGATTCGTCGCGGAGGACAACATCATCGCGGGCAACGTCATCGGGTTCGGCGCCACCAGGGGGAAGATCTTCCTCCGGGGTGTCGTGGGCGAGCGGTTCTGCGTGCGCAACTCGGGCGCGACCGCCGTCGTCGAGGGCGTGGGCGACCACGGTTGCGAGTACATGACCGGCGGTCGGGTGGTGGTGCTCGGCGACACCGGGCGCAACTTCGCGGCCGGCATGTCGGGCGGTGTCGCCTATGTGTACGACCCGTTCGACAAGCTCGGGGACAACCTGAACACCGAACTCGTCGAGATCGAGGAGCTCGAGGCCGAGGACGTCGAGTTCCTGGCGGGCCTCGTCGACGAGCATCGCGCCGAGACGGATTCCCCGGTCGCCGCGGCGATCCTCGACGACTGGGAGACGACGCAAGGCAAGTTCGCCAAGGTGATGCCGCGCGACTACAAGCGCGTGTTGCAGGCGATCGACGCCGCCGAGCGCGATGGACGAGATGTGAACGAAGCGATCATGGAGGCCGCACGTGGCTGACCCCAGGGGTTTTCTCAAGCACACCGAACGGGAGCTGCCCGACCGTCGTCCGGTCGAACTGCGGCTGCTGGACTGGAAAGAGGTCTACACCGACTTCGACAAGTCGGAGTTGAAGACTCAGGCCAGTCGCTGCATGGATTGTGGTATCCCGTTCTGCCACAACGGTTGCCCGCTCGGCAACCTGATCCCGGAGTGGAACGACCTGGTCTACAAGGACCAGTGGCGTGAGGGTATCGAGCGGCTGCACGCGACCAACAACTTCCCGGAGTTCACCGGTCGGCTGTGCCCGGCACCGTGTGAGGCGTCGTGCGTGCTCGGCATCAACCAGCCGGCCGTGACGATCAAACAGGTCGAGGTCGAGTTGATCGACAACGCCTTCGAGAGCGGCTGGGTGACTCCGGTGCTGCCCACCGAGAAGACCGGGCGCTCGGCCGCCGTGGTCGGTTCCGGTCCCGCGGGTCTCGCTGCCGCACAGCAGCTCACCCGTGCCGGACACGACGTCACGCTGTTCGAGCGTGCCGACCGGATCGGTGGACTGCTGCGCTACGGCATCCCGGAATTCAAGATGGAGAAGCGGCATATCGACCGCCGTCTGGCCCAGATGGAGGCCGAGGGAACCGTCTTCCGGACCGGCGTGAACGTCGGCGTCGACATCACCGTGGAGCAGCTGCGCGCGGACTTCGACGCGGTGGTGCTGGCGAATGGTTCCACCATCGGCCGTGACCTGCCGATCCCGGGCCGTGAGCTCGACGGTGTCCACCAGGCGATGGAGTTCCTGCCGCAGTCCAACCGGATCCAGCTCGGCGACACGGTGGAAGGACAGATCACCGCCAAGGGCAAGAAGGTCGTCATCATCGGCGGCGGCGACACCGGTGCGGACTGCCTCGGCACCGCGTTGCGCCAGGGCGCCGAGGTGGTACACCAGTTCGAGATCATGCCCAAGCCGCCGATCGAGCGTGCCGAGTCGACTCCGTGGCCGACCTACCCCCTCATGTACCGCGTGTCGTCGGCGCATGAAGAGGGCGGCGAGCGTGTCTTCGCGGTCAACACCGAGGAGTTCACCGGCGCGGACGGCAAGGTCACCGCGCTGAAGGCGCACGAGGTCGCCATGCATGACGGGCGGTTCGAGAAGGTCGAGGGCAGCGAGTTCGAGCTCGAGTGCGACCTCGTCCTGCTGGCCATGGGCTTCGTCGGCCCCGAGCGTGCGGACTTCCTCGACAAGCTCGGGGTCGAGTACGACCAGCGCGGCAACATCAAGCGCGACGACGACTTCGCCGCTGTCGGTGTGCCGGGCGTGTTCGTGGCGGGCGACGCCGGCCGTGGGCAGTCGCTGATCGTGTGGGCGATCGCCGAGGGCCGCTCGGCCGCCGCGGCCGCCGACGCGTTCCTGGCCGGCCGTACCGATCTGCCCGCGCCGATCGTCCCGACGCAGGTTGCCCAGCGCTGAGTCACCCGGACTTCCGGGTCACCGATGCGAGTCGTCGGACTACTGGGTCACCGAACCGATCCGTTTGTTTCGGGTACGAAGCAATACCAGGTCATCCATGATTTTGTGGTGCACGGGGCCGGATATGTAGCAGAGTGGAGGGGTGCTCCCGTACCGGTGGCATCTCGACGCCCTGACCCGACGGGAAGACCATGACGACTACAGAGGTGGATCACCCTGCGAGGCGATCCCGTCCCAAGGACCGTAAGCAGCGGATCCTGCAGACGGCCGCAGACATGTTCCGCGACCACGGATACCACGGGGTCGGGATGAGCGACATCGCCGGCAACCTCGGTATCGTGCCGAGCGCCCTCTATCGGCATTACCGAAGCAAGCACGACCTGCTGGTCGCGGTGCTGGATGCCGCGCTGGTCCGTTATGAGTTGGCCGTCGAGGGCGTGGACGACTGGGAGACCGCGACCGACCGGATCGCGCAGGCCGCCCTCGACGCGCGGGCCTTCGATGTGCTCTGGTCCCGCGACAGCGGGAACCTGTCCCCGGCGGAGTACGACGTGCTCTACGAACGACTGCGGGGCGTCGGACGCCGTGTCGCCGCGATGATCGAAATGGGTGCCGAGGCCGGCTGCGTGCCGGCGCGCACCACGGCGTGGGCGGTCTTCGCGGCACTGGACTGGCCGGGTCATCGGCCGCTCGCGGTGCCGGCCGTCGATCAACGACGAACCCTGGCATCGGCGGTCGACGCGATCGTGGTCGCCGGCCGCCAGGGGGTCGGCCACGAATCGGGTGGTGCCTCGATGTCCCCGGCGGATGCCCTGTCCGCGTCCGATGCCGTGGCCGGTCTGCGGCCGGTATCGCGCCGGGAAGCGTTGCTGGGTAAGGCGATCACCATGTTCGCCGTCGGTGGGTACCAGACCGTTAGCCTCGACGACATCGGCGATGCGGTGGGGATCGCCGGCCCGAGTGTGTACAACCATTTCGCGAGCAAGCGCGAGATCGTGGCGTCCGGGGTCAGCCGCGCGTTCGAATCGTTGTGGCTCATCCTGGGGCAGGTCCTGCGCAGCACGTCCGAGCCGCGACAGGCGCTCGACGATCTGACCGACCACTACGCGCGCTTCGCCTATGATCACTGGGATCTCGTCACCGTCTGCCTTTCCCACTCGGGCATCCTCGACGACACCGAACGCGCGGCGCTCGAGCGGACCTACCTCGACTATGTGGGCGAGTGGCGGCGACTCGAGATGGAGTGCCGGCCGGAGCTGACCCCGGACGAGGCACAGGCGCTGGTGGACCTCGCCCTCGCAGTGATCAACGGCGTGGTGCGTATCCCCACATTGCGAAGTCCCGATCTGCCGGAGGCCGCACGCCACCTGGCGCGGGCCGTCCTCGAGGCGCCGATCATCCGGCCCACGCGCTGATCGGCGGCACGGGAGTGCGCGTCAGATCTGGAGGAGAGCCGAGGTCATCTGGCGCTCGACGGTGTCGGCGAGCCGGCCGAAGGCGACCTGGCCGATCGGATCGGCAAGCCGGGCAAGGCCGTTGAACTCGACATGAGCGTGGTAGGTCACGATGGTCGACGTACCGTCGCTCGTACCGAATGTCATGTCGTCCACGGAGGTCGCGGTCTTGTTGGTGCCGGTGAACGTGAGGTGGTCGGCGTCGTCAGTGGTCAGTTCGTAGGTGAGGTCGGTGGTGATCCCGTACAACTGGGTGACGTTGTGCCACTTGGTACCCAGTCCGATCGGGTCGGTACCGATCTGCTCGCAGCTCTGGGTGCCCGGGTCCCAGTCGACGGCGTTGGCGAAATCGCGGAGATAGGCGACGACCTCGTCGAGCGGACGGGCGACGGTGAACGTGCGGGTCACATCGACCACGGGAACTCCTCTGCATCGGGGACCATCGGCGAGCCCGCCCCGCCACCGTCGCGACGCGAACCCGTCAATGATTCGTCGCCGAAGAGATTCCGGATGGGCGTCCACGCACTACACTCGTGAGACGAGCCGGGCGCGAGGGGAGTGGTCCACGATGCGGCTGCGCGGGATGATCGCCTCCACGGCCGCCGTGATCACGGCCGTGGGGATCACGGTGGGTGTCGGGTCACCGTCGGTGGCGGCACCGGCCGGATGTCCCGCGATCTACGTCCTCGCGGTTCCCGGTACCTGGGCCAACGGCCAGAGCCCCGGCATCCTCGGCGCCGTGACCTCGGGGCTCGGGCCGGAGACCCGGGTGCAGTTCGTCGGCTACGACGCCACCGCATTCCCGTGGGAGAAGGCGATCTACGGAAAGTCCAAGGCGCAGGCGGTGGCCAACACGACCGGACTGGCCGCGGCCATGCTGCGCCGTTGCCCGGGGACCCGGATCGCCCTGACGGGATACAGCCAGGGCGCCGATGCCGCCGGCGACGTGGCATCGGAAATCGGGACCGGCCGGGCCGCGATCCGGCCGGGTCAGGTGGCGGGCGTGGTGTTGATCTCCGATCCCCGCAGATCGCGGCGGGACAATCTGATCGGACCGCCGCTGACCGGCGAGGGCAGCGGCGGACCGCGACTCGATGGCATGGGGTGGGTCAAGCCGCGGGCCTTCACGATCTGTGAGCCACTCGACCTGTACTGCAACGTTCCTCGCGACTACTTCATCACGAGGATCGTGGGATATCTGGCGGAGACCAGCGACCCGACGCCGAGTCAGATCGGCCAGTACCAGGCGGAGGCCGGAGCCATCGTCGCCGAGCTCCTCACCCTCGGCGGACCGGGAAAGATCGTCGAGGAACTGAGCAATGCTCGTGCGCGCGAGCAGATCACGATATTCAACGCCTTCCTCAAGTCGGGTGCGCACGGCAACTATGCGGCGTTCCAGGTACGCCCGGGCGTGACCGCGGTGCAGTGGGCCCACGACTTCCTGGCCCGCCTGGCGTAGGGCTGCCCGGTTCACGTCCGGCATGGCGTGAGAGCGCTGAATCGTGGGATTTGGCAGCCACCACGTTGCACAAACACATACTGACCGGCGAGAGTGGATGAGTGCGCGTTCTCGTGGTGGACGATGACCACAATGTTGCGGAAACCGTCAGACGGATGATGGTTGCCGAGGGCTGGGTCGTCGATGTGGTGAATGACGGCGTTGCGGGTCTCGAGAAGGCCGTCAGTGAGAAGTTCGATGTGGTCGTCCTCGACATCATGATGCCGGGGCTCAACGGATACGAGGTCGTGCGTCGTCTGCGTCAGTCCGGGGTGTGGACCCCGGTCCTGATGCTGACGGCGAAGGACGGCGAGTACGACCAGGCCGACGCATTCGACTTCGGCGCTGACGACTACCTCACGAAGCCGTTCTCGTTTGTTGTGATGATTGCGCGACTGCGAGCGCTCGCGCGTCGGGGCGCGCCCGAGCGGCCGGCGATCCTCACCGCGGGTTCGCTCACCCTGGATCCGGCGGGTCATGTGGCGCACCGAGGGGATGTCGCACTGACGCTCACTCCGCGTGAGTTCGGTGTGCTCGAGTTCTTGATGCGGCACAAGGGGCAGGTCGTCACCAAAGCGGAGATTCTCGATTCCGTCTGGGACATCAATTATCACGGCGACGAGAACGTCGTCGAGGTCTATGTGAGTTACCTGCGCAGGCGCATAGACACCCCATTCTCTTGTCGCGCAATCGAAACAGTTCGCGGAGTCGGTTACCGACTGGCGGCCGACGGCGGTTGCTAGACGTCCCATGCGGTGGTCGGGAGCGTGAATCCGACGGTCGCCCCGCCCGTCGGAGAGTCTGTGACGATGACGTGACCGTGGTGGGCCCGCACGATCTCGGTCACGATCGACAAGCCGAGTCCGGAGCCGCCACTGCTGCGGGTCCGCGTCGTGTCCAGGCGGACGAATCGCTCGGTGACCCTATTCTTTTCGTCATCCGGTATGCCGATCCCATTGTCGGACACGGTGATCGTGACGGACTTGGCCGACTCATCGCGCGCCATCGCGAAGGTGAGGGTGTCGCGGGTGTGGCGGGACGCGTTGTCGGCGATGTTTCGCAGCGCCCGCCCGAGTTTCTCGCCGTCGCCGCGCACGCGGACCGCGACGATCTGAGCATCGATCGTGTGTCCGGTGACGGCTTCGAGGCGCGCGACCTCGGCGCTGACGACCTCGTCCAGGTCCACATCGCCGACCCGCAATGGCACGCCGCCTTCATCGGCGCGAGCCAGTAGAAGGAGATCGGCGACCATCCGTTGCAATCTGAGTGCGTCGGGCAACATCACGGAGTCGACGGTGTCCGGGTCGATCGGTGTGTTCTTGGTGCGGGACAGGTCGAGTAGGCCGACCAGCGTGGTGAGCGGGCTGTTCAACTCGTGGGAGGCGTTGTTGACGAACCGGAGCTGTTGGGTGCGGGCGATCTCGATCCGACCGAGCATTTCGTTCATCGTGGTTGCCAGCGTGGCGATCTCGTCACCAGTCGTGGGTACGGGTACGCGCTCGGCCATGTCGCCCCCAGAGATGGCCTCGACGCGGCGTCGGATGTCATCGACGGGCCCCAGCGTCCGACCCACGAAGTAGTGGGTGAGGAGGGCCATGACGATGACGATGAGCGGGAACACGATGGAGCAGAGGATGCCGACGGTCAGCACGGTCGAGTTGATCGGTGCTTCGGCGGCGCCGACCAGAACGCTCAGTGGCCCGTCCGGAGTCATGACTCCACGGGCTGTTGTCTGGTATTCCGCCTCGGAACCGCACATCGCGACGGCGCCGTGGATGGTCAGCTCCTGACCGGGCGCGACGGGGGGAGACATCGGGCAACCGTATTTGGGGTCGTTGACGAGGAGGATGTTCCCGTGTCGGTCGATGATCTGGATGACCGCGATGTTCTGGGCCGTCGCGAGGAGACCGGGGTCCACCCCGTGCAGGCCTTCGGAGGACAATTCGCGGGAGATCTCCTGTGCGCGGGCGGAGGTTCCGGCATCTGCGGATCTCAACAGCACGTGATGAAGGGCCACGACCATCAGAACTGCGGCAATGCCGAGTGCGAGCGTGACCAACCCGGTGGCGAGCAATGTCAATCGTGTGCGAACAGGACGCAACCAGCGCACCAGGCGTTGGTAGACGTTCATGAGTCGGGTTCGCACGCGACGACTGTAGCGGGAACGCGTTCAGCCGGGACGCCGATGAGCAGTTCGGACCCATGCAGCGAATGTTGTTCCGTCCAGACGCCACGTTGCCGGATACGTCACCCGTGGTCGGCCTGGATGAGGATCAGCCCTGCCGTCAGGGCGGAGACGGCGGCGATGAACAGGAAGGCGACGGCCACGTTCACAGCCGTGGTGCGCGGATACCGACTTGCTGCCATCAGCAGGGACATCGTGAACGCAGCGAGCGGTCGGGTCACTTGGCGCGCTCGGGTCCTGAGCGACCTGGCATCCCTGCATGTCGCCGTGCGAGCGCCGTCGATGGTGATGGTGGACAGTTCGTCTTGGTAGACAGCCGTATAGGCGGCTTCACAACGCTGCTCGAACTCAGGTACCGACAGCATTCCGTCTGCCAGCGCCGCCCGCAGAGCGCGTGCTGCCGCTTCTCGGTCCGTCGGGGACGCACGCGGACGGATAGGCCGTGGGTCTGTGTATCGCTGCGTGGTGGCGTCGGGCACGTGCAGATAGATCCTTCGACGACGGCTCGCAGATGTGGTCCGTTTTGATACCGGGGCGAGGTGAACGAACGGTGCAACATGAGATGCACCAGGCCGATTGTGCGACCACGAGGCTTAGGAGACTCTGAGTGAGCACCCCAGCCGTAGGTGGCGCACAGTCCGGTGGTCTGGTAGTGCCGCTGATTGATCGCAGAGATCGACGAGTTGCCGGTGGGGGTCTCATGGCCCGGCGGCCGGCCCGGCTCAGCGTCTCCTAAGCATGTCGGGTGCATCGTGGGCAGATGCGCTCCACCCAGCTGAGGACGATCGCGGGTCTTCTTCTCATGGCGGCGGTCTGCGTTTTCGGCATCGGGATGATGCTGGACGGGATGCCGCTCGGACTCGACGATCTCGTCATGAACGCGACGGTCGCGTGGCGTAGTCCCGCGGTCACCTCGGTTGTCGGAGAGTTGACCCTGGTGTTCAGCCCGCTTGCCGTCACCGTCTGGACGGCATGCGCCGCAGCGTTCTTCGTCATCCGGGACCACGCCGTTCGACGCGCATTTCCGCTGGTTGCATCAGTTGCCGCAGCCGGTCTGATCGGTGAGATCATCAAGATCGTCGTACATCGCCACCGGCCGCCGATCGCCGACCAATTGGGCACACTCGAGACGACGTACTCGTTCCCATCCGGACACGTCACCGGGACAACGGCCTTCGTGTTCGCCCTGGCGTTGATCGCCACCACGCAGTCGACCCGTCTCACCAGGATCGCGGCGCTGTCGGCCGCCGGTCTGATCACCCTGGTGGCCGCATGTACCCGCATCTACCTCGGTGTCCATTGGGTGACCGACGTCGTGGCCGGTGTCTGCGCGGGCCTCGCCGTGGCCCTTGCCGTGCCGATCTGGGCTGAGGCGTTGTTGCGCACCCTGAGCAGACACTCTCCAGATAACCTGCGACGCTACATCGTCCAGGTCATCCCACAAAGACCGACATCCGACAATGACCGACATCCCACAATGACCGACATCCGACAATGACCGACACGGCATCGGACAGGTCCCGCCGCTCGCCCGGACGGCGACGGGTCACCGTTGCCGTGATCGCGACCGTTTTGGTCGCAGCGGCCCCACTCATCCCTCTGGAGCTCGGTGTCGCCTACTCCGGCGACGGAAGCCCGCTATCCGCTGTCCGCCTTGACGAACGTGCCGCCATTCTCGAAGGCGCGGAGTGGCTCGCTGCCCGACACCCTGGTCTCGACCATCGCGGCGTTCACAACGAGCATGTGTTCGACGGGTCGTGACCGAATTCTCTGACGTTCGCCTGGCTCGACCGTGGCAGGAGTTCGTCGGGTGTTCGTGCGGTTCGGCGCTGCGTGGCACGTTGTCCTGTCACCGTTCGCTTCTCAGGCGGTGTCACATCCATACGGCCCGGGAGCCGCTGTCGCCGATTCGGTAGACCGTGACCACCGATCCTATTGCCACGACCAGTGTCGCGGCGCCGAGCACCCAATCGATGGTCCGGTAGGCCCGCCGGGACAGATGGAAACGGTTGGCTGCGTACGTTCTCACGCGTGCGTCGTGCACAGCCCACCAGAGAAACGTCAACGCGAACAGTGGACCAGCCCAGTAGATCATCTGCTCGCCCAATTGGGTGTGGCGCTCCACGGCGTCGGTGTGCGGTACCCGCGCCTCGAGCGCTTCGCCTGCGGAGGTGGTGAGCGGCACCGCTATCAAGACGGCCAGCGCGACGAGGGGGACAAGGAATCCCAATCGCCGGCGTGCGGCGGGCCAGAGCACGGCGAGAACCGCCATCAACGACGCCAGTGGCACGAGCACAACCACAGCGTGGACGAGCAACGGGTGCGCAGGTAGTCCATTCACCGTGTTCACGCCATCACTGTAAATCGGCACGGTTGAAAGGACGCTGAAAATCGTGCGGGCGTGGGCGGTGGTCAGGCTCCCAGCGCCCGGGCGAACATTGGCCACGACGCGTGCATCTGGTCCTGCCAATAGCCCCACGAATGTGTGCCGGTGGCGGGGAACCTCACCGTCGCCGGTATGTGCAGCTGGCCCAACCGCCGGGCGAGGGCGTCGGTGCAGTAGCGGGCCGCCACCTCGTCGAGTCCTCCGACGACCACCTGCTGGGCGAGTCGGCCGCCGTTCCCGGCGATTCTGCGGTCGGCGAGGTTGTCGTGATCACCGGGCAGTCCGGTTGCCGCGCTGATCCACAGCGCCGGCGTACGCCGTGCGAGCTTGTGCGCGTTGATGATCGGGTCCTGTGCCGCCCACTCGGGGTCGCCCGGTGGGCCATACATGTTGCTGGCATCAGCGCCGTCGGGGAGCCCGGTGACGATACGGACCATGAGTTGCCCTTGTACAGAGGCAGTCTCGGCGCACCCCGAGTACGCGCCGACCGCACGGTACATACCCGGATGGTTTTCGGCGATCCGCAACAGACGTTCCCGACATCGAGATGCCCGCGATACCTCGCGAACGACCTGGACCCGGTCGCCCATGGGCGCGCTCGAACGCCGCCGGAAGCTCCGACGTCACAAATGTCTCCCACCGGAGCGGTCTGGTGGTCTTGACCTCGAACCGGAAGTTTGCAGCGGGATCCACTCTTTGCCAGTCGGCGTAGTAGCTGGCCGCACCACCGATCGGTGTCACGGTCCACACGTTCTTGGCACCGTAGAAGGCGTTGGCGTCCGTGGCGTGTGTCCAGTCGTCCCCGTGTTCACCTCCGCTCGAGCCGTTCAGGAGGTACATGACCGGTGCCCCCGGGTTCCGGTTGGCCGGCGACTGCACCAGCACGGGCACTTGTGTGTCCATGGATCGTGACCACACCGATGCGACGAGGTTTCTCGGCGAGATCCGGGTCTCACGGTATGGCAGGGCAGCGCTCGCATGTGCGAAGGGGATGCCGTCCAACGTGTCCGCCGCTGCGACAGGTGGTCCGGTGACCGTTATCCCGGCGGCCGCCAGCGTGAGGACCAGCACGCTGACCCTCACGAGAAGAAGTGCGTACGACGTGCGCTGCATGCCGCGATGTTCCCATGGTCGGCCCGAGTTCGGGGCGAACTCAGCGAGCTGATCTGCCCGGTCGAGTGGTCTCACGGCCGAGCTTGTGCGATCCGTCGCACATCGGCGTGATGGAACTGCGTCCACACCGACACAGTGCAACGGTCGAACGTCGGACCGGGATTGGGCTACCGTCGGAATGGAAGAGATCAATCGGTCCTCGCACAAGCAGGGGCCCGCCGTCGCAGGCCACGATCGTCGTCGATGCGCCACGCCTGTCCCGGCCGTCGTCGTCTTGGAGGCAGTCATCGTGGAGGCCGGAGTCCATTTGTCCTCACCTTCCGCACACCCGATCGAGAGCAGTGGCGTCGACGCTACCAGTGCAGGTCAGCCACGAATGCCGCTTCCAGCGCCTCGTGGGCCATTGAGCTGCGCCGTCGTGTCGGCGCTCACCGGCGATGCCGTGGGACTCGACCGTCTGCGCGACCGTGCCGCTGCGGATCTGCCTACGGGCAAGGACTTTCTGCTCGACGAGGACATCGCGATCACGATGGCGATGCTCTACGAGCTGCACCTGCGGGGAATCGTGGGAGTGTCCGACGACTGGGAGTGGAATGCAGATCTTCTGGCAACGCGCGCGGTTCTCGAGGGCCGTTTTCTCGAGGCCGTCGACGACCTGGTCGGAATGGTGGAACGGCCGGACGACCTGGAAGAAGCTCTGTGGGCGGTCGGAAATGCCGACGACGGTCCGCCGCTGGCGTCGTTCATGGCACGAACGGCCGAATGCGATCATTTTCGCGAGCTGATCGTTCACCGATCGTTCCATCAGCTCCGCGAGGCCGACGTGCACACGATGGCGATACCGCGTTTGCACGGTGCAGCCAAGGCAGGCCTGGTCGAAGTCCAGATGGACGAGTACGGCGGTGGGTTCATCGAGAGGATGCACGCGACCCTCTACGCACGAATGATGCGTGCACTAGGGCTGAGCAGCGCCTACGCGCACTATATCGACGTGATTCCGGCGTCGACACTGGCTGGGGTGAATGCGTTGTCGCTGTTCGGCGTGCATCGCTCTCTGAGGTATGAGCTGATCGGTCATCTCTGCGCAGTCGAGATGACCTCGGCGCTGCCGAGCAGGAAATACAGTCGAGGGCTTGCCAGGCTCGGATTCGGCGCCGATGCGCGACTCTTCTTCGACGAACACGTGGAGGCGGATTCGGTTCACGAACAGCTCGTCGTCCGTGAGGTGGCCGGTCGACTCGCCGCCGAAGACCCCACTGCCGGGGCATCATTGATCCGGGGTGCCCGGGCCTGTGCGGCTTTCGATGCACTGGCTGCAGAACATGTCTGGCACTGCTGGGAGTCTTCCGAGACGTCCCTGCTGCGGCCACTCGAGGGCGTTACATCATGATTTTCAGCTCGGTTTAAGTGTCTGGGCATTAACGTCGGTGAGATGTCCACAGTCATTGATGAGACTCGACACCAGTGTGCGCGCCGCATCTCGTGGGTGTGGGGCACATGGGTGAGGTGACCCTGGACCTGCGGACCCACGGAATCCTCGGTGCACTGCCCGGTCCGGTGCCCCAGATGGCCGAGCATCCCGAGGTGTACCGGCCGTCCGTCGACTCCGCGCTGCTGTGTCTTGCTCTCGCCGAGGAGTTCCGGGTACGTCCTACCGGATCGACGTCGGCCATCGAACTCTGTGCGGGCGCAGGTCTCGCGAGTCTCTATGCGAGCCGCTGGGCGTCCACGGTCATCGCGGTCGATCAGAACCCGGCGGCGATTGAGGCGATGCGGTCGAACTCTCGGGCGAACGGTGTCGCCCTGGACGTCCGTTGTGCCGACGTGCACGACCTGGACGGTTCGCTCACGGCCGACGTCGTGTTCGCGAACCCGCCCTACGTACCGACTCCTTCCGACGCGGCTCGATCCGCACTCGGGTATGCCTGCAACGGTGGTGAACTCGGGCGAGACGTGATCGACTCGATCATCGAACGCGCGCCCATCCTCGTTCGCCCCGGTGGGACCCTGCTGCTGGTCCAGTCGACGATCTGCAGTGCAGATCGGACCATGGCCGCACTGTCTTCTCTGGGCTTTCAGGTATCGGTGTCACACACGCGGACAATACCTTTCGGACCAGTGATGCATGAGCGTGCAGAGTGGCTGGAGGATCGGGGACTGATCTCACCTGGGCAACGGTGGGAGTTGCTTGTGGTGATTCGAGCACGTCGACGGTGAGACCCATGCCTGCATCCAGGACCATTCCGCTGAATCGGGCCCAGTCGGCCCTGTGGTACGCGCAGCAGGCTCTGGGTGATGTCCCCCTCGCAGTGGCGCAGTACATCGAATTCGCCGGCGATGTCGACGTCGACACGCTGTGTTCGGCAGGTTCGCGGGCCGCGGCTGAACTCGGCATGGCCTCGTGTCGGGTCATCGTCGGGGTGGAGGGGGAGCCCAGACTCGCCATCGATGAGGAATCGCCCGGCGCCGTTCCGCGCTTCTCGGCGAGTTCTGTGGTGGACGCGGTCCGCCAGATGGAGGAAGCCGCAGCGGCGCCGCTTCCGCTCGCCGGGCCGCTCACCGAGTCGATGGTGATCGAGGCAGATGGACGGTGGTTCTTCTATCTTCGTGCCCACCATCTGGTGATCGACGGGTACGGTGCGGCAGCGCTGCTGGCCCGGACTGCCGAGTTGTACCGACGAGAGGTCGGGATCGGCACGGGCTCAGATGGTTCCATCCCTCAGCCGCCAGAAGTGATCTTGGAGTACGAGCAGAAGTATCGCGCGTCGTCGCGTCACGGGCGGGATGGACGGTACTGGTTCGAGGAACTGTCCAGGCGGCCGGAACCGTTATGGCTGAACGGGTCACCGGCGAGCCCGGTTGTCCCACCGGTCCTCGCCGGCATCGACATCGAGACGTCGACGGCGGCCGGCATCGAGAGATATGCGCGGTCTCACGATACGGCCGACGCGGCCATCTGGATTGCGGGTATTTGCCTTTACCTATCGTTGGTGCGTGATCGTGCCGATATCCCTGTTCTCATCGCCAGTTCGGGGCGCACGACGGCGCGGCTGCGAGCGGCGGCCGGATGCATGTCGAATCTGCTTCCGGTTGCGGTGCGGGTGAACACGGCCACTCGCGTCGCCGATTGGATCGGTGAGGTTTCGGGTGCGCTTTCAGAGATGTTGCGACATCAGCAGTTTCGTGTCGAAGAGATGAGACGCGACCGCGACCCGGGGACGTCCTCGCCATTGCACGATGCACCGGTGATCAACATCGCGCCCGTTGCCCAATCCCTGCGACTCGGCGACACCGTCACGTCGCGCCATCGTATCCTCACCACCGGTCCGGTAGCCGATGTCAACATCGACCTGTACCCGACCACTCCCGGCGTGTGGCGCCTCGACGTCGAGGCGAACCCGCGACGGTACGAGAACGCCGATGCGGCGGCGATCGCCGAGGGGGTGTTGTCCTGCGTCCATGCGGTGTCGGAGTCGGCGCCCGGCGTGGTGGTTGGTGACCTGCAACTGTGGCCGGTCGGGCCGGATGAGCCGCGTCAGCGGGCCGGGCTCGCCACCATCGGGGACTGCGTCGCCAGCCGTGCCGATGCCACTTCGCCGGCGGTGGTCGACGCGGATGTCGGATACTCCTACCCCGACATCGACGCGGCTGCGCGCAGAATCGCCGACGTCTGCCGTCGCCACGGTGTGCACCCAGGAGACATGGTTGCCTCTGTGCTGTCGCGGGGTGTCGCGGAAGTCGCAGTGTTCTGGGGTGTGGCATACGCGGGCGGTTGTTTTGTCCCGATCGACCCCGCTCATCCGGTTCGCCGGCAACAGGCGATGATCGACACCGTCCAGCCGGCGATCGCCTTCCACGCCGGTTCCCCGCCCGGGCTTCGCGGCGTTGAACTGGTCGACGCGGTACCGCTGCTGACACCATCGGGCAGGCGCGTGTCGGACGACCGGACGGCGGTCGCGGCCGACACCCCGGCCTATGTCATCCACACATCCGGTTCCACCGGGCAGCCCAGGGCAGTGGTGGTCTCGCATCGCGGGATCGGCGATCTCGCGGCAGAGATCGTCCGCTCGTATGACCTCGACGAGACCTGCGTGGTCGCGCATGTTGCCGCACCGGGATTCGACACCGCTGTGGTGGAGATACTCGCCGCTGCGCTGGTCGGCGCGTCCCTCGTGGTGGTTCCGGACAAAATCCGCGGCGGCACGGAGCTCGCGGACTTCCTCAACCACCATCGGGTCACCCACCTGCTGATCACGCCCGCCGCACTGGCCACGCTCTCGATCGATGAAGTCCACACCCTCACCCACCTCGTCGTCGGAGGTGATGTGTGCCCCGCGCCCTTGATCGGACTCTGGGCTGCCGATCACATCGTCCGGTGCGCCTACGGTCCCACCGAGACGACCTGCAGTGTGGCCCTGACCGACCCGATCGAGCAGGTCGGTGCCAGGCGCAGAATAGAACTCGGCCGTCCGATGAGTGGTGTCCAGCTAATGGTTCTGGACAGCCATCTGCGCCCGGTACCGCACATCGGGGAGGGCGAGCTGTACATCGCGGGGTCCAACCTCGCCCTGGGATATCTACACCAGCTCGGCACGACTGCTTCGCGTTTCGTCGCACATCCCTGGGGCGAACCGGGCAGCCGGATGTATCGCACCGGTGACCGGGTGATCGTCCGCGCAACCGGACGGATGGAGTACGTCGGGCGGACCGATGACCAGGTGAAGATCCGCGGATTCCGTGTGGAGCCGGCCGAAGTCGATGCCGCCCTGCTCCGTACCGGGCGTGTCGCAGCGTGCACCACGGTGTCGCGTCAGCGCCGCGATCTGACCGAACTGCACTCTTATGTGGTCATGCGGCAACCGACCCGAGATCTACTGGTGCAACTGCGGACCGAGTTGTCGTCGGAGCTGCCTGCCCATCTGCTGCCCGCGAGCATCACCCCGGTCGCAGGCATCCCGCTCACCGCCAACAACAAGATCGATCGGGCACAGTTGCCGGAGCCGCTGTTCGTGTCGAGCGCTCGATTCGCCGCCCCCCGATCCGTACCGGAGAGTGAGGTGGTTGCCGCGTACCAGCGGCGACTCGATGTCGCCGATGAGATCGGTGTCGACGACGACTTCTTCGAGCTCGGCGGGAATTCGCTCAGTGCCACGGAGCTCGTCGCCGATCTCGCTCCGCAGTATCGGGTCACGGTGCGTGACGTTTTCGACGGTCCGACCCCCCGCGAGCTCGCAACGCGGCTCACGCCGCGTCCCGATGACGAACTCCGTGCACCGTGGACGGCGACAGCGGGGAGTCCGGTTCCGCTTTCCCCGGCCCAGCGCAATGTTCGGCTACCCGACCGGTCGTCCGTCGGCCTGATTCCGTTCGTGCTGACCGTCCCGGGTGTGATCGCCGCCGATGCCGTTCGTGCGATGGCGCGCGACGCTGTCGATCGTCACCAGATGTTGCGATCCACCTTCTCGGGAGACCGGATGTTCGTGGACGCGACTGTGCGGGACGACCGGTGGTCCGTCGCCCAGGTCGACGTCACCGATTCCGGGTTCCAATGGGCGCGCGAGTTTCTCCACCGTCCAATGGATCTCGCGTCCGAGTATCCGTTTCGTATCGGCGTCGGTCACGATGATGCGTGCACGCACATAGCCGTCGCCTTCCACCACATCGCGGTGGACGGTGGTTCATTACGGGCGCTGGCCACGGGGCTCGGCGGAGACGTGTGCCCAGCGGAGCAGGACTATCTCGACTATGTACCGATCGCATGTCGCGAACAAGCCAGGGTCCGCGAGTCGGAACTGAACTTCTGGCGGTCCACGGTCCAACCGGGACGACTTCTCGTCTCGGGATCGGATCGAGCGCGCCCCGCGGTCTGGAACCCGGACGCCCGCCGATTCAAGCGAACCATTCCCGAATCGCTCTGGCCACGCGTACTCGATTACGCACGGCATCGTCGTCTGCCGTGGCTGACCGTTGTTCGCGCCGCCCTCGCGGTCTGCCTCGCGGCGCGAGGTGGTCAGGATTCGGTGCACATCGGTGCGCTCGTATCCGGCCGCGATGACCACCGATGGAACGGAGTCGTGGGTATGTTCGTCAACACGGTGACCGTCGTCTGCCCAGTCGCAGAGACCGTCTCGGAAACAATTGCGGCTGTTCGAGAAGCTGAACTCCACGCATACGACCATGCC
Source organism: Gordonia sp. DT101 (assembly GCF_049844895.1). Classification (NCBI taxonomy): domain Bacteria; kingdom Bacillati; phylum Actinomycetota; class Actinomycetes; order Mycobacteriales; family Gordoniaceae; genus Gordonia; species Gordonia sp. DT101. The sequence goes on along the minus strand of NZ_JBNCLX010000001.1, from coordinate 910,125 downwards.
CGGACACCGTTCGTCGAAGTTGCGGCGGATCTCGGTGGGCAGGCCGCGAACGCGCACCCCCTGTTCCAGGCGATGCTGACGGTGGACGATCTGACCCTCGATGACGCGGCTCCGGGTAACTCGGGCCATGACGCTCAGCTGCCCGGCAGTTCGGATGGGATCGCCGGATTCGGTGTCGAGGTGACGCCACTGCCGCCGGATGTCGCGAAATGCGATCTCCACGTATCGGTTCTGCCTGGCCGCGGCCCAGACGTCGCCGTCGAGATCCTCTATGCGACCGCACTCTACGACGACACGACCGCCATCGAGATCGCCGATCAACTCCTCGCAGTCCTGCACCGGGCCATCGCCGCCGACGAGACCGCGACCGACATGTGTTGATCCGCCGCGTCGCATAGCGAGTCGATCTTCACCGAGCAGTGTTGCGCGGGCGTGGGCACTGGAATGATGAGGGCGTGCACACTGTCGGTGACGCCGTCGTCCGGATCGGCCCAACCCTCGCAGTCGTGGTCGCAGTTCTCGCCGTGTTCGCGGTCGCGGTGAACTACGTCGGGCAGACCGGCCAGGCGCGTGCCGCCGCCGTCGCGACGATCCGCGCGGTCGTGCAATTGGCGGGGCTCGCGGCGATTCTGGGCCTCGTTGTGCAAACCTTCTGGGCCTCATCTCTTTTCATTGTCATCATGGGCTGCGTGGCGGCCTGGACATCTGCAGGGCGGGTTTCCGAGAGCCGTGGCACCCTGCGCAATGCTGCGCGTTGCCTGCTCCCAGTTGCGCTGAGCACGATCGTCATCGTCACCGCGATGGTGGCTGTCGGGGTCCTGCCGGCCACCGGGCTTGCGGTGATCCCCACCGCAGGAATCATGTTCGGCGGAGCGATGAACACCACATCACTGGCGGGCCGTCGGGCGCACGACGAGATCCGGACCCGTCGTGGGGAGATCGATGCCGCGCTGTCCCTCGGACTGCTGCCCCGTGACGCCTGCCTGGAGATCTGTCGGCCGGCCGCGGCGACCGCGTTGATCCCCGGCATCGACCAGACGCGTTCGGTAGGACTTGTGACGATCCCGGGTGCTTTCGTCGGGATGGTGCTCGGCGGTGCCTCCACGACCGCTGCCGCGATCATGCAGTTGTTCGTCCTGATCTCGTTGCTCGCAGTCAGTGCCGTCGCCATGGTGGTCACCACGGAGATGGTCGCCAGGGACCTGCTCTAGACGACCTGCTCTAGACGACGACCTGCTCTAGACGACGACCTGCTCTAGACAACGACCTGCTCTAGACAACTGTGCCCGCCGCATGCACGATCCATCGCGCCCGGACCGATTCGGTTGACCGGCGCACGTCGAGGCCGGGTGCTCAGCTGATATCGGCGGTCGGGCCGATCGGGGATTCGGTCTCTGCGCGGCGCCGTCGGCGCGAGATGGCCTGCCAGGCCATCGGTGCCACCGAGATCACGACAATCAGGACGAAGATCGGCTCGATCAGCTTCTGGATCACGGTGAACTGTCCCAGCCAGTACCCCAGCAAGGTGACACTGCACGTCCATGCGATGGCGCCGATGACGTTGTAGATCAGGAAGGTTCGGTGCTTCATTCCCGCCGCACCCGCAACGATCGGCGTGAGCGTGCGTACGATCGGGACGAATCGGGCCACCAGCACAGTGCTTGCCCCGCGCCTGTCGAAGAAATCATGGGCCTCGTCGACATAGCGCTGCTTGAGAATTCGCCGGTCGGGTCCGAACCATCGGGTACCGACAGTGCGGCCGATGAGATAACCGACCTCGGCGCCCAGGATGGCGGCGACCGGGGCGAGTACGAGAACCTGCCACAGCGAGGCGAACGCGGGGACGCCTTCCTTCCCGCCCGATGCGATGACCATTCCTGCGACAAAGAGCAAGGAATCACCTGGGAGCACAGGGAAAAGCACACCCGATTCGATGGCGATCACCAGGAGCAGGCCGGCCAGGGCCCAGGTGCCGAAATACCCGAGAACGGTGACGGGGTCGAGGATGCCCGGCATCGCACTCGCGTGTGTCGTCGCCACGGCAACGAAACTCGTGATCATGGTGCCGACGCTAGTGCGGGCATGCTGAGGAGGTGCTGAGTCATGTGCCGCCACTCGTCCCGCCACCGGACGACTCAGCGTCCATTAAGTGTCAGCACCACATGATGGAAGAATGCGCTCGCGCCCCGGATGGTGTCTGACGGCGACATCGATGCGCGCGGTTGTGATTTCGGCCGGCGCCGGACTTGCATACCGTCGCAGTGCACTCGGTGTCGAGCATCCGGTCGCACTGAACAACAGGACGGATGATCCCCATGCCCATCGATGACATCGACCGGATTCGGGTACAGCCGGCGCTGAGCAAGGTGCCGGAGGTGACGGTCTACTTCTGGATCATCAAGGTCCTCGCCACCACCGTCGGCGAGACGGCCGCGGACTACGTCAACATGACCCTCGGCCTGGGACTTCAGTCGACGACCCTGGTCGCGATCGCACTGCTCGTCGTGACCCTCGCCGTACAGTTCAGGGTGAACCGCTACATACCGGGGGTCTACTGGTGGACTGTGCTGTTGATCAGCGTCACCGGAACCTTGATCACAGACAATCTCACCGACAGATACGGAGTGCCACTCGCGGTGTCGACGACCGTTTTCGCGGTGGCACTCGTGCTGGTCTTTTCTGCCTGGTATCTGACGGAACATACGCTCTCGATCCATTCGATCCGAACCCGTCGCCGAGAAGCCTTTTACTGGTTGGCGATTCTCGTCACGTTCGCATTGGGGACTGCTGCCGGCGACATGGTCGCCGAGAAGCTGGCCCTCGGATACCTGACCTCGTTGGCGATCTTCGCGGCGGTGATCGGTGCGATCGCTGCCGGGCACTTTCTGTTGGGTCTCAACGCAGTCGTCGCCTTCTGGGCCGCCTATATCGTCACGCGTCCGCTGGGGGCTTCGCTGGGTGACCTTTTGACGCAGCCGGCCGATGCCGGCGGTATCGGTCTTGGTACCACGGCGACCAACGTCGTGTTCCTCGTGGTGATGCTGATCTTGGTGACCTACTTGAGCCTCACGAAGGTCGATCGGATCGAACAACGCGATGACCAACCCGCACAAGCATCAGTCCGTTGACGGTGCCGACGCACAGAAGATCCGGTCCGACGCCACCATTTCGGACACGGTGGTCGGCGCGAGATGTGGAAGGCGTCGGCCACGTCGTGCGGTGATGCACGCACGAGATCTCTGCCCGTCGCTACCAGGGATGTAACAGCCGCCGTGGGATCATCGATGTACCGGATGGCTGACATATCGGCGGGCGGACCCGGCGAATCGGAGTTCAGGTGTGGCGGAGAATACGTTCTTCGATGGACCAAATGACTTGGGTGCGACCGACCGACCGATTACAGTAAGTCGAAGATCGAGTCCGTTGTAGCGAATCAGGGAAGTGATTGGTCATGAGGTTGGCTAATGCGTCCTCCAGTCCACGTCGTAGCTCGATGCTGAGCTCCATCACCGGCGGCAGATTCGGCCGCGCGCGCGCCACCACCCGCGCCTTTCCCGCCGAGGCCGAGCGCCTCGTCACCCAAGCCGAACTCCGACGACTTCATACGTGATCACCACGCGGAATGATCGGTGCCGGTCACTGATCATTCCGCGGTGACACGCGCGGACTGACCGCCGATCTCCACCACGTCGCCCGGTTCCAGCTGCCGACCTCGACGATCCTCCACCTCCCCGTTGACCGACACCAGCCCGTCGGCGATCACGCCTTTGGCCTCGGCGCCCGAGTCGATGAGGTTCGCCAGCTTCAAGAACTGACCCAGGCGGATCGAGCCGTCGCGGATGGGTATGTCGTACATCGGAACCATCTTGCCCAACGATGGCCTGCCGAGCGAGTCCGGACGGCTAACGTCTATCCATGACGTTGGAAGCGCCGCGCTCAGAACGTGCTGCCGAGAGCACCTCTGAGCACGAGACGATCGATTCCACTCCGCGCACGCACACGCCGGCCGCGCGGCGATCGCGCGCCCTGATCGAGAGCATCCGCACGCCGCACGGGTTCGGGCGACATGCGCCACGGATCGCCGGGACCGTCGTCGGCGTGCTCGCGACGATCGCACTGCTGTCCAGCATCTTCCCGTGGTTCCGGCACCTGATCCACGTGCCGCGCGACTACGTGGACACCTTTGTCATCACCCTGCCCGACACCAGTTTCGCGTGGGCCTTCGTCCTGGGTCTGGTCGCGTTCGCGTTGTCGATGCGCAAACGCATCGCGTGGTGGATCTGCGTGGTCTACCTCGTCCTGTACACGCTGGGCAACGCCCTGTACCTGATCCCGGCGCTCGCCGACGACCTCGCGGTCACCGACAACGATCGCATCAACCTGTGGATCGGCATCGTCGCCGATCTCGCCGCGCTGATCTATCTGATCGCCACCTACAAGCAGTTCCACACGCGTGTCCGGCGCGGCGCGGTCCTGCGGGCCGTCGGTGTGTTGCTCGGCGGCCTCGTCGTCGGCACGTTGCTGGGCTGGGGTCTGGTGTGGCTCTTCCCGCACACCCTCACGCGCTCTGACCGTCTGCCGTACGCCATCAACCGGGTCGTCGCCTTCGGGTCGATCGATCAGGAGGCGACCTTCGACGGGCGGCACAGCTTTCCGCCGATCAATGGGCTGCTCGGTTTGTTCGGTGCATTGGCGCTGATCGCGGCGGCGATCGTGCTGTTCCGGTCGGTGCGGCTCCGATCCCTGATCACCGCCGATGACGAGAAGCTCATCCGGGCGTTGATCACCCGTTTCAACGACGACGATTCGCTCGCGTACTTCTCCACCCGTCGCGACAAGGCGGTGGTCTTCGCGCCGGACGGTCGCGCGGCACTCACCTATCGTGTCGAACTCGGGGTGGGGCTCGCCGGTGGCGATCCGATCGGCGACCCGGAGTCCTGGGACGACGCGGTGGCCGAGTTCCTCACCCTCTGCGACCGATACGGCTGGCATCCCGCGGCGATGGGGTCGAGCGCGCGCGGCGCGACCGCCTACGACGCGGCCGGCTTCGGCTCGTTCTCGATCGGGGACGAGGCGATCCTCTACACCCGCGACTACAGCATCAACGGGCCCGCGATGAAGGGTGTCCGGCAGGCCGTCACCCGGACGAAGCGCGCGGGGATCACGGTGCGCATCCGGCGCCACGGCGAGATCTCGACAGGCTCGATCGGCGGGAAGGCAGGCTCGATCGACGGGAAGGCGAGCACGGTCGGCGGGAAGGCAGGCTCGATCGACGGGAAGGCGAGCACGGTCGGCGGGAAGGCAGGCGGGGGACAGTCCGAGATGGCGGAGATCGTCGCGCGCGCCGATGCCTGGCGCGACACGGACGAGGAGCGCGGCTTCGCGATGGCCCTGGGTCGACTCGGCGATCCGTCCGACGGCAACTGTCTCCTCGTCGAGGCCGTCGAGCACGAGGGTGAGCCAGGGGAGAGGGTCGTCGGCATGCTGTCGTTCGTCCCGTGGGGCCGGACCGGGGTCTCCCTCGACGTCATGCGCCGGGACCGGAACTCGGTGAACGGCATCGTCGAGACGATGGTGACCGAACTGGCGAAGAACTCGGAGCAGTACGGCATCACCCAGATCTCGCTGAACTTCGCGACCTTCCGCGCGTTCTTCGAGCACGGCGCCGAGATCGGCGCCGGGCCGGTGATGCGCGCGACCTACTCCGTCCTGATGTTCGGATCGAAGTTCTTCCAGATGGAGTCGCTGTACAAGTCGAACGCCAAGTACCGGCCGGACTGGCAGCCCCGGTATCTGTGCTTCGAGGACGCCCGCGTGATGCCCCGGGTCGGACTCGCGGCCATCGTGACCGAGGGCTTCGTCCGGTTGCCGCGCATCGGCCGCGCGCGGCACTACATCGAGGGTGCGTCGTCGATCCCGGCCGGCGTGGACGTCGACGCACTGATCGCCGAGTTCGCGGCCGAGGCAGATGCCAACCAGGTGGATGTGCATCGGCCCGAGCAGGTTCGGGTCCGCCTGGCCAAGATGGAGCGCCTCGTCGAGGCGGGATTTGATCCGTATCCCCCGGCTGATGCGCCGACCCACACGATCGTGCAGGCGGTCGCCGAGCCGGAGGGCGCCGTGGTGACCATCGCGGGGCGCGTGACCCGGCTTCGCGACTTCGGCAAGGTGGTCTTCGCCGACCTACACGACTGGTCGGGGCAGGTGCAGGTCCTGGTCGAGGAGTCACGGTTGATCCCGGGCACACCGGATTTCGGTGCCGACGTCGACCTGGGTGACCTGATCGAGGCACGTGGTGTGGTCGGGACCAGCCGGTCGGGCGAGCTGTCGATCCTCATCGACGCGTGGCGCTTCAACGGCAAATGTCTGCGGCCGCTGCCGGACAAATGGAGTGGTCTGACCGATCCGGAGGCCCGGGTACGTCAGCGCTATGTGGACCTGGCGATCAACCCACGCAGCCGGGAGCTGCTCGAGACGCGCAGTGTGGTGGTCAAGTCGTTGCGAGACTTCCTCGCGGAACGCGGTTTCCTGGAGGTGGAGACCCCGATCCTGCAACAGATCCACGGCGGTGCCAATGCCACCCCGTTCCAGACGCACATCAACGCCTACGACCTTGATCTCTACCTGCGCATCGCGCCGGAACTCTATCTCAAGAGGCTGTGCGTCGGCGGCGTCGAGAAGGTGTTCGAGATCGGCCGCAACTTCCGCAACGAGGGGGTCGACTTCAGTCACAACCCCGAGTTCACCAGCCTGGAAGCCTATGCGGCGCACAGTGATTATCTGAAGATGCTCGACCTCACCCGGGAGATGATCCAACACGCGGCGGTTGCCGCGTATGGCGAACCCGTGATCGTGCGGACGGACGCAGACGGAAACGAAGAGCGCGTGGACATCTCGGGTGCGTGGCCGGTGAAGACGGTGCATCAGGTGGTGTCCGAGGGAGCGGGTGAAGAGGTGACGCCGGAGACCTCGGTGGAGATGCTGCGCGCGATCTGCGACCGGCTCGACATCGCCCATCGCCCCGACTGGGACGCCGGCCAGGTGGTGCTCGAACTGTACGAGCACCTCGGCGAGGACCGGACCACCTTCCCGACCTTCTACACCGACTTCCCGACGTCGACCTCGCCGCTCACCCGCGCGCACCGATCGCGCGCCGGGGTGGCCGAGCGCTGGGATCTCGTCGCGTGGGGCGTGGAACTCGGCACCGCCTACACCGAGCTGACCGATCCCGTCGAGCAACGCAAGCGGCTGACCGATCAATCGGTCCTGGCGGCCGGCGGTGATCCCGAGGCGATGGAACTCGACGAGGACTTCCTGCAGGCGCTGGAGTACGCGATGCCGCCCACCGGCGGTCTCGGCGTGGGCGTGGACCGCGTCGTCATGTTGATCACCGGGCAGTCGATCCGCGAGTCCTTGGCGTTCCCGCTGGCCAAGCCGCAGGAAAGCTGAGGCCAGTCGGGTTGTCCGATGGCGCTGCGCGATCAGGCGGCGCCTGGCACAATCGCCCTTGTGTCCGCGATGGCAAATACTGTTTGCTGAGCTGAACCGCCGGACGGCCATGCGGGCAGATCTCGGCCACGGCCGGAGGTCGCCGGATTGCGCGAGAGGACACGGATCATGAGATCAGTTGTTCGAGTGCTGGTGGTGGCCATTGCGGCCGCCGCATTGGTGGCCGGACTCGGTTCGACCGCAACTGCTTCACCGGGTGGCGTCGATTCGGGCAAGGCCGGAGTGATCCTGTCCGGATTGCGCGTTCCCGCAGGCGGTAGTTGGGCCTCGTTCCCCGCGATCTACCGGCACCGTTACTGGCCACAGGCCGGCGTCTGGATGGAGTACAACACGCTGTTCAACGCCGCTCAGACCAGGGCGATCGACGCATCCGGATTGGTGCCGCCGTTCGCCGACTCGGATCTCCCGTTCGCCGGGGTCGGTGCATGGCTCCGATCGGATACCGGGTTGGACCTGTTGGTGCGCCGGGGCGGCTGCTTCGCCATGGGTGTCCGGAAGGACCCGGTGTGGTCGCCGATGGCCAAAAAGTGGGTGTCGGCCATCGTGCAGCCGTACTCTTCGCCGCCGTATGTGAAGTCGTCGACGGATCTGGTGTGTGAGAACTGAGCGGCGGCCGCGGCCGATCAGGTGCAGATGTGGCCGGATGCGTCGGAGTCGTGGGTCGGAATCACTCGCATGAGGTGACGAGCGAGGTGTAGACGGTGCAAGCTGGCGAACGCCTCCTCACGATCCTCGTCGACGAACTCGCCCGGAAACGCCGGCTTCTGACGGAGTCGTTCGATCTGTTCGTCATGCCACGCCGCATCCCCGGCGAGCAGTACCCAACCCTTCAGGGTCCGGGCGAGGATGCCCACGCTGCCCGGGGTGTGCCCGGCCAGATCGACCACCAGCACCGAGCGATCGCCGAACAGATCGTGGCTGGCCGCGAACGTGGCCACGGGCGGACCGTCGAGTTCGTAGATCTCCGATGGACGTCCGTCGGTGACGGTGGGGCGTACGCCACCCACCGGCGGACGATCGGGCCCCAGGAGCCAGTCGCGTTCGGATTTCCTGAGGTGTACCGGCATGCCCGGGAAATCGAGCAGTCCGCAGACATGATCCCAATGGGCGTGCGTGGGAAGGGCGAAGTCAGGTGTGCGGGATGGTGGTCGGCTGGTCAGGGCATCCAGACTGCTCATCGTCGCCGCCGGTGGTGTGACCAGGAGGCGAGTCAACGGCGGCAATTCTGCGATCGTGCGTCGGCGGGCGTTTCGGCAGTAGCCGGGGTCGACCAGAAAGGTCGCATCAGGATGCTCGACGACGAAGGTGGTCATGGCAGAGGGCAGCCGCCGATACGGTGCAGCCCCCTCGACGACCCCCATCGCGGGCACCTGGCGAGAGACCTGTGGCAGCGCGCGCACACGGACTGTCCGCTCACCGTCCGGTAAGCCGACGTCGACGATCGATGCGAGCAGTCGCTGATCAGGGGGCCGCGGCCGCACCATGCCGCGGGTGAAATGCGCAGCCGCGGCGATGATGTCGCGCAGTCCTGGCGAAGGTGACGGGAGATCTGCGCTCGACATGTCGACGCTCCTCGGTCGGCGTGCTTGCGTGCTGTGGACGGGCGACCGTGACCGACGCTACCCGACGCCGGATACCGGCCAGGTTTGGATCGGCCACCGGCGGCGGGATTGCGATCAGCTCTGCGCGGTGGGTCGGACGATGATCTCGCCGACATCGACTCCGGCGGGCTGCTCGATGGCGTACGCCACTGCCCGTGCGATCGCCGACGGCGGTTGGGCGATTGACCTCACATAGGAGGCGGCGTCGTCGTCGGCCGCCGCGGAGCGCACCCACTCGGTGTTCGTCATGCCCGGGGACACGACGGTCACGCGGAGATCGGGGCCGGCCTCCTGACGCAACGCCTCCGAGAGGACGCGGACCGCCGTCTTGGTCGCGGCGTACACGCCCTGGGTGGGGACGATCCGGTGTGCGGACGTCGACGCCATGTGGACGAAGTGTCCCGACCCCTGCGCGCGGAACACCGGGAGGGCGGCACCGATCCCGTTGAGCACCCCGGTCAGATTCGTCGCGACCATATCGTCCCAGTCGTCCTGGCGCAGCTCGTCGAATCCGGAGATCGCCATACTGCCCGCATTCGACACGAGCACGTCGAGGCGCCCGTAGCGCTCCTGCGCGGTCGCGACGAGCCGCGCGACGTCGGCCCGTTGTCGGACGTCGACCTCGAGCCCGAATGCCACGCCGCCGGCCGCATCGATCCGCTCGACCACCTCGGCGAGCCGGTCCGCGCGCCGCGCACCGAGAACGACCGACGCACCACGCTGCGCCAGATGCTCGGCGATCGCGGCGCCGATCCCGCTGTTCGCGCCGGTGATCGCGATGACCTTGCCGGCGATGGTGCCCTGGTCTGCGACGTCGCTGGGGTCGGCCAGGTCGGTGGGGTGCTGCTGTGTCATCTGCTCTCCCGTAGGCTGAAGCGGACAATTGTCCGCACCCCTCCGACTTTATCGGACAACTGTCCGTTTTGTCATCTGGAGTCGGGGTGGCCGATGAGCGAGGTGATGGTGGTGAACGAGGAACGTCCGGCTCGCCGGGATGCCGAGCGCAATCGCGGACTGATCATCGACGCCGCTCGCGCGGCCCTCGATGCCGACCGCGACGTGTCGCTACATGCCATCGCGAAGGCCGCCGGCGTGGGCCAGGGAACCCTGTACCGACACTTTCCGAACCGCGAGACCCTGGTCATGGAGGTGCACCGCAACGACGTCCGCGACCTCGTCGACGCGGCTCCGGCTCTCCTTGCCGATCACCGTCCGGACGTCGCCCTGCGGCTGTGGTTCGACCAGCTCGCCCAATACGGCCGGATCAAGCACGGGCTGGCCGATGCGATCCACACCGCGATGTACACCGAGCTCGCCGCGGAGGGGTATGGCCCGGTCGTCGGCGCGATCGGCTCCCTGCTCCACGCAGGAGAGCGAGACGGCTCGTTGCGCAACGACATCGCTCCCGACGAAGTGCTGCTCCTGGTGGGGTTTCTCTGGCGGGTCGACCTCGACGACGCGTGGGAAGATCGCACCCGACGCATGCTCGACGTGGTGATGGCCGGGCTTCGGAGTCGCGAGACGCAGTAGTCGGCCGTTGAACTCGGGATGTGCGCTGCACGCCGTGTCGGTAGATGTACCCACCGGTAACATCTACCGCTCGGTCGGCCTAAACTGAGTCCCATGACCGAGTCGACCTTCACTCCGACCGCTGACCTCGTCGACGAGATCGGCGACCTCGTCCGGAGCTGTGATACCCAGTTCACCCAGTACGGAGGCCGCCGTGAGTTCGTCGGGCGGGTGACCACGGTCAAGTGCTTCCAGGACAACGCCCTGCTGAAATCGATCCTCTCCGAGTCCAACCCCGGTGGCGTGCTCGTCGTCGAGGGTGCGGAATCGGTGCACACGGCACTGGTCGGTGACATCATCGCCGAACTCGGGCGTTCCAACGGCTGGGCCGGGATCATCGTGAACGGCGCCATCCGCGATGCCAAGGCGATCGGCGAGATGGAGATCGGCGTCAAGGCGCTGGGTACCAACCCGCGCAAGTCCACCAAGACCGGTGTCGGTGACCGCGACATCCCGCTGACCATCGGCGGCGAGACCTTCAACCCCGGCGACATCGTGTACTCCGACGACGACGGCATCGTCATCGTCGCGGGCCCGGAGTCCGACACCGACACCGATACCGCCGACGTCGACGCGGCCGGGTCCGCTGCCGTCGAGACCGCTGCCGTCGAGACCGCTGCCGTCGAGACCGCTGACCCCTCCGACACCGCCTCCACCGAGAGCTGAGGAACCGATCATGCGAAAGCCCACGCCCGAATACTTCCGCCGGCTGGCCGCACTGGTGGCCATCGACGACGCGGCCGCGCGTCCCACCCGCCCCGTCCTCGAGGCGTTCAGCGGTGTGGAGATGGCGACCATCCCGGTCGGTACCGCCGAGGATCTGGAGACCGCGGTCGCGCGTGCGCGCGCGGCCCAGGAGGGCTGGGCGCAGCGGACCGCGGCGCAGCGGGCGGAGGTGCTCGCCGCGTTCTCTGAACTCGTCCACTCCCACGCCGCCGACCTGATGGACATCGCGCAGGCCGAGACCGGCAAGGCGCGCATCTACGCGCAGGAAGAGGTCATCGACGTCGCGCTCACCGCGCGGCACTACGCGACGACAGGCCCCAGGTCCCTGGCCGACCACAAGGTCAAGGGCATGCTGCCCGGCGCGACGAGCGTGCGGGTTCGGTACCAGCCCAAGGGCGTCGTCGGCGTGATCAGCCCGTGGAACTACCCCCTCACCTTGGCGGTGTCGGACGCGGTGGCCGCACTGCTCGCCGGCAACGGCGTGGTGATCAAGCCCGACAGCCAGACCCCTTACTGCGCACTGGCACTCGCCGAACTGCTCTACGAGGCCGGCCTGCCGCGGGAGCTGTTCGCGGTGGTGCCCGGACCGGGAAGTGTTGTCGGCCAGGCGATCGTCGCCACCACCGACTACGTGATGTTCACCGGGTCATCGACAACCGGCGCGACGCTGGCCGAGCAGGCCGGACGCCGATTGATCGGCTTCTCCGCGGAACTCGGCGGCAAGAACCCGATGATCGTCACCGCCAAGGCCAACATCGACCGGGCGGTCCAGGGCGCCGCGCGCGCCTGCTTCTCCAACTCCGGCCAGCTCTGCATCTCCATCGAGCGGCTCTACGTGGACAAGGCGATCGCCGACGAGTTCACCGAGAAGTTCGCGGCGTACGTCGCCGCGATGAAGCTTGACGCCTCCTACGATTTCGGCGCCGACATGGGATCACTCGCCTCGGCCGCACAGATCGACACGGCCGAAGCCCATGTGCAGGACGCGGTGTCGAAGGGGGCGAAGGTACTTGCCGGAGGTCGTCGTCGTGCCGACCTGGGTCCGTTCTTCTTCGAGCCGACTGTGCTCGCCGACGTCACCGACGAGATGACCTGTTATGCCGACGAGACATTCGGACCGGTGGTGTCGATCTACCCCGTCGACTCCACTGACGAGGCGATCAAGCTGGCGAACGCCACCGCCTACGGACTCAACGCGAGCGTGTTCGCGGGGAGCAGTGCCGAGGCAAACGAGATCGCCGACCGGTTGCGCGCCGGCACGGTGAACATCAACGAGGGCTATGCCGCGGCGTGGGCGTCGACCGCTGCGCCCATGGGGGGCATGGGCATCTCAGGTGTCGGCCGCCGACACGGCGAAGAGGGGCTGCTCAAGTACACGGAGCCGCAGACCGTCGCCGAACAGCGCTTCATCGGCATCGACCGCGCACCCGGCATCCCGCAGGGCGTCTACCGGGCCATCACGCCGTACGCGATTCGCGCTCTGAAGTACCTGCCAGGGCGGTAGCGCAGAGCGAACCCCATGTTGTCGAAGGGCTTTCCGCTCTGGCCGAGCAGTGCGCCAGTGGTCACGGTGCCGACCTCGCGGGCGGGGCCGGGCACAAGTGTTGGCCCCGGTCTGAACGGCCCGCGTTCGGTGTACAACGTACGACCGGCGAGCCCGTTGTTCGGACTCGCCGGTCGCAGCGTCAGCTCTCGCGGGCTGTCAGCCGATCAGCCACCCGTTCGGACCGCAGACGACGGGTACCGGCAGCGCAGGCCCGCCGGGCGTGGTCGCGATCTTCGCCCCGAATGCGTTGAGAACGATGGATACTGCTCGCTTTGAGTAGCTCAGTGCGAGGTGATCAGAGGTGTCGATCTCGCATCCGTTTTGCAGGGTGATGTTGCGGACGTCGGGCCCCGTGAGGAAGGTCGAGTCGTACGGCGTGGTGACCTCGTCATACCTCGAACCGACAACGGTGTACTTCACGCCGGGTACGGTATCGCCGCCGGCGTTGAGCTTCTTCAGCAGCCGCGAATCGTAGACCTGCTGGATACCCGAGACGCCGACCCCGAGCGCGACCGGACCGAGAACATCGATGCCGAGGTTGTTGATGGTGCGTCCCAGTGCGCCGATCCCGACCAGCGTGGTGCCGTGGTTGGTGGCACCGAGGGTCACCAGGTGATCGACCTTGCCGGCGCCACCGTCGAACTTCAGGTACTGGCGTGCGGTCAATCCGCCCTGTGAATGACCCACCATGTTGACCTTCGACGCTCCGCTGGATGCGCGGACGCGATCGACGAAGGCGGCGAGTTGTTTGGCCGACTGCGCGATGTCGCCGGTGCCATAGGCGCCCGGCAACACCGTCCCCAGTCCGCCACCCTGGCCGAGACCGAGGATCCCGTAGTTCAGTGCATAGACGCACAGACCGGCTCGTTTGAGGTTCGGCGCGAGGTAGGCCCAGTTGTTATAGGCGTTCTCCCACGTGCCATGCACCAGGACGACGGGATCTTTCCCGTCCGAGGCCTTGCAGTTCCAGTCGTTGGTACCCGGTGGGGCGACGTCGGGGTTCGACAATCCGTTGCCGAAGGCCTTCCAGAAGTCGTCTTCCTCCTTGCCGCTCCCCGTCGGCACCTTGGACGTGCTCGAACCGCTGAGGATGACGTCGTCGGCGACGTTCTTCTTCAGACCGGACTTGATCGTGGAGTTCAACTCCTGCTGACTGGCGGCCGATGCGGGCACCGTTGTTCCCAGTCCTACTGATAGGGCCGCGGCCATGACGACGGCTCCCCCTACCAGCCGTCGGCCCCACGATCCTCGCGACAGGACGGATTGACGCATGATTCTCAACTCCCCCACTCGATGTCGGTGTCCGCATCACAACCGATCCCCCAATGCGATTGTGCTGTTGCGGCCACGCATATTCCGCAGGAGACGCTACACATACCAGTTCCGAAAGATGAAGGAATTCAGGAATTTTGGTATCGCTAATCGCGAATCAGTCTCTCGAACAACTTGACCGAGCGCTTGGTCAGACGGGATTGAAAACCGCTGTTGCGCAATGAACTTGACGTAGCGCACAATCCGAACACACGACTGGGTCAATTGCCCAACGGCGCGTATGGGCTGGTCTGCCCTGGAACGGAGATCGGCCCTGGCGCTTGGCGAAAAGTGCTCTTACGATCTGGTCTCACGCGCTGCCCGGGGGGCATCGAATGGCGGGCCTTCGGACCCGGTCTCGCTGCGCGTTCATGGGGAGGAACCGTCAATGCCAAATCGGCACTATATTTTTCGCTGCCCGATCACGATCGTCGGCGTCATGATGCTCACGGGACTCGGCCATGCCGCACCGCAGGCATCGCCGCATCCGGAGGTGTTTCCACGCCACGTCGAGTGGGCATCGGGCCTGTGCGAACTCGTCAATTCGGGGTCGGCAAATCCCTGTGCTGTGGCACCGCATCCGCGTGCTCCTCGGCGGCCGCCGGTGAACGCGCCGCCGTTATTGCGTATCGACCCGTTCGGGACCCGCGTCATCGTGCTCGGCGCTGCGCTCAACCGCGACGGCTCGATGAAGCCGGTGCTGGTCTCGCGCCTGCGCGCAGCCCTGCGGCTGGCGCGGGAGTTCCCGCAGGCCTGGGTGATCACGACCGGTGGCAACCCGCAACACGGCCGAACCGAAGCTCAGGCAATGAAAACGTGGCTGGTCGACCACCAGATAGCCCCAGCTCGCATCGCAACCGAGAACCGCTCTCGAAACACCGTCGAGAACGCGCGCAACTGCGCCCGAATCCTGGTCGCAGGGCATTCCACGGGCGCAGTTCTGGTCACCAGTCCTGACCACGTCGCCCGTGCCACCCACGACTTCCGCCGCGAAGTCCACGGAATACCGATCGCCGGCGTCAGTACGCCCGCATGACGGTGGAAGTCCTTGTGTCCCAGGTGCACGACCGAACGCTCACTCACGAAGGTCGAGTGGATTCATCTGGGTCGGCCTCTGGACAGCTTGGAGCCGGTGCCTTAATGTGACGGTTACGCGCCAGTAAGTTACCCGTCGGTAAGGGCACCGGGGGGTCGGTATCCATTTCGGCCGGGGGCCCGACCGCCGCCTATGCAGTCCGCAGAAACATTCTTCAACAACAGTTTTCAGCACCAATTTGGTCACAGGCCCGGTCCGTCGACCGCGCCAGCGGGTTCGTCGTGCGTTCAGCTGGCTGTGCGTACGAGGCTCACCGGCCTTGGGGGGAGCTCATGCCAGATTCACTCATCATCAGCCGTGCCCATGGCCCGGACCGAGACGAATACTTTGCCAGGTACCCAGCGGAGGCGTTCGACGTCCTCGAACCGGTCGTCAGACCAGGCTTCGACGCAGTGCTCGACGCCCCCGAAACGTTCGCGTTTCGCTTCGCTATTTCGGTTGTGCCGTCGAAGGTGTTGTGCCACAACTCCGAACAGATCGAAGCGCTTGCGCGGCTCGTCGCCGACTCGCCCAATGCGTCGAACCCTGGGACGCACGACCGGACTGCATCCGGAAGCCCTACGGACCTCATCTCGGAAGTGACGACATGACCACACAAGCACTTGGCGAATTCCAACGCGGCGGGCTGGTCGCCACGCCCGAGGTCGCGGCGGCACCCGCAACGACCGCCGACAAGCTCGCGGAGCTGTATCGCCGAATGGCGCAGACCCGGGAGCCCGCCGGCGCTGCGGGAGTCGCGAAGCGAGAGCTGAAGGGGATTCCCAGTCCACGCGAGCGGATTGCGATGCTCGTCGATGCCGGGAGCTTTGTGGAGATCGGGGCGCTGGTCAAGCAGCCCGGATCCCCGGGTGCTCTCTACGGCGACGGTGTGGTCACGGGCCATGCAACCATCGAGGGCCGACCGGCCGTGGTGATCGCTCACGACCAAACAGTCTTCGGTGGCTCGGTCGGTGAGATGTTCGGCCGTAAGGTGGCCAGCGCGATGGAGACCGCCGCCACAGTCGGATGCCCGTTCATCGCCATCAACGACTCCGGTGGCGCCCGCATCCAGGACGCCGTCACATCCCTGGCCTGGTATGCGTGGGTGAGCCGGCGTCAACACAATTTGTCGGGTCTGGTGCCCCAGGTATCGGTGATGCTGGGCAAATGCGCTGCAGGAGCGGTCTATTCGCCAATCAACACCGATGTCCTGATCGCGACGAAGTCGTCACACATGTTCGTCACCGGCCCTGACGTGATCCGGGAGACGACGGGCGAAGAAGTGACGCTCGACGAACTCGGCAGTGCCGTCAACCAAGCCCACAACGGCAACATCCACCATGTCGCAGAAGACGAAAAGGAGGCGTTCGATTGGGCGCGGGCATATCTGCGCTTCATGCCGTCGAGCTGTTTCGAACGCGCACCGCTGGTCAATCCGGGACTGGAACCCGAGATCACCGATTCCGACCGCGAACTCGATCGTGTGATTCCCGACGAGCACAACGTCGGGTATGACATGTTCGACGTCTTGCTACGAATTTTCGACGACGGAGACCTACACGAGATCGGCGATGGTGTGGCCGCCAACATGATCACCGCATTCGCTCGAGTCGATGGGCGAAGCGTAGGTGTGGTCGCGAACCAGCCGCAGGTGGCCGCCGGCGCGATCGACGCGCGCGCCTCAGACAAGGCCGCCCACTTCATTCGTCTCTGTGACGCGTTCGGACTGCCGCTGATCTTCGTCGTCGACACACCCGGAGTTCTGCCGGGGGTCGAGGAAGAACGTATCGGCGTCATCAAACGTGGTGGGCGCTTCTTCTACGCGGTCGTCGAAGCAACCGTACCGATCGTCACGGTCATCACCCGCAAGGCATTCGGCGGCGGCTACGCGGTGATGGGTTCCAAACAACTCGGGGCAGACATCAACCTCGCCTGGCCGACCGCCCGAATCGCCGTCATGGGTGGTGAAGCCGCGGTCAGCCTCACCCAACGCCGCCAGCTCGCCTCGGTGCCGGAGGCCGATCGGGCCGCCGTCCGACAGCAGATGATCGATCTGTACAACACGACTGTCGCGACCCCGTGGGTGGCTGCCGAGCGAGGTTACATCGACGCCGTCATCGAACCGTCCCAGACCAGACTCGAGCTACGCAGATCGCTGGCGATGCTCGCCGACAAGGATGGCCCACGCAGCACTCGTAAACATCTCCTGATGCCCCTGTAGCGCCGCCGTCCCAGAGACACGACGGCCGAGACCATCACACACGAACGAGCACACTATGACCCGTCACCACGCAATTGCCGTCTGCGCCCGCACCGAGCTCCGCGGGCTGATTTCCCAGCACCACCGATTGGCCACCATCTGCGTCGACGCCCCCGGCCAACGGCGCGTCCACCGGGCGGTCGCCATCCTGCTCAACGATGCCGATCCCCAGAACTGGGGCGACACGAGCAACGTCACCGAACCCGACATCCGCGATCTCATCGTCGATGTCATCACCCGCAAGATCGCCGCGACGTCCGATCCGCAGATCCGCGGACACCTGATCGGATCCCGCATGTTGTTGACCAACGACATTGCACCCACACTTGTCATCGACAGCGCAGGATGAAAACCGACCCGCGGTGTCACGAGGGATCAGTGTGACGCCCAGCCGTCCGCGGCGCTCGCCTGCCGCCACTCGACGTCCCAGCGGTCCGCGTGACGTCGTGCCACCCCCAGGCCGACCAGACGCACGCCGGCCAGCAGTAGTGCCGCGATCGTGAGCCACCCGAACACCCCGACCGCAGCGGCACCGGCCACTCGTCCGAATCTGTCCGGTGGCTGCGGTACCACGTTGCCGGACGAATCCGTCCAGATCCGGGTCGTCGTGCCGGCACGGGTCGTCGACGGCACCGATGTGGTGTCGGTCCTGGCCACGCCGTCGTCCATCCACCTGACCGTGGCCCCGGTGTCCAGTGCGGTCGGGTCGGCGGGCAGCACGTCGACCACGCGAGCCGTCACCGGCGTGGTCGATGCGGCGCGCGCCGACACCTGGCCGTACGTCGAGCACCCCACGAGGACCGCCAGGGGGACGGCGAGAAGCGCGACGACAGCAGTCACGAGCCCAACGGTTGCGACCATCCGGTCGCCTCGCCGCAGGAGCGGATTGGACGACCATGGCATCCGTCCGCCGATCGTGCCGAGCGCGTACCGCAAACCGTTCGTCCTCCCCATGGTGTCGATCTGATCCGGGACCTTGTACCTCCAGCATCTGCCGAAAACGGCGGAATGGCGAGCGACGACCGTGTACACGGTCATTTCTGTGATGGACATGACACGCTGCAACGTGGCGTCGGCGCTCACAGGGTTCTCCCAGTCATCGTCCAGCCTGGCGTGAGTCGCAGGCCCCACTGTGGGATCAAGACATCCGACACAGGAGGACCCATGACCACAGTGCTGGCACGCCCGGGTGCGACGACACCCGGCGAACCGCCACCCCCGGCCGGAGCGCGCGGCCGCCACGCCGGCGAGAAACCGCGGCCCAAGCGCGCCGTGGCCTGGAGCCCGTTCGCCCTGACGGGGCTGCTGGTGACCACCGCCGTGCTCTACCTCTGGAACCTGGCGGCCAGCGGGTACGCCAACACCTTCTACGCGGCGGCCGCCCAGGCGGGCTCGCAGAGCTGGACGGCCTGGTTTTTCGGATCGCTCGATTCGGCGAACTTCATCACGGTCGACAAGCCGCCGGCGTCCCTCTGGGTGACCGGCCTGTCGGTGCGGGTGTTCGGGATGAACAGCTGGGCGGTGCTGGTCCCGCAGGCATTGATGGGGGTGGCCGCAGTCGCGCTCCTGTACTGCGCGATGCGACGTACCTTCACCGACGCGCGCCACGGCACTGCCGCAGGCCTGATCGCGGGCGCTGTGCTCGCCTTCACCCCGGCTGCGGCGCTGATGTTCCGGTTCAACAACCCGGATGCGTTGCTCGTCCTGCTGATGGTGGCCGCGGGTTATGCGTTGATCCGGGCGATCGGGACGAACTCGGGCCGTTGGCTCGCGCTGGTCGGTGTGGCCCTGGGCTTCGCCTTCCTCACCAAGATGTTGCAGGGATTGCTCGTGCTGCCCGCTTTCGGGTTGGCATACCTGATGTTCGCCGACAACGGCTGGTGGAAGCGGATCGGCCACCTGATCGGTGCGACCGTCGCGCTCATCGTGTCGGCGGGCTGGTTTGTGCTGGCGACCATCCTGGTGCCGGCCTCGGCGCGCCCGTACATCGGCGGCTCGACGAACAACACCTTCATGGATCTGGTGTGGGGCTACAACGGCGTGGGCCGCATCAGTGGCGGAGGCGGCGCCGGTGGGGGCGGCGGCCCCGGTGGTGGACAGGCCGGCGGTTCTTTCGGAGGTTCGACCGGTCTCAACCGGCTCTTCAGCTCGGAGATGGGCAACGAGATCTCGTGGTTGCTCCCGGTGGCCCTGCTCGCACTCGCCTTCGCGATCTACCTCGGGCTGCGTAGCTTCCCGATCTTCCGCTTCACCAACGGGATCAGCCGTGTCGAGGGTGGCGCCGTGGTCGCCTGGGGCGGCTGGCTGGTGATCACCGGACTGATCTTCAGCTTCATGAGCGGCACCATCCACCCCTATTACACGGTGGCCTTGGCGCCGGCGATCGGCGCGATGATCGGCATGGGCGGCGTGTTCGCCTGGCGGCGACGGGATCACTGGGACGGCCGGATCGCACTGGCCGCGATGATCGGCCTCGCCGGCTGGTGGTCCATCGTCCTGCTGAACCGCAACGACTTCGGACCCGTCTGGTGCCGTTGGCTGATCGGTGCGGTGGCGGTGATCAGCGTGGTGATGCTGCTCGTGGGCAGCGTGATGGCCTGGCGTAAGGCCGTGGCAGGCGCCGTGATCGTCGGTGCTCTCGCCGGGGCCGGCGGCAGCGTCGGATTCGCGATCGCGACCGCCGCGACCGCACACACCGGATCGATCCCGACCGCGGTCAGCACCTCCATGGAAAGTGGCGGCATGGGCGGACCCGGCGGAGGCGGTGGAAACCGCGGCGGTGGCAACACCCCGGGTGGCAACGCGCCGAGTGGCAACGCTCCCGGCGGGAACGGCAGCACTCCGCCGTCCCAGAACGGTCAGGCCCAGAACGGTCAGGCCCAGAGCGGTCAGGCCCAGGGTGGTCAAACGCAGAGCGGCACCACGACCAACAGTGGTCAGGGCCAGCGCCCGTCCGGTGGTGGCGGCATGGGTGGTGGCATGGGTGGCGACATCTCGTCGAACACCGAACTCGTCGCCCTGCTGAAGTCCTCGGACGCCACGTGGTCGGCGGCCACCAACGGGTCGCAATCCGCCTCCGGCATCGAGATCGCCACGGGCACCGCGGTGATGGCCATCGGTGGATGGAGCGGAGACCCCGCTCCGACCCTGCAGCAGTTCATCGACTACGTGAAGGCCGGCAAGATCGGCTACTACATCGGTGGCGGCGGACAGGGCGGTCCCGGCGGAAACTCCGAGATCTCCACCTGGGTCGCGCAGAACTACACCGCGACCACAGTCGGCGGGACGACGGTCTACAAGCTCAACTGATCCGACGCCCTCGACCGACCAGCGACAAGGAAGAGCCGCTCACCCTCAGGGGTGGGCGGCTCTTCGCATCGTCGGTGTTTCTCCGGCAGGTACTGTCGGGTCATTCACCGGGGAAGGATGACGACGATGACCGACCGACTCACCGAGTTCGCCAATGGCCCCTACGTCTTCGACGTGATCGACAGCGGACCGATCGACGGCGTTCCGATCGTCTTGCTGCATGGCTTCCCACAACGCGCGACGGCCTGGGAACTGGTCGCACCGCTGTTGCACGACAAGGGTTTTCGAACGATAGCCCCGGACCAGCGTGGCTATTCGCCGCGCGCGCGACCGAGCGCTCGTCGCGATTACCGCATGGGTGAGCTCGTCGGCGACGTGGTCGCGCTGATCGACGCCCTGGGCGTCGAGTCGGTTGACCTGGTCGGCCACGACTGGGGAGCTGCCGTCGCGTGGTCGGTGGCGGGCGCGCATCCCGATCGGATCCGCACGCTGACCGCGGTGTCGGTGCCACATCCGGCCGCATTTCTGCGCGCGATGCCACGCGGACAGCTGCTCCGGTCGTGGTACATGGCGTTCTTCAACCTGCCGAAGATCCCGGAACTGTTCCTGTCCAGGGTTTTTCGGCCGTCGGCCGGTGGTGGGAAGAGGATCGGGTTGCCGGAGCCGTTCGCGAGTCGCCTCTACGACGACATCGTCGCCTCGGGTGCGCTGACCGGGGCGTTGAACTGGTACCGCGGCCTGCCTCTCGGGACGCGCGAGGATCGGCGGTTCCCGAAGATCGTCGTCCCGACCACATACCTGTGGAGCGACGGCGATTTCGCGCTCGGTCGCACGGGTGCGGAGATGACCGCGAACTGGGTGGACGCGCCATACGACTTCCGCGTCATCCACGGAGCCGACCACTGGTTGCCGGAGAACCGGCCTGCCGAGGTTGCGTCTGCGATCCTCGACCGCGTGGCGGTCCAGTCGACCTAGCGGCGGCGCCGCAATACCGCGATCAGGATCGCCACCAGGGCGGCGAGCGCCGCGCCAGCGGCGATCGGGACCGTCCGGTTCGCCGACGGGAGCTCGGTGGGCGCCCCGGCCCGGAGCTGCGCGAAGGTTGCTCGCTGCGCATCGGATTCGGCGACGGCGTCGACGACGGCCGGAGACGGACGCGACGGCGGGGCCGACGGTGCGGTCGACGCGGGACCCGACGGTCCGGTCGGCGCCTTCTTCTTGACAGGGGGCTTGGGCGGTGCGGACTTGGGCGCGGCAGGCCTCGGTGCGGCGACGTCGGGCTTCGGTGCGGGGGTATCGGGCGGTGCCGGCGGGTCCGGCTCGGCCGGCGTCTCGCTCGTCGGTTTTGTCTCCCGTGCCGCCTGCTCCTCGGCCGCCTGCTTGTCGGTCGCCTGCTTCTGGGCGGGTGACTTCTTTGCCGCGGCCTTGTGTGTTGCTGCCTTCTTCGCAGGCGCTTTCTTGGCCGGCGCCTTTTTCGCAGCCGGCTTCTTGGCTGCGGCCTTGTTTGGTGCGGCCTTGTTTGGCTCAGCCTTCTTCGGCGGTGCCTTCTCGGCAGGCGTCTCGGTGGCCGGTGCGCTCTCGCCGGCCTCGGTACCTGCCGACTCCGGCGACCCGGCCACTTCGGACGCCGAGTCGTCGGACGGGGAGTCCTGGGGAGTGTTGTTCGGGCCGGAGTCGGTCATCTGCTGCTCACGCTCCCTTGCGTGGTGAATCGGTGCGGCGGGTAGGGCCCCATTTTACGACGTCGGCGTGGTCACGCACCGCGCGACGGAGGATCAGGCGCGCACGCCGAGCCGTGCCAGGATGTCCGCCTCGATGGCTTCGAGTTCTGACTCGATCGATTGGTGTGCGGTCCGGCGCTGAGCCGCCGGCATGGCCTCCGCGGCGTCGACGGCGATCGCGAGGTTGTCGAGACGGGTCGCCATCGCGGACACGAACGCCGAACCCTCGTCGGAGGTGTCCTTGGTGGCGACCTTCTCCAGCGATGCCCGGGTGCTGGCGATCCGTGCCGACAGCGTCGCGCCGTGGCCGGAGAACTGACGCAGCACATCCGGTGAGACACCGGCGCGGTTCGCCTGGAGCGCGGTGACCTGACCGCGCGCCGCCACCGCCGCGCGATAGGCGATCGGCACGACAATGGGCGACAGCAGCCGCACGACGGTCAGATAACGGCGGACACTTGCCGGGCTGAACGCCTGGGCGTCGGCGTCGGCCTTCGCCTTGGCCGCGGTCGCCTTGGCGTCGGCCTTCGCCACCTTCTGCTGGACCTTGCCGGCCGCCTTGGTGGTCTTGCGCTCCTGCTTCAACTCCTTGGCGTGGTCCTTACGGTCGGCGCGGCGTCGGGCTTTGTCCGACCTCCGCGCACTCTTCGCCTCGAGCTTGGCCTCCAACTTGGCCTTGGTCTTCAGCGCCTTGGCCTCGGCCTTTCGCTGGGCGCGAGTCTTGCCATCCGACGAGAACAATCCCATCTGAGGAACCTACCTCCTGTGCGGTGTCCCGGAGCTTGAGATAACCACCCGGCTCGGAAACCGAGCGGGAGTGCGTGCATCGGTACAAGCATTACATAGGCTCGACGAGGGCGGTCCCGCGCGAAGCGTCGGTGCACGACGCGAGGCACGGACCGATGTCGGAAAGGATGGGCGAGTGGCAGCAGCGGCAGTGGTCTTGCACCCGCGCGATCTCGCGGGCTGCGAACATCGTCTCGCGCTCGACCAGTCGCACCCCGACCTCGTCCGTGCGCGTCCCGATACGCCCGAGGCGCAGCGGCGCAAGGATGCCGCCGCGGACCATCGCGGCGGGGTGCGCGACATGGTGCGCGGTCTGCACAGCGATCAGCCACCCGGCACGGTCGTGCTGGTCGACCCGACGTCCGACCATGCGACACGCGTCGCGGCCACCATGGCCGCGTGCGCCGCCGAGACCCCCTGGATCTGGAACGCCACCTTGCCGACCGACCGCGAACGTGGCAGGCGAGGGCACGCCGAGTTGCTCATTCGCAACGGCTCCGGCTACGTCCCGGTGATCGTGGTGAACCATCGGGTCAGCTACGACGTGAAACCCGGAAACGGCGGTAACGGCGGCTCGACGCTGACGAGTCCCGTCTGGACGTGGGCACCGCGACCGGACGCGTCCCGCAACGCGCGTAATCAGCGTCGCGACCAACTGCGGCTGGCTCAGCTGACCGCGATGTTGCTCGACCTCGGGTTGACGCCCTCGGCCGACCTGGTGGATCTCAGGGGCGGTGTCATCGGGATCGACGCAGATTGCATCGTCGTCTTCGAGATGGCCGGTCTGCTGGAGGATTACGCCGAGACGTTCGAACGCCGGATGGCGATCGCCGGGCAGACCATCCCCACCACGCCGCGCCGCATCGGCGAGTGCCGGAGCTGTCCGTGGTGGCCGCGCTGTGGGCCCGAACTCGAAGAGCGCCGAGACGTGAGTCTCGTCGTCGGCGGCAACCAGAGCATCGCGCTGGGCGAGATCGGGATCACGACCATCGACCAACTGGCCCAATTCCGCGGCGCCCCACCGACGGACTGGCCGGGAAACATCCGGTTCGACGACGCGGTGCTGAACGCGATCGCCTGGCTCACCGACATCCCGCTCATCCGTCGCCTGGAAGAGCCGCAGGTCGATCGGGCCGACGTCGAGGTCGACGTGGACATGGAGAGCTACGGAGAACATGGCGCCTACCTGTGGGGCACCCTGCTGACCGACAACGCCGATCCGTCGCGCGAGGTCCGGTATCGGGCGTTCGCCACGTGGGAGCCGCTCCCCACCCGGGACGAGGGCAGATCGTTCGCAGAGTTCTGGGGCTGGCTCACCGCCGAACGTGAAGCGGCCCGCGCCGCCGGGAAAACCTTTGCGGCATACTGCTACTCACAGCAGGCCGAGAACCGGTGGCTGCTGGGATCCGCGCGGCGTTTCGCCGGCGACGACGGGGTACCGCCGCGCGCCGAGGTCGAAGAGTTCATCGCCTCCGACGAGTGGGTGGACATCTACGAGGCGGTCGGTCGCAACTTCATCTGTCCTAACGGCAAGGGGCTCAAACGAGTCGCACCGGTCGCCGGTTTCACCTGGCGCGATGCCGAGGCGAGCGGCGAGGCGTCGATGGACTGGTATCGAGACGCCGTCGGTCTGGGTGGCGCCACCCCCGATCCGGCGCAGCGGCAACGACTGCTGGAGTACAACGAGGACGATGTCCGCGCCACCAAGGTGCTGCGCGAATGGATCGACGGCCCGGCGAAAGGCGAAGTCCCCCACGAGGACACGGTGCTCGAGTTCCGCGACCGCTGAGCCCGTCCGTCGCTCCCGCGACGATCAGGATCGCGTGGCGCGCAGCGCCTCGAGGAACGAGCCGCTCCCGAGCAGGGCGACCGCACCGAGCAGCAGAAGGGCCCCGGGTGCGAGCCCGAGGATGATGCGCCGCGCCGTGGCGAGCGCGCTGTCGTCGGCAGCGGGCGGTGCCGCAGTCGGCCGGGAGGCAGCGAGTGCGGGTTGGTTCGAGTTCGGCGTCGACGCCCGGGGGGTGGGCGCCGGCGGCGGACCTGCTGGTCGGGCAGTCGTCGGTGGGACGGCCGTCGGTCCCACACCCTGTGCTCGGGCGGGAGCCGGACCCGCTGCGTCGGCAGTCGGGAGGCCGGGGACCTCGGCACCCGGTGCTGCGCCGCCCTGATGTGAATCTGCGCGGCTCGCGGGCCCGTTCTCATCCCTGCTCGTACTCCCGTCGCCCGAGCTGCCGGGCATACGTCCGCCGGTCTGCGGGGTCGAGGTGAAGAGCGGGGGACGGGACGGCAAGACGGCCGCGGGTGCGTCGTCGTCGTCCGTGGAAGTGGTGGGCTCGGTGGGCTCGGTCGTGGGTTGGGTCGGGTCGGTGGTGTCCGTGGGCCCTGGCGTCGGTTCGGGGTGGCCCGTCGTCGCGCCGCCGGTACCGGATTCGTCGTCTCCGGATTCGTCGCCCCCGGATTCGTCGTCACCGGGTTGGTGGTGACCAGGTTGGTCGTCACCACTGTGATCGTGGCCGCCCCGGCCGGGCCTGCTCCCGGAACCCGAACCGCTGTGCGATCCGGAACCGCTGTGCGATCCGGAACCGCTGTGCGATCCGGAACCGGTTCCGGATCCCGACGACGAATCGGGCGCCGAGAACGCGACGCCCGCACCGATGCCGAGCACGGTGGTGGCGATCAGCGCGGTGGCGGCCGTGAGCGCACCGATACGTCGGCGCGGCGCGGCTCGACGCGCGGCTCGGTGATTCATCGGACCCCCCGGTTCGGTGCGTGTCCTGCAACGATGATCGACTTATGGTCGCCCAGAGTTCATCTTCCGGTAAGCTCGGATTTGCGCCACCACAGGTTATTCACGATCGAGTGTGAAGAATGCCACACCGGGCAATCGTTACAGCATCGGCACAGGTGATACGCGTGGGGGGATGCGTTCAGGTACGTTCAAATCGTAACGGGCGTTGCATCCACGATGCACGCCGGTCTTAAATGTTTGCAAGTTCAAGCTTTGAATTTGCCGGGGAGAAGAATGACTTCACGAATTGCGGATGTGTCAGTAGGGGGCGACCGTCGAATGAACGTCGAGGGGATCGGCTCCGCACCACGAGAAGCACTGGACCCAGGATTGTTCGCACGCCGTCTCGAGGAACTGTTCCGTACGGTTCCGGGACCCAATGGCCGTGCCTACAGTGCAAAAGCGATCGCAGCGCGGTCGACGGAGAGGGGATTTCGCCTGGGCGAGTCCTACTTGAGTCAGTTGCGCTCGGGTAAGGCCAAGTCGCCGTCGTTCCGGACGGTCGAGGGCATCGCCGCCGCGTTCGGCGTGGATGTCCACTATTTCCTCGAGGATCGGGCGGCGCAGCGGACGCGCGACGAGATCGACCTGATGCGCCTGCAGGCCGACACCAACGTCCAGCTTGCGGCATTCCGTCTGGCCGGACTGTCGAGCGACTCGGTCACCGTCGTCAACGAGCTGATCAAGGTCCTGCGCGAGCAGCAGGGGCTGCCCAAGGATCCGCCGGACATCCTCGCTGCGGGGATCTCCGACGCCGCGACGGAGGAAGCACGCCTGCGCGTCGTGGGCGCGCGAGCGGTGGACTGAACGTCCTTGTTCGACGAGGCCCACTGATCCATGCGAAGTCAGCGTGCGCTCCGCGCATTGTGCCGTGACACGCTCAAGGGTCTCGATCTCGACCTCCCGCTCGACGTCACCCAACTCTGCGACCGCTTCGGCGCGCAGCGGGGACGTGCCATCCGGCTGATCGCCCACCCGCTCCCTGCCGGGGTGCCCAACGGGATCTGGTTGGCCGCCGATGACGCGGATTACTTTTTCTACCAGGCGAATACGTCCAAGCTGCACCAGGATCAGATCGTCGTGCACGAGTTCGGACATCTGATCGCCGGACACCAGATGCTGGGCGCGGTCTCGGCGTCGGCCCTCACCACCCCCTCCGACGAGCAGTCGGACGCGGCGCTGAACCACACGTGCTATTCGGACGCGCGTGAATGGGAAGCCGAGATGCTGGCATCGATGATCCTCAACTGGGCCGGTGAGGCGCGTCTGACCGTCGGATCGACACCGGACGACACCCATCTGCGTGGCATCCAGCGTGTCCTCGGCGGGCACAAGGGCTGGCTGTAGCGTGATCGTCGTCGGCGTGGTCAACGCGATTGCCGCACTCCTCTTCGCGGCTGCATTGTGCTGGCGCCTCGAACAGATCCGACGCGAGGGCGGTGGCCTGCAGGCCGTCGCCATGACGGTGGCCATCGCGGCCTTGACCATGGCCTTCGTGGTCTCCGGCGACGACGTCACGGATGCGATCGACACGCTGACGTTCACCGGCGCCGACCGTGTTCTCTTCTACGCGTTGCTCGCCGTCGGCGTCGCCGCGCTGATCGTCGTCTTCTTCTATCCCGGTCGGTCCACCACCCGAGAGCGCCGGGCCGGCATCGAGGCCATCCCGCTGGTGGTGGCGCTCGTCGGTCTGCAGGTGACGATGCTCGTCATACCCACCGACCTCCGCACCGAGCAGGTCTCCGAATGGACGGTTCGCAACGTCGCGTTCGCCCTGTTCATGCTGATCGCCAGCGGGTACCTCACGTACGGGTTCGTCGCCTGCGTGCGGAGCGTCGGCACGGTCATCGTGATCGCGGCTGGCTACCTGCGGATCTCGTTGGGCCTCTTGCTCGTCGGCCTCGTCTTCCTCACCGCGAGTACGGTGCTCCAGATCGTCTTCGTCATCGGCTCGGCGGGCGATGTCGTCCGGCTGCCGTGGTTGTTGGACGTCAGTCGGGTGTGCTCGATCATCGGCGTGGTCGCCTTCCTGATCGGCATCAGCTTCCCCATGCTGCGGTCGCGCTGGCATTCGATCACGGTGCGTCGTCGCCACCGACGCGCCGCCGACGACCTGATCCCGCTCTGGGAGATGGTGACCGGGCCGGTGCCCGAGGTGGTCCTGCCGACGCCCGGATCGCCGTCGGCGTCGATGGTGTTCCATCGCCGCGTGGTGGAGACGCGCGATGCGCTCACCCAGCTGAGCCCATTTCTCACCGAGGATTTCGACGTGGTCGACGACGACGCCCGAGTGGACATGCTCTGGGCGGCGGTCGAGGAGTACGAGGTCGCCGGACGGCCCCGGGGCGCTGTACGTGAGGTGGTGCCCGGCGGGCCGGACATCGATGCCGACGCGGAACCCCTGTTGAGGTTGTCGAGGGCGGTCGCCGCGCAGTCGGCCTAGCGGCCGAGCCGGACCGCGACGATCAGCGTGGCGCCATCCTGATGGCGCCATCCATGCGGATGGTCTCGCCGTTGAGGTAGTTGTGCTCGACGATCACCTGGGCGAGCTGTGCGTACTCCTCGGGCTCACCGAGTCGCTGCGGGAACGGGATGGCCCCGGCCAGCGTCTGCTGGAACTCGGGTGTGACGCCCGCCAGCATCGGCGTCTTGATGGTGCCGGGTGCGATGGTGCACACGCGAATCCCGGCCCGCGCGAGATCGCGGGCCGCCGAGATGGTCATCGCATGCACGCCACCCTTGGACGCGGCATACGCGATCTGGCCGATCTGCCCCTCGAACGCGGCGACGGATGCGGTGTTGATGATGACGCCGCGCTGACCATCGTGGTCGACGGTCGGCTCGGTGGCCATCTGTTCGGCGGCCAGACGCATGACGTTGAACGTGCCGACCAGGTTGATGTTGATGATCTTCTGGAAGAGGCTCAGATCGTGCGGTCCGTCCTTGCCGAGGATGCGCGCGGCCCAGCCGACGCCGGCACAGTTGACCGTGACGCGCAGCGGAGGAGCCGTGTCGGCGAGGGTCTCGATCGCGGCCCGCACGTCGATCTCGCTGGTGACGTCGGCGGCCAGCAGGGTCACCCCACCCACGGCCCCGGCCTTGTCGATGGCGGGTTGGAGATCGAGTCCGAATACCTGCGCGCCCGCATCGGCGAAGCGCGCGGCCGTTGCCGCGCCGAGCCCCGATGCCGCGCCGGTGACCAGTACCGATGATCCGGCTACGTCCATGAGCGATCCTTTCGAGGTGTCGGTGTCACCGATCACAATAGACAGCGCGCGGTGGGGGACGGACCACACTTCTCGGAATCACCGAACGTTCGTTCGGGAGACCCCGTTCTGGTTGTCGGGCGCGACGACGTCGCTGCCGGGCGGGTCGGCGGGCGCGGATCGGCGCAGATGCCGGAGGTAGACCGCACCGATGCCGAGCAGCACCACGACGGCGCTGAGGGTGGCGATCACGGTGACCGTACCGGCGTCGGAGAGTCCCTCCCACAGCAACCACGCGGCGAAGCCGAAGAACAGGACGGCGGCGGCGCGGGCGATGGTCCGTTCCGGCAGATGCTTGCCGAGGAGTGCGCCGATCGCGATGGCGAGCGCATCGGCGGCGACCATACCGATCGTCGACCCGATCCACACACCGAGCCAGTCGTTGTTGGTCGACAGGGTGATCGTCGCGAGCATCGTCTTGTCGCCGAGCTCGGCGAGGAAGAACGACGACATGACCGCGAAGAGCACCGATTTCCCGACCCGGTCGGCCTTGGTCGACTCGTCGTCGTCGAGGTGGTCGCCGCGCAGTGTCCAGAGACCGAAGACGAGCATCGCGAGACCCGCGAGGATCGACATCACGTCCGAGGGGATCGACACGCCCAGGAAGTGCCCGAAGAACACCGACACGGCATGGACCGCCGCGGTGGCGAAGGTGATCGCGAGCAGGACGACCCACCAGCGATAGCGAAGGGCGTAGGTCATGGCCATCAGCTGCGACTTGTCGCCGAGCTCGGCGACGAAGATCACGCCGAAGCTCAGCAACAGGGCAGCAATCATAAGGGCCAGGTTAGTGTTGCCTCAGTCGGCATCGCAACAGATTGCCGAGCCGTATTTCCGCAGGTAGGACGCACAAAACTAAAATTTTGGGGACCCTAACTCATTCGATGCAGGTCAGGCCGCCAGCAGCATGGCGAGCACCGCGGTGTCGGGGTCGGAGTTGGGATCGATACCAACTTGGTTACGCAGAGTGACAACCGTCCCGTCGGCCTCGGCCTCGGCCCAACCGGCCCGGTGTTCGAGTCCGAGTTCGGGCAGCCCCGGCAGCAACACGCACCCCGACGCGACCTCCGAACACTCGGGCAGCGACGGCCGGGTCTGCGACGGGGGATGCAGCATGACCAGAGCGGGCGGATTGCTGAGGAATCGGCCCGCTTCCACGAAACTGTCGTCGATCACGTTGCCGACCGCGACCATCATCCCGACGGCATCGGCCTCCGCATCGTCGGGCCGTTCCTCGACGACCCCGAAGATGGTGGTGGTCGGCAGAAAACCGGGGCGACAGGCGATGCGTACGGAGGCGACGAGTGTCTGCGTCCATTCGAGCGTGGATTCGGGCCACCGGCCCGAGATCAGGATGCCGTTGAGCGCTCCCTCGAAGTGAAACGGCGTGAGGCCGATCGGGATGGATGTCGTCATCGCTGGTCTCCCTCGTCCACAGGGCGGAACTCCGGACTCAGACCCGAGAGCGGAGATCCTGTGGAAGAAATATCCACCCGGGATGCCTCGCAGACAACTCGAACACGAGGGTTGTGACGGTTCTTTTACACGCCGTAGTCCGCCGACAGCCCGGGAAGCGGGGTCAGAGTCGGCGCTCTGCGGCCGATGTGTCCGCCGTGACACCGGCGCGCCTGCGGGACCAGGCACACTGGATGGGTGAGAAATTCCGCCCCGCTGCGTCCCATGGAGATGGCGTCAGTCGCCATCTTCGGTGGGCTGACCGTCGCGGCGATCGTGGTCGCCTCCGTGGTGCCCCTGGCGACCGCGGTCGGATTGCTGGCCCCGGTTCCGTTGGCGCTGGTAGCCGCGCGCACCCGTCCCCGGGCGCTGATAGCGGCCTCGGTGGCGGCCACCGGGGTGAGCTTCGCGATGGCGGGCACCGGCGCCGCCGCGACCGTCCTGGGCTCCGCCCTCGTCGGCGGCATCGTCGGCGACACGAAACGCCGCGGCCGCGGCCTCGGGACGATCACGATGGCGAGCCTGATCGCATCACCGATCATCGGGGGTCTCTCGGTGCTCGTGCTGCTGGTCCTGGTGCCATTGCGGAAACTGGCTCTCGAGGCGCTCGGCAACACCATCGGCGGACTGGTGAAGCTGCTCGACAACTTCCCCGCCCTGTCCGGGCTCGCCGACACGGTCGAGTCGCTCGGCAACAGCATGGTCGACCAGTGGTGGATCTGGATGTGGGTGTCGGGTGCCCTGGGCACCGCGCTCTCCCTCGCGGTGGCGTGGTGGCTGCTCGGTGGAGTCGTCGGCCGACTCGCGGACGTCCCGAGCGAGGACACGCTCGACGCAGGCGATGTCGCCGACGGCGACGCACCGGTCGGTCCGCTACCGCTCACGTTGTCGGGCGTTGGCTTCCGATACGGACCGGAGATGCCGCAGGTCCTCGACGACGTGCATGTGACGTTGACGCCGGGCGAGTTCGTCGCGGTGGTCGGCGCCAACGGTTCCGGCAAGTCGACGCTGGCGAAGATCCTGGCCGGTCGGGCACCGACGTCGGGTTCGGTCACCCGGCCCGGTGCGGCGGGGCTCGGGCGTCACGGGGGTACCGCGATGGTGCTGCAGCGTCCGGAGACCCAGATGCTCGGTTCGCGTGTCGCCGACGACGTGGTGTGGGGGCTGCCGCCCGGTGTGGACGTCGATGTGGAAGCGCTGCTGGCCGAGGTCGGACTCGCCGGGCTGGGGGCGCGTGAGACATCAGATCTGTCTGGTGGTCAGCAGCAGCGCCTGGCCGTCGCCGCGGCGCTCGCGCGCGAGCCGGCGCTGCTCATCGCCGACGAGGTGACCTCGATGGTCGATCCCACCGGCCGCGACGAACTTCTCGCGCTCCTCGCCGACCTGCCGTCCCGTCGCGGGATGACGGTCGTGCTCATCACCCACCGTGGCGCGGAGGCCGCGGCCGCCGACCGGGTGGTCCACCTGCACCTCGGACGGGTCATCGATCATCCGCCACAGTGGGTTCCACGGCCCGGCTCGGTCGAGGAGCCGGTGGTGCTGACCGGGCTCGACGCCGTACCCGGCGCGGCCACCGGCGAACCGCTGCTGGTGCTCGACAGCGTCGGCCACACCTATCTGCGGGGTTCCCCATGGCAGGTGAAGGCGCTGCACGACGTGTCCCTCACCGTGTGCCGGGGCGACGGCGTGTTGGTGGTCGGCGGAAACGGTTCGGGCAAGACGACACTTGCGTGGATCATGGCCGGGCTCATCGGGCCGACGGCCGGCACGGCCGATCTGCGCGGCAAACCGGTGACCGGTCAGGTCGGTGACGTCGCGCTGGCCTTCCAGCACGCCCGCCTGCAATTGCAGAAACAGACCGTCGGCGACGAGATCATGGCCGCGGGTGGCATCGAGGTCGGCACCGCGGAGGTCGCGCGCGTGCTCGAGTCGGTCGGACTGCCCCGCGAGATGGCGGCCCGGCGGATCGATTCGCTCAGCGGCGGTCAGATGCGCCGCGTGGTGCTCGCCGGACTGGTCGCGCGGCGGCCCAAGGTCCTCATCCTCGACGAACCGCTCGCCGGTGTGGACCCCTACGCCCGCACCGAGATCGTCGCGATGCTCGCGCGGCTACGGGCCGACGGACTGACCATCGTGATCATCTCCCACGATCTGACCGACCTCGACGCGGTGGTGAACCGTCGGGTCCAGCTGACCGACGGCACGCTGGCCACGTTGTCCGAACCGTCGAAGACGCTCGGGACACCGAACTTTCAGTCCGCATCACCGGAGGTGGCCGAATGAGCGTACAGACAGTTCCGCTCCGGCAGGTGCCGGGTGATTCGCTGATCCACCGCCTCTGGGCGGGTACCAAGCTGATCGTCGTGATGGCGCTTGGCGTGATGACCTGGGTGTTGCCGTCGTGGCCTGCGCTCGGGTTGGTCGCCGTAGTGGTGCTCCTGACGGCGATCATCGCGGGCATCCCGCTCGGCGCGATTCCCCGTCCGCCGTGGTGGTTCTGGGGTCTGATCATCGTGGGCGGCGCGCTCAACCTGACGTTCGGGCCGTCGGCGCTGGTGGTCTATCTGCGGGCCGTCACGTTGGGACTCGTCCTGGTGGCGAGTTCGATCCTGGTGATCTGGACGACGGCAATGGCCGAGGTGGCACCTGCGATCGCGACATTGATGCGGCCGCTGCGGATTCTGCGCCTTCCGGTCGACGAATGGGCCGTCGCGATCGCGTTGTGCCTGCGCGGTCTGCCGCTGCTCATCGAGGAGTTGCGGATGCTGCGGGCCGCCCACCGGCTACGCCCGTCCGCCCCGGCGCGCAGTGGTCACCCGGCCGCGGAGATGGGTGTGGTGGACATGATCACGGCCGCGTTGTCGAGCGCGCTGCGGCGCAGTGCGGAGATGGCGGAGGCGATCACCGCCCGCGGCGGTACCGGGCGTCTCACCGCGTATCCGTCGCGACCGGGACTCCGTGATGCCGTGGTGCTCGTCGTCGTCGGAATCGCCTGTGCCGGCGCAATCGTCGCGACGATCCTGCTCTGACCCGACCCGCCGACCGTGCGCACTTTTGTGTCGATCGTGCGCGAAATCCCGCCGACCGTGCGCAGTTTCGTGCCGATCGTGCGCGAAATCCCGCCGACCGTGCGCACTTTCGTGCCGATCGTGCGCGACGACCGGTCGATGCGCACAGTGGGCGGGATTCTGCGCACAGTGGGCGAGTTTCTGTGCCCGATCGACGAAGGTCTGTGCCCGCTCGACGGACGACTGTGCCCGCTCGGCAGACGACGACGGCGGCCACCCGATTGTGGGTGACCGCCGTCGAGGTCGATCGAGTCAGGGCGATCAGGCGGGGACGATGAGTCCTGCGCCCTGCTTGCTTGCCGTCGCGAAGCGCTCGGCCGCGTCGGCCCAGTTGACCACGTTCCACCACGCCTTCACGTAATCCGGCTTGACGTTCTGGTAGTCGAGGTAGAAGGCGTGCTCCCACATGTCGAGCATGACGACCGGGATGATCGCCGCGGGGATGTTGCCGCTCTGGTCGGTCAGCTGCAGGATCACCAGATTCTTGCCGATGGTGTCGTAGCCGAGGATGGCCCAGCCGCTGCCCTGCAGGGTGGTGGCGGCGGCGGTGAAGTGCGCCTTGAACTTGTCGAAGCTGCCGAACTGATCGTCGATCGCCGCGGCGAGATCACCTTCGGGCTTGTCACCACCGTTGGGGGACAGGTTCTTCCAGAAGATCGAGTGGTTGGTGTGGCCACCGAGGTGGAACGACAGGGTTGCCGAGAGTCCGTAGACCTTGCCGGCGATGGTCTCGTCGTCGCGGGCCGCGGCCAGCTTCTCGAGGGTGTCGTTTGCGCCCTTCACATAGGTGGCATGGTGCTTGTCGTGATGGAGCTCCATGATCCTGCCGGAGATGTGCGGCTCCAGTGCCGCGTAGTCGTACGGGAGATCCGGCAAGGTGTATTCAGCCACGATTTTCCTCTCTGAGGTGCTGTGCGTTTCTCACTGCGCGCGTGAAAAGCTGCGACGTCTGACGTCGGTCACGCGGGTACTTCCACCCTTACCCACAGCATGGGGGATTGCAAACATTGCGGCGGAATCCACTTCAAGTGCGGTTGAAGTTCTCCTCGCCGAGATCGGCGTCGGACCGCCTGGTCAGATGACGATCAGGAGGACGAGCAACGCGATCAGCCCGGCGATGCTCGCGGCCGTACCGAAACACGCGGAGCGGACGTCGTACGTCGCTCGCGGCGCCGCGGCGCGAGGGCTCATCGCTCGACGGAGGTCCGTGCTCGCGTGCGTTGCCATCGAAACCCTTCGTCGTCGCTGGTCGCGGCTGCATTTGCCGCGGGGCCGGACCGGCAGTGGTGACCCAGAGTGACTGTGGTCACACACCCAATGGTCGCGTCATAGTAGGCAGACCGTCGGGCATACATCAACCCCGACGGTGTCGGCCGCGGGCGTAGGATCGGGGCATGTCATGGCTTGACCAGCTACTTTCCGGGCAATCGCACAAGCGTCATCTCGTACCCGCCGATCAGGCGCTGCCCGGCCGCGACGCGGCGGTGCCGGTCGCGGCCGATCACCTTCTCCTGAGGCATCCGATGAAGGGAGCGACCGACCCGGACGGGAACGGGATCGGCGAGTTCGGCGACGGGCTCTCGGCCGTGGTCCTCGCGGGCGGATGTTTCTGGGGTATCGAGGAGATCTTCTGGCAAGTACCGGGGGTCTACACGACCGCCGTCGGCTACGCAGGCGGGTACACGTCGAATCCCTCCTACGAGGAGGTCTGTACCGCCCGCACCGGGCACACCGAATCGGTTCTGGTGGTGTTCGATCCGTCGGTGATCGATTTCGAGGGCGTGCTGAAGATCTTCTGGGAGAGCCACGATCCCACTCAGGAGATGCGGCAGGGCAACGACGTCGGGACGCAGTACCGGTCGGCGATCTACACGGTGTCGGAGTCCGATGCCGAGGTCGCCCGGTCCACTGCCGAGAAGTTCGGCACGGTGCTGGCCGATGCCGGACTGGACCCGATCGCCACGGAGATCAAGCCGCTCGCCGAGGCCGGCGACGGCCGCTTCTACTATGCCGAGGACTACCACCAGCAGTACCTCGCGAAGAATCCGCACGGCTATCGGTGCCACGCGGCCACGGGCCTGCACTACCCGGCCGCCTGATCGGTGGCCGACGAGATCAGTCCGGGTCAGTGGAACCGGACGCTGCTGCAGCGCCAGCATCTGCTCGACCGCGTCGATGAGGACGCCATCGAGGTGCTCGACCGTTGCGTCGGCCTCCAGGCCCAGGAACCCAAGGCGCCGTTCTTCGGTTTGTGGTCGCGTATCAACGATTTCGATCCCGCGGAACTCGACGGTCTGCTGACCGATCGGGAGGTCGTCCGGATGGCGCTGCTGCGATCGACGGTCTTCCTGATCGACGCCGCGGACGCACGATGGATCCGGCCGATCGCGCAACCGTTGCTGGACACCGAGGTCGCGATCCATGAGCGACGTCTCGCCGGCACCGCCGCCGCCGACGTGCTCGCCGAGGCGGCCGAACTGCTGGCGGGCCGGGAGATGTCCGGGGCGGCCCTGGGTCGTGAACTGGCACAACGGCACCCCGACGACGACCCGTCGACGCTGGTCGCGGTCGCGAGGTGTGGGTTGCCGCTGGTCCAGGTGCCACCCCGCGGACTCTGGCGGGGCTCCGCGGCGCCCACCTATCAGCTCTTCGACGACTGGGTCGGGCCCGGCGAACCGGCGGTCGTCGACGACGAGGCCCGTAAGGACCTCATCCGGCTCTATCTCCGGGGATTCGGTCCCGCGACGGTGCAGGGGATCCAGACCTGGTGCGGGCGTACCAGGCTGCGACCGCTGCTCGACGCGATGGAAGCCGATTGGGAACTCGTGATCCGCACCGGTCCGGACGGAGAGCAACTGTTCGACCTCGACGGTCTCGACATCGTGGACGAGGACGTTCCCGCGCCGGTCCGGTTCATTGCTCCGTACGACAACGTGATTGTGGCGCAAGCAGATCGACGTCGGATCGCCGACGACGACCGCTATCGGAGCCTCCTCACCGCGAACGGCCGATACCCGGGTTTCGTGCTCGTCGACGGCCGTCTCGCCGGCTCATGGCGGGTGGAGGACGACCGCGTGGTCGCGGACATGATGATCGACCTCCCGCGTCGTGGCCGTGCCGAACTCGAAGTCGAACGTCAACGACTGCAACAGTTCTGCGATACGCGAGCCTGAATCACTCGCCGGTGCGCGGGTTGCGGCTCGTGATGCAGTATCGCCTGCCCACGGGATCGGACATCACCGTCCAGGTCGGGAACTCTTCGACGACGCGTGCGCCCCAGTCCTCGTGCCGCGCGACCTCGTCCTCGACCGCGGTGGCGGCCAGGTCGAGATGCCCGCCGGCTGACGTCGCGGTGTCATCTGGCCCGTTGCGTTGCAACAGGATGCCGACAGCCAGGTCGTGGTCGCGACGCAGGCGGAGAAATTCGGGACGGATGGTCGGCTCGGTGGGCATGCCGGTGAACCGGGTCCAGAACTCGACCTCGCGCTCGTGGAGTTCGCGTGGGATGTCGATGCACACCTGGTCGATGATGCTGATCGTGTCGCCCGGCCATCGGATCGGCCGCGAGCGCTCGGACTCGCCCTGCCATTCGACCAGGCAGAACACAAAGCCTGCGGGCGAGGCCAACGACATGTACGCGGGCCCGGCGTGGTCGCGAACCACGGTGGCACCCAGGGCGATCGCCTCGGACGTCGCCGATCGCGGGTCGTCGACGTGGAGGTCGAGATGGATTCCGCCGGGTCCGGCGTCGATCCGTTGCACACGGAGATGGGGATCTCCGTTGAACGGCTCCAACGAGGCGAACTCGCGGTGTTCGCCGCGCGGCGGCGACACGGTGCTGCCGGCAATCGCGCGCCAGAACGTGACCTCGGCGCCGAACTGCTCCGCCGGAAAGTCCAGGAATGCGGTGAGCCATCGGATCTCCACGCCGAGAGTCTAATGTCGTGGCGGCCGTCGGCGTGCCCGATGACACCTGACCCGTGGCACTACACTCGGCACATGAGTCGTGGACCGTGGGACAAGGTGGCCAAACGGGTGGCGCGGTCGCGAGCGGACCGGGTGGCCGTGGTCCGGCTCGACGGTCCGATCGGCATCGGCGGTCTCGGCCGTTCCGGGCTGACCGCGGACAATGTCGAGTCTGTCCTCAAGCGCGCCTTCGGCACCGAACACGTGAAGGCTGTCGTGATCGTCATCAATTCGCCGGGCGGCTCGCCCGCCCAGTCGGAGTACATCGCCGAACGAATCCGCCAGCTGTCCGCGGAGAAGGGCGTCCCGGTCATCGCGTTCTGCGAGGACGTCGCAGCGTCGGGTGGCTACTGGATCGCCTGTGCCGCCGACGAGATCTTCGCTGCGCACACCTCGATGATCGGGTCCATCGGGGTGGTGTCGTCTGGGTTCGGTCTCTCCGATGTGCTGACGCGTTTCGGTGTACAGCGCAGGCTGTACACGACCGGCGACAACAAGGCCCGGTTGGACACCTTCTCGCCGGAGCGGCCCGAGGATGTGGAGTGGCTCAGGGCGTTGCAGGCCCAATTGCACGAGGCCTTCATCGCGTGGGTCCGGCAGCGGCGCGGCAAGCGGCTCAGTGCTCCCGACGACCAATTGTTCAGCGGCGACATCTGGGTCGGCAGCCGCGCAGTGCAGGTCGGACTCGTCGACGGGATCGGCGTCATGCGGTCGGTCATCGCCGAGCGCTATCCGGATGCCGAGATCACCATGATCGAGGCACCGAAACCCCTTGTCGCCCGCCTGGTGGGCGGGCAGGTCAGTGTGAACCAATTGATGGAGAGCGTGGTCGCGGGGACGGTCAGCGCCGTCGATCGGGCGCTCGCCACGCGTCTGCAGTGACGGATCGAGGGTTCATGCTCAGCCGGTCACGCCGATTTCTCCCCAACTTTCCCCAAGTTATCCACAGGGAAAGCGGTTATCGTGAAGAACCTTTGACTGTGACGTGGGTCTGCACGTTGTCGAATAGTCTCAACCGTTGCGCAACCAGATCCGTGACCCCTATCACAACGGGTGTGGTAACGGTCACAGATCGGTGCGGCATGTGGC
Organism: Gordonia sp. DT101; assembly: GCF_049844895.1. Taxonomy (NCBI): domain Bacteria; kingdom Bacillati; phylum Actinomycetota; class Actinomycetes; order Mycobacteriales; family Gordoniaceae; genus Gordonia; species Gordonia sp. DT101. Next base: position 871,080 of record NZ_JBNCLX010000001.1, on the reverse strand, counting down.
CTGGTTGTCCACAGTTTCCACAGTCTCATCCACAGCTTTATGGTGGTCGATGCACACCTCACGCCGGACGTGCAAACCGGCATGTGGATAGTTATATGTAGGTCGGCATAGTGTTGTTCACCTGCCGACGGCCGTGTCAATTCGGGAGTACGGCCGAAGTGGTTGTGCACAGGGCGCGCCGCGGCCCGGGCGGCTGTGCCACCATGGATTCGTGAGCATGGGCGACATCCGGCAGGTGCCGGTCACGGAGCTGCCGGACGATTTCACCGACGAGGCGGACCGGGTCCTGCTCGACGTCCGCGAGGACGATGAGTGGGCGGCGGGTCATGTCCGGGGTGCGGTACACATCCCGCTGGGCGATGTGCCGGCCCGCATCGACGAGATCAACCTCGACGCCGATCTCCTGGTGGTGTGTCATTCGAGCGGACGATCGATGCGCGTCCTGCAGTATCTCGCACAACTCGGCTACGAGGGCAGCTGTGTCCGCGGCGGCATGCTCGCGTGGGTCGAGAACGAGAAGCCGGTCGAGGCGGGGAGTACCGGGTCGAAATGATCGACCTGTGTCCGCAGTGCCGTATCCAGGCACCGCATCGTCCGGGGCGCGAACGCTGCCCGCGTTGTGGCGGACCGCTGCGCGTGGTCGACAGTGATGTGATCGGCGACCGGGCGGGCCCGGCGCAAACGCCGCACGGCCCGACGGCATCCCATCGTGAGATCCAGGCCCGGCCGGCGGCGCCGTCGGCTCCGGGTCAACCCTCGAGCGGCCCGCGCAGCAGTCGGCTCTACCGGAGCAGGCATGTCCGTTGGGTCGCCCGCCGGCCGCCGGAGGCCATCCCGGCCCGGCGCCCGATGGTCGCACCCGGTCCGCGGCCGATCCCGCGATACGTCTACGTCCCGCGATGGGGCCTGCGTGATGTCCCGGTCGAGGCCGGCGGCGACGGTCACAATCCGCTGGAGGCGCTGACGGCGGTCCTCCTGCATGCACTGCGGCTCCTTGCCGGTGCGCTCGGGCTGGCCGCGGTCGTCCATCTGCTCCGCTACATCCTCCTGGTGGTGAACCGGTCCGTGCCGGTCGCCGGCTGGACGGACCGGGCATCGGCATTCCTGGCGATCTTCGGCGGACTGGTGGCATTCGGGGTGTTCGTCTATGCCACCGTCGTCTTCACGAGGTGGATCACCGCCCTGCGCGACGATGCCTATCGCCGGCACGATCTCCGCGACCCGCGACCGAGGTGGCAGATCGCACTGCTCGCGGCCGGACCGTTGGTCAACGTGGCTGGAGCGGCGGTCCTGCTGCACGAGGTCGCCCGGATGCGCGACGATCTCGAGCCCGAGCGCACACGGCGCCGGCTCACCAAGCTGTGGGTGGCCTGGGCGATCGTCAACGTCCTCGCACTGATCGCGGTGATCACTCGCGTCGTCGCGACGGCATCGGGCTCGATCCAGACCTCTGCCAACGGACTGGCGGCGGTGGTGATCAGCTCGGCGGTGTCCGGCGTGTTCGCCTGGTGGCTCGGCACCCGCCTGATGGCGATCTTCGGTGCACCCCAGGACGAGCCGCTACCGTCGCGACGATGGGTGGCGGTCGCATGACGGGTGTCGAGCAGATCTCCCGATCCGGCAAGCCCGCCGTGGTGGCCCACCGTGGCGCCTCGGAGGCGCTCCCCGAGCACACCCTGGCGGCCTACGAGCTGGCCCTGAGTCAGGGAGCCGACGGCCTCGAATGCGACGTCCGGCTGACCAGTGACCAGGAGCTCGTCTGCGTCCACGACCGCACCGTCGACCGGACCTCCGACGGAACCGGTGTGGTCAGCGAGATGTCGCTGGCGGAACTACGCGATCTGGATTTCGGCAGTTGGCATCCGGCAGGCGACAAGGCGTCGGTGCTCACCCTGCGAGAACTGCTCTCCCTGACGCTGGATTGGCGACGGCCGGTGCGGCTGTTCATCGAGACCAAGCATCCGGTCCGCTACGGCAGCCTGGTGGAGCAGAAGTTGCTGGCGCTGCTCCACGAGTTCGGTGTGGGCACGCCGCCGTCGGCGGATCACAGTCGCGCGGTGGTCATCTCGTTCTCGTCGGCCGGGGTGTGGCGGATTCGCCGGCACGCCCCGATGTTGCCGACGATCCTGCTCGGGGACACCGCCCGCCTGCTCGGCGGCAGTGCCGCGACGGCGGTGGGTGCCACCGGCATCGGGCCGTCCGTGGAAACCCTGCGGCTGAACCCGGATCTGGTGGACCGGGCCGCCGCGGCCGGTCGGGTCACCTACTGCTGGACTGTCGACGAGCAGGTCGACGTCCAGCTCTGCGCGGATCTCGGCGTTCGCTGGCTCGCGACCAATCGTCCTGCGAAGGTGCGTGACTGGCTGGTCACCGTCGACTGAGTCCCGGGCTGGGGGATGCGGCGGATCTCATCGTGTCCCGATGTCGCGTGAGCGCGCCGCGAAGTCGGCGATGTCGGCGGGCAGCCTGGCTCGAGCGCGGTCGGCCAGATCGGGCAGTCCGAGAGCATCGAGATACGACGACCACGCCGGACCCGGAGTACGCAGCGCCGCAACCTCATCGAATGCGACGTGCCTGCGTACTCGCGCTGCGGCGGTGATCCGCGCATGGTCCTCGGACGTGAAGATCTCGGCAGAACTACTGACCAACGGATTGCCCTCCCCTGACAATTCGCCATGTCGCACTTGGGAAGTGCGCTCGCCTATCGGCTAGTGGCGCGGTTCGATGGTGTCGGTGAAGGCCAACTCGCCGGTGGCCGATTTGATGGCCCAGCGCTTGGCACGGATCGGTCGAGACCCGATGTGGGTCAGTGAGGCCTCGGTCTGTTCACCGAAGTCGTCGACCACGACAGCCTCCACGACGGTACCGTCGTCGAGAGTGGCCGAGACCGTGGTGCCGATGACGATCTCCGGCTCGCTCGGTGCGGTCTCGGTGGCCGACTCCGCCTCGGGCTCGGCCTCACGCTTCTTCTTCAGAAGAGCCATGTCTGTCCGACCTCCTCCGTACCGCGGGCGGTACCGGCCACGTCGTGATGCAGCATGTGTCCTCCTCTGATTCGCGCAACCACACAGGTGAACTTCGTTCACGATAATAAAATACCGCCTCATGGTGGTGGGCGCAGCGATACGGCTCCGGTGAACTCCAGGTGAGCGCGAGCAGAAATCGGACGAGGACGTCACTGAGGTTGTGGAGGCGCAGGGCGCGCGCCGACACGGAGGCGTTCTGGTGGCCGTCCTCCCCGAAAAGCGCCAGGCCTGCGTCGAGAAATCGGCCGCGACGGTGATCCCGGCGTTCGCTCACCGAGATGCCGCCATGGGTTCGATCGTTCACGCCCATACCCGACCAGTCTGAGCAGGCCGGGTGCCCGATCCGGCCACGCGGCGGGCCGCCACCCTCGGCTCGGCGGTGTCGCCTCATGAGAAGGTGGACGCATGGCGAAGAAGAGCAAGCGGGGCAGCGGACCGCGTCCGGGCAGTAATCGGGCCGAGCGGGTGGCCGCCCGCAAGGAGCGGCAGCTCGCCGCGATGGCACCGCCGCCCAGGCCCTTTGCGGGACTGGCGGCCGAGTGCGACCTCGTGGCGTTGCGCGCGTTCGTGGCCTCGGCCATCGCCGATCTCGCGCTCGTCGAACCCGGACCGGCCGAACCCGAACTGACGTCGGCGCTGCCCGACGATTCCGCCCCTTCGGCGAAATCGCAACGGCCGAAGGGTATTCGGAACGAGGTTCGACTCGCGACGATCCTGCCCGGCGCGGTGCCGGCGCTGGTCCGCGACGCGACGAACGGGCCCGAGGGCCTCGTCGCGATGCAGACCGACCCGGAGCCCGCCGACCTGACCGGATCGCTGGCCGAAGCCATCGAGTGGGCAGCCCACGCCGAGCCGGATGCGGAGTACGCGCCCGCCGGCACCTCGCGGTCACTGACCCAGTTGCTCGACGTGGATGCGCAGCTGGAACTGGTCGTCTACGACGACTTCTCGTGGTGGTTCCCGGCGGGAACCGATGTGCCGCCGGAGATCGCGGACATGTTCCAGCGGGCCAACGACTCGATCATGCCGACCGCGCGTCTGAACCCGAAGAGCGGTGTCGGCGCACCCTGGTGGGTCGACGCCGGCGAGCGCGCCCATCTGAGGTGGGTGCGACCGGAGGACGAGGACGACCTGATGACCGCGCTGGCCCGGCTGCATGCCGCGGATCGCCTGACCCTCGGCGAGGGTTCGCGTTTCGCCGGATCGTTCCGCACCCACGGGCTGCTGGTGCCGGTGTTCGATCTGGACAACGAGCTCCACCATGAGGAGTGGTACCCCGGCCTGGACCGGTTCGACGAATGCCTCACCGAGGCGATGGCCCAGACCGGCGATCTCAGCACCGCCGAACTCCGTTCGCGCGATGGTATTCGCGGTCGGCAGGTCACACTGCGCTGAGTATGTGAAACGCGTCGAGTATGTGAAACGGGCTGAATGATGTGAAACGCGCTGAGCATGTGAAACGGGCCACGCGCGTTCTTACAGATTGCCGCCTGCGGCAGCAGGGGCAGGCGTCGCGGAAGCAGGCGCGCCATTGACCTCGCGCTCGACGAAATTCTCCAGGTCGAACAGATTGCCCTGTGCGCGTTCGGCGATCGTCTGCAGGGTGGTCATCGTGGCGACCTCCTCGACCTGCTCGGCGAGGAACCACTGCATGAACTGCTCGCCGAGGTAGTCGCCGTTGTCGCGGGCGGCCCGGGCCAGATCGACGATCTGCTCGGTGACGGTCTTCTCCTGTGTCAGGGCCAGTTCGATCGGTGCCCGGTAGTCGGCGAAGTCGTTGCGGGGAGCCGAGACGGCGGGGATCTCCACATCGATGTCGCGATCGAGGAAGTACTGCACGATCATCATCGCGTGGTTGCGCTCTTCGACCGACTGGGCATAGAAGTGCTTCGCCAGCTGCGGCATGTCGTGGCTGTCGTAGTAGATGGCGACCGCGGTGTACTGCTGTGCGGCGGCGAACTCGTTGCCGATCTGGTCATGCAGCAGCTTGTGGAAGACGGTCTCGTCCGTGGTGGCTGTCATGGGGTTCATCGTAGAAGGCCCGAAAAGCCCAGTTCAGCCCAGTTGAGCCTAACTGAGTTCAGCCTCACCAACATTCGGCTCGCCTCACCTCAGCCGCCGAGCACGCCGCCCTTGCCGGACAGGAGGTCGTCGGGGACGGCGACGCCCTTGCGGATGTAGCTGAAGAATTGTTCGGTGTTGTCCCCCACGGCAAGTGAGTCACCGTCGTCGGTGTACTCGTCCCCGCCGGTGGGTGTGGTGGTGGTGATCGGGTTGCCGCGCAACGCCCATGCGAGCCCCATGAGGTTCCAGATGTGGTCACCCTCGTCCACAGTGAGCGCATCGACCGCTCCGTTGACGAACGGGATCAGCCGGAACGGATTGGCGAGCACCGACGGACTTGTCGCCTTGGCCATCAAGGCATTCAGGAACTTGCGCTGGTTCACCACCCGCTCGAGATCGGCATTGGGGAAGGCACGGGTGCGGACGAGTCCGAGTGCCTGCTTGCCGTTGAGTTCCTGGCAGCCCTTGGGCAGCTTCAGACCGGCCTTGGGATCATTGAGCGGTTCATCGAGACAGATGGTGACGCCGCCAACGGCGTCGACCACGCTGTCGAACCCGCCGAAGCCGATTTCCGCGTAGTGGTCGATCCGGACGCCCGACAGCTGCTCCACCGTCTGGGTGAGTAGCTGGGGCCCACCGAAACTGAAGGCGGCGTTGATCTTGTGCGATCCCTGACCGGGGATCGGGACGTAGAGGTCGCGCGGGATGCTGATGATCATCGCCGAACCGCTCGGCGGCTTGTGCACCATCATGATGGTGTCCGTGCGGGAACCGTCGCTGTCGCCGGTGGAGAGCTGCTGACGCTGGTCGTCACTCAGGTCCGCGCGCGAGTCGCTACCGACGATCAACCAGTTCGTGCCCGGGGTGTCGGCCGGTCGGCCGGCGTAGGGGACGAGCGCCTCGGTGCGGTGGAGCTTGCCGTCGTAGTAGAAGAGCAGACCCACCGACGCGACGACGAAGAGGAGCAGCACGGCCAGGATGAGCCGACCGATCCGCAGCCGACGACGTTTTCGCTTCGGCTTGGGTGCCGGCGGTGCGGTCGTCGAGCTCGACCGTGTTCGGCGGGGCGGGACACCGCCCGACCCCCGCGAACCCGAACGACCCGGCTCCGCGGAACGCCTGGGCGGTTCGGCCGGGCGCCCCGGGATGGGCTCCGGCTGCTGAGTCGGCGCGTAGCCGGGTCTCGGTGACCCCGGCGAGTCCGACCATGCCAGCGGGGGCTGATAGCGCGAGCCGTCGGACCGGCGGTCGCGCAGATGGGCGGTGGGTTCGGGGGCGCCGGGCTGAGGCGATGGGGCTCGAGGCGGTGGGGCCTGAGGTGGGGACTGGCGTGGGGGCGGGACCGGCCCACGTCCGGGCGGCATCTGTCGCGTCGGGCCGTTCTCGACGGGCGGCACCGGGTTGCGGCGGGGCGGTCGCCCGCCCGGAGCACCCCGTTGGGCAGGGTCACCGGAGCGCGGCGCGGGCCCGGGCGGGCCACCGTGCCGACGCATCATCGGCGGCTCTGGCGTATTCATCCCAACCAATGTACGCATCGCCGATCCGGATTCTGGCCCGTGAGCGGCCGCCTGCGACCCATCGCACAAAACAACATCACCAACTGTGACAGTGAGTATTGACACATACGTCCCGCGTATTTAGTGTCGGAGGTCACAGGCAGTACCGATCCGGAGGTGTGCGATGACCGTGACGACCCGCGCGACGACCGAGGCAGAACGCGATGACACCGCGGGCCGGGAGGCCGTCTCGCGGCGACTGATCAACGGCTCCGTGAAGCGGTCGTATGCACCGGTCGTCGATCTGGACTGGGATCGGGCCCCCGAACCCGAGCGCTACTTCCTGCCGCCCAGCGTGCTCAGCCTGGTGGGCACCGAGATCTGGGAAGGGCTCTCGCCGCAGCAGCGCATCGACCTGTCCCGGCAGGAGATGGCCAATATCCTCTCGGTCGGCATCTGGTTCGAGAATCTGCTGAATCGCACGTTGCTGGCCAGACTGATGGTCGCCGACCCGGCCTCGGCGACGACGCACTACGCCCTCACCGAGATGGGCGACGAATGCCGGCACATGGTGATGTTCGGCCGGGCCATCGAGTGGTCGGGTGCCCGGCCGTTCCAGATGCGACTGTGGGAGCGGGTCGGGATGGCACTGCTGCCCCATGCGCTGCGGGGCAGTCTCCTGTGGGTGGCCGCGCTGGTGGGTGAGGAGATCTTCGACGCCCTGCAACGCGAGATGCTCGACGATCCCCGGCTGCAGCCGCTGGTGGCCCGTCTCATGCAGGTGCACGTCGCGGAGGAGGCCCGGCACATCGGTTTCGCCCGGGACGGGATCATGCGGCGCAAGCCGATCCGCGGCCGATGGGAGACCTTCGTCGCGGCCAACGGGCACGCCTTCGCCGGTGTCCTCTTCCGCCGGCTCTTCACCAATCCCGCCATGTATCGCCGGGCCGGGCTCGACGGTCGGGCCGCGGCTCGCGCAGCCCGCGCCAACCCTCGGTTCCGTGAGGCCCAGGTACGCGGATTCGCCTCACTCGCATCATTTCTCGAGAGCGCCGGACTGATGAGCAGGCTCTCCCGATACGGCTGGCGTCGTGGCGGGTTCCTGTGACCGGCCCAGTGACCACTCCGGAGATCATCTCGGTCGCGGTAATCGGGTGCGGGCCGCTCGCCCGTCGGCTCAAGACACGAATCGGCCAGTCGCCGATGATGATCGAGATCGTCGACGACCCGGCGCCCGGTGATCTCGCGGTACGCGAGGCGCCGTCGCCGGATGGTGGCTATCTGGGCGTCGCCTCGGCCGGACGGCCCGGCGAATTCTTTCTCACCGATGAGCGGGCGATCGGCTACCTCGTCGACCTGATCGAGCACTTCGCCGTGACCGGCGCGAGGTCGGTGGTGGTGCGGCGGACGATCGAGAATGAGTGGGCCGCAGTGGGTTCGGAGCGCACTCGCCGCAAGCGGCTGCGAACTTTCCGCCCGGAGGACTACGACTGGGTCGGGACCGAGTCGATCGACGACGACGTCTTCGACGGCGACGCGACGCTCTCCGCCGACGGTGACGAGATTTTCGCGCACCTGCGCATCTCCGGGTATCTGGATCCGCTCGACGGGCTGTACCACTGGGCCGGAACGGCGTTCGGCACCGACGTGCGGACGTGGAAGGACGATCGGGTGAAGCACGTGACCGTGTCGATCGGGGATCGAGAACCGGTGGACGCGCGGCTGGCCGAGGTCACGCCGTCGGGTGCGGTGCGGGTCGTCGGTGTCGGCGCGCCGCCGTATGCGTTGGAACCACTGACCATCTGACGGTCGGGTCAACCCACCCAGCTGAGATGGTCGTGGAGCAGCGCGTACCCGACGAACGCGACGACGTCCATCACCGCATGTGCGATCACCAACGGCCAGACGCGTGAGGTGATCTGGAAGAACCGCCCGAAGACCAGCCCCATCACCACGTTCCCGAGGCCCGCGCCGACGCCCTGGTACAGGTGATAGCCACCGCGAAGCACCGAACTGGCGGCCAGTGAGGCATTCTCCGACGTGCCGAGCTGGCGTAGCCGGGTGATGAAGTAGGCGACCACGATGATCTCCTCGGCCGCCGCGTTGCCGATCGAGATCAGGATCAGGATCGGCCAGCGCCACCACACGCCGTCGACCTCGCTCGGCACCAGATGGGCGTTCATCCCCAGCGACCGGGCGATGGCGACCAGGGCGAGACCGGGCAGCCCGATCAGCGCGGCGAGACCGACGCCTGCCGGGATGTCGCGGCGCGGTGCCCATCGGCCGAGGCCGACCCGGTTCAGTCCGATCCCGCTGCGCCACAAGAGATAGATCCCGAGAGCGCCGATCGCGAACAGCCGGATCGCGCTCATCAGCTGCCGCACGAAGTCGATCCAGTCGAGATCCGAGCGCGACGGATTCAGTGCGACGGTGGTGTTCCCGATCCCTCCCGACAGCTGCGCCTCGATGAGCGAGAGCGCGGCGGCAATTGCGGAGAACAGGAAGGTGAGCACACCGACGATCGCCAGTTCGACGACGATGGCCCGCCGTTCGGTGGGGTCGGTCACGACGTCGACGGTCCGCGGGCGCTCCGGTGTCAGTACCGATCGGAGCGTGGCGCGCATGGCGCACAGCTTACGGGTGCGCGCCGGGCCGGTCAGTCGGGCAGGCTGTTGATGAACGGACAGCCCGCGAGGTTGCGCAGCGCCTGGGAGAGTTCGTAGACGTCGGAGACCGGCTGGGCGAAGGGCAGCCGGATGTCGGAATCGCCGGCCGGGCCCTCGATGCGGAACCGGATGCCGAAGCGATCGAGTCCGAGTGGACGGACGCGTCCGGTGCGCAGCGCTCGCGGCAGCGTGCGCGCCAGCCGGCCCACCACGTCTGCGTGGTCGGCGTCGAGATGGGCGATCCAGTCGGTTTCGTACTCCCAGAACGGGTCGGGGAGCGCCCCGGCGAGTTCGGCGGCCGGGACCGATGCGGCCCCCGAGGCCGTGGCGATGACCGCGCTGTCGATCTGCAGGCGCAGCATCGAGTGGCCGTGGCCGATGTCGAGGAGCCCGTCGTCGGGATCTTCGGCGGCGATCTCCACCGCGAGGTCGCGTTCCAGGTTCGACGGGACCGCGTGCAGGTGGCCGGTCAGCCAGATGAGCGACCGCACGCGTTCGCGGAGATCGATGGGAGCGCAGTCGGTGACCTCGACCATCGCGGCCATCCCGTCGGGGCAGTCGCCGGCGAGGAGCATCGCCTCGCCGTCGGTCGGCACGAGCACGAAGGCCTGTGACTCGAACAGGTGGATCACGTTGACGGGCGCTGTCTCGGCGCCCTCGACGGCCAGGGTCGCGCCGGTCACGCGCCGGCATGCGGTCTGGATCAGTTCGGCATCCGACGGGTGGTCGGTGACTGCGTGCGCCATGCGCTCCCTCGCTCTCGATCAATGAAGGTAAACCTAACCTAAGAGGTTACGGCCTTGCTCGTCAACGTTTTCGTTCGGGCCGGTCCGAAGGCGAACTGGGCAGAGCGCCCGCTCGACTACGATCTTGTCGTGACAGTGTTCGCATATTTCGGGCCATCGGGGACCTTCACCGAGATCGCCCTCGACAAGGTGCTCGCCTCGGGCGTGCAGTTGCCACGAACGGCTGGTGACGCGCAGAAGATCGCGGCGAAGAGTCCGGCGGCGACCATCGAGATGGTTCGTGGGGCGGTCGCCGATTTCGGGTGCGTACCGATCGAGAGTTCCGTCGAGGGAGCCGTTCCGGCCACCGCGGATGCGCTGGTCCCGCCCGGTCCGGGCACCGCGGGCCGCGTGCAGGTGTTCGCCGAGGTGGTCCTCGATGTCGCGTTCACCATCGCCGCCCGGACGCCGATCCCCGCCACCGAGGTGCGCAGCCTCGCCGCTTATCCGGTCGCCGCCGCGCAGGTGCGTGAATCGGTCGAGAAGCTCTATCCGAACGCCCAGTTCGTGACGGCGTCGTCGAACGCGGCGGCCGCCGCCGACGTCGCGGCGCAACGCGCCGATGCCGCGGTGACGACCTCGCCGGCGGCCGGGTTGTCGGGGCTGGTGACCCTGGCCGACGGGGTGGCCGACGCCGACGACGCCTACACCCGCTTCCTCCTGATCGGGCGTCCCGGGCCGCCGCCGTCCGCGACCGGCGCCGACCGCACCTCGGTGATCCTCGACCTCCCCAACGTGCCGGGCAGCCTGATGTCCGCGATGAACGAATTCGCCTCGCGGGGAATCGATTTGACCCGTATCGAGTCGCGTCCCCGGCGAGACGTACCCGGGTCCTACCGGTTCTACCTCGACGCCGTCGGTCACCTCGACGACGACGCGGTCGGCGAGGCGTTGCGTGCCCTGTACCGACGGTGTGAGCGGGTGACCTACCTGGGCTCGTGGCCGGTCGATCGCGGCACCGGGGCGCCGCCGCCGGATCCGTCCGACAGCGCCGCCTGGTTCGCCGCCCTGCGCCGCGGGGAGGTCCGGTAGTGGCGCGGCTGCACCTGGTCCGGCACGGCGAGACCACGTCGAACGTGATGCGACGGCTCGACACCGCGCTGCCCGGCGCCGGTCTGACGGATTTCGGCGGACGCCAGGGCGTGCGGTTCGCCTTGGAACACACACCCGACGATCGGGTGGTCCTGGTCAGTTCGGTGGCGCGACGTGCCCAGCAGACGGCCGAGTTGATCGGATCGGTGTGGGGAACGAACCCGGACGTCGCCGACGGCATCCACGAGGTCCAGGTGGGCGAGCTCGAGGACCGCTCCGACGACGACGCCCACGGCGTGTTCAAGGACATCGTGGACCGCTGGCACCGAGGTGACATCGAGGCACGCATCCCGGGTGGCGAATCACTCGCGATGGTCTACGAACGCTATCTGCCGGTGATCGACGATCTCACCACCCGGCACCTGGTCGGACCCGATCAGCGCGATGTCTATGTGGTCAGTCATGGCGCTGCGATCCGCCTGATCGCGGCACGGCTCGCCGGTGTCGACCCGACCTTTGCGGCGAGCACGCATCTGCAGAACACCGGCAGCATCGAACTCGAGTACGTCGACGGCCTGTGGCGTCTGCACCGCTGGGGCGCCGTCACCGGTCCGTTCGGCCCGACGGTCGACGAACCGCTCGTGACCGACCCGATGGGCTGATCGCCCAGCCTGAACTCTCAGCCCCAGCCGTTGGCGTGCAGCCAGGCGTCGTCGATGCCGAAATGGTGGGCGATCTCGTGGATCACGGTCACGGCGACCTCGCGGACCACCTCGTCGCGGTCGCGGCACATCGCCAGGATCGGTTCGCGGTAGACGGTGATGGTGTCCGGAAGGTAGCCGCCGTACTCGTGGTCTCGCATGGTGAGCGCGACGCCATGATAGAGGCCGAGGATGGTCGGCTCCTCGGGGTTGTGCGCCTCGACGAGGATCACCACATTCGACATGTTGTCGGTCAACTCCGACGGGATGGTGTCGAGAGCGTCGGACACCAGCCCGTCGAACTCGTCGTCGGACATCTGGATCGGCATCGGCTCACCCGGCCGGAGCCGGCGTCTCGATCGGGTTGGGCTCCACGCCGGGCGGGAGGGGAACCGGTGTCGGCAACGCGCGGCCGGGGGGCGCCTGCGGCGGCGGGACCGGGAGTTTGCCGTTGATGAGAAGGGTGGACCGGGCATCGCCGACCAGCGTGGCGAACCCGCCCGCGTCGGGAAGGCCCAGGTAGCAGACGACCGTTCGGCTGCCGGCGAGCCAACTGGGCTCCGACAGCACCGACCACTGCACGTTCAGGGTGGTCGCGTCCAGCTTGTTCTTGCCGCCGAGGAATCTGTTCGCCTGGACCGGGCAGATGGATTGCAGGTAGTCGTTCTGCTGTTGGGCCGCCGGCCACGGTTTGCCCGAGAGTCGATCGCCGAACCGTGGCGCGAGGGAGACCGTGCCGGTGGTCTGGAACGCGTGTGCCTCGGTGCAGTTGACCGTGGTTCCGGTCGGCTTCCTGGTCGCCCGGTCGATCCCGATGCAGGTGCCGGCAGGCCACTGGAAGGACTGGTCCTGGTCGCCGACGCGTCCGACGAACTGATCCGGGGCGCCGTCCTTCCCGGTCTGCTGGACTCCGCAGCGCAGTTCCCGGGCACCCTTGTCCCACTGCACCTGCGACGGGTACATCATGCCGACCGAGAACCGTCCCTGCGGATCGAGTCGTCCGTCCAGGTACTGGTCGACCATCACCGGGCACTGCTCGTCGCGGATCGCGGCGAATCGTTCGGTACCCGGCCACACGGCGGATTCGCCGAACTCCGAGCCGGGCAGCACTGCGGTGTCCAGCGGTCCGGCGACCTCGAATCGGTGTTTCTGATCGCAGCCGACCTTGCTGGGGTTGCCGGGGTCGCCGGCGGGCCAATCCAGGCAATCCCCGGTCACCGACTTCGTGAAGGCGTTCTGGGCGATCCGTTCGTTCTCGCCGATGTCGGTCCCGCCCACGCTGCCGCTGTCGTTGAAGACCCCCATCGCGAGCGCGATGCCGCCGGCCACGATCGCACCGATCACCACCGCCGACAACACCACGCGGGTGGGGTGGGCCAGCATGGTGGTGAGCCATCCGCTGGGCTTCGTCGCCTCGTCCGGTTCGGCGTCGCCGCCGGTCGGCTGCCCCTCGCCTGGGGAATCGTCGACGACGTCCACACGGTCGGTGTCGTCGTCGCCGGGGAGGCGCACCCAGTCGTCGGCGTCGTCGGGAGTGGGGTCGTCGTCGTTCATCGGGATCCATCATGCCTGTTGTCGGGAGGGCGTAGTACCCCTGCCATGCCCTCCGTCGTGCCCTCCGTCGTGCCCTCCGTCGTGCCTCCGTCGTACCGCTGCCGAGCGGCGACGATCGCCTGACGCCGGAATTGCGCCACTAGACTCGCGTCCGTGACCCCCGACAACCCCGACCACGCGAACGAGGCCGGCGCCGAGGTCCCCGACGACATCGCCGAACTGGCCGGTCGGCTCTTCGACATGGCCCGGGCCGGCGATGCCGAGACACTGCGGGCCTACCTGGAGGCCGGGGTGCCCGTCGATCTGCGGAACCAGGCGGGGGATTCGTTGCTGATGCTCGCCGCGTATCACGGCTCGGCGCCGACGGTGACCGCGTTGCTCGACCACGGCGCGGACGCGAACGTCGCCAACGACAAGGGGCAGACGCCGCTGGCCGGTGCGGTGTTCAAGGGCTACGACGACGTGGTGGAGATCCTGGTGCGCGGCGGGGCCGACCCGTACGCGGGCGCGCCGTCGGCGCACGACGCCGCCCAGATGTTCGATCGCGCCGACTATGTCCGATTCTGGGAGCCCCCGGTGGAGTAGCCGCGAGCCTGCGACCACTCCGCCGGTCGAGTAGCCGCGAGCCCGGGAGTGGCGTATCGAGACCCCCGCCTTCAGCCCGCCCGGTTCAGCACGCGCAGAACCAGTTGTGCAACACCCGATTTACCGAGCTCCGTCGGATGATACGGCGCGGGCGGCTCGAATCCCGACAGCCACGGTGTCGCCGAGCACGCCGTGTGCGCGGCGCCGGTTTTCGAAGCGGTCACCAGCGCGGCCCCGGAGCTGCGGGCAGCGCGCGCTGTCGCGGCGACCAGCCCGTCGTGGACGCGTACGGTCTCGGCGACCTCTGCCGCGGTCAACGGAATCCGACTGCAGTGCGGCGCGTGCGGATCGATCAGAGGTGGATAGTCGACGATCACGACCTTGGCATGCGGTGCGCGGGAACGGACCTCGGAGACGATCTCGACGATCGCGTGCTCGACCGCCAGGTAGGCGGCAGCCGACGGCTCCGGACGGATCCGTGCGCCCACGCGGCAACCGCTGATCACAGTGCCATGTGTCAGATCGGCGACCGTGTTCGCGCAGCCCTGGGCGGCGACGCGGCTGATGTAGCCCAGGTCGTTCCCGCCGATGGTGACGGTGACCAGATCGGTGTCCGGCGTGACCGCGGTGATCTGCGGGACGCCGGCGTACGGCGACTGGGGTGTCCGGAGAATGTTCGCCGTGGTCGCTCCGGAACAGGTGACGTCGGTGAGCGACAGGCCGCGGGCGGCGGCGACCTGGTGTGGGTAATTGTCCGTGGTCCGCAGACACCGTCGATCCACCAGCCGGGTGGCGCCCGGACCGGCCGCATACGAACTCCCCAAGGCCACATACTTCGCAGCCGGGCGGCCGACCGACGCCGCGCGCTCGTTGCGCGCCGCGGAGGCCTCCACGTCGGGACTGCTCAGCTCGACGATCGCCATACCCGCGGCGACGATCGCGACGGTCGCCAGAGAAGCCGCGACGGTTGCGGTACGCGTGAGAAACGCACGGGTCACGTGCATGCGGGGAGTCCTTTCCGGACCGGGCAGAGATGGAGGAGCGCCGGGCGAGTGCGGGGCGCGAGGTGTCGTGATGGGGATCGGCGGGCGGCGCCACTCCGTTACGGGCGCAACCACACCTCAAGTAGGGTTTCATACGTGATCGACCTCAAGATTCTTCGTGAGAACCCCGACCTCGTGCGAGCTTCGCAGCGGACGAGGGGCGAGGATCCAGGCCTGGTCGACGCCCTGCTCGACGCCGACGCCACACGACGGTCGGCCATCGTCGAGGCCGACACGCTGCGGTCCGAGCAGAAGGCGCTCGGCAAGCAGGTGGGCAAGGCGCAGGGTGACGAGAAGACCGCACTGCTGGCCAAGGGCAAGGACCTCGCCGAGCAGGTGAAGGCCGCGGTCGGCCGCCAGCATGCGGCCGACGAGGCGGCGACGGCCGCGCACCGCGCGATCTCCAATCTGGTCGAGGACGGCGCGCCGGCCGGTGGCGAGGACGACTACGTGGTGCTCGAGCATGTCGGTGAACCGCGCACGATCGACGACCCGAAGGACCACCTGGAACTCGGGGAGTCGCTGGGGCTCATCGACATGGAGCGCGGGGCCAAGGTGTCCGGATCGCGCTTCTACTTCCTGACCGGCCAAGGCGCCCTGCTCCAGCTCGGACTGCTGAACATGGCCGCGCAGAAAGCGGTGGCGAACGGGTTCACCCTGATGATCCCGCCGGTGCTGGTGCGGCCGGAGATCATGGGCGGCACCGGTTTTCTCGGAGCCCACGCCGACGAGGTCTATCACCTCGCGGACGACGACCTCTATCTGGTCGGGACGTCGGAGGTGCCGATGGCCGGCTACCACTCGGACGAGATCATCGACCTCGCCGACGGACCGAAACGCTATGCGGGCTGGTCGAGTTGCTTCCGTCGGGAGGCCGGCAGCTACGGCAAGGACACCCGCGGCATCATCCGGGTGCATCAGTTCGACAAGGTCGAGGGCTTCATCTACTGCAGACCCGAGGACGCCGCAGCCGAGCATCAGAAGCTGCTCGGCTGGGAGAGGGACATGCTCGCCGCCATCGACGTGCCCTACCGCGTGATCGATGTCGCCGGTGGAGATCTCGGCTCGTCGGCCGCCCGCAAGTACGACTGCGAGGCTTGGGTGCCGACCCAGAACACCTACCGGGAACTCACCTCGACGTCGAATTGCACGACGTTCCAGGCGCGGCGGCTGTCCATCCGCTACCGCGACGAGAACGGCAAACCCCAGATCGCGGCGACGCTGAACGGTACCCTCGCGACCACTCGCTGGATCGTCGCGATCCTGGAGAACCACCAGCAGCCCGATGGCTCGGTGAAGCTCCCGCCGGAGCTCGCGCGGTTCGTGGGCACCGAAGTGCTCGAGCCCAAATGATCCGGCACACGGAATAGTCGCCGTCGGATGACCACGGGCATCATCATCGCGGTGATCGGCTCCATCGCGTTTGCCGCGGCAGCAGTGCTGCAGGCGCTGGGAGCAGATCAGGTCGCGCACCGCGCGGCGATCCGGGAAGAACGCCGGAAATCATCGAAATCCCATCCGTCACTTCGGTCCACGATGCTCACGATGCTCACGGTGCCGTTCCTGATCGGGTTCGTCTTCGACATCGTCGGGTTCATCTCCACCATCCTGTCGGCCCGGCTGATCCCGTTGTTCCTGTCGCAGACCATCATCTCGGCGCGACTGGTGGCGACCGCGTTGCTGGCGATGGTCGTCCTGCACGTGTCGCTGACCATGCGGGACTGGCTCGCCGGATCGGTGGTGATCGCGTCACTGGTGCTGCTGGCGGTGTCGGCCGGTCGCGAGGGCGTCGACGACGACCGCTGGACGCACTGGGCGGTCCTGGTGGCCGGGCCGCTCGTGTTCGGCCTCGGCATCGTCGTCATGCGCAAGATACACAAGCACATCGCCGCCGCCACCGGGTTGATCGCCGGGGCGCTCTTCGGCGTCATGGCGGTGGCATCACGAATCCTCGACGGCCTCGACCCCTTCCACCCCGGCACCCTGTTCACCGACCCGGCGCTCTACGGATTGTTGTTCAGCGGGATCTGCGGCTTCTACCTGTTCACCGTGGCGTTGCAGACAGGGTCGGTCAACGGTGCGGCCGCCGCCCTGGTGGTGGGACAGACGGTACTTCCCGGTCTGGTCGGCATCCTGCTGCTGGGCGATGTGACGCGCGCCGGTTGGGGCCCGGTCGCGATCGTCGCGTTCGTCGCCGCGGTCGGGGGTGGCGTCGTCCTCGCCTCCTCGGGTGCGGTCACGGCGGTCGAATCCGCCGACGTCACGAACATGCCTCGGGGCTACGGCCGTACCCAGCAGCTGGGTCTGGACCGCGCGCACAAGGGCTCCGACCCACTTTCTTGAACTCCCGTTTCCTGAGTGCCCGCTGAGCGGGAAGTGTCGTTGCCGGTCATACGTTCGACGAGCCAGGGTGATATGTCCCATTCGGCTCCTGGAGAGTGACGTATGACATACCGCCTTGTTCAGCCCGGACCATCCCGGCGCCGACGCGTCTTACGATGGCGCGCCCTGCTCACCTTGATGGCTTCGGCCGTCGTCATCCTGCTCGCGGCCGTGCCGGCCTCGGCTGCAGAGATGATGCAGGTGACGTTTGTCCGGCACGGCGAGTCCGAGGGTAATGCCTCGGGTCTGATCGACACCTCCGTCCCCGGGCCTGTCCTCACCGAGAAGGGGCAGCAACAGGCGAAGGCAGTAGCGCAGCTGCTGGGGGACAACAACTACGACGGGATCTACGCATCGTCCATGGTGCGGACGCAGCTCACCGCAGCGCCCATGTCCCAGTATCTGGGTCTGCCGATCCAGGTGCTGCCGGGATTCCGCGAGATCGAGGCCGGGATCTACGAGGGCACTCCGGAGGCTGAGGCGGCCGGTGGGTACGCCTTGTACCTGGGTGCCTGGATGGCGGGCCAGCTGGACATGCGGATCCCGGGCGCGAGCAACGGATATGAGTTCAACGACCGGGTGAACGGCGCCCTGCAGACCGTCTACGACAACGGTGACCGCAACGCGGTGGTCTTCTCCCACGGTGGGACGATCATGATCTGGACGATGATCAATGCGCAGAACCTCACCCTTGCGGACAAGATCAAGCTGTTGACGACCGCCTCGCTGGACAACACCGATTATGTTGTCGTCGAGGGAAATCCGGAGGACGGATGGGTGTTGCTGGACTGGAACGGCCAGAAGTTCGGCACTCAACCGACGCTGTCCTCACAGGTGCAGATGCAGTTCCGGACCTTGCAACGTCAACTCGGTGCCACCACCGATGACGTCGTCGCGGCCTGGGATTCGCACGACGGCACGGCCATCGCGACGGCGGCGAATCGCGGCCTCGCCGACGCCGGCTTCTCGGTCATCAAGTTCGCACGAGCGGTGAACGCCGCCGTCATCAAGGAAGTGGCCGGTTCGGCCGCGGTCCCGGCGACGACCGACTCCGAGGAGCCGGTTGTACCGGAGGACGCCACCACCGAGACCGGGACCGAGGACACCACCGAGACCGCGACCGAGGTTTCCGCGAGCGAGGTGTCCGCGAGCGGGGACGCGGCGACACAGGAGACCGCGACCGGGAACACCGAGGACGAGGTGCAGGCCCCGGCCGAGACCGATTACCAAGCGGAGACCGGGGGTTCGGCGTCGCCGGCGAGCGACGGTGCCGGTGCTGATGCAGATGTCACCGCATCCGACGGTGCCGACGGCACCGTCGCAGACGCGGGTGGGTCCGGCAGTGCGGAATCCACGACCGATGACAGTCATGCTGCCGATGCGGGCGTGGAGGACACGGCGGACGCGGGAGCGGCGTCAGACGATTCCGGTGGCGACGGTGCCGACGACGCAGGGAGTGCCGCGGCGTGAGCCTCCTGCCGGGCGGTACCTCCCAGCCGGGATGGCACCGCCCGGCAGGCAATCGGTCGACCAGACGGGTTGACGGCCGCTGGCAGGCGATACTGATCCGATGATCATCGGGATCGTCGCCGCCGTCGTCGCTGCGCTCGGCTACGGCACGGCATCGGTACTCCAGGCCCGGGGCGCCCAGAGCGTGGCGGATCCGACGGTGGACACGGACGCATCCGGGCAGTCGCACGCTCCCAGCCTGCGGTCGACGGTGACCGCGATGCTCACCGTCTCGTTCCTGGCCGGTCTGGTCCTCGACGGCATCGGATTCATCGGGAACCTCGTCGCGGCGCGAGAAATCCCGTTGTTCCTCGCGCAGACGATCGTCAGCGCGAACCTCGTCGTGACGGCGATCCTGGCGACTGTGATCCTCCACGTCCGCCTGCGGACGCGCGACCAGATCGCCATCGCGGTCGTGATCGTCGCGCTGGTCGTGCTCGCGCTGGCCTCCGCCGACGAGGGGCATGGCCACGACGGGGCGTGGCTGCACTGGACGGTACTGATCCTCGGGCTCGCACTCATCGCCGGCGGCCAGGCGATCGTCCAGGTCCTGGGTGCACGCATCGCGGTGGTCGCCGGGTTGCTCGGCGGCGTCGTGTTCGGACTGATGGCGGTCGCGGTCCGCATCGTGCACGGGATCGAGCCGTTCGCCCTCGGTGAACTGCTCACCGATCCGGCTGCATACGCGATCGTCGTGTGTGGTGTGGGCGGTTTCTACCTGTTCACCGTCGCGTTGCAGACCGGTTCGGTCAACGGTGCCGCCGCGGCCCTCGTCGTCGGGGAGACGGTGGTGCCGGGCGCGGTGGGCATCGCGCTGCTCGGCGACACCACGCGTGCCGGGTGGGGGCCGGTGGCGGCCATCGCGTTCGTCGCGGCCGTCGCGGGTGCGGTCACCGTGGCGTCGTCACCTGCGGTTCCCCAGGGATGAGAGAAGACAGGGATGAGAGAAGACAGGGGTGAGACACGTCAGGGGTGAGACGAGGCCGTCACCGGAGCGGCGCCGAAGAGATCTCCGAGCACCGCTCCGGTGACCCCCAGACCGACATGACCTCCCGCGACGAGGGCGGGACGGCACGCCGTGGTCACCAGCGAAGCCGGCAATGTGAGAACACCGAGTTCCACATTGCGCAGAAGGTAGCACGGCAGGTCAGCGCGGGCAATTGCTGCGTCAGTGGTCTTTCGGCGTGGACCGGCCCGCGGCAAACGACAGGATGATGCCGACGAGCATCTCCACCACGGTGTCCCGGTCGGGCCGGTGTTCACTGGTCGCCCAGAGATGCCCGGCCTCGGTCAGCGCACCGATGAACGCGGCGGCCTCGTAGGTGAAGCCGAACTCCGACTCCGACAAACCGGTGAACTCGGCGGCCGCGGCGGAGAAGAATTCGGTCCATTGCCCGCGGGCCTGCACGCGGTGACTCTCGACCTGACTGCTCACGCCGCCGACCTCGACGAAGGCGATCCGCATGCGACGTGGATCCGTCGCGACCGAGTCGAAGAACGCCCCCACGGCTGCGCGGGTGCGCTCCTCGATACCGGCGTCCGCCTGGTCGACGTCGGCGAAGGCGGCCAGCACGGCGTCACGCGCCTCGCCGTGGATCATGTCGTAGGCCGCGATCAGCAGGTCTTCGCGGGTGTCGAACAGCTCATAGAACTGCCTGCGGGACAACTTGGCTGCGGCGCAGATGGCCGACACGGTACCGCGGTCGTAACCGCCGGTGCCGAAGACGTCGAGTGCGGCGGTCATGAACCTGTCCCGACGTTCGGACTGCCGTTCCTCGACCGTGCGGCCACGGTAAGAGCGTTGTGCCACTGGACTTCTCGGATTCTGCCGTCTCGGCTCGTGAGGCTCAGCCCTCGAGCCGTCGGGAGCGCAACTCGTGCCCCTTGGATGTGAGGCATCGGCCGCTCGGCAGGTCCCACTGCCAACCGTGCAGGTTGCAGGTCAGCTTCTCGCCCTCGATCACGCCGAACTTGGAGAGGTCCGCCTTCAGGTGCGGGCAGCGGCGCTGTAATTCCCAGCCGTCCTTGGTGATCGACGACGAATCGTCGTGTGCCTCGGCAAACCAGCCGTCCGCGTAGGCGATCCGTTCGTCGCTGAGGCACTTGAAGAACGTGTAGAGGTACTCGTTGTACCCGCCGATCCGCCACGTGGTGAATCGCGTGGAGAGGAAGATCGTGTTGACCCAGTCGGGTTCGTCGTCGCGGAGAACGGTCCGCACCAACTCCGGAGCGATCCGAAAACCGTAACGGTACTTGCCTTCTCCCTCTTTCGGATCACGGACGATGCGATTCGGGAAGTCGAGTACCACGGTCTGGTCGTCCATCACCAGACCGACCGGATAGCCGATGCCGTCGCAGATGAGATCGGACTGCGCCATGATCGGCTCGAAGAGGTCCCGCAGTGCCGGCAGCAGCGGCTCGCCGTCGTCGACGGCCCAGGTCGCCTTGTCGGCGGCGATGACCGGCGCGAACTTCTGCTTCATCCGCTCCAGGTAGGCCCGCTTGTTCTCGCCGAACACCTCGTGCGGCGCATAGGGATGCGAGACCTCGTTCAACGCCGGGCCGGTGAAATCGGCGACCGACCCGGACACCATCAGCAGGCCGCGGTGGCGCTCGCCGTCGTCCGTGCCGTGAATCCGCATCTGTTCCAGGAAGGTCTCCTGGTCCGGGAAGATGGACGTCTCGTCCGCACCGTCGACGCCGGAGCCGAAGTCGTTCAGACCGAACAGGTCGTCGTCGAGGAACATCGGTGGCCCGGCCGACGGGACCACCCAGCTCGCCCCGACCTGCTCGATGTAGGACCGGGCCCGGTCCATGCCCCGCTGTCGCTTCTGCGCCGCGAAGTTGGCCTTCGACTTGCGTGGGATGTCGTAGACCATCGGGTACCAGATCGCGCCCGAGTATTGCAGGAGATGGACGTCGACGTGACCGAACGACTCGTCGATCACGTCGAGGTCGATGGGACGTGCGTCGTTCATGTTGAAGCAGGTGGTCTCACCGTCGGAGACGATCAGCCCGCTGTCGCCGATCGGGCCGTCGGCCGGCGCTCGCAGTGCGATGATCATCACGTCCAGCGAACCCTTGTCGTTGGTGACGGTCGTCTTCACCGAATCCTCGGTCTCCACGAAGGTGTGGAAGCCGAGCTCCTCGAGCTCGCGGCGCAGATCGGGCACCGGATAGTCGGGCAGCAGTACGGTGGCGTCCTTGTTCACATTCTCGCGGAGATTGCGCTCGTCGAAATGGTCGCGGTGCAAGTGCGATACGTAGAGGTAGTCGCAATCGCCCAGCGACTTCCAGTCCAGTTCGGAGTTGTCCGGGAACGGCACCCATGACGCGAAATAGGCAGGGTTGACCCACGGATCACAGAGAATGGATCCGGCGGTGGTCCGGATGTGGAAACCGGCATGTCCGATGCTGGTGATCTGCAACTTCTCGCCTCCTGAGCACTCGGACCGAGCGGGGATGGTCCGAGAACAAATCGGCCTTCAGGGTAGCCCCTCGGCGATGACCTAAGCTCGACGCATGGAACCCGTCTACGACGCTGTGATCACGACCGCACGACTGTTGTGGCTGGCCGAGGGGCTGAAGTTCACGGTGTCCGGCGTCGAGAACGTGCCGAAGGACGGACCGGGGGTGGTGGCGATCAACCACACCGGGTACATGGACTTCACCTACGCGGGAATCCCGGCGTTCCTGCAGCACCGCCGCAAGGTGCGGTTCATGGCGAAAAAAGAAGTCTTCGACAGCAAGGTCTCCGGTCCGATCATGCGTGCCCTCAAGCACATCCCGGTGGACCGCGGCAGCGGGGCACAGAGCTATCGGGACGCGGTGGACTATCTGAAGCACGGCGAGCTCGTCGGGGTGTACCCAGAGGCGACCATCAGCCGCAGCTTCGAGCTGAAGGAGTTCAAGTCCGGCGCCGCGCGGATGGCGCTGGAATCCGGAGCGCCGATCATCCCGACGGTCATCTGGGGAGCGCAGCGGGTGTGGACGAAGGGCTATCCGAAGAACCTGGGTCGCAGCGGCGTCAAGATCATGATCGGCGTCGCCGAGCCAATCGAACCGGTGGGGGACGCCGACTCGATCACCGCCGAGCTGCACAAGGTGATGGGCGAGAAGCTGCTCGAACTGCAGGATGCCTACGGCGAACACCCCGAAGGCGAGTTCTGGGTACCCGCCCGCCTGGGCGGGGCGGCGCCCACGCTCGAAGAAGCCAACCGGATGGACGCCGACGAGCAGGCCGCCAAGCGCGCGCAACGTGACGCACCGGACGCGGAATCCTGATCGTTCACGCCAGATAGGCTTGCCGCTATGGAACCGGTCTACCGGACGCTCGAGATCATCGCGAACGGTCTGGTTCGTGCGCAGGGGCTCGACCTGCGATTCTCGGGGCTCGAGAACATCCCGCGGACCGGGGGCGCGGTCCTGACCGTGAACCACACGGCCTACACCGACTTCATCCCGGCAGCCCTGGGGATGTACCGGGCGGGCCGCCGCACCAGGTACATGATCAAGTCCGAGGTGATGGACATCGCGATCATGCGTTTCCTGGTGAACCACACGAAGACGGTCCCGGTGGATCGCTCGATGGGGGCGGAGGCCTACCGCGCGGCGGTGTCGCGGCTGCGCGAGGGCGAGATCGTCGCCGTGTACCCGGAGGCGACCATCAGCCGGAGCTTCGAGCTGAAGGAATTCAAGACCGGCGCCGTCCGGATGGCGGTCGAGGCGCAGGTCCCCATCGTGCCGTCGATCGTGTGGGGCGCGCAGCGGCAGTGGACCAAGACGAAGCCCGGCACCCGTCAGATGGGCCGCAGCCATCTCCCGATGTCGGTGCGATACGGCGAGCCCGTGACGGTCCGGGCCGATGAAGATCCGGAAGATGCGACCGCGCGGCTCAAGGAGACGATGACCACCCTCCTGCACGAGGTGCAGGACACGTACGGACCGCACCCGGCGGACGCCTACTGGGTGCCGTCGCGACTGGGTGGTTCCGCGCCGACGCCTGAGGAGGCGCATGTGATCGAGGATGTCGAGGCCGCCGAGAAGGCAGCCGCGCGAGCAGCGAAAGCGCGTGGTGAGCGGTGACCCGAAATGATCCGGGCCCAACGGGATTCGGCCCGCCCACGCTGATCGCCACCGACGTCGACGGTACGTTGATCAACGATCAGAACCGCGTGTCCGACCGGACCATCGAGGTCGTGGGCCGAGCGGTCGACGCCGGGGTCGAATTCGTCCTCGCCACCGGTCGGCCACCACGCTGGATCGCCGAGATCACCGACCAATTCGAGGGAACCGCCGCGCAGGTCCGCTACGCGGTGTGTGCGAACGGTGCCATCCTCTACGACGTCGCGCACGATCGGGTGATCTCCGCGGCGACACTGGATTCCGACACCCTGGAGAAACTCGTCGAACGCGCCTATCGGCAGATCCCGGGCTGCGGAATCGCGGCCGAGCGTGCCGGACGATCGGCTCACGACGCCGCGACGCTCCCGTTCGTCGCCACCGCCGGGTACCGGCACGCGTGGCTCAACCCCGACCACATCGAGGTCGGGGACGATGAGGTGTACGCCGAACCGGCGGTGAAACTTCTTGTCCGGCAGCCAGATATGCGCAGCGACGAGATGGCGGCACGGCTGCGTGACGCGATCGGCGGGCTCGCCCAGATCACCTTCTCCACCGACAACGGGCTGATCGAGTTGTCGATGCCGGACACCCACAAGGCGGCCGGGCTCCGGGATCTCGTCGGACTCGCCGATCTGCGCGACACATCGACCATCGCGTTCGGCGACATGCCCAACGACGTGGAGATGCTCACCTGGGCGCATCACGGTGTCGCGATGTCGCATGGGCACCCGGCGGCTCTCGCCGCCGCCGACGAAGTGACCCTGACGAACAACGACGAAGGCGTCGCCCGAGTCCTCGAACGCTGGTTCACCTAACCCACCCCACCCCGCAGCCGCGACGGTTTCCGTCATCCGCGACGCCCAAATGGGGGCGCGGATGCCGAGAACCGTCGCGGCTGCGGAGGGGGGTTGGGTTGGGTGGGTTGTTGGGTTGGGGAGGGGGGACTAACCGGCCATGGACCGGATGGCGGTCAGTGCTGCATGGCCGAATTCGCCTGGGCAGCTGGTGTTGTTGTAGTCCCGGTGCCCGCTGATCGCCGGCAGGCTGGTGACCGCTCCGGCGGGGAACTTGCTGTCGGTGAACGGTTCCGCGGTGAGCTGGGCGCTGCCCAGCCCGTTCACGCCGGCCTTGCCGAGCCGCCAGCGGAGGAATCGCGCGACCGACGAGATCATCGCGGGGGTGGGGGCCACCTGGTCGAGATTGCCGATCATCGAGACGCCCACCGTCGCCTTGTTGAAGCCGCCGGTGTGGGTGCCCTCGACGTTGCGGTCGAGCCCGCCGAACGCTCCTTCGAAGATCTGTCCGTACTTGTCGACGAGCACGTTGTAGCCGATGTCGCACCAGTTGAGAGTGCGTGCGTGATAGGCGTAGATACCGCGCACGATCTCCGCGGACTGCTCGGGCGTGTAGTCGTTGCTGCCTGCGGTGTGGTGCACGATGGCCGCGCGCGCCGCGGGGGAATAGGCCGGCTGCGAACACCGGATCGACTCGTCGGCCCCCCATTGCGCGCGGGCGACCACTGACGGACCACCGAGCAGCGGGGTCAACAGTGAGGAGCCCAGCGACAGCAGACTCTCCGGGCTGATCAGTGTCGCCGTCATCGCCGACATCGCGGTGGTCAGCAGCTTCTCGACCACGGCACTCGCGGTGCCGATGCCCCACTCGACGAGCCCACCGCCGGGCGCTTCCGCAGCGGGGATGGCGACCCCGGAGTCGGTCACCGCCACCTGGACCTCGCGGGCGTCGCCCACCCAGACGGGTTCGGTACCGGCCGGGTGCTCGGGTGATGGTGCGGCGGCGGTCTCGACGGGCTCGAGCTTCGTCCAGTCTCCCCAGGTTCCGTCGGAGTGCTTGGCGCGCAACAGCATCGATGCATCGACTGCTCGATCCCAGGTGAACGCAACCATCTTCAGGGGTTTGTCACCGGCGATGTGCTTGACGGCCGCACCGACCGGCCGATCGTCGGTGGCCGGGATCGCGAGTCCCGGATCGGGCTCGGGAAGTCGGATTCCGGCTGCGGCGAGCCCCGATTCGGCGATGTCGAGAACCGCCGACGGTACGTCGGCCAGGCCGAGCTCGTCGATGGTGGTCGTCGGGAGGTCGCGGTGGCGGTCGGTCGGGCGCGGGTCAGATCCGGCGATGACGACGGCGAACGGACTCGCGACGATCGCCGCAGCCACGGAGGCGAGCACGATCGAGGGTCTGGGACGGGATCTGCTGAGACGGGGGCGACGCATGGTTCGCCATCGTGTCGGCGCGCGCATGCACCGTCCACGCCGCGCGCCGAGTCTGTGAAACTCGTGATGCGGTTGTTATCTCCTGGGGTTGATGATCCATCGGATAATTCACTAGGGTCACAACAGTCACACCAGTAACACGCGCTCCACACACGTACGAAGCACTCCACGCCGCACGGAAGGACTTCCGAGACGTTGGTCAGAGCACGCCCTCGGCACGCCCGGACCCGATCGCTGTCCTTTGCTGCGATCGGGCTGGCGCCTGTGTTGATCGCGGGGGGTCTGCTGCTCGTCAACGAGGCGAAGAGGTCGACGGACGACATCGCGCTCACGGCCGGATCGCAGATCACCCTGATCGGGCACGGTCTCGGTCACGGACGCGGGATGGGGCAGTGGGGTGCGTTCGGCTACGCCCGTAAAGGCTGGTCGGCACAACAGATTTTGCGCCACTATTACGGCGGCACCACCGCGGGGAAGGTGGACAGGCCCGAGATCTCGGTCATCCTGACCGGTAAGAACTCGGTGAATGTGCACGCGGACGCCGGGATGCGAGTCAGTGGCCAAATGGTGGCTCCCGGGCAGGCGGTCAGCCTGTCCGGGAACACTGCCACCATCACCACCGGCTGCGGTGGTGGACCTGTTCGGACGGTCACCGCGCCGTCGGTGGAGCCGATCAACATGGGGCCGAGCCGGCCGGGCAACGAATTCCTCAAGATGTGCGGATCGAATCAGGCGTATCGCGGTGCGCTCGGATTCGACGGCGGGCGGGTCGTCAACCGTCTCCACATCGACGACTACGTCAAAGGCGTGATCCCGAAGGAGAGTTCGCCGGGATGGGCCGACGCCGGTGGTGCCGAGGCACTCAAGGCGCAGGCCGTGGCCGCGCGCACCTATGCGTTGGCCGCCATCGCCGGGGGCAAGAAGATCGACGACACCCAGAACTCCCAGGTCTACGGCGCCGTCGCGAGCGAGGACCCGCGCACCAACCGGGCCGCCGATGCGACCGCCGGACAGATCCTGCTCCAGGGCGGACAACCGGCCTTCACCGAATTCTCATCGTCGACCGGCGGATACACGGCAGGCGGACGATTCCCCGCGGTGCGTGACGACGGCGACTCCGCGTCGCCGAACCGCAACTGGACGGCGACGGTGAACGCCGGCAGCGTCGGCGCCGCCTTCGGCGTGGGTGCGCTGCGCAGCCTCGATGTCGTCGAGGCGAACGGTCTCGGACCGGAGAACGGCCGCGCGATCAAGGTCCGCGCCGTCGGCTCGGGAGGCACCCGAGAGGTCTCGGGCGAAGAAGCGCGCACGATGCTCAAACTCAAGTCGGCGTGGTTCGCCGTGCAGGGACAGGTGGCGAAACCCAAGATCGTCAAACCGCCGACCGGGCCCGACGGTCCGGGCGGCGGTTCGCTCGACCTCGGCAGCCTCAGCTCGCTGCCCGACAAACTGATTCCGGGTTCGTCGCAGCTGCTCTCCATCGGGACCAGCGCGCTCGACGGCAAGTTCGACGATCTCGGCGGCGTCACCGGCCCGCTCGGTCAGGTGATCGGCGTACCGAACCTCACCCCCGACGGCGCAGGCGTCATCCAGCTCTTCCAGCGCGGGCTGATGTTGTTCAGCGAGCAGACGGGTGCACACGCACTGGTCGGCAAGGGACTCGCCGATTATCTGGTCCGCGGCGGTCAGCCCGTGGTCGGGTTCCCGCGTTCCGACGTGCTGCGCTGACCGTCACCCCGACTATTCGGGACCCGACTCGACGATCCGGGTCGCCACCTCGACGAGTTTGATGTTGCCGTCCTGCGACAGGCGCGACAACAGCCGGAAGGCCTCGTCGGCGTTGATCCGGTAGCGCTCCATGATCATCCCCTTGGCCTGGCCGATGATGTCGCGCGAGCTGAGCGCCGCCCGGAGCTGCTCCTTCTCCCGGACCGCGGAGAACGCGGTGGCACAGTGCGCGGCGAACAGCTCGCCGACCGAGATGGAATCCGGGTCGAATGCGTGCGTTGCGGTGCTGATCAGGTTGAGTGCACCGAAGTCGCGGCCGTCGATGTAGAGGCAGAGGCAGGCCATCGACCTGATGCCGAGTGCGGATGCCGCGGGGGCGAATCGCGGCCACCGCTGCTCGTCGCGCATGTCGTCGATGATGATCGTGACGTCGTCGACCGCGGACCGCACGCACGGTCCTTCGTTGAGCTCACGCTGGACGGCGTCGGATTTGCCCGCGAGATCACCGACGATCACGGGCGTCTCGATGTGCCCATCCGTCACCAGGGTGACGCTGGCGTACTCGGCGCCGGGTACCGAACCGACCGCCGTCTTCGAGATCCCGCGCAGCACCGATTCGGTGTCGGTGCTCTCCATCCGTAGTTCCCGGACGATCTCGGCCATCCGGACGGTGTTTTCGGAATTCATGCCGGCTCCTCGGCGCCATTCCCGGTTCGGCCGGGTAGTGAAATTGACTCGGTCAGCCTACGAGATCCTCGCGCTGGGCGACTGATCCTCGTGACTCTCGTCCGAACAGGTCGAGGCAGAGATCCGCGTCGCGATAGCCCGCGGAATGGATGAGATCCGAGTCGAGCAGACGATCGTGGACCTCGTCCCCGGTCTGCGGGTACTCGGAAACCGTATGACGCCAGTGTACGGCGACGATCTCGCCATCCGGGGAGAGTGAACGGGGCAGCCGGTCGATGAGATCGTCGAGCGCAGCCGGCGTGAGGTAGTACAGGATCTCGCTGAGAACGATCAGGTCGAACTCGCCGTCGGGCCAGTCGCTGACGAAGTCGCCCGTGACGACCTCCACATGGTCGCTGTGCCGGGCCAGGCGCCGCCTCGCGAGTTCGGTCGCCCGGGGGCTGAGATCCATGCAGATGAGGCGATCCGCACACAGGGCGAGTTCGGCACTGAGCACGCCGATGGAACAGCCCGGCTCGAAGGCGAGCCGGTATCGTTCCGACGAGAGCGACGCCAGGGTGAGGGCGTACTTGCGACGTTCATACCAGCGCTCGGTGAAGCCCCACGGATCGTCGCCGGCGGCATACATGTCATGGAAGTATTTGTCGGACAGCGGTGGTGAGGTCGGCGGTGGTGAGGTCGGCGGTGGTGCCGACGAGGCTGGTTGGCCGGTCATACGATCACGAACTCCCAGGCGCGGGTGAGGTGCGCCAGGACATGCGGCGGGAGGATGGCGGCATCGGCCGGGTCGGGCGACAGTGGTCTGATCTGGCTGTCGAAGGAGCGGATGGCGGCATGTTTCACGGCGAGCACCTCGGGCTCGAGGCGATGGACGCGTACGCGGTCCCATGGCACCGACGAGTCGCCGGGCGCGGCCCAATGCCACATCCAGATCGGATACATCCACAGCGGCAGACCTCGCCGCCGGGCGACCTCGATCGCGCAGCGGCCGACCGCGTCGTGATCGGGATGGCCGTCGTGCGACCACACCGACACCAGACCGGTCGGGACGTCGGGCACTTCGTCGAGGACGGCGTCGAGGATGCCCGCCATCGTGTGCGCCTGCTCGGTGAGCCCGCCGTCGCGCAGTCCGAACCAGCGGGGGGTCGGGAGGCCGAGCAGCGCGGTGGCGGTCGCCAGCTCGACATGGCGACGGGTCGCCAGCTGTTCCGGGGTGAGGGTCCGCGAGCCGGGATGGGAGCCGCTGCCGTCGGACATGCAGACGACCACGACCTCGACACCCGCGAGCGCAGCGGAGGCCATGATCCCGCCCGCGCCGAGCACCTCGTCGTCGGGGTGCGCGCCGAGGACCACCAGTCGCTCGACGCCGAATTCCAGGGCAGGCCACGGTGTGCGGTCCTGCAGCCAGCGCTGCCAGTGGTCCTCCGGGGTGCCGTCCGCATGCACCGGGGTCACCGCCAATCCCCCGGCCGCGCCGGGTGCGGGCCCGATCGAGTTCATCGCAGGATCTCCGTCGGGATCGCGTGCGGGATGACCGTCGAGCGGCCGTCGCTGTTCCCGGGCACCATTGCTGTCGGTGGCCGGTCGTCGGAGACGTGCCGCTCCACCGCGAGCCTGCCGAGCTCTACCAGGTCTCGATCGGCGTGCGACTGCCGGATGTAGACCGTGAGGTCTGCGACCGCCCGCGAATGTTCGCGATCGTGGACGAGCGGTCCGGGACCGAGGGCGCGATTGACCCGATCGATGACGGCGGTAGCGATCTGTTCGGTGCCCCAGCGCACCTGATGGGCGGTCAGATGCGCCGCCGCCGCATCGTTCGGCGCGGCGTCGATGGTGATCGCCGCCTGCTCGAGTGCCGACCGCCCGCCGGCCAGCATCGCGTCCACCGCACCGAGGTGCATCAGAGTGAGTTCGTCCGCGCGGTGCTCACCGTCCCGCCGTTCCGCCCGCTGGTAGAGAGCCCCCGCGACCTTGCGGGCTCCGCCGAGCCAGCAGGCTGCGACACCGATGCCGCCGTGCCAGAAGCCGGGCCTGCTCAAATACTGGCCGGGTTCGCCGATCGGGCGTGCGATCGCCCGGTCGAAGCGGGCGGTACCTGTTTCGGTGGCCCGCATCCCGGCGGCGGCCCAGCCCCCGCGTTCGGCGCAGACTCCCGGTTGGCGCAGGTCGATGGCGAACAGCCGACGCTGCGAGCCGTGATCCGCAGTCACGAGGGCGTGGGTGCAGGTGGCGACGCCCGAACACCAGGGCTTCGCGCCGGACAGCTGCCAGTTCCCGGAGCAGTACTCGGCGGCGACCCACGGTTCGGGCGGTTCGGCCGCCCAGACGCCCCACATCTCGTCGGGTCCGACGCGTTCACCGACGATCTCCGCGAGAATCGCATCGGCGTCGAGGTGGGCTTCCACGAGTCGTCCCACCGAGATGTCGCGATGACAGAAGTCGGCGAGAGTGCGCAGCCGGACCGCGGTGTCGCCGTGGCCGGGCAACGGGACGTCGAGCGCCCCCTCGTTGACGATGCGATAGGCCAGTGCGGGAGCGTCGACGATCACGGTGACACCTTTCTCGTATGCGGGTCCTGGCGGCCCAGGGCCTCGAGTCTTTGCAGGTAGGTGGCGAATCCGGCGTCGGTGCGGCCGTCGGCCCGGGTGGACGTGATCACCGGCGCGCGTCCGCTCCGGTCGATCCGGGCGCCCGCGGCCCGCAGGCGCCGGACGAGATCGACGTCCTCGTCGCCGCTGCGTGCGGCAAAGCCGCCGACCCTGCGGTACCAGTCGGCGCGGACACCGAGGTTGGCGCCGTGGACGTGGACGTGCCCCTCGCCGGGCAGGTAGCGGGCGCCGAACATGACCGAGGTGTGCGTCGACCAGCTGTCCCAGTTCTTGGGGGTGATCGTCCCGACGAAGGCGTCGGCCCCGCGATTCGCGACGTCGAGGTGGGTTTCCAGCCAGTCGGGTGGCACCTCGGAATCGGCGTCGGTGGTGGCGAACCAGGTCCGATCGGCGAGTGGCAGGTCGAGGTGGGGCGCGAATCCGCTCTGGCGCGCCGCCCCCACCGACCGAGCCGTGCCGATGACGGTCGTCACATGCTCGGGGACCAGCCGGGCGGAACCGTCGGTGCAGGCGTCGAGGACGACGACGAGCTCGACCGGGACAGCGACCCGGCCGACGGCGTCGTCGAGGGCAGCAATACAGGCCGACAGCAGCCGTTCCTCGTTGTGCACGGGGACCACCACCACGACGCGGTCGATCGCAGGTCGATCGGGAGGAGGAACGAGAGGAACGAGCACGAGCAGCCCCTGAACTCAACGGTGGATGTCCAGGCCCGATGGCTGCAGGCCGAATGGGTCGAGATTACCCGTGTTCGGCGGCTTCGTCACGGGCGCACACCTCCCGACCGACCGGTCGCGACGTGTGCACGGCGATTACTCAGGAAGGGTCCGTTACCCTGAACTCCCGTGGCAAGCAATCGTCAGGGCACCGACGCCGGCAGCGGAACCGAAGCACCCTTCGATCTGATCATCGTCGGATCCGGCTTCTACGGCCTCACCATCGCCGAGCGGGCGGCGACCCAGCTCGACAAGCGGGTCCTGGTCATCGATCGGCGTCATCACATCGGCGGCAACGCCTACTCCGAGGCCGAGCCCAGCACGGGTATCGAGGTGCACAAGTACGGTGCGCACCTGTTCCACACCTCCAACAAGCGGGTGTGGGATTACGTGAACCAGTTCACCGACTTCACCGGCTATCAGCACCGGGTGTTCGCGATGCACAAGGGCCAGGCCTATCAGTTCCCGATGGGCCTCGGATTGGTGTCGCAGTTCTTCGGGCGCTACTTCACTCCGGACGAGGCGCGCGCGCTCATCGCCGAGCAGGCAGGTGAGGTCGACACCAAGGACGCGGCGAACTTCGAGGAGAAGGCGATCAGCCTGATCGGTCGCCCGCTCTATGAGGCCTTCGTCAAGCACTACACGGCCAAGCAGTGGGAGACCGATCCCAAGAATCTGCCCGCAGGCAACATCACGCGGCTGCCGGTGCGCTACACCTTCGACAACCGGTACTTCAACGACGCCTACGAGGGCCTACCGGTCGACGGGTACACCGCATGGCTGGAGAAGATGGCCGCTGATGACCGCATCGAGGTCCGGCTGAACACCGACTGGTTCGACGTCCGCGACGAGCTGCGTGCCGCCAGTCCCGACGCCCCGGTCGTCTACACCGGACCGCTGGACCGCTACTTCGACTATTCGGCGGGCCGGCTGGGCTGGCGCACACTGGATTTCGAGACCGAGGTGCTGCCGACCGGTGATTTCCAGGGCACTCCGGTGATGAACTACAACGACGCCGACGTGCCGTACACGCGGATCCACGAATTCCGGCACTTCCACCCGGAGCGGGACACCTACCCCGACGACAAGACCGTGATCATGCGCGAATACGGCCGGTTCGCGAAGGACGACGACGAGCCGTACTACCCGATCAACACCCCGGACGACCGCGCGATGGTTGCGCAGTACCGCGAGCTCGCCAAGTCCGAGACCGCAACGCGCAAAGTGCTTTTCGGCGGTCGGCTGGGCACCTACCAATATCTGGACATGCACATGGCGATCGCGAGTGCGCTCACCATGTTCGACAACACGCTGGCGCCGCACCTCGCCGACGGTGCGCCGCTCGCGGAAGAGGTGGAATAGATGACGGTGACCCCGGTGGACCAGACCGACATCCCGGCAGCGGGCGCGGCGCCGTCGAAGGCGAAAGCGCTTCTGCAGCGGGTCATCTTCCCGCGGCCCGGCGAGCCGATCGACGTGCGATCGCTGTACTTGGTGGAGTCGGAAGACAATTCGCGGCGCGCCCATGCCCCGAGCCGGACCTCGGTGCTCGTGGGGGCCGAGTCCGAGGTGAGCTTCGAGACCTATTTCAACGCCTTCGCCGCGTCGTACTGGCGGCGCTGGAGCATCCTGGAATCGGTCGTACTGCGTGTCGAGGTGGTCGGCACCTGTCGAGTCGACCTGTACCGCTCCAAGATCGACGGTTCCCGGATCGGCATCGGCGGTGACCTCGTCGCCACCGACGAGACCGGCCGTGGTGTCGCGGAATTCGAGCTCGACCTGGGTCCGTTCGAGGACGGCGGCTGGATCTGGTTCGACATCACCAGCGACACCGACACCGAGATCGTCGCGGCCGGCTGGTACGCGCCGATCGACAGCCCTGCCGGGCCGGACACCCGCCGGGTCACGGTGGGTATTCCCACCTTCAACCGACCGACCGACGCGGTGAATGCCCTGGCCGCCTTGACGTCCGATCCACTCGTGGACGAGGTCATCGACGCCGTGCTGATGCCCGATCAGGGCACCCGCAAGGTGGTCGACGAGCCCGGGTACGGCGAGGCGGCCGGAGCGCTCGGCGATCGGCTGCACATCTTCGAGCAGCCCAACCTCGGTGGGTCGGGCGGCTATGCGCGGATCATGTACGAGGCGTTGCGGCTCACCGACTCTCCGTACATCCTCTACATGGACGACGACATCATGATCGAGCCGGACTCGATCCTGCGGGCGCTGGCGATGTCCCGATTCGCGAAGACCCCGATGCTCGTCGGCGGGCAGATGCTCAACCTCCAGGATCGCAGTCACCTGCACTGCATGGGTGAGGTGATCAACCGGCACAACTTCATGTGGACCGCCGCGCCGTTCGTCTCCTACGACCACAACTTCGCGAAACATCCACTGCGCGACCGGGAGAACTCCAAGAACCTCCATCGTCGGATCGACGTCGACGGCAACGGCTGGTGGATGTGCATGATCCCGCGCGAATGTGCGGAGTCCATCGGCCTGCCCATGCCGCTGTTCATCAAGTGGGACGACTGGGAGTTCGCACTCCGCGCGGCGCGGGCCGGCTACCCCACGGCGACCGTTCCCGGAATCGCGATCTGGCACATGGCCTGGAGCGACAAGGACGACGCCATCGACTGGCAGGCCTATTTCCACCTGCGCAACCGCCTGGTGGTCGCGTCGCTGATCCAGGACGGCCCGATCGACGGAATCCTCAAGTCGATGGTCAAGGCGACGTCGAAACATCTTCTGTGCCTGGAGTATT
Organism: Gordonia sp. DT101; assembly: GCF_049844895.1. Lineage (NCBI taxonomy): Bacteria > Bacillati > Actinomycetota > Actinomycetes > Mycobacteriales > Gordoniaceae > Gordonia > Gordonia sp. DT101. Next base: position 836,372 of record NZ_JBNCLX010000001.1, on the reverse strand, counting down.
CGACAGTAGCGATCCAGAACGAGGCGATCCGCGACTTCCTCGCCGGACCCGACCACATCCGGGATCTGCTGCCGACCGCCTTGCCGAAGATCGCCGCGATGCGCAAGCAATATCCCGACGCCGTGGTGTTGCCGTCGGCGACCGAACTCCCGCGGACCAGCGGCGCGGCGACCCATCTCGGCACCCGGGTGCCGGTGGGCAAGGTCGCCAAGATCAAGTCTCTCGCGGCGGCGGTGATCAACAACGCGCGTCCGGCCGACCCTCGTCATCACGAGGTGCCGCAGGCGAACTATCCGCCGATCGAGGCGCGCTGGTTCAGTCTGGGCCGGGTGGACGGGGTGACCGTCACCACGGCCGACGGTCGCGGTGTGGTCTATCGGCAACGTGACCGTGACAAGATGATCGCGCTGGCCAGGGAATCGGCCGCACTGGTGCGGGAACTGCGCGAACGCTTCCCGCAGATGCGCGAGACCTACCGCGCTAAGCACCAGGAACTGACGAGTCAGGAGAGTTGGGCGCGTGTCTTCGGAATCGATTGATTCACACCGCGCGGGGGTGGACGGCTTCGACGGGCCGACCAGCGGCGAGGCCGGGCTCCTGGTCCGTCTGCAGACCGCGATCGCCGATCGGCCCGGTGTGGTCCCGGCCGCGCGGGGGCTCTCGCATTTCGGCGAGCATTCGCTCGGATGGCTGGCCGTGGCCGGCACCGGCGCGGCACTCGCGCACCGTCGCGGGGACATGAACGCGCGGCGACGATGGATCGAGGCCGGCGTGGGAGCTTTCGGTGCCCACGCCGCATCGGTCGTGATCAAACGGGTCGTCCGGCGTCGGCGGCCCTCGCATCCCGACATCCGTATCGGGGTCTCCACGCCCAGCAAGTTGAGCTTCCCGTCGTCGCACGCCACGTCGACGACCGCCGCGGCGATCCTGATCGGTCGCGCCGCGGAACTCCCCCCGGCCGCGCTGCCGGCCGCGCTCGTGCCCCCGATGCTGGTGTCGCGGCTGGTCCTGGGTGTGCACTACCCCACCGATGTGCTCGCCGGAGCGGCGATCGGAGCCGCGAGCGCGGCCGCCGTGGTGGCGGGTGACAGACTGTTCGCGACATCCAGGAACGAGATGAGCCCGAGGACATGAGCGAAGAGCCGATCGAGCACGAACCGGTGCTGGGACCCCCGAAGAATCTGGCGACCGGTCTGATCAAGGCCGTTCGGCCGCGACAGTGGGTCAAGAACGTCCTCGTCCTCGCGGCGCCGCTGGCCGCCGGAAGCGTGGGCGACGGCAATGTACTCGGCCCGGTGGCGATCGCGTTCGTCGCGTTCTGTCTCGCCGCATCGTGCATCTATCTGGTCAACGACGCCAAGGACGTCGAATCCGACCGGAATCACCCGACGAAACGCTTCCGGCCGATCGCGGCGGGTGTGGTGCCCGTCCCGCTCGCCTACGGCCTGGCCGCGGTGTTGTTCGTCGCCTCGCTCGGTATCGCCTTCATCGCCAACTGGCAGACCGCGCTGGTGATCGGGATCTATCTGGCCATCCAGTTCGGCTACTGCTTCGGCTGGAAGAACCAGCCCGTCATCGACATCTGCATCGTGTCGTCGGGATTCCTGCTGCGCGCGATCGCCGGTGGCGTCGCTGCCGAGATCGCCCTCTCGCAGTGGTTCCTGCTCGTCATGGCGTTCGGCTCGCTGTTCATGGCCGCGGGCAAGCGGTATGCGGAGCTTCAGCTCGCCGAACGGACCGGCGCCAAGATCCGTAAGGCACTGCAGTACTACACGACGACCTATCTGCGGTTCGTGTGGACGGTGGCCGCCACGGCAGTCGTCGTGTTCTACGGGCTGTGGGCCTTCGACAAGAATTCCGGGCACGACACCAATGTCGCCTACGCCATCTCGATGGTCCCGTTCACCATCGCCATCCTGCGCTACGCGGTCGACATCGACGGTGGCCAGGCGGGTGAACCGGAGGAGATCGCGCTCGGGGACCGCGTCCTGCAGTTGCTGGCCGTCGCCTGGTTAGTATGCGTGGGTGTCGCGGTCTATGCAGTCTCCTGAGCACTCGTCCTCCGCCCAGGGTCCCACCACTGACGTCGATTCCGACGAGTCCGACACCGAGAAGTTCGTTGCCGCGACGACCGAGCCCGCCGACAGCAACGGGAATCCCGCTGAGAGCAACCAGGATCGGGCCGACGGAACCGTGACGACCCGCACCGGCGTGCGCGGCTGGGGCCCGCGGCAATGGGTTCCGACCATCAGCTTCGTCATCGGGGCCGTCACCACGGCCATCTTCTTCGCTATCGGTGCGTGGCAGCGACGCTGGATCGCCGACGACGGGCTCATCGTCCTGCGGACGCTCCGCAATCTGTTCGCCGGCAACGGCCCGGTGTTCAACGCGGGCGAGCGTGTGGAGGCCAACACCTCGACCGCGTGGACCTACCTCTTGTGGTTCTGGGCGTGGATCACCGACGGTCAGCTCGAGTACGTCGCCCTCTGGGTCGCGCTCGTGCTGTCCGTCGCGGCCATCCCGATCGCCATGTACGGCACCGCGCGACTGTTCCGCACGCGCCTCGGCGGGCTCGGCGGCGACGGGTGGACCCTGCTGCTGCCGTTGGGTGCGATCGTCTACATCGCGCTGCCGCCCGCGCGTGACTTCGCCACCAGCGGGCTGGAGAACGGGCTCTGCATCTTCTGGGTGGCCGTGTTGTGGTGCCAGCTGGTCGCGTGGAGCCGACGTCACGGCAGTGGCGTCTCCTGGCCTGGCCGGGCGGCCACGATCACGTTGGCGTTCACCGCGGGACTCGCGCCGCTGATCCGCCCCGAGCTGACCGTGGTCGGCGGCCTGGCGTTGCTGCTCGTGCTGCTGGCGCCGTCGTCGTGGAAGATGCGGATCGGGATGGTGGTCGCCGCGGGCGTCCTGCCCGTGGGTTATCAGATCTTCCGGATGGGCTACTACGCCCTGCTGGTGCCGAATCCGGCCGTGGCGAAGGACGCCAGCGGGTCCAAGTGGCATCAGGGCTTCATCTACGTGGGCAACCTGTTCGGTCCCTATGTACTGGTGCTGCCGGTCATCCTGGCGGTCGTCGCCGGGATCGTGATCGTCGTCGGAAACCGCATGCGGGTCACCGACGACGGCCCCGCCGACGACGGCCCCTCCGACGATGACGCCCCGGCCCCCGCCACGAATCCGCGGGCACGCCTGGCGCGGTGGTCCGCCTCGTTGCAGAGCCCGACCGCAGTGGTCGTGATGATCCTGGTCGCCGGTCTCATCAGCGGCGTCTACTGGATCCGGCAGGGCGGCGACTTCATGCACGGGCGCGTCCTGCTCGTGCCGTTGTTCACCCTGATGCTGCCGCTGATGGTGATTCCGGTCACCATTCCGGGTCATGTGCGCGCCGCCTTCCGTCGCACCCCCGCATCCGCCGACCGCACGCGGCGAACGCGCGTCCAACTCGTCGGCTCCGTCGTGATGGCAGCCATCTGGGTGACCACGCTGGTCTGGGCCATCGACAGTCACGAGAACGTCCTGCCCAATGCCGGCATCGACATCGGCCGCAGCGGGATCGTCGACGAGCGCCGCTTCTACACGACCAACATGGGCAACCAGAATCCGGTCACCGCGGAGGATTACCTCGACTACCCGCGCATGCGCGCGATGGTCGAGTGGATCGACAAATACCACAGCCAGGGCGGCGTCATCCTGCCGTCTTTCAACTACGACGAGTGGTACATCGCCAAGTTGCCCGGCGACATCGCGCCGAAGAAGCGAAAGCTCTCGGTCTACTTCCTCAATCTGGGCATGACGAGCATGAATGCCCCGCTCGACGTCCGCGTGATCGACCAGATGGGCCTGGCGTACCCGCTCGCGGCCCATACCGAGCGCCTCGAGGACGGCCGGATCGGGCACGACAAGGTGCTGCCGTCGGAATGGGTGGTCGCCGAGGCACACGCCTTCCCCCGCAAACCGGTGCTGCCGGGCTATCTCGACGAGGACGTCGTCCGGCAGGCAGAGGTCGCACTGACCTGTCCGGAGACCAAGGATCGTTTCGAGTCGTATGAGGGTCCGTGGACCTTCGAACGGTTCAAGAGCAACCTCAAAGAGTCGTTCAGATTCACCGACTACCGGATCGAACGGGACCCCGAGTACGAGATCCAGCGATGTGGGCTCCAGATGCCTCCGCGCATCCATCCGCGCTGACGATCTCGTCGTCCTGGCCGTCGGATCGGCAACAGATCGGCATCAGTTCGGGTTGGTGTTCAATATCTCGAATCGGTAACGTTCGGCAGGATCTGGTCGATAGACCAGCGTGACCAGGACGCCCGTGCGCTGACCCACCACCGAGGGGTCTCCCTGGCCCTTGTGACTGCTGTCACAGGGTTTGTCAGGGTAGGGGGTTTGCAATAGGCTCCCAAAACGGTGCTGATCGGCCCGATGTCGGCCGATGGTCGAGTTGTTCACGACTCGATCGAGCATCGGTTCGGGGAGGGCCAGCGGCCGGGTGTCGTAGAAGATCCGGTTGGGCCGGGGACAGAAGGTCCCCGACCTGACAGGTGACAGAGGGAGAAAACAGTCGATGCGCGAAGGTGCTGCCAAGCCGCGAACCGCCGGCCGGACGAGTAGTCGTTTCGTCGCCGTGTTCGTCGCGATGGCGACAGTGATCGGACTCGCCGGAGTAATCGGGGGAGCGGGCCAGGCGAATGCCCGGATCGGTGGGACATCGGTCGGACAGGAACAGTTCTTCGTGAACGGCTGCGGCATGCCGAACGTGAAGGTCCGTGCCTGGAAGCGTCCGGGCAACTACAAGACCGTGATCCTGCTCGACGGCATGCGTGCCCAGTACGACTACAGCGGCTGGGAGATCAACAGCAACGTCCAGGAGATGGTGCGCTCCGGCGTCAACGTCGTGGAGCCGATCGGCGGCCCGGCGAGTTTCTACTCGGACTGGGATGCGCCCAGCAACTTCAACGGCCAGAAGTACACGTACAAGTGGAACTGCGTCATCACCAACACCTTGGTCCGCGCCCTCGACGCCCGCGGCTACCGCGTCGGTGCCGGCCGCAAGTACGCCATCGCCGGCCTGTCGATGGGCGGTAACGCCGCCCTCGTGATCGGTGCTCAGAACCGCCGGAACTTCGACCGCGCGGCATCGCTGTCGGGCTACAACTTCCTGAACGCGCCGGGCATGCGCAGCGCACTGCGCATCGCGATGCTGGACGTGGACCCGAAGCCGTGGAACATCGACAGCATGTGGGGCCCGCCGTGGAGCCCGCGCTGGTTCGACAACGACCCGTTCATGAACATCAACCGCATGCACGGCATGAAGCTCTTCGTCGGCTCGGGCAACGGCCTGTTCGGTCAGTACAACGCCCTGCCGAACGTCTTCGACGACCTGTTCAAGGGTTCGACTCTCGAGGTCCTGGCGTTCACGCAGGCCAAGGCCTTCGAGGCGGCAGCAGCCCTGCAGGGTGTGCCCGTCATGACCTACGACGCCAACGGCACCCACGCATGGGGCTACTGGCAGGACATGTTGTGGAACGCCAAGAACCGGGGCTTCTTCCGCTGATCGCGGACGGTGGGGCGACCCGCCGGACAACATAAGTCACACAAATCCCACGCGTAACAGCGTGGCGCACGCAAAACGGAACGCCCTACGTGTAAGAAACACGTAGGGCGTTCTGTTGTCTGTGAGGTTGATGTGACTTCTGGGGAGAAAGTCACCGACTCACCAGGGCGGACGCTGTGATGCTCAGGCGCGCGAAGGAGTTCGAGGGTGAAACGGCGAGTGGTTCGGCGTCACGAGACGCAGCATGAACGGGGGCGGCAGATGGTGATCGCCCGGTGGACGGCGGCCGGCGCGGCGAGTGCCGTCGCGGTGGTGCTCGTCGTCGCGGCCGTGGTGGCCCCGGCGAGCGCAGCGCCCGCAGCGCCACCGGCGCCCGCGGCGCCCGCTGCCCCGGCGTCGCCGGCTGCCCCGCCGGCACCGGCTCAGCCTCGCGAAGCCGCTCCGCCCGCTCCGCAATCACCTGCTCCGCAATCACCCGCCCCGCAGGCGACTCCGGCCGCGCCCGCCCCGATGGCAGCGCAGCCCGTCGGCGAGGTCAAGGTCACCAAGACGTACTGGTATTCGGACCGCCGTGTCGCCCTCTGGGTGCACTCGCCGGCGATGAACAACGACATCCAGGTACAGATCTTGCTGGCTCGCGACTGGTGGTCCAAGCCCAAGCAGAGCTTCCCGCAGCTGGTGACCCTCGACGGCCTGCGTGCCCAAGATGATCAGAGCGGCTGGATCCTCAACACCGACATCGAGGACTTCTACCGCGACAAGAACGTCAACGTGGTGCTCCCGATCGGCGGCGAGTCCAGCTTCTACACGGACTGGAAGGACGGCGACAAGGGCAAGCTCTATCGCTGGGAGACGTTCCTCCAGAAGGAACTCCCGCCCGTCCTGGAGGGTCAGTGGCGGTCCACGGACGTCCGCGGCATCCAGGGCCTGTCGATGGGCGGTTCGGCTGCGATGATGCTCGCGGCCCGCAACCCGGGCTACTACAAGTACGCGGCGTCGTTCTCCGGCATCCTCCAGATGACCTCGTACGGCATGCCGCAGGCCATCCAGTTCGCCCTGCGTGACGGCGGCGGCTACGACTCGATGAAGATGTTCGGTCCGCCGAGCGATCCGGCCTGGAAAGAACACGATCCGTACCTGCTCGCCGACAAGCTACGCGGGACGAGCCTCTACGTGTCGTCGGGCAACGGTCTGATCGGCCCGCACGACAAGGCCTCCGACATCCCGATGCTGGCCACCAACTACTCCGGCGTCGGCCTGGAGATCCTGAGCCGCGTGACCTCTCAGCAGTTCGCGATCAAGCTGAACCAGCTCGGGATTCCCGGTCAGGCCGTGTACCGGCCGTCGGGCACACACACGTGGCCGTACTGGCAGTTCGAGATGGAACAATCCTGGCCTCAAGCGGCCGCTGCGCTGGGGCTCGGTGCGGATCGTCCCGCCTGCAAGGTCGGGTTCCGCAAGGCCTACGACGCCAACCGGAAGTCGCTCGGTGAATGCCTGACCCCCGTGTACTCGGTGCCCGGCGGCAAGGCCCAGGACTTCCGTGGCGGTCGCATCATCACCGGGCCGAAGGGTCCGAAGGTCATCGGTGGCGGCATCGGCGGGGCCTACGTGGGCGCAGGCGGTCCGGGCGGCAAGCTCGGCCTGCCGACCAGTGACGAGCTTCCCACCCGTGACGGCAAGGGCCGGTTCAACACCTTCCAGCACGGCCGGATCGTGTGGACCGCCAAGGACGGGGCACGGGTCACCAAGTGATGGACTCGGGCTGGGGCCGCGAAACTGAGCGCAGGTGTCGCCTGTGCTGAGACTTCGCTGAGGAATCGGTGTGTTTCCGCAGGTCGGGCGGGTCACTGTGCCGGAGTGGCGCCTCTGAGCAGGTAGCCTTGCGGCAGGCCGATCGCCGGATGGCGAGGCGCGGCATCAGGTGAGAGCCGGGGCGGTCGGGGGTCGATGGATCACCGTCGGAACCACTGTCCGGGCGCGACGAGGAAGTGACGATGACCAGTAAGTTTCTGCAACTCGCGATGGTCGTGGCGGGCGCCGCGCTGACGCTGGGTTCGGTGTCGGCCTGTTCCGACGACTCGACGGCCACCGCCCCGATCACCAGTAACCCGGTCACCACCACCTCGATGTACTCGTCTCAGCCGAGCTCGGCCGGCGATACCTCCGACGCCTCCGCGGCCCCGACGTCCGGCTCGACGACACAGAACGGGCAATCGGCCGCGGCAGGCTCGGCACTGCCGGCCACCGCGCCCGATCCGAGCACCGGCGTGCCACAGAGCTTCCCCGGCCCGAACGGGCAGAAGGTGAACGCGAAGGGCCAGGCATATCTCGGGGCCCTCAAGGCGCAGAAGGTGACGTTCATGGGCGACACCGACAACTCGGTCGCCCTCACGATGGCCGAATACGTCTGCAACGAGCGGCGCAAGGGCACCGATCCGGTGACGGTCAAGGCCTTCGTGACGGCATCTGTGGGCCCGGGCACCAAGACCGTGGCAGAGGCGAACTCCAAGGCCGACAAGGTGATCAAAGCCGCTGACGAGCATTACTGCTGACGGGTGAGCGCACGTAAGGCCAAGCCGCGCGGCAAGCGCCGGCTGCCGAAATTGCTGTTGTTCCTGGGTCTGCTGGCGATCGCCGCGATCATCCTGATCGTGATCCTGGTGATCACCCTCCTCAAGCCCGGACCCCCGAGACTCCCCACTCCCGGCGGGCCGTCGACGACGGAGACCACGGGGCGGCCCGACGCCCAGTCCGCCGACTGTCCCGACGTCTTGAGCCTCGTCATCCCGGGGACGTGGGAATCCGCACCCGACGACGACCCGTACCACCCGACGGCCAATCCGAAGTCGCTGATGCTGCGGGTGTCGGGCGCGTTGGCCGATGAGTTCCCGACGTCGCGCACGAGCGTCTACACCGTGCCCTACATCGCGCAGTTCCGGAATCCGACAAATCTGGCCGACCATCAGAGCGACTACAACGTCTCACGGACGCAGGGCTACAAGCGGGCCGCGGGCAAGATCATCGAGACCAACAAGAACTGCCCGTTGACGCGTTACGTGATCATGGGCTTCTCGCAGGGTGCGGTGATCGCCGGCGACCTCGCTAGCAACATCGGCAACGGGCGGGGAGTGCTCTCCGCTTCGGATCAGGACCTCGTCCTCGGCGTCGGACTCATCGCCGACGGCCGCCGCGAACCCGGCAAGCAGAACGACATCGATCCCTCCCCGAACGGTGTGGGAGCCGAGGTCGCGTTGTCGGGAATGCGCGGCATCGTGCCCGGGATCACCATGACCGGACCACGCAGCGGCGGATTCGGCGAATTGCAGGATCGGGTCCAATCCATCTGCGCGCCTGGCGATCTCATCTGTGACTCACCGACGGTGACGAATCCGATCGGAGCGGTGAGCCGGCTCGCGGGTGCCATCAACAATCCGGTGCACGCGATGTACGGGACGCCGCGGTACTGGTCCCACGACGGTTCCACCGCGACCCAGTGGATGTACGGCTGGGCGAGTGATGTGATTCACGACGCGCCGCGGCCCGCACACAACTGAGGCCGCCACCCCTGACTGGGTCAAAGGTCCCAGATGTGGCACACGCCGTAATATGCCGCCGACCTTCACCGATTCGTTTGGTGGTGCCCTCTCGCTCCATTAACGTGTGTTGGCGATCGGGCTCCTGCCCCAGACGACCGCGCACACGCGCATGAGGAGATATTTCGAATGAGCGAACCCGGGAACCTGCGAAAGTTCCGGTTCGGCGCCGGCGGCGAAGGCAACAAGGACGAAGGCGGCGCGCGCAAGTTCGTGAAGCTTGCGCAGACGGCCGAGGAATACGGTTACGACACCTTCGCCGTCCCGGACCATCTCGGCAACCAGGTCGGTCCCATCGCGGCACTCGGCGCGCTGACCCAGGCCACCAGCACCATCCGGCTCGGTACGTCCGTGTTGGCCAACGGCTGGCGGCATCCGGCGCTCCTGGCCAAGGAGGCCACCACCATCGACGTGCTGTCGAAGGGCCGGCTGGAGCTCGGTATCGGCGCCGGATGGATGAAGGAAGAGTTCGACAAGGCGGGCATCGAGTTCGAGACGCCCGGCGTCCGTATCCGGCGCCTCGACGAGGCGCTGACCATCCTGGACGGCCTCATGCGCGGCGAGACCGTCGACTTCGACGGCGAGTTCTATCAGATCAACGGACTCGAGGGCAGCCCGCGACCGCGTCAGGGGCCCCGTCCGCCGATCGCCGTCGGCGGCGGCGGGCCGAAGATGCTGGCGCTGGCCGCCAAGCACGCCGACATCATCTCGGTGGCGCCGAGCACCACCCGGGACGGCAAGATGAAGCTCTCGGACATGACGATCGAGAAGACCGCCGAGCGCGTCGACCGGATTCGGGAGACCGCGGGCGACCGGTTCGACGAGATCGAACTGAACTGGACGATCGCCGTCATCGTCATCACCGACGACCGCGAGGCCACGGCGGAGATGGCGTTGAAGGCACTCGAGCAGGGCTATCCGCCCAACATCGAGCGGGACACCGAGTTCACCGTCGCGGACGTGCTGCATTCGCCATATCTGGCCATGGGTACCTTCGAGGAGATAGCGGACCAGATCCGGGAGGTCCGGCGGCGGACGTCGATGTCCTACGTAGGGGTCTTTCCGACCCAGATGGATGCGTTCGCGCCGGTGATCCAGCTTCTCAAGGGAGAGTAAGATTGCCGACGGCCTGAACGCATATGACCAGGTGAACGGACATCGGGTGGCGGCGAGCCGGGGGATTTGCCCGCTCTGCACCGCCACGAAGATCGAGTTGACGATCATGAGCATTTCGAGCAGATAACAAGATTGGACTACCGTGACCGCGGTAGTACACAGGGCGTGGAGGGCGCAGGCCGGACGGCATCGCGGGGAGTGCCGATCGACCAGGGGGTGCTGCCTGCCACGTGGGGGCCACAGGAGTAACGGATGTTGAACACAGAATTCGAGCAGTTCCTCGATGAGAACGGACAACTGCATTTCACCGAGGACGCCACACTCGTCGACTACGTCGAGCGCAATGTGCGCGACGAGGCCGACACGCTCGCCTACCGCTTCATCGACTACAGCCGTGAGCGTGACGGTGAGGCGCAGGATCTGACGTGGGCGCAGTTCGGCAAACGACTGCGTGCGGTGGCGGCACGGCTGCAGCAGGTCACCAAGCCGGGCGATCGGGTCGCGATTCTCGCACCACAGTCGCTCGAGTACGTGATCGGGTTCTTCTCCGCGCTCTACGCGAGCAACGTCGCGGTCCCGCTCTTCTCGCCCGACGAGCCCGGGCACACCGACCGTCTGCACGCGGTCCTCGGTGACTGCCGGCCCACCGCGATCCTGACCTCCACGAAGTCCGCCGAAGCGGTCCGTGACTTCTTCAAGCCGCTCCCCGCCAAGGAGCGCCCGCGGGTCATCGCCGTGGACGCCGTTCCCGATTCGGTCGGGTCGAGCTGGGTGGCCCCGGTCGCGGGCAAGGACCACAACAAGGACACCGTCGCGTACCTGCAGTACACGTCCGGATCCACCCGCGTGCCCGCGGGCGTCGAGATCACCTACCAGGCCGTCGCCGCCAATGTGCTGCAGATCTACGACACGATCGAGATCGACCGCAATGCCCGTGGCGTCACGTGGCTGCCGATGTTCCACGATATGGGTCTGCTCACCGTGATCCTGCCCGCGCTCGGTGGCCGCTACATCACCATCATGAGTCCCCAGGCCTTCGTTCGTCGCCCCGGCCGCTGGATCAAGGAACTCGCCGCCGCCAGCGACGGCGCGGAGACCTATGCCGCCGCCCCGAACTTCGCCTTCGAGCACGCTGCGATGCGCGGTCTGCCGAAGGAGGGCGAGAGCCTCGATCTGTCCAACGTCATCGGTCTGATCAACGGCTCGGAGCCGGTCACGGTCAGCTCGATGAAGAAGTTCAACGATGCCTTCGAGCCCTACGGACTGCCGAAGACGGCCATCAAGCCGTGCTACGGCATGGCCGAGGCAACACTCTTCGTCTCCGCGACCCAGCGTGAGAACGAGGCCAAGATCATCTACGTCGACCGTGACGAACTCAACGCGGGCCGTTTCAAGATCGTCGACCAGCATTCGCCGAACGCCGTCGCGCAGGTCTCCTGCGGCCAGGTGGCGGTCAGCCAGTGGGCGGCGATCGTCGATTCCGAGACCGCGACCGAGCAGCAGGACGGCCACGTCGGCGAGATCTGGCTGAGCGGCCTCAACATCGGTGCCGGCTACTGGAACAAGCCGGACGAGACCGAGGAGACGTTCCACAACAAGGTCGCCAACCCGCTCGCCGAGGGCAGTCACACCGAGAGCGCGCCGGCGGACTCGATCTGGATGCGCACCGGCGACTACGGCGTCTGGCTCGACGACGAGCTCTACATCACCGGCCGCGTCAAGGACCTCGTCATCGTCGACGGCCGCAATCACTACCCCCAGGACCTCGAGTACAGCGCGCAGGAGTCGAGCGCGAGCCTGCGCCCCGGTTTCGTCGCGGCGTTCGCCGTGCCGTCGAATCAGCTGCCCCCGGTGGTGTTCGAGCAGTCCACCAGCGGCCTGAAGTTCGACGCCGACGACGCATCGGAGCAGCTCGTGGTCGTCGCCGAGCGCGGCCCCGGCAAGCGGAACGATCCGCAAGAGGTCGCCGACACCGTCCGCGCCGCCATCGCATCGCGGCACGGAGTGATGGCCCGCGACATCCTGCTGGTGCCGGCCGGATCGATCCCGCGGACCTCGAGCGGCAAGATCGCCCGTCGCGCCACCCGCGCGGCCTACATCGACGGCAGTCTTCGTGGCGGCTACAAGCAGACCGCGTTTCCCGACGCCGAGTAGCGGCGTCGACACCCCGGTACCCCGAATCACCCGTGGTCACCTCTGCGGGTGCCCTCGATCAGTAGTCTGGAAATGATGTCTGAACTGAATACCGAAGAGTCCAGCAACGTCGGGCCCGGCGACGATTCGTCGACGAGCGGCGCTGACGACGCTTCGCACATCGAGGGGCACGGCGAGGGAACCGCCGGCGAGACGGCCGGTGACCTCACCGTCGCCGAACTGCGCGACTGGCTCCGGGGCTGGGTGTCCGAGGCCACCGGTATCCCGGCAGATCAGATCTCCGACGACCGCCCGATGGAGGAGTTCGGCCTGTCCTCGCGCGACGCGGTTGCGCTGGCCGCCGACGTCGAGGACAAGACCGGCGTCATCCTCACCGCGACCGCCGCCTACAACCACCCCACCATCGCGATGCTGTCCAAGCGCATCATCGAAGGTGATCCGGACGAGGGCCTCGACGCGGTCTCCGACACGTTCTGGCAGCGCGAACGCGATGCCGACGACGACATCGCGATCGTCGGACTCTCGACCCGGTTCCCGAAGGCCGGCAGCACCCCGGAGTCGACGTGGGAGGCCCTGATCGAGGGCCGCGACGGCATCTCCGACCTACCCGACGACCGCTGGACCGAGTTCAAGTCCGACCCGCGCATGGCCGAGGTGCTCGACGCGCGGAATCTGCGCGGCGGCTACCTCGACGACGTGAAGGCGTTCGACGCCGACTTCTTCCAGATGAGCCCGCGTGAGGTCGAGATGGTCGACCCACAGCAGCGGCTGGCGATGGAACTGACGTGGGAGGCGCTCGAACACGCGCACATCCCGCCCAGCGACCTCAAGGGCGGCGCGGTCGGCGTCTTCGTCGGCACGTCCACCAACGACTACCAGCTGATGGCCGCGCTGGGGCTGGGCGAAGGCTCCGACGAGACGGCGGCCTACGCACTGACCGGTACGGCGACGTCGATCATCGCCAACCGCGTCTCCTACTTCTTCGACTTCCACGGTCCGTCCGTGGCCCTGGACACGGCGTGCTCGTCTTCGCTGGTGGCCGTCCATCAAGCGGTCCGCAGCCTGCGGTCGGGCGAGTCGAAGGTCGCGCTGGCCGGCGGCGTCAACATGATCCTGACCCCAGCGGCGACCGTCGGCTTCGACACCATCGGCGCGGTCGCCAAGGACGGCCACATCAAGGCCTTCTCCAGTGACGCCGACGGCATGGTGCGCTCCGAGGGCGGCGGTTTGTTCGTGCTCAAGCGACTGGCCGACGCCCGCCGCGACGGTGACCAGGTCCTCGCGGTGATCGCGGGGTCCGCGGTCAACTCGGACGGTCGTTCCAACGGCATCTTCGCGCCCAACCCCGAGGCGCAGGTGGATGTGTTGCGCGACGCCTACACCGACGCGGCCATCGATCCGCGCAGCGTCGACTACGTGGAGGCCCACGGCACCGGCACCATCCTGGGTGACCCGATCGAGGCCGATGCACTCGGACGCGTGGTCGGCCGGGGACGCGTGGTCGGGACGCCGGCCCTGCTCGGCTCCGCGAAGACCAACTTCGGTCACATGGAGTCCGCCGCGGGCGCAGGCGCGCTGGCCAAGGTGGTGCTGTCGATGCAGAACGACAGCATCCCGGCCTCGCTGAACTACGCGGGTCCCAACCCGTACATCCAGTTCGGATCGAACGGACTGAAGGTCGTCCCCGAGACCACCGAGTGGCCGCGCTACTCCGGGCACGCGATCGCCGGCGTCTCCGGCTTCGGGTTCGGCGGTACCAACGCACACATCGTGGTCCGAGAGGTACTCCCGTCGGATCTGGACGGTGCTGCCCCCGCCGCCGGTCGAGTAGCCGCGAACGATGCTTCCGCTGGTCGAGTAGCCGCGAACGACCCTTCCGCCGGTCGAGTAGCCGCGAACGATGCTTCCGCTGGTCGAGTAGCCGCGAACGATGCTTCCGCTGGTCGAGTAGCCGCGAACGAAGTGAGTGGCGTATCGAGACCACTCGACACCGACCTCGACACCGACCTCGACACCGACCTCGACACCGACCTCGACACCGACCTCGACGACGACGAGTACCTGACCGAGGCCGAACGCGCCATCCTCGCCGCACAGGCGAACACCGACACCGAGCCGATCGCGGAGACCGAGAAAGACCCGGCCGACGGCTTCGCCCCCTGCGCCGCAGAGGGATCCGTGGTGCCACTGGTGATCTCGGGATTCCTGCCGTCGCGTCGTCGGAAGTCTGCTCAGGACCTGCTGGAATGGCTGGAATCCGAAGCGGGACAGGCGACAGCGCTCGCCGACATCGGCCGAGCCCTGGCGCACCGCAACCACGGACGCTCACGCGCCGTGGTGATGGCCCGGACCCACGAGGATGCGATCACCGGTATGCGGGCGATCGCCGAGGGCAAGAACAATCCGCTCGTCTACTCGGCTGATTCTCCCGACGCGGCGTCGGCGGTCTGGCTGCTCTCCGGGTTCGGCTCGCAGCACCGCAAGATGGCCAAGCAGCTCTACACCGAGAATCCGGTGTTCGCGAAGTACGTCGACCGCGTCGACGAGTACGTGCAGAACGAGCTCGGCTACTCGATCGCCGAGGTGTTCCTCGACGACGAGCAGACCTACGGCATCGAGACGAGCCAGGTCGGTATCTACACCATCCAGGTCGCCCTGGCCGACCTGCTCCGCCATCACGGCGCGGAACCCGGTGTCCTGGTACCGCATTCGATGGGCGAGGCGTCCGCGGCGTACATCAGCGGCGGACTCTCGCTGGAAGACGCGACCCGAGTGATCTGCCAGCGTTCGCGTCTGATGGGCGAGGGCGAGTCGATGCTGCAGGGCGACGACATCCGCCTGATGGCGCTCGTCGAGTACAGCGCCGAGGACATCAACGACGTCCTCGTCGACTTTCCCGATCTCGAGATCTGTGTGTACGCGGCACCGACGCACACGGTGATCGGCGGTCCGGAATCCCAGGTCGATGCGATCGTCGCGCGCGCCGAAGAGGCGGGGAAGCTCGGTCGCAAGCTGCAGACCAAGGGTGCCAGCCACACCTCCCAGATGGACCCGATCCTCGGTGAGTTGTCCTACGAGCTCACCGGAATCGAGCCGCTGCGTCCGACCGTCGGCTTCTACAGTTCGGTCGACCGGGAGACGTTCTACCGCCCGGGCCACGACCCGGTCCACACGATCGACTACTTCCGCAAGGGCCTGCGGTACAGCGTCTGGTTCAGCCAGGCCATCGCGAAGTCCGTGGAGAACGGCCACCGAACGTTCCTGGAACTCTCGCCGAACCCTGCCGTCCTCATCTCCGTTGCCGCGGTGACCTTCTCGGCCGGTCTGCACGACGCCGAGCTCATCGAGACGCTGCGGCGCAAGGAGGACGAGAGCTTCGGTGTGGTGAACGCGCTGATGAAGCTGTACGTGCACGGACACTCGGTCGATGTCGGCTCGCTGTTCGGCATCGGGGGATTCGGGCAGATCCCGCGGACCCGCTTCGAGCGCAAGGACTTCTGGCTCAAGGCGCAGCTGTCGTCCGGCGGGTCCTCGGGCAAGGTCCCGGGCTCGCACGTCGCACTGCCCGACGGGCGTCACGCCTGGGAGGTGAACGCCTCGGCGGTCACCGATCCGCGCGAACTCGTGCGGGCGGCCGCGGCGCAGGTACTGGCCGGCGCCACCGTCGGTGCTGCTCTCGGCCACGGCGACATCCCGGCCGTCGGTACGCTGACCACCACCCTCAGCCCGCACCCGGGAGGTGCATCGGTCACGGTGCACAGCAAGCAGGACAAGGACTTCCGGATGCTGTTCGAGGCGGTCGTGACCGGGGGCGAGGTGCCCCCGGCCGGCGAGCCCGAGTCTGCGCAGACGTCGCCGGCAGCGGTCTTCGCCGACGACAAGGTTGTCGTCGAGGACGAGGTCGTGGATGACATCGGCAACAAGTGGAACGCGGATTCTGATGAGTCCGTGGAAGATCGGCTTGCGGTGATCGTCGGGGAGTCCATGGGTTACGACCCGGAGGACCTACCGCGCGAGATCCCGCTGATCGAGCTGGGGCTCGATTCCCTGATGGCGGTCCGCATCAAGAACCGTGTCGAGTTCGAGTTCGACATCCCGCAGTTGCAGCTCCAGGCGATGCGGCAGGCCAACCTCTCCGACGTGGTCAAGTTCGTCAGCTACGCCGTCGAGCACCGCGACGAGGTCGCCCAGCTCGCGGAAGGCTCTACCGGACAAGGCGATCTCGACACCGCGGCCCTGAACGCACTCATCGACGCCGACAGCAACCCGAAACCCGCCGATAGCAACACGGTTCCTGCCGACAGCACCGCCACCGACGACTCCACCGCCGGTCGAGTAGGCCCGAGCGAAGCGAGCGCCGTATCGAGACCTGCCGACAGCAACACGGTTCCTGCCGACGGCAACGTCAAACCCACCGACGGCACTCCGAAACCCGCGACCAACCTCACGGATCAGTCGGCGGTCGCCGACGCCACGGGTTCCGACGTGCCGCCGCGAGATGCCGCCGAGCGACTGACGTTCGGTGTGTATGCGGTGGTCACCAAGAAGTCGGCCGGGGGCGTCTTCAACAAGCTCCCGGTACTCACGGACGACATGGCCCAGCAGCTCACCGATCGGCTGAACGAGCGTACCGGCGGTGACATCGACGTCGAGGACATCCTCGATTCCGAGACCATCGAGGAGATGTCGAACTACGTTCGCGAGTTCCTCGACGCGAGCGCACACACCGACGGCTTCATCCGGTACCTGCGTCTCGTCCCGGACGGCAAGAAGTCGTACGACCCGTCGGCCGGTGATCCGGTGCCCGCGTTGCTCTTCCATCCGGCGGGTGGCAACACCTCGGCGTACGAGGCATTGCTCAAGCGCCTTCCCGACGACCAGCCGGTGATCGGTTTCGACCGCGTCGAGGGCTCGATCGAGGAGCGCGTACTGCAGTACATGCCGCGCCTGCGTGAGATCCAGCCGCATGGGCCGTACGTGCTGATCGGGTGGTCGCTCGGCGGCGCGCTGGCCTACGGATGTGCGCAGGTGCTGCGCGACGAGGGGGAGGTCGTCGACTTCGTCGGCCTGATCGACGTGGTGCGTCCGTCGGAGCCGGTGGTCGAGACCGCCGACACCAAGCGGGCCCGCCTGGAGCGCTGGCGCGACTTCGCCGTCAAGACGTATGACCTCGACGGGGACGTCCCCATCCCGATGGATCGGCTGGTGGAGGCCGACGACGAGGGACAGTTCCAGATCATCATGGAGATGATGTCGATGTCGGGCACCAAGATCCCCGGCGGCATCATCGAACACCAGCGCACCTCGTTCCTCGACAACCGCGCGCTCACGAACATCGAGCCGACGAGCTACGACGGCAAGGTGGTCCTCTACCGTGCCGACAAGATGCACGACGGCGCAATCGAACTCGAACCGCAGTGGGCGAAGATCGATGAGGACGGCCGGTGGGGCGAGGTGGTCGACGACCTGGAGATCATCCACATCGGCGGGGACCACCTCTCGATCGTCGACGAGCCCTATATCGGCAGGGTCGGGGCGGACCTCACCGCGCGTTTGAAGAATGTGGGCCGCCGCGGCAACGCCGGCGAGTAAGGAAGAGAGCACCGTGACTGACACCACCGCCGGAAAGCTGGCCGACCTCCGCGAGAAGCTGGAGTCCGCCAAGGAACCCGGAGGCGACAAGGCGATCGCCAAGCGTCAGGCGAAGGGCATCTGCTCGCCGCGCGAGCGGTTGGAGATGCTGTTCGACGCCGGGACGTTCGTCGAGATCGGCGCGCTGGCAAAGATGCCGGGTGCCGCTCAGAGCGGGTACGGCGATGGTGTGGTGACCGGACACGGACTGGTGCACGGCCGCCCGGTGGCGGCGTTCTCACACGACCAGACGGTGTTCGGCGGAACGGTCGGAGAGATGTTCGGCCGCAAGGTTTCCGCGCTGATGGAGTGGGCCGGCAAGATCGGTTGCCCGATGGTCGGCATCAACGACTCGGCGGGTGCCCGCATCCAGGATGCGGTCACGTCGCTGGCCTGGTACGCGGAGATGGGAAGGCGCAATCTGTTGCTGTCCGGTCTCGCGCCACAGATCTCGGTGATCCTCGGCAAGTGTGCCGGTGGTGCGGTGTACACGCCCGCCAACACCGACATCCTGGTCGCGGTCGAGGACAAGAGCTACATGTTCGTCACCGGACCAGATGTGCTGAAACAGGTGAACGGCGAGGACATCTCGGCCGAGGACCTCGGCAGCGCCCACAATCAGGCGCGCTGGGGCAACATTCATCACGTCGCGGTGGACGAGAAGACGGCATTCGAGTGGGTGCGCGAGTACCTGCAGTACATGCCGTCGAGCGCGTACGAGCTGCCGCCGATCATCAATCCCGGTCTGGAGCCGGAGATCACCGAGACGGATCTGTCGCTCAACGAGTTCATGCCGGACAACGACAATGCCGGTTACGACATGCACGACATCGTCATCAAGTTGTTCGACGACGGCGCCTTCCATGAGGTCGGCGAGTTGTTCGCACCGAACATCCTGACCGGGTACGCCCGGGTCGACGGTCGTGCCGTGGGCGTGGTCGCGAACCAGCCGAACGTGATGTCCGGTGTGCTGGACACTGATTCGTCGGAGAAGGCCACTCGGTTCGTCCGCATCTGCAACGCCTTCCACATCCCGCTCGTCTTCCTGGTGGACACGCCGGGAATTCTTCCGGGGCTTGCCGAGGAGCAGAAGGGCACCATCCGTCGTTCCGGCAAGTTCCTCTACGCCTACGTGGAGGCCGACGTCCCGAAGGTGACAGTGGTGTTGCGCAAGGCCTATGGCGGCGCATACGCGGTGATGGGCTGCAAACAGCTCGGCGCCGACATCAACCTGGCATGGCCGACCGCCAAGATCGCGGTGATGGGCGCGGAGTCGGCGGCTGCGGTGCTCACCCGCCGTGAGACCGACGGGATGTCGGCGGCCGACGCCGACAAGGTGCGTCGCGACTTCATCGACTTCTACAACACCAACATGGCCACGCCCTACCTGGCGGCCGAGCGTGGTTACATCGACGCCGTCATCGAGCCGGCCGAGACACGGCTACAGCTGCGAAAGGCTTTGGCGCAGTTGCGCGACAAGACGGAGTACCGCACGCCGCGCAAGCATTATCTGATGCCGATCTGAGGCGTCGACCGTAGGTTTCCCGGCGGCCTCAGTCGAAGCGGAGCAGGATCGAGCGCACTGCCTGCGTGACGGTCATCCGGTCGTAGCTCTGCACGAAGTCGAAGGTGCGGTCGAGGTCGGCGTGGCCGCTGTGCTTGTCGCGCGCCGAGAGCAGTGCAGCGAAGTGCGGGCCGAGGACGGCTACATTCCACTCGTCGACGAGGTCGTCGTCGCGCCGCAGCGGTGCGCGATGGACGTTGCCTTCGCGCAAGTCGGGCAGCCCGACGCCGTATACCCCTGCGAGACCTGTCTTCTCCGACATCAGTCGCCATCGTTCCGCGGTTCGCGGGGTGAAGTGCTCGGCGTGCTGGAAGGTGCCGAGGACGATCGCCGCGCCACCGATGGCCGCCTGGTGTTCGAGCGCCTTGCTCATCTCGATGAGGAGGCGTTTGTCACCGAGGCGTGGCGCGATGGACGCCGACGCGATGGCGTATGGGGTGTCCTGGTCCGGACCGGGGGTCGACCAGACAGGAATGTCGGGAAGCGGCACGACCGGAACGTTCGACAGTGCAGTGGGATTCTCCACCGGGGGATAGAGTCCGCCGATCCCGAACGAGGCGCCCATCGTCATGGCCGTGATTCGCCGGGCATCGTCGTCGACGCCTTCGGCGATGACGACCGCGTGGCTTCGCTCGGTGTGTGCGGCCAAAATGTGAGCCAGGCGGGCAGAGTCCTGAGTAGCATTGTGCTGCAACAGATCTGACCCGGTAATGATGATGTCCGGCTCGATCAGGGAGAGCAGGGTCGCGGCGTCCTCACTGCGTTCGAGGCCGTCGACGCAGATGACCTTCCCTGCCGCCCGGGCCCGGGCGACACGAGCGAGCGTGCGCTGGGGACTGCGGGACACCGCGCTCGGCATGACGACCATGATCTGACGTTCGAGGGTGTCCATGGTGTCGCCTTCGAGATCGTCGAGGAGCTCGAGATCCATCGCCACCAGCAGAGGAATGACGGTGGCGACGGACCGAGCGCGGGCAGAGCGCGCGAACTCGTGGCGTCGCCGGTCGATGACGTGATGCTGTTCCATCAATCTCGCGGCGCGACGCAGCGCGTCGGCCGTCCCGAGTCTGGTCCCGGAAGGTCCGCGGAGCTGCAGTTCGAGCGCGGCGACGGCGCCGTCGGTCAATCGGCACACCGGCGCGAACTGCATGTGCAGTTCGAGATCCTCGAACAGGGTGAACCCGCTCTCGGTCACCGGTGTGCGGCGAGGGTCAGGTGTCATCGTGGATCGGTCTTCTGGGACACGGGGCCATTCACATCCTGGGGCAGGGCAATCGTGTTGCCTCTGGCCAGGATAACACCGTCGGTCGGCACGGGTTGATCACTGAAAACGGTGCCCGACGATGAAAGTGCTCAATCGATGCGTTGCGGGGCTCTGGGTGGTGGTGGCCGACGTCAGTGCAATCTGACGCGTGTGATCGCCGCCGGCGATGGGCTTCTCGACGATGCCGCGGACGCGGTCGGCGGTGCGCGGCAGCAGCGCCACGCCGAGGCCTTTGCGTACGAAGTCTCGAATGGTCGAGAACTGGGTGATCTCGATTCCGATCTCGGGGACGAATCCTGCTGTTGTACACCACTCTTCGGTGACCTGGCGTAGGTGATAGCTCGGGGGGTTCGCGACGAATCGCTCGTCGGCCAGCTCGCTCAGTCGAATCGATGGACGGCCGGTGAGCGCGTGGCCCTCCGGTAGCGCAGCGCAGATCTCCTGTGTCGCGAGCACTCGATGCGGCAGGTCGGGCGGTGGTGGGATCGTGATCGCGAGGTCGAGCCTGCCGTGTCGGAGATCGTCGCTGAGTTCCGCACCATGCGCCTGCTTGAGCTGAAGATGGATGCCGGGGTGGCGACGGCTGAAGTCGACGAGGAGGTCGGTGACCGGCCCTGACCCCATGGTCAAGGGGAAACCGAACCGCACGGTGCCGTGGTCGGGATCGGCGGCGTCGGCGATCTGGGTGAGTGCGGCCTCGACCTCGCGGAGCGGCGTACGCACCGAATCGGCCAGCGCGATCGCCGACGGCGTGAGGCGCACTGTCCGGCCGTCCCGCACCACCAGCGGTACGTGGAGAGCCTTCTCGAGTGCGTGGATCCGACGACTCATCGATGACTGTGGGATGCCGAGGGTCGACGCCGATCCGGTCACGTGACCTTCGTGGGCGGCGAGCTCGACGAGGGCGCGCAATTGTGGTGCGAGTTCGGTGACCCATTCATCCATATATGGATGATATTCGACTGATGATTCATTGGACGGATCAATGTGCGATGCGGGACGGTGTGAGTGATCGGGCGTCTACCGAAGGGAGCCATGACATGGGTACGGACACAGGCGCCGACGATGGGCGTCGCCACGAGGCCGACGTCGTCCTCGTCGGGGGAGGGATCATGTCGGCGACGCTGGGGTCGATGATCGCGGTCCTGCAGCCGAACTGGCGGGTCCTTCTCGTCGAGCGGGCCGGCGCGCTAGCGATGGAGAGCAGCGACCCATGGAACAACGCCGGGACCGGGCACATGGGATTGTGCGAACTCAACTACATGCCGGACCCGGCAGACCGGCGCACGGCCGCCACCGTGGCCCAGCAGTTCCATCTCAGCAGACAGTGGTGGGCGTACCTCGCGAACGAGGGGCTCCTCGAGGATCCACACGATTTCATCACGACGACGCCACACATGGACATCGTGTTCGGCCGTCGCGATGTCGACTATCTGCGTCGCCGCTTCCAGACCCTGGTTGCCGACCCGCTCTTCGCGGAGATGGAGTACTCGGAGGACCGGGAGGAGATCGGCGCGTGGGCGCCGCTGGTCATGGAAGGACGTGAAGTAGGTGAACCGATCGCCGCAACGCGTCACCCGCGTGGCACCGATATCGATTTCGGCGCCTTGACCAAGGCCCTGACGCGCATCATCGTCGAGCGGGGCGGGGCGGTGCTTCTGGATCACGACGTGCGAGCCCTCCGCCAGAACCCGGACCGCAGTTGGCGGGTGACCGGCCGGCAGACGCGACGGCGAGAGCGGTTCACTGTGCAAGCGCAGCATGTGTTCGTCGGTGCCGGAGGGTTCGCCCTGCGACTGCTCCAACGCACGGGCATCCCCGAGATCGACGGCTACGCGGTATTGCCCGTCGGCGCCGCGTTCTACCGTTGCGCGACACCGTCCGTGGTCGCCCGGCATGACGCCAAGGTCTACGGACAGGCCGCGGTCGGTGCGCCACCGATGTCCGTGCCGCATCTGGACAAACGCATCGTCGACCACGACGAGTACCTGCTGTTCGGGCCATACGCGACGTTCAGTACCAAGCTCCTCAAGCAGGGCAGCTTCATCGACTTCTTCACCACGCTGCGGTGGCGCAATGTGCATGTCCTGCTGGCTGCATGTCTGCACAACCTGTCACTGATCCGCTTCCTGCTCACGGAACTCGTCGCCGGTCCCAGGCGGCGGTTCGCGCAGTTGCAGAAGTTCCTTCCGTCCGCGCGGTCCGACGAGTGGGAGCTGATCCCGGCCGGTCAACGCGCCCAACTCGTGACACCGGACAGTCGGCGGATCGGCGTGCTCCGGCACGGGACAGAGCTCGTCGTGAGTGCTGATCGCTCCATCTCCGGGCTGCTCGGCGCCTCGCCGGGCGCGTCGACGGCGGTCCCCATCATGGTGGACCTACTCCGTCGGTGCTTCCCGGACGAATGGGAGACGAGCTGGAAAACTGTGGTGGCGGAGGCGATCCCGGATCTCGACCGTACGGACTGGAACCGGGAGGCCGCGGCGCACAGTCTCGACCGGTCCGCGGCCGCGCTGGGTCTGAATCGCGCATCGTGATCGGGAGCCACGTTGCCCCGGAGACTGTGTCACACAGGCCAGGGGCAACGGGGCTCCTGCCGAGATGCCCTCACACTGTTGAGTTGTCAAGGTTCGTGTGCGGTCCCGATGGTGGTCGGGTGCACGGTGAATGTTCTTCCCGAAATGTGCTGCGCTGGTGTGCGTAACTTCCCGGTCCGCTGGTCGGGTAGCTGACGAACGTGGTGAGGAGGCGTATCGAGACCTCAGGCGGCGATGTTGTCGAGGTGCATGGTGCGTCGGTGGTAGGCGGGCAATGGTTTTCGGTGCGGGTCAACGGCGCTCGGTGGGATCAGCCAGGGGTGGCGGTCGATGCCGAGGGCGATGTCCCAGCCGTGGGCGTGGACCTGGGCGTGGCAGGACGGACAGAGCAGGCAGCCGTTGTCGAGGTCGGTGGGTCCGCCGTCGATCCAGTGGGTCATGTGGTGGATGTGTGCCCAGGAGGCTGGTGCCCCGCATTTGATGCAGCACTGGTCGCGAGCGATGATGGCTTTGCGTTGGTGGGATGTGAACAGGCGTTGTTCAAAGCCCATGTCCAGTGGTGCCCGGTTGCCGTCGATGATGATCTCGGTGATGCCGGCATCACACGCCAGCATCTTCGCGGTCGCCTGTGATAGCGGGCCGAGCCATGGCAGTGACGCGAGGTCGGGGGTGTCGACGGGGATGGTGAGGTTGATGTGGGTTTTCGGGGCGGTCATGAATGGTGTGTTCGCGCAGGCGGCGGCGTCGAGGATCTGTTCGAGTGCGTCGGCGCGTTGCTGACCGGGGGTGCGGGCGTCGGGGGAGCCGTCGGGTTCGGGTCGCGCCGGGGTGAGTGAGTCGATGGCGGCGGTGATTTTCTCGCCGATCACGATGTCGAGGTCACCAGAGACTTTCACTCGCCCATCCGTGGTCGGGACGACGTTGAATTCGTTGAGTCGGCGGTCCTCACCGGCGGGCACGCCACCGGTTTCCTCGGCGACCTGGTTGCCGCGTCCCCGCGCGACCTGTTCGATCGCTGTGGGTGTGGCTCCGGACAGTGCTTGGGCAATCAACGCCTGCTCGTGTTCGAGGCGTTCCTCATCGCAGAGCCCGTCGGCGGCCCGACGCACGATGTGCGCCAACCCGGCCACCATCGCATCGACATGCTCACCGGAGAACACGCCATCGTCGGCGTAGCCCGGCAGCCGTTGCAAGGCTGTCAGTGCTGTACCGATCCGCAACCAGCGTGACGCGACGCCGGGTGCGGCACCCATCTCGATCAGCAGGTTGCGCGTTGTGCCGCCGGACTGTTGTGCCACGCCCAACCGGTCGAGCGCCGCGGCGTGGATCGCCAGCCGGTGATCGACAACGTTACGCAGTTCCATCAACGCCTTCGTAGCGTCGAACACCTGCCGCCCCGACGCCGCATCGGCGACCGTGACCTCACGCGCACAAGCAATGATCGAGCTGATCTCCCCCATGCCATCCAGCATACTCGCACATACGTTCGAGTCAAGCAATTATTCAGTGCCGCAAAGAAACTCGTCAATTTGAGCTGGCCAGAACCCCTTAGACTACCGCTCGCTTCCGACAGTTTCGGCCCCTGCGGTAACGGGTACGTTCACACATGTGGAGCCGCGATCACGCCACCGTGTGCCCGACCAGCCGGCCGATGGCGAAGGTGACGATCATCGCGAGCGCACCGCCGATCACCACGCGCAGCATCGGCCGCCACGGACGGGAACCGCCGAGTGTCGCACCGATGGCACCGGTGAGCGCAAGGGCGACGATCACGGCGATGAACGTCACCGGGATTCGCCATGAGACCGGCGGCGCGAGAATGGCGATCAGGGGGAGCAGCGCCCCGGCAGTGAACGACACCGCCGACGAGAGGGCGGCCTGCCAGGGGTTGGTCAACTCGTCCGGATCAATGCCGAGCTCCACGTCGGCGTGCGCCTCGAAGGCGTCGTGGTCACTGAGCTCCCGAGCCACCCGGCACGCGGTCTCGTGCGTGAGTCCCTTTGCCTCGTAGAGGCCCACGAGTTCGTCGAACTCGGCCTGCGGTTGTTCGAGCAGTTCCCGTTGTTCCTTTGCCAGCAACGTTCGCTCGGTGTCGCGCTGGGTGCTGACCGAGACGTATTCGCCCAGCGCCATCGAGACGGCACCCGCAGCGAGTCCGGCAATGCCTGCGGTGAAGATCGGTGCACGGGCCGCAGTGGCGGCCGCCACGCCTACCACGATGCCTGCTGTGGAGACGATCCCGTCGTTGGCGCCGAGGACACCTGCGCGCAGCCAGTTCAACCGATTCGCCAGGGAACCGGTGTGCGGTTCGCCGCGGTGCTGATGTTCGTGATCGACGGTCATGGCTCAACTCAACTGCCACAGCGGCATTCCTGCAAGAAAGGAAACGATTGCCTTAGTGGGCACGCCGACTCAGAAGACCTTGATCCCCAACCGCCGCCGGAGACGCATGTCGTAGAGGTACGCCTGCAGCAGACCTCGCGCGACCCGCCCGGTCGCCGGCTCGACCAGGCGGGCGACCCGCAGGGTTCGGTCGTAGGCCGCTTCGTCCTCGGGACTCCATCGCCAGTGCATCATGGTGCGGAACTCGGGCGGCAGTCCCGCTCTGATGAGGTAACTCATGGGGCGGCCGAGTACCTTGTGCGCCATCGTGCCCGCCGGTCCGATCCGCTCCTCCAGGAATGATAGATCCGAGAGTTGTTGCAGCAGTGCGCGTACCGGTGGGTCGATGGTCATGTCGTCGAGCTGACCGCGCCAATACTCCTGTAGGTCTGCGTAGCTTTCCGGCCACTGCTCCGCGGTCACGTTGAGGGTGGTGCCGAGCCACCGGGAATCGTCGACGACCCGATCTTTCTCGGCTGGAGTCAGTGGCCCGTGGAGGAGTTCGTACTGATCGAGGAAGTACTTCACCAAGCACACCGCCACCCAGAGCTGGAGTCGGGAGTCGTTGGCGCTGTAGTGGACGGGGCTCTCTGCTGTCGAGTAGACGAGGTCGTGGATTCGTCTCAGCTCGGTGCCGACAAAAGCCCGGTCCTCGTCGTCCCCCATCAGTGCGACTGCCAGGAAGGTCCCGGTGGTCCGGCTGCGTTTGATCGGATGCTTCACCGCGCTACCGGAGTCGACACGACTCTCCACCACACCGTGGCCGACCTTCGGATTCGCCAGTTGCATGATCACGTTGGCCCCGGCGATCGTCGGGCCGAGCCCGGTGACCAGGTCGCCGGTCCGTCGGACACGACGCCGCCCCCGCGCGGGCCTGACGTCGGCGACGTGCGCGTGCTGGTACGTGTCCGGGCCACGATCCATGCCGTCAGGTTAACGCCGGAGTCCGGCCGGAGTGCGGATTCGGCGTGAGCCGCTGCCTCGCTGATCGACTTGACCCTCGCCGACCGAGTAGCCGGTGGGCCCCGCCGCTGGTCGAGTAGCCGGTGAGCGGAGCGAGCCTGCGTATCGAGATCCCTGGTGTGGAGTGGTCTCGATACGTCCGCTCGTTCCTCGCGGTCTACTCGACCAGCGGGGGTTGGTGTTCGTTTGTCGTGGTCTATTCGACCGGCGAGGGGTTGGCGCTGGTTCTCGCGGGCTACTCGACCGGCGAGGGTTGGCGCTGGTTTACGCGGCTACTCGACCGTGATCAGTACCCGCTCGAACGCATGGGTGCGGGATTGTAGAGCCCGGAATGCCGCGCGGTCCCCAGCTCGAGTTGTGCAGGTGGTGCCGGATCGATCTCGGTGAACCTCTGCAGGCCACCCCAATCCCGCCCCCAGTTGTTGCGGAGATAGGTCGGCAGCAACGTCGGGGTCAGCATGGCCTCGGTGATGCCCAGCGGACCGCCTGCCTTGCCGGACATCCACGTCTGGCTGTTCTTCCGGGTGGCCTCGGCGTCGGGCATGATCCGCCACTTCGGCACCTCGAGGACACCGTCGCGCACCTTCATCGGCTGCTGGCACGGGAAGACCATGCCGGGCAGCCAGTCGATGAACACGGGGTCGGTGGTCCCGACGACGTCGTTGAGGGTGCGCAGTTCGGTCACCCGAGGCGGCGTGATCGCCACCCACTCCGACGGCGCACCGGCGGTGTCACGCACCTCCACCCGCACCACGTCGGCACGCGGCGGGGCGTCGGCGAGCGGATACCGCAGGTTCCGCCAGGTGGGCACCTCGCCGATGTCGATGGGCGACATCACGCCGACCGGTGTGACACGACCGTCGGCCCCGGTCCGGCCGAACTGGACGGTGACCTGCTGGCCGCTGTGCTGCACGCCCAACCCGTCGACGGCCTGCACTGATCCGGCCGCCGCGATGGTGAGCAGCGGCGCGTTCGCGTTGCGCTCGGGAAGCGAATACCAGTCGGTGGTCAGCGACCCGGTCCCGCTCTGGGAGCCATACGAGCCGAGTACGGGGGTGTTCGCCGGGTCGAGTCCGAACGGGAGTCGCACGGTCGAACCGTTGACGCCGCGCGCTCCCTGCCCGCCTTCGGTTCCGCCCTGTGCGGATTCGGTGGTCTGCGTGGATTCGTCGGAGCCCGCGCCCGACTGGGCGGTGTTCTGCGCCGTCGAGGTCGCCGAGTCCTGCTCCTCGGTCGAATCGATGGACAGTCGGTTCGGCACGCCGTTCGGTGTGAAGCCGTCCGGATCGGGCCTGCCGTTGCCGGAACCCGCCAGTGCCGCCGAGATGTTCGGCGCAGCAGCGCCGTCGACCGGTGCCGGTGACAACAGGCCGGTGTTCGGATCCTGTTCCACCAGGACGTCGTTCGCGAGAGCGCACTCGTTGCCCGTCATCGCCCGCGCGTTCGACTTCATCCAGGACCAACTGTCGCGCTGCTCGTACCCGCCCTTGGCGAACGACAACACCATGAAGATCACGACGAGGCCCGAGATCACCGGCAGGGGTGAGAACTTCAGCTTCGACGGCCAGCTGTCACCGCCACGTGTCCGGGTCTTGTCGTCGACGTAGTCGTCGCGGAAATGGAACCACAGGCCCGCGAGCGCGGTGATCACCGCGACCACCAGGATCAACCAGCCCAGCTTGATCCCGGCGATCGACGGTGGCCGGTCCCACCAGGGGATGCCGTAGCTGCCGACGAACCACCAGCCGTTGGTGCCGGCGAACGAGATCGCAGTCACCGCCAGGACCGCGGCGGCGAAGAAGGTCCGGTTGCGTCGTGACCGCAAGATGGCCGGGGCCATCATCGCGCCCGCGGCGGCGGCCAGGCCGGCCGCGATCCCCGCGTAGACGCCGAAGTGATGGGTCCACTTGGTGGGGGTGAACGCGATCAAGAACATGGTGCCCAGGATCACCGCGATGAGACGCCAGATCGGTGCTCGGGCAACCCCGTTCGGATGAACGCGACGCAACAGGCGGAGCAGCACCACCACCAGGCAGAGGATCATGACCAGCACGCCGAACCGGCGTGCGAGCGTGCCGTCGGCGGTGGGCAGGATGAGGTAGTAGTACCGGACGGGTTCCTGCCACCATTCCAGCGTCGGGCCCACGTCGGTGGCGACCTTGTTGCCGACGATCAGCGGCATCAACGGTTGGTCGTAGAAGATCTGATAGAGCACCGCCGTACCTGCCGCGAGGACCGGGGCGAGCATGGGCAGCAGGCCGTCGCGCTTGCGTCGCGTCACCAGCGTCTTGACCACCGGACGGATGCCGGCGAGGAGTGCGGCGACGGCCATCAGGCCGCCGGGTGCGAGTGCGAGCGTGAAGGCCGCCACCACGACGGCGATGGCGTAGGGCAGCATCCGGCGGGTCGCGATCGCCCGCTCCACACAGCACCACGTCAGGAGCGCGCCGACGGCTTCGGCGGGCTCCGGGCGCAGACCGTTGTTGTAGGGCAGCCAGATGGCGAGGAAGACAAAGGCGGCCGACCACACCGCAGGCGTGCTGTTGCGGACCGCGCGACCGAGGCGCGGGATCACCTCGCGGCTGATGAGCCACCAGCCGAGCAAGCCGAGCAAGAAGGCGGGCAGGCGCATCCACGGTGCGGCGAGGCTCACGTGGGTCATCGCGGCGATGACCTGGAAGTGCCAGCCGAACGGGTCCTGCGGCACGCCGAAGTAACGGAAGTAGTTGTCCGCGTAGCCCGCATCTCCGGTGATCCGGCCGACGGTGAAGTTGTACCCGTCGTCGGAGGTGTTGGCCCCGGCGAACCACCAAAAGGCCAGGATGAGGAACACGGCGACGTCGGGGCCACGGATCGTGAACCACCCTGTCGGCAGGAACCGCTTGTGTCCCCGGCCATCCCGGCGATCGAGAATGCCGAGGGCGATCAGCGACAGGATCGTCATGATGATGCCGATGACGATGACCGCCAGCTTCAGCGCCGACGGCGTGCTGACATAACGGGTGTCGATCGTCGCGTGCGCCGACAGACCGTCCCGTGGCGCCGAAGCGGGCAGATCGGTGTACATGCCGACGATCTGGGGTCGCATCTCCTGATCGGCGACCGAGAATGTGTGCTGACCATCGCCCGGAGCGTTCTCGAATCTGGCCGAGACGCCGGAGCCGTCGGCGTGGAACCTGATCCGGCAGTCGGGATTCGACTGGGCCCCGGCGCGGTCGGTGTTGAGGATCACCACGTCGCGATCGGTCACGGTGAGCGCGTCACTCGTCGCCCGGATCATCAACGCGCGGGCGCCGGCATCCTTGCCGCCCTCCGGGATCGTCGACAGCAGCAGCCCACCCTCTCGCGGCAACTGCGCGGCCAGCGAGCACGGGACCGTGACGTCCATGTCGATCGGGACGTACGAGACGAGTGGCGCCGCGACACTGCCCACGGTGTCGCCCTGCGGCCAATTCAGTTCGGCGGTGGACTGATTCACCGGCAGCAGCGGGGTGAGGATGGCCGCCAGAAAGCCGAGCACGCCTGCCACCACCGCGACGATCTTCGCGGTGCGGTGATCGCGGGTGCGCGGCTCCGTTGGGGGTGTCGCTGTCTCACTCGTCATCTGATTGTGGCTCCACCCTGATCGAACCGGCGCGTGACCAGCCCCACTGTGTCGTCTGAGAAGTGTTCACCTGCGCTGTCCCGGCGTTCTCGGCAAGTGGTGTCAGTCGCTCCAGAGCTCCCCATTCACGTGCCCAGTCGTCCTTGAGATATGTCGGGACGGCCTGCGCCGAGGTGGTCGACTCCGAGATCGACAACAGTCCTCCGTCGGCGCCGGACTGCCAGGTCTTGGACTGGGAGTTGGCAAGTGGGTAGTCGGGGAGGATGCGCCACCGAGGGACCTCGGCGACGCCGTTGGTCACCCGCAGTGGTCGCTGGCATGGGAAGTGCGCACCGACGGTGAAGTCGATCAGCGTCGGGGACTGTGATCCGACGACGTCCTGGAGTGACCGCAATCGCGGCGCCCTGGGCGGGGTGATGCCGATGAACTGACTCGGTCCGAGGTTGTTGTCCAGCAATGACAGCCGCATCACGGTGGCGGCGGGCGGCGCCGCACTCATCGGCACCCGAAGGTTGCGCCAGGGCCGGTTGGTGATGACCGGGCCCGGATCGATCGGCAGCACGTCCGGTCCGATCTGGGTGAACGAACCATCCGCGCCGGGACGTCCGAACTGGACGACGAGCTTCTGGCCGAAGTTGCGGACGCCGAAGGTGTCGATCGTCGAGACGGCGCCCGCTGTACTGAACACCAGCAGCGGTGACGTGGCCCGCACGGCGGGCAGTTGGTACCAGCCGGTTGTCAGGTGTGCCTCGCCCGAGTAGCCATAGCTGCCCAGGACCGGGGTCGTCGACGGATCGAGTCCGTAGGGGAGTGCCACCGTCGACCCGTTGACCGTGCGGGGGCCGGTGCCACCGGTGGTGCCGGCGCCTAGCCCACCAGTGATGACGAAGGGTTTGGCGACACTCGCCGACACATTCATCTGACCTGGGCGCTGGTTGCCGGGGTCGGGTGTGAGGTCGTCCGGGACACCGTCCGGGGTGAAACCGACGGGATCGGTCCCGCCCAGTGCGGCAGACACCGATGCATTGCCGGCGGGAGCCAGCATCCCGGCGTTCGGGTCGGACTCGACGAGGACCTCGTCGGCCATGCCGCAACTGTTGCCGCGCAGCGCGTCCACGTTCTCGGAGAACACCGTTTCGGCCGGATATCGGGTCACGGCGGCCTTCGCGAACACCAGCAGCTCGGCCACCACCATCAGGCCGGCGATGATCGCGATCGGCGACGACGCCAGGAACAGTCGGCGCCGATCGGCCGTGGTCTCGCCCGCACCGTCGTCGGCGTGGGCCAGTCCTTTGTTCTCGACATAGTCCAGTCGGAGGTGCTGCCAGACCGCGATCACCGCGGTGATCACGGCCAGGACGAGGAACAGGGTGGACAAGGGCCGGCCGGCGAGCACCGGCGCACGGTCGAACCAGGAGATCCCGTATTCGTAGGCGAACGGCCAGGCGTTGTAACCGGCCATGGCAGCGGCGAGCGCGAAGAACAACCCGGAGACGAACACCGTCAGGTTCCGCGCGGACCGGGCCGCCGATTGGGCCACCGCAAGGGTGGCGGTCGCGGCGATCGCGGCGGCGAGTCCCGCGAAGATGCCGAATTGGATGGTCCATTTGGTCGGCGTGAAGGCCAGCAGGAGCATCGTGACGCCGATCGAACCGATGAGTCGCCAGGTCGGTCCCGGGTCGACGGCACGGATCTTGTTGCGGCGCAGCATCACCGCGACGGTGACGATGAGTCCGGCCAGCAGGAGCAGAACCGGCACCCGTCGCGTCAGCGCGCCGTCGTCGGTGGTGACCGAGATGAAGTAGTAGCGCAGGAACTCTTGATGCCAACTGATCACCGGCCCGACCTGATACCGGACCTTCATCGCCTCGAGGACGGTGGCCAGCGTCTGATCGCGGAACACCACGATCAGCACCAGCAGGCCGGCCGCGGTCATCGGTGCGATGAGTGCGAGCGTGCCCGACTCGCGCCGTCGTTCGAGGAGGATGTGCAGCAACGGCCGCGCCGCCACCAGCAGGATCGCCACCGCGATGACGCCTTGCGGGGCGAGTGCGAGGGTGAAGCCCGCGGCGATCGCACCGAGGGCCGCCGGGAACAGGCGGCGGGTGGCGATCGCCTGCTCCACCGCCCACCAGGTGAGCAGCGAACCGAGCACGATGATCGGTTCGCTCCGCAGGCCGCTGTTGAACGGCAGCCAGAACGCGATGAACACCAGTGCCGCGGCCCACACGGCCCAGCCGCTGCGGCGGACGCCCGCACCCAGCCGCGGCAGCAGCACTCGACTCAGGACGAACCAGGAGACGAGGCCCGCGGCCAACGACGGCAGGTGCATCCACAGGATCGTGGGCGAGATCGCCGACCAGTGGGCCAGGAAGCTGTAGTACCAGTCGAACGGCGCCTCGGGTATCCCGTACCAGCGGTAGTAGTTGGCCAGGTAGCCCGAGGCGTCGGCCGTCCGGCCCATGTTCAGGATGTAGCCGTCGTCGGCCGTGCCGGCCCCCAGCAGCGCCCAGATCAGCAGGACGACGGTGACTGCGACGTCGGAGCTTCGCGGGACCAGGCTGCGCCACCAGGAGCCGAGACGGTTCGGGCCGCTCCCGGCGTCGGCGCGCCTCCCGATTCGCCGGTGATGACCGTGTGCCCGGTCGAGGAGGTACAGCGCCACCAGTGCGACGAGGACGGCGATCACCGCCAGCACCATGACGATCAGCTTGAGCACCGTGGGTGAGCTGACGTAGCGGTTGTCGATCTGGACGTGCACGCGGAGGCCCGCGCGCGCGGCCGCCTGCACCTGCCGGGTGTCCAGGCCGGTGAAGATGCCGTCGACCTGGGGACGCTTGTCCGGGGGCAGGACGGTCGACTCGCCGAGGCCGACGAACTGCGCGCCCGGCCCGGTCGGTGTCGACCAGATGTGCAGCTCCGAACACCCGGAGAGCTGGTCGCGCGGTGCGCTGGCCGCCACGGTGTTGCGGAAACCGACCGTCACTGCGTCCCGGCTCGCGGTGACATAGAGCGCCGACGACCTGCTCTTGGGTGCGTCGGTCGGCATCGTGGCGAACACCAGGCCGCCGCTCGCCGGCAATCCGGACAACACGTCGCACGGGATCCGGGCGTCGAGGGTCTGGGGCGTCTGGGCGATCAACGGTGCGACGACATCGGCCGATTCGGCCGACAGGCTCTGCCCGGACGGCCAGTCGAATGCGGCATCGGTGGCCTTGACCGGGAGAAATGGCGTGATCGCGCACAGGACGATGCCGATGATGCCTGCAACGACGGCGACCGTGCGGGCGGTGCCCACAGACACCCTGGATGTCGGCGGCGCGGCGTCGGACGCAGCGGTCGAGGCTGTCACAGGCACGATGTCTGATGTTATGGGACTTCCCTGAGAGGACCTAGCCAGACCCGGACTGCGCTACAACAGGTTTTTTCCGGTGAACTAGGGTCACCGTCTGATGACTGCCTCTTCCCGACGAGCGCCCACACATGTCTGGGCCGCGATCGCCATCGTGTCCGGACTTGTCGCGATCGTAGCTGCCGTGCTGACGCCATTGTTGCCGGTCACCCAGCACACCGCGTCCATCGACTGGCCCCAGGAGACCACCGGCACCAGTGCGTCGGTGACCGCCCCGCTGGTCGCCCAGACGGCTGCAGACCTCGATGTCACCGTCGGATGTCGCGCCCTGGCACAGACCCCGGCCGACGAGACGACCGTGGTGGTCTCCACCATGCCGTCTGCGGGGCGCGACGCGTCCAACAAGGCCCTGTTCGTGACCGCGGACCGCCAGGCGGTCTCGGTGTCGATGCGCGGTCAGGAACTGGTCCGTGCCGATCGGGCCGACCTGGCGCGCTGCGACCGGCTGACGGTGCGGGCATCGTCGTCGGCGGTCGAAGCGCATTTCGTCGGACTCGGTCCGGCGGTGGCGGGTGACCCGGGCGACCGCCCACAGGTGTCGGGGGTCTTCACCGGACTCGAACCGGCCGCCGTCCGCCAGGCCGCCGATCAGGGCCCGTCCGCAGACCGGCTGGCAGTCCATGTGAAGATCGACAACCGCTTCGACACCGGAGCGTCGGTGCTCAAGCTCATCGTGATGATCATCGGACTGATCGCCGCGGCCATGGCCTTCATCGCGATCGCGATCCTCGACGTGCGAAACGGATATCACCGCCGGATCGGACGCCTCGACGTGCGTCGGCTGCTGGCGCCGCGCGCTGCGGACATCGCGGTGACCGCAGCGCTCGTCGTGTGGCATTTCCTGGGTGCCGGATCGTCCGACGACGGCTACATCCTGAACATGGGTCGCACGGCGCACGACGCCGGATACCTCGCGAACTACTATCGCTTCTTCGGGATCCCGGAGGCGCCGTTCGACTGGTACTACAGCTTCCTCGCCCACTGGTCGACCGTGTCGACGGCCGGAGTCTGGATGCGACTGCCGGCCCTGGTGGCGGGACTGGTCAGCTGGTTCGTGCTGAGCCGGGTCCTGCTGCCGCGGCTCGGTGGTGCGGTGCGCCGTTCACAGTGGGCGATGTTCACCGCCGCCGCGGTGTTCGTGGCCTTCTGGATGCCCCTGTGCAGCGGGCTGCGCAGCGAGGGCATCATCGTGCTGGGATCGTTGCTCACCTGGTGGGGGGTCGAGCAGGCGGTCGCCACGCGCCGGATGCTGCCGGCGGCGGGAGCCGCGCTGGCCGCGGGCCTCACCCTGGCGGTGGCCCCGCACGGCGTCATCGCACTCGCCATGCTCATCGCCGGTTCGCGACCGATGTTGCGCACCATCCGTTCCCGCCGTCGTGAGAACGGGATGCTCCCGTTGCTGGCGCCGATCGCCGGGGCGTTCGCGGTGGTCGTCATCGTCGTCTTCCGCGACCAGACGCTCGCCAACGTGGCCGAGGCGGTTCGTCTTCGGTACACTGTGGGCCCGACGTTGGCCTGGTATCAGGAACTCCTGCGCTTCTACTACCTCTCCCTGACCACCCAGGACGGGTCGCTGGTGCGACGAGTGCCGCTGCTCCTGCTCGTTGCCGCGCTGTTCGTGACGCTGGCGGTGATGTTGCGGCGCAAACACATCCGCGGTGTCGACCCCGGCCCGGTGTGGCGACTCGTCGGCTCGATCCTGCTGACGGTGCTGCTGTTGTCGTTCACGCCCACCAAGTGGACCATCCAGTTCGGGATCTATGCGGGTGTCGGTGCGGCGATGGCCGCGGTGGCGACGGTCGCCGTCGCACAATCGGCGCGACGGTCGCCCCGCAATCTGTGGATGTACATCGCGGTGCTGCTGTTCGCCTGCGCCGTCTCGGTCGCGGGCAAGAACGCGTGGGGCTGGGGCTACGACTTCGGCATCTCGTGGTTCGACAAGGCCCCGGTGGTCGCGGGGAAGCCGCTCTCTTCGGTGTTCCTCGTGCTCACCGTCCTGGCGCTCGTGGTGGCGATCTGGTACCACCTGCGCATCGACGTCGACGCCGAGCGCGGAAAGGTCCGCGGAGACCGGACCCGCCTGTCGCGCACGCAGATCGCCGTGGCGTCGGCGCCGATGCTGGTGATCGCCACGCTCGTGGTGGTCGGCGAGATGGGCCTGTTCGCCAAGGCTGCCGTGGACCGGTCGGACACGTACACCACCTTCCACGCGAACACTCGCGCGCTCGCGGGCGACCCGTGTGGGATGGCCGATCAGGTCCTCCTGGAACAGAATCCGAACCGTGGCGCGCTGTCGCCGGTCGGTACCCGCGACATCTCCCGGGCGCTCGCAGGCGAATCCTCCGGGTTCACCCCGGACGGCGTCGCCGGCGACCTGCTGCCCGACCCGACGTCGCTGGGCGCGGGCACCATCAACACCTCCGGTGACCTGTCGCGTCCGTTCGTCGTCACCGGCGGACCGCCCGGCACCACCGGCGGTACCGGGCCGAAGACGATCAACGGGTCGTCGGCGGCGCTGCCGTTCGGCCTCGACCCGAAGACCACCCCGGTCCTGGGCAGCTACGGACACGACAACGGCACCGCCGACCTGACTTCCGGCTGGTACCGACTGCCGGCCCGCGACGCCTCGCCGCTGCTGGTGATCACCGCGGCCGGCCCGGTGTTCTCGGTCGACCAGGACGGCGTGGCCCAGGCCGGGCGGTCATTGCAGGTGCAGTTCGGCCGGACCGACGACGGCGGCGATTTCCAGCAGGTGGGGAAGGCGTACACCCCCATCGATCCGGGTCCCGGACGCCCGAATCGACCGTGGCGGAACCTGCGTATCCCGATGACGGCGGTCCCTGCGGGCGCGACGGCCATGCGGATCGTCGCGGTGGACGACAACGTCAGTCCGGATCAGTGGTTGGCGTTCACGCCGCCCCGGGCGCCGGAACTGCACACTCTGCAGGACGTCGTCGGGTCCCGGACGCCGGTGCTGCTGGATCTGTCGGTAGGCAGCCAGTTCCCGTGCCAGCACCCGATGAGCACGCACGACGGTGTGAGCGAAGTGCCCAAGTGGCGCATCGTCCCGGACCAGACGACCACCAACTCCAAGTCGAAGACATGGCAGGCCTCGGTCAACGGTGGCATCCTCACCACACCGGAGGCACTGACCCGGGCGACGACGGTGGCCACGTACCTGGACAACGACTGGTACCGCGATTGGGGTGGGTTGCAACGGTTGTCGCCGCTGGTGTCGGATGCAACCCCTGCGCAGGTGGACACGGGCACCGAGACGGCCTGGGGATGGACTCGACCGGGATCGATCAGGGTGGTGCCGCAGAATGACTGAGCCGACGTCACAGGAGAAGGCAGCGCGGCCGATGCGCTTCGCGCCGGACAGCAGGACCATCAGGATCGCGAAGATCGTCGCGGTCGTGGCGGGTGCGCTCGGCGTGCTGCTCGCCATCGCGGCGCCCTTCCTGCCGGTGACCTACACCAAGACCGAGCTGCAATGGCCGCAGGCCGGCGCCGGGAGCGCAGCGAGCGGGCCTGAGCAAGCCGGCGCGATCCAGAACGTCGCGGCACCGAATGTGTCGTATGCGCCGGTGTCCATGGACATCACGGTGCCGTGCCGACTGGCGGCCGACCTGCCCTCGTCGGGTGGCGTGCTGCTGTCGACGGTGCCCGAGAACGGTGCGGAGGCCGGCACCGTCGGCCTGTTCGTCCGCGCCACCCACGACCGGCTGCTGGTGACCCAGCGAAACGCGGTGCTGCTGAACGTACCCCGCGCCGACGCGCAGCAGAACCCGCAATGCCGGGTGGTCATCCACGCCGACACGTCTGGTAGCCGGGGCGAGGTCGAGGGCGTCGACCCCGATGCCGGTGCCCAGAGTTTCCGCCTCGACGACCCGAACGCGCGCCCGCAGATCATCGGTGTGTACACCGATCTCCCGAAAGACGCCTCCACAGAAGGCCTCTCGTACCGATCGACGATCGACACGCGATTCATCTCCAGTCCGACGACCTTCAAGGGCGCGCAGCTCATCCTCGGTGTGATCTCCACGATCGTCTCGATGATCGCGCTGGCCGTGCTCGACGCACGCGACGGACGGCGGCTGCGGCGCATGGTCCGCGCGGGCAGAGATCGCTGGTGGCGGATCAAGCCGCTCGACGTGGTGGTCACGGGTGTGCTGGTGGTGTGGCTGTTCGTGGGTGGTAACACCGCCGACGACGGCTACCAGGTCACCGTGGGACGCGTCGCGCCCGGTGCGGGCTATCTGGACAACTACTACCGCTATTTCGGTGCGCCCCAGGACCCGTTCGGCTGGCACTATCGCTATCTCGCGTTGTGGATGCAGGTGAGTACGGCGACTCCGTGGCTACGGGTGCTGCCTCTGCTGTTCGCTCTGGCGGGCTGGTTCCTGATCAGCCGTGCCGCCCTGCCACGTCTCGGTCGGGCGGTGCGGTCGTCGAACGCGGCCCGATGGACGGCCGCACTCGGCTTCCTGGTCGTGTGGCTGGCGTTCAACAACGGATTGCGCGTGGAGCCGGCACTGAGCGTCGGAATCCTGCTCACCTGGGTGCTGGTCGAGCGGTCGATCGCCACGGGACGGTTCTTCCCACTGACCCTTGCCGTCCTGGCGGCGGCCTTCACGCTGACGATTCACCCGGCCGGGGCCATCGCCATCCTGCCGTTGCTGGCCGCGGTGCGTCCGTTGCTGCGGCGACTGCGCCGTCGTCGTGGGCGAGATGGCCTGCTGCCTCTGCTCATGCCGGTGCTCGCGGCCGGGTTGGCGGTGCTGTTCGAGATCTTCGCCGACCAGTCGCTGGCCGCCATCCGTGAGGGCATCAAGGTGCAGGGCATAGTCGGACCCACCAACGAATGGTGGACCGAGGCGATGCGGTACTACATCCTGCTGAACCCGACCCCGGACGGCTCCATCGCACGGCGGGTCGGCATCTTCGTGACGATTTTGTCGGTGGGCATCATCGTCCTCACCCTGCTGAGCAAGCGTCGGGTGCCGGGCGTGCCCAGCGCCCCGCTGTGGCGGCTCATCGCGGTCACGTCGGGTGCGGTCGCGGTGCTCGCATTCGTCCCGACCAAGGCGACCCACCAGATGGGTGCCTTCGCCTGTCTCACCGGCGTTCTCGCTGCCGCGGCGACGGTGTTCCTGCAGCCGTCGGTGATGCGTCGCCGGTGCAACCGGACATTCATCACGGCTGCCGCTGCGTACGCGCTCGCGGTCGCCTTCGCCGGGCGCAACCAGTGGTGGTACGTCGGAAGTTACGGCATTCCCTGGGCCGACGACACCCCGAGCGTCGCCGGCGTGGGGCTCTTCGTCCCCATCCTGGTGGTGGCGGTGCTGCTGACCCTGTACGGCGTCTGGCAGTACTACCGGGACGATCAACTCGCGCAGCGCGGTGAATCTGTTGCAGAACAGACAGATTCGGGACACAGCATCATCCAGCGGATGCCGACCTATTCATTGGCGATCATCTCCACCGTGATCCTGTTGTTCAACTTCGTGTCGTTCGCCAAGGCGGCTCAGACACAGCGGGATTCTTGGTCCTGGACCAGTTCCAACATCGATGCGCTGCGGGGCAACCCCTGCGCGCTGGCGGATGCCGTCATGGTGGAGGCCGACCCCAACACGGGTCTGTTGAACCCGGCCGATGTTGCCGGACAGAACAATCCGTCGGCCGGTGCGGCGCTGGCCGGCCAGGGCATGACGGGTTTCGACCCCGACGGGGTGTCGACGGACCTGGAGAGCGACGGCGATTCCGGCTCGTCGGACGCGGATTCGGATGCGGACAAGAGTTCGACGGAACTGGACCGTTCGCAATCGGATCCGACGTCGGCGCAGGAGGAGCCGAGTGGTTCGGCGGGCGCCGCCGACACCGGCGGTGGCACCACCGCCACCCAGGGGGTCAACGGGTCGTCGGTGCGGTTGCCGTTCGGCCTCGATCAGCGTCGGGTTCCGGTCCTCGGCAGCTACGGGTCGCCTTCCGGCCGAGGACATCTGACGTCTGACTGGTATCAGCTCCCGGCGCGCAGCGACGACGCGCCGCTGCTCACGATGTCGGTCGCGGGCAAGGTCGAGTACGTCGACCATCTCGCCGTCACCCATCCGGGCCAGAAGCTGAGGCTCGAGTTCGGCCGCGTGGAGCCGGACGGCCGCGTCTCCACGGTGGCGTCGGTGGTGCCGTTGGGCATCGACACCGACCCCGAGTGGCGGAACATGCGTGTGCCGCTCGACCAGGTGCCCCCGCGGGCCACGGTCACCCGGATCGTCGCCGACGACACCTCGACGGACTCCCAGCAGTGGCTGGCGATGACCCCGCCGCGCGTGACCAAGATGGTGACGCTGAATTCGCTGGTGGGCAGCGATGACCCGGTGCTCCTGGATTGGGAGGTCGCCCTGGCGTTCCCGTGTCAGCGGCCGGCTGCGGCGGTCGACGGAGTGCTCGAGACACCGATGTGGCGGGTCACCCCCGACGCCGAGGGCGAACGGGTGAACTCGCGTCGGTGGATGGCAGGCGACTACGGCGGGCCGTTGGGAATTGTCGAGAACGAGTTGCGCCCCATCGTGCTGCCGTCCTACCTGCGCAACAGCTGGGCCAGGGACTGGGGCAGCCTGCAGCGACTGGTGCCGCTCAAGCCCCAGGTCGAGGCGGAGCTGAAGGTCACCGACGACGTGCATGGCGGTATGTGGACGCCGGGCCCGATGCGGGCGATCAAGAACTGACCCCGCCCCGCGTGCTTGTAGTACGAACACGCTTTTGAAGCAGTGTTCGTACTACAAGAACAGTTGGGTGGAACGCGCTGAACAGCTCTTGCGTCTATGGATGCATGGCAGACGAGACGGCTTTGCGCGCGATGATCGCCGACCATGATGGTGTGTTCACCTCGGTGCAGGCGGGCGCATGTGGCGTCGACTCCGACGGCGCCCGTCGTCGGGTGTCGACGGGCGAGTGGATCAGAGTCGTGCGATCCGTCTATCGGGTGTCGAACCGAAAACTCGACGCACGGATGCGCATGCGC
This sequence comes from Gordonia sp. DT101, assembly GCF_049844895.1. Lineage (NCBI taxonomy): Bacteria > Bacillati > Actinomycetota > Actinomycetes > Mycobacteriales > Gordoniaceae > Gordonia > Gordonia sp. DT101. The sequence continues at coordinate 795,568 of NZ_JBNCLX010000001.1, read as the reverse complement.
ATCGCGGTCCTGTCGGCCGGCCCGGGTTCGGCGCTGTACGGGTCCTGCGCGGCGTGGTGGCATGGTCTGATCACCAAGCCGTCGTCGACCATCACGGTGATCGCTCCACACGGTCGACATGGCAGGCCAGTCGACGGAGCACTCGTCTGGCACCGAACGGTTGCCCCGATGGATCTCACCGTCGTCGACGGTCTTACGGTGACCTCGATCCCACTGACCGTCCTCGACGCATCCGTGGACATCGTTGTGCGAGTAATGGATTCGGCACTTCTCCGCGAGCAGGTCACGTTGATCGAGCTGGTCGACACACAACACCGCAACAGCGGACGAAGGGGATCAGCGCGCTCACGCATCATGCTGGCGGCCATGTCGGCGGGTGCGCGGTCCGAGGCCGAGCGAAAGGCCGTCGCGGTGCTCAGTTCTTCGGACGTCTCCGGCTGGGCCACCAATGTCCCGGCATGCGGCTACATCCTCGACCTCGCCGTGGTCGAACACAAGATCGCCATCGAGATCGACGGATTCGCGTTCCACAGTGACGCCGAGGCCTTTCAGCATGATCGTGAGCGCCAGAACGTCCTCGTCGCCAACGGTTGGACCGTTCTGCGCTTCACTTGGCACGACCTCACCGAACGCCCCGGATGGGTACTCGCGCAGATCCGGGCCGCCATTCGACGGGTGACTGCGGCGTGACGCCCCGATTCGGTAGTACGTACCCGCTGTCGACGCGTGTACGTACTACGAAATCGGGAGTCTGGGTGTCAGTGCCGGATAGGTGCCGGGCTCCAGAGCCCGCTGCGGGTGGCGGTTCCGGTGTCGACATCGGCCAGCGTGGTCACATCGCCGTACGGCGTGTAGCGCTCGAGCGCGCCCCAGTCACGCCCGATGTCGTCCTGGAGGTAGGTGGACATCGCGGTGGCCTGCTGAGAGACCTCGATCCAGCCGAGTGGTCCCCCGCCGAAGGAGTTCTGCCATGCCGACACCGCGGCCGCCAGGTCGGCGCCGGGCATGATCCGCCACTTCGGGATCTCGGCCACCCCGTCCTTGTGGGTGAACGGCCGCTGACATGGGAAAGAGAGGCCGGAGGTCCAGTCGACGTGCACGGGGTCCTCGCGCCCGACCACCTGCTGCAGCGTCTGCATCTCCGGGAGCCGAGGCGGCGTGACCACGATGAAGCGGTCCTCCGAGAGGTTCTCGTCGGTCGCGACGATGCGCACTGCGGTGATGTCGTCCGGCAGTGAATCAGTGGTGACACGGGCGTTCCGCCACGACGGGCGCGGGCCGGGGTCGATCATCTCGGTGTCACCGGTGGCATGCAGCGACGCGTCGCGGGTACCCGGTCCGACCGGGTCGGTGGTGTATTCGAGCAGGAGATCCGGATTGTCGAAGAGACCGGCGACCGAGAACGCCACCATCGGACGGTCCTTGTAATCGGCGGGCATCGCGTACCACGCCGACGTCAGATGCGCCGGAACCTGATCGGTCTTCGAGTAGCTGCCCATCACCGGGGTCTTCGCCGGGTCGAGGAAGAAGGGGAGTTGTGCGTAACTGCCGTTGACCCCGGCGGTCGACTCGATGCCGCCTCCGGTGCCGCCGGCGTTGGCGGTCAGCACATCCGGTGACGCGACCGCGCTACCGGCCAGCACGCCCAGCGAGCCCTCGCTCGCCGTCGTCTCGAGATCCTCGTCCACACCGTTCGCATTGAAGCCGGTGGTCGCCGGCTGGGTTGCGTCGGCCGGTGCCGTCGGCGGACCGGCCAGCGGGTCGGCGATCGATCCGTCCACCGGGGTGAGCTGGTAACGGCTCGGGTCCGTCTCGACCCAGACCTTGTCGGCCATACCGCATTCCTCGCCTTTGAGCGCCTCCAGATTCGCGCGCGGCACGGAATACGACGAACTCTGCTGGATACCGGCGAACATCGCGGTGACAAGGGCGAAGATCACCACCGCCCCGGCGACGAAGGCCAGCGGAGCCGAGGCCAGCATCGTCCAGAGGCGGCGATACCATGGCCGCGCCGAACGGTCGGGGAGCCCGTCGGCCGGATCTGCGCCGGTGAACGGCTCACGGAAGTGGAACCACAACGCCGCCAACAGGAGCACGAGTGACGCGTAGAGCAACAGATTTGCCAGGTTAACGCCCGCGATGGTGACCTGCATGCCGCCCCAGGGCATGCCCCAGGCGGATGAGTAGTAATAGGAGTTGGGTGCGGTGAATGCCAGACCCGCGACGAACAGGACCAGCGCCGCGAACAGTGTGCGGTTGCGCCGCGAATGCATGACCTGATTGCTTGCCGCGATCGCCGCGATGGCGGCCAGTGCCGCCCCGAGCCCGGCGAACACCCCGAAGTGATGCGTCCACTTTGTCGGCGTGAACATGAGGAACACCAACGACGCGAAGGTGATCGCGACGATTCGTCGGGACGGCCCCAGCGCAGTGCCCGGGATGCGGGACCGGCGGATCAGCATCGCGGCCGACACCACCAGGCCGAGGATCATCACGAGGACGGCGAACCGTCGCACGATGGAGCCGTCGGCGGAGAAGGCGAACAGCGACGAGTAGCGATTGATCTCGTTGTACCAGTGGCCGGACGGCCCGAGCGCGGTCTTCATCTGCGACGCCTCGACAAATGATCGCAGCGTGAGATTGGAGAACACGACGAAGATGATGAAGGTGCCGGCTGCGAGGATCGGCGCCAAGAGCGCGACATAGGCCCACCGGCCGCCGCCGATGACCTTCGCACGTTTGATCAACGCCAGGATCATCGGTCGCGCGCCCGCGATGAGGGCGGCCACGGCGAGCAGACCGGTCGGACCGGCGGCCAGGCTGAACGCACCGATGAGACAGGCCACGGCGGCGGGTAGCAGGCGCCCGGTCGCGATGGCACGCTCCACCGAACACCACGTGAGCAGGGCACCGAGACAGATGATCGGCTCCGGGCGCAGACCGTTGTCGAACGGGAACCACGACACCAGGAACACGAAGGCGGCCGTCCACCCGACGGACGGGCGGGTGATGGCGGCACGACCGAGCCTCGGTAACACCTCGTGGCTGATGATGAGCCAGACGCCGATGCCGCAGATCAACGCGGGGATGCGCATCCACGGGCTGGCCACGCTGACGTGGCTGAGCAGTCCGAAGACCTGGTAGTACCAGCCGAATGGTGCCTCGGGCGCGCCATACCATCGGAAGTAGTTGGCCGTGTATTGCGCGTTCTGTGCGACGCGGGCCATGGTCAGCAGATAGCCGTCGTCGGAGGTGTTGGGTCCGATGAAGTGCCACACGATCAGCGCGCCGATGACCACGTAGTCGCGGGCGTTGAGTCGCCACCAACGCGCCGGCAGGATGCGCCGGTGTTTGCGGCCGTCGGTGGAGTCGAGGACGGCGAGGGCGGCAAGCGACAACAGGGTGCAGATGATCCCGACGATCAGGACGAGCCACTTCAGAATGGTCGGAGCCGTCGTGTAGCGGGAGTCGATGGTGGCGTGGGCGCTGAGACCCGGCTGGTTCGCGGCCGGACCGGAGAGATCGGTGAACAGTCCGGTGACCTGTGGTCGCTGGTCCTTGTCGTAAGTGTTGGACTCTCGGCCCTCGGTGGTGCCGTCGAGTGGTTCGCCCTGGTCGTTGTGCATTCCGACGAACTCGGCCGACACCGCTTCGGAGTCCGCGTGCACGACGATCTCGCGGCAGTCCTGCTGTCGGACCTGCGCCAACGTGGCCGACACCAGCGGGAGGTTGCGGATGACCACTTCGATGGTCTGCTGATCGGCGGGGTCGCCGGGCTGTCCGGTCTTGCGGATGAACAGCCCGCGTTCCGGGGATTTCTCGGCCTCTTTCGGCGTCGTCGACAGCAGTACCGATTCGCCATCGCCGAGTTGATCGATGGCACTGCACGGAACGTGCGCGTCGAAGTCGATGGGGACATAGCTGATCAGCGGGGCGGCAACCGATCCGACGGTGTTGTCTTGTGGCCAATTGATCTGCGCCGTGGTCTGGTTGACCGGCATGAGGGGCGTGGCCAGTGCCATGAAGAATCCGAGCAGTCCGGTGATGATGGCAACGATCTTGGCTCGTCGGACTGTCAGCGATGGCACAAAGAGAGATGGTAACCGTTGCTCCTGGACGCGATGTCGGCGCGAAGGACTGAACTATGGTTGGAGCCATGCCGGACACCTCGTCGAGCCCCGAACCCCTGCCGATTCTGCTGCTCAACGGCCCGAACCTGAACACCTTGGGCATCCGGCAGCCGGAAGTGTACGGATCGGCGACCCTCGACGACGTGGTCGCGCTCGCGGAGCGGACCGCGTCGGCGGTCGGATTCGGCCTGCGGGCGGCCCAGACGAATCACGAGGGCCAGATGATCGACTGGATTCACGAGGCCCGCGGGCAGGTCAGTGGCATCGTGATCAACCCGGGCGGCTGGACGCACACATCGGTCGCGCTGGCCGACGCGCTGGTGGTTCCGGAGGTGCCGATCATGGAGGTCCACATCAGCAACATCCACCGGCGCGAGGCGTTCCGGCATCACTCCTACGTGTCACCGGTCGCGTCCGGGGTGATCGCAGGCTGCGGCATCCCGGGCTACGAGTTCGCGATCCGCCGGCTCGCCGAACTGGTCGACGCCAATTGAGCGAACTGGATGCCGTCGGCAGAACCGCCCTCGGGGTGGCATGGGCGCGGGCGACAGAGTCCTCGCGTCCGGATGCGCTCTTTCATGACCCGCTCGCCGAGGCCATCGCACGTGTGCGACCGCGGCCGTATTCGGCGGAACGTGCGACCGAGGGCGCCCGTCGCGAGGTCGAGGCGATGTATCTGTGGATCGTGGCGCGGACCCTGTTCCTCGACGACGTCTTCGCCGACGCCGCCGCGGCGGGGATTCGGCAGTTCGTCATCCTCGGCTCAGGTCTGGACGGCCGAGGATTCCGGAACGGGTTCACTCCCGACTCCCGGCTGTTCGAAGTCGACCGCCCCGCGGTGGTCGACGTGAAGGAAGCCGTGGTGGCGCAGGCGGGGATCGACCCCGTCGTCGATCGGCGGCCGGTGCGTTGCGATCTCGTCGACGACTGGTTGCGTGCGCTGCAGGACAACGGTTTTCGGCCTGACGAACCGTCGGCATGGTTGGCCGAGGGGCTGCTCGCGTATCTGCCCGCCGACGTCGTGTGCCGCGTCGTCGAAGGTGTCAGCGTGGCGGCGACAGCGAATTCGAGGATCGGTGTCACCGTGCGCCGCGCCGGCAAACGCACGCCCGGCCGCGATGATCCGTTCGCCGAGATCCGTGCACTCTGGCACGACAACCCGGATATCCCCGCAGCCTTCGACGCGGCGGGATGGGAGTGCTCGCTGAGCGACACCGGGTCCGTGCTCGCGGCGCACGGCAGGACGATCGACTTGCCGGGGATGAGCTCGGCGTCCCTGTTGGCGGGTACTCGGCGAGGTTGACCGCGCGGGGCCCGCAACGGCGCGTCACGATGTCACGAGTACGTCCCGAAATCCCCGGTGACCCCGAGCCGCTCCAGGAACGCGGCTCGGTCGAATCCGCTCGCCGCGACATCCGCGGCCACCGCGCGCCCGGCGTTCTGCAGTGCCTCACACGACTCCCATGTCACCGCGGTCACCACGTTGTAGTCGCTCTCGCCGTCGACCAGGGTGACGACGTCGTTGCGGACGATGCCGGGCTGGCCGCCGAGAATCTGGTGGGTGTGCCGTACTCGAGTAAGGAACTCGGGCATGGCGTCGGCGGGCACGGAGAACTTGTCGATGCGGTGGAGCAGCGGTGATGTCATGTCGCCAACTCTCATACTTCAACTTCACTTGAGGTCAAGGCCACCCGATGAATTGCAACTCGGGGGTTGCAACAACCGCACCCTTTGTGCAACTATCGAGTTGCACATAAATCATCGAGTCCGAGGAGGACACCATGGACACCCAATTCGATCGCATCGAACGCGAGATCAGCATCGACGCACCCGCCGACCGTGTCTGGGCACTGGTCAGCGAGCCGGGCTGGTACATCAACGATCAGAAGATCATCGACCATCAGATCAGTCGCGACGGCGAGGTCTCGTACGTCACCGACCCCGATCACGGCCGGTTCGCGTTCCGGACCGTGACGCTCGACGAACCCAAATACGCGGCCTTCCGCTGGCACATCGACGCCGACGACCTGTCGAGTTCGTCGACGCTGGTGGAGTTCTGGGTCACCGAGGTGGAGTCGGGTGTGGTGCTCAAGGTCGCCGAGTCGGGCTTCGCGTCGCTCTCCGAACCGGAGGCCGATCGCCGCTCCCGATTCGACGACCACACCCAGGGGTGGCGCCTCGAGCTGGATCTGGCTCGCGCCCACCTCGCCGGGGCCGCTGCCCGTGCCTGATGCAGATGTGGTCGGGGCGAGCGAAGCGACGGGGCAGGTGGACGACGCCGCGCCGGTCGATCTGTTCGCGGCGCTCGCCGACGACAGCCGGTGGCAGATCCTGGTGACGCTCTCCCGGTCCCCGGCATCGGCGTCGGCGCTGGCGGCCGAACTGCCCATCACCAGACAGGCGATCGCGAAACACCTTCGCGTGCTGGAGGATGTGGGTCTGGTCACCTCGGCCAAGGCCGGCCGGGAGCTGCGCTACGAGCCGGTGGGTGCGCGGCTGAGTCAGGTCGCCCGGCAACTCGATGCCATCGCGCGCGGCTGGGACCGCCGCCTCGACCGCATCAGGTCGATCGCCGAGGACGGCCGCCCCTGAAACCGCCCCCGGAAACCGCCCGTTGGCGAGGCCCATCGACGTATTTCGACCGTGGCCCGGTGGCGGGTGCTTTCCGGGGGCGGTTTTCAGGGATCGCCGGACCGCTCAGGACACCTCGAGTGCCCGCCGGGCGGCGTCGGCGACGGAACCGTCGTACCGCGGTCCATGGCCGGGGAACAGGATCGTCGCGTCGAGCCGGGTGAAGGATTCGACGGTCCGCCGCGCCGCGTCGACGTCATGCTGAAAGGCATCCGAGATGCATTGCGGGCCTGCTATTGCCGAGATCGGGTGCCCGCTGACCAGTGCATCGCCGGACACCAGGACCGTTGCGTCGGCGACGAGATAGGCGCTGTGCCCGTCGGTGTGGCCGTGCGCGGCGACCGGGGTCGGGCCGCCCGGTAGGTCGAGCGGGGTCCCGAACGGCTTGGCGCCGTCGATTCCCTTGCGGCTCAACACTCCGAGCGGGGTGACCGCGGCCAGCCATCGCAGGACGCGTGGCCGGTATGCGATCGGCAGGATGTCGAGGGGTCCCGCCTGCTGGAGGTATTCGCGTCGGGCGTGTGCCACCTCGGCCGGATCCATGAAGACGTCGAATCCGTATTGCTCGCTCAGGGACACCAGCCCGCCGAGGTGATCGACGTGGGCATGGGTCAGCAGCGCCCCGCGGATGTCCTCGGGCCGGCCGCCGATGTGACGGATCGACTCCACCACGTCGGAGGCCTGGCCCGGATAGCCGCCGTCGATCAGGGTGATGTCCGAACCCTCTTGGAGCAGAATCCAGTTCACGACGTCGGTATGCACCAGGAAGGCCGACGACGATCCGGCGTCGACCCGGCTGATGAGGAACTTGCTCTTCGGCACGATCACTCCTGACCCACGATCATCGCCGCACCACCACCACGAACGGTCCGACCTCGGTCACCGTGAACCGGGGATCGGCGAACACCGCGGGATCGAACGTGACCGAGTACCGGCTGACGTTCGGGTCGTTCGGGTAGACATCCTTCGCCAGCCTCAACGTGTAACCGTCTGCGCCGTAACGGAACAGGAAGACGTTTGGCGGCTTCCACGGGGACCGGTCGAGTTTTCTGATCATCTGGTCCGGCGTCGTGGATTCCGACCATCGCCCGATGGTGGCCGCCCGCTTGTCGAACTCGGCCAACGGGTTGGCGTAGTGCGACGTCAGACCCTGGAAACCCCAGTACGGGAAGACGGAGAGGAATCCGTAGTCGGCGGTGAGCACCACGTTCTGGTCGGCCGGTCGGCCGGTCTGTTTGTGGATGAGGCGGTTGATCTCGGGGAAGTACGATTCGGCGCCCGGTGGCCGCTGATCGGCACGCTTCCCGTAGCCGTCGGTGTCGGTGTACGCGGTGGTGATCTCGGTGGAGAGGTAACCGGGTACACCCTGGGCGAGGGCGATGGCGGACACCGCCGCCACGGCACCGATCGCGAAGCGGACATCGCCGAATTTGCCGACCGCCCACCGTGACACCTCCGCGACACCGAGTACGCCGGCGGCGCCGAGCGTCGCATCGAGAATCGGATCGAGACGGAACGAGAGGAGCGTGGTGCCTGCGGCGGTGAGGAGCATCGACAGCAGGCAGAACAGGTAGACGGTCAGCACCGTCAGGCCGAGCGCGAGGGCGGTGGTGCGTTTCCGGAAGCGCAGCAGGAGCCAGATCAGTCCGATGAAGGTGATGATCCCGACGAGGGTGAAGTGGAAGAACGGCAGCGGCAGGATGGAGCCGCGCTCGGGCAGGTAGTGCTCGGCGGTGCCGCCGCTGGCCGGCTCGCTGCGGGCCCTCGACCACAGGTACGGCGCCCACACCAGCAACGCGATGACTCCGGCGATCACCCCGACCGACACCAGCCGGCCGATGATCGCGCCGATCGTCGATCGGCGACGGGCGGACACCGTGTCGTCGGGAACGGCCTTGTTGGACGCGCCACGCCATGCCTGGCCGATGAGATAGAGCGCCATGAGGGCTGCGGTGAGGGCGAACAGGCCGGTGTAGAGCGTGTAGAAGGTGGCGCTGAGGCCGAAGAACGCACCCGCCGCGACCACCGCGGGCCAACTCGTCCCGCGCCGGAGACCGCCGACCGGGCCGTCGACGATGCGCGATCGGCCGCGTAGCGCGTAGAGCAGCGTGATGAGCATCGGCGTGCCGATCATGACCAGCACCGCCGCGTACGGCTCCGGGGAGGCGTACATGAGCGTGATGGTGGTGACCGCCAGCGCAATCGGGATCCCGCGGTTCGGGCCGACCATCCGGGTCCACAGCAGGATGCCCACCGCCGCGGCGATCGACATCGAGATGATCGCCCACGGTTTGTAGGCCTCCCAGCCGGGAAGGCCCTCGAAATTGGCGAATCGCCCGCCCCACCAGAACCAGCCGGCCGGGTAATACGGCGGTAGGTCGATGTAGGTCATGTCGGCCAGCCGGGGGCTGCTCGTCATCCTGGTCAGGTACTCGGTGCGGAACTCCTGATCGACCGAGAGCCCGAACAGATAGAGCTTGGTGGCACCCAGCGGCATACCGAGCGTGACCGTCACCAGACCGGCCGACGCGACCACCGACAGGAGGCTGGTCAGCCATCGTGCGCGGCCGCCGCGATGGAGGATCACGGCGATCACCATCAGCGCGACGGCGACCACCTGTCCGACGGTGGTGAGCGCCCGACTCACGTTGGAGGAGTTGAACGCGGGCCAGTCGACGGCCCCGATGATCTTGAGACCGATGTAGGCGATCAGGACAGCGACGATCGCACCGACGACGAGTTCTCCGACGTCGCGGGTGCGGCGAGCGGGCACTCCCATCCTCAGATTGGCAGTCGACGGAAGATCGGGCGCGGGATGTGCCGCAGGATGATCATCACGAAGCGGAACGGCCCGGGCGCCCAGACGATTTCCTTGCCCTTGTCGGCGGCCGCGACGGCCAGGCGTGCGACGTCCTCCTTCTCGACCGTCATCGGCGCCTCCTTCACGTGCGCCGAGAGGCGGGTCCGGACCTGTCCCGGCCGGATGACCAGGACGCGGATGCCGAACGGACGCAAGGCGTCACCGAGTCCGAGGTAGAAGCCGTCGAGACCGGCCTTGGTGGAGCCGTACACGAAGTTGCTGCGGCGCACCCGTTCTCCGGCGACCGAGCTCATCGCGATGATCTGCCCGAATCCCTGTGCGCGCATCTTCTCGCCGAGCAGCACACCCACCGACACCGCGGCGGTGTAGTTGATCCCCACCTCGGTCACCGCGGTCTTCTGGTCCTGCCAGGCCTTCTCGTCGTCGGGCTGGATACCGAACGCCACGATCGCGACGTCGATGTCGCCGCCGGCGAAGGCCTTGTCCAGCACGGCCGGATGGGTGTCCGGCGCGAGGGCGTCGAAGTCGATCTGCTCGACACTCGAGGCGCCGGCCTTGGTCATCTTCGCCACGGCGGCGGCCGCGGTGGGATCTCCGGGCACAGTGGCGAGGACCACCCGCATGGAGGCCTTCTTGAGGTATTCCTCGGTGATGGCCAGGCCGATCTCGGAACTTCCGCCGAGGACCAGGATGGACTGGGGTACGCCAACGGCGTTGAACATGGTGACCTTTCGCTGGTCGGGAATGAGGCGCGGTATCAGTTGAGTTCGAGGCGGCGCGCCATGTCGGACATGAAGACCCCGGTCGGGTCGATCTTCCGGCGGATGGCGATCCACTCGTCGATCTGTGGGTACATCTGGTGGAAGTTCTGCGCGGATGTCCGGGAGTCCTTGGCCGTGTAAAGCCGCCCGCCCATCGACATCACCCGGCGGTCGAGGTCCACGAGGAATGCACCCAGGCTCTTGTTGACGGGGAAGTCGAGGCAGACGTTCCAGCCCTTGAACGGGAAGCTCAGCGGCGCCTTGTTGCCGTCGCCGAAGAGCTTGATCACGTTCAGGAAGCTGACGTGGCCGGAGGCCTGGATGTCGAGGATGAGCTGCTTGAACTCGCTCTCGTTGCCGGTCGGCACGATGAACTGGTACTGGGCGAAACCTCCCCCGCGGCCGTAGGCGTTGTTCCAATTCCCGATCACGTCGAGCGGGTGATAGAACTGCGGCAGGCTCTCGATGACGTCTCTCTTGTTGGAGCCCATCCGATAGTAGGCCTCACCGACCAGCGAGAAATCGAACTTGTTGGCCAGCCCGCGCGGGAAGATGTTCGGTACCGAGATCAGTGGTTTCGGGTCGAACTTGAGCGGGTTGTTCTTGAGTTTCATCGGCAGATCGTCGAGGGTGGCGAGATTGCCGCGGCTGAACGATCCGCGCCCCAGTTTCGGTGGGCCGCTGATGGTGTCGAACCAGCCGGAGGCATATTCGAAGCCGTCCTCGTACTTTTGTTCCAGGTGCAGGTCGATCGTCTCGTCGAGGCTGTTCGTGGTGAACGTGTCGGCGAGGAAGTACGCGGTCTCGGTGCGCTTGAGCTGCATCTTGGCGCGCAGGATGATGCCGGTCAGCCCGATGCCGGCCACGGTCGCCCAGAACAACGATCCGTCCGCGTCGTCGGCGGAACCGTCGGGGGCCAGCGTCAGGATCCGTCCGTCGGCGACGAGCAGCTGCATCTCGGTGATGTGATTGCCGAAGCTGCCCATGCTGTGGTGGTTCTTGCCGTGGATGTCGTGGGCGATCGCCCCGCCGATGGTCACCTGCCGGGTACCGGGCATCACCGGGACCCAGAACCCCCTGGGAACCACGATCTTCATCAGGGCATCGAGCGAGAGTCCCGCGTCGACGTCCACGATCGCGGTGTCCTCGTCGAGCGAGTGCACGCGCGTCAGCGGTGTCATGTCGATGGTCAGACCACCGCTGTTCTGGCCGGACTCGTTGTACGACCGGCCCAGGCCCCGGGCGATCACGCCACGCTTGAGATAGTCCGGTTTGTCCGCGTTGTCGTCGGCGACACGGGCCACCGCTTCGGCGATGACCTCGGGATATGGCGTCGACAACACGTGACCGATGGTCGGCGTGGTGCGGGACCAGCCCACCAGCGTGCGGGTCTCGATCGGCAACAGCTCTTCTGTAGACATCGCTCATGAGGGTACCTGCACGGTGCGCGGGCACAGCGCCCTCACGGTGAGAAAACGCTGAGGGATGGATGTGCATCTGCGACGGTTGCCCCGGATCGCTAATCGCGCAGCGTTCTCGCCGCCGCATTGTGGCCGGGGATGCCGCTCACCCCGCCGCCGCGCCGTGCCCCCGCACCGCAGAGCAGGAGTCGCGGATGTCGGGTCTCCACGCCCCAGGACCCGACCTCGGATTCCGACTCGGCCCACGGCCACTGGAGACTGCGGTGAAAGATGTTGCCACCCGGCAGGCCGAGGCTCGCCTCGAGATCCTGGGGTGTCTTGACCTCGATGCAGGGATTGCCGGTCACGTCGTGGGCGATCACCGATTGGATGGGCTCGGCGAGGACGGAGTTCAGCGATGCGAGCGTGGCGCCGACCGCATGCTCGACGGCACCGGGCGCGTCGAACACCTCCGGGGGCATGTGCAGGGCGAACAGCGTCAGCGTGTGCCTGCCCTGGAGCTCGGGGCCGAGGATCGAGCCGTCCGAGAGTGTGTGGCAATAGATCTCGCACGGCGGCAGCTCGGGCACCTGGCCACGGTCGGCCTGCAGCCAGGCGGTCCGCAACTGGGTCGCCGATTCGTTGATGTGGAAGGTGCCGGCGAAGGCGGCCTCCGGCGACGTCGACGTGTCGAGCAGGCGCGGCAGACGCTCGAGCAGGAGGTTGATCTTCAGTTGCGAACCCCTCGGGTCCGCCTCGGTGTCGACGGGGTCGTCGAGGAGACCGTTGATCACCCGTGGCGCGCACGCGGCATACAACATCGATCCGGTCACGCGGTCGTCGGCGAGTTCGACGGTCCCGTCCGACGGGTCGACGCCGAGCACTCGGACGCCGGTGCGGATCTCGGCGCCCGCCGAGGCTGCCGCCTGATAGAGCGCGCCGGACACCGCACCCATCCCGCCGACCGGCACATCCCAGTCGCCGGTCCCACCGCCGATGAGGTGATACAGGAAGCAGATGTTCTGCCGCAGCGCCGATTCGTCGAGGTCGGCGAAGGTGCCGATGAGTCCGTCGGTGGCGACGATGCCGCGCACCACGTCATCGTCGAAATACTGCCCGAGAAGCTCACCGAGCGGACGTGTCGTGAGCATCTCCCAGATCTCGGCATCCGAGGTGTCGGTGCCGACCACCAGATCGCGCATCTGCTCGGCCGCCCGAAGCGGTTCGATCATCGTCGGGAAGACCCGCTGCGCGATGGTGCCCATCCGGGTGCCGAACGACTCCCACGCGGTGAACGCCGCCTCGGAGCCGGTGGCGCGCCGAAACGACGCGGCGGTCGCCGCGGTGTCGTCGTTGTCGACGAGGATGCCGGTCGCGGGGTCGGTCGGCAGCGGGGTGTACGAGGAGAACCGGCGTCGGATCAGCCGGATGTCGAGTTCGAGGTCCGTGACGATCTCCCGTGGCAGGAGCGACATCAGATACGAGTAGCGGGAGACGCGGGCGGGCAGACCTGGGAACGGCATCGCCGACACCGCGGCGCCGCCGACATGATCGGCGCGCTCGAGCACCAGTACCGAGCGTCCGGCGGCCGCGAGATACGCGGCGGCGGTCAGCCCGTTGTGTCCGGCACCGATGATGATGTCGTCGTAGGTCATCACCGTCCAGCCTCGCAGATCGCCGCACGCGGTGGGCGAGGTTCACGGCACGTGGTGCGACGCCGATCAGCGCATGATGCGCGCCAGGAACGGCGTCGAGTCGGCCATCGACGCGATCACCGTGCCGGAGTGGTCCTTGTCCGGGTAGACGTGCAACTCGACGGGCTGGTTGGCCGCGCGCATCTGGGCATACAGCGAGAGTGCCGACGGCGCAGGCACATCGGTGTCGAGCAGGCCCTGCCCGAGGAAGATCGGTCGGTCGTAGCCGGAGTAGGGGGTCCCCATGTGCCGGGTCAGCGCCGCCTGTCCACCCGGCAGCGACGAGATCGGTTTGCGGAACATGGTCCGCAGGTCCCGCCCCTTCATGAGGGCGGTCATCTCCGGATAGCAGAGGGTCCGTGCGGCGCCGATCAGTCGGCGGCCCGTCGGGGTCATGATCGACATGGGGTCGAGATCCGGTCGGGCATCGGCGAAACCGGCCAGGATGTAGGCGGCGTATGTGTTGAGCGCGGCCGGCAACGTCACCGGCGGAAAGGCGGGCCCGCCGAGACCGAGGAGCAGTTCGATGTTCGCCGGCGTGCCGGTGGCCACCACGCCGCGATAATCCAGTCCGCTGCCCGCGGACAGCTCGGTCGCCCGGCGCGCTCCGCCGAGCGCGGCCCCCGCGCCCTGGGACTGGCCGACGATGGCCCATCGCGGCGCGAGGGGCAGGCCCATCTGTCGTGCGGCCTTCACCGAGTCGACGATCGAATGCGCCTCCGACTCCCCGTTGAGGTAGCTCATCAGCCCGGGTGTCCCGAGGCCGACGTAATCGGTCGCCACCACGGCGTATCCCTGGCGTAGCCAGTGTCCGAGGTAGGCCGAGTCACGCTCGCTGCGGGGCTGCGCCGACGGGGTGCAGCTGTCGCCGAGGCCGGTGGTGCCGTGCGCCCACGCGATCATCGGCCAGCCGCCGCGCGGCGGTGTTCCGCCGGGCACGAACACGGCACCGGTGCTGGACGCCGGGTGGTTGTGCTGATCGGGCGTCGCATAGTGGATGCGGTATGCCTTCGCCGCGCCCGGCACACTGAGCCCGGTGCCGAGGGGCACCTGCGAGATCAGGTTCCCCGCCTTGGTCGGTACCGGTCCCGGGTGGTCGCGGACGTCCATGCCCGACCACTGCGGCGCGGCGGTCCCCGGTTCCGCGGAGGCGAGGGCCGCCGGCGACACCGCCCAGGCAGCGCCGCCGAGGGCGAGGGCGACGATGGTTGCGGCGGCGCCCCGGCGCAGCGAGCGAGACTTCATGAACGGCAGCGTAGATCACGTCTTCGACCGCCTCACCGAGATCCCCGGATACGCCTATCCTTGGTGGGTGGACATTCCGTCAGTGAAGCTGAACAACGGATACGTGATCCCGATGGTCGGACTCGGGACGTCGGGCCTGTTGGGGCGACCGAGTGTCTCCGCGGTCGCCGGCGCCCTTCGGTCGGGATATCGGATGATCGACACGGCGAGCCGGTACAGCAACGAGCGCAGTGTCGGGATGGGTTTGCGGCAGTCCGGAGTCCCCCGCGACGACGTGGTGGTGCAGACCAAGCTCGGGGGCGGCGACCACGGGTTCGACGAGGCGATCAACGCGGCACAGGACAGCGCGCGGCGCCTGGCCGTCGACCACCTCGACATCTACCTGATCCATTGGCCCTGTCCGAGTCTGGGCCGCACGGTCGAGTCGTGGAAGGCGCTGATGACACTGGCCGACGAGGGCTTCATCCGCACGGCGGGCGTCTCGAACTTCACCCAGCACCAGCTGCAGGCACTCTATGACGAGACCGGACGCTGGCCCGCGCTCAATCAGATCCAGTGCTCCCCGGCACTGGCGCGGACAGAACTCCGGAAATTCATGACGGACAACGGGATTCATACGCAGGCCTGGCACCCGACCGGACGCAAGGAGGGCATTCTCGGCGAGCCCGCAGTGATCCGACTGGCGCGCAAGTACGGCAAGTCGCCCACCCAGATCGCGCTTCGATGGGCGGTCCAGGAGGGGATAAGTGTGGTGCCGAAGTCGTCGCACGCCGGTCGCCAGATCGAGAACGCCGATCTCTTCGATTTCGCGTTCGAGCCGGACGACCTGGCCGCGCTGGCCGAGCTCGACCGCGGTGAGAAGGCCGCCCGCGACTCCGACGTCGAGGAAGAGTTCTAGGGACGGGGCCAGAGTTCTATGGACCGGGGCCACCGTCGGCCGTCCGACCGACGGCTGGACTAGGGTTGCAGGCGTGTCTCGACCCGAGTCCGGCGCAGAGGACGACCATCCGCGCCATGACGATTTCACCACCCGCCATGCTCCGACGCCCCTGGAGCTGCCGTTCAACGACGGCGAGGCGTCGACGAATGTCGACCTCAAGACACAGATCATCCGATTCGCCATCACCGGCGCGGGGTCCGGGGTCCTCGACTTCGGGCTGACCCTGATCCTCCAATATGCGATCGGGACGCCGTTCTGGATCGCCAAGTCGTTCGGCTTCATCCTCGGCACCACCACCGCATATCTGCTGAATCGTCGCTGGACGTTCGAGGCCGAGCCGAGCGCATTGCGGTTCGTTGGGGTGGCGGCACTCTACGGTGTCACGTTCTTCGTGAACGTCGGTCTGTACACCTGGTGCTCGCACCTGTGGCCGCAGACGATCGTCTACAGCTTCGCCGCCTATGTGATCGCGCAGGGCACCGCGACGGTCATCAACTTCATCGTGCAACGCCTGGTCATCTTCCGGATCAGCTGACGAGATGACCTCCGCGGTCGTCGTCGGAAGCGGGCCCAACGGTCTCACCGCAGGGGTCATACTGGCGCGCGCGGGCTGCCGGG
Organism: Gordonia sp. DT101; assembly: GCF_049844895.1. Lineage (NCBI taxonomy): Bacteria > Bacillati > Actinomycetota > Actinomycetes > Mycobacteriales > Gordoniaceae > Gordonia > Gordonia sp. DT101. The sequence goes on along the minus strand of NZ_JBNCLX010000001.1, from coordinate 779,328 downwards.
TCCATGTGATCGAGGCCGCGGACGCCATCGGCGGCGGCGCGCGCTCGGCAGAGTTGATGCGGCCCGGCGTGCTGCACGACGTCTGCTCGGCGTTCCATCCGATCGGCGCCGGATCGCCCGCACTGCGGAGTCTCCGTCTCGACGAGCACGGTCTGCGATGGAGGTGGCCGGAGATCGACTGCGCGCATCCGCTCGACGGCGAGCGGGCCGCACTGCTCCATCGCTCGGTCGCCGACACCGCCGACGGTCTGGGTGCGGACCGAGCGATCTGGCGAGACATGATCGGTGGGATCGCGGCGGACTTCGACGACCTCGCCGACGATCTCCTCGGTCCGCTCGTGGCCATGCCGCGCCATCCGGTCAAGCTGGCGGGGTTCGGGCATCGGGCCCTCTATCCGGCGACCGGTCTGGCCCGGGTCTTCCGCACCGCGCAGGCCCGCGCACTCTTCGGCGGTGTCGCCGCACACGCCTTCACGCGTCTGGATCGCCTGGGTTCGGCCGCGCCGGGTCTGGTCCTGCTCGCGGCCGGGCATCGGCATGGCTGGCCCGTGGCGCAAGGCGGTTCGGGGGCCATCGTCACCGCTCTGGCCTCGGCACTCATCGATGCAGGCGGAACCATCACCACGGGCCGGCAGGTCACCCACATCGACGAGGTGGATTCGGCCGACGTGGTGCTGCTCGACGTCATGCCGGCCGCGGCCGCCGGCATCCTCGGAGATCGTTTGTCGGCGCGCCGGTCTCGGCGCTACCGCCGGCACAGTCACGGTCCGGCGGCGTTCAAGGTCGACTACCTCGTCGACGGCGACATCGGCTGGACCGACCGCGACTGTGGGCGCGCAGGCACCGTGCATCTCGGCGGCACCTTCGAGGAGATCGTCGCGGCGGAGGACGACGTCGCCGCCGGCCGGATGCCGGCGCGCCCGTTCACCTTGGTGGGTCAGCAATGGCTCGCCGATCCGACGCGAGCCACCGGCTCCCTGCGACCGCTCTGGGCCTACGCCCATGTGCCGCACGGGTTCACCGGCGATGCGACATCCGCGGTGACTGCGCAGATCGAACGATTCGCGCCGGGGTTCGCGGCGCAGATCGTCGACTCGGTGAGCACGTCGCCCGCGCAGCTGCAACGGCAGAACGCGAACCACGTGGGCGGCGACATCGGCGGAGGACGAAACGATCTCACCCATCTGATCGCCAGGCCGCGACTGTCGCCGAATCCGTATGCGACCGGGGTGCCCGGTGTGTACCTCTGCTCGTCGGCCACCCCGCCCGGCGGTGGGGTGCACGGTATGTGCGGCCGCAACGCCGCAGAGGCGGCGTTGCGGTATCTCAGCCGGTGATGGCGATCAGCCGTTCACCTTGGCGATGACGTTGTCCGCGTACCAGTTCAGGTGGTCGATCTTCTTCTGCAGAGGCTCCGTGTCGGGGCCCTTGATGTAGGGCAGCCGGAACCCGACGATCACGTCGGTCACGCCCTTGTCCTCGAGGCGTTTACAGCCGTCGACCGAGTACGCGTCGACGGAGATCACATGGATCTCGAAGGGGTCGTTGAGCTTTCCCTCGGCCTTGCGGATGTCGTCGATCTTCTCGATCAGCGCGTCGAGTTCCTCGCCGTCGCCGCCGCCGTGCATCCAGCCGTCGCCGCGGACGACCGCCCGGCGCAGGGCCGGGTCGGCGTGGCCGCCGACGAGCATCGGGATCGGCTCGGTGGGCGCAGGCGACATCTTGATCTTGGGGATGTCGTAGAACTCGCCGTGGAACTCGAAGTACTCACCGGTGGTGAGACCCCGGATGATGTCCATGCATTCGTCCATGCGCTTGCCGCGGCGTTTGAAGTCCACGCCCATGAAGTCGTAGTCCTCGGGCCACGGACTGGTGCCCACGCCCATCGCGAAGCGGTTGTTGGTCAGGAAGGCGACCGAACTCGCCTGCTTGGCCACCAGGGCCGGCGGGCGGACCGGGAGCTTCACGACGAAGGGTGTGAACCGGATCGTCGAGGTCACCGCGCCGAGCGCGGCGGCCTGGATGAACGTCTCGATGAACGCCTTGTCCTCGAGGAACTCGCGGTTGCCGTCCTCGGTGTAGGGGTAGGTGGCGTCCGATTCCTCGGGGTAGGCCAGCGAGTCCGGGATGGTGAAACCCGCATATCCCGCCTGCTCCGCCGCCTGGGCGAGCGGGGGGTAGAACGTCGGGTCGGTCATTGCCTCGGCGAAGGTGAAGCGCATCGTGCTCCTCGGGTGGACGTAGGGCAGTCTCACTCAGAGTAGAACACGTTCTAATTACGTTGGGAAGGAATCCCCCGGGCTCCGGGCCGGCCAGTCGCCACCCTCGTCGACGGCACCCGGTTTCTCGCCGGCAGCAATCGGGATTCCGCGCCGACGGCCCGACATCCGCGTCTCGGATCCGCGGAGTCATCCGAGGACGGGTCGCGTTGGTGGGCAGCACGCACCACGCCTCGTCATCCGGCTGGACGCCGTCGGCCGATTCGCGCGCTGAGCGCCGAATCACCGGCTCAGCCGGGCAGTGCCGCGGTGGTGTTGGTGCTCAGCGATGCGCGGACCGCGGCGGTGATGTCGTCGACGATCGCCTCGTCGGCACCCTCTTCGAGTGCATCGAGAATCTGCCCGACCACCATGTCCGGGGCGAGCTTCGGAGCGTCCGTGACACCCTCGGTCATCGGGGTCGCCGCGTAGGACAGGTGCGCGCCGAGGACCTGTGTGCCCTGCGTGGCCAGCTCGGCGCGCAGGCTGTTGGTCAATCCCCACAGGGCGGCCTTCGACGAGGAATAGGCGCCCGGTGCGGCGATCCAGCTCAGCACCGACGCGATGTCGACAACGGCACCGCCGCCCCGGGAGGCGAGCGTCGGTGCGAAGGACCGGGTCATCTCCAGAACTCCGAACACATTGGTGTCGAAGACATCCCGGATCTCAGAGATGGGCGAGGTCAGCAACGAGGAACCGCCGAGGATGCCGGCGTTGTTGATCAGGATGTCGACGTCGCGTGCGGCCTTCGCGACAGCCGCGATGCTGTCCGGCTCGGTCACGTCGAGACGCATCGGGACCACGCGCGGGTCGGCGTGGTTGATCTCACGTCGCGCCGCGGCGTAGACCTTCGCGGCCCCGCGCCCGAGTGCCTGGGTGACGAACTCGACGCCGAGCCCGCTCGATGCGCCGGTGACGAGGACGGTGTGGCCATTGATGTGCATGGGTGATGGTCCTCTCGATCGTGGAACTGATGGCTGTGGAACTGCTTCGGTGGGACAGGCCTGGACTGGTCAGCGCTGGGGGAGCGGGCTGTTCTCGCCGGCGCCGGGTCCCGGGTGAACCCGCAGGGAGTCGCGAGTGACCCGTTCGCCACACTCCGAGCACATCGGCTCGACGACCATCGTGTGACCACAGGCGCGGTGTGTGGTCACGACGGGCGCGCCACCCTCGGCGGCCCACGTGTCGCCCCATTGACGCAGCGCCGCGACCACTGTCCACAGGTCGCGGCCCTTGTCGGTGAGCAGGTAGTCGAAACGCACGGGTTTGTCCTGGTAGGGCTGTTTGGTCAGCACCTCGTGTTCGACGAGGGTGTCGAGCCGCTGGGTGAGTACGTTGCGTGCGATGCCCAGGCGCGTCGAGAACTCGTCGAACCGGGTCACGCCGAGTAGTGCGTCGCGAACGATCAGCAGGGTCCACCACTCGCCGACGATCTCCAGCGTCTGGGCGACCGAGCAGTTCATATCGGTGAAGGGCGTCCGGCGCATGACCCCACAGTAGTGAGTTGCGTCAAACAACTCAACTCTGATTACATCAGTTGCGTGAAACAACTCATCGGACGGACGCCTGCGGAGACGTCGACACCGGGTCGTCCCGGTGTGGTCCTGGCGATACTGTCGCTGGCCGCATTCATGGCCAGTCTCGACGTCTTCATCGTCAACGTGGCCTTCGATGACATCGGGCGCGACTTCGGCGGTGTCGGCCTGTCCGAACTGTCGTGGGTGCTCAACGCGTACACGATCATCTACGCCGCGCTGCTGGTTCCGGCGGGTCGGATCGTCGACCGGTTCGGTCGCAAGGGCGGCTTCCTGCTCGGACTGGCGATCTTCACCGTCGCCAGCGCCGCGTGTGCTGCGGCCCAGGGGGTCTGGTGGTTGGTCGCGTTCCGCTGCCTGCAGGCGGTCGGGGCCGCGATCCTCACCCCGGCGAGCCTCGGTTTGGTCGTCTCGACCATGCCGCCGCACCTGCGCGCTCGCTCGGTCCGCATCTGGGCCGCCACCGGCGCGCTCGCCGCGGCCCTCGGGCCGGCCGTCGGGGGTCTGCTCGTCGAGGCATCGTGGCGCTGGGTGTTCCTGGTGAACGTCCCGGTCGGGATCGCCGCGTTGATCGCCGGGGCCGTCGTGCTCACCCGCTCGCGAAACGAGACGGAGACCGAACTCCCCGACCTGCTGGGCGCCACCCTGCTGGCCGTAGCGATCGGGGCGCTGACGCTCGGCCTCGTGGAAGGCACCGAATGGGGCTGGACGGACCCGAGGATCGTCGGTTCGTGGGTCATCTGCGTCGTCGCACTCGTCGGGTTCGTCGTCAGTTCCGCGCGGCACCCTGAGCCCGTCATCGACCCGGCGTTGTTGCGAGTACGGGCCTTCTCGTTCTCGAACATCACCGCGGTGCTCTTCGCGATCCCGTTCGCGGGTGCCCTGCTCGCGAACATTCTCTGGTTGCAGCAGGTCTGGGGCTACTCGGCGATCAAGACCGGATTCGCGGTGTCGACCGGACCTCTCATGGTCCCGATCTTCGCCGCCGTGGCCCATCGGCTGAGTGCGCGTATCCCGGTGGGTGCCATCGTGTCCGCCGGATGCGTGCTGTTCGGACTCGGTGGCGTGATCATCGCGCTGTCGGTGGACGCGACCCCGGACTATGCGACCGAGATCCTGCCCGGGTGGCTGATCGGTGGAATGGGTGTCGGACTCGCGCTACCGTCCATCCTCTCGTCGGCCACCGCCGACCTTCCGGCAAGTCAATCCGCGACCGGGAGCGCGGTGGTCAACATGAGCCGCCAGATCGGCATGGCTCTCGGCGTCAGCCTGCTGGTTGCGATCATCGGCACGCCAGTCGGATATGCAGCTGCGCACAAGGCTTTTCAGCAGGCTTGGTTCGTGCTCGGGCTGGTTGCGGTGCTCGGTGCGGTGACGGCTGTCGGTATGACGCCGCCGAAGCGGGCGGCACCGCCGATCGAGTAGGTGACGAGCGTAGCGAGGAGCCGTGTCGAGATCACTGGAATCGCAGGAGGTCTCGATACGCGACTCACTTCGTTCGCCGCTACTCGACCAGCGTTGGGGAGTTCGCCGCTACTCGCCGTCCTCCGGTCGATCGAGTAGGCACCGAGCGGAGCGAGGAGCCGTATCGAGATCTCGGGACCGACCGCACCCCTACGGCCGCGTGAACCGCTCCCGACGGCCCAGTCGCCGCAGCCGCATCCATTCCGCGAAACCCTTCGGATCATGCTGCTGCACAAGGAAATACCAGCCGAATCGGGCGTACTCCTGCGGCAGCAGCCTGCGCATCCCGGGCTGGCTCATCAGGTAACCGCGATTGCGATACGTGAAAAAGCGCTTCGTCGGGTTGTCGGGGTACTGCGTGTGCATCCGCCCGCCCAGGATCGGCCGGAACTCGTCGGAGCCGTCGGGGTGTAGGTAGCCCGCCGTCAGGCAGGTGCCGAACGCGAGCCCCGACCGCTGCAGCCGACGATGGATCTCCACCTCGTCGCCACGGAAGAACAGCCGGAGATCCGGCACGCCGACTTCCTCGAGCGCGCGCGCCGAGAAGAGCGCGCCGTTGAAGAGTGACGCGATGCCGGGCAGGAGATCGTCCGCGGTGGCCTCTCCGCTGGTTACATGCGACCCGCTCGCTGCGCTCCCGGCGTCGGTTACCTGCGACCCGCTCGCTGCGCTCCCGGCGTCGGAAAACAGCTCGGAGCGCTTGCGCCGCCACACCAGTCCACGACGCAGTGGGAAGGCGAGGGTGTCCGGGTCGTCGATGTTGGCGACCACCGGCGAGACCTCGTCGAGCCGATGCCGTGCAGCGCAATCGAGGAGGGTGCTCAGCACGGCCGGGCCGTCGGGGCGGCCGTCGTCGTCGGCGCACCAGACCCAGTCCGCACCCATGGCCAGCGCGTGCAGGATGCCGAGCGCAAAGCCGCCCGCGCCGCCGAGGTTGCGCTGCGAACCGAGGTAGGTCGTCGGGATCGGTTGTCCAGCAACGAGCTCGGCGACCTCTGGTTCGTCGGCATTGTCCACCACGATCAGGTGATCGATGGGCCGGTCCTGGTTGGCGACGACGGCCAACGAACCGGCGAGGAGTTCGACTCGGCGATGGGTGACCACCACCGCGATCACGCGCTCGGTCATGCGCCCGGTGCCTCGATCTCGGCGAGTACCTTCCGGACGTGGGCGGCGGCCGCCGGGCCCTCGTAGGCGCCGACGACGTCTTCGATGCCGCCCTCCATCCGGATCTGACCGTGGTCGATCCAGAGCGCGCGGTCGCAGAGTTGCGCGAGGAATTCGTTGGAGTGGCTGGCGAATACGAGGATGCCGGATCGTTCGACCAGTGCCTGCAGTCGGGTGCGGGCCTTCTTCATGAAGTCCGCGTCCACCGCGCCGATACCTTCGTCGAGGATGAGGATCTCCGGATCGATGCTGGTGACCACGCCGAGCGCCACGCGCACCCGCATTCCGGTGGAGTAGGTTCGCAGCGGCATCTGCAGATAGTCACCGAGCTCGGTGAACTCCGCGATGTCGTCGATCTTCCTGAGCATCGCCTTGCGGGTCATCCCGAGGAACATGCCGCGGATGATGATGTTCTCGTAGCCGGAGATCTCGGGGTCCATGCCGACGCCGAGGTCGAAGACCGGGGCCACGCGCCCGCTCACCCGGCACGATCCGCGGGTGGGCTCGTAGATGCCCGACAACAGTCGCAGCAGTGTCGACTTGCCTGCACCGTTGTGCCCGACGAGCCCCACCCGGTCGCCGTGCTGCAGGTGCAGGTCGATGCTCTTGAGCGCCTCGACCACCACGACATTCGAATCGGTGGACCCGATCACGCCACCGGCCGCCCCCATCACGGACTTCTTCAGTGAGCGGGTCTTGGCGTCGAAGATCGGGAAGTCGACGCACGCCCCCCACGTGTCCACACGAACGTTGTCGTCAGGTGCCATTTCTCGCCCGTCCTAAACCCAGTACGCCACGCGGGCTCGATAATTGCGCATCACCAGCATGGCCATCAGCCACCCGACCGCGGTACAGCCGATCACGATCGCCCAGTGGTAGAACGCCACCGACTGCCCCAGCAGTGGGCCGCGGGAGATCTCGAGGTAGTGGAACATCGGATTGAGCTCGACGAGCTTCAATCGCGGCGACTTCTCGCCGGCCGCGGTGTTCCCGAGGCTCTGGGTGCTCCAGATGATCGGCGTCATGAAGAACACCAGTTGCACGACGGTGGTGAGGAGCTGACCGATGTCGCGGAAGCGGGTGGAGAGGATGCCGAAGACGATGGACACCCACACCGAATTGAGCACGAACAGGAAGATGGCCGGGAACACCAGCAGCACCGACCAATGGATCGGCGGCGGAAAGATCACGAAGATCAGCACGATGATCACGACGTTGTGCGCGAAGATGATCAGCTGACGCCACACCACGCGATAGACGTGCACGCTGACCGGTGCCGGGATCTGTTTGATCAGCCCCTCGTTCTTGGAGAACACCTCGGCACCCTCGAGGATCGAGCTCTGGATGAAGTTCCAGAAGATGAAGCCGAGCGCCACGTACGGCAGGAAGACCTTGATGTCCATCCCGAAGAGCTCGCCGTACAGCAGGCCCATGGCGACGGCGGTGACGCCGGTCGCGATGGTGATCCACAGCGGACCGAGCACCGACCGCCGGTACCGCTGCTTGATGTCCTGCCACCCGAGGTGGAGCCACAGCTCGGAGGTGGTCAGGCCGTCGCGGAGATCCTTGACCGCCCGGCGGAGCGTGCGCGAATCGGACACCGCCGGTGCTGGGGGTACCTCGCTGTTGACTACCGATGACACGGGGACCCAGCATACAAGCGGGGCATCAGAGGTATTGCCCCGTACTGGGTCCATGCGGTCCGCCGCCGGTCACGACGCCGGGAGGGAGTGCTCCCTGCCGCATCTGTTCGAGCTGTGCGCGAGCGGCCATCTGCTGGGCGAACAGCGCGGTCTGGATGCCGTGGAACAGGCCTTCCAGCCAGCCCACGAGCTGGGCCTGGGCGATCCGTAGCTCGGCGTCCGACGGCGTCCCGTCGTCGGTGAAGGGCAGCGCCAGCCGCTCGAGTTCTTCACGCAGTTCAGGGGCGAGACCGTCCTCGAGTTCCCGGATCGACGATTCGTGGATCTCGCGCAGCCGATTGCGGCTGGCCTCGTCGAGCGGAGCCGCCCGCACCTCCTCGAGCAGCTGCTTGATCATGGTGCCGATCCGCATCACTTTGGCCGGCTGTTCCACCATGTCGGCCACGCTGCTGCCGTCACCGTCGGCGTCGCCGCCGGACTGCCCCCCGACGACGATCACGTTCTCCGGTTCCTCGCCGGGAACGCCGGTGCGTGGGTCGCTGCCTCCGAACGGTCCAGATGTCATGCCACCCATTGTGCCGAAGGACGTGTGTCAGTGGTCGTGCTACCCCATGTCTATCGTGAGAGCCATGGCCTTCGACGTCGCACACGTGCGTGGATTGTTCCCCTCGCTCGGTGACGGCTGGATCCATCTCGACCCGCAGGCCGGTCTGCAGATACCGGACTCGGTCGCGTCCGCAGTGTCGAAAGGTTTCCGTCAGCTCGGGGCGGCACCCGGTGGCGTGTATCCGGCCGCTCGGGCATCCGCCGAGGTGGTCGATGGTGCCCGCCGCGCGATCGCGGACCTGATGGCCGCGGATTCCGCGGCCGTGGTCCTCGGTCCGTCGCGGTCGGCGTTGGTGAGTGGCCTCGCGGATGCGATGCCGGTCTCGTCCTGGCTGGGCGGCAACGTGGTGCTCAGCCGCCAGGACGACGAACCCAACATCGTGCCCTGGCTGCGGGTCGCCGACCGGCACGGCGCCCGGACCCGGTGGGCGGAGGTGGACGTCGAGACCGGCGCCCTGCCGACCTGGCAGTACCGGGATCTGATCGACGAGCGGACCAACGTCGTCGCGGTGACCCTGGCGTCGTCGACCGTCGGTGCGATCACCGACGTGGGCGCGATCGCCACCAGGGCGCGTGCCGCCGGTGCCCTCCTGGTGGTCGACGCGACCAGCGCTGCGCCGTATCTTCCGCTCGACATCGGCGAATTGGGCGCCGACGTGCTGATCGTCTCCGCCGAACGCTGGGGTGGACCGCGGGTGGCGGCGATGGGATTCCGTAGCGCCGCCGCCATGGATCGCCTGCGTTCCCTGGCGATGGATCCGCGAGCCGTCGGGCCGGCGCGGTTGGAGCCCGAACCGCACCAGGGTGCATTGCTGGCAGGCCTCGTCGCTTCCGTGGAGCACCTCGCCGCCCTCGACGACGATGCGATCGGAAAGCGTCGCCGGCGGGTCGTGACCGCCCTCGACGGCGTGAACGAGTACCTGCGGCGGCTCACCTTCTATCTGACCTCCACCCTGCAGCACCTCAACCAGGTGAGCCTGGTGGGCACCGTGGAAGATCGTGTCCCGGCGGTGAGCTTCACCTTTGACGGCGTCAGTGCCGACAAGGTGGTGCGACGGCTCGCCGACAACGGGATCTGTGCCCTCGCGGACGTGCCGAGTCGTGCGCTGACCCGCCTGGGAGCGGGCGATTTCGGCGGCGCGGTCACGGTGGGCCTCGGGCCCTACTCCACCCCCTATGAGGTGGATCACCTCGCGCGTGCGCTGGGGTCACTCGGCTGAACGACACGAGTTGGTCAATTGTCTGAGAAGTGGGTCACCTGACTCGCAATTCGGCATCGCGGCCATTAAGTTCACGACAATGAAGGTTGTCGCGATTTCGGCTGTGCACTGATGCGCGCCGACTCCGGAGCGGCCGATCAGGCCCTGAGTTCCACGGAGCTGGACATCTGGCGGGCTGTGGTCAAGGGTGGCTGGGGTCTGCTGGCGGAGATCAACACGGCGATGTCGGCCGAGGGGATGTCCCAGGCCGATCTGCGCGTCCTCGAGGCTCTCGGCGATTCCCACACGCGTGGGATCAGTGAGCTCGCCGCGGATGTGCACATGACGGTGAGCACTGTGTCGCGGCAGACCGCGCGGCTCATCGCCGACGGTCTGGTCGAGCGGGTCGAATGCGGGACCGACGCCCGCCATCGGTACGTCCGCATCACCGAATGTGGTCTGGCTGCGCGGGATCGGCATGTGTCGGTACGCAACGACCTGATCCGGCGGCTCGTGGTGGACCGGGTGACGGCCGACGAGTACCAGACGCTCGGTGAGGTGTTCCGCAAGATCAACGGTGGGCTGTCCGACCGCCCGGAGTGATCGGCGAGTGCTCGCCTGAGCCCGCGACGACGCGCGTCACTCCATCGTCAGCAGCACCTTGCCGATAGCGTCGCCGCTGTCGAGGCGCGTGTGTGCGGCCTCGACGTCGTCGAGTGGGAACGTGGAGTCGACGATCGGACGAACCGTCCCTTCGTCGATGAGCGGCCAGATGACCCGCCGGGTCGTCGCGACCACCTCCGCCTTGGAGCCGGCGCCCTCGACGGGTCGGGACCGCAGCATCGTGCCGTGGACCGCGGCGCGTTTGGAGAGCAGTGTGCCGATCGGCAATTCGGCCTTGATCCCGCCCTGCATCCCGATGATCACCAGCCGTCCACCCGTCCGCAACGCCTTGACGTTCCGCTCGAGATAGGCCGCACCCATGATGTCGAGGATGACGTCGGCGCCGCCGCTGTCGCGGATGATCTGGACGAAGTCGTCGGTCGCGTAGTTGATCAGGATGTCGGCGCCGAGATCCTGGCAGCGGGCGAGCTTGTCGGAGGTGCGAGCGGTGACCGCGACCCTGATCCCCATCGCATGGGCGACCTGGGTTGCGTGGGTGCCGATCCCGCTCGACCCGCCGTGGATCAGCAGCAACTCACCGTTCTCCAGGTGCGCGGTGTCGAAGAGGTTCGACGCCACGGTGCAGGCGACCTCGGGCAACGCGGCAGCGGAGGTGAGGTCGACACCCAGCGGCTTCGGCAGCACCTGCACCGCAGGCACGGCCACCTTCTCGGCGTAGCCACCACCGGCCAGCAGGGCGCACACCTCGTCGCCGATCGACCAGGTCGAGACTTGCCGTCCGACCGCGGAGATCCGCCCCGACACCTCGAGGCCGAGCGTGTCGACCGCACCGGGCGGCGGTGGATAGTGACCGGCCTTCTGGAGGAGATCCGCCCGGTTGACACCCGCGGCGACGACGTCGATGACCACTTCGGTCGGCTCGGGCTCCGGATCGGGCAGGGTGGTCACGGAGAGCTGGTCGGTTCCGGCTATGGCGCGCACGGTGCCGATGCTGTCACAATCTCCGGGATCGGGTCGGGGAGACAGGGGAGGACATGCCCGCACCCGAGGGGTTGTCCGAGGAGGAGATGCGCGTCTGGCTGACCGTGCTGGTCGGGTCGATGCGGCTGATCGATCACCTCGACGAACGGCTGACCGCCGACAACGGGATCAGCTACGCGGAGTATCGGACGATGGTCTCCATCGCGCGCGAGGGGCCGCAGCGGATGTCGGAGCTCGCCCAAGAGGGGATGGTGTCCCGCAGCGGAATCAGCCGATTGATCGCGCGACTGGTGGCGCTCGGCTACGTCGAACAGTTCACCGAGGCCTCCGATGGACGCAGTCGGCTCGTCCGGCTCACCGACGCTGGGCGAGATCTGGTCGCGGCGGCCACCATCGATCACGTCGCGCGGATCCGCAGACACCTCTTCGACCAGATCGACGAGGGTGAAGTGCGTGCGCTCGAGTCGGTGTTCGGCAAGGTCGATGCGAGTCTGACGGGCCCGCTCCAGTAACCTCGTCGGCAGGGAAGCGTGGCAGAGCGGCCGAATGCACTCGCCTTGAAAGCGAGCGTGGGTAAAACCACCGGGGGTTCAAATCCCTCCGCTTCCGCGTCAAGCGTCGGGGCCGAGCTCATCCGGAAAGCATTAACCTCGACTCGACGAATCCACCTTCATTGGCAACGAAGGTGGATTCACCGATCCGAGGTATCTCGCCGGGCGGATGAGCGTGACTGCCGGGTACGCGTCACTCACGACCGATCGCCGACACTATCGTTTCCCGCGTGACCACGACCGCGACCACGACCCGCGACGGCCTGGGGCCGCGGCTGCTCCTGGCCTTGGCGCTGCTCTCGGCGACCGCGCCGATCGCGACGGATCTCTATCTCCCGTCCTTCCTGGAGGTCAAGGAATCGCTCCACACCGACGCCACGTCGGTGCAGCTGACACTCACGGCGTTCTTGGTGGGTGTCGCAGTCGGGCAGGTGTTGTGGGGCCCGGTCTCGGATCGCTACGGCAGACGTCGACCCCTGGTGATCGGCTCGGCGGCCGCGGTTCTCGCGGGCATCGTGGTGGTGGCGGCACCGACCATCGAGGTCCTCATCGCCGCCCGCTTCGTCCAGGCAGTGGCCGCGGCGGCGGGCATGGTCATCGCCCGCGCCATCATCGCCGACCTCCTGGTCGGATTCGCCGGCGCCCGATCGATGACGCTGATGATGACCATCCAGAGCCTCGCCCCGGTCATCGCACCCGTCATCGGTGGTGTCCTGGCCGGACACGTCTCGTGGCGCGGCGTGCTGGCGGTGATCCTCGCGGCCACCGTCGTGCAGCTCATCATGGCGGTGACGTCGGTGCCGGAGACACTCGCCGCGAAGGACCGCGCGCCACGCCTCGGCTACCGTGACCTGCTCGGGCGGTTCCGACGGCCGGCATTTCTCGCCTACGTCTTCACCCAGGCCTTCGCCTTCGGCTCGCTCATGGCCTACATCTCGAGCTCGTCGTTCGTCTATCAGCGCGTGCTGGGCACATCGTCGGTGGTCTACGGACTGTGTTTCGCGGTGAACGCCCTGGGGATGACGATCGCGGGTCTGGTGGCCGCCCGCCTGTCCCGCAGACGCGTGCATCCGGCTCACACGATCCGGATCGCGGTGCCGGTGCTCTTCGTCGCGTCGGTGTGCGTGCTCGGTGCGGCATTGTCACCGGTTCCGGTCCTGCTCGTCGTGCCGCTTTTCGTGGCAGTGACCTCCGTCGGCTTCGTCATGGGCAACAGTGCGGCGCTCGCGATGGAACACACCCGCGACGCAGCAGGCGCCGGCAGTGCCGTGTTGGGCGGTCTGATGTTCCTCGTCGGCGGCGTGGTCTCGCCCCTCGGTGGTCTCGCCGGCGACGACACCGCCGTCCCGATGGCCTGCGTGATGGTCTGCTCCGCGGTGGTGGCGCTGATCTGCTTCGTCGCTGCCCGACGCCACGCGGCCCGTCATCCGGAGGGCGAGGCGGCCTTCGTCAGCTGATGGACCGACGGTCCACTGCCGAGGCGAACCCGAGCCACATGTGGCGGTTACCCGCCCAGCACCAGCCGACCTTCGGCGCGCCCTTGCGCTCGCGCCCGTCTCTGCCGGTGCCCCCGGAGATCCAGATCGCCGGGGTGCGGGCGTCGAGGCGACCGTTCGGCTTCCGCAGGCGCGAGCCGATGGTCATGAAGCACCGATTCGGCTGGAGCTGTCCGGGTTGCTGAAGGAGCCAGGCGATGCCTTCTCCGATCGTCAGCGGGGTGCGGGTAGCACCGGTGATCGACGGGAGTGCCTCGTCGGGACTCCAGTTCGCCATCGCGTCGCCGCGATCGATGTCCGAGAGCAGGTAGAACGGCCCGGCCGGGAGGTCGACGCCCGTGATCGGTGTGAAGTCGTCGAGGTCGGTCATGTCGACGACGACGAACCCGGATTTGCCTGCCCGGGTGAGCAGCGGTGCGGCCGCCGATGGTGCGAGGAGTTCCGGGTGTGGGACGAGGAGCGCGTTCCCCGTGTCTGCTGCGGCCGCTGCGGCGTCGACGATCGCTGCGTCGTCGATGCCGGCGAGCCGCGCGACGCCGAGGTCGACGAGGCGACGGGCCTGTGTCGGGAGGTCGGGCAGGTGAACGATCGTCGAATCCACCTGCCCGATCATAACCTCTATTCGGGAATTGTTGTCCCTCAGTGCAATTCGATCGACTAGCTGGTGACGGTGGCCGTGACCAGCAGGTATTCCCACTCCATCTGCCCCTTGTCGATGTGGTCGTCGGCGAGTGCCGCCATCTCTGCATCCAGCTCCGCAACCCGTGTCGGATCGTCGCCGATCGCCTTGTAGGTCGCGATCGCCGGACCGTATGTCGCCTTGAAGAAGTCCCGGAACGCCGCACCGTCGGCGAATCGACTGACCGGGAGTGACTCGGTGGTGGCAGTGATGTCGTGGACGCGATCGTCGAGCAGGGTGCGCACATGGTCGGGATCTCCCCAGAGCACGCCGGGGCTCGCGCCCGGTGGGGGCGGCGGTGCGTAGGGCTTCATGACGGAGAACAACTGGCCGATGAAGCCGGTGGGTGTCCAGTTGATCAGGCCGATCCGGCCGCCGGGACGGCAGACCCGGATCAGTTCGTCAGCGCAGCGCTGATGGTGGGGTGCGAACATCACGCCGACGCACGACACGGCGACGTCGAAGGAGCTCTGGTCGAACGGCAGATCCTCGGCATCGGCGGTGCGCCAGATGATTCCGAGGTCGGGCTCCCGGAATTCGCCGATTTCCAGCAGTTCCGGGGTGAGGTCGGTGGCAACGACGTGCGCCCCGATCCGCGCGGCCGGGATGGCCACGTTGCCTGCGCCCGCGGCGATGTCGACCACGCGATCGCCGGGGCCGATGGCGGCGGCGTCGGCGAGGCGCGGGCCGAGTGGCGTGATCACATCGGCAACGGCCGGGTAGTCACCGGACGCCCATAGTGCGCGGTGCTTCGCCTTCAGTGCCTGGTCGGTGGTGATGTTCTCGATGGACATCGTGTCTCCTCGGTCGGTTCGAATGACGTAGTCAGCATCTCGCCGCGCCGGCTGTCGATCCAGACCAGGAAATGAACCGGCGGCGGTACTGAATCTGTACTGGTCATCGTCGCGGTGCGGGTGTGTACTTGAGGCACCGAGGGAAGGGGTCCCGATGACCTCCTATGGACAATTCTGCCCGGTCGCCAAGGCGATGGAACTGCTCGATGAGCGCTGGACGATTCTCGTCGTGCGTGAACTCCTCTTGGGCAGTAGGCATTTCAACGAACTGCGGCGCGGCGTACCCAAGATGTCACCTGCTTTGCTCACCAAGCGTCTGCGCGGTCTCGAACGTGCGGGAGTGGTGCGACGATCCGAAGTCGGTGGTCGGTCGGTATACACATTGACCGACAAAGGCGAGGAACTCACCGAAGTGGTGACCGCACTGAGCGCCTGGGGTACGCGCTGGATCGGGGAGCTCGGCGACGTCGACCTGGACCCGCATCTGTTGATGTGGGACATCCACCGCACCGTGCCCATCGGCCGCTGGCCCCGACGGCGAACCATGGTGGAGTTCAACTTTCGCGACGTCATCGGCAAAGCGGGCTCGTGGTGGCTGGTGGTCAGCGACGGCGAGGCCCAGGTCTGCGATTTCAACCCCGGCTACGACGTCGACGCCACCGTCGTCACCGATCTGCGCACCCTCACCGAGGTGTGGCGCGGTGACATCGACTGGCGAACCGGCCTGCGCGACGATCGGATAACGGTTCTGGCGCCGTCGGACGTGCGGCGCGACGTGCCGGAGTGGATCGGTCAGAGCATGGCGTCGGCGATCCCGCGTCCCGCCTGATATCCGCTCGGAGTGGTTGCGACTCAGAGATAGTCGCGCCGGCGGAAGCTGAAGTAGAGCCCTACCACGATCGCCACGATCAGCACGGTGCTGGTGATGAATCCGATGGTGTGGTCGTAACCGGGGTACGGCACGTTCTGACCGTAGAACCCGGTGATCGCGGTCGGTACGGCGATGATCGCGGCCCACGCGGTCAGCTTCTTCATCACCGTGTTGAGCCGGGCGTCGGCCAGTGACAGGTTGGTTTCGAAGATCGTGGTGACCATGTCGCGCAACGACTCCGTCCACTCTGCTGCGCGCAGCGCGTGGTCGTAGAGGTCGGAGAAGTGTGGATCGAGCTCGGGAGGCGCCTTGTTCTCGAATCGCCTGCGCTGGATACCTCCGATGACCTCCCGCATCGGCAGGACCACCCGCCGCAGCAGCACCAGATCCTTACGGAGATCGTAGGTCTGGCGCTGGAGTGCGCGGCCCGCGACCCGCTCGTCGAAGAGCAGTCCCTCGAGGTCTTCCATCGCGTCGTCGAGTTGCTGGACCGCATCGAAATGACCGTCGACGACGACGTCGAGAAGTCCGTGCAGCAACGCCCCGATCCCGTATTGCTCGCCGCCGATGTCGTCCCAGCGTTGCACCACCGTGTCGATGTCGAAGTCGGCGGTGCGTCGAACGGTGATCAGTGCATTCCCTTTGACGAACACCGAGATCCGATGGAGATCAAATGCTTTGGCCTGTTCGGCCGGTGACTTCTGGGCTTCGGGCCGCTGGTCGGTGTCCGCACCCTTCAGTACGACGGCATAGACCATGAGGAAGGTGTGGTGGGCGTACGCGACGGTCTTGACCCGTTCCGCTGAGGCGGTGGTGTCCTCGATCGCGAAGGGATCGAGGTCGAGTTCATCGGCGAGGGTCGCCATCGTCTCGCTCGTGGGGCATTCCAGGTCGGCCCAGACGAGTAGATCGGAATCGGCGAGACAGTCGGAGACCCTGCTCAGCTCGAATCCGTCGACCTTCTCGCCGTCGCGCCAGATCTGTCCGCGGATTCGTTCCGACATGGCCTGCATTCTGCCACCGGGGTGGGATGGCAGGATCGCAGCATGGCCGCGCGGATCCCATCTCTCACCGGAATCCGGGCACTGGCGGCGCTTTCGGTCTGCCTCACCCACGCCGCGTTCTGGACCGGCCACTACACCGATGACTTCCTCGGCCGACTCACCTCCCGCTTCGAGGTGGGCGTCGCCATCTTCTTCGTGCTGTCCGGATACCTGCTGTTCGCGCCGTGGGTGGCCGCGCTCATCGAGGGGCGTGGCGCACCGTCGGCCGGACGCTACTTCTGGCACCGGGCGCGACGCGTCCTGCCGGCCTACTGGATCACGGTCGTGGTGGTGTATGCCCTCTACCTCGTCTACGAACCCGCCGATGCGTCGCCGACCGGCACCGGTTGGTCCGGCTTCCTGCGCAACATGACCCTCACCCAGGTGTACGGATTCGGCCATCTGCACTCGGGGCTGACCCAGATGTGGAGTCTGGCCGCGGAGGTGGTCTTCTACCTGGTGCTGCCGCCGATCGCGTGGATCCTCGTGTCGGTGGTCTGTCGTCGACGATGGCGCCCGGATCTGCTGATCGTCGGGTTGCTGGCACTGCTGCTGGTGTCGCCCATCTGGTCGGTGGTGGTCGCGGGCAGTGCCGGGGTCGATGCGACCGCGCGACTGTGGGCACCGGCGTTCTTCGGCTGGTTCGTCGCGGGGATGCTCCTCGCGGTGTGCGTGCACCTGATCCGGCGCTGGGATGCGACGGTGTCGGTGGCCATCGCGGTGGGAGCGTTCCTGCTGTCGGCGACCTCGATCGCCGGTGAACCCACCATCACCCCGACCACGGCGTCGGCGACGATCGTCAAGCACGTGCTCTACCTGGTGATCGCCGTCGGCCTGATCGGTCCGCTGACCGTTCGCGATCAGTCCGACTGGTGGGCTCGCGTGTGTGGGAGCCGTCCGATGGTGTGGCTCGGCGAGATCTCGTACGAGTTCTTCCTCGTGCATGTCCTCGTGCTGGAGATCGTCATGGACGTGCTCGGGTTCGGGGTGTTCAGCGGGTCGATGCCGATAGCGTTCCTCGCCGCGACGGCGGTCAGCATTCCGGTCGCCTGGCTGCTGCACCGACTCACCGCGCCGTTGTGGCGTGCCCGTACGCCCGGGCTGTCGCACAGTCGCGGGTAGCATCGACGGTGACGTCCGGACGGTGACCGGACGGGGAAATCGAGGGACATCCGCATGGTCGACAACCGGCGTCGTGGTCTCCCGGCCACGGGCACGACGAGTGACGAGATCCGGTCGTGGTGCGACCAGTCGCGCCTGCCCGGTGATCGCCCCGAACTGTCCGACACCGCAGCGATTCTCATCGCTGCCGGGTTCTTGACACCATCCGGCCGGGCCATCCTGGTGCGGCGCATCTCCACAGGCCTGCCGGTGCCCGTGCTCCACAGCGGGTTCGGCGACCTCCGGCGGTTGGGCCGCGCGATCGCGCAGAGTGAGCATCAGCTGGCCAACCCGATGATGCCGAGCGTGGTGGCAGCGGTGATGCGCAATCGCGTGAACGGTCTGCATCGCCGGCGCGACGACGCTCGGAAACTGATCGTGACGGCCAAGGGAGTGTTCGCCGGCGGCACCCGGGCCATCCGGCGCGAGCGCCGCGAGAACGTGTACCTCGAGATCGAGGAGCGCGAACGGCTGTTCGCCGGGCTGATGTGCACCCCGACCCCCGACGCGAACACATCGGGCTACATGCGCCGGGCCGGTACTGCAGCCATGGATCGCCTCGCGGGCGTTGTGGGCCAGGTCGCCGCGAAGTCGGGTTATCCGCAGGCCGGCGAGTGGGCCAACCAGATCCTGGTGCCCGATCAGGAGGGTGCCTCGACGGCACCGCTCGGTACCCCGGGGTCGGTGACCTTTGTCGACGGTTACGAGACGCTGTTGTTCGTCGCGGGTCATTTCTACGACCGGATCGTGCGAAACCCTGCCTGGTTGTCCGACCATTTCGAGATCCAGCGCACGCAGGTGAATCTCCATGCCGAGCTGGCCGAGATCGCCGCCGACGTGATCGCGCTGCGCGCCGTGCGGATCGACCTCGATCGCGCCAAGCGCAACGGCGGGTTCGATCGGTCGTTCGCCGAGCACATCGACCGCCGGGAGGCCGCGCTGCGTCCCGTGTGGACCGAACTGATCGACCGGGCGCAGGCCCTCGGCGAGGTGGCCGCCGTCGTGGAATCGGCCGCGGTGGAACTGCGGGTGCTCGCCGAATACGACCGCGCCAGCACGATCGACGACCGGATCGACGATCTCATCGCGCGCTCGGGTGACCGGGAGATCTCGGTGGACAACGCCAAGCGACTCACCGAACAGGTTCGCAGCGGCGAGGAGCAACTGCGGATCTATCGGGATGTGTTGCAGGGCAATATCGCCCGGATCTCACCGGCGGTACCGCGGGAACTCCCGGCCCGCTACGAGCCGTCCTGATCTCCGCCCGCGCCCGGTGTCGGCGACTCACCGCGACCAGGACCGCAGATACTCCTTCTCCGTCGGTGTGAGTCGGCGCAGAGTGTGCGCCTCGACGTCGACAACAGCCATCTGTGTACTCGCCACGCAGGCCGCCTTCACCGACGGTTCGTCACGGGAGGCGCGGATCTCGTAGCCGATGGTGAAGTCGACCGACCGCGACCCCTTGATCCACATGCCGATCCGTAGCGGCGAGTCGTCGTGCCGCAGCTGACGCTGATACCGGATCTCGACGTGCACGATCATCGCACTCTTGATCAGCGGGACGTATTGTTCGCCGGCGGAGAGCAGCCATTCGATGCGCGCCTCCTCCATGAGGGTCACCATGCGCGCATGGTTGATGTGACCGAACGCGTCCATGTCCGACCAGCGAACGCCCACCTCGGCCACGAATGCGAAGCCACCCGGGCCGAGTCCTGCACCGGTCTCGGCAGCGGTGCCATCGGGATCGTCGGGGGCCGGAGTCATCGCATCCGCCTTTCGGGAGGTCGTCGAACAGTGGTCGTATCCGCACCGAACCCGATCTTGGGGTTACGCGAGACGGTTACTCATCAGTACTCTGTCAGGAGGAGGATGCGGTGCCAGGGGGAAACCGCACTATCGATGTTTGCGATGCCCGCGACGATGACGTCGGCGGGTGGATGCAGCCGTGGTGTGTGCAGTGAGGGAGAAAATGCGGAAGTCGAGCCGTTGGGCGGTGGTGGTCGCCTCATTGATGGTCGCTGTGGTCGGTACGTCGGGGGTGGCGCACGCCGACGACCTCAAGGCGGCCCAGATCTCGAAGTCGGCGAAGCTGAGCCCGGAGCGGACCGACATCTGGGTGAAGTCACCGGCCATGGGCGGCAAGGTCAAGGTGTCCGTGCTGACCCCTCGTTACAGCAGCGGTCCGCGCTCGACCGTCTACCTGCTCGACGGGGCAGACGCCGGTGAAGACGTCAGCGACTGGATCACCAAGGGCCGGGCGGGCAAGTTCTTCGCCGACAAGAACGTCAACGTGGTCCTGCCCACCGGCGGTGCCGGCAGCTTCTACACCAACTGGGTGCACCGCGACGCCAAGCTCGGCAAGCCCCAGTGGGAGACCTTCCTCGCCAAGGAACTGCCGCCGCTGATCGACGCCAAGTTCGACGGCACCGGCCGCAACGCCGTCATCGGGCTCTCGATGGGCGGCCAGTCGGCCTTCACGCTGGCGTTCCGGCATCCGAGTCTCTACTCGGGAATCGCCTCGCTGAGCGGATGCCCGCCGGTGTCCGGCCCGGTGAACGAGAGCTATGTGCGCACCACCGTCGCGAAGTCCGGCGGTGATGCCACCAACATGTGGGGTCCGTTCGGCTCCGCCAATTGGGACTCGCACGATCCCAGCAGGCACCTCGACAAGCTACGCGGCAAGAACATCTTCATCTCCGCGGGCTCCGGCGCGGTCGGCCCACTCGACCTCACCGCGCCCTATGACCCCAAGGACGGCCCACGGTCGGCCGTCACCGCGGCCGGCTCGGCCCTGGAGCTCGGTGCGTGGCGTTGCTCGCTCGAGTTCGCCGCGACCCTGCGGGCACACAACGTCCCGTTCACCGACGGATTCCGGGTCATCGGTACCCACAACTGGGTCTACTGGGAGCGGGATCTGCCGGTCGCCTGGCCGACCATCTCGCGGGGCCTCTAGCCGGGCGGGTTCATCTGCCGGTGGGTCAGGCTTTCTGGCTCCACTGTTCGGCGAAGCGCAGGAAGGTGTCGTCCTCGGCGGGGTTGGTGACCGTGACCCGGACGCCGTCCCCGGCGAACGGCCGCACCACCACTCCGGCGTCGACGGCTGCCCCGGCGAAATCCATCGTTTCGTCGCCGAGTTCGAGCCAGACGAAGTTGGCCTGCGAATCGGGCACGCGATATCCCAGTTCGCGGAGTCGGCCGGTCACCCGGGTGCGTTCGGCCACCACGGCCTCGGTGCGTGCCAGCAGTTCGTCCCCGGCCTCGAGGCACGCCGACGCGGCATGCTGGGCGAGGCTGTTCACCGAGAACGTGACGTGCACCTTCCGTAAGGCGGTGATCACCTCGGGATCGCCGATCGCGTAGCCGACCCGGAGGCCGGCCAGCCCGTAGGCCTTGGAGAAGGTCCGCAGGACCACCAGGTTGCGGAACTCGCGGCAGAGTTCCACCGCGTCGTAGGCCTCGGTGGGGCCGAGCCGCAGGTATTCGAAATACGCCTCGTCGAGCGCGACGATGATGTCGGATGGCACCGCGTGCAGGAACTCCCGTAACGCGTCCGCCTCGACGACGGTGCCGGTCGGATTGTTCGGGTTGCAGACAAAGATCAGTCGCGTGCGGTCGGTGATCGCCGCGACCATCGCGGGCAGATCATGGACGAGATCAGGTGTCAGCGGCACTTGGACCGGCGTCGCGCCGGTCACCCGCGTCGCGAGCGGGTAGGACTCGAACGAACGCCACGCGAACAGCACCTCGTCACCGGGGCCGCTGGTGATCGTGATCAGGTTCTGGCAGAGGGCCACCGAGCCACAGCCCACCTGTACCTGATCCTCGGTCACCCCGAGCTTCTTCGCCAGGTTGGCGGTCAGCTCGACCATGCCGTTGTCGGGATAACGGTTCGCGGACCCGGCAGCCGTGATGATCGCGTCGAGGACGCTGGGCAGCGGTCCCTCGGTGACCTCGTTGCTCGCCAGCTTCACGGCGCCGGGAAAGGTCTTGCCGGGCACGTAGGCGGGCAGATCGTCGAGGTCTGGACGGATGCGCAGGGTCACCCGTCAAATGTAGGTGCACCGCACGTGAACGGCCAAAATGGTCGCGGTTTGCTTCCCGCTGCGCGGAGTGTGTAATCTTTCGCTTCGGCAGTTCGAAAGGACTCCGCGAGGAGGCGTGCCAGAGCGGCCGAATGGGACTCACTGCTAATGAGTTGTCTCGCTAACACGGGACCGGAGGTTCAAATCCTCTCGCCTCCGCCGAACCGCAGTCGCGCCGACTGTGGAAACGCTCTGCTGTCTCCGACAGTGGGGGAACGGCTCTGCTGTCTCCGACAGCGGGGGAACGGCTCTGCTGTCTCCGACAGCGGGGAAACAACTGAAGACCACGCGCCCGTAGCTCAACGGATAGAGCATCTGACTACGGATCAGAAGGTTTGGGGTTCGAATCCCTACGGGCGCACAGAGTGAGAACCCCGGCTCCGGCCGGGGTTCTCGCGTTTCAGGGGGCCTCGACCGTCGTCTGCATCCGCCCGATCCTCGTGACCACCACGCCGAAGATGATCGCGAGGGGGAACATCACGATCCCGTAGACGGCCGGGGCCACCGACATCTCGGAGCTGTCGAGCACGGTGAGCGTGACGGCGAGCGCGAGGGTCGCGTTGTGCAATCCGATCTCGAACCCGCCTGCGATGCACTGCGCGGCGGACATGCCCGCAAGTCGGGGGATCACGTATCCGATGGTGAGCGACAGGGCGCAGAAGATCGCGGTCACCGCGCCCGCCTCGGCGGCATACTCCAACGCCCGATCCTCACCGAGCAGCGCGCCGAGGACCACCACCACGATCAGGATCACCGAGGCGATCCGTACCGGCCGGTCGGCGCGGTCGGCGAAGGTGGTGGCACGGGCGCGGACGAGCATGCCCAGCGCCACCGGGATCAGCACCAGGGCGAAGATCTGCAGCATCTTGGTCGGCTGCACACCGATGTTGTCGGCGGAATCCAGGAACCACGCTGCGGAGAGATTGACCACGATCGGCAACGTGACGAGCGCGAGGATCGAGTTCAGGGCGGTGAGGGTGATGTTGAGGGCGACGTCCCCGTGGAACAGGTGACTGTAGAGGTTCGCGACGGTGCCACCCGGTGCGGCGGCGAGGGTCATCAACCCCATGGCGAGCAGCGGTTGCAGACCGAAGGCGGTCGCGAGCCCGAAGCCGATCAGCGGGAGCAGCACGACCTGGCAGCCGAGGATGATCACGACCACCCGGGGATTCTTCGCGACGCCCCGGAAGTCGGCGACCGAGAGCGACAGGCCCAGCCCGAACATGATGACGGCCAGGGCGATCGGCAGCCCGACTGTCGCGAACGACGATTCCATCCCGGCCCCCTCGCGTACGCCGATGCGCGCTGTTCCGTGCCCGGTCGCCCCGTGTGCGACTCTGCCATACCGATTGTCGGAAATGGGTGTTCCCGATAGAACCGCATGCTGCCCGGCTCGGGGCACGGCGCAGTAACATCTCCGGGGTGCCGGGCCCGTCGACCATCGTCGTGAGTGGTGTCGTCGTCCGTGATGGCGGCGGCCTTTTGCTCACCGTGCGCAAACGCGGGACGCGGCGGTTCATGCTGCCCGGAGGTAAGCCCGAACGCGGTGAATCGGCGGTTGCGGCGGCAGTTCGGGAATGTGCCGAGGAGATCGGACTCGGAGTGGACACGTCCCGATTGCGTGAATGGGGACGGTTTCGGTCGGCAGCTGCCAATGAGGCCGGATGGGACGTGGTCGCAACGATTTTCGAGGCCGATGTGATCGATCAGGAAATCATCCCGACGGCCGAGATCGACGAGATCCGGTGGCTGGACGTCGATGCCGAAATGATGCCCGACGATCTCGCGCCATTGCTTGTCGACCATGTCATTCCGGAACTGCGGAGGGCCGGTCACGATTCTTGACCGGATATCACAGTTTTCGCAGCATTCACCGAAATTCGCCTCCTTTCGGTTACCGTGTGCACGCGGGGGGACCTATGCGCGGACCTAGTGAAAGGATCAGCATGACCTCTCCATCGCCTGCGGCGAAACTCGCAGCGGAGTTCTTCGGTACCTTCTGGCTGGTGTTCGGTGGTTGTGGTAGCGCGATATACGCCGCAAAGCAGATAGCGCAATCCGACGACGGACAGAGCACTTATCAGGTCGGCATCGGATTCCTCGGTGTCGCACTCGCATTCGGCCTCACTGTGGTGACCATGGCATATGCGGTCGGGCACATCTCGGGTGCGCATTTCAATCCGGCGATCACGCTCGGCGCGGCCGTGGGTGGGCGTCTCCCCTGGAGGGAATTGCCCGGATACTGGATTTCCCAGGTCCTCGGCGGTCTCCTCGCGGGGCTGATTCTCTTCGTGATCGCCAAAGGCCAACCCGGTTTCGACGCCACCGGCAACATGGCTGCCAACGGATATGGCGAGCATTCGCCGAGTAATTACAATCTGACCTCGGTCATCATCGCGGAGATCCTGCTCACGGCCTTCTTCCTCATCGTGGTGCTCGGTGCCACCGACGGCCGTGCGCCCAAGGGTTTCGGACCGCTGGCAATCGGCCTGAGTCTCACGCTGATCCACCTCATCTCCATCCCGATCAGCAACACCTCGGTGAACCCGGCCCGCTCGACGGGCGTCGCCTTCTTCAACGGCAACGGGGCCCCCGGGCAGTTGTGGGTGTTCTGGGTCGCGCCACTGGTAGGCGGCATCATCGGCGGTCTGATCTATCCGTTGCTGTTCGAGAACGGGAAGTTCGCGTTCGGTAACCGCGCGGCCGCCACCGACGGCACCGACGTCGACCGCACCGACGTCGACCGCACTACGGCGTAGCGAACGGGTGGGGCGGCCCGTCCGCGTCGCCCCACCCGACCAAATAGTCCGTGGCCTGGGAGAATCCCGGCCATGGAACTGCTCATCCTGGTCCTCGTCGGCGCGATCATCGTCACCGCGATCGCCGATCGCCGGGGGATGCAGCCGGCCCTGATCATCATCGTGATCGCGCTGGCGGTCTCGTTCATCCCGGGAATGCCACGTGTCGAACTCGATTCGCACATCCTGCTGACGGTGGTGTTGCCGCCGCTGCTGTACTCGGCGGCGCTGGGTTTCTCGTTCCCGAGTTTCCTGCGCAACCTGAAGCCCATCCTGGGGCTCGGCGTCGCGATGGTCGTCATCACGGCGCTGGCGGTCGGGTGGGTGGCCTCGCTGGTCATCCCCGAGTTCACCTTCATGCTGGCACTGCTGCTGGGCGCGATCGTCGCGCCACCGGACGCGGTGACCGCCGTGGCCATCGGCCGCAAGCTGGGCCTGCCGAAGCGCCTGATGACCATCCTGACCGGGGAGAGCCTCGTCAACGACGCCGCTGCGCTGTCGCTGTTCGCGATCGCCATCTCGCAGATCGCCGACACCCACTCGTTCATCGAGAATCCGCTGGTGCTGTTCGGTTACAACGCGGTGCTCGGCCCGATCGTCGGGGCCGTTCTCGGCATGCTGACGCTGTGGATCCGTCGGCACCTGCAGAATCCGGCGCTGGAGACGGTGCAGGGCTTCGTGGTGCCGTTCGCCGCTTTCCTGGCGGCCGAGCACCTGCACGCCTCGGGCGTGCTGGCCGTCGTGATCGCCGGTTTCGTGGTGGGTTCCGGTTCGGTGCACGCGGGCTATCAGACCCGGTTGCAGGAGCGATACGTCTGGAACTCGGTCGACGTGTTGCTCGAGGCTTTCGTGTTCGCCTACATCGGGCTCCAGATGAGATTCATCATCACCGACCTCCGCGACGCGCGGGAGTCGTTGGTGCACATCGCGATGGCGTCGCTGTTGGTGCTGGTGGTGGTGTTGGCGATCCGACCCATCTGCGTGTTCGCGATGTTCGGCCGAGGTGCGCTGAGCCGCCGGATCGACAGTGCCGTCAACATCGAGGTGCCCGCCAACCCGCGCCGCTCGGTCCGGCGCGCCCGTGATCCGGCCCGACCGCCCGGGCGTCGTCGACGATGGTCCGAGCGGATCGATCACCGTCCGCTGACCTGGCAGGAATCGACCGTCGTCGCGTGGACCGGCATGCGTGGCGTGGTCACCTTGGCGGCCGCCTCGGGCATCCCGGTCACCATGGCCTCGGGTGCGCCGTTCCCGGAGCGGTCGGCGATCCAGGCGATCGCCTTCGTCGTCGCGGTCGGGACCATCCTCATTCAGGGGGCGACGCTGCCGTGGATGATCGCGCGACTACATCTTCGCAACGAGGACGAGGAACGCTACGACCACGACCAGACCGCGCGGACGGAGGAGGTGGTGCACTCCGCCGCCGATCAGGTCATCATGGATTTCGTCGACAGCCCGCCCAGCGGACTCGATGCGGCGACCGTCGCCTTCATCATGGAGACGGTCTCCCGTCAGGCCCGCGACGCCGAGGAGATGCCCGACCCGGAAGCGCACACCGCCCGCAACGACGCCTTCGCCACGCTCTATCGCTCGGTGCTGAACGCGCAGCGGGAGGCCCTGGTCGCCGACCGGGACGCCGGCAATCTCGAGGACGAAGCGGTCCGCGCGATGCTGGAACGCCTCGACCTGCAGGAAGCCGGCCTGTCGGCGCGTCTGGAGAGCCGCCTCTAGATCTCCCGGCAGACGCCGCCACGCGGTCGTCGTACTGTCGGAGGTGCGGGTGTGCGCACCCGCTTCCGGCGAGAGCCGGAGTGGGCGACGCGACGGAACTGGAGGCGAGGATGGGACAACCCAGCGGGCCGCCACCGCGTGCGGGTGACCGTCCGCCGCCGGACGATCTCTACCGGATCCCGCTCTACCCCCACCTCTACCCGCCGCTCGGTTACACGCCGGACGGCCGGCCGATCTTCGTGCCCGGGGAGCAGGACCGGCCGCCGGCGCCCGAGGGCATGCCGGGCGCCCCCGACTCCGGTCTGCCGACCACCGATGACGCCCCGAGACCCGCTGCGAGCGCCCGGTCGTCGGATCGCCGTCTCGTCGGTGTGCTGGCGATCGTGGCGGTGGCGGCGCTCGGGCTCTTGGCCATGACAGTGGGCCGCGCGGCGCTGCGCGATGATCCGCAACCCGCGGCGGACCGCCAACTCCCCGTGGTCATCACCCAACTCCCCACCCAGATGCCCACGCAGATGCCCACCGCCCCACCCGGCGGCGACCCCGATGAGGTGCCGGGAGGCCCGAACTCGCCGGCGTCGCCGGTCGGCAAGGAGATCGTCTACGAGGTGACCGCCTCGAGCCCGACCACCATCCTCTACGTCGACGCCGAAGGGCTGCGCACCAGGATCGGCGCGCCCACCACCTGGACGGTCAGCTTCACCGGTACGGCCAATCCATTGCGGGTTCTGGTCCTCGCCGGGGACGGCGACGCGCAGTGCCTGATCAAGGTCGACGGCCGGCCGGTGGCCGCCGATCGCATCACCGCGCAGTCGCCGCGACGAACCGTTTCCTGTCGTGCCTGAGTGACCGTCGTCACCGGTCGACGTCCTGCATCGTGCGCATCGACTGTGTGCCGAGGCACTCTGGTCGCTACCGTAGATCTGTGAGTTCTTCCCAGACAGCCTCAGACGGCACGACCCCACGGGACGGCATCACGCCGTCGGCCGATCTCAAGACGATGATCACGTGGCGCGGCGAGTCCTCTGACCGGCTCGAACAGGTTCGCCTGCACGTGACCGGCGCGCGCATCAAGGCATATGGCCGGATCATCGCGGCCGCCTCGGACAAGCATGAGGCGTTCTCGGCGTCGTACGAACTCGTCACCAACGACAGCGGCGTGACCAGGCGTCTGTCGGTTCACCTGCTGCGTGCGAGTGGCGAAACACAACTGGGCATCACCCGTGACGGACAGAACAACTGGCTCGTG
Organism: Gordonia sp. DT101; assembly: GCF_049844895.1. Taxonomy (NCBI): domain Bacteria; kingdom Bacillati; phylum Actinomycetota; class Actinomycetes; order Mycobacteriales; family Gordoniaceae; genus Gordonia; species Gordonia sp. DT101. The sequence continues at coordinate 751,396 of NZ_JBNCLX010000001.1, read as the reverse complement.
CAGACGCCCGAGGGCACCATCAGCAGCGACTTCAACGGCGCCGAGGATGTCGACCTCGCGTTGTCGCCGATGTTCAACGCCCTGCCGATCCGTCGGCACGGCTTGCAGAACGGCTCCGGCGAGATCGAGGTGCCGGTGGCCTACCTCTATCTCCCGGCCGGCACGGTCGAGCCCGCGACGCTGCATTACACGGCGAGCGAGGACTCGATCGCGGTGGTCTCGCCCGTCGTCACCTCGACGTTGACCGTCGACGGCAACGGATTCGTGGTGGACTACGCCGGGCTGGCCACCCGGGTCTGAATCACCCGACCCAGACTCTCGCCTGATGCGCCTGCCGTCGTAGTTCCTCCGCCCACCCGGCCTCGCCGACCGTGACGCCGGTGATCGGTGCCGGGGCGGTGCCGGCGATCGCCTCGTAGGCTGATCGCGCGCGGTGGCCGTCGTCGACGACGACCTCGACGGTGCCCTTGTCCCGAAGCTCGTCACGTGTCGCGATCAATCGGTCGATCGTCTCGCTCAGCACGTTCAGCAGGGCGATGCGGTTGGCCTCCAACATCGCTCGCTGCAGCGCCGGTGAGGTGCCCGCCACCCGCGTGCCGTCGCGGAAGCTGCCGGCCGCGAGACGCAGTGCCAGGTCGCTCTCTCCCGCCCCGACCGCAGCGGTGGCCGCGGCCGTCAGATGCGGCAGATGAGAGATCGCGGCGACCGCGCGATCGTGCGCCCCGGCTGCCGCCGGCACCACGAATGCGCCGGCGGACCGAGCGATGGCGGCCACCGCCAGCCAGTCGTCGGGGTCGGTGTGGTCGTCGGTGGTCACCATCCACATCGCATCGCGAAACAGATCGGGATCTGTTGCCACCCAACCAGATTGGCTGGTACCCGCCATCGGGTGACTGCCCACGTAGCGCACGCCGGGAGCCAGCCGCGCCACCGACTCGGCGACCGCCTGCTTGACGCTGATGACGTCGGTGAGCAGACAATTGGCGGCGTGCTCGGCGATCGCCGGCAGCAGGTCGTCGATGGTGGTGACCGGCGTCGCCAGCACGACGATCGCGCCGTCGGCGGCGGCCTGTCGCAATGTCGCCGTGAGATCGGTGGAGGCGCGATAGCCGGCCGTCGTCGCGGCCGCCACCGTCTCGCCGGACCGGTTGTAACCGAATGCCGATCGGCCCGCGTCCTGCAGCGTGCGCAGCAGTGAACCGCCGATCAGTCCGAGTCCGAGTACACAGACCGGGGGGCAGGCGGACGGGTCGGGGTGGGTCGGCGCGGCAGTCACCCGTTCAGATTCCCATATGGGCCCGATCCGGTGAACAGCGAGCCGGGGACCGAGACTTGGGTGACCCGCGGATTGCGGCTACGGTGACCTGCATGGCAGGTGCCGGCGCAGGTGTATCAGGTGGTTCGAGCAAGCAGGACGTCACCGACGAGATCGAGGGTTTCGCAGTGGCGGTGGTACGCGAGGACGGTGCGTGGAAGGTCAGCGCGCTGAATCCGTCGGCGCTGCTGACCCTCGACGATGCCGAACGCCAGCTTCGTGAGCTGCGCGCCGCGGGTGCGGTGTTCGGTCTGCTCGACGTCGACGACGAGTTCTTCATCGTGGTGCGACCGGGGCCGTCGGGCGCACAGCTGCTGATCTCGGACGCCACCGCGGGCGTCGACTACGACGTCGCGGCGGACACCCTGGACGCCATGAACATCGACGTCCCCGATCTCGATCCCGACGAGCTCGATGACATCGACCCCTGGGAAGAGGGTGATCTCGGCATCCTGGCCGATCTGGGACTGCCGGATGCCGTGATGAGCGTGATCGTCGGGGACACGGACCTCTACGCCGACGAGCAGCTCGGCATGATCGCCGCGCGACTGGGATTCGCCGACGAACTGTCCAAGGTGCTCGATTCGCTGGGGCATTGACTCCGGCGGACGTAGGACCTCCGCGCGCGGTGTGGGAGACCATGATGCGGTCCGCGCTGGCTGCCGCTCACGACGCCGAGCACGACGACGTGCCGATCGGCGCAGTCGTCTTCGACCCCGACGGGATCGAACTCGCACGCGCCGCGAACCGGCGCGAGGCGGACGGCGATCCGACCGCGCACGCCGAAATTCTCGCATTGCGCGCGGCCGCACAGCGTTTCGGTGATGGCTGGCGGTTGCCCGGCTGCACCATCGTGGTGACCGTCGAGCCGTGCACGATGTGCGCCGGGGCGATCACCCTGTCCCGGGTGGATGCGCTCCTCTTCGGCGCATGGGAGCCCAAGACGGGCGCCGTGGGCTCGCTCTGGGATGTGGTCCGCGACCCACGGCTGTCCCACCGGCCACAAGTCGTCGGCGGCATCCTCGAGACGGACTGCCAGGCCCTGATGATCGATTTCTTCACCGCGCGCCGGGCGGACTGACCGCGGGGCGGCTGCGGGGTCAGAATCAGGGTGGAAATCAGGGTTCGCCTGCGCCGATGCTCTGGCAGATTGGACACATGGGCGCGACACCCGTCGCGTTCGGAGAATCCCCGAGGAGACTGACATGTCCGATCCCAGCGACAAGGTCAACGAGGCACTCGAGACCGTCAAGGGCAAGATCAACGAGTTCGCCGAGAGCGGCAAGGTCCAGGACGCGGTCGGTACGGCCAAGGACAAGATCAACGAGTTCGCGGCGAGCGACACCGTGCAGGGAGCCGTCGGCACTGCCAAGGAGAAGTTCGGGGAGATCGCCGAGAACGAGAAGGTCCAGGACGCCCTCTCGACCGCCAAAGACAAGTTCGACGAGATCAAGACCAAGATCACGGATCACTGACGGGACTCTGACCTGCAGTTCTGGCCGGTCCGGGCCATCCGTGGCACGGTGGGAAGTGCCTTGCAACCGGTGACAACCATGTCCCGGTCACATCAACGAGGAGGCAGTTCATGGGAGTTTCAGACGACGCCAAGAACAAGGCCGAAGAGTTGAAGGGTCGCGGTAAAGAAGCTGCCGGCGATCTCACCGACAATCAGGATCTCAAGGACGAAGGCCGCGGCGACCAAGGTGTCGCGCAAGGCAAGCAGAAGGTCACCGAAGCCGCCGACAAGGTCAAGGGCAAGGTCGATGGCCTCAAGGACAAGCTGACCGGGAATTAGCGCACCAGTTCCCTGCGGGTGCCGAGCGTTCCCGTTCCCTGCGGGTGCCGAGCGTTCCCGTTCCCTGAGGAGCGAGCGTTCCCCGTTCCCTGAGGAGCGAAGCGTCTCGAAGGGCCCTCTGACCAGCCAATTTAGGGCTGAGCGCGTCCTGCGGTACAGTCTTCCGCGGTGGCGTGTCCGAGCGGCCGAAGGTGCAGCACTCGAAATGCTGTGTGCGGTAACCCCGTACCGAGGGTTCAAATCCCTCCGCCACCGCAGCGAACGGCCCCTCATCTGACCAGATGGGGGGCCGTTTTCGCGTGTGTGAGCCCTTCCGCTTTCCAGATACCTCGATCCGGTCAGATCACCTTGGTTCCGAATGAAGGTGGATTCCGCGAATCGAGGTGAGTGCGGGGCGACTGGATCAGCCCAGGAACTGACCCGCGTCCCGGGCCAGGTCCAGCAGCGGCTGCGGGAAGATTCCCAGCACGATGGTCACCACCGTGCACACGGCGATCGACGACGTCGTCAGCACACTCGGCTTCACGACATGCGGTGCGTCGACCGGCACGTCGGCGAAGAACATCGCGACGATGATCCGGATATAGAAGTAGGCGGCGATCGCGCTGCTGATCACGCCGATCACCACCAGCACTCCGCCGCCGGTGCCTGCCGCCGCCGCGAAGACGTCGAACTTGGCGATGAAACCGCTCGTCAGTGGGATGCCGGCGAAGGCGAGCAGAAACATCGAGAACATCGCGCCGACAAGGGGATAGCGTCTTCCGAGACCGGCCCACTGGGCGATCTCGGTGGCCTCCCGACCCGACAGGTGCGGTCCGGAGACCCGGTCGGGCTCGCGTACCACCGCGACCGTCGCGAAGGCGCCGAAGGTCGAGAACGCATAGGCGGCCAGGTAGAACATCGTCGCGGCGAGGCCCGCGTCGTCGAACGCGACAAGGCCCAGCAGGATGAACCCGGCATGTGTGATCGACGAGTAGGCGAGCATCCGTTTGACGTCGGTCTGCGTGACCGCCATCACGGCGCCGGCCAGCATCGTGGCGATGGCGACCGCCCAGAGCGCCGGTTCCCAATCGCTCTTCAGGTCGGGAAAGCCCACATAGAACACCCGCAGCAAGGCGCCGAAGGCGGCGATCTTGGTGGCCGCAGCCATGAACGCGGTGACCGTGGTGGGGGCGCCCTGGTACACATCGGGAATCCACGAATGGAACGGCACCGCACCGATCTTGAACAACAGGCCGACCGAGAGCAGTCCCAAGGCGATCAGCGGGAGCGTGGTGTCGGTGCCCGGCGCGCCGACGGCCCTGCCGATCTCCCCGAGTTGCAGCGAGCCGGTCGCACCGTAGGCGAACGCGGCGCCGAAGAGGAAGAAGGCCGACGAGAACGCGCCGAGGAGGAAGTACTTGAGCGAGGCCTCCTGTGAGATCAATCGCCGACGACGCGCGAGGCCGCACAGCAGGTACAGCGGCAGCGAGAAGACCTCCAGAGCGACGAACATCGTGAGCAGGTCACCGCACGCCGGGAACAGCATCATGCCACCGACGGCCAGCATGGTGAGGGGGAAGACCTCGGTGGTGATGGCACCGGCCCGGGTGGCCTCGAACTCGGCGTCGGTGTTGGGGACCGATGCGCCCGACGGTGTGAACATGTCGGCGTCGACCGAGTCGAGGGTCGCCTGGGCGGCGGCCCCGGGCCCGTCGCTGACACGAGATCCAGGCGAGTGGCGGGCGGAATCCAATGTGATCGTCGGTGTCGCGACCACCCGTTCGAGTCGTCGCTCGGCCATGAACGCGATCGCCAGGATCGAGACGAGAAGCAGGAGTCCTTGGAGGAAAAGGGTCGGCCGGTCGATGACGACCGAACCCGACATCGCGAACTGGCCGTGGCCCCCGTCCCGTGCCTCCGCGACGGCGACAGCCACCAGCGCGGCAAACGCGGCCGCCAGACCGCCGAGCGCGAGGGTGAGTTGGGTGGGGTAGCGGAACCTGCGGGGCGCGAACGCCTCAACCAGCACGCCGACGACGGCCACCCCGAACACGATCAGCATCGGCGACAACAGGCCGTACTCGATGCTGGGCGGATCGATGGCGGCGAGATACTCGGAGGTCACTTCGGCACCCCTTCTGTCGGCATCCGATCCGTCGGGACCTGATCCGTCGACACACTGACCGACGGTCGCGGGTCGGGTTCGTGAATGGTGCTCATCGTGTGCGAGACCGCCGGATCGATCAGATCCAACAACGGTTTCGGATACACCCCGAACACCAGCAGGAGCGCGATCAGCGGGGTCACCACGACGAGTTCCCGGCCGTGCAGGTCACGCATCGACCGGGTCGCCGCTCCCGGCCCCTCCACCTGTCGTGCCGGACCACCCATCATCCGCTGGTAGAGCCACAACACATAGATGGCGGACAGCACCAGCGCGCTCGTCGCCACCACCGCGGCGACCGGGTATCGGGTGAATGTGCCGATCAGGACGAGGAACTCGCTGATGAACGGAGAGAGTCCGGGCATGGAGAGGGTGGCGAGACCGGCGACGAGGAAGGTCCCGGCGAGTATCGGGGCGATCTTCTGCACCCCTCCGTAGTCGGCGATGAGGCGGCTGCCACGCCGCGACACCAGGAACCCGGCGATCAGGAACAGTGCGGCAGTGGAGATCCCGTGATTGACCATGTAGAGCGTGGCACCGGTCTGTCCCTGTGTGGTGAGTGCGAAGACACCCAGGATGATGAATCCGAAGTGGGAGATGGACGTGTAGGCGATGAGCCGCATCACGTCGGTCTGCCCGATCGCGAGGATCGCGCCGTAGACGATGCCGATGACCGCGAGCGCCGCGATCAGAGGTGCGAAATACCGTGCGGCATCGGGGAACAGCTGCAGACAGTAGCGCAGCATCGCGAACGTGCCCACCTTGTCGACCACCGCCATCATCAGTACGGCGCTGGACGGGGTGGCGGCCACCGCGGCATCGGGCAGCCACGAATGAAACGGCCACAGCGGCGCTTTCACTGCGAATGCGAACATGAAACCGAGAAAGAGGAGCTTCAGCAGGCCGCCCCCGGCGTCGAGTTGTCCCGACGACACGGCATCGACGACCGTCCGTAGGTCAAAGGTGCCGCCGCCGTCGGATCCGAGACCCGATCGCGCGGTCACCACGTAGAGTCCGATCACCGCGGCCAGCATGATCAGTCCGCCGAACAGGTTGTACAGCAGGAACTTCACCGCTGCGGCGGCCCTGCCTGCACCGGCGCCGAAGCCGCCGATCAGGAAGTACATCGGGATCAGCATGGCCTCGAAAAAGATGTAGAACAGCAGGATGTCGAGGGCGACGAAGCTCATCAGCACCATCGCCTCGACGGCGAGGGTCAGCGCGAGGTAAGTGTGCGGTCCTTTCTGACGGCGTCCGGCCGCATGATCCAGTGACCCGGCATGATCGGCATCGTGCCAGCCGGCCAGGATCAGCAGCGGCAGCAGCACCGCGGTAAGGAGCACCAGCACGAGACCGATGCCGTCGAGGCCGAGAGCGTAGCGAGTGCCGAAGGCGGGAATCCAACTGTGATCCTCGACGAACTGGTAGCGAGCGCCGTCCGGGTCGAAGCCGATGGCGAGACCCAGCGAGACGGCGAAAACGACCACCGAGACCGCAAGGCCCAGCCACTTCGCAACATCTGGGCGGGTACTCGGGATCGCCAGCACCGCAACGGACCCGACCGCTGGTAGCAGCCACAGGATGGTCAACCAGGGCATGCTCACAGGACGTTCACCACCATCACCATCGCGACGATCAGGACGGCGCCGGCGAACATCGACAAGGCATAGGACCGGACGTAACCGGTCTGCCAGCCGCGTATTCGTTGCGACAATGCGCCGACGGCGCGACCGATCCCGGTGGTGAGGCCGTCCACGCCGTCGTTCTCGACGAGCACGAGTTCCCGGGTGAGTTCCTGTCCGGGCCGCATCAGCAGGTTCTCGTTGACCGCATCGCCGTAGAGGTCGCGGCGCGCGGCCACGGTGAGCGCGGATACGTCCTCCGGTGCGACCTCCGGGACGGGGCGCGTGGCGTACTGCCGCCACGCGAGGCCGATCCCGATCGCCACCACGGCCAGGATCGTCACGGTGACCACCCAGGTCGGCACGGAGAGTTCGTGATGCTCTTCGCCGACCACCGGTTCGAGCCAGTGTACGAGCGAGTCACCCCACACCAGCAGCGCACCGCTGATCACCGACCCGATGGCGATGACGATCATCGGCCCGGTCATCACCGTGGGTGACTCGTGCGGATGGGTGTCCTCTCGCCAACGGCGATCCCCGAAGAACGTCAGCAGCATCACCCGGGTCATGTAGAAGGCGGTGATCCCGGCGCCGAGCAGGGCGGCGCCGCCCAGGAGCCAGCCTCCGACGCCACCGGATGCGAAGGCGGCCTCGATGATCGGGTCCTTGGAGAAGAACCCGGAGAACGGCGGCACCCCGATGATGGCGAGGTAGCCGAGACCGAAGGTGACGAACGTGATCGGCATGACCGTGCGCAGACCTCCGAAGCGTCTCATGTCGGTCTCGTCGTTCATCCCGTGCATCACCGATCCGGCACCGAGGAAGAGTCCCGCCTTGAAGAACCCGTGGGTGAGCAGGTGCATGATCGCGAATGCGTAACCGGCCGGGCCCAATCCGGTGGCCAGGATCATGTAGCCGATCTGGCTCATCGTCGACGCCGCCAGCGCCTTCTTGATGTCGTCCTTCGCGCAACCGATGATGGCACCGAACAACACGGTGACCGCACCCACAACGGTGACCCCGGCCTGCGCGGCCGGCGCGAGGTCGAAGATCGGGTTCGAGCGCGCGATCAGATAGACGCCCGCGGTCACCATGGTCGCGGCATGGATCAGCGCCGACACCGGGGTCGGGCCCTCCATGGCGTCGCCGAGCCACGATTGCAGCGGCACCTGAGCCGATTTGCCGCAGGCGGCGAGCAGCAACACGAATCCCAGTGCGGTGAGCACACTCTGGCCCGCCTGGTCGGCGCCGGCGAAAACAGTCTCGAAGGAGACCGACCCGAAGGTGGCGAACATGATCATCAGCGCGACGGCCAGACCGATGTCGCCGACCCGGTTCACCACGAACGCCTTCTTCGCCGCGGTCGCCGCAGTCGGCTTGTACTGCCAGAAGCCGATCAGCAGGTAGGAGGCGAGGCCCACGCCTTCCCATCCGAGGTACAGACCGAGGTAGTTGTCGGCGAGAACGAGGATCAGCATGGCGGCCAGGAACAGGTTGAGATAGGCGAAGAATCGTCGGCGATCGGGATCGTCGCCCATGTACCCGATCGAGTAGATGTGGATCAGCGATCCGACACCCGTGATCAGCAGGACGAAGCACATCGACAACTGGTCGAGCTGCAATCCGAAGTCGACCTGCAGCTCTCCGACCGGCACCCACGAGAACAGGATGTGGTGAACTGCACGGTCATCGGTGGTCCGGCCGAGCATGCCGATGAACATCGCCAGTCCGAGCGCGAACGATGCCAGAGCCAGAGCGGTGCCGAGGAGATGACCCCACTTGTCGGTCCGACGGGCACCCAGCAGAAGGATCGCCGCGCCGATCAACGGAAGTGCTGGTACCAGCCAGAGGAGATCTGCGGTCGATTCGGTGCTCACCGGTGGCCTCCTACCGTTTCAGCAGATCTGTGCCGTCGACCGAAGCCGACCTGCGGGAGCGGAAGATGGTCATGATGATCGCCAGTCCCACCACCACCTCGGCAGCAGCGACCACCATCGTGAAGAACGCGATCACCTGACCGTCAAAGGAGCCGTGCATCCGGGCGAAGGTGACGAACGCCAGGTTCGCCGCATTGAGCATCAGCTCGATGCACATGAAGACGACGATCGCGTTGCGGCGCAGGAGCACCCCGGCGGCGCCGATGGTGAACAACAGCGCCGAGAGGTACAGGTAGTTCTCGGGATTCATCGGCCGGCCTCTCCGAGCGCTCGACGGATGTTGTCCGGCTCCGATGTCGGCGGCGCGGCCGCCGGTCGTGGACGCAGTGTCGCGTTCACCGAGAGCTCCGACGCCGTACCGTCGGGCAGCAGTGCCGGGACGTCGACGGCGTTGTGGCGGGCATAGACGCCCGGGCTCGGCATCGGCGTCATGTCCACGCCGAGGCGAAATCTCTCCTCCGACAGTTCACGCTGACTTCGTCTCGGCCCGAACCGTTCCCGATGTGCCAGGACCATCGCGCCGAGCGTGGCGGCGATCAGCAGCGCGCCGGTCAGCTCGAACGCCCACAGATACTGGACGAAGATCAGCCGGGCGATCGCTTCGATGTCCCCGTCGGAGCCGGTGCCTGAGAGGCCCGGCCCGGTGGCCGTCGGCGCACCGGCGAACACCGCCAGCGATGCGTTCGCGATCGCCGCGATCAGCAGGACACCGAAACCGATGCCGAGGATCACTGCGGCGATCCGCTGTCCGCGAAGGGTTTCCACCAGGGAATCCGACGAGTCGACGCCGATCAGCATCAGCACGAACAAGAACAGCATCATCACCGCACCGGTGTAGACGACGACCTGGACGACACCGAGGAACAACGCGCCCTGCGCGACGTAGAAGACCGCGAGGACGATCATCGTGGTGGCCAGGAAGATGGCCGAGTAGACGGCTTTGGTCGCGAACACCACACCGAGTGCGCCGGCCACCGCGACCACGCCGAGGACCCAGAACTGTACGGCCTCGCCGGTGCTGGTCGCCGGAAGCGCAGCGAGCGGGGCCGAAGCCGACGTCCGAATAAACTCCGTGGCGAGTGTTGCTGTCACGACTCGTCCTTCTCGTCCTTCGCGATCAGCCGCCCGTCCTTCGACACCTCGCCCCGGTAATAGCTCTCCTCGGTGGAACCCGGGGCCATGTCGTGGGGTGCCGGGGTCACCCCGGGCTCCAGCGGCGCGAGTAGACGGTCCTTCTCGTAGATGAGGTCGGCGCGGTTGTCGTCGGCCATCTCGTAATCGTTGGTCATCGTGAGCGCGCGGGTCGGGCATGCCTCGATGCACAGGCCACAGCCGATGCAACGCAGGTAGTTGATCTGGTAGACGCGACCGTAGCGCTCACCGGGCGAATAGCGCTCCTCGTCGGTGTTGTCGGCCCCTTCGACGTAGATGGCGTCGGCCGGGCAGGCCCAGGCGCACAGCTCGCAGCCGATGCATTTTTCCAATCCGTCGGGATGCCGGTTGAGCTGATGCCGCCCGTGATAGCGCGGCGCCGTGGGGGTCTTCTCCTCGGGATACTGCTCGGTGATGGTCGGGGCGAACATCGACGAGAAGGTCACCCCGAGACCGCTGATCGGTTTGAGGAACTCAGGCATCGGTCGTCTCCTTCGCGGGGTCGGACGGAGGTCTTGGGGAGGGGCTTTGGGCGGGGACGGGCGGCGGGAGCACCTGACCCGGCATCGGCGGCACCGGGAATCCGCCGGCCATCGGGTCGAAAGGTTCTTCCCGTTCGCCGTCCGCTGGTCCGCCTCCCGCTGGTCGATCTCGATGCGCTGCAGGCAGCTTCATCAGCCGCCAGATGGCATAGCCGATCAGGGCGGTCACCACGAGTCCGGCGCCGGCGGAGACCAGCGAGCGGACGAGCTCGTCATCGGACGAACTGCCGATCGCCGCGCGGATCACGGCGACCACCATCACCCAGGTCAGGGAGATCGGGATCAGGACCTTCCAGCCCAGGTTCATGAACTGGTCGTAGCGCAGGCGGGGAAGGCTGGTTCGCAGCCAGATGAACACGAACAGGAACACCCAGACCTTGACGGTGAACCAGAGGATCGGCCACCAGCCGGAGTTCGCCCAGTCGAACATGCTGACCGGCCACGGCGCCTGCCAACCACCGAGGAACAACGTGGTGGCGAGTGCCGAGACGGTGACCATGTTGATGTACTCGGCCAGCATGAACATGGCGAACTTGAGCGACGAGTACTCGGTGTGGAATCCGCCGACGAGTTCGCCCTCGGCCTCGGGCAGATCGAAGGGTGCGCGGTTGGTCTCGCCGACCATCGAGATCGCGTAGATCACGAACGACGGCAACAGCAGCAGGACATACCAGTGGTGTTCTTGCGCAGCCACGATGCCCGATGTCGACATGGTGGTCGCGTCGAGGAACACCGCGGCGAACGTGAGGCCCATCGCGATCTCGTAGGAGATGACCTGGGCCGTCGAGCGGAGCCCGCCGAGCAGCGGATAGGTCGAACCCGACGACCATCCGGCCAGCACGATGCCGTACACCCCGACCGAGGTGATGGCGAGGACGTAGAGAACTCCGACCGGAAGGTCGGTGAGCTGCAGCGGGGTCTGGTGTCCGAACACCGACACCATCGGACCGAACGGGATGACCGCGAACGCCATGATCGCCGGCACCACCGCGATGATCGGGGCGAGAAGGTAGATCGGCTTGTCGACGCCCGACGGGATGATGCCCTCCTTCAGCGCCAGCTTCACGCCGTCGGCCAGACTCTGCAGCAGGCCGTGCGGACCGACCCGATTGGGGCCGATTCGGGTCTGCATCCGCGCCATGATCTTTCGCTCGATCAGGATCGCGGCGAGTGGATTGGCGACCAGGAACGCGAAGACCGCCACCGCCTTGATCAGGATGAGCCACCAGGGATCATGGCCGAAGTCGGCGAGCGTCGGAAAGCTCATCGCGCCTCCCGCGTGGCCGCCGGTGCAATGGCCACGATGTCGCCTGCCCGGGCCCGCAGGTGCGTGTACACGCCCGCACCCGGCGCGTTCATCGGCACCCAGACGACACCGTCGGCCATGGCGACGATCTCCAGGGGCAGGATGATCGCGCCGCGATCGGTGCCCACCTCGACGTCGGTGCCTGCTTCGGCCCCGATACCGGCGGCAGTGGCCGGGGACATACGGGCGACGGGTGCACGTGCCGTGCCCGCGAGATGTGGTTCACCGTCCTGCATCCGGCCGGCGTCGAGCAGCATCCGCCAGGAGGCGAGCACCGCTCGCCGGGTCTCGGTGCCGGTGTCCGGGCGGTTGGAACGCGGCTCCACCTCGGGCATCGGGGGCCGCGCACCGCGCCATGCACCGATCCGATCGAGGTCACCGCGAATGGCGGTCGTGTCGTCGCAGCCCAGCTCCACCCCCATCTGCTTTGCGAGCGCGTCGAGAACCCGGTGGTCCGAGAGCGTCCCGACCTCGGGCAGCGCCGTCAGGAACGGGCGGGCACGGCCTTCCCAGTCGACGAACATGCCGGGTTTCTCCGCAGCCGCCGCGACCGGGAACACCACGTCGGCGTGCTCGGTGACCGCGCTGCGGCGCATTTCCAGGCTCACCACGAAGCCTGCGTCGGCCAGCGCAGCGGTGGCCGACTCAGGGTCGGGGAGATCATCGAGTTCCACTCCGCCGACCACCAGCGCGGAGATCTCCTGACGCAGCGTCGCGTCCAGGATCGCCGAGGTGTCCCGCCCTGGCACGCTCGGCAGATCGGCGATCTGCCAGGCCATCGCGAGTTCGGTGCGCGCGGACAGGTCCGCCACGGGGCGACCACCGGGCAGGAGGTTCGGGGACGCACCGACCTCGACGGCGCCGCGTTCGCCGGCCCGGCGGGGAATCCAGGCCAGCCGTGCACCGGTGCGTTCGGCGAGCCGGACCGCGGCGCTGAGACCACCGGGGACGGTGGCCAACCGCTCACCGACCACGATGATCGATCCCTCGGCGGCGACCGCGACGGCGGCGGCTTCCGAATCGAGCACGGCCGGTTCGTCTCCGGGCGCGGTCGGCACGAGCGTGCCGTTCAACTTCGCCACTCCGGCGCTGCGGAACGCGGCGATCGCCGTGACCTGCTGACCTGCGGTGCGCACCGCCCGCCGCATCCGGAGGAAGACGATCGGCGATTCCTCTTCGGGCTCGAAGGCGACGAGCAAGACTGCCGGGGCGACGCCGAGCTCACGGTAGGTTACGTCGTCGGGCCGAGCGGCGATGTGTGTCGCGAGGAAGTCGGCCTCCTCGGCGCTGTGCGCGCGGGCCCGGAAGTCGATGTCGTTGGTGTCGAGAACGGTGCGGGCGAAACGCGAGTACGCGTAGGCGTCCTCGGCCGTCAGCCGGCCGCCGGTCAGTACCGCGGTCCGTCCGCGCGCGGCGGTGAGCCCCTCGGCGGCATGCCGCAGGGCGTGAGCCCACGACACTTCCGCGAGGGTCCCGTCGGGCCTGCGGATCATGGGTCCGGTCAGCCGGTCGTCGGCGGTGGCGTATGCGAACGCCCACCGGCCCTTGTCGCAGTTCCACTCCTGGTTGACGTCGGGATCGTCACCGGCGAGGCGCCGCAACACCTTTCCGCGGCGGTGGTCGGTGCGTTGTGCGCACCCGCTCGCACAGTGTTCGCAGACGCTGGGCGACGACACCAGGTCGAACGGACGGGCACGGAAGCGGTAGGCGGTGCTGGTCAGGGCGCCGACCGGGCAGATCTGCACCGTGTTGCCGGAGAAGTACGACTCGAACGGGTCGTCCTGATATATGGTGACCTGTTGCAGCGCACCGCGATCACCGAAGCCGATGAGCGGGTCGCCGGCAATCTGGTCGGAGAAACGCGTACAACGTGCGCACAGGACACATCGCTCACGGTCCAGCAGCACTTCCGACGACAACGGAACCGGCTTGGTGAAGGTTCGTTTCGCACCGGTGAAGCGTGAGTCCCCGCGCCCCGACGACATCGCCTGGTTCTGCAGCGGGCATTCACCGCCCTTATCGCACACCGGGCAGTCGAGGGGATGATTGATCAGCAGGAGTTCCATCACGCCGCGCTGGGCCTTCTCGGCCACCTCGGAACTGCGTTGGGTGTGGACCACCATCCCGTCCGTCACCACCGTGGTGCACGAGGCCAGCGGTTTGCGTTGCCCCTCCACCTCGACCAGACACTGGCGGCACGCGCCCACCGGATCGAGCAGTGGGTGGTCGCAGAACCGCGGAATCTGTGTCCCGATCATCTCGGCGGCCCGGATCACCAGAGTGCCCGGCGGCACCGAGATCTCGATCCCGTCGATGGTCACCGATACGAGATCGGGTTTCTTCTGTCCAGTGGCGGCGGAGTCTTCGACGGCGGTCATCGCGCACCTCCTGCAGCGGGTACTGATTCGGCGAACAGCGTCGACCGGTGGTGGTCGAACGGGCAGCCGCCCTCGAAATGTGCCAGGTATTCGTCGCGGAAGTACTCGAGTGACGAGACGATCGGACTGCCCGCACCGTCGCCCAACGCGCAGAACGACTTTCCGACGATGGTGTTGGTGATGTCGGTGAGGGTGTCGAGGTCCTCGGGTTGCCCGTCGCCCGCCTCGAGTCGCCGCAGCAACTGCACCAGCCAGTAGGTGCCCTCCCGGCACGGAGTGCATTTCCCGCAGGATTCGTGCGCGTAGAACTCGGTCCACCGCAGCACGGCGCGCACCACGCACGTCGTCTCGTCGAAGATCTGCAAGGCCTTGGTGCCCAGCATCGAACCGGCCTCGCCCACCCCCTCGTAGTCGAGTGGCACATCGAGGTGCTCGGCGGTGAGGATGGGCGTCGACGATCCGCCCGGTGTCCAGAATTTGAGTTGATGACCCGACCGCACCCCGCCGGCCCGATCGAGCAACTCCCGCAGCGTGATTCCCAGGGGCGCCTCGTACTGGCCCGGTCGGGCGACATGTCCGGACAGGGAGTACAGCGTGAAGCCGGGCGATTTCTCGGTGCCCATCGTCCGGAACCAGTCGACGCCGTTGCGGATGATCGGCGGCACACTGGCGATGGACTCGACATTGTTGACCACCGTCGGACTCGCGTACAGCCCGGCGACGGCGGGGAACGGGGGACGCAGGCGTGGCTGTCCACGACGGCCCTCCAGGGAGTCCAGGAGTGCGGTCTCCTCCCCGCAGATGTAGGCGCCGGCGCCGGCGTGGACCACGAGGTCGAGATCGAAACCGGACCCGAGGATGTCGTTCCCCAGATAGCCTGCTGCCCTGGCCTCGTCGACGGCGGTGCGCAGTCGACGTAGCACCGAGGCGACCTCACCACGCACATAGATGAAGGCGTGCGCGGCGCGGATCGCGTAGGAGGCGATGATCGCGCCTTCGATCAAGGAGTGCGGGGAAGCGAGGATCAACGGGATGTCCTTGCAGGTACCCGGCTCGGACTCATCTGCGTTGACCACCAGGTAGTGCGGTGGTGCCGCCGGATCTGCGGGCGCGTCGGGGTCCTGTTGCGGGATGAACGACCATTTCATCCCGACCGGGAACCCCGCACCTCCGCGGCCTCGGAGTCCCGACGCCTTGACCAATGCGATGAGGTCGTCGGGCGGGGTTGTGAGCGCGGACCGTAGCGCGGCATAGCCGTTGTGCGACTCGTAGTTCCGCAGTGTCCAGGACTCCGGCTCGGACCAGAATCGGCTGAGCACGGGGGTCTCCGCGGGTTCGGTCATGCCCGGTCCCCCGTCTCGGGAAGGCCGGCGAGGAGCCGGGCGGTCTGTCGGAACGTGCACACGATGCCGGTCCCGCGGGCCGGGGTGAGCGGGACGCCTGCGCGCAGATCCTCGACGAGTTCCACGCTGCTGGTGGGGGTCTGGTTGTCGAAGAACTCCCAGTTGACCATCACGACCGGGGCGAAATCGCATGCCGCGTTGCATTCGACGTGTTCGAGGGTGATCCGCCCGTCCGCCGACGTCTCGCCCGCGTCGATACCGAGGTGGCTCCGGAGCGCGGCGAGGATCTCGTCACCGCCCATGATCGCGCACAGTGTGTTGGTGCAGACACCGACGAGGTATTCGCCGGTCGGGGAGCGGCGGTACATCGAATAGAAGGTGGCGACGGCGGACACCTCGGCCGTGGTCAGTTCCAGTTGGTCTGCGCAGAAGGTCACACCGGCCCGGGTGATCTGGCCGTCCTCGGATTGCACGAGGTGCAGCAGGGGCAGCAGGGCGGAACGGGACCGGGGGTAGCGGGCGATGATGCCGGCGGCGTCGGCCGAGAGTCGTTCGGCGACATCGTCGGGGTAGTCGGCGGGGCCGTCGAAGCGGATCGTCGGGTGCGGCGCCGGTATCTCCACCGCAACGCCCTCCGCGGGTGGCGCCGACAGATCCACGAACACCGGGTCGGTCATCGGTCAACCCCTCCCATCACCGGGTCGATGCTGGCAACGGCGGTGATCACGTCGGCGACCATGCCGCCCTCGCACATCGCCGCCACCGCCTGCAGATTCGTGAACGACGGATCCCGGTAATGCACCCGGTACGGTCGCGTGCCGCCATCGCTGACCATGTGGACACCCAGTTCGCCACGCGGCGATTCGACGGCGACGTAGCACTGTCCGGCAGGTACCCGCATCCCCTCGGTGACCAGCTTGAAGTGGTGGATGAGGGCTTCCATGGAGGTGCCCATGATCTTCGCGATGTGTTCCGGCGAGTTGCCGAGGCCGTCGGGTCCGAGCGCGAGATCGGCGGGCCAGGCGAGCTTCCGGTCGGACACCATCACCGGACCGGGCCGCAGGCGGTCGAGGCATTGGCGGACGATCTTCACCGATTCTTGCATCTCCTTCACCCGGATCAGGTAGCGACCGTAGGAGTCGCAGGTGGTGTCGGTGATGACGTCGAACTCGTAATGTTCGTAACCACAGTAGGGTTGCGTTTTGCGCAGATCGTGCGGCAGTCCGGTGGACCGCAGCACCGGGCCGGTGATGCCAAGAGCCATACACCCGGTGAGATCGAGGTAGCCGACGCTCTGGGTGCGGGCCTTCCAGATGTAGTTCTCGTTGAGCAGGTCCTCGAGTTCGCCGAGTCGCGACGGCAGGACGTCGAGCAGCGCGGCGACCTTGTCGGTCGCGTCGTCGGGGAGGTCTTGCGACACCCCGCCCGGCCGGATGTAGGCGTGGTTCATCCGCAGCCCGGTGATGTGCTCGAAGACGTCGAGGATCATCTCCCGTTCGCGGAATCCGAGGAACATCGCCGTCACCGCCCCGAGTTCCATTCCGCCGGTGGCCAGCGCAACGAGATGCGATGAGATGCGGTTGAGCTCCATGAGCATCACGCGGATCACGCTGGCGCGCTCCGGTACATCGTCGGTGATACCGAGCAGGCGTTCGACGCCGAGACAGTAGGCGGTCTCGTTGAAGAACGGCGCGAGATAGTCCATCCGAGTGACGAAGGTGACGCCCTGCGTCCAGTTGCGGTACTCCAGGTTCTTCTCGATCCCGGTGTGCAGATAGCCGATTCCGCAGCGGGCTTCGGTGACGGTCTCGCCCTCGATCTCCAGGATCAGTCGCAGCACGCCGTGGGTGGACGGGTGCTGCGGACCCATGTTGACCACGATGCGCTCGTCGCCGGGTTGCTCCGCGGCCCGTTCCCGCACCGCTGTGACAATTTCGTCCCAGTCCTGGCCGGAGACGGTGTACGTCTGCGTGGGGTGCACATCCGCGGAACGATGATGGGAGTGGGAGTTGCCGTGGTCGGTGGTCGTCATCAGTTGTAGGACCTCCGTTGATCGGGCGGTGCGATCCGGGTTCCCTTGTACTCCACGGGAACACCGCCGAGCGGATAGTCTTTTCGCTGTGGATGTCCCTGCCAGTCGTCGGGCATCTGGATCCGGGTCAGGGACCGGTGGCCGTCGAAGACGATGCCGAAGAAGTCGTAGGTCTCGCGTTCGTGCCAGTCGTTGGTCGGGTAGATGTCGGTCAGACTCGGTATGTGCGGATCGGCGTCGGCGACCGACACCTCGAGTCGGAGGCGGCGATTGTGGGTGATCGAGGCCAGGGGGTACACCGCGTGGAGTTCCCGATCGCGGTCGTCGGGGTAATGAACCCCGTTGACGCCCAGACACAATTCGAAGCGGAGCGTGTCGCGGTTCCGCACCGTGAGCGCCACCGCCCGCAGATGATCACGGTGGACGTGCAGGGTCATCTCGTCGCGGAAGATCACCACTTTGTCGATGGCCTGCCGGTAATCGGTTCCGGGTAGTTCGTCCAATCCGGCGGCGAGTTCGTCTGCCACGTCGTCGAAATAGCCGCCATATGGCCGGACGGAACTGCCCGGAAGGGTGACGGCCTGCACCAGTCCGCCGTAGCCGGAGGTGTCACCGCTGCCCTGCACACCGAACAGGCCGCGACGTACGCCGATCTGCTCGGGTCCGGTCTGTTCCTCTCTGGTCATCTCGCCTGCGGTCCCGGTGGTCTCCGGGGCGGGATCTTCGGGCCCTGAGGTCATCGAAGCAGCCCCTTCATCTCGATGGTCGGCTTCGCCTGCAGCGCCGCCTGTTCGGCCGCCCAGATCGCCTGTTCGCGGTTGACCCCGAGTGGCATCTCGGCGATCTGCTCATGCAGTTTGAGGATCGCGTTGAGCAGCATCTCGGGTCGGGGCGGACAGCCGGGCAGGTAGATGTCGACCGGAACCACGTGGTCGACGCCCTGTACGACCGCGTAGTTGTTGAACATGCCGCCCGACGACGCGCAAACACCCATGGCCAGTACCCATTTGGGCTCGGCCATCTGGTCGTAGATCTGTCGCAGCACCGGTGCCATCTTCTGGCTGACGCGCCCGGCGACGATCATCAGGTCGGCCTGCCTCGGCGACGCGCGAAATGCCTCCATCCCGAATCGCGCGAGGTCGTAACGGCCGGACGTGGTCGCCATCATCTCGATGGCGCAGCACGCCAGTCCGAAGGTGGCCGGCCACAACGATCCCTTGCGCATGAACCCGGCCAGATCTTCGACAGTGCTCAGCAGGAAGCCGCTGGGCAGTTTCTCCTCGAGTCCCATGTCGCGAACCTCCTTGCGTGTGCCGGCAGTCGCGGCGTGAACCCCACGGGGCGCACGTCGCGGCCATGGTCATTCCCAGGTCAGTCCTCCGCGTCGCCACTCGTAGGCGTAGGCCACCGACACGTTGACGATGAACAGGGCCATGGCGGCGAGTCCGAACCATCCGAGGGCGTCGAAGGCGACGGCCCACGGATAGACGAAGACGATCTCGATGTCGAAGATGATGAAGAGCATCGCCGTGAGGTAGTACTTCACGGGGATGCGCTGGACCACGCGGTCGGTGATGCGTGGCGTGGTGGTCACCGACGCGCCGCCGGGGGCCAGACTGTGCGATTCGGTGAGCGGTTCGATGCCGCATTCGTACGGTTCCAATTTGGCGCGGTTGTACCGCTTCGGGCCGATCAGGATTGCGATGCCGACCGAGAACACCGCAAACCCCATGGCAATTGCCCCGAGAACCATGATCGGGACGTAGGCGTTCATAGGGTGGCTGCTCCCCACATTTGCGGCCTGATGTGAGCTGTGCCACAAGCCTACTAGCGGGGGAGGGGCCGTTGTCGAGCTTTCTAGAGTTCGGCGTTTCGGAGCAGCTCGACCAGCGTGGTCGACAGGGTGATCGGGTCCACCGGCAGCGTCGCGGTCGCATCGGCCCGTGACCAGTCCGCCAGCCAGCGGTCGTCGGCCCGCCCGAGTAGCACGAGCGTCGGCGGGCACGGATCGATCTCGTCCTTCATCTGCTTCGCCATGCCCATCCCGCCCGCGGGTGTCGCCTCGCCGTCGAGGATGACCACGTCGATCACGCCGGCATCGAGTTGTGCGAACACCATGGGGGCGGTGGCGACCTCGACGAAACTCAGCTCGGGGAGGCCGGGGTCGGGACTGCGGCCGAGTGCGCGGATGACCGCCGCCCGGGTGTCCGAATGATCCGAATAGACCAACACGCGCAGCGCCGAGACGGCATCGCGGTGGGGGTCGGTCACGTCGAGCACATTACCGCCAGATCTCCGCCGACCGTGCGCAGAATCGCGCCGAGCGGGCCCACTTTCCCGCCGACCGGGCGCAGATCTCCGCCGACTGTGCGCGGAATCGCTTCCATCGTGCGCTCAGGCTCGGCGTTGCGGCCCACCGCTCAGTGCTCGGTGGAGAATCCGACCCGTCGACGATGGTTGTCGAGCGCCAGGGTGACCAGTCGGTCGATGAGGTCGGGGTAGCTCAGACCCGACGCCTCCCACAATTTGGGATACATCGATGCCGGGGTGAATCCGGGAATCGTGTTGACCTCGTTCAACAGCCAGCCGCGTCCGCCGGTCTCGTAGAAGAAGTCCACGCGCGCCATGCCCGCGCACCGCAGCGCGGTGAACGACTTGGCCGCGAGTTCGCGGACCTCCCCGGTGACCTCCGCGGGCAGATCGGCAGGGATGACGAGGGTGGCGGCGCCGGTGACGTATTTGTCCTCGTAGTCGTAGAACTCGCTGCCGGGCAGGATCTCGCCGGGGACCGATGCCTCGGGCGCGGTGTTGCCGAGCACGGCCACCTCCACCTCGCGCGCCGTCACGCTCTCCTCGATGATCACCACGTCGTCGTAGCGCAGTGCGAGGTCGATGGACTTGTCCAGCTCGGACGCGTCGTGCGCCTTGGTGATGCCCACCGACGACCCCAGGTTGGCGGGTTTGACGAACAGCGGCAGTCCGAGCGCGTCGATCGCTCGGCCGACGATGGTGTTCGGGTCGTCGATGCCGTCACGGAACTCGATCCACCGGCACTGCGGGATACCCGCCTGCTCGGCGACGATCTTGGCCATCGCCTTGTCCATGCACAGCGCCGACGACAACACGCCTGCGCCCACGTACGGCACCTTGAAGAGCTCGAGCATCCCCTGGATGGTGCCGTCCTCGCCGTGCGGCCCGTGCAGGAGCGGCAGCACGACGGTGATCGTCGACGCATCGGCGTCGCCGCGGATCGCGGCCAACGGTTCCACCTCGGTGCCCGCGGTCTCCAGCCGATCGGGCAGCTCACCGCCCTCGGCGAGCGTTGCGATCGCCTTGTCGTTGCGCAGCCACACCCCGTTCTTCGCGATACCGATCGGCACCAGCTCGTACTTGTCGCGATCGGCGGCTGCGAGCACATGGGCCGCGGTGACGCACGAGACGTCGTGTTCGGCGGAAACGCCACCGAAGAGGACGACCAGACGCAGCAGGGGTGAAGCCATGGCTGACACGATACGGCCACCGCAACCGGCTTACCGGACGCGGTGCTTGTAGCGTTGCGGTGTGCATTTCAGGGCAAGTGAGGTCGCTGCAGCGGTCGGTGGACGACTCGTCGGCGACGACGTACAGATCGACGGTGCAGGCATCGACTCCCGGAGCATGCGGTCCGGGCAGCTGTTTGTGCCGATCGTCGCGACGCGCGACGGCCACGAGTTCGTGGCGGCCGCGGCGGACGGAGGTGCCTCGGCATATCTGTCGTCCCAGGGCACCATTCCCGACATCACGCTCCCCACGATCACCGTCACCGACACCGCTGCGGCGCTCGCCGACCTCGGCGCCGCGGCGCGCGATCGATTGCCGGAGAGGGTCGTCGGCGTGACCGGCTCGGTGGGCAAGACGTCGACGAAGGATCTGCTCGCGGGAGTCCTCGCGACGACGTACCGCACCACCGCCAGCGAGAAATCGTTCAACAACGAACTCGGTCTGCCCCTCACGCTCGCCTGCGCCCCCGAAGACACGGAGGCCGTCGTGGTCGAGATGGGCGCACGCGGCATCGGGCACATCGACCTGCTGTGCGGCATCGCCCGCCCGACCGTCGGCATCATCACACGCGTCGAGGGTGTGCATCTGGAACTGTTCGGCGACATCGAGTCCGTTGCCCGCGCCAAGGGTGAGCTGGTGGAGGCACTGCCGGTGGACGGTCTCGCGGTGTTGAACGCCGACGACGAACGTGTCGCGGCGATGGCGAACCGGACCGACGCCGGTGTCCTGACCTTCGGTCTGAGCGCATCGTCGGACGTGCATGCGTCGGATGTCACCCTCGACGATCAGTTGCGCGCCTCGTTCCGGCTGCACACCCCGTGGGGCGAGACCGACATCCGGCTCGGCGCCCGTGGCGAACACCAGGTACCCAATGCGCTGGCCGCGGCGGCCGCGGCCGGATGGCTCGGCGTCCCGGTCGACGACATGCCGAACGGTCTGCTCGATGCGGCGTTGTCGGGACTGCGGATGGAACTGGTGACCACGCCCGCCGGCGTCATCGTGCTCAACGATGCCTACAACGCCAATCCGACCTCGATGGCCGCCGCGCTGCAGTCACTGGCCGCACTCGACGCCCGTCGTCGAGTCGCCGTGCTCGGCACCATGGCCGAACTCGGATCAGATTCGGCTGCCCAGCACGCTGCCATCGCCAAGCGCGCCCACGACCTCGGGATCGAGGTGATCGCCGTCGACGAGTCGCACTACGGCAATGCGGCGCGACATGTGGCGAACGTCGACGGCGCACTTGCGGAGCTCTCCGACCTCGCCGCGGGCGACGCGGTGCTCGTGAAGGGCAGTCGGGTCGCCGCCCTCGAACGGGTCGCCAACGCGTTGGGTGCGTGAACCTCTCAGAGAGCCGAGAAGAGAGACGGTGCCACAGTCGAGATCAGCTTCGCTGCTGTTCGGCGTTGGCCACGATGACGTCTCGAACGTAAAGCGCGAGCCCCGGCGCCACATCGTCGTAGTGCTTGGTGAACCGTGGATCGGCGACGTACATGTTCGCGAGATTCACCTGCATCTCGTGGCCGCAGTCGTAGAACTGGTCGATGCCTGAACGATGCTCCTCGGCGAGGGCGTTGGCCTCGGGTGACCCGGGCGCCACACCGGACCGCAGTGCATCGGCGAGCTTCGCCTCGAGGGCGTCCCCCTCCGCCTTGATCCGGCGCCAGTCGTCCTTGCCGAATCGGGCGGTGCGCTTTCTGCTCTGCTCCCAGGCCTCGGAATCGCCCCAGCGTTCCTCGGCCTCGGCGGCGTACTCGTCCCCGAGCCAGTCCTGCCCGAAGATCTCCGCCTGTTCCTCGGCCGTGAGCCGGATTCCGTTGTCTTTCGCGTCCATCATGTCCTCCACAGCTGCGACCATCCGGTGTAAGCGATCGATCCGGTCGATCAGCAGGGCGTGCTGATCACGCAGATGCGCCAGCGCATCCACCGACGGATCGTCGAGCAGGGTCGCTATCTGCTCCAGGGGAAAGCCCAGTTCACGGTAGGTCAGGACCCGATGCAGCCGCTCGATGTCGGCGTCGTCGTACACGCGATAGCCGGCCGGCGTCCGATCCGACGGCACCACCAGACCGATCTGGTCGTAGTGGTGCAAGGTGCGGACGCTGACCCCGGTCAGGCGCGCGACCGCACCGACCGTGCGGGAGGGCTCTGAGTCACTCACACCGGACACTCACTCACACCGGACACTCACTCACACCGGACACTGTCGGGCAACACGTCGCGTCAGGGTCAAGTCCGCTACGGCGCGAGCCCGAACTCCTGGTCGCCCTTGCTGCACGAGGCCAGGATGCCCGCGGTCTCCGCCGGCCTGCATTGCCAGCCGGACACCTCTTGCGGCTGCCCGGTCGCGATCTTCGGGCTGTATTGCGTGGCCACCTGCTGGGCGGTGTCGCAGGAGAGGTCGCCCTGCAGGATCAGGATCCGCAGCGAGCCGTCGGGTCCCTTGGTGACGCCACATTGGGTGTGGCCGGCGTGGTCGTCGGCGACCGACGTGGTCGGCGAGACCGGCTTCGGTCCGCCCACCACGGAAGCGTTCGGGTTCTCCGAGATGGTGGCCGCCGAGGTCTCCGACGACGATGTGGCCTCCTGCTCGCCACCACATGCGGCGAGCGCGACACCGGCGAATCCGGCCAGGACAGCGAGTGAGATGCGATGCAGGCTGCTCGACATGTGATCACCGTACCGGGTTCCGGTGGCGCTCCGAATGCCTGCTGGGTTTGGGTTACACCCGCCCACCTGCAAGGATGCATCGGGTGAGTTCCAGCGACACTGCTTTGCCCCCCGACCATTCCTTCACCGTCGGCACGTCGCTGCCCGGCACGATGGGCCGAACCGGTGTCATCGACACCCCACACGGCCGCATCCACACACCCGCGTTCGTGCCGGTCGGCACCAAGGCCACGGTCAAGACGGTGCTGCCCGAGTCCGTCGAGGCGCTCGGCGCACAGGCGGTGCTCGCCAACGCGTATCACCTCTATCTGCAGCCCGGCCCGGAGATCCTCGACGAGGCCGGCGGGCTCGGCGCTTTCATGAACTGGCGGGGCCCCACCTACACCGACAGTGGCGGATTTCAGGTCATGTCGCTCGGCGTCGGGTTCAAGAAGGTCATCTCGATGGACGTCGCCGGCGAGCAGAACGACGACGCCGTCGCACCCGGCAAGGAACGACTGTCCGCCGTCGACGACGACGGGGTCACCTTCAAATCGCACCTCGACGGCTCGGCGCACCGGTTCACCCCCGAGGTGTCGATGCAGATCCAGCATCAGCTCGGTGCGGACATCATCTTCGCCTTCGATGAACTGACCACGCTGATGAACACTCGTGCGTACCAAGAGAATTCGCTGGAGCGTACCCGGCTGTGGGCGATTCGCTGCCTCGCCGAACACAACCGGCTGTCGCGAGAGCGCGTGCACCGGCCGCGGCAGTCGCTATGGGGGGTCATCCAGGGCGCCCAGTACGAGGACCTGCGACGCAAGGCTGCTCGCGACCTCGTCACGATGAGCGCGATGGACCAGGCCGACGGCGGGCGGGGCTTCGGCGGGTACGGGATCGGTGGTGCGTTGACGAAAGACGACCTCGGTACCATCGTCGGCTGGGTCAACGAGGAGCTGCCCGAGGACTCGGCAAAGCACCTGCTGGGTATCAGTGAGCCCGACGACATCTTCACCGCCATCGAGAACGGCGCCGACACCTTCGACTGCGTCTCACCGACCCGGGTCGCCCGCAACGGTGCGATCTACTCGCTCGACGGCCGCTACAACATCACCAATGCCCGCTATCGCAAGGACTTCCGACCGCTCGACCCCGAGATCGAGAACTACACTTCGCAGTACACCAGGGCCTATCTGCATCACCTGTTCAAGGCGAAGGAGGGGCTGGCCGCGACACTCGCCACGCTGCACAACGTGTCGTTCATCGTGACGATGGTCGACCGGGCACGCCAGGCCATCGAGGCCGGCAATTACGTCGAGTACCGCGACGAATTCCTGGGGCGGTACTACGCGGGTTCGCGCGGGAACTGACCGGAGGGCGCAATCGTTCGGTTTGCGTAGACCCATCCGACTCGGCACCCTGGGAATGGTCCCGCCGAGCCCGAACCGAGAGAGACAATGCGACGCGCAAAGCGCCGAAAACGCCGACGACGATCCGGCCACCCCTGCTCGATCCTGCCTGACGACCACCCGATGGGGATTGCCCGGAGGTCGTCGTGCTGACCCTCCTCGGCATCGCTGCCGGCCTTCTCGTCGTCATCCTCATCACCGCCCTGACCGGTTATTTCGTCGCTCAGGAGTTCGCCTACATGGCGGTCGACCGCTCCCGGCTGAAAGCTCGTGCCGAAGCCGGTGACGCCGCCGCCGCCCGAGCTCTCACGGTCACCCGTCGCACCTCGTTCATGCTGTCCGGCGCCCAGCTCGGTATCACCGTCACCGGCCTGCTGGTCGGCTACGTCGCCGAACCGCTCATCGGCAGTGGGGTCGGCGACCTGCTCGACGACCTCGGCATCCCGGTTGCCGCCGGTGTGGCGATCGGCACCGTGTCCGCCATCCTGTTCTCCACCGTGGTCCAGATGGTGCTTGGCGAGCTGTTCCCCAAGAATCTCGCGATCGCCCGCCCGGAACCGGTCGCTCGTCGCCTGGCCGGTTCCACCACCGCGTACCTGGCCGTCTTCGGCTGGTTGATCGCGCTGTTCGACAAGTCGTCGAACCTGCTGCTGAAGCTGCTGCGGATCGAACCGGTACACGACGTCGAGCACTCGGCCACGCCCCGCGACCTCGAACACATCGTCGCCGAATCACGAGACGCCGGGGAACTCCCCGCCGATCTGTCCACCTTGCTCGACCGCGTCCTCGACTTCCCCACGCGCACAGCGGGACACGCGATGATCCCACGCACCCGGGTGGACAGCATCCGCGCCGACGAAACGGCCTCGACGGTGCTCGCCACGATGAGCACCGGGCACACCCGCTACCCGGTCGTCGACGACGACGCCGAGGTGATCGGTGTGATCAGGCTGCACGATCTGCTCGACTGGCAGGCCTCCTCGGACGCGGATTCCGCTGCCACCGCGGCGACCTTGTGCCGTCCGGCGGTGATCGTCCCTACGTCACTCCCGCTGCCGGAGGCGCTGACCCGCATTCGCGACGCGTCCGACGAGATGGCCGTGGTGATCGACGAGTACGGTGGCTTCGACGGCGTGGTGACCGTCGAGGACATCGCCGAGGAACTCGTCGGCGAGATCGACGACGAACACGATCCGGACCTGCCCGACGTGATCGAGCGCATCGACACCGGGTGGCGCATCCGTGGCGACGCCCATCTCGACGAGGTGTCCCGCGAGATCGGCCATGATCTGCCCGACGGCGAGCACGAGACGGTGGCGGGCCTGGTCATCGGCAGATTCGGTGGTCTGCCCGAGGTCGGCGACGCGGTGTCGCTGGAAATGACTGTCGACGCGACAGCGCCCGACGAAGAATCCACACCCATGGTGACAATCCACGTGCTCGCTATCGAGCGACACGTCCCGTCGTCGGTGCTGCTCACCGTCGAGGACCTGCAGACTGCCGACGAGGGGGGCGCCCGATGACAAACCCATGGGTCGTGGCGATCGCGACCGTTGCGTTGATCGCAGCCAGCGCCTTCTTTGTCGCCGTCGAGTTCGCGTTGATCGCCGCCCGCCGGCATCGCCTCGAGGATGCGGCGCCGAACAGTCGATCGGCTCGGGCTGCGCTGCGCAGTGCGTCGGAACTGTCTGTGCTGCTGGCAGGTTCGCAGCTCGGCATCACCGTCTGTACCCTGGCGCTCGGTGCCATCACCAAGCCTGCGGTCCACCACTGGCTGACCCCGGCGTTCGAAAGCTGGGGATTGCCGACGTGGTTCGCCGACATCGCGGGCTTCATACTGGCCCTGGCGATTGTGACGTTCTTGCATCTCGTTGTCGGCGAGATGGCCCCGAAGTCATGGGCCATCGCGCATCCGGAACGTTCGGCCACATTGCTGGCGATCCCGATGCGGGCGTTCATGTGGCTGACGCGCCCGATTATCGTCTGCCTCAATCGGCTGGCCAACTGGTGTTTGCTCCGAGTCGGCGTCGAGCCGGTGGATCAGGTCGGCGCGGGCCAGGATTCGGCGGCGCTGCGGCACCTCGTCGAGCACTCGGCGACCGTCGGAACATTGGACGAGCGCTATCACGCGCATCTGGCCAGCGCGCTCGAACTCGAATCCTTGACCGTCGCCGACGTGACCGGCCACGGCGAGGTCACCGCCGTCGCGCGTGATGCCTCGTCCACGCGGATCCGCGAGGTCTCACGCAGCAGTGGTCACCGACGAATCCTGGTGCGCAGCGGAACCTCTCCGAGCGACAAGACGATCGATGGCGTCGTGCACGTCCGCGACAGCCTGGCGGCACCGGCGGCCGCGACCGCCGCCGATCTCATGCGGCCGGTCCTCTCACTGGCATCGACGGTGCCGGTGTACGAGGCGCTCGCCACGATGAGGGAGACCCGGCAGCACATCGCGACCGTCGTCGACGATGACCGCGTGATCGGCCTGCTCACCCTCGACGACGTACTCGAGCGGCTGCTGGCCACCACATCCGGGTGATCCCGCTGCCCACGCTATGAAGTTGTCAATGGACATGTGCGGTCCCGGCCGGCGGTCGGGTGCACGGTGAATGTTCTTCCCGAAATGTGCTGCGCTGGTGTGCGTAACTTTCCCGGTCCGCTGGTCGAGTGGCCGACGAACGTGGTGAGGAGGCGTATCGAGACCTCAGGCGGCGATGTCGTCGAGGTGCATGGTGCGTCGGTGGTAGGCGGGCAATGGTTTTCGGTGTGGGTCAACGGTGCTCGGTGGGATGAGCCAGGGGTGGCGGTCGATGCCGAGGGCGATGTCCCACCTGTGGGCGTGGACCTGGGCGTGGCAGGACGGACATAAGAGGCAGCCGTTGTCGAGGTCGGTGGGTCCGCCGTCGCTCCAGAACACCATGTGGTGGATGTGTGCCCAGGAGGCTGGTGCTCCGCATTTGATGCAGCATTGGTCGCGAGCGATGATGGCTTTGCGTTGGTGGGATGTGAACAGGCGTTGTTCGAAGCCCATGTCCAGTGGTGCGCGGTTGCCGTCGATGATGATCTCGGTGATGCCGGCATCGCACGCCAACATCTTTGCCGTCGCCTGCGATACCGGGCCGAGCCATGGCAGCGACGCGAGGTCGGGGGTGTCGACCGGGATGGTCAGGTTGATGTGTGTCTTCGGTGCGGTCATGAACGGGGTGTTCGCCGACGTGGCGGCGTCGAGGATCTGTTCGAGCGCATCGGCGCGTTGCGCGCCCGGACTGCGGGCGTCGGGGGAGCCGTCGGGTTCGGGGCGCGCCTGGGTGAGTGAGTCGATGGCGGCGGTCAACTTCTCACCGATCACGACATCGAGATCGCCCTTCACGGCGACTCGCCCGTCGGAGGTGGGGACAACTGCGAACTCGTTGATCCGTCGATCCTCACCCGCGGGCAGTCCGCCGGTTTCGGCGGCGACCTGGTTACCGAGCCCACGTGCGACCTTCTCGATCTCTTTCGGCGTGGCTCCGGACAGCGCGTGGGCGATCAGCGCCTGCTCGTGTTCGAGGCGCTCCTCATCACAGAGCCCGTCGGCGGCGCGACGCATGATGTGCACCATGCCGGCCACCATCGCATCGACATGCTCACCGGAGAACACCCCATCTCCTGCGTAGCCCGGCAGTCGTTGCAGGGACGCCAGTGCTGTGCCGATCCGCAGCCAGCGCGAGGCGACCCCGGGTGCGGCACCCATCTCGATCAGCAGGTTGCACGTTGTGCCGCCGGACTGTGGTGCCACGCCCAACCGGTCGAGCGCCGCGGCGTGGATCGCCAGCCGGTGATCGACAACGTTACGCAGTTCCAGCAACGCCTTGGTGGCGTCGAACACCTGCCGCCCTGACGCTGCATCGGCGACGGTGACCTCACGCGCACAAGCAATGATCGAGCTGATCTCCCCCATGTCATCCAGCATACTCGAACGCGTGTTCGAGTCAAGCATTTCTTCAGTGCCACAAAGAAACTCGCCAATTCTGGCCTCACGCAACTCTCCAGGATATCGCGACGCAACGACAAGATCGGCCGGGCTCGAGGGATCAGCCGAGCAACTCGCGCAGGCCCTCCGCCACCGCCGCCATTCCCTCGGCGTTGGGATGGAAGGAAGCGCCGATCCGGTTCAGATCGGTGAAGAACCCGAAGACCCAGGGTGCCGCGTCACCGAGCGCATGGGCTTCGCTCAACGAAGACGCGGAAAACAGTTCGGCACCGGACCGATCTGCGGCCACCAGGTGCGCCTCGCGCACGGCGGCCTGAATGCGGCGCGCCTTTGCCAGATCTGCTGCGGGAAAAGGGACGTCATGTCCGGCGACGGTGCGGTCACCGACGGCGGTCAGATAGTCGACCAGAACGATCCGTGCTCGTGGAGCGCGTTCGCGTACTTCACCGACCACCACGACGAGACCATCGGCGGTGCGCTCGATGTCGGCACTCGTCGGATCCGGAACGGGGTCGCTGACCATTCCGGCCACCAGCTTCGCGATCGGTGATGCCGGAGCATGTTGTCGCCACGCCGCGGCGAGCATGAAGCCGATGTACTGCAGATCGTTTCCACCCGCTGTGACGGTGACGACGTCGGCCTCCGCAGGCAGCTTGTCGATCTGCGGCCCGAATCGTGTTCCGGTCGGCGAGATCTGCTCGGTGCGGACGATGTTGTCTGTCGTCGCACCCGACACCGAGAGGTCAACCAGGCGGGCGTCGAGATGCTCGGCGAGGAGATGGGCATAGTTCCGTGTGGAGCGCATTGCCGCCGAATCGTCCATCGGCGAAATTCCGGGGCCGGCCGCATAGGAGCTTCCCAGGGCAGCGATGCGGCGGATGTGGGACACCTGGCCATCGTGCCAGGGTCGCCGAGCGCGACGACTACCGCGTTGTGGCTCGTGGTTCGACGGCGATCCAGGTCGGGTGCTTCGCATCCCGATCATCTCCCGACGATCGGCCTCGGAGTCGCCGGATGACCCACGGGGCCAGGTGACTACGCGTGAAACGCAGATCTTCGGTCCAGCGGTATCCGATGATCGGTTCCACCGGCCGGTCGGGCATCGCAAGCGTGTGGACGCCGATGGCGCGTAGGACATGTGCCGCAACCCGCTGATGGCCGATCGGATTGAGGTGGAGTCGATCGTCGGACCAGTAGGCCGGTCGCCGGATCTCGCTGTCGTGGAACATGTCGACGAACGTCAGATCCTCGTCGGCGGCCAGGGTGGCGATCTCGGTGGTGAGGAACTCGCCGCGGGACCGGATGGTGTCGCGGAACGGCAACCCAGACGAGGGGTCCGCGCCGGCGAGCAGGACGACCTCGATCCCCGCGTCGCGGCATCGTCGGACCGCTTGGCGGGTGAGCTCGATCAACCGCGCGAGATCCCCGCCCGGACGCAACATGTCGTTGCCGCCCCCGTTGAAGGTGAGCAGGGTGGGCAGTGGATTCAATGCGAGTGCCGTATCGACCTGTTCGGTGGCGATCGGTTCCAGGAGGCGCCCACGGATCGCGAGATTGGCGTACTCGACGCCACCGTGCTCGGCCGCGAGACCTTCCGCGACCAGGTCGGCCCACCCGCGAGGATGGACGCCGTCCGGCTCATCGCCGACGCCTTCGGTGAAACTGTCGCCGATAGCAACGTATCGCATTGTGCCCCCGTGTCTTCCGGTCTCTAGGTGATGGTCACGCCGCCGTCGACCGGGATGGTCTGCCCGGTCACGTAACCCGATGCCGGCGAGGCCAGCCACACAGCCGTCGCCGCCAGTTCCTCGCCCTGGCCCATCCGGCCGAGGAGAACGCGCGGCAGCTGGGACTCCAGGTAGCCGTCGTGGTAGGTGTCGGTCATCTCGCTCTCGAAGAATCCCGGCGCGATCGCATTGACCCGGATTCCCTTGCGCGACGCCCATTGCTGAGCCAGATCGCGGGTGAGTCCGATGACGCCGGCCTTGCTGGCCGCGTACGCGGCCTGGGGGAGTCCGGCGGTGGTGATGCCCAGGACGCTGGAGATGTTGACGACCGCGCTGCCGGGCTGCATGACCCGAGCGCACGCCTGCGCCATCCAGTACGACCCGTTGAGGTTGACATCGACAACAGAGCGGAACTGATCGGGGGTCTCGCGGGTCGCCGGGACCGCGGTACCCACACCGGCGTTGTTGATCAGGACGTCCACCCGGCCGAAGGCTTCCATCGCCGCATCGATGACGGCCTGGCACTGGTCGGGATCGGCGACGTCCGCGGGCACGCACAGCGCTTTGCGGCCCAGGGCCTCCACCTTGGCTGCGGTGTCGGCGAGGCGCTCGGCGCGCCGGGCGGCGAGCACGATGTCGGCTCCGGCCTCGGCGAACCCGGTGGCGAACGACACCCCGAGACCCGACGACGCGCCGGTGACGACAACGACCTTGTCGGTCAGGTTGAACATGTCCAGCAGGGGCATGTGATGACTCCTTGGGTCGGTGCGGTGGCCGGTCAGAACCAGGCCGGGTCGGTGTCCAGGGTGGTGCGATCGAGCGCGGCGACCAGCGACAGCTGCGCAGCCGTCTTCGGCAGTTCGTAGCGGAAGAAGTACTGGGCGGCAGCACGTTTGCCGTCGTAGAAATCGCCCGTCCGGTCCGCGGCCGCCAGCAGCTGCTCGAGCCACATCCAGGCCACGACGATGTGTCCGGCCGCCTCCAGATACGCGGTGGCGTTGGCGAGCGACAGCGCCGGATCGCCGGCCGACCACACCTGTGCGGTGGTGGTGACCAGCTGGTCGACAGCCTTCCGGAGGTCGGTGGCGTACTCCGCGGTGCTCTCGCCCGAGGCCGCGCGGTCGATGGTCGCGCCGATCGTCTCGGCGAGCAGGGCGAGGCCTGCGCCGCCGTTCATGACCACCTTGCGGCCGAGCAGGTCGAGTCCATGGATGCCGTGGGTACCCTCGTGAATCGGGTTCAGCCGGTTGTCGCGGTAGTACTGCTCGACGTCGAATTCCTTGGTGTAGCCGTAGCCGCCGTGAACCTGGATGGCCAGGCTGTTGGCCTCCAGACACCACTGTGACGGCCAGCTCTTCGCGATCGGGGTGAGCACATCGAGGAGGAGACCCGCCCGGGCCTGGTCGTCGCCGCTGCTGGTGGACTGTTCGTCGACCAACTTGCTGCAGTACAGGCCGAGCGCGAGAGCGCCCTCCACGTAGGACTTCTGGGCGAGCAACATGCGCTTGACGTCGGCGTGCTCGATGATCGGCACGGGTTTGCTCGCCGGGTCCTTCTGGTCCACCGGTCGGCCCTGCGTGCGGACCTTCGCGTACTCGAGCGATGCGAGGTACCCCGCGTATCCCAGTGACGTGGCCAGGAATCCGACCCCGATCCGTGCCTCGTTCATCATGTGGAACATGTAGCTGAGGCCGCGGTGTTCCTCGCCGACGAGGTAGCCGACGGCGCCTGTCTCCGACGTCGGCGAGTGCGTGCCGTCGCCGAAGTTCAGCAGCGTGTTGGTGGTCGCGCGGTTGCCCATCTTGTGGTTGAGGCCGACGAGGGCAACGTCGTTGCGGGTGCCGTCCGCCAGGTACTTGGGCACGATGAACAAGGAGATGCCCTTGACGCCGGGCCCGCCTCCGGGTGCCTTCGCGAGCACGAGATGCACGATGTTCTCGGAGAGTTCGTGGTCGCCTGCGGAGATCCACATCTTGGTGCCGGTGATCCGGTACGTGCCGTCGGGCATCGGCTCGGCCTTGGTGGTGATGTCGGCGAGCGACGATCCGGCCTGCGGTTCCGAGAGGCACATCGTGCCGAAGTACCGGCCCTCGACCATGGGGCGTACCCAGGTGTCGAGTTGCTCGGGGGTGCCGTACTCGGCGATCAGATTCGCGTTGCCGACGGTCAGGAACGTGTACGACGACATCGCCGCGTTGGCGGCCTGGAACCACGCACTCGAGGCCCGGCTGATCACGGTGGGGAGTTGCATACCGCCCAACGATTCGTCATACGAACCCGCCATCAGGCCGGCCTTCACGAACTCGGCGATGCCGGACGTGATCTCGTCGGGCAGCACGACCTTGCCGTCGTCACCGACGTACGGTTCGTTCTGGTCGCCGAGCTTGTTGACCGGGGCGAAGCGTTTGGTCGCCAGGTTCTCGCTGAGTTCGAGTACCGCGTCGAAGGTCTCCCGCGAGTGCTCACGGAAATGATCGCGACTGGTGAGCTTCTCGACCTCGAGCCACTCGTAGAGCAGGAACTCGAGATCGCGACGGGACATCGGGGCGGCCATGGGACTCCTTCAGTAACTAAGCGCTCGCTCATTTCTAAGCGCTCGCTTATGATGCACCGTACAGTGCGATCTGGTCAACAAGGCTGTGGTCGGGAGAGAGGTGGGAGATGGCCGTGTCGCGTGCCGGTGACTCCGTGGCAGCGGAACGGATTCGTCAGGCGGCGATTGCGTCCTTCGCCGAGGTCGGCTACGGGGGGACATCCACCCGGCAGATCGCCAAGCGGTTGAACATGAGCGCCGCGGCGATGTACCCGCACTACCGATCGAAAGAGGAACTGCTCTACGCGATCGCGCTCCAGGGACACCGCGGTGTGCTGGCGGCGTTGCGCGCCGTCGACGACGAGTCCTTGCCCGACGACCAGCGGTTACGGGCCGTCGTGAGGGAATTCGCGCAGTGGCAGGCGGAACACCATCAGCTCGCGAAAGTCGTGCAATACGAACTCCACGGACTGACGCGCGAGCACTACCGCGAGATCACTGCGATCCGACGGGATACGTCAGATGTGATCAGCTCCATCGTGAGCAAAGGCGTGGCGTCGGGGGAGTTCACCGTCGCCGCGGCCGGCGATGTCGTGCTGGCGCTGTCCTCGTTGTGCGTCGACGTCTGTCGCTGGTTTCCCTCGCGGACGCACCGTGACCCCGAGGCACTGGGTCGCGCGTACGGCGACCTTGCTGTGCGGATGGTCAGGTAGCCCGCTACCCGCCGGCGACGTCGAATGACCCCGATGGCAGCAACGGATCGTTCATCCGCGGGGCATATTGATCGAAGTAGACCCGCGCAATGAGTTCGCGCCGACTCCGGACGCCTGCCTTGTCGAAGATCGACTTGAGGTGATCCTGGACCGTGTAGGCGGACACGTGCAGTGCGGTCGCGATGTCCTTGGTCGCCACGCCCTGCAGCACCATCTGGGTGACGTCGCGTTCCCGGGCGGTGAGGCCGAAGGCCGCGACCACCATCGGCACGATCTCCGGGGGGCGCGCCTCCTCGATCGTCACCACCACCTCGCCGACTCGTCCCTCGGCGTTCGAGAGCGGTGACGCGTGCACCACCAACCACATCCCGGAAGCCCCCCGGACGCGCAGTCGAGGCGGGACATCGGTCTCTCCCCGTCCGTAGCGGCGGGCCGCACCCACCAACGAGGTGATCACCGAACTCGCTGCGCCGCTGTTTCTTCCGGTCAGTAGGTCGTCGAGGCGCTCTTCGGCGCCCGAACTCATCTGGATCATCTGGTTGGTGCTGTCGACGATGAGGACGCACGGCCCGGCGGAGGTGGCCTGGGGTTCGGCGACGACCGTGGTGAGCAGCCCGGTCCGGACTCCGCGTGCCATGGACTGCGACAAGGTGTCGAGATAGTCGATCTCGCCGGTATCGAACGGCGCCTCCCCGGCCTCCCGGAAGAACGCGATGGCACCCCACACCTGCGCGCCGTCGCGCAGGATCAGCCGCGCCTCGTCCCGGAAGTCGAAGTGCGGCGTCATGAATTCGGCCATCCGGGGCGAACGCCGGCTATCGCCGCCGGTCAGTTCGTGCACGCCGACCGCGTCGACACGGGCGAGTGCGAGTTCGCGGAACGACGAGTCCTCCGCGCGGCCGTACTCCATCAGCCCGAACTCGTCGTCATGGGTGTTGCGTCCGACCAACGATCCGTACTTGCGAACGCTCGTCAGGATCAACGAATTCGGGTCGACGGTGGCGGCGCACGCCGCGGCGTGCGGGACTGCACGGGTCAGCGACTCGATGGTCTCGTCGATGAAGTCACTCACCCCGAGGCCCGCGTGGGCCAGCACGTCGATGTCGCGGCGTACGCGCTCGGCGGTCAAGGCTGCTGTGGCCATGGTCATCAGTGTCCGTCGTCGCAGGTCAGATGTCCATCCCAGATTTGTGGGGCAGACATTCGGGGCACTGTGCTGGTCGCGATCAGGCCGTCCGGCGGAACACCCCGTCCGGATCGTGGCGCTCGCGGATGGCGGACAACCGGTCACAATCGTCCGGCGACCACAGTTCGGGCAACTCCACGGCCGGTGTCTGGCCGGCGAAGTTCAGGGCGGCTCCGTCGGCCCATGGTGCGACCGCGGCGTTCACCGCTCCGACGTGCGGGCCGGCCAGCTCGGCGGCAGCACCTGCCGGGACCGCGATGGCGAGGATGTTGTAGGCCGCTGATCGGGCGGTGACCGAATTCGGAACACCCTGGGGTGCAGCCAGTTTCCCGCCCAAGAGGCGAAGCTCGACGATGGCCAGCGGACTTGCGACCGCCGGTCCGGCCACGGCGAGGACGGCGTCGACGGCCTCGGCCGGGAGCTCCCGTAGTGCGCTGCCACGTTCGATGCTGGGCATCGGTCCCGGCGGATCCATGTGCACGGCGTCGAGCGCGGCGACCGGCATCACAGCGACGTTCTGCAGCAGGACCGGTCCGGCGGTCGTCATCGGGGCGAGTAACTGTGCACCGATCGCCGGATCTCCGGTGTAGGTGAATCGGACGTGGACCGCCATCTGACCCTGCAGCGGGGCAGGGAGCGCAGGGTCCGGCGGGAGGCGCAGGATGGCAACCGAGGTGCCCGCCTCTTCCGGCAGGGTCGGTGCCCATCGGCGCCAGGCATGCAGAACCTGTTCGGCCGCCGATCCGGCAAAGAAGATGCCCCCGCCGTAGATGCTGGAGAGCTCGATCAGGTCGAACTCGACGGCTGTCACGATCCCGCAGCCGTCCCGGCCGCCGAGGAGCGCCCAGAACAGGTCGGGCCCGGCGCCGGCGTCGACCGTGCGAATGGTGCCGTCAGCGGTCACCACCTCGATGCTGCGGACGTGGTCGGCGGCGTAGCCGAACTGCCGTCCGAGAGGGCTCAATCCGCCGCCGAGCGTGTATCCGACGACGCCCACCGACGAGGACGACCCGACGAGGCCGGACAGTCCGTGTGCCGCGGTCGCGGCGATCACGTCACGCCACCGGGCGCCTGCCCCGACGCGCGCGGTCCTGGTGACCGGGTCGACGCTGACCTCGGTCATGCGGGAGGTGACGATGGTGAGGTACCCGTTGCCTTCGACGACCGGGCCGTGGCCGGTGGCGCGAACGCCCACCCGGAGACCGTGGTCGCGGGCATATCGGACCGCGGCCGCGACGTCGTCGGCCGACGTGGCACCGACGACGATGTCGGGGGTCTGGACGGTGGCTACGTTGAAGCCGGCGAGTTCCGCGGCGTATCCGGGATCGGTGGGGGTGAGGACGGGGCCGGCCACCGTGGCGGCGTCGGGCGTGGTGAGGGACATGGGGTTCTCCTGGTTGTGAAGGGGTCTGAAGAGGTTGTGGTGAGGTTGATCTCGATACGGCGGCTCGCTGCGCTCGCTGCCTACTCGATCAGCGGACAGTGGTCGCTGTGTGGTCGATCAGCGGATGGTGGTCGCTGTGTGGCTTTCCGCTGGTCGAGTAGCCCCGAGCCGCCAGGCGAGGGGCGTATCGAGACCACACTCGCCATCTACGTTCAGCGACCGGCCTGGGCGGTGATCTCGACGGCGAGTCCGGGGAGGGCGAGGGCGGCGACACCGACGAGGGCGGCCGGTGGCGTCGCACCGTGCGCGTCGAGGCG
Source organism: Gordonia sp. DT101 (assembly GCF_049844895.1). NCBI lineage: Bacteria > Bacillati > Actinomycetota > Actinomycetes > Mycobacteriales > Gordoniaceae > Gordonia > Gordonia sp. DT101. The sequence continues at coordinate 714,394 of NZ_JBNCLX010000001.1, read as the reverse complement.
TTCGGTGAGTGCCTCGTAGGCGGCCAGGGTCGCCGGGACGTCGGTCGTGAAGATGGTGATCGAGAAGGCATCCGCCAGCGTGAGGTCGACGCGCGCCAAGATCTCCTCGACATGGTGGACGGCGAGCGAGAGTTGCGCGGCGACATCACCTTCGTGCAGCAGGCTGCCGTCGTCGGCGACGGACGCCTGGCCGGCGATGGTCAGGACTTCACGCGGCGCAGGCCGTAGCTGGGCGTGGTCGAAGCGGAACCCGGCGTTCCAGCTCGTCGGGTTGATGCGGATGGTGGTGCGGGCCGGAGTGCTCATGCATACGAGACTCGCTCGTGCACTCGACGATTCCCATCCCGAGCGTCAGTGGAGTTCTGCGCCCAGATTTCTGGGGGTCATCCGATCGATCGATGACGCGTCAGCCCGTGATCGACGCCCAGGTGAAGTCGCCGTGGTCGCTGCCCAGTCCGGTCGCGACGATCCCGGCCACCGCACAGCCGATCTCCGCGGCGGCGAGGAGTCCCAGATCGTGCCCGCGAGCGGCGAGGAAGCCCGCCGAGAACGAATCGCCGCAACCGCTGGTGTCGACGACGGTCACATCGTGGGCACGAGCATGCTCGGCGTCGTCGGCGGTCACCACGTAGGCGCCGTCGGCGCCCGCGGTGGCCGCCACGCAGCTGACGCCGCGGTCGACGAGGCGTCGGCACGCGGCGATCACGTCTGACTCGTCGGTGAATCCGCGGACCTGGTCGTCGTTGGGAAGGAGGTAATCGAGTTGTGGCAGAACAGGTTCGATCCATGCCAGTAGGCCGGGATCGCCGTCGGCGAGGATGTCGGCGGAGATGGTGGTCCCGGTGGCGCGGATGTCGGCGAGCAGCGGGGCCAGTTCCGGCGGGTTGAGGAGCTCCGGTGCACCGATGTGCACGTGGTCCATCCCGGTGAGGAGCTCCAACGGGGCGCTGTCGAGCGGATAGGCGAGGTTGGCGCCGGGTAGGTGCAGCGCAGGTCGGTCCCCGTTACTGCGGATCGGCAACATGCTCATCGACGTCGGTTGGTCGACCGTGACGAGATGGTCGGTGTTCACTCCGTTGCGATGGAGCATCGTGGTCAGCAGGTCGCCGGGGTCATCGTGGCCGATCGCGCCCACCGTGTAGACCTCGACGCCCAGCTTGGCGAGGGCGAGAGCGGTGCCGCCGGCCGGTCCCGCCGGTGACATCCGGATGTTCTGCACGAGGGCAGCACCCTGACCTCCGGGGATCTCGTCCACAGGTTGTGCGAGCACGTCGAGGACGTGTGCTCCGAACGTGGCCACTCTCATGGATTCCTCCCGGGGAACGGTGAATACTGTCGTCGCGTCGCGGTGATCACGACGTCGACGATGTCGTCGTCGGTGAGGGTCGCGGGCGGGGCGACCGCCGCGGAACGCAGGTACAGCTCGGCCAGCCAGTCCACGAGTTCGATTCGGTCGCAGGCCGAGTCGAGGTCGTCGCCGTATGCGACGGAACCGTGGTTGCGCATGAGGGCGGCCGTGCGATCGGTCAGGGCCGCGGCCACCGCCTCGCCGAGTGCGCGGCTGCCGAACACTGCATACGGCGCAACTCGGATCGCACCCCCGATGAGGGCGGCCGTGTAATGCACCACGGGCAGCTCATCGACGACGTTGGCAGCGGCTGTCGACGCGATCGGGTGTGCGTGGACCACCGCGGCCGCCGACGTGTGGTGATACACGTCGAGGTGGATGCGCAATTCCGATGTCGGCTGAAAGGGCGTGTCCTCCACGATCGTTCCGTCGAGGTCGACCGCCACCATCTGGTCGGGCGTGACGTCGGCGAGCCGGCAGCCCGACGGGGTCAGGAGAACGTGATCGTCCACGCGGACCGAGAGATTCCCGCCGGTGCCGTGGGTCATCCCCGCGCGGGCAAGTCGATGAGCAGCGGCGCCGAGCGCCGCGCGTTCCTCGGAGAAGCGCACGCCCGAGAGGTTACGCGGTGTCGTCCGAACAGACGAACCGTCGCCATCGCCGGAACCATGCGATCGGTGGCGACGTCCAATAGCCAATCAGACCCGTTGGATGGGAGCATCTATGCAGGGAGCGCACCTTACCGATCTGCGTGATCTCGTGAGGTCTCGATTGGTCCCCGGTTTCACCGGGCTCGTCGAGATCGAGGCGGACGCGCGCGACTGGGCCGAGGACGTCGGTGAGTCGGCCGATGCCGCTGTCGGGGAGGTTCGCCGGCTCTGGGACGATCGGGCGCAAGCGCAACGGCAGTGGACCGACAACGGTGACTATGCGCGGCTGCGGGCTGCCTTCGATGATCTCGACTCAGAAGGCGTGCTGGCCCGGATGAATTTCTCGTGCTGTAGCCGATGCGCCACACAGGAGATCGATGGTGAACGCACCCCGGACCCGGATCGCGACGACTGGTACAAATTCCGCGAGTGGGCCTACGTCTTCTTCCACGAACAGGACGCCGAACGGCTCGCAGACGACGACGCAGTCCTCTATCTCGGCTACAGTGCCTTTCGTCCGCATCCGACCCTGCCGGAATCGCTGCTGGACGCGATGTCGGCCGGTGACGCCGATGCCGAGCACGTCGCATACGAGCGCACCGAGACCCTGCTCGCCGAGCAGATCGTCGGGACCCTTCGGCGGCACGGACTCGATGTCGCGTGGTCGGGTTCCCGGCACGACCGGATCGGTGTCAATGTCAAGGAATGGCGTAAACCGTTGCCACAGAATGTCACTGATCGGGCGTAGAATCATTGCTCGCGCACTGGAGTTACGGATCGGGCGACCGCGTCGTCGGCCCAGCGAGGCGCGATGCCCGGCCGGATGACCCCCCCACGCGCACGATCGGCGACATTCTGTGCACGATCGGCGAGGTTCTGTGCCCGATCGGCCAGGTTCTGTGCCCGATGGGCGAGGTTCTGTGCCCGATGGGCGAGCTCGTGGGGCAGGCGGGTGGGTCCTCAGCCGAGTGAGCGGTAGACGGCCCGCTCGAAGTCCAGGTACTTGCCGTACGCGGTCGGATCGAGGAATGGGAAGATCTGGGTCGCCCAGAAGCCGCCGATCTTGGTGCGTCGATCAATCCAGTAGTACAGATTGGCCAGCCCGGCCCAGGCGAGCGATCCCGCGGGTCGGCCCGTGGGAGCGTCCTCGTCGTTGATCAGGAAGCTGAGTCCCCAGGACTTGGGGATTCCCGGAAAAAAGTCCATATCGTGGGCCAGCGCGGGGATCACGCCGGGCAGCGTGGTCACCGTGAGGTTGCCGAGGTGGTTGCGCGAGGCGTCCGCGATCGTGTCGGGCCGCAAAATCTGCTCGCCCGAGTCGGAGAGGCCGTCGTTGAGCCACATCCGGATGAACGCCAGGTAGTCGCGCACGGTCGAGTAGAGGCCCTGGCCGCCCATGTGCACCTCGGGGTCGTCGGGCATCTTCCACTTGTGGTTGGGGGACAAGGAACCGTCCGGCGCTCGGTGGTGCAGGACGGCACGTCGGCGGGCCAGATCGTCGGGGAGGGTGAACGACGTGTCGGACATACCGAGGGGGCTGAAAACGTGCTCGGACATCACGTCGCCCAGTCGGTGACCGGTGACGCCTTCGACGACGAGTCCGGCCCAGTCCATGCTGCTGCCGTACTCCCACCGTGTGCCGGGATCGAAGAGCAACGGAGTGGACAATGATTCCATCGTCGCACTGATGACACCCGGAACGCCGTGGTCACCGGTCAGCCGACGATAGTTCTCGTTGAAGAAGTCGTATCCGAAACCGGCTGTGTGGGTGAGTAATTGGCGTGGCGTCACGTCGGAGGACGGTGGGCGGAGTCGGGGGCTGCCGTCGTCCGCGAAGCCGTCGAGCACCTGGACGTCGCGCAACTGCGGGACGTATTCCCTGGCCGGCACATCGAGATCGAGCAGGCCGCGCTCGACGAGTTGCAGAGCGACGGTTGCGGTGATCGCTTTGGTGGTGGAGAACATGGCGAATACGCTGTCGATGGTCATCTGATCGGTGCCGTCGACAGCGCGCAGGCCCGCAGCGGACAGCGTCAGGAGCTCCGTGTCGGTGGTGACGCCCGCGACCACGCCGGGCACTCGTGCCGAGCCGGTGACCGCGGCGTCGAGTACCTCGCCGACCGCACGCTCGATCTTCCGTGAATCGATGATCTGTGGACCCATGGCGCTCATCCTCCTCGATGCGCTGACGGTCGATCTCAGGCAGGTCGCCGGAGTGTGTCGACGAACTCGCCGAGCCGCCGTAGTCCCTCGGTCAGTTCGTCGATCGATGCTGCGTACGACAGCCGAACGTGGTCGTCGGCGGTATGGTGGCCGAAATCCTTTCCCGGAGTGAGGGACACGTGTACCTCACGCAATGCTCGGTCACAGAACTCCGACGACGTGAGTCCGGTCGGCGAGACATCGAGGTAGACGTAGAACGCGCCGTCGGGCACCACCGGCACATCGAGTCCGATCCGCGCCAGACCGTCGACGACGAGTTCGCGCCGGATGCGGAACTCCTCGCGGCGGGCCTCGGCCAACGTGAGCGATTCGTCGGTGAAGCACTCGAGTGCGGCGTACTGCGCCGGTGTCGGAGGGCAGATGTAGTAATTCTGCGCCAGTCGTTCCATCACCGGGACGAGATCGTCGGGCACGATGCACCAGCCCAGACGCCAGCCGGTCATCCCGAAGTACTTGGAGAAGCTGTTGATGACGATCGCACCTGGGTCCGCGGCCAGGATGCTCGTCGGGCGGGCGCCGTCGGGCCCGGGATCGGCCAGGCCGAGATAGATCTCGTCGACGATCCGCCATCCGTCGCGGTCGGCCACGTCGGCGCAGATCCGGACCAGTTCGTCGTACGGCACCGACGTCCCGGTCGGATTGGACGGCGACGCGACCATCACTCCCCGAGTGTGTTCGCCCCAGGCGTCGGTGACGAGTGCCGACGTCAGTTGGAAGCGCGTTGCCGGGGTGGTCGGTATCAGACGCACATGCGCCCCGAAGCTCTCCGCGAACTGCCGGTTGCACGGATACGACGGATCGGCGACGAGGACCTCGTCGCCCGGATCGACGAGGGCAGCGCAGCTCAACAGCAGTGCGGCCGAGGCCCCGGACGTGACGACCACTCGCCGGGGGGCGACATCCACACCGAATTCGGTGCGGCAGAACCCGGCGATCGCCGTGCGCAGTTCGGGCAACCCGAGTGCCCCGGTGTAGGTCAGCGGCCGGCCGTCGGTCAGCTCACGGATCGCGGCGAGAAAGGCCGGCGGTGCACCGAAGTCGGGCTCGCCGATACTCAATTTGATGACGTCGTGACCGGCGGCCTCGAGTTCGGCGGCCCGCTTTCCGAACTCCATCGCGTAGAACGGCGCGACGGCCTCGGCGCGCTGGGAGATCCTCATGGGGTCATTGTGGGCCCAGCGGCCGAGGCCGTGCGAAGCGGGCCGGATCGTTTCCGGTTCGCGGCGGGTCAGCTCTCCGGGATGTAGTTGAACTCGTCAGGGTTCGGTCCGCGACGCCGGTCCTTGTTCAGCCCGTCGATGGCGGCGATGTCTTCGACGGACAGCTCGAAATCGAAGAGGGAGAAGTTCTCCTCGACCCGTGAGCGGGTCACCGACTTCGGAAACACGATGTCGCCGCGCTGGATGTGCCAGCGCAGGGTGACCTGAGCTGTGCTGCGGTTCTTCTCCTGGGCGATTTTGACGAGTACGGGGTCGTCGAGGACGTCGCCCTGTGCGATCGGCGACCACGCCTCGGTCGCGATGTCGTGCTCGGAGTTGAATGCGCGCAAGGCATTTTGCGTCAGGTACGGATGGACCTCGATCTGGTTGACCGCGGGCACCACATCGGTTTCGGCGAACAGTCGCTCAAGGTGAGCGCGCTGGAAGTTGGAGACACCGATCGCTCGTGCCTTGCCGTCGCCGTGGAACTTCTCGAGGGCCCGCCAGGTCTCGGCATAGTCGCCGACCCCGGGCAGCGGCCAGTGGATCAGGAAGAGATCGATCTGCTCGAGACCGAGGTCCGCGAGTGTCTGATCGGCGGCCTTGAGGGCGTCGTCGTAGGCGTGGAAGCCGTTGTTCAGTTTGCTGGTGATGAACACGTCGCGACGATCGAGCCCCGATTTGGCCAGGGCGGCGCCAACGCCCTTCTCGTTCCCGTACATCTCGGCGGTGTCGATGTGGCGGTAACCGACGTCCAGCGCGGCCAGCGTGGCCGCCTCGGTCTCCTCCGGCGGGATCTGGAAAACGCCGAAACCGAGCTGGGGGATCTGTACACCATTGTTGAGAGTGATTGTGGGAACCGACATTCGGCTACTTCCTTTCGGTTGGATCAGCTTTCAGGTGGCTCACGGCAGCAGGATGAACTTGCCCCGTGGATGTGCGTGCTCGAGTTCGGTGAGTACGGTCGCAGCGTCGGTCAGCGGGAAGGTCGCCGCGACCTCGGTGAGGAGTGTTCCCGCCGCGGCGTCGGCGATGAGGCCTTCGACGGCCGCGGCCCGATGTCGTCTGCTCTCCGGGGTGCTGCCGTTCACCAGGACGATTCCGTCGGCGGCACGTCCGAAGGCGGCGACACTGACGACCTTTCCGGGATTGTCGACCAGGGCAAGTGAGGTGTCGATGGCGTCGTCGTTGCCCACCGTGTCGATGACGGCGGTGACCGGGGCCGGCGTGAGCGCCGCGATGCGCTCGAGGAGTCCGTCGCCATAGGGCACCGGGGTCGCGCCGAGTGCGCGCACGTGTTCCTGGTTGGCGGGACCCGCGGTGGCGATGACGGTTGCACCCGCGGTCACTGCGAGCTGCACCGCGATCGAGCCGACCGCGCCGGAACCGCCGTGGACGAGAACCACATCGGATTCGGTCACGTCTGCGGTGCGCACGGCGTCGGCCGCAGTGACCCCGACGAGGAGGAGCCCGGCCGCGCGCTCGACGTCGAGTTCGGCAGGCCGCGGATGAACTGCGCGGACGTTCGCGAGCACGCTGTCGGCGTACGCGCCGTGAGCCCGGTACACGATGACCTCGTCGCCGACCGCGAAGGGATCTGCGAGGTCGCCGACCGCGGTCACCGTCCCCGCCAGCTCGTAACCGATCGCCAGCGGGAGTTTCGACTCGTCGGTGCCGGTCTGGCCACGGACGGACTTGACGTCGACCGGGTTCATCCCGATGGCCCGTGTCTGCACGACCACCTGTCCCGGCAGGGGAGCCGGGATCTCGTGATCGACATACTCGAGCACATCTGCAGGGTCGCCATAGGCGGTCGCGACGAATCTCTTGGCCATGTGTGGTTCAAGGGTACGGCCCGGGGCGAGTATTCCGATGCGAGTCGGCCTGCGCTGCCGACCGGGGGCCGACGTCGACCGGTGGCGCAATTGGTAACCGTTCAGTTACCATTCTGTGATGGGTGTCTTCGACGCGATCGCCGATCCGGTACGTCGCCGAATCCTGCGGATATTGGTCGACGGTCCCTGTCGGGTCGTCGACATCACCGATGTGCTCGCCGGCGACCGCCCGATCTCCCGGCCCGCCATCAGCCGTCACCTGCGGGTACTCGCCGCCGCGGGGCTGGTCGACGTCACCGACCGGGGCCGGGAAAGGCACTACCGCCTCGACCCGAAACCGCTGGAGGATGTCCGGACATTCCTGGCAGACCTGGGTCCGCGACCCGACGAATTGCCCGGCGCCGGGCGGGCGGGCACGCACCGATCGAGGATCGACGAGGGGATGCTCGATGCCCTCGACACCGAGGTGTATCGCACCAGACGCGACGGCCGCAGGGTGGCCGTCGACCCACAGGAGGACTCCGCATGACCACAGATCCGTCCGGCCGCCACCTCGTCCGCGCCGAAGGCGACGCCATGGAGTTCACCCGCACGTTTCGCGCCGGCATCGATGACGTGTGGGCGGCGGTCACCGAGTCCGATCGACTGGCCCGGTGGATCGGCTTCTACAGCGGCGACCCCGCCGGCGGCCACGTCGACTTCACGATGAACGCCGAGGGCGAGGAGAACATGTCGCCGACCCGGTACGACATCCGTCGCTGTGAGCCGCCCCGGCTGCTGCGGGTGCACACCACCGACGACTTCGGCACCTGGGATCTGATCGTCGAGTTGTCCGAGTCCGACGGGATCACGACGCTGGTGCTCAGCCAGATCATCGACGATCCCTCGATGATCGAGAACACCGGCCCGGGCTGGGAGTACTACCTGGACCGACTGTCGGCGGTGATCGGCGGGTGCGATCCGGACGTCATCGATTTCGACGACTACTACCCGGCGCAGCGTGATTACTACCTGGCGATTCAGCAGTCGGTGATCGGTGACAGCAGTCAGTGACCGGTGACGCCGGATCACGGCAATCCTGACGCGCACGGGGCGACGAACCCGCCCGGCCTACGGGCGGAACCACGCCGCCGGATCGTCGCGGAGAGCGTTCTGGATGCGGAGCCGGGAGGTCTCGGCGAGGTCCTCGGGTAGGTCGTCAGCGGGAAACCAGGTGACGTCGGTGTTCTCGTCGTCGGCCGCGTGCGGTTCGCCGTCGATATGGCGGGCCAGGAAGCAGACGTCGAGGTACTGCGAGTGGTCGCCATTGGGATAGACGATCATGGGCGTCACGTCAACGCTGGTCAGGCGTACCAGTTCGGCTCGGACGCCGGTCTCCTCGGCGATCTCGCGCAGCACCGCTCGAGCAGGTTCCTCGCCGGGTTCGAGGACGCCGGACACCACCGCCCATTCGCGGGTGTCCGCACGATGGGTGAGCAGGATGCGTCCGGTGGCGTCGAGCACCACCGCACTCACCCCGGACAGCCAGAGAGGCTCATGTCCGACGTGGCGGCGTAGGTCACGGATGAAATCTGGGATGGGCACGGAATCCATCCTGCCAAGACGGCCGGCGGGCCACGGGGTCTGTCGGTGGCCGGTGATTCACTGACGCCATCCCGACCACAGGAGGTGCCCGTGAACCCGCAGCAACCAGATCCCCATCCGAACATGCACGGCATGGAGTCGGACGGGACCGGTGCGTCGCCGACGATGAGCTGGGGCGCGATGGAACGGTGGCTCGTGGAATCGATGGGGGAGATGCCCCGGGCCGCCATCCTGGACATCGGTCCGGCCGGAGTCCGCGTCGACGACACCGACGACGTCGAATGCGCACAGATCCAGTCGCTGAGCTCGGAGACGTTCCTGCTCCGGCTCTCCACCGTCGTCATGTCGGTGCCGCTGCTCGCGTCGTTCAGCGTGCCGCGCACCGCGCTCGACACCTGGTTCTACGACGACGTCTTCGACGAGTGCACCCACGGATACCTGATGAGTCGCTCCCGGCGCCGCGTCGCCGAGATCGGCGTCGCGTGGTTCCGGGACCGATGCGGCTTCGCGTCTCCGGGCGATCTCGGCTGCTCGTACACCGAGCCGGTGCGGCTCCCGCGGTCGGCGCCGCGGTGACGGGGAAGACGGGGGTCAGGGATGCCCCTGATCTTTCCCCGAATTCGACCGGGACCTGATGATTTCCGGCCGCGGGAAGTCCACAGTGGAGTCATGACCACACCAACAACCCCCACAAACACGACGGGCAACGGCCTCGGCTTCTGGAAAGTGCTCGGCATCATTGCAGTGGTGCTCCTCGCCCTCGCGATCGTCGGCCCACTTCTGAAGGGACTCTTCTGGATTGCGCTGTTCGGCCTCGCGATCTACGGCGGCTTCATGCTCTACCGGTCCAAGTCGGGTAAACGTCAGAACGGTTCCTCTTCGCTGTAGGGCGCGCCTACAATCGGGGAACATGAGCGGTATCGACGTCGTCACCGGTGACATCACATCGGTGCGTACCGACGTCATCGTCAATGCCGCGAACTCCTCGTTGCTCGGCGGCGGTGGAGTCGACGGTGCGATCCATCGCGCCGGCGGCCCCGCCATCCTTCGGGAATGCCGTCTGCTCCGCGAGACCACGCTGCCGTCCGGTCTCGAGACCGGTGCCGCCGTCGCCACCACGGCCGGTGACCTGCCGGCGCGCTGGGTGATCCACACGGTCGGTCCGGTGTACTCCGACCGTGAGGACCAGTCGCAGGTGTTGCGGTCGTGCTACACCCGCAGCCTGCGTCTGGCGGACTCGCTCGGCGCGCAATCCCTGGCGTTCCCGCTGATCTCCGGTGGCGCCTACGGGTGGCCCCTCCACGACGCCGTCGACCAGCAGGTTCGGGCTGTCAAAGAAGCAAATTCGACTGTCGAATCCATTATGTTCGTTGCCTTTTCGGACGAGATCGCGAATCTCACACGCCGTGCGCTGAGTTGATCACCCATTGGTCGGTCCGCCTGACTATTCTCGGCTGGTGGCCGAATACTGGGTGGACGCGACGGGTGCGGATTCGCGCGCCGAAGCAGCAGGTGGCAGGGTGCGTGACCCGCGGTGACCGCCGAGACCGATCAACTCGACCGCCCATCCCGGGACGAGACCCGGTTGGTGGAGCCAACGATGCTGCGACCGTATTCAGTCGCCTATGACGTTGCGGCGCGTGCTCGTCGCATCGACCGTTCCCAGGACGGCGACGAGACGCCGATTCTCGAACGCCTCGAGCGGATGGCGGTCACCGCCAGTCGCGTGTCCGATGAGCGATCCATCCCGGGTGAGGTGCTGATCGACATCGACCGCGACGTCTGGCGGCCTGCCACTGTGCCGGGATACCTTCAGCTGTTCATCGCCGACCATGGCAACGACGGGACCGTGGCGATCGTGGTGACCCGTTTCGTCATCGACCACGCCGCCGATGTCTCCCGTCTGATCGATCACGCCTTCGTCGAGCCGCGTGCGCTGCCCGAGTGGACCGAGAACGAGGCCACCCGAACACAACCGGGCTTCCGGACCGAGGGCTCCTCGCTGCAGACGGGTACCTACGTCGGTGACGATCAGACCTGGTATTGCGCGATCCGGTACGCCGCCTACCGCCGCGGCAACGTCGCGTATCTCCTGCACGCGACCGGGACCGCGCCGGCTCGCGAGGGCGACACGTTCCGGCGGTCGATCGCATCTGCGGTCAGCTCGGTCCGCTTCGAGGACTGAGGGGGAGACGATCAGATGGTCAAACGTTCCGACCGCGTGGACGACCTGGAGGCCGCGCTGGCCGCGACGGCGGTCTTCGTCGATGATCCGGACGACCAGGGCTGGATGACTGCACACGTCGGCCGGCAGGACCTGTTCGTGCGGATCGGCGATTTTCCCGATGAGGACCTGTGGTCGCTCTGGCTCGGCGACGGTCGGTGGATGGACTTCACCGTGGTACCGGCCGGATGGACGCTGCGTGTGCCGGGTCGGCGTTGGCCTGCCGGAGCGCGACCTCGGTTGCCGAAGAACGAGTTCCACGCCTGACGGCGTGAGTCCTGCTAGGCGCTGGTGCTCGATGACATGGCGGACGCGCGAGGGTCGGGTGCTCCCAGACCCGGGGCGTCGATGCTCATGCCGCTGGTCTCGAACCCGAAACGTATGGTCACGATGACTCCGAGGATCGTCGTGCCGACGAGCAGGAAGAGCAGCGCGCTGGTCCCGATCGCATCCGCGAGCATGGGGAAGAAGAACGCCGCGCCAACCGCGCCCACCTTGGCGAACGATGCCGCGAATCCTGCTCCCTTGCCTCGGATCTCGGTGGGAAAGACCTCGCCGGAGATGAGATAGGTCATCGAGTTCGGCCCGAGGTTGTTCATGAAGTAGAAGAGCACGAAGCCGCCGAACAGCAATGGGATGTTGTAGTCGTCTGGATCCAGGGTGGCCATCGCGACCAGGAACAGACCGAGTCCGCAACCCACGAAGCCGGTGATCTGCAGACGCAGGCGTCCTACACGCTCGACGAGGAAGATCGCCACGACGATCCCGATGATGAACACGATGTCCATCAGGGCGGATCCCTTGGCGCCCAGCATGTCGTTGTGGATGACATCCTGTAGCGAGTCGAGGTCGGATTGGCGGCCGACCACCGCGGCGAGGAGGACCGGGGTGAAGATGCCTACCCCGTAGGTGCACAGGTCCTGGAGAACCCAGGGCACCGACGCAAAGATCGTCACCCTGCGGTATTTCGCGCCGAAGAGGTCGCGATATCGGCCAGACCGTGCCGAATGTGCCGGATTCTCCCCATCGGGCCGCAAAATCACCTGGCTGGGGTAGGCGGGCTTCCGGGCGAGCAGTCGTTGCGTCTCGACCTCGGCATCATGCAGCCGGCCGCGGGACAGCAGCCAATGCGCGCTGTCGGGAAGGTAGAAACGGCCGATCAGGACCAGGATGGCCGGGATGATCACCGCCCCGTACATCCAGCGCCAGGCCTCGACGTCCGGGTTGTGGTACAGGATGAAGAAGCCCAGGAATGTGCCCGCGAACGCGCCGACGGACTGGAACCCGAACGCGGACAGCACGAGCCGGCCCCGTCGGGGCGTGGGCGTGCTCTCGGAGATGACCATGTGGGCCGTGGGGTAGTCGCACCCCAGGGCGATCCCCGCGCCGAAGAGGAAGACCACCAGCGCCATGAAGTTCGGCGCGAACGTGGTCGCCGTGACGAAGAGGGCGAAGATCGCCATCTCGGCGATGAACATCCTCTTCCGTCCGAATCGGTCGGCGAGGCTGCCGAGCGCGGTCGCGCCGACCAGGATGCCGGCCAACGACGCCGACGAGATGAAGCCCTGTTGGGTGGTGTTCAGGGAGAAGTCGATCGTGATCAGGGGCAGGGCGACCCCGGTCATGAAGATCATGATGCCCTCGAAGAACTTACCCGCGGCGGCGAGCCACCAGATCCGCCATTGCATCCCGGTCATCGGCGGAATCGCGGTGTCGGTACCGTCCCGCCAGAGGGGTTTGTCGTCGATGTACTCCTGGACCGTCCGTCCCGGTTGCTCGTGCCCAGACAACATGCACTCTCCTCACACGACCGGTAGCCCGTCGTCGACCGGGACTGCCCGAAATTCCGTCGACAGCACCGGCCGCCCTCATCCTCTCTCGCGTCGAAGGGCCCTGCGCGGGAAATCGTTCACCATTCACTTGTGGTTCATCGGATCGCGATGAAGCAAACATCTCGGGGCGGCCGCCTGACGGATGGCGGGCTCGCTCAGGAGGTCACGACCGAAGCGGCGGCGAGAGTTCGGACGTGACCGGCTCGACGACGTCTGCGCTCGCCCCGCCGGAGGTCTCCTCGTCGATCTCCTCGAGTTCGACGGCCTTCGGCCTGCGGCCGCCGGTGAACAGTGATGCGAGCGCACCGATCACACAACACACGATGGCGAAGGTGAACGCGGCGGTGAGGCCGTCGGCGAACGGATTGCTGATGAGGTGGGGGAAGAAGTCCAGTCCGGTCAGCGTGTCCTGATTGCCCTGCGGCAGGCTCGAAAGCTGTGGACCGAGTAGCTGCTCCACCGGGTTGTAGCCGAGGAAGGCGGCGAAGAGGACGGCGACCGCCGGCAGGTGCGCGATCTGATCGGCCTGCACCGCGGGTACCCCGTTCGCGGTGAGCCCGGCGCCCATCGTCGCCGGGAGATGAGCCGAGAGTCCACTGATCATCAGACTGAAGAACAGACCGATCGACAGCACCATGGCGGCGTTCTGGAAGGTCGTCATCATGCCCGACCCGGAGCCGCGGGCGTCCGCGGGCAGGCTGTTCATCACCTCGGCGCGGTTCGGCGACGAGAACATCCCCATGCCGACGCCGTTGAGGAACAGCACGATTGCGAACGTGGGGTAGGAGAAGTCGACCGGCATCGCGATGAGCGCGGCGAAGGTGCCGGCGGTGATGAGCATGCCGGTGGTGGTGAACCACTTGGTGCCCAACCGGTCCGACAAAGCGCCCGACAGCGGTGCGGTCAGCAGGAATCCGATGGTGATGGGGATCATGTAGATGGCCGACCAGAGCGGCGTCTGCTCGAAGTTGTACCCGTGCTGGGGGAGCCAGATCCCCTGGAGCCAGATGATCAGGATGAATTGCAGTCCACCGCGGCCGATCGACGACATGAGATTGGCGATGTTGCCGAAGGTGAACGAGCGGTTGGCGAACAGGTGCAGGTTGAACAGCGGGCTCGGCACCCATGTCTCGATGAAGACGAAGGCGACCAGCATGAGGGTGCCGCCGATGAGGCAGGACAGCACCATCGGACTGGACCAGCCCATGCTGTGTCCGCCGTACGGCTGGATGCCGTAGGTGATGCCGACGAGGACGGCCACGAGCCCGACCGCAAAGGTGATGTTGCCCCACCAGTCCATCTGTGCGCGGCGGCGCACACCGGTGTCTCGGAGTTTGAGGTATGCCCAGATGGTCCCGATGACACCGAACGGCACCGACACGAGGAAGATGAGGTTCCAGTGGATGGGTGCGAGGATGCCGCCCACCAACAGGCCGAGGAACGAGCCGGCGATCGCTGCGACGCCGTTGATGCCGAGCGCGAGTCCACGCTGGTCGGCGGGGAAGGCGTCGGTGAGGATCGCCGACGAGTTCGCCATCAGAAATGCACCGCCGACGCCCTGGACGATGCGCCACGCGATGAGCCAGATGGCGGCTGCGCTGCCGTCGAACCAGGTGATGGCGAGAAAGATCGACGAGACGGTGAAGATCGCGAAACCGAGGTTGTACATGCGGGCGCGACCGAACATGTCGCCGAGGCGTCCGAAGCTCACCACCAGCACGGCGGTGACCACGAGGAAGCCCATCATCATCCACAGCAGGTAGCTGGTGTTCTCGGGGAGCAACGGATTGACGTGAATCCCACGGAAGATGTCGGGCAGCGCGATCAGGACGATTGAGCTGTTGATGGTCGCGATCAACATGCCCAGGGTGGTGTTGGAGAGCGCGATCCATTTGTATCCGGGACCGGGACCCGGGTCGGCCGCGGCGGGTGCGGCGAGTGCGGCGGAGGTCATGGAAGTCCTTGGGGGAGGCAGGGAGCCGACGGGTCGGGTTCGCGAGGGTGGACGGGGTCAGGTCGTACCGAGCGCCGCGGCGAGGATCATCAGCCCGCGGCCGACGGTCGATCGGTCGTCGTCGTCGAGGGCGTCGAGGGCCTCCGCGAGCACCCGGGCCCGCTCGGTCCTGGCGTTCGCGATGAGTTCCACCCCGGCCGGCGTCGGATTCAGCAACCGTGCCCGGCCGTCGTCGGGGTCCGGGGTCCGTTCCACGAAGCCCTGTTCCTCGAGTGCCGCGACGATCCGGGACATGGTCGGCGCGGTCACGGACTCGCGCTCGGCGAGTTCCGACAGGCGGATGGGGGCGTGATTGATGACCGTCCACAGTGCTGCGGCGACCCCGGCACTGAGGTTCCGGTTCCCGCCACGGGTGCGCAGCGTCCGGTTGATGCGTGTGAGCTGGTGATAGAGCGTTGCGACATCGGTGGTGCCGACGATGTCCGCGCCGGGGACGGCTCGTGTCATGGCCTGTTCCTTCGCCAGAGAGGTCGCGTGAGACGCCGCGGCCATGTGGTTGTCGCTTTTCCAGCACATTAGTTGCTTAGTGCTAAGTAAGCGAATGGTAAAGGTCTCAGAGGGACGAAGGCTGTGTCCGTGGTCTCGTCTTCGCGACGAATCCGGCGTCGTGGGTCCGCCCTGAGTGGTGCGGGCGTAGCGTCCGCACCACTCAGGGCACCAATCGCAGCGGCGAAGGTGTGCCGACGCCGAAGATCTGGAGGAGCCATGCTCGGACTGGGAATCATCGGATGGATCATCATCGGCGGACTGGCGGGTTGGGTGGCCAGCATGATCATGAAGACCAACGCCCAGCAGGGCATTCTGCTGAACGTCGTGGTCGGCATCGTCGGCGGACTGATCGGCGGGTTCATCCTCAGACTGTTCGGCGTCGACGTCGAGGGCGGTGGCCTCATCTTCAGCTTCGTGACGTGCTTGGCCGGGGCGTGTCTGCTGATCTGGCTGGTCGGCCTCGTGCGGGGGCGCACCAAGGTCTGACGCCGGTGGTCTGACGTCGGTAGCGTGGACCGAGACGATCCCGATCGAGAGGAGTCCAGAATGGCCCGCGTGGCAATCATCGGAGGACACGGCAAGATCGCGTTGCGCTTGGCGAAGACGTTGTCCGAACGCGGTGACGACGTGACGTCGATCATCCGCAACGAGGCGCACGTCGACGACGTGGCCGCCACCGGCGCCGCACCCGTCGTCGCCGACGTCGAGGACCTGGACGCGGCCGGGCTCGCATCCGTGCTGGCGGGTCACGACGCGGTGGTGTGGTCAGCGGGGGCCGGGGGCGGCAGCCCGGACCGGACCTACGCCGTGGATCGCGACGCGGCGATCCGTTCGATGGATGCCGCCGCGTCGGCCGGGGCGAAGCGCTACGTCATGGTGTCCTATTTCGGTGCCGGACCCGACCACGGTGTCCCCGAGGACAATTCGTTCTATCCCTACGCCGAGGCGAAAGCGGCGGCCGACACGCACCTGAAGGGCACAGGGTTGGACTGGACCATTCTCGGACCTAGCCGGCTCACCGATGAGCCTGGCAGCGGTCGGATCACCACGGGCGAGGACCGTTCGGCGAGCAGCGAGGTCAGCCGCGACAACGTCGCGCTGGTGGCCGCCGCGGTGCTCGCCGACCCGGCGACGATCCATCGCACCATCGAGTTCGACGACGGAGACACCCCGATCGCCGACGCGCTCGCCTGAAAAGCCCGCGTTTCTGGTCGATGACCGGGATCGACGGATGAACCCGATACCGCTGGCCGACCTACGCGCCGTCGTCGGTGAAGCGCACGTGCTGGACGACGCGGATGCGGCTGCCGGCTACCTGACCGATTGGACCGGCCGGTGGACCGGCCGCGCCGATGCGGTGATCCGGCCACGTACCACCGAGGAGGTGGCCGCCGTCGTCGCCCGGTGCGCCGACGCCGGGATCGCGATCTGCGTGCAGGGCGGTAACACCGGATTGGTCGGTGGGTCGGTACCGCCTGTCGGTGGCGACCCCGCGGACCGTCCACTGGTCCTGGTGACGACCACGCGGATGACCGACATCGACGGCGTCGACACCATCGGCCGGTGCGTCGGGGCGCAGGCCGGTGCGACGATCGACGCGATCGATCGCCAGGCCACCGAGTCGGGGCTGAGGTTTCCCGTCGACCTCGCATCCCGGGAATCGGCCACCGCCGGAGGTCTGGTCGCCACCAACGCGGGCGGAATCCGGATGATCCGGCACGGCAACACCCGCAGCCAGGTTCTCGGCGTCGAGGCCGTCCTGGCAGACGGCCGAATCCTGCGCCGGTGGACATCTCTCGTGAAAGACAATGTGGGATACGACCTCCCGGGACTGCTCGCCGGCAGCGAGGGCACCCTCGCGGTCATCACGCGTGTGCTGTTCCGTCTCGTCGCACCACCGCGCGACACGATCGTCAGTGTGGCGGCCGTACACCACGTCGCCGACGCGATCGATCTTCTCGGCTCCCTGGCCGGTCGGGGGCTGACCATCGAGGCCGCCGAGGTCATGACCGAGGCGGGTATCACGCTCGTCGAGGATTTCGGACCACGACGTCCCGTTGCGGCGCGGGCACCCTTCTACGTACTGGTCGAGACGTCCGGTACCGGCGACGTCGAGGCCGCGGTCCTCGAGGCCCTGAAGAATGCACCAGTCGCCGACGCCGTGCTCGAACCGGGTCCGGCGCGAGCTCTGTGGGCAGCACGGGAACAGCACACCGAGTCCATCGCGCGGTCGAGCACGACGGCAGTCGTCAAACTCGATGTGTCGGTGCCGATCCGAGCGCTACCCGAGGCGCTGGCCGAACTCCAGGCGGTGGCCGGGGTGGTCGACCATCCGTGCCGTCCGATCCTCTTCGGCCACATCGGTGACGGCAACATCCACGTCAATCTGCTCGACGTTCCCGAGAATCGCGTCGAGGAGCTGACCTCACATGTGTTCGGCATCGTCGCGGCCAACGGCGGCAGCATCAGTGCCGAGCACGGGATCGGACGTGCGAAGACCGCGTGGACCCATCTCGGTCGGGGAGAGGTCGACCTTGCGGCGATGCGTGCCGTCAAGGACGCATTCGACCCGGCCGGCCTGTTGAATCCGGGAGTCCTCTTCGGCTGAGTGTGCCGTCTGTCCACGCGGCCGTTCACGGTCGGAGAGTTCTGATCACCGTGATTCGGACCCTGGGGTGCGCGCCGCGGTGTCGCTACCGTACTGCGGTCATGGCCACCACCACCCTCACCGCTCCGGACCTGCCGAACCTGTCCGACGAGACCGACGACGAGCGCCGCAAGCGGCTCCGTACCGTCGTCGCCGCGAGTCTGCTCGGCACCACCATCGAGTGGTACGACTTCTTCCTGTACGCCACCGCGGCGAGTCTCGTCTTCAACACGGTGTTCTTCCCGGATCAGAGCTCATTCGTCGGAACCCTGCTCTCGTTCGCCACCTTCGCAGTCGGCTTCGTCGTCCGTCCGATCGGCGGGATCGTCTTCGGCCACATCGGAGATCGCATCGGGCGCAAGCGAACCTTGGCGCTGACCATGGTTCTGATGGGTGCCGCGACCGCTCTGATGGGCGTGTTGCCCACCGCCGCGTCGATCGGCGTCCTCGCGCCCGTCCTGCTGCTCGCGCTCCGTGTGCTGCAGGGCTTTGCGCTCGGCGGAGAGTGGGCGGGCGCAGTCCTGCTCGCCGTCGAGCACAGCCCGCGCCGTCGTCGTGGATTGTTCGGCAGCATCCCGCAGATCGGTCTGGCCCTCGGCCTCGCGCTCGGAACAGCGGTTTTCGCGATCCTGCAGGTGACCCTCGACGACGACGCGTTCCTCACTTACGGATGGCGGATCGCCTTCCTCGTGAGCGTCGTGCTGGTGGTGGTCGGATTCGTCGTTCGACTCAAGGTCGACGAGACTCCCGCATTCGCGGAGGTGGCGGCGCTCTCGAAGAGGTCGTCGGCGCCCCTGCGCGACGTCGTGCTGCCGCCCAACACGCGCAACACAGTCCTCGGCATGCTGGCGCGCTGGGGTGAGGGTTCGGCGTTCAACACCTGGGGTGTCTTCGCGATCGCCTATGCGACCAAGGAACTCGATCTCGCCGAGGTGCCGGTGCTGATCTCCGTCACGATCGCATCGGTGGTGATGGCACTGCTCCTGCCGGTGTCGGGGCTGCTCACCGACCGATACGGACCCAAACGCATCTATCTGATCGGTATCACTGCGTACGGAGTCGTGGTGTTCCCGGTGTTCGCGCTGTTCGGCACCGAGGACCTGGTGTGGTTCACGGTCGCCCTCGTCGTGGTCTTCGGGGTGGTGCACGCACTCTTCTACGGCGCGCAGGGCACGCTCTTCGCCAGTCTGTACCCCACCGAGGTCCGCTACACCGGCCTGTCGGTGGTCTATCAGTTCTCCGGCATCTATGCGTCCGGCCTGACGCCGCTGATCCTGACCGCCCTGATCGGCGCGGCGGGTGGATCGCCGTGGCTCGCTGCGGCGTACCTCGCGCTCACGGCGGTCATCAGCGTGATCGCCACGTCGTTGATCCGGCAGCGCGACCTGCAGCTGGCGACCGGAACCCGGTCATTGTGATCGGGTGCCGGATCAGAGGGCGGACAGGACCGCCGTCGACTCCACCGGTTCGGAGAACATCGGGTAGTCGAAGCTGATCGCGTTGTCGTGTTCGGCGACCGACGTCGCCGCCGTGCAGTCGGTCAGCGTGATGACCCGATACCCATTCTCGTACCCCGACCGCATGGTGGACTCCACGCAGCAGTTGGTGAGGAATCCTCCGAGGATGATCGTGGTGATGCCCTTGCTGCGCAGGATGAAATCGAGGTTGGTGCTCGCGAAGGTGTCCAGTCCGCGCTTGCCCTCGATGACGATGTCGCCGCCGGCCGGGGTGAGGTCGTCGACGATCGTCGCGCCCCAGGAGTCCTTGACGAACGCATTGCCGTCGACGACACCTTTGAGGATCCCGTACGGATGTCGCGTGAGTTCGCCATAGCCCGGTGCGAAGGTGATCGGGGCGTGCATGATCGTCACACCCGCGTCGCGGGCCTTCTCGACCAGCGCGACGGTGTTGGCGAGCATGCCGGTCTTGTCCATCACCTCGGAGACGGCATCGTGCAGCACCCCGCCGTCGCTGGTGAACTCGTTCTGGAATTCGATCAGAACGAGGGCGGTGGTGGCGGGGTCGAGCGTCAGGGTGTCGGCCATGGTGTCCCTTTCGGTGCGGTGGGGCTCGCCGGCGCCACCGATTGTGGTGATGGCGATCACATTAGCCGAGCGATTCGGCGGGCGCCCGCAGAGTGACGATGACGCGCGCGCCTGCCCGAATCCTGAGACGATGCAGACGTGACGACCGACGATGTGGCCCGCGGGGAGCTGGCCGGACTCGCCCGGCGGTGTGGTGTGGCAACGAGCTACGTGGGCTGGGATGAGCTCGATCACGAGGTGAGCTCGACGACGATCGTCTCGGTGCTCGGTTCGCTGGGCATCGCGGCGGGTTCGGCCGTCGAGATCGCCGCGGCGCACGCCGCTCTCGACGACGAACCGTGGCGCACGATGCTCCCGCCGGTGACGGTGTCCACCGAGGGGTCCGGATCGACGTTCGTCGTCCATGTTCCGCACTGGAATCCCGTGCACGTATGGATCACCACGGAAGACGGAGGTGCCGCGCACCCGTTGCAGGTCGATGTCTGGGTGGAGCCTCGCGAGGTGGACGAGACCCTGGTCGGCCGTGCGACATTCGAGGTCCCACGTGAACTGGCACCCGGCTACCACGTGCTGCACGCGCTCGATCCCGTCGCCGAGACGACGGCCGAGCGGCCGCTGATCGTCACGCCCCGACGGCTGTCCACCGCGCAGCGGCTGACCGGTCGAAAGCGGTGGGGTCTGGCGGTACAGCTCTACTCGACGAGGTCGGCCGGATCGTGGGGAGTCGGCGACTTCGCCGACCTCGCCGAGATCTGCGAGGTGGCGGCGAGCAGTTACGGCGCGGACTTTGTGCAGGTCAATCCGCTGCACGCCGCACAGCCGCACGCGCCCATCGAGGCGTCGCCCTACCTGCCGGTGACCCGTCGGTTCGTCAACCCGCTCTATATCCGCGTCACCGACATCCCTGAGCTGTCGGGGCTGGACAAGAGCGCGCGCAAAGCGCTTCGCTCGCTCCAGCAGAAATTCTTCGACGACAATCTGAACCCGCGGAAGATTAAGCGCAACAAGTCCTTCCGCGCCAAGATGGCGATCCTCGAGTTGATCCATCGACAACCACTCGATGCGGTCCGGGCGGCGGAGTATCGCGCCTTCCGCAAACGCGAGGGCAAGGGGCTGCGCCGGTTCGCGACCTGGTGCGCATTGGCCGAGCGATACGCACCGGACGATCCGAAGTGGTCCGATCGGCTGCAGGACAAGGCCTTTGTCAAACGACAGCGTCGTCGTCTTGCGGACCGGGTGGAGTTCCACACCTGGCTCCAGTGGATCTGCGACCAGCAGTTGGCCACCGCGCAGCACGCGGCACGCTCGGCAGGGATGGACATCGGGATCATCGCCGATCTCGCGGTCGGGGTGGCCCGGCATGGTGCCGACGTCTGGATGCTCGGCGACGTCCTGGCGCGCGGGGCAACGGTCGGTGCGCCTCCGGACGGCTTCAATCAGCAGGGTCAGGGCTGGGATCAGCCGCCATGGCATCCCCGGCGGCTGGCGGAGGCAGGGTACGGGCCCTACCGGGACATGCTCCGGACCGTGCTGCGGCATGCCGGAGGGTTGCGCGTCGACCACATCCTCGGGCTGTTCCGGCTGTGGTGGATTCCGGATGGCATGGGGCCTGCCGACGGCACCTATGTCCACTACGACCACGACGCTCTCATCGGCATTCTGGCACTGGAGGCCGAGCGGGCCGACGCTGTGGTGATCGGCGAGGATCTCGGGGTCTTCGAGCGTCATGTCCAGGATGCGTTGGCGGAGAGGGGGATTCTCGGGACATCGATCCTCTGGTTCGAACACGGTCCCGACGGTGCCATCCCGCCGGAAGAATATCGACAGCTCTGCCTGACGTCCGTGACGACGCACGACCTACCGCCGACCGTCGGCTACCTCGCCGGGGATCACATCGAACTGCGTTCCCGGCTCGGTTTGCTGGAGACCGGCGAAGAGGCCGAACGGGCGCGCGACGCGCGTGAGCGTGACGCCGTGCTGGCGATGGCGCGCGATCGTGGGCTGCTGCAGGAGGGGACTCCGCGGACGGACCAGCGAACGGTCGAGGCGCTCTACCGCCTCATCGCGGCCACTCCGTCGGCGCTCCTGGGTGTCGCACTCGTCGACGCGGTCGGGGAGCGGCGCATCCAGAACCAGCCGGGCACCGGGTCGGCGCAGTACCCGAACTGGTGTATTCCGCTCGCCGACGACCGCGGAAATCCGGTCCTGGTGGAGGATCTCGCCGGCAATGCCCGCTTCGCGAGTCTCGTCGCGGCGCTGAACGACGCCGGAGTCGGCTCCGGCTGGGCGTGATGTCAGCCAGGTGACGGGGTGTCGTCGGTGCGCCGGGACCGGGCGACGGCGACCGCGGTCAGTAGCAGCGCCAACAGCGCCAGGACGGCGACCGCGATGTTGAACACCACGCCCGACGTGCGCAATCCCCAGTGCGCGGCTGCGATTCCCTCGCCGACGATCGGGATGGAGATGGCGACATAGGCGACCACGAAATACGTCGAGGTGACCTCTGCGCGCCGCTCGGCCGGGCTGGCCGCGACGACGGCGGCAAGGCCTTTGCTGAACGAGAGTCCCTGTCCGACACCGCAGACGACGGCACCGGCGATGAGCGCGACGAGCGATGACGCGAGGAGGCCGGCGATCAGGACCAGGGTCCCGGCCACCAGGATCGCACAGCCGGCGACCAGTGCACGCTCGGTGGGAAAGCCCCGTCCCGCGATCTGAGTGGCCGCCGACGACAGGAAGAGCACCGCCACGACGGTCCCGGCGACCGCATGGCTGTCGATCCCGAGGATGTGCGAGATGAACGACGGAGTCACACCGGTGAAGGTGCCCATCACGGCGAATCCCGCGAAGGCGGCGATCGAGGCGCGGAGGAACACCCCGCGTACCTCTGGCGGCACCGACAGCCGTTGCACCGAGAGCCGCGCTCCGGGCTTGACCTCGACAGGCTCGGTGATCAGCCAGATCCCGACCAGGACCGGCACGAGGAGAACGAGGTCGAGGGCGAAGGGGAGATGCAGCGGCGCGGGCGCGAACTGGGCGAGGAGTCCCGCGATCAGTGGTCCGAGCCCCAGACCGCCGATGTTCGCGGCGGTCGCGATCGCGGGCGCGCGCTGCCGCCATCCCGGTGGGGCGAGCTCGATGACGGCGGCGGTCGCGGCGCCTGCGTAGATGCCTGCGGAGAGTCCGGACAGGACGCGTCCGATCATGAGCTGCCAGACGGGACCTGCGGTGATGAACACGATCGCGCTGGCCACCGAGAACAGCGCCCCGGCGACCAGCAGCGGCCGGCGTCCCACCACGTCGGACCAGCGTCCGAAGACGATCAGCGCGGCGATCACACCGGCCGCGTAGATCGCGAAGATCACGGTCGTGGTGGTCACTCCGAAGCCGAGGTCGCCGGAGTAGATCGCGTAGAGGGGAGTGGGCAGTGTGGTCCCGAGCATGACCACGGTGAACGCGAAGACCACGGACACGAATGCCCGCACGCCCGCGGCGTTCCGTGGCGCGTCGCCATCCGATTTCGGGTGTCCGTGCGGCATACCCCTACCCAGCATCATCACCTCGGACACTATTCCTCATCGCGGGCGCCTCCGCCGGTGCCGAGGATTCGCATCCGCTCAGCGTCGTGACCCGCGGTTGGATACGGTCGGTCGATGGAAGGTCCCGCCGCGTCGGTCGAACGCGTCCTCGCCACCACGTCCCGGATGCCCTTCGCCGTGGACGAGATCCACAAACTCGGTGTCGCCGGCCACGAGGTCACCGCCGCCGACACGTTCTCGGCGTCGCCGGGCAGTCACTCGCGCGGTGCCCGCCGGCATGTCGAGGTACCCGCCCCGACGCAGCACCCCGATGAATTCGTCGCGGCCGTCGTCGATGCACTGGACAGGTTCGAGATCACCTGGCTCCTGCCGATGTTCGAGGAGGTGTTCTACCTTGCCGCGCACCGTGATCGCCTGGCGGCAGGCAGACCGGATCTCGAGCTGTTCTTTCCCTCGTTCGACATCCTGGCGAGGGTGCACGACAAGGTCTCGTTCGCCGATCTGTGCCAAGGCCTGGGACTGCCGGTGGCGGAATCGATCACGGCCACCACGGCCGGAGAACTGCGTGCGGCGGTCGGTCGGTGGGATGGGTGGTTCGCCCGGGCGGCGTTCGGTCGCGGTGGTCTGGATGTGATCACCAATTCCGGTCCGCTCGCCGGTGAAACCGCCCTCGACGAGATCCATCCGACCGCCGAGGAACCGTGGCTGGTGCAGGAGTACCTGAAGGGCGTCGATCGCTGCAGTTGGAGTGTGGTCCACCACGGAGAGGTGGTCCTGCACTCGTGTTACGAACACCCACTCGCGATCGACAACCGCGGCGGCATCGTCTTCGAGTCGGTCGAGTCACCCGAATCGCTCGCCACGGCGCAGACCGTGGCACGAGCGCTGAACTGGCACGGGCAACTCAGCTTCGACTACCTGATGACGGGCGACGGTGTCCACCACATGGTCGAGTGCAATCCCCGCCCGACGGCGGGCTGCACCGTCGCCTCGGCCCCGGAGTTCGCCACCGCTCTGTTCGATCCCGACGGTCTTGTCGTCGTTCCGCCCGGGCGCAAGAAGATGATCACCGCAGCGGTCCTCCGCGATGTCCTGAAGCACCCGCGTCACCTGCACACCGACCTCGTGGCAGCTCGCGGGGCCACCGGCGTGTACGACCAGAAGGGGGATCGCCTGCCGCTGTTGTACTCGGCACTGTCCCTCCAGCACGTCATGCACTACCGCAAGGAACTCGGGATCGATCGCAACACCCGTGAGCAGCTGATGGCGACACAGTTCTTCGATGTGTCGTGGGACGGTTCGGCGATCGGCTGAGTCGTCCGGCCCGGCTGCGGGTTCACGCCGCGCCGGACGTGGCGTCGTCCTCGGCCGGGTAGCCGGCGAGCATCAACGATGCGACGGCGGTGAGCGCTTCACCCCACCCCTCGGTCATCTCGGCTGTCCACCGTTCGCCGCCGATCTCGGCCATCGCGGCGATCATGCACTCGGCGACCGCGGCATACATGGGCTCCGTGACGCCCATACCGGCATGTCGTCGACCGAGCTCCCCGAGATTCGTCGACAGCCACGCCGAGTCGTCCAGGTGATCGACGACCGAGACGATCGCGGTTCGCAGCATGGCCGCCTGCTGCCGGGTCTCCCGGCTGAACATCGGTTCCACCTCGGGGTAGCGGGCGAAAAGGATGTCGTAGAAGCGAACGGTGAGCCCGTCATCGGGGAGATCGACGAGCGCGAGGCTGTGCTCGAGAAGTGTCTTGTTCATGCACAACGATGGTGGTGAAGGTGCGTTACCGGGCAATTACCGCGGAGGCAAGGCTGGTGGCGGACCTGGTAACGAACTTCTCACAGAGCGATCGGCGCGCGGTGAGAACCGTGGGAAACGCCGGAACGGGGCCGGTGGGCCCTGGCCACGGAGCGCGCGGAAGGTTAGTGTGTCTCGAGTAACAGTAACTCTGGGGACGACGTCCCTCTGACGTCACACGGGAGTGGGACATGCGGCCAGACCATGACGTGGTGATCGTCGGTGCGGGGTTCGGCGGCATGGGTGCGGCAATCGAGCTGAAGCGGCTCGGCATCGACGACATCGCGGTTCTCGAACGAGAAGACGATCTCGGTGGAACGTGGCATGTCAACCACTACCCGGGCCTCGCGGTCGACATCGCATCGGTGACCTATTGCTACTCGTTCGAGCCCAATCCGTACTGGTCACGACTGTTCGCCCCGGGCGTCGAGCTCAAACGGTATGCCGAACATGTCGCGGACAAATACGACCTCAAGCGGCACATGGAGTTCGGTACGGTCGTGCGGACGGCGCAATGGGACGAAGCCGAACAGGTCTGGCGGGTGACCACTGGAAACGGCGTGCGTACCTGCCGGTATCTCGTCACCGCGACGGGGTTCCTCTCCCAGCCCCATACGCCGGACTTTCCCGGGATCGACTCGTTCGCGGGCGCCATCATCCACACCACCGCGTGGGAGGACGGCCACGAGTTCGCCGGTGAGCGTGCCGCGATCATCGGCACCGGCGCGACCGCGGTGCAACTCATCCCCGAGATTGCCGAGAGCGCAGATGAGTTGACGGTCTTCCAGCGGACTCCCATCTGGGTGGTGCCCAAGCTCGATTTCGCGATCCCGTCCGGTGTGCAGAAGATCTTCGCCAGGGTCCCGTTCACGCAGCGGATCGCGCGAACGGTCAACACGTCCCTACTCGAGGCGCTCATGGTGTTCGGGGTGCTGCACTTCAAGCAGGCCAAACCCGGTAATCGCCTGGCGGCGCTGATCGCCAAGGCGCAGTTGCGCGCTCAGGTGCGCGATCGCGCGACACGGCGGTCGCTGACGCCGTCCTACGATTTCGGCTGCAAGCGACCGACGTTCTCCAACACGTACCTCCGCACGTTCAACGAGCCCAACGTCTCGTTGCGGACGAGTTCGATCGAGCGCGTCGAACCCGATGGGATCGTGACCGCCGACGGAGAGAAGACCCTCGTCGACACTCTTGTGCTCGCCACCGGTTTCAATCTGTGGGACGTCAACTTCCCGGCATTCCAGATCGTCGGTCGGGACGGAAAAGATCTCGGGAAGTGGTGGCGGGAGAACCGTTTTCAGGCCTACGAGGGGATCACCATTCCGTCGTTCCCGAACCTGTTGTCGCTCAACAGTCCGTATTCCTACAGTGGCCTGTCGTATTTCACGACGATCGAAGGCCAGATGAAGCACATGCGTCGACTGTTCGGTGAGTTGCGACGTCGCGGCCGAACCACCTTCGAGGTCACCGAGGAAGCCAATGACGCGTTCCTCGCGGAGGTCACCGACAACCTGCAGTCGTCGGTGTTCTACAACGGCAACTGCGCCTCGTCGCGCAGCTACTACTTCAATCAACACGGCGAGGCCGCGTTGCTGCGCCCCAACTCGACCCTGAGCACCTTGCGCCGGATGGAGCGTTTCCCCCTCGACGCCTACCGCTACAGCTGAGTATCGGCCCAGATCGTCCTATCCTGACCACATGCGCGCGTGGGTGGTGAACCGACCGGGGCCGATCGACCAACACCCCTTGCGGTGGGTGGCGAGGCCGACACCCGATCCGGCTGCCGACGAGCTCGTCGTCGAGGTGCTCGCGTGCGGGGTGTGCCGCACCGATCTGCATGTCGCCGAAGGTGATCTCCCCGTTCATCGGGAGCAGGTCACGCCCGGTCACGAAGTGGTCGGGGAGGTCGTCGCACTCGGTGCGGATACCGCCGGATTCTCGGTCGGCGACCGCGTCGGGGTGGCGTGGCTGCGCAGTACCGACGGGACGTGCTCGTACTGTCGACGCGGCGCCGAGAACCTCTGTCCCGCTTCGTCCTATACGGGATGGGATGCCGACGGTGGATACGCGGAGTACACGACGGTACCCGCAGCCTTCGCCTATCGAATCCCGGACGACCTCGACAGCGTCGCTGCTGCACCACTGCTGTGCGCGGGCATCATCGGATACCGCGCCCTGAAGCGGGCCGGCGTGGTCGCCGGGTCGGACGGCACCACGCTGACGGTGCCGCCGCGACTCGGTCTCTACGGTTTCGGTGCGAGCGCTCACCTGTGTGCCCAGCTCGCCGTCGCTCTGGGCGCACGCGTGCACGTCATGACGCGGGGAGCACCTGCGCGGAAGCTCGCGCTCGCCCTGGGTGCGGCGTCGGCCGGCGACCCCGCCGACGGCCCGCCCGAGCCGCTGGATGCGGCGATCACCTTCGCGCCGGTCGGCGAACTGGTCCCGGTCGCGATGCGGGCCCTCGACCGCGGCGGGGTCCTCGCCATCGCCGGCATCCACCTGTCCGATGTCCCGTCATTGAACTATGAGCGGGAGTTGTTCTACGAGAAGGAGATCCGGTCGGTGACCGCCAACACCCGGGACGACGGCCACGAGTTCCTGCGCCTGGCGGCACGACACGGCATCACCTCCACCACGCACGTCTATCCGCTATCACGAGCCGACGACGCGCTGAGCGACCTCGAGGCCGGACGATTCGACGGCGCAGCAGTTCTGGTTCCCGACTGAGCTGGGTCGGCGTCACGCGGGTTCGAGGAGCTCCGGCCCATTGTTGGCGACGCGGTTGACCAGCGGCGCGACCTCACGGATCTCGATGGCGTCCGCGATCGCCTCGGTCGGTGGCGCGAAGAAGTCCTCGGGTGCGGTGTGGTCGGGATCGAGCCACTGGTCCCACTGCGCGAACGGCATGATCATTGGCATCCGGTCGTGTACGTCGCGGAGCTGACCGACGGCATCGGTGGTGAGGATCGAACAACTCAGCAGCGGAGGCTCGTCTTTCGACGCACCCTTCGGGCGCCACACCGACCACAAGCCGGCCATGAACAGCCGCGTGCCGTCGTGCGGGGACATGAAGAACGGCACCTTCGTCGGCTTGCCCTTGGCGTCCGACGGGCCTTTCTTCCACTCGTACCAGCCGTCCATCGGGACCAGGCAGCGCTTGGACTTGACCGAGGTCCGGAACGAGCTCTTCTCGGCCGCACTCTCCGCGCGCGCATTGAACAGGAGCGGCCCCTTGCCGACCTCCTTCGCCCAGGGTGGTACCAGACCCCAGCGCATCGCGCGGATACGCAGGGCGGGGTCGTCGTCCGGTTCGTCGGGGGAGTGACGCTTCACCACGGTCATCACGGTGGTGGTCGGGGCGACGTTGTAGTTCGGGCCGGGCGCCCGCCGGGCGGGCGTGTCCGTATCGGCGGCAGTCGACCCGTCGGTACTCGACTCGGCAGCGGCCGGTTCGGCGGTGGACGAATCCTCGGTACGACCGGAGCCGGTTCCCGGGTCCAACGGGACCGGGACCTCGTTGATCGCGTCGATCTCCGCGGCGAGCTTCGCCGGGTCGGTGGTCACCGCATAACGTCCGCACATGATCTCCATGCTGTCACGCGGCCCCGACGATGTGCGCGTCTGCGCGCGGCCTCAGGTGGCGACGTCGGCCACGACGGCACCGGTGACGGAGATCAGGTCGGCCGGCGCCAGCGACACCTCCAGGCCACGTCGCCCGGCGCTGCAGAAGACCAGGGGCCAGTCGAGCGCCGTTCGATCCACCACGGTGGGCAACACGGTCCGCTGCCCGATCGGTGAGACGCCGCCGAGGACGTAGCCGGTCGCGCGGGTCACGGATTTCTCGTCGGCCATCCGTGCCTTGGTCCCGCCGGAGGTGGCCTCCGACAGCGCGGCGGCCGCTGCCTTCAGTGACAGACGTCGCGGCACCGGAACGACCGCCACCGCGAGCGCACCCGAGATGTCGATGACCAGAGTCTTGAAGACCTGCTCTGCATGGACGCCGAGCGCGGCGACGGCTTCGTCACCGTAGGAATCGCCGCGGGGGTCGTGTGGGTATCGATGTACGGCGTGGTCGATGCCGACGCGTTCGAGCACCATCACCGCAGGCGTCGCGGCCATTCGATCGCCTCCTTCCTGGTCGGGACCCAATCGCATCGGTCGCCGTGGAACATTTGTCGCGGTTCGTCTGTTGACACGGTTGGCGACGAGGGCGAGAGCCGTATCGTCGCCGTGACCACTGCACCACCCACGACTCCGAAGGAAGGTCGATCAGCCTGATGACCACCGGCTTGCTCGCACCCACTCCAGCGGTTCACGACAGGTTCTCCGAGGCCGTCGCCCCGCGCGGCCTCGCGACCGCGACAGCATCGGTAAGCTTGACCGACAGCGGAAAGATCGCGTCGGCGTCCCGCAAGGTCACGCCGGCGGACATCGGTTCCGCGCATGCCGTCACCGAAGGGATCGTAGTGGTCGAACCCGATTCACAGGATCAGTCGCCCCAGGACATCGACCGCGCAGAGCCGGCCCCGGCGAAGGCGTCCCGGTCGGCGTCGAAATCGGCGGGTGCCGGGTCACAGGCTCCCCGTCGAGCCGATCCGGGCGAGACGCCCGAGGCCATCACCGAGCGTTTCGAGCGCGACGCGTTGCCGCTGCTCGACCAGATGTACGGCGCGGCCCTTCGCATGACGCGCAATCCGGCCGACGCCGAGGACCTCGTCCAGGAGACATACGTCAAGGCGTTCTCGGCCTTCTCCTCGTTCCGCGAGGGCACCAACCTGAAGGCCTGGCTGTACCGGATCCTCACCAACACCTACATCAACGGCTATCGCAAGAAGCAGCGGCAGCCCGCGCAGTACCCCACCGACGAGATCACCGACTGGCAGCTCGCCGCCACTGCCGAACACACCTCGACCGGCTTGCGGTCGGCCGAGATCGAGGCCCTCGACGCGCTCCCGGACGACGACATCAAGGCGGCGTTGCAGGAATTGCCCGAGGACTTCCGCATGGCGGTGTACTACGCCGACGTGGAGGGTCTGCCGTACAAGGAGATCGCCCAGATCATGGACACGCCGATCGGCACCGTCATGTCGCGTTTACATCGCGGACGCCGTCAACTGCGCGAACTGCTCGCCGACGTCGCTCGTGAACGTGGATTCAACCGATCCGCCCAGACCTCGGAGAGCGGGGCGGCACGATGACCGGCACACCTCGTCCCGAGGAGCCGCGGATGGGCTCCGACGACATCGATCCGGAGTTCTTGCAGCTCGACTGCTCGGCGGTGATCGCCGATGTGTGGTTGCTGCTGGACAACGAGTGCGACTCGGACGCGCGATCGCGCCTTCAGGGGCATCTTGACAGCTGCCCGTCCTGTTTTGCCCACTACGGCATCGAGCAGCAGCTCAAGACCCTGATCAACCGCAAATGCGGCGGCGAACACGCGCCCGAGGGGCTGCGTGACCGCCTGCGGATCGAGATCCGCAAGACCGTCATCGTCCGCGAGACCGGCGGCTCGGCCGACTGACCTCGCGTTCGACGCCCAGAAACGTCGAGAGCATCCACGGTGCCCCAGAGCTTTCGCTCGCGAGGCCGGTGTGGATGCTCTCGATGTCTCGGTGGGCGCTGTCGACGTGATGTCGTCGGCCGGCGCCCGGATGTTGTGCTCGTACTCGGCTGAGTCGTGCTCGACTCAGGAGTTGGGACGCTTGCCGTGGTTGGCAGCGTTCTTCTTCCGAGCGCGCTTCTTGCGTCCGCGCTTACCCATGACGGACCTCCTTCGTGCTGTGTGCGTCCTCGATTCTCCCATGTCCAGGGTCCGCGGTCCCAATCGCCTCGCCTCGAGGCCGTCGGGGACCGGTGCCCGGCTCGCCGAGACACCGTCGAGAGGCGGCCGGGACCCGTCATGGGGCCGTCGGAAGTGGGCTAGGTTATGTGCATGGCTGAAGACGTCGTTGCGGAGATCGTGGCAAGCGTGCTGGAGGTGCGGGCGACCGCCGGTCAACTGGTCGACGTCGGCGACACGCTCGTCCTGCTCGAGTCGATGAAGATGGAGATCCCCGTCCTCGCAGAGGAATCCGGCACGATCGCGGACGTCAAGGTCAAGGTCGGTGATGTGATCCAGGCCGGCGACACCATCGCGGTCTACGAGTAGTCCGTCCGAGGTGGCACCGAATCCTTCCCCGCCGACACCGCTGCGGTCGCGGCTCCGCTGAGCCGGTCACGTCATGTCCACCCTGGCCGACCTTCTCGCCGAGCACACCACGTTGTCGGACGCGGCGGCAGCGCATCTGCAACGCCTCGTGGCCGAGTGGCAGCTGCTCGCCGATCTGTCGTTCGCCGACTTCCTGATGTCGGTGCGCACCGAGAACGGCGACATCGTCACGGTGGCCCAGTGCCGCCCCAACACGGCCTCGACGGTCTTCCCGAGCGACGAGGTGGGTCGTATCGCGGATCCCACGGTCAACCGGCAGCTCGAACGTGCGTTCTCCGCCGACCGGGTGTTGCGCGACGAGGATCCGAAGTGGCTGGGTGCGGTGGCGATCAGGCGTGAGGCGGTGCCGGTCGGATTCACCGACGCCGACGGTGTGATCGCCGTGCTGACCCGTGCCATCGATCTGACCCATCCGCGCCTGCCGTCGCCGCTGGAGCTCGCCTATCAGGATTCGGCCAACGACTTGTGTCAGATGGTCGCTGACGGCTCGTTCCCGCAACTGGAGGGCAATCCGCGAGGCCTGTCCACCCCGCGTGCGGGCGACGGGTTCGTCCGGGTGGACGAGAACGGCATGGTGGTCTACGCAAGTCCCAACGCGTTGTCCGCGTTCCACCGGATGGGGTGGACCGCCGAGCTCACCCACACCCGCCTGTCCGAGGTGGCCGCGTCGTTGCTGACCGACCCGTTCGAATCCGAGGACGTCGCGGTGATGATCGACGAGGCGGTCGGCACCAGCGCTCCGCCGACCGGACCCTACCGGGAGGTCGGGATGCGGATGGAAGCGGACGCGCGGCGCGCGACGGCATTGCTCAGGACCGTTCCGCTGCGCCCCCGCGGTGCCAGTACCGGGGCGGTGGTCCTGATCCGTGACGTCACCGAGGTGAAGCGGCGCGACCTGGCACTGATCAGCAAGGACGCCACCATCCGGGAGATCCATCACCGGGTCAAGAACAATCTGCAGTCGGTCTCCGCGCTGCTGCGACTACAGGCCCGCCGCACCACCAATCCCGAGGCCCGCGGCGCTCTCACCGAGGCGGTCCGCCGGGTGGCGTCGATCGCGCTGGTCCACGAACTGCTCTCGGGCAGCGTCGACGAGGAGGTCGATCTCGACGAGGTGGTCGATCGGCTGGTCCCCATCCTGGTGGACGTCGCGTCCGGGGATGCCACGGTGCGGGTGACCCACCGCGATCGACTCGGCGTGCTCACCGCCGAACTGGCGATGCCGCTGGTGATGGTGCTGACCGAGTTGATCCAGAACGCCATCGAGCACGGATTCACCGGATCGACTGCTGACAGCGAGATCGAGGTGGTCGCCGACCGAGATGTCCGAGAATTGCGGATCTCGGTGCGTGACAACGGTTCCGGACTTCCTGAGGGATTCGAGGTGGCGACGTCCGACCGACTCGGATTGCAGATCGTGCAGACCCTGGTGTCGATCGAATTGGGCGGAACCCTCACGATGGGCCCGAACCCGATGGGCTGGGGCACCGAGGTCAACATCGTCATCCCGTTGCGTTAGCCGTGCGCGACAACCGATCGCAGGTTCGCCGAGCCGAATTGTCCGGTAGCGGTTCGGGTTACGACAAAACAGGCACGGAAACCCTGTTCGCTCAGCACGTCAGGCCGCCGGCAGATCTCCGCACAACGAAAGAAACCCGGCCGCGGCCGGGTTTCTTTCATGGCCGCTCGCGCGGCTCGGGGTCATGCCTCAGACGCTGCTGCGTGTCCGGGTTCGTGCGGTGCGCCGCTTGAGCGCACGCCGCTCATCTTCGCTCATGCCTCCCCAGACGCCTGCATCCTGGCCGGATTCCAGGGCCCACGAAAGGCATTCGGCCGTGACGGGGCACCGGGCGCAGACGAGCTTCGCATCAGCGATCTGCGCGATGGCCGGGCCACTGGTTCCCACTGGGAAGAACAGTTCCGGATCTTCGTCGCGACAGATTGCGTTGTGACGCCAGTCCATTCCTTCTCCTTCAGGTGCGTTTTGCGCACCACTCGACAACTCCCATGTCTGGTTTGTTGTGGCTGTAACCGCTAATTCACGCGGACCCACCAAATGTTTCCGCACTGTTGCTTGTGAATACTTTCACGAATCCAGGCGAAGTCAATGGTGTTCCGTTAACACGTGTGCAATATCACTGTGGCGACCACCCCGATTTCCTGGGGGTGCTTGCACTCGTTGCGCACCGATGGACTAGTCTACCCGTTCTTCACGGGGAATTCGCCTGATTTCCCAGGTCGTCGTCACGGATCACTGGTGGCATTGGCGTCACCCACAGTATTCTGTGAGCCATGCCACGACGACGATGTTGATCTTCATCACATCGACTGAGGGCGGCCGCTTCTGTGGCCGCTCTGGCCGAAGACGCCAACCCGCTCTATCCGCTCTATGCGGTGATATTCGCCGACCCAACGGTACCGGGGGCAGGGTTGTCGGCGGCCTCGATCTCCTCTCTGTTCATCCTGTGGTCGGCATGCTCTTTCCTGTTCGAGATCCCGACCGGGATTCTGGCCGATCGCGTACCACGCCGAGCGCTCCTGGTGACCGGGCCGTTGTCCAGCGGGGCGGGCTTCGCCTTGTGGACCTGGTGGCCGTCGTTCGGGGCCTTCGCGGCCGGTTTCGTGCTGTGGGCCGCGGGTACCGCGCTGCGCTCGGGCTCGCTGCAGGCACTGCTCTATGACACCCTCGCGGCTCGGGGGCAGGCACTGCAGTACGCAGCCCTGGCCGGTCGGGTCCGGGCGATGGGGGCGACCGGAGTCCTGCTCGGGACCGCCGCGGCCATCCCACTGACCGCCTGGGGCGGTTACGCGGCCGTGGGGGCGGCCGGCGTCGCCTCCTGCATCGTCTGCTCGGTCGCGTCGGCGATGTTGCCCGAGGATGCGCCGCCACGCCGCGAGGCCGACCACGACGAGGCCGACCCCGAGTGCGGTGGAACCGCGGCGGGGTGGCGCATCGTCGTCGGCGAAGCGTTCGCCGGCCTACGCGGCGACCGTCTACTGCGTCGCGTCGTCGTCCTGCTGATCGCGCTGACCTGGGTGGCGGCTCTCGACGAATATCTGCCACTGCTGGCAGACGCCATGTGGTCGGACGCCATGTGGTCGGGCTCGGCGGCGGCCACCGGCGTCTCGATGCTCATGGTGGTGGTGGCCGTCGGGGACATCGCGGGTGGCCATGCGGCATCACGCACCGACGTCACCGACTTCCGGCCCCGTCGTCTGGCGCCCTGGCTGCTCGCCGGTGCAATCGCTCTGGGGCTCGGCGCCATCTCCGGTCATCCGGTCGGAATCATCTTGGTCGCCTTCGCATTCGGCGTCTTCGGCTGGGCGTTGGTGATGGCGGATGCGATGATGCAGCACCGCATCCCGACGGGCGCCCGCGCCACCATCACCTCGGTGGTCGGAGTGGGAGAGGAGACGGTCGCGATCGCCGCCTTCGGTGCGTGGGCGGCCGGATCGGTGTGGCTGGCGCCCACGACGTCGTTCGCCGTGGCCGCGGTTCCCTACGCTGTGCTCGCCGTCGTGTTGATGGTCTCGTCGTCGGGTGCGACCACCGCGAGGGCCTCCGGGCGATAGCCGAAGTCGATGGACTGATGGGCCCCGATGTAGTCACCGTCCATCTGGACGTCGATCGGCTCGTCGGCCCGGAACCGCACCCACGCCACGTCGTCGTCGCGATGGAGATGCCGAGCCTTCGGCTTGCGGTGCGTGAGCAGCCGCGCGGCGAGGGGCAGATTCCGCGCCA
Organism: Gordonia sp. DT101; assembly: GCF_049844895.1. Taxonomy (NCBI): domain Bacteria; kingdom Bacillati; phylum Actinomycetota; class Actinomycetes; order Mycobacteriales; family Gordoniaceae; genus Gordonia; species Gordonia sp. DT101. The sequence goes on along the minus strand of NZ_JBNCLX010000001.1, from coordinate 679,011 downwards.
CCGATGTCGAGGTCGCCGCGAACAGGCCGAGGCGGGTGTCGAATCCGGTCGTCGGGTTGGTCCGGATCTCGTAGTCGCCGAAGTAGGTCCACGGGCTGGTGTTACTGACGAATCCAAATCGGACGCCGGTGATCGGTTCGTGGTCGGGGATCTCGACGGTGAACGACGCGCGGCTGGCGGCATGGCGGACAAAGGACGCGACGGTCGTCCACAGATACCGGGAAGGAGTCGCGGCCTTGCCCGCATGGCGCTTGTCCTCCATGGCGTGCACCACCACGGCGTCCATACCCATGCCTGTGTTGAACAGGAACCAGCGGTCCTGCGTGTGACCCAGGCCGATCCGCCTGCACCGACCGGCTTCGAGGAGGTCGATGATCTGCGCGGTGGCTGCCAGCGGGTCCGAGCGCATGCCCAAGGTGCGGGCGAACACATTGGCGCTGCCGCCGGGGATCACCCCGATGCTCGGGAGCCGGCGGGTGGGATCGGTGGCGCCCGGTGCCCCCAAGATTCCGTTCACGGCCTCGTTCACCGATCCGTCTCCGCCGTGCACGATGACGACGTCGACGCCCTCGACGACCGCACGTTGCGCCAGTTCACCTGCGTGTCCACGGTGCGTGGTGTGTTCGACGTCGAGGGCGAACCGGGAGCCGAGGGTGTGCGCCAGCGCATCGCGGCCGGCCGGACTGGTGGCCGTGGCGAATGGATTGACGATGAGCATGACGCGCACGAGACCCCACGATATTGGGTGTGCAGGTGTGACGTACATCCGCCCGTCGTCGGTGCGGGTGCGGCGGCCGTCCCGGCCGGCTTCCCGTGCGGGGGCGAGCGGCGCCGCACGAGTCCTCACCCATAGGCTGGACGGGTGAGCACGAAGCGGGGCGGCAACGCCGATGCAGGCGACGACCAGCATCGGGAGCCGGATGAACAGACCCATTCCGACCAGGCGCCGACAACGATCCGGGTGGCCGGGGCGGTCACCGCGCTGGAGGGTGCGATCGCGGTCATCGTGGCCGTCGTCCTGGCGATTCGCGAGGCAGGCGGTCACCGGGAAGCCGCGATCAGCGGCTACGGGACGGCAGCGTGGTTCGGCATCATCGGCGTGGGCGTGATGATCGGCGGGATCGCCCTGCTGACCGGGCGGCGCTGGGGGCGCGCGATCGCCGTCGTCGCCCAGATCCTGCTGCTGCCCGTCGCCTACGCACTGCTCACCGACAGCCATCAGCCGTGGCTCGGTATTCCGCTGGCCGTCGCGGCGCTGGCCGTACTGGTTCTCATCTTCAGTCCGTCGTCGACGCACTGGCTGGTGGGGGAGTACGGGCCCGACGGCCCGCCCGACGAGGGTTCCCGGGCGCGCAAGCGCTGAACTTCGCGCGCCGCCGATGGCGATTCCTCGCCCCGCCCCGGCGTTAACCCCGACGGCGGCGGTGATCGGTCGTACAGTTGTGCCATGACCCGTATGCTCGCCATCGCGAACCAAAAGGGTGGGGTGGCCAAGACGACGACGGTGGCTTCGCTCGGGGCGGCTCTCGCCGACCTCGACGTCTCCGTCCTCGTGGTCGACCTCGATCCCCAAGGCTGCCTTACCTTTTCATTGGGACACGACCCCGATCAGCTCGAGTCGTCGGTGCACGATGTGCTGCTCGGCGAGGAGGAGATCGCCGACGTGCTCCTCGACACCGACGACAACGTGACCCTGTTGCCGGCCACGATCGATCTGGCCGGTGCGGAGGCGTTGCTGCTGATGCGACCGGGCCGCGAGTACGCACTCAAACGGGCGCTCGCCGAGGTGGCCGAGGACTACGACGTCGTCCTCATCGACTGCCCACCGTCGTTGGGGGTGCTCACCCTCAACGGGCTGACCGCCGCGGATGAGGTGGTGGTGCCACTCCAGTGTGAGATGCTGGCCCATCGCGGCGTGGGACAACTCCTGCGGACCGTCACCGAGGTGCAGCAGATCACCAACCCGGGCCTGACGATGCTCGGAGCGGTGGCCACGCTGTTCGACGCGCGGACCACTCACAGTCGTGACGTGTTGTCCGATGTCTCGGACCGCTACGACCTCCCGGTGCTGGAACCGCCGATTCCCCGCACCGTGCGGTTCGCGGAGGCATCGGCGTCTGGAACTTCGGTGATGCGTGGCCGAAAGAACAAGGGCGCGAACGCGTATCGTGAACTCGCCGAGAATCTGTGGAAATACTGGGACGCCGGCGAGCCGGTCCGCACCTCCGCCTGAGGCCGCGGTCGGGCCACCAGCTCCGTCCTCGAGGGAATCGCCGCGACGGCGTCGGCCGCGGGTTTCGGGGCCGACGCTACGCCGGTCCGTAGGCCGCGACGGTCGATCCCCACTGTTCGATCACGGTGGAACCCAGTACTCGAAGGCTGATCGGACCGCGGGTGTATCCGTCGCGCCGGACCGGGATCGATCGCACCTCGCGGCCGGTGGCCGCGTCGCGCACGCTGATCCCCGTCGCGGTCGGCAGCAGGAGCTGACCGGCCATCACGTCGCCGGTGCCGATGGCGCCCGGCACCTGGTAGATCGGACGCACGTTCTGGGCGTCGAGCACGACGGTGGTACCGCCGGTGAAATAGGAGGTCAGCCCGCCGTTGGTGACGGGCACGACGTCGTCGGGTGGAGCGGGGGCACCGGCAACCGTGTTCACCACGGTGGGCACGCCGTCGGTGGTGAACTGCCGCACCGCGGGGGCGACCGGTCCCGCCGGTGCGTCATTCGACGCCGGCGCGGGACGATTGCCGCCGCCGTCGTAGACCGCGATCCCGGAACTGCTCATGGCGATCGCGACCGGAGCAGGCCCGGATGTGCCGTCGGTGATCAGCGACGACCCGTACTGCTGGACCTCCTCGTCCTTGTTCAGCACCGCTCCGAGGACGGTCAGCCGATAGCCGGGTTCGTCTCCGCAGTGTTCGATGACCGCGACGCGGTCGCCTCCGGTCGTCGCCGACATGAGTCGGCATCCGGTCCGGCCGGGCTGCACGTCCGGTTTGACTGGCGCGTCGACACGCCCGTACTCGATGCCGCGGACGAGATTCGACCCCCAGGTCTCGAGCCGTGTCGAGCCTTGGGACACAACATAACCCGAGTCCGACACCAGCTGTACGCGGTCGTCGGCGTCTGAGCTGCGGGCACCTTCGCGCTGCCCGGACGAACCGTCGAGAGCCGTGATCTCGCCGCATCCACGGGAGTTCCGATAGGCGGCCAGCACCTCGTTGTTGCTCGACGGCCAGGCCGCGAGTACGGCGCACAGGGCGAGATCGCGCCGGTAGTGCCAGACCTCGTGACCGGTGGCGGGATCCCGACCTGTCACCGACCCGCCGTCGGCGGTCACCACCAGTGACCGCGCGATCGCGGGGGTGTGGGTGACGGTCGACCGTGCGCGCCAGAGTGGCGTGAATCCTGCCGGTACGGCAGTGGCCGGGGCGACGTCGGGCACCGACGCCGCGGCCTGGATGCTGTCGGTGTGACGCACCGCGCTGTGGGCCCACACCAACAGCCCTGCGACGAGCAGGATCACCACGATGGCAGCGCTGACGACGAGGTCGACCGGTGTTCGTCGCTCAGGTCGGATTCGTACCACGCACCCTCCGGTCGCCGCGCTGGGAAGTGACTAGGCCGGGATCACTCGGCGGCCGAGGCGGCCGGCGTCTCCTCGGTGTGCTGTCCGTTCGACGAGGAACCGCCGCGCTTGGCACCGCCACGGCGGCGACGTCGACGTGGCTTGTCGCCGGTCTCGTCGGCGGAGGCATCGGTGTTGTCGGCGGCCGACGTGGCCGGGGCCGTGCTCGCGGACTTCTCGGAACCGGCCTGCGAGCCGTCGGCGGTCGAGGAGCGGCCGGCGCGGGTGCGCCGACGAGTCCGATTCGACTTGGGGCGCTCCGACCGCGGACGCCGCTCCGACTTCGCGTCGTCGTCCGAGCTCGTCTTCGGCGCGGCGATCCGTCCGGTGGCCGATTCGGGGATTCCGAGTTCCGACCGCAGGTGTTCGGAGGTGGAGTAGGTCTCCACGGGGTCGGCCATGTCGAGGCCGAGGGCCGAGTTGATCAGTTCCCAGCGGTGCATCTCGTCCCAGTCGACGAAGGTGATCGCGATGCCGGTGCGGCCCGCGCGACCGGTGCGGCCGATACGGTGCACGTAGGTCTTGTCGTCTTCGGGGCACTGGTAGTTGATGACGTGGGTGACGTCGTCGATGTCGATGCCGCGGGCCGCGACGTCGGTGGCGACGAGGACATCGATGTCGCCGTTGCGGAATCGCTTGAGCGCCTTCTCTCGTGCCACCTGACCGAGATCGCCGTGGACGGCGCCGACCGAGAACCCGCGTTCGCCCAGGTCGTCGGCGACCTTCTGTGCGGTGCGCTTGGTTCGCGTGAAAATCATTGTGGCGCCACGGCCTTCGGCCTGCAGGATGCGAGCGACGAGCTCTGCCTTGTCCAGTGCGTGGGCGCGGTAGACGTGTTGGGTCGTGCGTTCGTGGATGGCCGAATCGTTCGCGTGCTCGGCGCGGATGTGCGTCGGTCGATGCAGGAACGTCCGGGCGAGGGTGACGATCGGGCCGGGCATGGTCGCCGAGAAGAGCATCGTCTGCCGCGGTGTGGGCAGTGCCGACATGATCCGCTCGATGTCGGGGAGGAAGCCGAGGTCGAGCATCTCGTCGGCCTCGTCGAGGACGAGGATCGACACCTTGCCCAGGATCAGGTGGCCCTGCTGGGCCAGATCGAGCAATCGGCCCGGTGTGCCCACGACCACGTCGACGCCGGACTTGAGTTCGGCGATCTGCGACTCGTAGGGCCGACCGCCATAGATCGAGGTGATCTTCAGCGGCCGGTTGGTGCCGTCGGCCAGGGTGACGTCGAGTTTGGGCGCGGCGACCTCGAGGTCACCGGTGACCTGCAGGCACAACTCGCGGGTCGGCACGATGATCAGCGCGCGCGGCGTGTTGTCGAGGGCGCGCAGGCCCGATTCCTCGGCGTGTGCGAGGCGGTGGATCAGCGGAACGCCGAAGCCGAAGGTCTTGCCCATGCCCGTGCGGGCTTGTCCGATCAGGTCGTCGCCGCTCAGGGCGAGTGGGAGGGTCAGCTCCTGGATCGCGAAGGTGTGCGTCTTGCCGTCCTCGGCCAGGGCCGCGACGATCCGTTCGTCGACGCCGAGTTCGGCGAACGTGGGGGAAGTGTGGGTCTCGTCGACGATGGTGGTCTTCACGTCGTCGTCCGTGCCGCTGGTCGGCGCGGTGTGGTTCGTCTGTGTCGCGATGGAATCGCTCATGTGAGGTTGTATGCCTTTCTGCATTTTCCCGCACGCACGAAAGGCACCACAGTGGGATCGAGCGGCTTGCGGAGAAAGGGTCCGGGTGGACCGGGCAAACCGTGGTCGGTGACTGTGTGGTGGCCAGGTCGGGCGGCATCGCCCGACATGAGTGCGCGCACATTGTCTCGGTGCCTGCGCGGGTGATCCGGATCGGTCGACCGGCCATACGGCCGTCGGGCTGACACCGGATCGTCATGGTCGCGTCAGTGCACCGTTGTCAAGTGTACTTGGTGAACGCTTCGGCCCCGCCTACCATCTCCAGCATGTCGACTGCGCCGCCCCCATCCGGAGTCACGCCTGATCCCGCAGCACGTCCGGGAACCGACCGCGACGGCGGTGGGATCGCCAAGCTGTTCGCCGTACTCCTCGCTGGTGAGTACGCCGCCTTCTACCGGCTGATCGACGAATCGCGGATGGCACCGGACGTCCACAGCCGGATCGCGATCGCCCGGATGGCCGCTTCGGAGATCGGACATTTCGACACGCTCGCCGCGCAGGTGGCGGCCCGTGGGATCGACCCGACCGAGGCCGTCGAACGATATCGCGGGATCTTCGATCAGTATCACCAGGTCACGACGCCCAAGACCTGGTATGAGTCCTTGGTCAAGGCGTATCTCGGTGACGGGCTCGCCGCCGATTTCTACACCGAGGTCGCGGGCGTGCTGCCCGTCGAGGCCCAGGCGATCGTCGGCGAGGTGATGGCGGAGACCGCCAACTCGCGGTTCGCCCGGGAGCAGGTCGCGGCGGCCGTGACCGCGGATCCGGCGCTCAAGTCGCCCCTCACCCTGTGGGGGCGTCGGCTGCTCGGTGAGGCGGTCACCCATGCGCAGTGGGTTCTCGCGGCCGAGGAGGAGGTCACCGATCTGCTGTTTGCGGGGGCGGCCTCCCTGCACGGGGTCGCGGGCTTCTTCGATGCGATCGCCGACGAGCACGGCAAGAGGATGAACGAGCTCGGTCTCGGCTGAGGGACCGCCGTTTCCGCTGTGAGCGGAGCCGCTGTCGGGGCCGTCGTCGGCTGAACTAGCCTGGTGCGGCACAGAGTCGTCGTGCGCCATCGGCGTCGGCACCACCGGTGTCGGCCCGTCGGCGTGGGCGCCGTCAGAGGAGAAGAAGGGTGGCCATGGCCGTTGAAGTGAAGATCGGTATCACCGACAGTTCACGTGAGCTGTCCATTCAGACCACGCTCACCAGTGACAAGGCGTACGCCGAGGTCGAGGCTGCACTGTCGGGTAAGCAGCAGCTGCTCGCTCTTGTCGACGACAAGGGTGCGCGGTTCCTGGTTCCGGTCACGAAGATCGCCTACGTCGAGGTGGGTAGCTCGGAGAATCGCCGGGTCGGTTTCGGCGCCACCTGATCCGCGCTCTCCGATCGGTTGCTGTCGGGACCGGGCACTGCGCTCCGAGTGCCCGACAGCCGCCGGTCGGTCAGGATTCTTCCTCGGCCGATTCGTGCATCGGCACGTGTGACAGTCCACCCCAGAGCAGCGCGACGGTCGTGTCGACGGCCGATTGCTTGTCCACGGGACGTTTCGCCTCGAGCCAATAGCGCGCATTCACCTGGCTCGCCCCGACCAGTCCGGCAGCCAGCATCCGTGATCGGTACGGGTCCAGGCCCGAGTCGTGCATGACCAGTCCGTAAACGGCATCCACACAGGCCTCGGTGGCGCCCTCGACCCGCCGGATCACCGCGGGGTCCATCGCGTCCGAGGAGAAGATCAGTCGGTATCCCGAGTTGTCCTGGTCGATGAAGTCGAAGAAGGCCTGCACGGCCGCCTGCACGCGCTGCTTGTTGTCGGTGGTCGTGAGCAGCGCGCGGTTCACATCGCTGACCAACTTCTCCGCATGCGAATCCACCACGGCGATGTAGAGGTCGAGCTTCGACGGAAAATGTTGGTAGAGAACAGGTTTGCTGACGCCGGCGTGTACCGCGATCTCGTCCATCCCCGCCGAGTGGTAGCCACGCTCCACAAAGATCTCGCTGGCGGCGTCGAGTAGTTGCATCCGACGTGCACTACGTGGCAGACGCGTGCTCCGCCCCGCGCTGTGCGCAGAGTTCGTGGTGGTCGACATGCGTTGAGAGTACTCGGCGTCACACGGCGGAACCGATTCGCACAGACCGACGTCGGCCCTCGGTTCCCCGGATCCACGCTGACCTGTGAGAAAGTTGACCCTGTGAGTCACCCAGGAGGCGGGCCGAACTCCGGGAGCGCAGGTGCCGGCGCACCCGACGCCGGGGTCGGCGGCACGCGAGCACGTGCCAGGGACAGGGGGCCGCGGGCGCCCCGGCGGGATGGTGGGTCGTCGGGCGGACCGACGATCGGTGGGCCGTCGACCATGGAGTCGGGGCCGCGGACCCGTCCGAGGCCCGATCAGCCATTACGGGCGCGGTGGGATCCGACCGACGACAGCGGACGTGCCCGCGTCGACCGCGATGCGCAGCCGGAGCGGAAGAAGCAGAGTGCTCTCGGCCGGTTCGTGGCGACCTACGGCTGGCGGGCCTATGCGATCCCGCTGCTCATCATCCTGACGATCGTGCTGATCGTGGTGACCGTCCGGGACGGGAACGACTCCGCCGTGACGCACACGGCCGACGTCAATCCGGATTCGGCATCGCGCAACACCGACGTCAGCAAGGAGACCAAACCGATCGGCGCGCCCACCGGCACCATCCAAGCCGCGTCGCTTCCCGCGGGGACTCTGCCGCCGGGCGGGCCGTACACGCAGAAGGGCCGGGAGTCGTACCACGCGGTGCCCGGTGCGGGAAAGCAGATCGGTACCGGCGCGCAGGTGTACACGTACACCGTCGAGGTGGAGAACGGCGTCAACTCGCAGGACTTCGGGGGCGACCGCTCGTTCGCGAAGATGGTCGACTCCACGCTGGCCAACCCGCGCAGTTGGATCGGCGACGGAAAGGTGGCCTTCCGCCGGATCGCCGCCGGCGAACCCGACCTGCGGATCACGCTCGCGTCGCCGGCGACCGCCCGCGAACTCTGCGGCTACCAGATCCAACTCGAGACATCGTGCTTCTACCCGCCGGAGAAGCGCGTCACCCTCAACGAGGCGCGCTGGGTCCGGGGGGCACTGTCCTATGAGGGCGACGATCTGCTGTATCGGCAATACCTGGTCAATCACGAGACCGGCCACGGCATCGGCTACGAGTCGCACGAACCCTGCAAAGAGAACGGTGCGCTCGCCCCGGTCATGATGCAGCAGTCGTTCGGGGTCGCCAACAGCCAGATCATGGCTCTCGATCCGCAGATGCAGGCCAATCGGAACCTCGTCTGCAAGCCGAACCCCTGGCCGTTCCCCAACAAGTGAACGTTGCGGCACGCGTGTCACCCGTCGCGGCGGAATGACCGCGGGGTCCAGACCGTTGACCACTACAGTCCACTTTGAGTCAGATGTACTGGAGGCGCCCGTGTCGTCCTTGCCCCCGCTGGTCGAACCCGCAGCGGAACTGTCGAACGAAGAGGTGGCGCGCTACAGCCGGCACCTGATCATCCCCGATGTCGGGATGGACGGGCAGAAGCGGTTGAAGAACGCGAAGGTGCTGGTGATCGGCGCAGGAGGGCTCGGCTCGCCGACGCTGCTCTATCTCGCCGCCGCCGGGGTCGGGACCATCGGCATCGTCGAGTTCGACGTCGTCGACGAGTCGAACCTGCAGCGCCAGGTCATCCACGGCCAGTCGGACATCGGTCGCCCCAAGGCCGAGAGCGCGCGCGACTCGATCTGCGAGATCAACCCGTACGTCACGGTGAACATCCACGACGAACGGCTCGAACCCGAGGGCGCCATCGAACTGTTCTCACAGTACGACCTGATCCTCGACGGCACCGACAACTTCGCGACCCGCTACCTGGTGAACGACGCCGCGGTGCTGGCGCACAAGCCGTATGTGTGGGGGTCGATCTACCGGTTCGAAGGTCAGGCATCGGTGTTCTGGGAGGACGCGCCGGACGGTCGCGGCCTCAACTACCGCGACCTGTACCCGCAGGCACCACCGCCCGGCATGGTGCCGTCCTGCGCGGAGGGCGGGGTGCTCGGCATCCTGTGCGCCTCCATCGGCTCGATCATGGGTACCGAGGCGATCAAGCTCATCTGCGGCATCGGTGAGCCGTTGCTGGGTCGACTCATGGTCTACGACGCCTTGGACATGACCTACCGCACCATCAGGATCCGCAAGGATCCCGAGGGTGAACGAGTGTCCGAACTGATCGACTACGACGACTTCTGCGGCGTGGTCTCGACCGACGCGGCCGACGCCGCGGCAGGCTCCACACTGACCCCGGCCGAACTCAAGGAGAAGATCGATCAGGGCCACAAAGTCGCACTGATCGACGTCCGCGAGCCCGTCGAGTGGGACATCGTCCACATCGAGGGCGCGACGCTGATCCCCAAGGACGAGATCCTCTCGGGCGCGGGTCTGGCGAAGGTTCCGCAGGACCGGCCGACGGTCCTGTACTGCAAGACCGGCATCCGGTCGGCCGAGGCGCTCGCCGCGCTCAAGCGCGCAGGGTTCGCCGACGCCACCCACCTGCAGGGCGGCGTGACGGCCTGGGCCAACCAGGTGGACAAGACATTGCCGGTCTACTGACCGCAGGCGGGCTGCTGTTGGTGCCGAATTGCGGCACGAACAGCAACCGATCCGTCATCCCGGTCGCCCACGGCACCGCGTCGCTCCCGCGTTCTCCCTGGTTCCATCGGTAATCTCTGCAGTTGTGAAGACCCTCGAGCCGCCCGAACACGTGCTCAACACGTTCGGGCTGACCGCCCACCCGCCGATCCCCATGGGCGATTCCTGGATCGGCGGCTGGCGGGTCGGTGAGGTGGTCTTGTCGTTGGTCCCCGACCACGCGCGTGCGGCGTGGTCGGCATCGGTCCGGGAGTCGCTCTACGTCGAGGGGCTGCGGGTCGCGCGCCCTTTCCGCGCCACCGACGGCCGCTATGTGGTGTCGGGCTGGCGTGCGGACACCTATATCGCGGGCATACCCGAGCCGCGTCATGACGAGGTCGTCCTGGTGGCCGATCGACTGCACGCGGCGACCGCCGAGCTCGAGCGGCCGAGGTTCCTGCTGCAGTCGCCTGCACCGCCGCATACCGACGTCGACGTGTTCACCGCCGCCGACCGTGCGGCCTGGGAGGACGTGCCGATGCGCACGGCGCGCGCGGCCGGCATGGGGGAGCCGACCTCGGAAGACGGGGTGGCGAGCGTCCAGATGCTGAAAACACTTGCCACACTTCGCAAGAACGTGGATCTGCAGTCGCAGGTGGTACACGGTGACCTGTTCGGCACGGTGCTGTTCGCGGGCGCCGCGGCACCCGGCATCACCGATATCGTCCCGTACTGGCGGCCCGCTCCCTGGGCCGCCGCGGTCGTCGTTGTCGACTCGCTGGCGTGGGGTGGCGCCGACGACGACCTGGTACATCGCTGGGCGGATCAGCCGGAGTGGCCCCAGATGATGCTCCGGGCGACGATGTTCCGGCTGGGGGTCCATGCGTTACATCCGCGGGCAACCGCGGGCGCCCTGCCCGGTCTGCAGCGGGTCGTCGACCTCGTCCGATTGCTACTGTAGGACAATCGTCGCAGGTAGGGCCTCTGGACGCCTTCTCACAGGGAACGCGCCACAAAGTGAGCACAACGTGACTCTTCGGTCACGCGAGGGAAAATCCCGGCAACACTGACTACCTAACTTGGAATCCAATCGTCCGACACTGTCGTCGGCCAACCAGCTCAACACACGATTGGATGGCCCATGCCTGCACCCGTCGCCTCTTTGCGGAGCGCGCTGAAACGTGACCACAAGATCACCGATTGGGATCCCGAGGACCGGGAGGCCTGGGACGGCGGCAACGCAGCTGTCGCCAAGCGCAATCTGGTCTGGTCGGTGATCTGCGAACACGTCGGTTTCTCGATCTGGTCCCTGTTCTCGGTGATGGCTCTGTTCATGGGGCCGGAGTACGGCATCAGCCTCGATCAGAAGTTCGTGATCGCCGCGACGGCGACCTTTGTGGGCTCGTGCCTGCGGATCCCCTACACCCAGGCCACAGCGCGCTTCGGCGGGCGCAACTGGGCGATCTTCAGTGCGATCGTGCTGCTGGTCCCCACCGGCCTCACGATGATGCTGATGATGAATCCCGGCGAGTTCGGGTTCGGCTGGTTCCTCGCCGTTGCCGCACTGACCGGCTTCGGCGGCGGCAACTTCGCCTCGTCGATGACCAACATCAACGCCTTCTACCCGCAGCGGCTGAAGGGGTGGGCACTCGGTCTCAACGCGGGCGGCGGCAACATCGGTGTCCCGGTCGTCCAACTGATCGGTCTGCTGGTGATCTGGCTGGCGGCCGATCAACCCGAGATCGTCTGTGCCGTCTACCTGGTGGCCCTGGCCATCGCGGGTGTCGGTGCGGCGATCTACATGGACAACCTCGATCACCAGACGTCGAGCGGCCGCGCGATGCTGGACTGCCTCAGGCACCGCGACACCTGGCTGATCTGCTTCCTCTACATCGGCACCTTCGGTTCGTTCATCGGTTTCGGCTTCGCGTTCAGTCAGGTCCTCAACATCAGCTTCACCTCCGCGGGCGCTGCCAAGCCGGCGCTCGCAGCCGCGCAGATCGCCTGGATCGGTCCACTGCTCGGGTCGCTGTCCCGTCCGTACGGTGGCAAGCTGGCCGATCGTGTCGGCGGCGGCAAGGTGACCATGTACAGCTTTGTCGCGATGACCTTCTCGGCGGCGATCCTGGTGGTCGCGGGTTCGATCGCCGACGCCAACGGCAAGGTGATCGGCGGCGGTGTCCTCGCGGCGTTCATCGTCGGCTTCATCCTGCTGTTCCTGATCTCCGGGATCGCCAACGGCTCGGTGTACAAGATCATCCCGACGATCTGGGAACACAAGTCGCAGAACATCACCGGCCTCAACGCGAACGGCAAAGCCAAGTGGTCGCGCAGCATGTCGGGTGCACTGATCGGGATCGCCGGTGCCGCAGGAGGTCTGGGCGGCGTCGGGATCAACCTCGTTCTGCGGGCGAGCTACAAGTCGAATCAGTCGGCCACCGTCGCCTTCTGGATCTTCCTGGGCTTCTATGTGGTGGCCGGGATCATCACCTGGTGGTTCTACGCCCGCCGCCCGATCGTCGCCGGGGCGACCACCGACCTCCAGGTGGCAGATCCCACCGCCGCGTCGACCGAGCCGACCACGGACCCCGGGTCCACCGACAAGGCGATGGCCTGACCGCGAGTCGGGTTTCCGAAGTCGAACATCAAGGGAGTTACCAGTGACCAGCGAATCCAGGACGGTTGTCGTGGTGGGCCACGGCATGGTGGGTCACCGTTTCGTGCAGACGCTACGTGACCGTGACACCGACGGGATCTGGCGTGTTGAGGTGGTGTGCGAAGAGCCGGATCCAGCCTATGATCGCGTGGGACTGTCCTCGTATGTGGGCTCGTGGCAGCGTGATTCGCTGGCGCTGGAGGGAAATACCTACGCCGGCGACGAACTCGTCGTGACGCATCTCGGCGAGACCGTCACCGACATCGATCGCTCCGGACGCCGCGTCGTCACCTCGAGCGGTCGCGAGATCGGTTACGACGCATTGATTCTGGCCACCGGATCGTACGCGTTCGTGCCTCCGGTCCCAGGTCACGACCACGAGAAGTGTTTCGTATACCGCACCCTCGACGATCTCGACGCGATCCGGATTGCCGCCGAGTCCGCAGGCCCCGGCGCGCCGGGCGTCGTGGTCGGTGGCGGCCTGCTGGGACTCGAGGCCGCCAACGCACTGAAGTCGATGGGTATGACGCCGCACGTGGTCGAGTTCGCCCCGAGACTGATGCCGATGCAGGTCGACGACGGCGGCGGCGCAGTGCTGAAGAACCTGGTGACCGACCTCGGACTGTCCGTGCACACGGGTGTCGGCACCGCGAACATCGCCGACGGCGAGTCGGATGGTGTGACCGTCACACTCAGCGACGACAGCGAGATCGAGGCGGCGCTGGTCGTGTTCTCTGCAGGTGTCCGGCCGCGTGATCAACTGGCTCGCGATGCGGGCCTCGCCGTCGGGGAGCGTGGCGGCGTCCTGGTCGACACGAACTGTCGCACCGACGATCCCGATGTCTACGCTATCGGCGAGGTGGCCGCGGTGGATGGCCGGTGTTACGGGCTGGTGGCGCCGGGCTACAGCACCGCCGAGGTGGTCGCCGATCAGCTGTTGGGCCGGGGGAGCGCCTTCCCGGGGGCCGACATGTCGACCAAGCTCAAGCTCCTCGGTGTGGACGTCGCCAGCTTCGGCGACGCCATGGCGACGACGGAGAACGCGCTCGAGATCGTCTATCACGATGCGGTGGCCGGCCGGTATGCGAAGGTCGTGGTGTCCGACGACGCCACCACGCTGCTCGGCGGCATCCTGGTCGGCGACGCATCGGCGTACGCGATGCTCAAGCCGATGGTCGGTCGGGAGATCCCTGGTGACCCGGCCGCCCTGATCGCGCCTGCCGCCGGCCCGGGTGTCGGTATCGACGCGCTGCCCGACGATGCCGAGATCTGTTCGTGCAACGGTGTTTCCAAGGGAACCATCTGCTCGGCGATCGCCGCCGGGGCTTGTGAGATCGCCGACGTCAAGAAGACAACCTGCGCGGGCACCACGTGCGGCGGGTGTCTGCCGAGTGTGAAGTCGTTGCTCGCCGCGTCGGGAGTGGAGCTCTCCAAGGCCCTGTGTGAACACTTCGGGCAGTCGCGCAGCGAGTTGTTCGAGATCGTCTCCGTCACCGGAATCCGGACGTTCTCCGAACTGATCGACCGATATGGGGCCGGGCAGGGGTGTGAGATCTGCAAGCCGACCGTCGCGTCGATCCTCGCGTCCACGTCCAGCGATCACATCCTCGACGGCGAGCGGGCCGCATTGCAGGACACCAACGACCACTTCCTCGCGAACATGCAGAAGAACGGTTCGTACTCGGTGGTCCCGCGTATGCCGGGCGGCGAGGTGACTCCCGAGCAACTCATCGTGATCGGCGAGATCGCTCGCGACTTCGGGCTCTACACCAAGATCACCGGCGGCCAGCGGATCGATCTGTTCGGGGCCAGTGTCGATCAGCTACCGGAGATCTGGCGTCGGCTCGTCGACGCGGGGATGGAATCAGGCCATGCCTACGGCAAGAGTCTGCGCACCGTGAAGAGTTGCGTCGGGTCGACCTGGTGTCGTTATGGGGTGCAGGACTCGGTCGGCATGGCCGTGTTCCTGGAGAAGCGATACCGCGGTCTCCGGTCGCCCCACAAACTGAAGTTCGGGGTCTCGGGGTGTGCGCGCGAGTGCGCCGAGGCGCGTGGCAAGGATGTAGGCGTCATTGCCACCGAGAACGGGTGGAATCTCTATGTCGCGGGCAACGGCGGCCAGAGCCCGAAGCACGCTCAACTCCTCGCCAGTGGAGTGGATGACCGGACGTTGGTCGCATACATTGATCGGTACCTGATGTTCTATGTCCGAACTGCCGACCGGCTGCAGCGCACCGCGCCGTGGCTGGAGTCGTTGGAGGGCGGTCTCGACCATCTGCGTGCGGTGGTCTGTGACGACAGCCTGGGACTGGCCACCGAGTTGGAGGCGGCGATGGAAGCACATGTCGCCGGGTACCGAGACGAGTGGGCCGCCGTTCTCGACGACGAGGAGAAGCTGAAGCGCTTCGTCTCGTTCGTGAACGCGCCGGATGTGGTGGACCCGACGATCCGGTTCGCCGAAGTCGACCGGAAGGTGCCGGTGCTGCTGGACATGCCGGCGATGCCGGCACGTGAGACCGGCTCGCCGGCCGCAGTCCGTGACGTGACCGAACCCGAACGTGAAGGAGTGCCGACGTGATTGCCGCTCATCAACCCGCCGAACCCGGGACCCACCCCGACGCGGTGCCCGGGGAGTGGGTCCGCGCCTGCGCCGTGGCCGATCTGGCGATCGGCCGCGGTGCCGGTGTTCTCGGGCCCGATTTCGAACAGGCCGCATTGTTCCGGGTCCCCGCGGTGGAGACCGACCGGGAGGCCGTCGTCGGCCGTACGCGGCTGTATGCGATCGGCAACATCGATCCGTTCTCCCGCGCCGCAGTGCTCTCCCGCGGTGTGACCGGCGATCGTTCGGGTGAGCCGACCGTTGCGAGTCCGCTGGGCAAGCAAGTGTTCTCCCTGCGCACCGGGCTGTGCCTCGACGACGACACGACGTCGGTGGCGAGTTACGCCGTCCACATCGTCGATGACATGGTCGAGGTGTTCTTCCCGCGCCGATGAGCACACACAAGCACAATGAATCCTCCGATGCCGCGGAGAACCTGCCGTTGGCCGGTTTCACCATCGGGATCACCGCTGCACGTCGTGCGGACGAGTTCGCGGCACTGCTGACCCGTCGGGGCGCAGAGGTCATGGCCGCACCGACCATCCGGATCCTGCCGCTCACGGACGACACCGAGCTGGAACGCGTCACGAAGGAGATCATCGGCGACCCGCCGGAACTCATGGTCGCCACGACGGGTATCGGTTTCCGCGGCTGGGTGGAGGCGGCCGACGGATGGGGAAGCGCCGAGTCGCTGATCGACGCGCTCGGGAAGAGCCGGCTCATCGCCCGCGGGCCGAAGGCAAAAGGCGCCATCCGTGCCGCAGGACTGCGGGAGGAATGGTCGCCCGAGAGCGAGTCGTCGTCGGAGGTGCTCGACCGACTGCTCGATCAGGGCGTCGAGGGAGTGCGGATCGCCGTGCAGTTGCACGGCGCGACCACCGAGTGGGAACCCCTGCCGGATTTCTGTGCGGTGCTGCGTGCCGCCGGCGCACGGGTGCTGCCCGTGCCCGTCTATCGCTGGAACATGCATCCCGACGTCGACCGGATCGACCGGATGATCGGGGCGGTCACTCGCGGTGACCTCGATGCCATCACGTTCACCAGCGCGCCCGCTGCGGCAGCCATCCTCACCCGAGCCAAGGAACTGGGCAAGCTCTCACAGTTCGTGCATGCCATGAGAACTGCGGTGCCGGTGATGTGCGTCGGTTCGGTGACCGCCGGACCGCTCGAAGCCTTGCAGATCCCGACGATCTATCCCAAGCGATTCCGTCTCGGTGCGCTTGCGCGACTGATCACCGAAGAGCTCCCGCGGCGCAGCCATAATCTGCGAATCCACGGTCACAACACGGCGATCCGCGGTCAGGCAGTCATCGTCGACGGTGAACTCCGTGATCTGTCGGCGACCAGCCTGGGTCTGCTCAAAGCGCTTGCCATGGCGCCCGGTCGGGTCGTGTCCCGTCAGGAGCTCCTGGCCGGCCTCCCCGGCGACAGCTGCGACACGCACGCCGTCGAGGTCGCTGTTGCCCGACTGCGTAATGCGTTGGGGGACCCCAAGATGATCCAGACCGTGGTGAAGCGCGGATATCGGCTCGCGGTTGATCTGGAGTACGACGGAGAGGACGACCCCGAATGACACGCAGGGGCAGCGACCCGATCCTGCCGACCGGAGACCGACTTCGCGACATCAGTCCCGTCCTGGTCGCGCACGGCACCCGGAACCCGCATGGTGTGAACGTGATCGCCGAGATCGCCGAGGCGGTGAGTGATCGGATCGGTACCACGCGGACGGCGTTCGTCGACGTGCTCGGACCGACGCCTGCCGAGGTGATCGCGGACGTCGACCGACCCGCGGTGCTCGTGCCCGCCTTCCTGGCGTCGGGATATCACGTACGCAAGGACATCCCTCGGCACGTCGTCGCGGCAGGCCGGGCCGACACGGTGGTGACCCGTGCGCTCGGACCGGATCCCGGCATCGCGGCGGTGGCGCGACTTCGGCTGATCGAGGCGGGCTGGGAGCCGGGCGATACAGTGATACTGGCCGCCGCCGGGTCGTCGGATGAAAGTGCTTGCGGGCAAGTTCATCTCGCGGCACGCCAACTCGAGTCGCTGATCGGCGGCCGGGTGGAGGTCGGGTTCATCACGACCGCATCGCCGTCGGTGCCGGAAGCGCTCGAGCGTGCCTCCCGACGCGGTCGCCGCGTGGTGATCGCGAGCTATCTGCTGGCACCGGGTCTGTTCCACAACCGGTTGCACACCTATGGTGCCGACGCGGTCGCCGATCCGCTCGGTGCGGACCGGCGGATCGTCGACCTGATCGTGACCCGGATGCGCGCCGCGGTGAGCCCGTATCGGCGGAATGCCGCGGTGCGTCGCTGAAAGTCGTTGTCGTGGTGGGTGATCTCGTACGCCGGCTCGCCTGGCGGCTCGCCGGCCACTCGATCGGCGGTGGAGAGCGAGGCGCCGCTTCTCCCGCTGGTCGGTTGGCTGTGCCTTCCGCTGGTTGAGGCGCCGCTTCTCCCGATGGTTGAGGCGCCGCTTCTCCCGCTGGTCGAGTAGCTTCCGAGCGAAGCGAGGCAGCGTATCGAGACCACGCTGCCCTCAACCGATCGGCGTCCACCGGCAATCGCGGAGGACCACCTTGCCGTCACGGACCGGAACCCCTTCGTCCCGTAGGCGTTCGAGTTGTCGGCCGGCCAGGTGGGTGGCAGGTTTCCCGCTTGCGGTGATGACGCGATGCCACGGTAGGTCAGCCGAGTCGGTCCGCATGATCCATCCGACGATCCGCGGGCTGGACAGGCCGACGGCCGCGGCCAGGTCGCCGTACGTGGTGACCTGACCGACCGGGATCGCGCCGACCAGTGCGCGCACCTGCTCGACCTCGTCGTCGGTGACCGCCGCCATGTCAGCCCCGATCGACCATCGACCGGATGACTCGTGCAGTGAGTTCGGGCGCCAGGAACGGCACCATGTGTTCGCAATCGGCGTGCACGATCTCGACGGAGTCGGGACGTTCGGTGGCGCAGGCCTCGAGAAAGGCGGGCCGGACGAACGGCGGGTCGACCCGATCGGCGACGACGACCGTGGTCGGTAGACCTGGCGGCGGCAGCACGGCGTCACGGGCCATCTCGCTCCACGCGGTTGCCGCGGCCGGGGCGGACACCCGCCACCCCACCCGCCCGTTTGTGCGGTCGGTGAGGTGGTCGTCGATCTCCTTGTCCAACAGCTCTTCCGGGATATCTGCCCACCCTTCCGCGCGTTTGGCCGACTTGGCCGCCGCTGCGTCCGCGTAGTCCCAGTGCTCGAGGCTGTCGGTGGCGACCTGGAGGGTCATGGCGGGATCGAGGCCCTGCGCCGGGTCGAGCAGGACCAGTCCGCGGACCGAGTCGCTGCCCAGCCGCTGGGCGAGGCGCACCGCGACGGCACCCCCGAACGAGTGGCCCACCACGACGAACGGGTGGGCGTCCACCGGGATGTGCTGCTCGACCACGACGATCAGAGAAGCCACGTGCTCCTCCAACGACCACGGCGGTTCCCACGGTGAGTATCCGTGCCCGAGCAGGTCGGGGGCGATCACCCGCAGGTCCGGGAGGTGATCGGCGGCGAGCGACTCCCATCGCTTGCCGTGACCGGTGAGTCCGTGGATCGCGAGGACGTGCGGTGCCTCGGGTGTGTCGGTCCCGAAGACGTAGGTGGTCAACGACATGACTGCCATCCTGCCGCATGTCCGGTGGACCGACCCCCGAGGATCGGGCAGGCACGGGGGTCGAGCCCGGAGCGGTGTCGTGGTCGCGTGATTCCATAGGGTCATGGCACGTCGCGTCGATTCCACGCCGGGGACTGGCACCGCGCTGCGCACCCGCCTGATCGCCACCCGGGCCGGTGCAGACGATGCCGCCCGGCAGTGGCCTGCCGACGTCCGGGAGGCGATCAGCGGGTCGGCGTCGGCGGATCCCGGCCGACCGTGGTCGCCGATCCGTGTTCATGGTGGTCCCGGCACCGGGAAGACCGCCCTGATCGTCGACGCCGCAGTGTCCCGACTGGTGCGCCCAGCGGTGGATCCCGAGTCGGTACTGGTCCTGGCCTCGTCACGGCGTGCCGCCGGAATGCTCCGCGAGGAGATCACCCGCCGGGTGCTGGCGGCGGGGCCAGGCGCCGATGCCGACGGCGCCGGTCATGCACTGCGCGAGCCTCTCGTGCGCACGGTGCACTCCTACGCGTTCGCCGTGCTCCGGCTGCAGGCGTCGGCGCACGGAAATCCGCCGCCCCGCCTGATCACCGGATCCGAACAGGACATGGTGCTGCGTGAACTGCTGGCGGGCGACCTCGAGGACGGCGCAGAGTATTGGCCAGATCGGCTGCGACCGGCCCTGGGCACCGATGGATTCGCACAGGCGTTGCGCGACCTGATGATGCGGGCCGCCGAACGCGGGGTCGGCCCGGAGGAGCTGTCCGCCCTCGGGCGCGGTCATCGCCGCCCGGAGTGGGTGGCGGCCGGCCGGGCGTACGGCCAATACGAGCAGAACATGCTGTTGCGCGGCGCGGTCGGCGCCGACGCCCCGGGCGCGTCGGCGCCCGCCGTCGATGCCGCGGAACTCGTCGGGTCGGCGCTTTCGGCATTCGCCACGGACCCCGATCTCCTCGCCGGGCAGCGGCGACGAATCCGGCATCTCCTCGTCGACGATGCGCAGCATCTCGATCCGCAGGCATCGGCGCTGGTGACCCTGATCGGCACCGGCACCGATTCGACCGTCGTCGCCGCCGACACCGATCAGTCGGTGTTCGGTTTCCGGGGTGCCAGCCCTCGGTTCGCAGACGAGCTCGCCGACCGCGGTTCCGACCGGGATATCGTGCTGACACAAGGTTTTCGAAATCATCCGGTGGTCGCCGTGGTCGGCAATGCGTTGGCATCGCGACTCCCGGGGGCTCGTCCTCATCCGTATCCATTGCCGCCGGAGGTGAGGTCGGACGGTACCGACCCGAACGACGACCCGCTCGGCGGAGCCGAGGTCAGGGTCTTCAGCTCGGGCGCCAAGGAGGCCACTGCGGTCGCTGATCTGTTGCGTCGCGCGCACTTGTTCTCGGGGGTCCCGTGGTCCCGGATGGCGGTGATCGTGCGTTCGGTATCGCTGGCGTTGCCGGCGTTGCGCCGCGCATTCCGTTCCGCGGGTGTCCCGGTCACCACGCCGACCAGCGACCTGCCGCTGCATCGTCAGCGTGCCGTCGCGGCGCTGATGCAGGTTCTGCGTGCCGTCGCCGCGCGCGGGTTGTCCGACGACGACGCCGTGGAGGCGTTTGCGGTGGAGGACGCGGTCGCATTGCTGTCCGGCCCCGTCGGCGGTGCCGACCCGGGTGCGATGCGCCGACTGCGCCGCGGGGTCCGCCGGTTCGATGAGCGGACGGGCGACGGTGGCGCGGCCACCGATTCGCTGATCGCCCTCCGGCGTGCGATCCTCGACCGCACGGAGGCCGAGCGCTATCTCCGAGCGCTGACCGACGCCGAGGCACGCCCGCTGGTCCGCGTGCTCGAGGTGGTCGATGCCGCCCATCGGACCGATGTGGCACGCCGCGGCGTCGAGGAGACCCTGTGGGCGGCCTGGCAGGCGACCGGTCTGGAACGTCGGTGGATGGCGAGTGCGATCCGCGGTGGCCCGGCCGGGGAGCAGGCCGACCGCGATCTCGACGCGGTGATGGCGATGTTCGAGGCGGCCGCCGGATTCGCCGACAATCTGCCCGCGGCGGGACCTGCCGGTTTTGTCCGATACCTTGCGGCACTGCAGATCCCACGGGACAGCCGCGTTCCGGGTGCGGGTGCCGACGCGGTGACCGTGCTGTCGGCCCATGCCGCCGCGGGCCGCGAGTGGGACGTCGTCGCGGTGGCCGGTGTACTCGACGGTCTGTGGCCGTCACTGCGCAGCCGGGGCAGTGTGCTGGGGACGGGTCAGTTGGTCGATCTGCTCGATGGAGTGGATCCGGAGGCGCTGGACACGGTGGCTCGCACCACGGCTGCGCTCGCCGACGAGCGTCGGCTGCTGCTGGTCGCATGTACGCGGGCGCGGCGACGACTGCTGGTGACGGCGGTGGAGGACGGCAGCGGCGACGCGTCGCCGTCGCGGTTCGTTGCGGAGATCGCTGATGCCCTCGCCACTCGTCGGGAGGGCTCGACGGAGGCCGTGGACGAGGAGCCGATGGAGCCCTTCGCGGAACTGCCGTTGGATCCGGGCGTCGACCGGGTGCTGTCGTTGGCGTCGTTGATCGCGACGTTGCGGTCCGCGGTGGTGGGCGGCGCCGGGAGCGGAGCGAGCGGGCCGAGTGTGGGCGGCGCCGGGAGCGGAGCGAGCGGGCCGAGCGGGCCGAGTATGACCGGCGCCGGGAGCGGCGAGCTCGATGCGCGTACCCGGGCCGCTGCAGAACTGCTCGCCGAACTCGCCGACTCGGATATTCCCGGTGCTGCTCCGAAGGACTGGTACGGATTGGCGGGCCCGAGTTCCGATGCGGCCCTATGGACCCCCGACCGTGGGCCGGTCATGTTGTCGCCGTCGAATGTCGAGTCGTTGACGCGATGCGCGTTGCGCTGGGTTCTCGAACGGCATGGCGGCCGCGACGGAGACGGCACGCCCGCGCTGACCGGGACCTTGGTGCACACTCTGGTGCAGGCAGTGGCCGGCCAGATCGAGCCTGCCGAGGTGACGGCTGCGCTGCGTGGCATCTGGGACCGGGTCGATACCGGGGCGGCGTGGTACTCGGTGCGTGAGCTCGAACGGGCCGAGGCCATGCTCACGAATTTCCGTGACTGGCTGCGACTCTCGCGTGACGATCTGTCGGAGATGGGTGTCGAGGCGGCGATCGACGCGACATTGCCCGCCGGGTCTCAGGACGCCGGTGCGGACGGCGATCCGGAGGTGCCGGTGCGCCTGCGCGGCCGGATCGACCGTCTCGAACGCGACCGCGATGGGCGGCCGGTGGTGGTCGACGTGAAGACCGCGAAGACCGCGATCACGAAGGCGGACGCGCAAGATCACGCACAGTTGGCAACCTATCAACTCGCGCTGGCACTGGGCGGGGTCGAGGGCATCGGCGACGGCGACCCCGGCGGCGGTCGCCTGGTGTACGTCTCGGCGGCGAACCGGAACAGCGGCGCCACCGAGCGGGTACAGGAACCTCTCACATCGGATCGGGTGGACGAGTGGATCTCGGTGGTACGCAAGGCGGCCCGGGCCAGCGTGGGTCCGGGCTTTGCCGCAACGCTGAATCCCGGATGTACCCATTGCGCGCTGGCCACCAGCTGTCCCGCGCAACTGCGCGGCAAGACGGTGATCGATGACTGACCGACTCGTGAGGTCGAGGATCTCCGCGGTGTCGCTGGCCGCTGCCCTCGGGTTGCCCACACCGACGCCTGAACAGGTGGCCGTGATCGAGGCGCCGATGGAACCTATCCTCGTCGTCGCCGGCGCGGGGGCCGGCAAGACCGAGACCATGGCGGCTCGGGTGGTGTGGTTGGTGGCCAACGGTCTCGTCGCGCCCGATGAGGTGCTGGGGCTGACCTTCACGCGAAAGGCGGCCAGTGAGTTGGGGGTCCGTATCAGGCGTCGACTGTCGATGCTGGCGGGGTCGCCCGCGTTGCGTGGCTGGGATCCCGATGGTGCCATCGCTGCGCGCCTGAACGGTGGTGACCCGGAGGTCAGCACGTACCACGCCTATGCCGGACGGCTCATCGCCGACTACGGTCTGTTGCTGCCGGTGGAGCCGAATTCCACGTTGTTGTCGGAGACCGAGCTGTGGCAGATGGCGTTCTCGGTGGTCGCGAACTGGACCGGGGAGTTGCAGACGAAGAAGGTGCCGGCCAGTGTCACCGAGGCGGTGCTGAAGCTGTACGGCGAGATGGCCGAGCACCTCGTCGACATGGACGACCTGCGACGCACGGGCGACGACCTGTATCAATTGATCGAGACGTTGCCGAAGGGACCACGCCAGCGCGACACCCCGACCCAGGCCCTGCTGAAGGTGCGCGACGTGATCGACGAACGTCGCGAGCTGATCCCGATGGTGGAGGCGCTGTCGGAATCCATGCGGGCGGCCACCGCGCTCGACTTCGGCAGTCAGATGTCGCTGGCGGCGCGCTTGGTGATGCGCAACCCCGAAGTGGTTGCCGCCGAACGGGAATCGTTCAAAGCGGTGCTTCTCGACGAGTATCAGGACACCGGCCACTCGCAGCGAATCCTGCTGGCGACGTTGTTCGGGGTGGCGCCGGGCCGCCGGGGGTCGGCGCCACCCCGCGGGCGCGACACAGTCGGGAGCGTCGCCGTGACCGCCGTCGGCGACCCCATTCAGTCCATCTATGGGTGGCGTGGTGCGTCGGCGGCCAATCTCCCCAGGTTCACCGACGACTTCCGACAGTCCGACTCGTCGCCTGCGGTTCGGCTGGAATTGCTCACCAGCTGGCGAAATGCTGTCCACGCGTTGCGCCTCGCGAACGAGACGTCGGACGAGCTGCGTCGTCGGGGGATACCCGTCAGTGTGTTACGGCCACGTCCCGACGCTCCGCTCGGCTCGGTGCGACTGGCACTCACCGAAACCGTCGTCGACGAGCGGAGCTGGGTCGCAGACCATGTGGAGCGGCACTATCGTGATGCGGAGGCGGCCGGCGAGGCCCCACCCACCACGGCAATCCTGGTGCGGCGCAACGAGGATTCCGCCCCCTTGGCGGCCGAGCTGGAGAGTCGCGGCATCCCTGCCGAGGTCGTCGGTATCGGGGGCCTGCTCCATGTCCCGGAGATCGAGGACATCGTGGCCATGTTGCGGGTGATCGCCGACCCGATGGCCGGTACCGCGGCGATGCGTCTGCTCACCGGCGCACGATGGCAACTCGGCGCAGGTGATCTGGCGACGCTGTGGCGACGCGCGACCGAGTTGGCCGCGGTCGAGTCGTATGGTTCGACGGGCGTGGTGGCGTCCCGGGAGGAGCTCGACGAAGCCCTCGACGCTGTCCTGCCCACGGAGATCGTCGACCGTGCCGGGATCGCGGATGCCATCGTCGATCCCGGTGACGCACAGCGGTACAGCACCGAGGGATACGCCCGTATCCGTGCCTTCGGGGCGCAGCTGGAGTCGTTGCGTCGCCGGATCGGTCAACCGCTGCCCGAGCTGGTGGCCGACGTCGAACACACCATCGGGGTGGCGGTGGAGGCGCAGATCCGCGCCCATCGCATGCGTGGCGCGATCACCGGGCGTGAACACCTGGACGCATTCGCCGACTACGTGACCGCATATGCCGACCGACCCGGAGCGAATCTGCCGGGGTTGCTGGCGTTCCTGGACACTGCGGAGACCATCGAGAAGGGGCTCGAACCCGGTCGGATCGAGGTCGCCGAACAACGGGTGCAGATCCTCACCGTGCACGCCGCGAAGGGCCTCGAGTGGGATGTCGTGGTGCTGCCGCATCTGTGTCAGGGCATCTTTCCCGGCGGGCGCGCCGACACGACCTGGCTGGGCAGCGCCAAGGAGTTGCCCGCGGCATTGCGTGGTGATCTGGCCGACGGCACCGATGCGGAGGGATTCCCGGCGTTGGATCTGCGGTCGGTGTCGGATCGCAAGGAACTCGAGACGACTCTCACCGAACACAAGGAGGCGATCGGGCAGCGGCGGCTCGAAGAGGATCGTAGGTTGCTCTATGTCGCCCTGACCCGTGCGAAACACGAGCTGTTGATCTCGGCTCACCATTGGTCTGAGACCGGCGACAAGTCCCGGGGCGGTTCACCGTTCTTCGAGGAGATCCGCACGATCATGTCGGCGTCCATCGCCGACCCCGACGTGGATTCGACCGACATGGTGATCGACGTGGACGCACCGGAGCCGGCCGACGATGCGACCAACCCGCTGGCAGAGCGGATCGTCAGCGAGTCGTGGCCGCGTGATCTTCTCGGCGAGCGCCGACTCGCGGTGACGGCTGCGGCCCGCCTGGTCCTCGATGCGATCGCCGATCGGGACGCACCGGCGCTGTTCGATGCCCCGGCGTCCGAGCAGACGGGCGACGACGAAGACGACGAGGAGATCGCCGCGTGGCGCGCCGAGGTGGCGGCTTTGCTGGCCGAACACCACAGCACCAACCAGGCAGAGGTCGATGTGGAGCTGCCGACGCACTTGTCGGTGAGCCAGCTCGTGGAACTCGACACCGACGAGGCGGCGTTCGCTCGGCGGCTGCGACGCCCGACGCCCTATCAGCCCAACCCGACGGCCCGGCGGGGTACTGCGTTTCACGCCTGGGTCGAGCGGTGGTTCGGCGCGACCCGCCTCCTCGATGTCGACGAGTTGCCGGGTGCCGCCGACGGGACCGCGTCGCCCGACGCCGACCTCGATCAGCTGCGTGATGCGTTCTTGGCATCGACGTGGGCACAGCGCAGCCCGACCGAGGTGGAGGTGCCGTTCGAGACGGTGATCGGTCCGACGGTGATCCGCGGCCGGATCGATGCCGTCTTCGCGGAGGCGGGCGGGCGGTGGCTGGTGGTGGACTGGAAGACGGGGTCGGTGCCGGAGCCGGCTCGCCGGGAATCGCTTTTCGTCCAGCTCGCCGCCTACCGGATCGCCTGGGCGCAATTGGCCGGTGTCCCGCTCGAGAACGTACGCGCCGCATTCCACTACGTGCGGTCGGGTTACACACTTGAGCCCGACGACCTGCCCGATCGGCCGGCGCTCGCTGCAATGCTGGCGAAATGAGCTAGATTCCACTCGTGAGCGAACGGCGGTACGGCTGATGCGGTCCAGGGGGTTTCGGCGGCGACTGCGGTCCGAGGAACTCGCGGACAGCCCCGACTACGCGCTGGTCGGAGTTGTCCGGATTCCCGAACTGCAGCAGAGTCCGGGTCGGGCGATCGGCAAGCGGGTGGTCTTCGCCGTGGTCGCGTTGTTCGCGACCTCGATCATCGTCTATCTCGACCGCGACGGGTATCGGGACGTCCAGCCGAACGCACTGTCGTTCCTCGACGCGATGTACTACTCCGCGGTGACGCTCTCGACCACCGGATACGGCGACATCACTCCGTACACCCCGTCCGCCCGGCTGATCAACCTACTGATCATCACCCCGTTGCGCGTGCTGTTCCTGATCGTCTTGATCGGTACCACACTGGAGGTGCTGACCGAACGGTCGAGGCAGGCGCTCAAGATCCAGCGTTGGAGGAACAGCGTGCGCAATCACACCGTCGTCATCGGTTATGGCACCAAGGGCCGGACCGCGGTGGACGCGATGATCGGTGACGGCATCAAGCCGGCCGAGATCGTCGTGGTCGACTCGGACCCGCACATCTTGGAGGCGGCCGCTGCCGACGGCCTCGTGACGGTCCGCGGTGACGCCACCAAGTCGGATGTCCTGCGGCTCGCGGGCGTGGCACACGCGGCGAGCATCGTGGTCGCGGCCAATCGCGACGACACCGCGGTGCTGGCGACGTTGACCGCCCGAGAACTGAATCCACGGGCGAAGATCGTGGCGTCCATCAGGGAATCGGAGAACACCCACCTGATGCGGCAGTCGGGTGCGAACTCGGTGGTGGTGTCGTCGGAGACGGCAGGACGGTTGCTCGGTATCGCGACCATGACACCATCGGTGGTGGAGGTCATCGAAGATCTCCTGACACCCGATGCGGGGTATGCGATCGCTGAACGCGAGGTCGACCCGACCGAGACCGGTGGGTCGCCCTCGCACACCCGAGACATCGTGCTCGGGGTGGTGCGCAACGGGGTATTGCACCGCGTCGACGACAGTGAGGTCGAACAGATCGAGGCAGGGGACAGGTTGCTCTACGTGCGCAAGGGACAGTCCGAATGATCGGGGATCAGTTCGTGTTCGACCAGCCGCCGCTGTTGTCGCGCGCGACGTTCGACCGAGCCGATGAGATCCGTGACGACCCGGCACGCATGCAGGCGGGGTGGTCGACGGCCCGCGTGCTCCTGATCGATTCCAACGGCCGCTACCCGGTGTCCGACGGTGGTGGTCTGCACTGGCTCGCCGCCATCGAGTTCGCCGACGAGCCGCCCGCGGACGCGGTGTTCCTCGGGATCGGCGGCGCCGAGAGCGCCGGCGCGGATCTGTGGGCTCGGCGTGTCGATCACATCGACGGTCCCACCGACGACCCGCGTCGCGGTGCGCACGGCCTGGACGCCGACGAGGCAGGGCTCCTCGCCACAGCGCTGGGCATCCTGAACTGGCATGCCACCGCACGCTTTTCGCCGGTTGACGGGTCCGCGACAGTCCCGGCTCGCGGCGGTTGGGTGCGACGGCACGTGGACACCGGCGCCGACGAGTTCCCGAGAACCGACCCCGCGATCATCACCGTCGTCCACGACGGTGGCGATCGGCTGCTGCTCGGCCGGCAGGCGATCTGGCCCGACGGCTGGTACTCGACCCTCGCCGGATTCGTCGAACCCGGAGAGTCGCTCGAACAATGCGTCGCGCGCGAGGTCCACGAGGAGGTCGGCATCACCATCCGCGAACCTCGCTATCTGGGAAGCCAGCCATGGCCGTTCCCGCGGTCGCTGATGCTGGGTTTCGCCGCCATCGGAGACCCCGACGAACCTCTGGAGTTCTTGGACGGGGAGATCGGCGACGCCGTCTGGTTCGACCGTGCCGAGGTGATCGACGCCCTCGAGGAGGGCGCCGAGTGGGTGCGCGGCGACGGATCCGTGGGCACGGGGACAGACGAGCGCAGGTTGCGCCTCCCGGGGTCGATCTCCATCGCGCGATCGCTCATCACGGCGTGGGCGTACGCGGATCGCTGATAGCGGCCTCGCCGGGAACAGTGCGCCGTTCCGTGCTGTTATGGGTGGCATGAGCAATGTGATCGATGACGACGCCTCGGCCCGGGTTTCCGACACCGGCGAACTGACGATGTACACCACGAGCTGGTGCGGCTACTGTGCGCGGCTCAAGACCGGACTCAAGAGCCTCGGTCTGACGTGGCAGGAGGTCGACATCGAGCTCAATCCCGACGCCGCGGAGTTCGTCGGGAGCGTCAACGGCGGCAACCACGTGGTCCCGACCGTTCTGTACGCCGATGGCAGCACGGCCACCAACCCGTCGATCGCAGACGTCAAGGCCAAGCTCGGCGTCTGATCGCCGCCGGTGACGGCGATACCAACTCTCGCCGACCGTGCGCAGAATCTCGCCGACCGTGCGCAGATCGGCGTGGCGAGACGTGACGATCGGGTGTCCGTGCCGGATGGCATAGTGAACCGGTGCCCGATCTCCACCGCATCCTCGACGGTCTCGACCCCGAGCAGCAGCGGGCGGTGCTCGCCCCGCGGGGCCCGGTGTGCGTGCTGGCGGGGGCCGGGACCGGGAAGACGCGGACCATCACCCGGCGTATCGCGCATCTGATCGACAGTGGCCAGGTGAATCCGAGTCAGGTGCTCGCCGTCACGTTCACCACACGCGCGGCGGGCGAGCTGCGTTCGCGACTCAGGTCGCTGGACATCGCGGGCCCCGGCAATTCGGTTCAGGCGCAGACATTTCACGCGGCGGCCCTGCGTCAGCTGCGATACTTCTGGCCGCGCGGTCTGAGTTGGGAGCTCCTCGACCACAAAGTCCCGCTGGTGGCGCGCGCCGCCCGTCACGTCGGCCTGACCACCACCAGCGAGTCCTTGCGTGACCTGACGTCGGAGATCGAGTGGGCCAAGGGATCCCTCATCACACCCGGCGAATACGTGGCGCACGCCGGTGCCGCCGGTCGCGACACCCCATTCCCACATGATGCGGTAGCCGCGGTCTTCGACACGTACGAGACTGCGAAACGTGATGGTGCACATCTGCTCCTGGATTTCGACGACCTGATCATCTACGCAGGCGAGCTACTTCGGGAAAGCGACCATGCAGCCGACTTCCGTTCGCGCTACCGGTGTTTCGTCGTCGACGAGTATCAGGACATCACACCGGTCCAGCAACGGCTCCTCGAGGCGTGGCTGGGGGAGCGCGACAATCTGACGGTGGTGGGCGACGCGAACCAGACCATCTACTCGTTCGCCGGCGCGACAGCGAAGTACCTGCTGGACTTCACCCGCCGTCACCCAGAGGCCACCCTGGTCCGTCTGGAACGTGACTATCGATCCACTCCCGAGGTGGTGTCACTGGCGAATCAGGTCATTGGTGCCGCGACCGAGCGCTCACCGGGCACGAGGCTGGAGCTGGTGGGACAACGTCCCCGCGGCCCGGTTCCCCGACCGGCCGAGTTCGCCGACGACCTGCGCGAGGCCAACGGGGTCGCCGCGCAGATCAAACACCTGGTGAACTCCGGTACCTCGCCCTCGGAGATCGCCGTGCTCTATCGCGTGAACGCGCGGTCCGAACGTTTCGAGGAGGCACTCACCGAGGCCGGCATCCCCTATCAGGTACGGGGATCCGAGGCGTTCTTCATGCGCACCGAGATCGGCCAGGCGATGCGCAACCTCGAGGCCGCCGCCGGCCGCGACGACCTGCCCGCCGGCGCCGAGACCACGCGGGTGGTACGCGCCGTCCTGGCGCCCCTCGGCCTGAGTGAGACCGAACCGGCGGGGCCGACGGCGAAGTCCCGATGGGAATCGTTGCGTACGTTGATGTCCGTTGTCGACGAGATCATCGCCGACCAGCCCGGTATGACCTTGCGACGCCTGGTGTCGGAGCTGGCATTGCGGGCGGGCGAGCGGCACACCCCCGCGCAGGTCGGTGTCACGCTCGCGTCGCTGCACGCGGCCAAGGGGCTGGAGTGGGACGCGGTCTTCCTGGTCGGACTCACCGAGGGATCGGTTCCCATCACCCAGGCGATCGAACACGGTGACGAGGCGATCGAGGAGGAACGCCGGCTTTTCTACGTGGGCATCACCCGCGCTCGCGAGCACCTCTACCTCTCGTGGAGCCTGTCGCGGTCGGGCGGCGGACGGGCCACGCGCCGACGAACGCGATTCCTCGACGGCATCGACCTCGATCCGAATCGGAGCGGGCGATGCACGGTGTGCGGAGCGGAGCTGGTGAACCCGGAGTCGCGGGTGCGAGGTCGGTGCGCGAGTTGTCGCATCGAGGACCGCGACGAGTCGCTGGTATCCGCGCTGAGGGTCTGGCGGGCCGACCGTGCGCGGCGGCGTGGCGTGCGGGAACTCGCCATCCTCACCGACGCGATGCTGGATGCGGTGGCCGACCAGCGGCCGGCAGATGCCCGGTCGCTCGGTGCGATTCCGGGCATCGGACCGACGAAACTCGAGGAGTTCGGTCCAGAACTCCTCGACCTCGTCAAAGGCCGCCGGGTTGAGTAGCGACGGGTGAACGAAGTGAACGCGACGCGTATCGAAACCCGCCGGGTTGAGTAGGCACGCGCGAGCGCAGCCGCCGGGTTGAGTAGGCACGCGTGAGCGTAGCGAGCCCGCGCCGTATCGAAACCGAGCCCGCGCCGTATCGAAACCGAGCCCGCGCCGTATCGAAACCGAGCCCGCGCCGTATCGAAACCGCAGGTCAAAAATGGGTTGTGCGAAGTTTGTCCCACCCCCTAGTCTTGATTCGTCAGCACGGGGTGCTACCTGTTTGTCCGTAATGGGTCGCCTCACATGTGGAAGCCTGCGAGCACGGAAAGGAGCGGATCAGTGAACGGAATCAACATTCAGGCGAGCGTCAGCGTGCCTGTGGCGATGCCTCTGGCACCGACGGCGGCGTCGATCGACTTCTTCGTCGGTATGAACTTCCGTCGCGACCGCTCCTGGGTCGATGTGACCCATGTGTGCCCGATGGCAGCCCATGCGCCCGCCGCAGCCGTACCGCTCGCAGACCCGGCAATCGCCGGCGCGCGAGCCGAGCAGCGGTTCCCCGTGCAGATACGAAGTCTGCGGAGACGTTAACTCCGCACCTTTCGGGCCACGGGCGAATCGCAGACGCGAACCCGTGGCCCTTGTTGTAGATACCCGAAATCGATCTCATCCCAGGTGATGAGCTTCCATTTCGACTACTTCACATCGAGGACTCCGGGTTCAACACCCAACACGAGTAGATGTGGAGAGCAAGATGACCGTCGATTGCGTTCTCGAATCGTGTCTTTCGGCGGACCACGTGTCGGTCGATGGCCTGGACCTGCCCTGCCAGGTGGCCGACGCCGATCTGTGGTTCGCCGAGGATCCCCGAGATCTGGAGCGGGCCAAGGCAATGTGCGCCGAGTGCCCGCTGCGTGAGGCCTGCCTGCGGGCCGCGCTGGACCGTGCCGAGCCCTGGGGGGTCTGGGGCGGCGAGATCCTCGATCGCGGCACCGTGATCGCGCGGAAGCGCCCGCGCGGTCGGCCGCGGAAGAACGCCGCCTGATGGGGCGGCGGCCCGTCGAGGCGCTCGCAGGCTCGCTTCCTCAGGGATCGGTCGGTGCTCGCAGGCTCGCTTCCTCAGGGGTCGAACGGAATTCCCGATCCCTGAGGAGTGAGCTTGCGAACGTCACGAAGGGGGCCGAACTCAGTCGGCGAGACCCGGCACCCACTTCTCCATGATCGCGCGGTACGGCGCATTCGCCTCGAGCTGTGAGGCGATGCCGACACACCCTGCCAGCACCCGGAACACCATCACATAGTTCTTGGGCACGTTCAGGTTTCGCGATGTCTTGTAGACGTCGCCGCGGACGTCGGTGGCCTTGCCGGCGGCGCGTTGCATCCACTTGCGGGTGAAGTGGAAGGACTCGGTGTAGAGCGGGTCGACATAGGGCTTCAGGTAGGCCTCGATGTCGGCCGGGCTCACTCGATCGGCATGCGAACGCCGGATGAAGTCGGTCTGCACCATCAGCTCTTTGAGCTCTTCGTACTGCTTGTCCCGCGCCAGACGAAGAATGGGTCCGGTCTCTGGTGGAAGTCCGTTGGGATAGTGACCGACCGCGCCGAAGTCGAGGATGCCGAAACGGCCGTCGTCCATCAGGAAGAAGTTCCCGGGATGCGGATCGCCGTGGAGCAGTCCGACCCGGAACGGTGAACTCACCTCGAAGGTGGCCATTTTCGCGGCCGCGTTGTCGCGGGTCGCCTGGTCGCCGTCGGCGATGACCTTCGACAGCCGGGTGCCGTCGATCCATTCGGAGACAACCACCTTCGGTGCGCTCGCCACGACCTTGGGAACCAGGAAGTCCGGGTCGCCGTCGAAGACCTTGGCGAAGGCGCGCTGATTGTCGGCTTCCCCGAGATAGTCGAGCTCGGCCTCTGTCCGGTCGATGAGTTCGTCCATCATCGCCCTGACATCGGTGCCCGGCGACAGCTTCTGCAACAGACCCGACATCCGGGACAACGTCTTCAGGTCCGCCTTGAGGGCGTGATCGGCACCCGGATACTGCACCTTGACGGCCACGGCGCGGCCGTCCGACCAGACGGCCCGGTGGACCTGCCCGATGCTGGCGGACGCGGCGGGTTCATCGGAGAACTCACGGAATCGTTCGCGCCACTTGGTGCCGAGTTGCTGGTCGAGAACCTTGTGCACCTTGGCTGCAGGCAGCGGCGGGGCCTCCGCCTGCAATTTGGTCAACGCCTCGCGGAAGGGCTCCCCGAACTCGTCGGGGATGGCGGCCTCCATGATCGACATGGCCTGACCGACCTTCATGGCGCCGCCCTTGAGCTCGCCGAGGACGGCGAACAGCTGGTCGGCGGCCCGTTCCAGCATTTCCTGCTGGACCTCGTCCTTGTCCCTGCCCACCATGCGTTTACCGAGACCGGCCGCTGCGCGTCCGGCCATACCGATGGGCAGCGACGCCAACTTGGCGTTGCGTCGTCCCTGCCCCCGAGTGATGTCGCTCATAGCGTCCTTTCCCCACCTCAGGATAGAGGACGGGCCCGTCCCGACGACCGCCACACCCGAGCGCCGAGCTGCTGCCGTGGTCAACCGGCCTGCGCGGTGATCGGGCGGCAATCGCACAACGGGTGCGGTGGCCATTCGACCACTGCGAGACTTGCCGGATCTGCGTGGAATTCCAAAGCGCGATTGAATAATTGGGGTGTCGACGTGGTCGACGTGCCGGCCCAGAGCGCGCCCGCGAGCTGTTCGATCTGTTCGTGGGTGAGTGCGGCGGTGCTGCGGATGGTGCCGGCACTGGCATAGCCCGGCTGACGCACCATCTGCGCGGCCAGGAGGGGCCAGTCCGGTTCCATCGTGGTGCGATGATGATCCGCGCACCGGAGACAGCTCGAGAGGCCGGGCAGCACGAGTGGTCCGATCACGCCCACTCCGTCTCGGACGCGCACCTGCAGATGCGGGATGCGGGCGGCGATGAGTGCGTTGACGACAGCCGGGTCGTGCACCAGGAAGTCGGTGAGCACCACGAGGTTCGCATCCCACCCGTCGACCGTGTCATGGGGACGACGAGTCGACCGGCGCGGCACCATCCCCACCTCGGTCAGCGAGGCGGCGAGGAGGTCCGACAGGGGGCCGCGTCCATGCAGACGGATGCGCAGCGTCGACGACGATCTGCCGTTGTCGGTGGCGATCGCCTGGCCGGCGGCGGTGAGCTGGCCGACGATGGTGGCGAGATCGGCTGCGGTCAGGCCGATCGACCGCGCGCGGCGCAGCATCTCTCCCCGCGACCGAGGGCGGCTCAGATCACGCACCAGCGTGGCGACCGCGTCCGCGCGGACCGGTGAGGAGAGCTCGATGATCAGGCTGCGGTGCGGATCGCTGCCGACATGCACGCGATTGCCGGGCCGGACCAGGACCGGTGTCCCCGGTCGCACCAGCGGGAGGCTGCTCGGCAACTCGATGGTCTCGCGAGCACCTCGGGATTCGTCCGGGGGACGTGGGTGCCGGGCGCTCGGATCGGACATGACGTCACTCTGCCACCCCCGAAGGCGGTCTCAGGTGTCGTGGAACAGGTTGTGCACAAGTCGGAACGCCTGTGTTCAGTGCGGTTGCGGTGGTGCGGGAGCGTCCTGTACCACCGCGGCGATCACGACGTGCCGGAGTCGCGGGGCGGGTCGTCGGAGTCGGGGGAGTCGTCCGGCTTCGCGCCCTGCGACTCCTGGTCCGCGCGCTCCTGCGCGAGGGTCGCCTCGAGCTGAGCGATCGGGTCGTCGAAGGAACTGGCCCCGCCGCCGATGACGCCGTCGATGAACGCCGCCGGATGGTCGAGATCGTCGGCGTCGGGCATCAGATCCGGATGTGCCCACACCCCGTCACGAGTCGACATGTCGCCTGCCTCCAACAGTTGCCACCAGAGGGCGGAGGCCTCGCGCACCTTGCGTGGCCGCAACTCCAGGCCCACGAGCGTCGCGAAGGTCTGCTCGGCGGGCCCGCCGGTGGCACGGCGCCGCCGCATCGTCTCGGTGAGGGCGGCCGCGCTCGGGATGCGGTCGTCGAGAGCCCTCGACACCACCTGCTCCACCCAGCCCTCGATCAGTGCGAGGAGGGTCTCCAGCCGGGCCAGCGCTGCCTGCTGCTCGGGTGTGGTGGTCGGCTCGAACGACGCCGACGACCCGATCAGCTCCTCGAGCTTGGACGGGTCGGACAGGAGTTCCTGCGGATCGATGCCCGACGTCATGTCGGCGATGCCACTGAAATCGATGCTGATGCCCCGCGCGTACTCCTCGACCGTGGACAGCAGACGCTGCCGCAGCCACCCGACGTGGGTGAACAGGCGTACGTGCGCGGCCTCCCGGGCGGCGAGGAACAGGATGATCTCCTGCGCCGGTTGCTCGAGCCCCTCGGCGAAATTCGCGATCGCCTCGGGCAGGAGGACCGCGGTGCCCTCCGGGGCCAGAGGGAGTCCGACGTCGGTCGAGGTGAGAACCTCCTTGGCGAGCTGGCCGAGTCCCTGGCCGAGCTGCGTGCCGAAGGCCATCCCGCTCATCTGGGTCAGCATGCCCATCATCGGGCCGGCGAACTGGGCGGCCTCTGCGGGCAGATTCTGTTCCCAGGTTCGCGAGAGTTGGGTGGCGACCGGATCGCAGAGCCGCTTCCAGGTCGGCATCGACTCTTCGAGCCACGTCACCGGCGTCCACGCGACGGCCTGCCGAACACCGCCGGGGAAGGTGGTCACATCGTCGAGCCAGACGTCGGCCAACCGGACCGCGTCGGCGACGGCCTGGGTCTCCTTGTCGAGCACCGGTGTGAAGTTGCCGATCTGCTGGCGAGCGAGGTTCGTGGCGACCTGGTAGTTCACCGGACCGCCACCCGCACCGGGCGCCATCCCGGCGCCCATACCGCTGAACATATTGCCCAGCTGGGAGAACATCTGGCCGAGCTGGGACGGATCGAAACCCTCGGCGCCGCCCATCGCGAAACCGAACGGATTCTGCGGGTTGCCCGGGTCGCCGGGGGACGCGTCGTTGCCGGACTTGTCCTCGCGACGCTTGTCCTCGCCGCGGCGTTCGTCATCGTCGTCGCCGGAGGGGGAGAACCCGAAGGGCAGATCACTCATGCCTCCACGGTACCGCCCGCCAGGCGTCCCGGCGTTCGCCTTGAGCGTAGGCGGCTCAATGTAGGAGGGGTCCGTTACTGTGAGCGGAATGAGCTTGCAGCCCGGGCATCGTCGGATCGCGACCGTCGTCGTCACCGCGCTGGTCTTCGTCGCACTGCTGTTCGTCGGGACGACCGTGCAGGTGCCGTTCGTGGCACTCGGCCCCGGCCCGACCGTGAACACACTCGGCACCCTCGACGACAAGTCCGTGGTCGACATCACCGGCACGCCCACCGATCCGACGACCGGAAATCTCAACCTGACGACCGTCTCGGTCACCGACGGCATGTCGATGTTCCAGGCTCTCGGGATGTGGATCTCCGGCACGTACACGCTGGAGCCGCGCGACCGCCTGTACCCGCCCGATCAGTCACCGGACGATGTCCAGCAACAGAATCAGCAGGACATGACCGGCTCGGAGGACAGCGCCACCGCCGCGGCCCTGCGCTACTTGAACCGGCCGACCAAGGTCGTCGTCGCGACCGTCGCTCCCGGCGGCCCGTCCGCGGATGTGCTCCGGCAGGGCGATCAGGTGCTGACGGTCGCCGGCAAGCAGGTCTCGACGACGGCCGAGATGCAGGCCGCGGTCAAGGGCAATGCTCCGGGCGCCGTCGTTCCCATCGAGATCGATCGCGGCGGCACCAAGCAGACGGTGACGGTCACGCTGGCGGCTCGTCCCGACAACCCCAAGGTCGGTTATCTCGGCGTCACCCCCGAGGTGGTGAATGCCGATCCGGCACTGAAGATCTCATACAACGTCGGTGACATCGGCGGCCCGTCGGCCGGGATGATGTTGACTCTGGCGGTGATAGACCGGCTGAGTCCGGGCGAACTGACCCACGGCAAGTTCATCGCGGGGACCGGGACGATCGACGAGGACGGTGCGGTCGGCCCGATCGGCGGCATCACGCACAAGACGCGCGCTGCCCGGGACGCCGGCGCCACCGTCTTCCTCGTGCCGCAGCGCAATTGCGCGGAGGCCACCTCGGATGCGCCCGACGGGCTCACCCTGGTGAAGGTGGACAACCTGCAGGGCGCCGTCGACGCGCTCGGCGACGTGGGCGCAGGGCGTCCCGCCCCGCACTGCTGATCTCCGCCTTATGTCAGCTGTCGGGGCCGTGGTCGAGCGTGTGCGCCAGGGCGGCGCGCAGATCGGTGGCCAGGTCGTGATGGGTGAGCAACTCGATGCCGGCCGGATCGGCGCCCCTCTCGGGACGTAACTGCATCAGGGCCAATGTGCGGCCGTCGCGCAGTGCGCCGATCGCGAGCCGGGCGGGGCGCGCACCGGGATGGGCGTCGGCCGAGGCGCGTAGGACGGCGTCACCTCCGGTCGGGTCGTCCGGGTCGCCTGGCACCTGCAGAAACGCCGTATCCAGGTCCGCCTCGGCCTCGGGCGGCAGCACAAGGATCTCCTGGACGAGCGCGGCGCCGGTGACCGGGGCCGGCCACGTCGTGGTCGCGAGGATGTGTTCGAGGTCTGCGTTGCCAGACGGCTCGGAGCCGATCGGAAGGGACTCCTGCGCGATCGGACTCAGTTCGGAGTCGTCGTCGGGATCGATCAGATCCGGTTGGGTTTGCGCCAGCGTGGCTGTCGGGACCAGGGCGAACAGGATCGGCGGCTGATCCCAGCCGTTCTCGTCGACGAATGTCACGATGTCGCTCAGAGCGCGGCCCAGCGCGTCGGGTGAGAGGCCGTCGGGCGACAGTGTTGGCTGATCGGTCACCGGTCCATCTTGCCGCGTCCCGACGACGTCGGGTGCCACTCGCGCGAGCCCACCACGCCGAGCGTGATGTGACATGGAACTCACCTGGGCGGCAGTGCGTTGTCGATTCACCTAGGGCGTCAACGCCTCGACCTCGTCACCGAGTGTGAGGTCGGCGTCCGGCGGCACCGGTGTCGGACCAGCGCCACACCGGGCCAGTACAGTTGGACGAACACGAGCCCTGCGGGCTTCGTACGGGTCGGGCCGATGCCCGAAATGAGAACTTTGGAGTGTGGGTAGGTGGGCGTACGCGGGCCGGCGGGAATGCCGACACTGTCGCGCAGGAGCAAGATCGCCATCGGGATCGGCGTCGCCATCCTGGTGCTGCTGCTGATCGGGCCACGTTTGGTGGGACTGGCCACCGACTGGCTGTGGTTCTCTGATCTCGGATATACGCGGGTGTTCTCCACGATCGTGTGGACACGCGTCGTGCTGTTCCTGGTCACGGCCGTGGTGGTCGGTCTGGTCGTGTTCGGGGCCATCGCGATGGCCTATCGGTCTCGACCGGTCTTCGTGCCGGCCTCCGGCCCGAACGATCCGCTGGCTCGTTATCGGGCCACCGTGATGGGACGGACCCGTTGGTTCGCGATCGTGCCGTCGGCCCTGATCGGCCTGCTCGCCGGTCTGGTCACCCAAGGTTCCTGGGCGACGGTCCAGACCTTCCTGCATGGTGTGAGCTTCGGTGTCAAGGACGCCCAGTTCGGGCTCGACGTCAGTTTCTATGCGTTCGATCTGCCGTTCTACCGGCTCGTGCTCAATCTGTTGTTCGTCATCGTGGTGATCTCGTTCCTGGCCAACCTGATCACCCACTACCTGTTCGGCGGGCTCCGCCTCGGCGGTGGCGGAACGAAGCCGTCGATGACCACCGCGGCGCGTGTGCAGCTCGCCGCGCTTGCCGGGATCTTCCTGCTGCTCAAGGCCGTCGCGTACTGGTTCGACCGCTATTCGCTGTTGTCCAGTCAGCGCAAACAGGAGATCTTCACTGGCGCCAGCTACACCGACATCAACGCGGTGCTGCCGTCGAAGTTGATCCTGATGGCCATCGCGATCATCTGTGCCCTGGCGTTCTTCGCCGGGGTGGTATTGCGCGACCTCCGTGTGCCGGCACTCGCGACCGCACTCATGTTGCTGTCGGCCCTGGTCATCGGTGTGGGATGGCCGTTGGCGATGGAGCAGTTCTCGGTCAAGCCGAACGCCGCGCAGAAGGAATCGGAGTACATAGCGCGCAACCTGACGGCCACCAAACAGGCCTACAAGATCCGCGACAAAGACGACGTCACCTACGAACAGAACTGGACCGAGACCCCGGCGGATCCGGTGGCGGTCAACAGTGATTCGGCGACGTTGTCGAACATCCGGATCCTGGACCCGAACGTGATTGCGCCGGCCTTCAATCAGCGACAGTTCCTCAAGAACTTCTATGGTTTCCCCGCGCAGCTCGCCGTCGACCGCTACAAGGTCGACGGACAGGAGCGCGACTACGTGGTCGCGGCCCGTGAGCTCGATCCGTCGAAGTACGGCGAGAACCAGCAGAACTGGATCAACAAGCACACCGTGTTCACCCACGGCAACGGGTTCATCGCAGCGCCGGCCAACACCGTGGACGAGGCGTCGTCCGACAGCGACAGCGACCGTGGTGGTCTGCCCGTGTTCAAGGTCAGTGACCTCGAGACGATCCGGTCAAAGGACTATCAGCAGACCGCACCCATCAAGGTCAAACAGCCGCGCATCTATTTCGGTGAGCTCATCGCCAAGGTGAACCCCGACTACGCCATCGTCGGCTCGGACAACGGCGACCGGGAGTACGACGAGGACGGCAAGAATTACACCTACACCGCCGATTCGGGTGTCTCGCTGGGCAACTGGTTCAACCGTTTCCTGTACTCGGTGAAGTACACCGAGCGCAACATCCTGCTCTCGGGCGCGATCAACAAGAACTCCAAGATCATCTACGACCGCGATCCGCGCGACCGTGTGAAGAAGGTCGCCCCCTGGCTGACCCTCGACTCCAAGACCTATCCCGCGGTGATGGCCGATGGATCGATCAAGTGGATCGTCGACGGGTACACCACGCTCGACACCTACCCGTATGCGCAGCGGATGTCGCTGCAGGGCGCTACGTCTGATGCCCAGGAGCTCAACCAGGGGCAGACCGGCCGGACTCAGGTCAACCGCCAGATCTCCTATGCGCGCAACTCGGTGAAGGCCACCGTCGACGCCTACACGGGCAAGGTGGACCTCTATCAGTTCGACACCTCCGACCCCGTGTTGAAGACGTGGATGAAGGTCTTCCCGGGAACCGTCAAGTCACGCGCCGAGCTCGACCAGAACCCGGATCTGCTCTCGCACTTCCGGTACCCGGAGGACCTGTTCAAGATCCAGCGTGCTCTGCTCGCCAAGTACCACGTGTCCGATCCCGAGACCTTCTTCCGCAGCAACAACTTCTGGTCGATTCCCGCGGATCCGAGCAAGGACCAGGCCGTGCAGCAGGGGCTGAACCAGCCACCGTATTACTTCACCGCTGCCGCTCCCAACGGGACCGAGTCGCAGTTCCAGCTGACGACGGTGATGACAGGTCTGAACACCCGGAACCTTGCCGCCTACATGACGGCGTCGTCCGATCCGCAGGACTACGGCCGGATCACGGTGAAGACCTTGCCCACGGCCAAGCAGACCGTCGGCCCGCAGCAGGCGCAGGAGAACATGAAGAGCGCCGGTCCGGTCGCGTCGGATCGTAAGCAGGTCGAGGACACCACCCGGGTGACCTACGGTAATCTGCTGACGCTACCGGTGGGCCGCAACGGGATTCTGTATGTCGAGCCGATGTACACCCAGTCGAAGACCGACGACTCGGCGATTCCGAAGCTCTATCGCGTGATCGTCTACTACAACGCGGCCAGCGACGGTGCCCGCGTCGGCTATGCGGCCACGGTTTCAGAGGCGCTGCGTCAAGTGGGGATCAATCCCGCCGCGGTGACGGACCCAGAGAGTGGTCCGGCTGTCGAAGGTGGTGCGAGTGCTCAACCCTCACAGTCCGCGAACGCCGCGGCGGCGAGTCCGTCACCTCAGCAGGGGCAGTCACCGGAGCGCGACGCCGCTGTCCAAGCGATCGGTTCGGCCCTTACTGCGTTGAAGGACGCGCAGATGAAGGGTGATTTCAAGGCGTACGGCGCGGCGCTCGATCAGCTGAATCAGGCGGTGTCGCAGTACGAATCGCTGCCGTCGGGAGGCTGATCACCGCCGCTCGAATCGGAAAATGGCGGGGCGCACCAGAATTCTGGTGCGCCCCGCCATTTCGTCGGCGGATGTCAGTGGATCACTCGCGATATCGGTGCATGTACCGATCGAGTTCCCGCTCGGTGTCGTCGGGTAGGACCGGGCTGTGATGGTGGCGATGATTGAGAGACAGGAAGATCGATGCGGCGACGGCGAACGCACCGATCATCAACAGGCCGAACAAGATGGCTGCTGCGACGTGGCCGCCTGCCATCGACACGAGCCAGAGCGCGGCGGAAGCGAAACCGCCGAGAGTCAGCACGTACCCGATGACACTCATCGGATGGTTTCCGTGGCTCTCGTGATGGGGCAGATGATGGGTTGCCATCGTTTCTCCTCCTTCGGTTGACGTACCGCCAGGATACGCTTCTGTGATGTTAGTCACATACTGATTCTGGAGACCTCGGCTTTGCGCAGGTCAGCGCAGGTGTTGCGTCGAGATAGTGCCGTTTCTCATCGGTGCTCGTGGCCGGGATGAACGGGCTGTGGTGGAGTCGCGGCTCATCGTGGCGTACGCGGTCCTCGAGGGCGTCGGCATGCACCGCGGCGACGCGCTCACCTTCGTCGAGGCCGACCTCACCAACGACACGAGGCGGGTGCGGCGGTGGACGGCGTCGATGCGGTGCTGCATGTCGCCTCTCCCGTCCACGTCGGCGCGGTGAAGGAGGAGAACGATGTCATCGGGCCTGCCCGTGAGGGAACGCTGCGCGTGCGAAAGGTGATCCAGCCTTGGCTCTTTCGGAAGTCGCTGCGGTGCTACGTGATTCGCTCGGTTTTGATGCAGCGAAGGTCTCGACGTGACGCATCCCTGATGTGGCGCTGCGCATTCTGGCGTTGTTCTCGGCCGAAGCCCGTGGCGCCGCGGCGGAGATGGGGTTCCAGAAGATCGTGGTGATCGACAAGG
This sequence comes from Gordonia sp. DT101, assembly GCF_049844895.1. Lineage (NCBI taxonomy): Bacteria > Bacillati > Actinomycetota > Actinomycetes > Mycobacteriales > Gordoniaceae > Gordonia > Gordonia sp. DT101. The sequence goes on along the minus strand of NZ_JBNCLX010000001.1, from coordinate 637,537 downwards.
CGCGGCAGCTGCTCGGGTTTTCACCGCGACCGTCGGGCGAGGCGGTCGTCGCAGCGGGAAAGAGCATGATCGCGAACGGACTCGTGTAGTTCGGGTCGAGCCTGCTGGTCCTGAGCATCGGGTCCGTGAGAGAGCCTCGCCGGTTCGGCCGCCGGCGCAGATCCCGCATACGAGCGGCCGCGGGGCAACACCGCGAAGAAGCGCCTTGGACACGGTGAACCTCAACCCGTCGGCACCGCAGGTGTCCGCGTTGATGGGCGTCCACACCCGCGATGATCGCCGGGCGGGACGACGTGTCGGCGATCACACCATCGCCGCAGGTAGGGGCGGGTATCGGAGGCGATTTGCATCTGGTCGGAGCGGGTGTGTAACGTTGTGTTCAGCAACGCGGGGTGGAGCAGCTCGGTAGCTCGCTGGGCTCATAACCCAGAGGTCGCAGGTTCAAATCCTGTCCCCGCTACCAACACGAGAACCCCCGCCCGGGACGCCCGGGCGGGGGTTTTCGCTTTCTCGGTCGACGCCGTCCGGCGGTGCCGTCGACCATCGTGACGAAACGATGACCGATCGGCTGTGGGGGTGCCGCCGCGCACCGGAGGCGCGCACCATCGAAGGCATGCACAGCGAGACGGATGATTCCGCACCCGCCATCGGCATCATCGGTGGCACCGGCCTATACCGGTACTTCTCCGACGACGACAACGTGATCGAGACGGAGGTGGACACCCCCTTCGGCCCACCATCGGCGCGGCTGCGGGTCGCCACGGTCGACGGGAGACGTCTGGTGTTCCTTCCGCGGCACGGTGCCCATCACGAGTACCTGCCGCACCGGATTCCCTACCGGGCCAATCTCTGGGCGTTGCGGGCGCTCGGAGTCCGGCGCGTGATCGGTGCGTGCGCGGTGGGTGGACTCCGTCCCGACCACGGTCCCGGTACCATCGTGGTGCCGGATCAGCTGATCGACCGCACCACACAGCGTGCTCAGACCTTCTTCGACCGGCCCGAGATCTGGGCCGGCGCCCAGCCGCCCGACAGCCCGGTGCACGTGCAGTTCGCCGATCCGTACTGTCCGGGTCTCCGGCAATCGCTCGCGTCGGCGTCCGACGACGTTATCGACGGCGGGACGATGGTCGTCATCGAGGGCCCACGGTTCTCCACCCGGGCCGAGAGTCGCTGGTATGCGACCGAAGGCGCCTCGTTGATCAACATGACCGGTCAGCCCGAGGCGGTACTCGCCCGCGAACTGAAGTTGTGTTACTCCACTGCGTGCCTGGTCACCGACCTCGATGCCGGCATCGAGTCGGGCACGGGGGTCACCGCCGCCGAGGTGTTCGCGGAGTTCGCGCGGAGTCTGCCTCGTCTCGTCGAGGTGATCCGGAGCGCCGTCGAGGTGATCGATGCTGCCGCCGAGTGTGATTGTGGCGCAGCCGAGCACGACGTGGACTCACTGTTCCGCACCGGGGTCGGCACCGGGGTCGACGTCCGCCCGACGGCTGGTGCGCGATGACCCGGGTGCTGGTCACCGGCGCCGCGGGCTTCATCGGATCGCGGATCGCCGATGTCCTGCGAGTGGCCGATCACGAGGTGGTGGGCGTGGACGCGCTCATCCCGGCCGCGCACCCGATGGATGCGAAGCTGCCGGACGGCGTGCACCGGGTCGATGTCGCCGACCGCGAGGCGATGATCGAGCTCCTCGACGGTGTCGACGTGGTGTGCCATCAGGCGGCGATGGTCGGAGCCGGGGTGGACGCATCGGATGCGCCCCGCTACGCCCGGGAGAACGACTGGGGGACGGCTCGACTGCTGGCCGCGATGTTCGAGGCCGGGTGTGCGCGACTCGTGTTGGCGTCGTCGATGGTTGTCTACGGGTCGGGGCGTTTCCTCGATGCCGACGGCACGCTGGTCCACCAGGTGGGCGATCGCAGGCCCGAGGATCTGCGTGCGGGAACGTTCGAGCATCTCCGGGACGGGCGGCCGTTGCGCTGGACCCTGACCGACGAGGACACACCGTTCGCGCCGAGTACCTCCTACGCGGCCAGCAAGTGCGCGCAGGAACACTATGCGCGCGCCTGGTCGGAGCAGACCGGCGGATCGGTCATGGCCCTGAGATACCACAATGTGTACGGGCCGTGGATGCCACGGGACACCCCGTATGCCGGTGTGGCATCGGTCTTCCGGTCGAGGCTGGCCGCAGGCCTCGCCCCGCTGGTGTTCGAGGACGGCGGCCAGATGCGCGACTTCGTGCACGTCGACGACGTCGCGCAGGCCAATCGCTGCGCGATCGACGCAACGGACTCCGACGGATTCCGGGCGCTCAACGTCTGCTCGGGAACCCCGATCTCGATCGGGACCGTGGCGCGTCTGCTGTCCGAGGCGGCCGGCGGCCCGGCGCCGGAGATCACCGGCGGATTCCGGCTCGGCGACGTGCGTCATGTCGTCGCCGATCCGCGACGGGCCCAGGAACACATCGGCTTTCGGGCCACGATCCCACCCGATCAGGGGATCGCACGCTTTGCCTCCGAACCCCTGCGGAGCTCGTCCGGTCGATCAGAGGTTCAGGCGCCGGCCGGCACGAGCGGCAAGGTCACCTCGAACCGGCTCCCGGAGTCCAGGTTGGACGCGACGATCGACCCCGAATGGGCGTCGACAAGACCCTGAGCGATGGCCAACCCGAGCCCGGCGCCCGCGGGCACCCCGTCGATGGCCGAGGGCGTGCGCGAAGGACTGCCCCGATACGAGGTCTCGAAGATACGCTCCAGGTCGTTCTCCGGGATACCCACGCCCGTGTCGTCGACCCGTATCCACGCGGCACCATGCGAACTGCCGAGGGCGACGTCGATCGCACCGCCCGACGGCGTGTGCGCCACCGCGTTCACGATCAGGTTGGTGAGGATCCGAGACAGCGCCGAGGCGCTGCCGTTGACCGTGACTGCCACATCGGGACAGGTCACGTGCACGGCCACGCCGGCGCGCTGGGCGAGAGTACTTGTCGCGCTGGTCACCTCGTCGACCACCTCGCGCAGGTCGATCGCCTCCATGTCCAGCGTCAGCGCACCGGCGTTGATCCGCGCCATCTCGAACAGGTCGTCGACCATGCGGGCCAGCCGAACGGTGTGTCGATCGATCTGCGTCGCGAACGACGCGACCTCGCCGGGATCGGTGACCACGTGGTCGCTCAATGCCTCGGCCAACGCCTTGATGTCGGCAAGTGGGGTGCGGAGATCGTGGCTGACCCAGGCGATCAGTTCGCGGCGGGAGTGCTCAGCGGCACGTTCCTGCTCGCGCATGTGACGTTCCCAGACGGTGCGCCTGGCCTGAAAACGCCCCAGCCACAGGGCTGCCGGGAGCGTCACCAACGCGACTGCCGCCAGCACGGCGGCGGTCCGCCAGATGTCACCGGTGAACATCATGCCGCTGACGCCGAACACGCCGACGAACGTCGCCGCCATCGGGATGAGCACCATCAGCACCATGCTGATCAGCAGCGATGCACGCCGCATGGCCACCAGCAACAGGCCGCCCGCCAACACCACCGGCGCAGTCCAGGCCAACGCCAGCAACAGGATTCGGACGATCTCGGAATTCATCGGTCGACACTCATGTCCGGAGTCTCACGCGTCGCCATCCGCCCGGCATGACCACCGGTATCCACGACCCCACACCGTCTCGATCCGCGACGCGTCGCCGAGCTTGGCGCGCAGCCGTTTGACGTGCACCGTCACGGTGGACAGGTCCCCGAACCGCCAGCCCCACACCCGTTCCAGCAATTCGTCGCGCGAGAACACGGTGTCGACGTGGCCGAGGAAAAAGGTGAGCAGATCGAACTCGCGTTTGGTGGTGGACACCGGATGGCCGGCCACCAATACCTCGCGGGCCGCGAGGTCGACGGTCACGACGCCATCGGACAGCCTGCCGGCCGTCGATTCCGCGGTGGCCGCGCTCGCGCGGCGCAGCACCGACTGGACGCGCAGGCTCAGTTCGCGCGGGCTGAAGGGCTTGGCGACGTAGTCGTCGGCACCCGACTCGAGGCCGAGCACCCGGTCCTCGGCCTCCCCGAGGGCAGTCAGCATGATGACCGGCAGGTCTGCATGAACGCCGGAGCGGATGCGGCGGCAGACGTCGATCCCGTCGCCGTCGGGCATCATCACGTCCAGGATCGCCAGATCGATGCGATTCCGTTCCAGTTCGTCGAGGGCCTGCCGGCCCGAACCCACCACCATGACGTGCATACCGTCGCGTTCGAGGTAGCGACGGACGACGTCGGCCACCACGGGGTCGTCGTCGGCGACGAGAATCTGCATGACGTCAGCCCACACCCGTCTCACCAGTACGTCAACACAAGATGATTGACCGCGAGGGCGACGGCCACCTGGGCGCCAAGCCACACGCGTTGCCGACGGACGGGGAGCAGCGCCGTGCTCACCATGGTCCACAAGCTGAAGCCCAGCCAGATCCGTTCGGTCTCGGCCTTGCTCAACGCACTGAAGTCGGCCACGAGGATGGCGACCAGCCCGGCCAGGGAGAGCAGTACGACGGGATGACGCCACATCCGCGATCCGAAGACGCGGCCGAGTCCGGCGGGTACCGCGGGGCCGACGGCGAACAGGGTGGCGGCGATATTCGCCCACCCCCAATACGCGAACGGCCGGATCGAGGCGATGCCCTGGTAATAGCGGTCGACCACCATTCGGTAGCCGTCGAACCACCAGAACCCGAAGGCACGGAACACGCCGACGACCGCCAGGGCGGCGGGCACGGCAAGGAGCAGCGGCCGTGCGGTGCGGGCCGCGATGAGCACGGCCAGTACGACGAATCCGATGAGCACCAGCCCGTAGTTCAGGAAGATCGAGAACCCGAGGAACGCTCCGCCGAGAAGGCCGGTTACGGCTGCGCCGACACCGTGACGGTGCGTCGCCATCGCGACGAATGCGACACCCCATGCCGCCACCGCCATGAAGTATCCGTCGGCGGAGACCCCCACCCAGACGAGGCCGGGAAAGAGGGCCAGGAACGGCGCACACCGGCGTGCCCAGTCCTCCGCATCGAGATTCCGGAGTGTGATCATCACCGCGACGAGGGCGCTGCATCCGGTCAGTACACACCAGATCCCCGCCCAGCCGCCGCCGCCGAGACCGAGCCGGTCCAGCCATACGAAGGTGATGAGCGCTCCGGGTGGATGCCCCGACACGTGGGTGGTCCAGGAGTCCGGCTGATGAGCGAGGATGCGGTCCGAGAATGTCGCGAACACGCCCGGGATGCTGTGCACCCCTGGAACTTCCGACAGGTACTCGTCGGGGCGGACGAGGCGCCCGGCGATGCCGCGCTGCCAGCCGTCGATCAGCGCCAGGCTCAGCGTCCACAGCACGGCCGTGGCCCACACGGTGAACGCGAGGGTCCTCCATCGGAGTCGAGATGCCCAGCCGGGCAGCAGCATCACCGCAGCGGCGGCGATCACGACGGCGGGGATCGAGCCCGGTCCGACGTGTGGGTTCCATTGCCCGAACAGGGGTGCGGCGCCGGCAAAAATCCGGCCCCGCAGCGCGTCACCCATGACGATCGGTACGACGATCGCCGCTACCACCAGTGCGATCGCCGCCGAGACCCAGACGACGTCGGTGCGCACGATGCCGCGGCGGTGCACGGGTTCTCCGGCGTGCAGCGGGATGTCGGGGGGTGCCGTCGGTGACCTCACATGACCCACCGTAGGAGCACGGACGGCACGATGACAGTGGCTCGGACGCGACGTCATACTTCCGTCACCGCCCGAACCCTGTTCAGGGGCCACTACCGCTCATAGCGTGGGATTCATGAGCGATGCCGACGTATCCGTCATCATTCCCTGTCGAAACGAGCGAGGGGCGATCGTCTCTGTGCTGGAAGGGATTCCGGATGGATACGAGGTGATCGTGGTGGACAACGGTTCCGCCGACGGCACGGCGGACGTGGTGGCCGAGCTCGGTGTGCGGGTGATCGCCGAGCCGCGGCCCGGATACGGAGCGGCGGTCCATGCCGGAGTGCTGGCCGCGCAGGGACCGATCATCTGCACCATCGACGGGGACGGGTCGATGTCACCGGCGGAGCTGCCCGGCCTGGTCGACCGATTGGGCGCGGGGGCCGATCTGGCCGTCGGGCGTCGTCGACCCACCCGTCCCGAAGCGTGGCCTGCCCACGCGCGCGCCGGCTCCGCCGCCGTCGCGTGGTGGCTTCGTCGACGATACGGACTGCCGGTCAACGACATCGGTCCGATGCGGGCGATCGAGCGAGAACGCCTGCTGGCGCTCGGGATCGAGGATCGGCGCTCGGGATATCCGGTCGAACTGCTGGTCCGGGCAGCACGATCTGGGCTACGGGTGTCCGAATGTGCGGTCACCTACACGCCGCGAACCGCAGGACGTTCCAAGGTGTCCGGCTCCATCGCCGGATCGATGCAGGCGGGTCGGGACTTCCTGGCGGCCTTGTCATGACAGCGTCGGCCACCCGGAACACCGACGCCGTGCTCCTCGTGGCAAAGGCGCCGATTCCGGGTGCGGCAAAGACTCGACTCATCCCGGAATTCGGTCCGCGGGCGGCCGCGGACCTCGCCGCAGCCGCACTCATCGACACCATCCGAACGGCCTGCACGGCCGGCCCGGAGGTCATCGTCGCGATGGTCGGCGACCCGGCGCACGGTGCCCGGCACGCCGAACTCGCGGACCTGCTGCATCGCTGCACGGTCATCGGGCAGCGCGGCGACACCTTCGGTGAGCGCCTCCGCAACGCCCATGTCGATGCGGCCGCCCTCGGCGTCGACCGGGTGCTGCAGATCGGCATGGATACACCGCAGGTGACCAGGCGCGACCTCAAGTCGGGCCTGCGTCTGTTGCGTACGGGTACTGCCGTCCTCGGGCCCGCCGTCGACGGCGGCTGGTGGGCGCTGGGCCTCGTCGGCGCCCGCGGAGCGGATGTGCTGCCCGGCGTCCCGATGTCCACCCCAGAGACCCGGGTCGGTACCGAAGGCGCGCTCCGTCGCGACGGGCTGGTGGTGCGACCACTGCGTACCCTCGTCGATGTCGATCGGCCCGACGACGTCGCGGTGGTGGCGCGACTCTGTCCGCCGCAGAGCGCATTCGCGACCGCGGCGCGCACACTGGACCCGTACGGTGTGAGCGCCTGATGACGGCCGCGCCCGACCACGACCCGATAGGCCTGCCAGGTCCGTCCGACGTGCCACCGACCCACGATCTGATGCTGCGTGCCGATGCGTGTTTCCTCAGGCATGCCGATGGCACACTGGATCGGCTGCCGGTGTCACGGTGGCGTGGTGAGTCGACGGATCCTGGTGATCGGATGTTCGACGAGGAGCTGGTCTCACGGTGTCCGGGTACCACCATCGATCTCGGCTGCGGTCCGGGACGTTTCGTCGCAGCGCTGACGGCCCGGGACCGGGTCGCGCTGGGCGTGGATCATTCCCGTGCGGCGGTCGCAGAGACGCGTCGTCGGGGAGCGGTCGCGCTCTGCCGCAACATCTTCGACAGGCTTCCCGGCGAGGGGCGCTGGCAGAACGTGCTGGTGATGGACGGCAACATCGGTATCGGCGGGGACCCGACCAGGGTGTTGCAACGAGCCGCAGCGTTGATCGGGCCCGCGGGAGTGGTCCACGTGGAGCTCGATCCCGACGTGGAACACGTCGACCACCAGACCGTCCGGCTGGAGTCGGGCGGGTCGGCCGGCCCCTGGTTCCCGTGGGCGCGGCTGGGTGTCCTGGGGGTCGAGGACGCGGCGCAGCAGAGTGCACTCGAGGTCCGATCGATCCGTCGGATCGCCGAACGCGAAGTGGCGGAACTGGTCTCGCGATGATCCCGGCGGTCGAGGCGGACGAAGCGGAAGACGAACGGCGATCTCTCGCCACTCGCGTGGGACTCGCACTGGCCACCTGCTTTGCCATTTGTTTCGTCACCGGGCTGGTGAGCCACTGGATTCAGCATCCGCCGGAATGGTTCGCCTGGCGGTCGACGCCGGTGTGGCTGTACCGCACCACGCAGGGCGTTCACGTCTTGTCCGGCATCGCGGCGATCCCGCTGCTGCTGATCAAACTGGGCGTGGTCTATCGCAAGCTCTTCGAGCGACCTCTGATCGGATCTCCGGTGCGTCTCGTCGAGCGGCTGTCGATCGCGGTGCTGGTGTCGGCGAGTATCTTCCAGCTCCTGACGGGCCTGCTCAACATCGCCCAGTGGTATCCGTGGCGCTTCTTCTTCACGACGACCCACCACGCGATGGCCTACATCGTGATCGGTGCGCTGCTCGTGCATATCGCGGTGAAGCTGCCGATCATCCGTGTCGCACTCGGTGAGGCGGAGACGAAACAGGCGAAGGACGACAACGACCGACGCAGGCTCGGCGGCCTCGACCGTCGCACGGTCCTGCTGGGGGCCGGCGGCGCCGTCGCGGTGGCGGTCGTTGCCTTCGCCGGGCAGACCGTGCCGGCACTCCGGCGCGTCGCGGTGTTCGCGCCCCGCAGCGGGGCCGGTCCGCAGGGACTGCCGGTGAATCGCACCGCCGAACAGGCGCAGGTGGCCATGGCCGCCACCTCCGACTCCTATCGTCTCGCGGCATCCGGCCCGGTCGGTGACGTCTCCTGGGATCTGGCCGCTCTCCGCGCCCTGCCGCAACACACGGTGTCACTGCCGATCACCTGCGTCGAGGGCTGGAGTGCGGACGCGGTGTGGACGGGGGTGCGCCTACGCGACCTGGTCCAGGTGGTCGGCGGAACCGTCGGCGCGCCGGTGCGGGTGATCTCGCTGGAACGAGGACCGTACGCGGTCAGCACGGTGCCGTCCTCCCATGCGGCCGATCCCCGCACACTGCTCGCCCTGCGCCTGCACGGAGACGATCTCGACATCGACCACGGCTTCCCGGTCCGGCTCATCGCCCCGAACCTGCCCGGGGTCATGCAGACGAAATGGGTCGCCAAGATCGAGGTGTCGTGATGGTGATGCAGATGTTCCGGATCGGTCTGGTGCTGACCGGGTGCGTGCTCGTCGTCCGCGGGCTGATGTTGATCTGGTCGTTCTCCTCAGGCGACCAACTCTCGATCGTGCTGTGGCTGGCGGCCGGCCTCCTAGCCCACGACCTGGTCTTCGCGCCGCTGTGCCTGCTGGTCGCCGCGATCACGCGCCGCGCACTCCCACCCGCGTGGTGCACTCCCGTGTTGCTCGCGCTCGCGTATACGAACCTGCTGGTCCTGCTCGCCTTACCGGTGCTCGCACCACGTCCGGCGGGCGAGCGGCCGGACAATTCGACAATCCTCGACCGTCCGTTCGGATGGGGCCTGACCATCGCGATCCTGCTGGTCTGGGCGATTCTCGGCGTCGTGATGGTGGCCTCGGCACGCCGTCGTCGAGCGTCGATGTGACGCCGGTGCCCGCACTCTTGCGGACAGGATTTCCTCGGGTGCGCGGCGTGGTGCGACCATGGGTGCCGTGGAGATCACCACCAAGGAGCAACTGCGCGGGATAGTCGGCCATCCGCACGAAACCGTCGTGACCAAGGTCCGGCAGTCGCTGCATGAGGTCCACATCGACTGGCTGGCGGCGACCCCGATCGTGTTCCTCGCGACGTCGGATGCGGTCGGTGGACTCGATGTGTCCCCGAAGGGCGATCCACCCGGCAAGGTGGTGCATGTCATCGACGAGACGCGGATCGCCATCCCGGAACGTCCCGGCAACCGGCGGGTCGACGGCTACCTCAACATCCTGCAGAATCCGCACATCGGGACGATCGCGGTGATCCCGGGCCGTGGGGACACGCTGCGGATCAACGGCTCGGCCCGGATCGTCGACGACGGCGACTACTTCGACCGGCTCGCGGTCAAGGGGCGCCGGCCGATCCTGGCCGTCGAGATCGACATCGACGAGGTCTTCTTCCACTGCTCCAAGGCGTTCCTGCGCTCGGATCTCTGGCGTCCCGACACGTGGCGACCGGAGGCACTCCCCAGCACGGCGAAGATCACCAAGACGCTGATGCCGGAGCTCGACGAGGCAGAGCTCGAAGAGGGGTTCGCGGAGGCCAATTTCCGCAAGTGGCTGTACTGATCCATGAGCATTGCGTCCTCGTCCCCCGACTGTGGCCTCATCGCCGGGTCCCCGATCCGGCGTAAAGGCCACCACTGACCCCTCACCTGATCTCACGCCTCCGGCGGTGGGCCGGACTACCGTGGTGCCATGGCCACCGACAAGTCGATCCATGGGCACATCACCGATCTGATCGCCGAGGAGCGCGACCTGCGCGACAGGATGGGGCGGGGTGAGATCTCCCGCGACGAAGAGAACAGTCGGCTCCGCGAGGTCGAGGTCTCGCTCGACCAGTGCTGGGATCTGCTGCGTCAGCGGCAGGCCAAGCGCGATGCCGGCGCCGACCCCGACGACGCCTCGGTCCGGCCCGCCGACACCGTCGAGAAGTACCTGGACTGACCACTGTCCGTCGCCGCATCCGCCGACGACGGCCACGTCTGCCGAAGCCGGAATCAACGTCGCAGCAACGGCCACATGGCTACGCTCGTAGCGATGTGCGGCACCGCCGGTGTGACGCACGGTGTGTGAGTGAGAGGGGCGACGATGGGTCGATACAGCGAAGCGTTCGCACAGGCGAGCGATGACCGGGAGGGCTTCTGGCTGGCGGCGTCGCAGGGCGTCGATTGGGTGTCACCGCCCACCCAGGCGCTCGACGATTCCGCTGCACCGTTCTATCGCTGGTTTCCCGACGCGACGTTGAATACGTCCTACAACGCGCTGGATCGTCACGTCGAGGCCGGATACGGTGACCGCATCGCGCTCATCTGGGATTCGGCCATGATCGGTGAGACCCGGACGTTCAGCTACGCCGAACTGCTCGACGAGGTGTCCCGGTTCGCCGGAGTGCTCGCGTCGAACGGCGTGGTCGCGGGTGATCGGGTGGTGATCTACATGCCCATGATCCCAGAGGCCGCGATCGCGATGCTCGCCTGTGCCCGGATCGGGGCGGTGCACTCAGTGGTGTTCGGCGGCTTCGCGGCGCCCGAGCTGGCGAGCCGCATCGACGATGCCGAACCTGTCGCGATCGTCACGGCGTCCGGCGGCCTGGAACCAGGCCGAACGGTGCCGTACCTGCCGATGGTGGCTCGGGCCGTCGAACTGGCCTCGTCTCCGCCGACGACGGTCGTCGTCAAGGATCGGCCCGAGATCACCGGCAGCGCAGTCGATCACGAGGGCTGGCTCGACTGGGACACGACGATGGCCGATGCGCGCCCGGTGGGTCCGGCGACGGTGGCCGCGACAGACCCGCTCTACATCCTGTACACGTCGGGAACCACCGGGAAGCCGAAGGGAGTGGTCCGCGACAACGGCGGTCACGCCGTCGCGCTCACCTGGTCCATGGGCAACATCTACGGTATCGAGCCGGGCGACGTGTGGTGGACGGCGTCGGACGTCGGCTGGGTGGTCGGGCACTCCTATATCGTCTACGGGCCGTTGTTGATCGGCGCGACGACCGTGATGTACGAGGGCAAGCCGGTGGGGACACCCGACGCGGGGGCGTTCTGGCGGGTCATCGCCGATCATGGTGTCCGCGCGCTGTTCACCGCACCGACGGCTATCCGCGCCATCCGCAAGGCGGATCCCGACGCGGCCGAACTCGCGCAGTACGACACATCCTCTCTGCGAACACTGTTCGCAGCAGGCGAGCGGCTGGATCCGGACACCTTCGGGTGGGCCACCCGGGTGCTCGGGGTTCCCGTCGTCGACCATTGGTGGCAGACGGAGACGGGTTGGGCGATCGCGGCGAATCTCCGTGGGCTGGAACCGATGCCGCTGAAAGCCGGATCTCCGACAGTGCCGGTGCCGGGCTACCGCATCGGGGTCGTCGATGCCGAGGGCACTCGGCTCGGGGCGGGGGAGGAGGGCAACATCGTCATCGAACTGCCGCTTCCGCCTGGCACGCTGGCCGGTCTGTGGCACGACGAGGAGCGATTCCGCGCGTCGTATCTGTCCGCGTTCGAGGGTTATTACCTGACAGGTGATTCCGGCTATGTGGATGCCGACGGCTACGTCTTTGTGCTCGGGCGCTCCGACGACGTTATCAATGTCGCCGGACATCGCCTGTCCACCGGCAGTATCGAGGCGGTCGTCGCGTCCCACCCGGCGGTGGCGGAGTGCGCGGTGATCGGCATCCACGACGACCTCAAGGGGCAACGTCCGAGCGGTTACGTGGTCCTCAAGGCGGGAGTCGAGATCGAACCGGACACGTTGCGGGACGAACTGGTCGCCATGGTGCGTGACGAGATCGGCGCCGTCGCCACCTTCCGCGACGTCACGGTCGTGCCGGCCCTGCCGAAGACCCGGTCGGGCAAGATCCTGCGCAAGACGATGCGTCAGATCGCCGACCACGAGGATTACACGGTGCCCTCGACCATCGAGGATGCCGACGTGCTGGCGGATCTGGCGAAGCAACTGGGCGACTGAGGGCGATGCCGGCGGCGATACGGCATTCGGCAGCGGGTATAGGGTGTCGATGGGTGATGGATCTCGCCCGGGTTGACGGCCACAGCTGTCTATGCCCGAACCGCCGTTCTCGGCTGATGGTTCCTGTTCCGGTCGACGGATAGGGCTGCTGCATGGGTTCAGACCATTCCGCGGATCGTCCAGGTCGGGACGATCCGCACACCGAGCTCCCCACCGATCCCGACGCGGTTCGCCCGTTACACCTGCGCGTGGACGCGCTTGCCTGGGTCTTTGCCGGTGGTATGGCAGGCACCGGTTTGCGCTACGGGGTCGAGCAGTGGTTGCCGGCGGAGGGGACCGGGTGGCCGTGGGGCACGTTCCTGGTCAACCTGCTCGGTGCGTTCCTCCTCGGTGCGCTACTGGAAGGTCTTGTCCGCGCCGGTGACGACGACGGATGGCGTCGCCGCACGCGGCTCCTGGCAGGTACCGGGTTCTGCGGTTCCTTCACCACTTACAGCAGTTTCGCACTCGAGGCGTCGCTGATCACGTACCGCGGCGCGCCACTGGTCGCCTTCGGGTACGGGGTGACGACCGTGATCGTCGGGCTCTGCTGCGCATGGCTCGGTATCGCGGCGGCGGGCGCACTGTTGCGTCGGGGCGGTGAGGTGTCGTGACCGTCGTCGCGGTGATGCTTGCCGGCGCACTGGGGGCGGTTGCCCGTTTCGTCCTGGACGGTGCGATCAAACAATGGCGGCCGACGACCTTCCCCTGGGCGACGTTCGCCATCAACGTCAGCGGCTCGCTGCTGCTGGGCTTCTTGGCCGGTCTGGTCATGTTCCATACCGCTCCGGCGGGGTGGCAGACGATAGTGGGGACCGGATTCTGCGGTGGCTACACGACTTTCAGCACCGCGAGTTTCGAGACTGTCCGACTGGCAGAGCAGCGCCGGACGATGTCGGCGGCGGTGTACGCGATCGGGTCGCTGCTCGTGAGTTCGTTGGCATGCGGATTGGGGCTGGTGCTGGCATGGGCGATCTGACAGCTCGGCGCGGCGCGCCGAACGGGCGAAAGGCTTTGTGATGGAACGAGACGTCGACTTCGGTCAGCGGCCGGGCCCGACACCGTTGCGACGGAACCTACCCGGGCCACAGCCGCGCGAACCTGCGCGCGCGAGTCTTGTGGTGGGGTGGGACCGGAATCCGGCCAGTACCACTGCGCTACGGTTCGCGGTCGACCTCGCCCATCGGCTCACCGCTCACGTCCATGTGGTGCACATCGTCGATCTCGATGACATGCCGGTGGATCCGGACGCGCCGGACTGGGAGCAGCAGCTACGAGTCACCATCACCGGCGAGGCCGCCCAAGCACGTGACCTGCTCGACGAACTGGCTGCGTCCTGGACTTATCACAGCGGGCACGGCGCGGCCGCCGACCTGCTCGCCGTCGTCGCCGACCGATACTCGGCGTTGATGGTGGTGATCGGCAGTCCGCGCGGAGGTGTGCTGTCCCATCTCGATTCGGTTCTGGGACAGTCGGTTGCCCAGAGCCTGATCGGAAAGCACAGGACCCCTTTGCTCCTCGTGCCCGGCACCAAATCGCCGTCGACGTGATCCTGTCGGTCGAGTAGCCGAGCGCCGGGCTTAGTCGGTCGAGTAGGCGACGAGCGTAGCGAGGAGGCGTATCGAGACCAGCCCTCGTGGTGAGAGTTGGTCTCGATACGGCACTCACTCCGTTCGCGCCTACTCGACCGGCGGGTGGATGGTTCGCGCCTACTCGACCGGCGGGTGGATGGTTCGCGCCTACTCGACCGGCGGATGGGTTCCTACTTCAGCTCGGTGCTGCTCTTGTTGAGTACGCGCCGAGCGATGATCAGGTTCTGGATCTGCTGGGTCCCTTCGAAGATGTCCAGGATCTTCGAGTCACGGGCCCACTTCTCCACCAGCAGTCGTTCCGAATATCCCAGCGTGCCGGTCAATTCCACCACCTTGTTGGTGATGTCGGTCCCGGTGCGCCCGGCCTTCGCCTTGGACATCGAGGCCTCGAGGGAGTTCGGCTCCTTGTTGTCGGCCATCCACGCGGCGCGCATCGTGTGTAGATACGACGCCTCGAAATCGCTTTCCATCCGGATGAACTCGGCCGCGGCGGCATGCTGATCGGCGGCCGGACGGTCGTAGTCGATCTCGATGCCGGCCTCTTCCAGGATGCGACGCAGTTCTTCGAGCGCGGCGCGGGCGACGCCCACTGCCATACCCGCGACCATCGGCCGCGTGTTGTCGAAGGTCTGCATGACACCGCCGAAGCCCTTCTTGGTGTCCACCTCCGGAGATCCCAGCAGATTGTCCTTCGAGATGCGGCAGTTCTCGAAGCGGATGACCGCGGTGTCGGAGACGCGGATGCCGAGCTTGTGTTCGAGGCGGACGACCTCGACACCCGGATGTTCGCGGGGCACCACGAAGCTCTTGATGGCAGCCCGACCCAGGCTCTTGTCGACCGACGCCCACACCACGATGTGCGTGGCACGTGAACCCGCGGTGACGAAGATCTTCTCGCCGTTGAGGACGTACTCGTCGCCGTCGGGGGTGGCGGTGGTGGACACCGCAGCCGAGTCCGAACCGAAGCTCGGCTCGGTGATGGCCATCGCTGCCCACACCTTGCCGAAGTTCTTCAGCTGCTCGTCGGTCGCGACCGCGGCGATCGCCGCGTTGCCCAGTCCCTGATAGGGGATGGTCAGCATCAGGCCGACGTCGCCCCACGAGGTCTCCATCGTGTTGATCACCGACTGCATGTTGCCGCCGTTGACCACCGCACCCTCGGGCCTCGGCCGGTCCGACTTCTTCTGGCTGCGTCCGCCGTCCGCGCCCGCACCGGCCTGCCCGGCCTCGGCGAGACCGTCGTAGAGGCTCGCCAGGGTGTCGAGTTCGACGGGGTAGTCGTGCTCGCGCAGGTCGTACTTGCGTGAGATGGGCCGGAAGATCTCTGCGGCCGCCTGGTGGGCCTGGTCGATCGTCGCGCCCAGCTTCTTGGGGAGTTCGAGATTGATGCTCATGTCAGTTGTCCCTAGTTCCCGCCGTCAGAGGACGACGATGCCCTCGCCGATGCCTGCGCCACGCAGGTCGCGGTACCAGCGCTCGACGGGATGCTCCTTGGTGAACCCGTGTCCACCGAGCAACTGCACGCCGTCGAGACCGATCTGCAGTCCCTTGTCGATGGTCAGCTTGCGGGCGAGCGCCGCCTCACGGGCGAACGACAATCCCTGCTCGGCGCGTGCCGCGCCACGCAGCGTGACCAGCCGGATCGAGTCGACCTCGGTCGCGATGTTGGCGACCATGAACGCCACGGCCTGGCGGTTGGAGATCGGCTCGCCGAATGCCTCGCGCTCGTTGACGTAGGGGATCACGTAGTCGAGGACGGCCTTTGCGGTCCCGGCGGCCAGCGCCGACCAGCCCAGCCGCGACAGACGCACGACGTCGCGGTAGGCGGTGGCGGCGGCCTCGCCGTCGGTCCCACCGAGGAGGGCGGATTCCGGCACGGCGACGTCCTGCAGCAGCAGGCGTCCCATGCCCGCCGCACGCACGCCCATGCCCGGGTCGGCCTCGACGATCAGGCCCTTCGTGTCCGACTCGACGATGAACAGCGCAGGCCGACCGTCGAGCTGCGCGCCGACGATGAAGAGCTCGGACGATCCGGCCGCGGGGACGAACGACTTCACGCCGTTGAGTCGGTAGCCGCTGGGCACCCGGGTGGCCTTGGTCTCGAGCGCCAAGGCGTCGAAGAGCGGACGCGGCTCGGCGATCACGACCGCCGACTGCGGCACGTTGTCACCGGCGAAGTCGGGCAGGTAGGTGCGCTGCTGCTCGTCGGTGCCGAAGTTGGTCAGGGTCGTCGCGACCCCGCTCGGCGCGAGCAGGGGAAGTGCGAGACCCATGTCGCCGTAGGCCATCGACTCGGCGACCAACGCATTGGTCACCACGCCGCGCTCTGATGCGGCGCCCTCGAAGTCCTCCGGGACGTTGATCATCGTGATGCCGAGCTCGGCCGACCGCTTCAGGATCTCCTCGGGCGCGGCGGCGGCGTTGTCGGCGTCGTAGGCGGCCGGACGCAGGATCTCGACGGCGAATTCCTTCACCGTGTCGGCGATCATCTGCTGCTCGTCGTCCGGGTTCAGGTTGAAGTAATCCTTCGGGGCCGTCGTCAGGCGCTTGGCCTGACCGGAACCGCCGCCCTGGGCCGCCTTGAACGCCCGGTTCGCTGCACCGAGGGTTTGGAAGCCGGTCTTGGTGCCCTGGAAGGCGATCCGGTTGATGGGCTCGCGGATCTTGTACTTCTCCGCGAACTCGGATCCGGTCACCGTGGTCAGCACGCGCATCGCGGTACCGATGAACGAACGCGGGTGTGGATTCTTTCCGACGGCGGAGGTGTCGCGCGGTTCGGTATGCCGCGGCTCGGTCTGTGAGGTCATGATCACCAGCTGTTTCTCGGGCGGTTGGGGCCGCGTCCGGACGGACTCGCGACCCGATCTTACTCGGTAGTAAGTACAGACCTTACTATCCGGTAAGGAGCTTGTCACGCAGCTCGCCGATGACGATGGCGTCACGATCGATCTACGCTGGTCGGGTGACTTCGGGCGAGCAGGCGACGGTACCCACGAGTGGAACCGCCGCGCCCGAGCGGCTCGGTGGGGGCGGCCGTCTGACCGTAGCCGCAGTGGCTGCCGCGGGACTCACTGCGCTCGGGCTCGCGACTGCGCTCGGACCCCACGTGGTCGAACGGGGGCCGGCGCTCTGTCCGTTCCTCCGGATCACCGGACTGCCATGCCCGGCCTGCGGGCTCACCCGCAGCTGGGTCGCACTCGGGCACGGTGACGTGGCGTCGGCGTTCTCCTTCAATGCGTTCGGGCCGCTGTTCATGCTCGTGGTCGCGGTCGTCACCGTTGTCGCGATCGCCGCGCTGGCGACCGGACGTCCGGTTCTGACGCGAGTGCAGCGCACCCTGACCAGCCCGGTGGCCCTGGCCGTTCTGGTGGTCTGGTTCGGCTACGGGATCGTGCGTGCCGTCGACGCCGGATTCGGCTGGGGGGTCTTTCCGCCGATCACGTGACCGTGGTCAGCTGTCGGTGTTTGCGCGCTGAGTGTCGCGACGTGACGTCGGCACGACTCGGGAGCAGAGTGGACACATGCAGATCACTCACTTCGGTCACTCGTGCGTCCTGGTGGAGATCGACGGAACCAAGATCCTCTTCGACCCGGGCAATTTCTCCCATGGATTCGACGGCGTCACCGGGCTGGACGCGATCCTGATCACTCATCAGCATCCCGATCATTGCGACGTCGCCCGGTTGCCCGACCTCGTCGCGGCGAATCCCGACGCGATCCGGTACGCGGACCCACAGACCGCGTCACAGCTCAACGGCGACGACGTCGCGGGACCGTGGCAAACGGCCAACGCGGGGTCGCATGTTCAGATCGGGACGGTGACGGCGCGTATCACCGGCGGTCGCCACGCCGTCATCCATCCGGAGATCCCGGTGATCGACAATGTCGCCTATGTCCTCGACACCAAGTCGATGACCGGCCGGTTCATGCACCCCGGCGATTCGTTCTACATCCCGTTCGAGACGGTGGACGTGCTGGCACTGCCGTCGGCGGCGCCATGGATGAAGTTGAGTGAGTCGGTCGACTACCTCCGCGCGATGGCACCGCGCGTCGCCGTGCCGATCCACCAGGCGATCCTGTCGGATGCCGGTACCGGTATCCACTACGGACGGCTGTCCGAGATGAAGGACGCCGCCACCGAGTTCGTGGTCCTCGACGAGGAATCGGCCACGGATCTGTAGTCGCCTCCGAGCTCTGGTCGCCTGATCCCGCGCTCACGCAGGTGGGGCGAAGAACTCGAGGGCGATGCCGTCAGGATCGCGAAACGAGATGCCCGAGCCGTAATGAGCGTGCTTCACGCCGTTGTGCGAGATACCGAGTTCATCGAGTCGTGTTGTCCACGAATCGAGTTCATCGCGTCCGATGGCGAACGCGATGTGATCGAGTCCGGTGCGTCGTTCATCGAAGCTGTCGACGGGGCCCGGCTCGGTGTGCGTGTGCAGACCGAAGAGCATGCCGCCGTCGAGTGCGAACACGGTGTGATGGAATTTGCCCGACTCCTCATCCTCGTCGAGCACGGGGCCCGATCCGAAGAGTTCGGTGTACCAGCGGGTGCTGGCGTCGAGGTTCGTGACGGTGATGGCGGCGTGGGTCAACGCGGGAAATGCCATGTCCCTGCTCCTTGTCGGCGGATGCCCCCGCTCACCGATCCTAGGCCTACCGACACCGGTAGTGAACTCGTCGAACGGACGGTTTCAGGGACGATTCGGGGAGGGGGCGAGCGCCCCGAGGATTGTGTCCTGCAGCAGTCCGTTTGTCGCGATGGCGCTGCCACCGGACGGTCCGTCGGTGCCGTCGAGGCCCGTGAATCTCCCGCCCGCCTCGCGGACCAGGATGTCGAGTGCGGCGAGGTCCCAGAGAGAGACCTCGGGTTCGGCCGCGATGTCGACAGCTCCCTCGGCGACCAGACAGTAGTTCCAGAAATCCCCGTAGCCGCGGACCCGCCACACCTCATCTGTCAGCGCGATGAACTCGTCGCGGATGCCCCGATCGGCCCAGCCCGACAGACTCGAGAACGCGAGGCTGGCCGACGGGAGATCCGCGACGGCCGACACCGACAATCGGCGCGGCAGTTCCTCACCGTCGAACACCGAGAACGCCCCGATCCCCTCGGCGGCCCACCATCGGCGGCGCAGTGCGGGCGCCGACACCACGCCGACGCGCGGGACACCGTCGACGAGGAGGGCGATCAGCGTCGCCCACACCGGCACACCGCGGACGAAGTTCTTGGTGCCGTCGATGGGATCGACGACCCATTGCCTGCCGGTCAGCACGGCGTCCCCGCCGAACTCCTCGCCGAGTACCGCATCGTCGTGACGCCGGGCCGAGAGGCGTTGGCGCACCATGGTCTCGCATGCGAGGTCGGCGTCGGAGACCGGAGTGAGGTCGGGCTTGTCGTCGACGCGCAGATCGACGGCGCCGAATCGTTCCATCGTCAGGGCATCGGCCGAGTCCGCGAGCGACAGCGCGAGTTCGAGATCGTCGGAGATCGCGGTGGGCCCGAGGTCGTGTGACATGCGGGTAGGTTATCGCCACCGGCATGCATGTCACATCGGAGATCGGCGATGAGCTCCGCGGAGCGGTACGTCGGATTTGCCCGACCACCGACGGTAAGGTGGGCCCATGTGGCTCGCGGTGGCGTTCAGTGCGATCTTGGCGGCTCTTCTGGTGGCGCTGCTCGTCCAATGGCAGCGCGGACGGAACCCGCGCCCGCTCGACCCCTCGAGGGCCGGTCGGTTCGTGCAGGGCACGCTGACGGTCACAGGTGTGAGCGACCGGCCGGACCAGGGCGACGCGAAGGGGGAGCGGTACTGCACGGTGTCCGGGACGATCGTCGGACCGCAGACCGATCCCGCCGAGGTCTACGGGACCCTCGTGTTCGGCGAGCACGATCCCTGGCCGCAGATCGGCGCCGATCTGCCGGTCGTCTACAAGCCGGGCAAGGCGACATCGACGTGGCGGTTCGGCGAGTTGCCGCCGATGGATGCACCGCCACCGCCCGGGCAGTTCCCGCCCGCATGATCAACCGCGCCACGAGGTAGCGGGCAGGGGCATACCGAGACTGTTTTGCCCCGGTAGTCTTGGTCACCGTGCATCCCGACGTAACCGCAGACCTCGAATCCATCGGCACCACCTTGACCACGGTCGAGAAGGTGCTCGACCTCGACGAGTTGCGTCGTCGGATCGACGAACTGGAGATGCAGGCCTCTGACCCCGAACTCTGGAACAACCAGGAGCACGCGCAGAAGGTCACCAGTGAGCTCTCGCATGCGCAGTCGGAGTTCCGCAAGGTGAGCGAATTGCGTCAACGCCTCGACGATCTCCCCGTCCACTACGAACTCGCCGAGGCGGAGGAGGGCGACGACAAGGTCGCCGCGCTGGCCGATGCCGATGCGGAGCGCGCGTCGTTGCGGGCCGATGTGGAGGCCATGGAGGTCAAGACCATGCTGGCCGGCGAGTACGACCAGCGTGATGCCCTGGTCAACATCCGTTCCGGCGCGGGTGGCGTGGATGCTGCCGACTGGGCGCAGATGCTGATGCGCATGTACATCCGCTGGGCCGAGAAACACAACTACGGCGTCGAGGTGTACGACACCTCCTACGCGGAGGAGGCTGGCATCAAGAGCGCCACCTTCACGGTGAAGGCGCCGTACATGTACGGCACGCTGTCGGTCGAACAGGGCACCCATCGTCTGGTGCGAATCAGCCCGTTCGACAACCAGAGTCGTCGGCAGACCTCGTTCGCCGAGGTCGAGGTGCTGCCCGTGGTCGAGACCACCGACCACATCGACGTCGACGAGAACGACGTGAAGGTCGATGTGTACCGGTCGTCGGGTCCCGGTGGCCAGTCGGTCAACACCACCGACTCCGCGGTCCGGCTGACCCACCTCCCGACCGGGATCGTCGTGACCTGTCAGAACGAGAAGAGCCAGCTGCAGAACAAGGCGTCGGCGATGCGTGTTCTGCAGGCCAAGCTGCTCGAACGCAAGCGCCAGGAGGAGCGAGCCGAACTCGACGCCCTGAAGGGCGACGGCGGTTCGAGCTGGGGCAATCAGATGCGGTCGTACGTCCTGCACCCTTATCAGATGGTCAAGGACCTACGGACCAACGTGGAGGACAACAACCCGACCGCGGTCATCGACGGCGACATCGACAAGTTCATCGAAGCCGGAATCCGATGGCGGATGGCTTCTGCAGATGCGTGATCTGACGCCGCTGGCGTTTGCCGACGGCGCGACGGCGTCGGTACTCGGTCGGTTCTACGTCTGGGCGGCCACCGACGGACTCGAGATCCTGATCTGGATTCTCGGGGGTCTCCTCGTGATCAGATGCATCCGGTGGTCGGCCGACAAGTACGCGGCGCGTGTCGAGTCGCAATTCCACAACAGCGACCTCATTGTCCAGACCGAGGACTCCAAACATCGCCGGGCCCTGGTCGACGTCGTCGCGTGGACGATGATCGTCATCGTGGCGATCATCGTGATCCTGCGCATCATGGTGGTCTTCAACATCCCGATCACCGGCCTGACCGGTCCGGGCGCGGTCATCGGCGCAGCTCTCGGTTTCGGTGCGCAACGTGTCGTCCAGGACATCCTCGCGGGGTTCTTCGTCGTCGCCGAAAAGCAGTACGGATACGGGGACGTGGTCAGCCTCACGGTCACCGGGAGCACTCTTGCCGAGGGCACCGTCGAGGATGTCACGTTGCGCATGACCAAGCTCCGCACCAGCGAGGGCGAGGTGATCACGGTGCCGAACGGCCAGATCATCAAGGCCACCAACCTCTCCAAGGATTGGGCGCGTGCCGTGGTCGATGTGCCGGTGCCCGCCGAGGCCGACATCGCCAAGGTCAACGAGACCCTGGATCGCGTGGGGAGCGACTTCTACGAGGAGAAGCGGTGGCACGATCTGATGCTCGACCCGCCTTCGCCGCTCGGCGTGATCAATCTCGAACTGGACTCGATCACCGTGCGCGTGGTGGCGCGCACGCTGCCGGGTAAGCAGTTCGACATCAGTCGTGCACTGCGTGTCAGCATCGTGCGCGCCCTGGCCCGCGAGGGGATCACGGTGGCACCGGGGCGCGAGGTGGAGGCCGCGAGCGCCCCGCCGGCGGCCCTGGCCGACGAGGTCGGGAAGGCGAAGCACCGTGACGAGTGAGCACGCCGAGCAGGACGAGGTCAGGGAACGCAAACCGCGCAACTGGCGACACGTCTACAAGACCCGCATGCGCACGAGCACGGCCATCTTGCTGATCGTTTTTCTCGGCTCGATCGTGCTCTACGGCTACACCTCGCAGCGCTACGGGGTGGTCGCCCCACCCACACCGCAGCCGGCACGGACGACGCAGTCGAGCACGACGACCACACCGACGCCGCAGCCGTCGTCGACCCCGAGTTCGACTCCGTCGTCGACGTCGACCACGGAGTCGACGACGACGCCCGGAAACGAGACCGGCCAGAACAACGACAACAACCCCGAAGGTGATCAGACGGGCCAGCAGCGGGGCACGACGACCACACAGCAGACCGTTCCTGGACTACCTGGTGTGACACTGCCCAATTTCGGCAATGCGCCACAGACCGGGGACCAGAGTTCGGTGCCGCAACGGTGATCGGCCGAGCATGAATCGTCGGTGACGCCGACCTGAGCGGACCTCTCAGGGCCCACCGTTACACTGGCTTCTCGTGATCACGCTGGAGAACGTCACGATGAAGTACAAGGCTTCCAGCCGACCCGCCCTGTCAGATCTCAGTCTCGAGGTCGACAAGGGTGAGTTCGCGTTCCTGATCGGTCCGTCGGGCTCGGGCAAGTCCACCTTCTTCCGCCTGCTGTTGAAGGAAGACAGGCCGACGTCGGGGCAGGTGTATGTGGGGGAATTCCACGTCAACACGCTCAAGGCGCGCTCGGTACCGAAGCTGCGTCAGTCGATCGGCTGCGTGTTCCAGGACTTCCGTCTGCTGCAGCAGAAGTCGGTGTCGGACAATGTCGCCTTCGCCCTCGAGGTCATCGGCAAGCCGCCGTCGACCATCCGCCGGGTGGTGCCCGAGGTGCTCGACTACGTCGGGCTCGCGGGCAAGGCCGACCGGATGCCCACCGAACTCTCGGGCGGAGAGATGCAGCGGGTGGCGATCGCCCGGGCGATCGTGAATCGCCCGCTCGTCCTGCTCGCCGACGAGCCGACCGGAAACCTGGATCCGGAGACGAGCGAGGAGATCGTCGATGTGCTCGACCGGGTGAACCGGCGCGGCACGACGGTGGTCATGGCCACGCACGACCGCCACATCGTCGATGCGATGCGTCGACGGGTCCTCGAGTTCGACAACGGCCGGCTGGTCCGCAACGACCCGCAAGGGGTGTACGGCATCGGTTAGCCGATACCTCCGCAACCCGCCCCGTGACACGACCGCCGGAGGGAACCGACCCTTCCGCCCTCGATCCCTGTAAGGACTGCGCACTCCATGCGAGCGAACTTCATCATCAGTGAGGTCCTCAACGGTCTCCGCCGCAATGTGACCATGACGATCGCCATGATCCTGACGACGGCGATCACTCTCGGTATCTTCGGTGGCGGACTGTTGGTGATCCAGATGGCCGACAAGAGTCAGAAGATCTTCCTCGACCGGGTGGAGATGCAGTTCTTCATCAATGACGCGGTCTCCGAAGCGGACCCCAACTGCCAGCAGGCGCCGTGCTCGGTCCTGCGCACCGAGATCCAGAACCACCCCGGTGTGGGCTCGGTGACGTTCATCGATCGCAAGGAGGCCTTCGAGGCCGCCAAGCAGACGTTCAAGGACAACCCCGACATCGCCGACAACATCCGCGAGGGCACCATCCCGGCGTCGCTCAAGGTGCGGATGTCCGACCCCTCGCAATTCGGGCCGGTGCTCGACGAATTCAAGGGTCGAAAGGATCTCGGCGTCGACGGGGCGCTCGACCAGCGTGAATTGGTGAAACGAATATTCAGCGTGCTCGACGGAACCCGCAACGCGGCGTTCGCCGTTGCGCTCGTGCTCGCCCTCGCGGCGATCCTGCTGATCGCGAACACCGTTCAGGTGGCGGCGTTCACTCGTCGGACCGAGGTGTCGATCATGCGATTGGTGGGCGCCACCCGGTGGTACACGCAGTTACCGTTCCTGCTCGAGGCGGTGGTGGCGGCCCTTGTCGGCGCATTCCTCGCGATCGGAGGGCTGTTCGCCGCGAAGGTCCTCTTCTTCGACAAGGCTCTGGCGGATCTGTACGGTGTCAACATCCTGGCGCGCATCGGGGCATCCGACGTGCTATTCGTGTCCCCGTGGCTGATCATCGGTGGAATTCTGTTGTCAGGTGTCACTGCATATGTGACGCTTCGCGTGTACGTCCGCGAGTGACGAACCCAGTATGAGGAGGTGTTGAGATGGTGAAGGAGAAGGGCCGCACGGTCATCGCGACGAACCGTAAGGCGCGCTACAACTACGCCATCCTCGACACCTACGAGGCCGGGATCGCGCTGCTGGGTACCGAGGTGAAGAGCCTGCGGGACGGCAAGGCCTCTCTCGTCGATGCGTTTGCCACCGTCGACGACGGTGAGATCTGGCTGCGTGCCCTGCACATCCCCGAATACGGGAGCGGATCGTGGACCAACCACACTCCGCGCCGCAACCGGAAACTCTTGATGCACAGGCGTGAGATCGACAACCTGATCGGCAAGATCCGGGACGGGAATCTCACCCTGGTCCCGCTGTCGATGTATTTCAGCGACGGCAAGGTGAAGGTGGAACTCGCACTCGCGCGAGGCAAGCAGGCGCACGACAAACGACAGGACATCGCGCGGCGGACCGCGCAGCGTGAAGTGGCCCGCGAGATTGGTCGTCGCGTCAAGGGGATGTGATCGGTGCCGATACCTCGTGCCCGGGGGACGGGCCGCCGACTCCTCTGCGTGGTGGTCGTCGGGTTGGCCGTGCTGGTCGCGGGCTGCACGCCGGAGCCGCCGGGCCGGATCGGCGGTGACGCCGTCGCCGTCGCCGATCTGCCCCCGACTCCGCCGATGGGGTGGAACAGCTGGAACACCTTCGGCTGCAACATCACCGAACAGACCGTGCGGGGACAGGCCGACGCGCTCGTGTCGTCGGGTCTGCGTGACGCCGGTTATCGGTATGTGGTGGTCGACGACTGCTGGGCGGCAGACCAGCGTGCCGCCGATGGCTCGCTGCAGGCCGATCCGGCCCGATTCCCGTCGGGGATGGCGGCACTCGGGACCTACCTGCATGAGCGTGGGCTCAAGTTCGGTGTCTATTCGGGCGCAAGCAAACAGACCTGCACGCAGTTTCAGGGAACGCACCCGGGCTCGACCGGGAGCCGCGGGCATGAAGTGCAGGATGCGCGGACCTTCGCCAACTGGCAGGTCGATTATCTGAAATACGACTGGTGCTCAAGCGATTCCGACCATGACCACCAGGTCGAGGCGTTCACCGCGATGCGTGACGGCATCCGCGACACCGGGCGTCCGATCCTCTACAGCATCAATCCGAACAGCGGGGTGAGCGGATCGGTACCGGGTACCCGCTACGACTGGGGCGGGGTGGCGACGATGACGCGGGTCACCAACGACATAACTCCGCAGTGGTCCACGGACACCGGGTCATCGGGCGCGCAGGGCATCACCGACATCGTCGACGCCATCGCACCGTTGGCGGCCCGGGTGCGGCCGTCGTCGTACAACGACCCCGACATGTTGGTCGTCGGTGTGGACGGGGAGCCGGGGTTGACCGTCGCCGAGCAGCGGACCCAGATGTCCATGTGGGCCATGATGGCCGCGCCCCTCATGGCGGGTAACGACCTCACGCGGATGTCGCAGGCGACGATCGACATCCTGCGGAATCGGGCGGTCCTCGCGATCGACCAGGACCAGCGCGTGAGCGCGGGCGCACCCGTGGACAACGATCCCGAGATCTGGGCCCGGGCGATCGGGGAGAAAGGCATCGTCGTGTCGTTGACCAACCGGCAGGGCCATCCCCGCCGGATGTCGGTTCCGCTGACGAGTCTCGGGCTGGTGGGCGACAAGACCGTGAGTGCGGTCGACGCGTGGACCGGGCGGCGATACCAGGCCTCGGGTGGCCGGCTCAGCGCCGACGTCGGTGTCCACGACACGGTCGTCTTGCAGATCGCGTGAGAACGGCGACGGCCGCTGCGGATACCCGGATGATTTCGTCGCCGGGCGTTGTTAGACTGAAGTGCTCACCGAGAGATCGGTGGGTTCCTGTCTCGGGGCTGATCGGTTTCGACTGCGTGCGTCGAGGTAGGGGAAGCGTGTCGGTGCAGGCTAGAGACCACCGTAAGCGTCGTAGCAACCAATTAAGCGCCGATAAGAATCAGCGCGACTACGCCCTCGCTGCCTGACAGCGACGGCTAGTCTGTCGGCCCGGGTCTGCTCCCAGCCCGGGTCCCGGCATCATCTCGGGAGCTCACCGTCCTCGCCGGTCGCGGGTGTGGACGGGACAACCAACAGCGACTGGGATCGTCATCCTGGCTTGTTCGCGTGACCAGGAGATCCGAGTAGAGGCATAGCGGACTGCACACGGAGAAGCCCTACTGAAGCGACGGAGGACCCGGGTTCAATTCCCGGCAGCTCCACAGCAGACGGCCCCCGAACCATTGCGGTTCGGGGGCCGTTTCCGTTTCCGTGGTGCGGTGGCCGGGATGCGTCAGCGGACGCCTTCCCACGCCTTCCGTTCGTCCTTGGCCGGATCCGAGACGTCGGCGACGATGTCGGTCATCAATCCGACGTGACGGGCACTGAGATCGTAGGACGTCCAGCCCGGAGAGCCGGTGGTGACGAAGTCGACCCAGACGCGATGGGCGGTGTCGGCAACCGCCTGCGACGGGTGGTCGCCGAGGCGAGGCGTCACCGTCTTCTCGTGCAGGGTGTCGAAGACGAACGGGATCTCCGCCGCGTGCGACGCGCCGAACCCGCGGTTCTCCGACGGGTCCGGATAGTCGAATCGGTACATCCAGGTCGGCGTCCCGCCGGCGCGCACCCGTGTCTCCGCGACCCGCAGTGCCGGGATGCCGAAGAACCAGTCGGTGACGACGGCGGCGACGAGATCACCGGGGCGCGCATCCGGACGGTTGCGCGCATAGGTTTCGATTGCCTGCTCGTCCAGTCCATACACCCGCGCGGTCGCGGTGAAGGTCGGTTCGTCGATGAGGTCGATGGTCTGCGGCGCCACCAGGAACAGCCGGGCCTCGTCTCTGGTCGAGCCGGTCAGCACCGCCACGTCGGCGCCTGCGCCCTCGGCCATGGCGTCGAGCGGGTGGCGCGGCAGGACATCTCCGTCGACGACAGGCGCAAAGGGCAGCAGGCTCATCGCGAGGGTGCCCCACTTCTCGGGGTCGGGAGTGGTCTGCACCTCGGTCACCAGATCAGCGGCGGC
Source organism: Gordonia sp. DT101 (assembly GCF_049844895.1). NCBI lineage: Bacteria > Bacillati > Actinomycetota > Actinomycetes > Mycobacteriales > Gordoniaceae > Gordonia > Gordonia sp. DT101. The sequence continues at coordinate 610,030 of NZ_JBNCLX010000001.1, read as the reverse complement.
GGCCACCAACCTGTCCAGCGGGACCGCGGCGATGGCCTCCCGGGTCGGCTCGACGCCGAGTGACTCGGCCAGGTAACGGCCGACCATCAGTCCCTGTTCGGGACTGATGGTGTGCGCGGTCGCGCCCGACTGGGTGATCGCCCGCGTGAACAGGCCGCGGGCGGACGGCATCGTCAGCAAGGTGGACACACTCATCGCGCCGGCGGATTCGCCTGCGACGGTCACCTGACCGGGATCGCCGCCGAACGAGGCGATGTTCTCGCGCACCCATCGCAAGGCGGCGATCTGGTCCTGCAGCCCGAGATTGGCGGTGCCGTCGTCGAGGTACAGGAAGCCTTCGGCGGCCAACCGGTAGTTCACGGACACGAGCACCACCCCGTCCCTCGCGAACGCCGTGCCGTCGTACTCGGCCACCGAGTTCGACCCGTTCATGAACGAGCCGCCGTGGATCCACACCAGCACGGGCCGCGCGTCATCGAGACCGGGGGACCAGACATTCACGTTCAGGCACTCGGCACCGTCGACGGTCACCTCGGCGAAGAGCGTCGCGTAGTGCGGCGGGTAATCACCCTTGGGTACCGTCGGGCCGAACTCATCGCAGTCCCGCGGCTCCTGCCACGCCTCCGGAGGCTGGGGAGGGCGCATCCGGTTGTCCCCGAACGGAGCTGCCGCGTAAGGGATTCCGAGGAATCGGACGACGCCGTCGGTGAGTCCCCGGCCGCGTACGGGTCCGGCCGTCGTGGTGGCGACGGGACGCTCGGATCCATCGGACATGACAATCCTCCTCCATGGTGTGATGGTAGTCACATCAGTATCGGTCGGAGTCACTGGATCGACCGACGAATCGGCGATCCTCTTCTGACCACGGATGTCTTCGGATAGCCTGACGGTCACGATCGGGTCGGTTGTGGCGTACGCGGGGGCGGACGTGTCGATCGGCGACAAGCGATGCTGGGGAGGAACACAGATGGCGGCAGTGGCGGAAAACCGTGACCACATCGACGTGACCGGGGGAGACATCCTGCGTGGACTACGCGGGATCGGCAAGGACTGGCGCATCCTCGCCGGCGTGGTCCCCAAGATGATTCCTCGACCACTCACCCGCACCGAGTCGGTCGGCAAGACCTTCCAGGAGACGGCGGCGAAATACGCCGACCGCCCGTTCCTGCGATTCCACGGTGAATCGATGACCTACCGGGAATGCAACGCCCAGGTGAATCGCTTCGCGGCGTTTCTCGCGGAGCGCGGGATCGGCCGCGGCGATGTGGTCGCCATCCTGGCCAAGAACCACCCCGACGTCGTGCTGTGCATGCTCGCCACCGTCAAGCTCGGGGCGATCGCCGGCATGATCAACTTCCATCAGCGCGGCAACGTGCTCGAGCACAGCCTCGGTCTCATCGATGCGAAAATCCTTCTGCTGCAGCCAGGGCTGGAAGAAGCCGTGGAATCCGTACCGAGTGAGGCGTTGCCGGCCGCGATCGTCGACTTCGACGATCTGAAGACGCAGAGCGCCACGCTGAGCCCGGCCGACCCGGCTGTGACCGATACCGTCCAGGCCGGCGAGACGGCGTACTACATCTTCACCTCGGGTACGACGGGATATCCCAAGGCCAGCAGGATGAGTCATCATCGATGGCATGTCGCGATGCACGGCATCGGGGGCATGGGGGTGCGCCTGCGTCCGGACGACACCATGTACGCGGCGCTGCCGCTTTATCACAACAACGCCCTGACGGTGTCCGTGTCGGCGGCGATGCGCGCCGGTGCCTGCGTGGCGGTTGGCGAACAATTCTCCGCGTCCGGATTCTGGGACGACATCATCCTCAACAAGGCCACCGCGTTCTGCTATATCGGGGAGCTGTGCCGTTACCTGCTCGCCCAGCCGGAGAAGCCCACCGACCGTGCGCATTCCGTCCGCGTCGTGGTCGGGAACGGGCTGCGGCCGGAGATCTGGGACGAGTTCACCACGCGATTCGGTATCGACCGGGTGGCCGAACTGTACGCCGCCAGCGAAGGAAACATCGGTTTCGTCAACCTGCTGGGGATTCCGAAGTCGGCCGGCTTCAGCCCGCTCAAGTACGCGATCGTCGAGTTCGACGAGGAGAGCGGGGAGCCCCGCCGCGACGGCGACGGCCACGTGATCCCGGTCGGCAAGCACGGCACCGGACTGCTGCTCGGTGAGATCAACGAGCGGGCCCACTTCGACGGATACACGGACCCGAAGGCGTCGGAGAAGAAGATCGTCGGCGACGCGGTGAAGGCCGGCGACCGCTGGTTCAACACCGGAGACGTGGTGCACGATCAGGGATTCGGCCACATCGCCTTCGTCGACCGGATCGGGGACACCTTCCGGTGGAAGGGCGAGAACGTCGCGACGACGGAGGTCGAGGCGGCCCTGGACTCCTGCGACCTCGTCGACCAGTCGGTGGTGTTCGGGGTCGGGGTGCCGGGAGCGGACGGCAAAGCGGGCATGGCCGCGGTCCTGCTCGCCGACGGTGCCCGCTTCGACCCTGACAAAATCGCCGAGCATGTGCGGGAGACGCTGCCGCGCTACGCGATACCGCTCTTCATCCGAATCGTCGACCATCTCGAACACACCTCGACGTTCAAGAACGTCCGAGTCGGTCTACGCAATCAGGGATACACCGACGTCGGTGACGACCCGGTGTTCGTCCTGCGGGGGAACCCGGCCACCTACGAGCCCTACCGGCCCGAGTACCTCGACGACGTGATCGCGGCGGGCGGGGCGAAGGTCTCCTCCTGAGTCGGTGACGGGACCGGATCGCGGCGTCGGGTGACGGCCGCACCGACGAAATCGAGTGCGGCGCCTTGCCACATCCGGAGGTGATCGAGCATGGCGTGGTCGCCGTCGGGCACCGGGACGAAGGTGGCGTCCACGCCGCGGGCATCCAGTTCGCGCACGCCCTTCTCGGTGCGGCGCGGATAGGTCCGCTCGTCGGCGGTCCCGTGCATCGCCACCACGCGGACCCCGTCGTGGATGAAATGCCAATCGGCGTACTGCCACCACGGGGCGAGGGCGAGCAGACCGACGACCCGCCGATCGGCCGCGAGCCGTGCGCCCACCCGGCCGCCCATCGAGTGCCCGATCAGCACGATCGGCACACCCGGGTGAGTGCGCTCGAGGTCGTCGAGTGCGGCCCGCGCGTACGGCATCGGACTGTTCTGTCGGCCGTTCCACCCGTAGACGCGATAGCGGACCTGCCGCACGCATACCGACCGCCCGAACCGGGCCCGGATCGACCAGGTGAACGGATACATCCGTAGCGCAGACGCCTGACGTGGACTGAACGGGCGGTAGCTGGAGTCGGTGCCGCCCGGCAGGACGAGGACGACCAGTTCGGGGGAGGAACGATTCGTGACCACGCGAGCGAGGAGTCGTGTGAATCTCATGCGGAACGGCCCTCCGTGGATCATGCGGACAGAGCTCACGGTAGCCGTTCGCTCGTAGTCACCGACCGGATCGGTCCCACGATGGCAGAATTGCGGCATGGCACACCCGCGCGCAGGAACACTGGCACTCCCCGAAGATCTGATCGATGTGACTGCTGTCGAACGCGCCTATTACGACCGTGCCCCGGACCCGACCGATCCGATGCAGCAGGTGTTGTTCGGTACCTCGGGGCACCGCGGGTCCAGCCTGGATTCGGCGTTCAACGAGGCGCACATCCTCGCCACCACCCAGGCGATCGTCGAGTACCGGACGTCGGCCGGGATCACCGGCCCGCTGTTCATCGGGTTCGACACCCATGCGTTGTCGATCCCGGCCTGGCGGAGCGCGCTCGAGGTGTTGACGGCGAACGAGGTCACCGTCTACATCGCGGAGAACGAGAAATTCACGCCGACACCGGCGGTCAGCTTCGCGATCCTGCGCTTCAATCAGGCCAATCCGGGGGTGCTCGCGGACGGGATCGTCGTGACGCCGTCACACAATCCGCCGCGCGACGGCGGGTTCAAGTACAACCCGCCCAACGGCGGACCGGCCGACACCAGCATCACGTCGGTCGTCGCGCGGCGCGCGAACGAGCTGCTCGCCGCCGGCCTCGCAGGTGTCAAGCGCATCCCGTTCGAGCGAGCACGCAAGAGCGAGTACATCCGTGAGTATCCGTACACGTTCAACTATGTGGATCATCTGCACGAGGTGGTCGACATGGCGGCCATCCGCGATGCCGGAGTCCACATCGGCGCCGACCCGCTCGGCGGTGCGTCGGTCGGGTACTGGGCGGAGATCGGGTTCCGCTACAACCTCCAGAACCTGACCGTCGTCAACCCGACCGTCGATCCGACGTTCCGCTTCATGACCCTCGACACCGACGGCAAGATCCGGATGGACTGCTCGTCGCCCAACGCCATGGCGTCGCTGATCTCCGCGCGGGACAGCTACGACATCGCGACCGGCAACGACGCGGATTCCGACCGCCACGGCATCGTGACCCCGGATGCCGGACTGATGAATCCCAATCACTACCTTGCGGTGGCCATCGAGTATCTCTTCACCCATCGCGAGGGCTGGGGTGCCGACGCGGCGGTGGGGAAGACGCTGGTGAGTTCGTCGCTGATCGACCGCGTCGTCGGCGGCATCGGTCGGCGACTCGTCGAGGTGCCGGTCGGGTTCAAGTGGTTCGTCGACGGATTGCTGGACGGCAGCATCGCATTCGGTGGCGAGGAGAGCGCCGGGGCATCGTTCCTGACCTTCGACGGCGGGCCGTGGTCCACCGACAAGGACGGGATCATCATGGCCCTGCTGGCGTCGGAGATGCTCGCGAAGACCGGCAAGACGCCGTCGCAGCGGTACCGCGAGCTCGCGGAGCGGTACGGGGAGAGCGCATATGCGCGCATCGACGCCCCGGCGTCGCGAGATCAGAAGGCGTTGCTGGCGAAGCTGTCCGCGAATCAGGTGAGCGCCACCGAGCTCGCCGGTGAGCCGATCACCGCGATCCTCACCGAGGCGCCGGGCAACGGCGCACCGATCGGGGGCCTGAAGGTGACCACCGAGAACGCGTGGTTTGCGGCACGTCCGTCGGGAACCGAGGACGTCTACAAGATCTATGCCGAATCGTTCAAGGGCGCCGAGCATCTCGCGACAGTGCAGGCGCAGGCGCAGGAGCTGGTCGATTCCGTTCTCGTCTGACCTGCGCCTCGTCTCAGTCTGCTCTCATCGGCAGCTGGCTAGAGTCGACGTCGTCAACCGGTCGACGTCGGCCGCGATTCCCGGCGGTCGCGTGAGCGATGAGAAGGTAGTGGTGTGAGCGACAAGCGCAAGCCCGCGACGCCCAAAGAGACGTCGAGATATCAGCCGAGGGCCACCTCGAGCCGGACCACCTACATCCTGGCCGGCGCCGCGGTCGCGGTGATCGCCGCGCTGGTGGTCGGTGGCATCGTGTGGAACAGCCACCGTGACTCCGGCGGAGTCGACGAGGCGGTGCTCAGCGAGAACGCGGCGCAGATCATCGGCGCGCCGTCGGCCCCGCAGACGATCGATGTGTTCGAGGACTTCATGTGCCCGGTGTGCCATGAGTTCGAGCAGCAGTCGGGCGCCTCGATCACCAAGGCGATCAACGACGGCACGCTGCGGGTCCGCTATCACATGCTGAACTTCCTCGACAAACAGTCGTCGTCGGGGGACTACTCCTCGCGGGCCGCAGGTGCCGCCCAGTGTGTGGGCGCCGGGGAGGACAAGGAGATCTTCCTCAGGTTCCATTCCGCACTGTTCGCCAACCAGCCCAAGGAGGGCGGCGGCACGGACCTGAGCAACGCCGATCTCGCCCGCATCGCGGGCGAGCAGGGGGCATCACCGGCGACCCAGAAGTGCGTCGCGGACGGGGCCAAGGTCACCGAGGCGAAAGACGCCGCCGACCAATCGGAGACCCAGCTCTCGAAGGCCACCAACGGTCAGGTCGCCACACCGACGGTGCTGTCGGGCGGAGCGCCCGTCGACGGCATCATGGACGGCACCGGATGGCTCGACGGCCTGCTCGCCGACAAGGGCTGAGCGCGGGCGGCGGATTTGGCCGGAATCCCGGCGATGGTGTAGTTTTGCCCTTGCTCTTGAAACGATGTGACCACCGCGGTGAGCACTCCGAAGGGCCGAGACAACTACACACGGGGCTATGGCGCAGCTGGTAGCGCACCACACTGGCAGTGTGGGGGTCAGGGGTTCGAGTCCCCTTAGCTCCACCAGCAGAAACCCCCTCCGGCCAGCGTCGGAGGGGGTTTCTCGTTCCCGGGGTAGCCCGCCTCAGAGCCTCAGTGGGCCAACGGTGGGCCAAGGGGTTTCAGTGGCCCAACAGTGGGCCTCACAGCCGCCCGTTGGCGAAGGGCAGACGGCCGTGGTGGTCACGGAACGCGGCGATCATGGCGCTCTCGGTCGGGGTGGCGTCGGCGTTCGATGTCTCGCGCCAGCCGACGAGAAGGTCGGCGTGATCGGCGAGCTGCCAGACACGGCGGCCTCCGGTGTGCGCGACGGGCTCACCGGCCCCATATCGGCGGTACTCGCTCAGGCGCACTTGGAGTCCGCGACGCCCGGTCTTTCCGGCGTTGGCTTTGCCGATATAGATCACACGGCTCTCCGGTACCCAGCGATCCTGGAGGGCGGCGACGGGCTCGGTGCGGTCGATGCCTTTGAAGTGGCGTGCCGGTGATACGTCGAGGAACTGAGGCGGTGTGTCGGTGGGCCGCACCACGACATAGACGCCTGGCCCACGGGGCACGTCGGCGCTCGGCAGTTCACTGAATCGGACCCAGCCAGAGAACAGCGAGAGGTCGATCTCAGGCGGCAGGTCGCCGCCGTTGGGGTGCTTGCTCATCCGAACAGTGAACCACCGGCGGCGCGCAACTCGTCGGCCTTCGCGTCGGCGTAGACGGCCAGACTCATCTCCGGTGAGTGGCCGTGCCAGGCCGCCACGACGTGGACCGGCAACCCACGGTCGAGCATCAGCGACACGGAGGTGTTGCGAAGTCCCTTGAGTTGGATGCGCCGCAGACCGGCCCGTTCGCGGATGCGCTGGAACTCATCGCTCCACCACTCCGGCGAGACCGGCGCGCCATCCTCGCGCGTGACGACGAGCTGGTCCTCGTCCCACCCGGTGCCCAACGCCAGCGCCTCAGCTTTCTGCCGACGCTTGAGCGCCGGGAGGGCGGCCACGACATCGGCGGGCAGCGGGAGGTCCCGGCGTGACCGGCGCGGCTTCGGCAACCCCTCGTCGGTGCGGCCCGAATCCAGCGCCACACGGCCCCGACGAACATGGAGGACATTGCCCTCGATGGCCGACCACCTCAGGCACAGGACCTCGGATCGGCGCATGCCATAGATCGAGAGCAACCAGCAGGCGTACAGGCGGTGATCGGCAACGGCGGCGCGGAACGCCTCAGCATCGGCCAGCGCCCACGACTTCGCCGTGATCACCGCATCGTCGGTCTCTCCGATGGGGTCGGCTGGCCGCTCCACCAAGGCGATGACGTTGCGCGGCAGGACACCCTGATCGACGTAAGACCTCACGACCATGGTGAACACGGTGAGCGTCGAGCGGGCCGTCACCGGCTTGACCCCACGCGCGCTTCGTCGTCGGCCTTCTGGGCCTGGGCGGGTCCGTAGACCGCGCGGCGCAGCCGGATCACACGGCCTCGCTGTGCGAGATGGGAGAGCCGTGTGGCAGTGTCCTCACCGGGGAACGCCGCCGCGATCTGTGCGGAGGTGATGCCCTCGGGATGCTTCTCGATCAACGCGACGATCCGGCTGGGAAGGCTATGCGGCACAGTGTGTTTCACGCTCTGTCGGCCGCCGGTAAGCATCCATGACACCAGCGCGTCACCGTCGTTCTTGGTCAGCGCCTGGAGCTTCTTGCCGCCCAGGAACCGTCGCACGGGCTTGAGGCTAGTGGCGTAGCCCTCCAGGGTGACCGGCCTGACCCCACGGCGACCGGCCAGCCACGCGTCGCACGCCTCGTCCACGGTCATCGCCGTGGGCTTGGAGTAGGTGCCCGCCGCGACCTCAGTGGTGATCCGGCGGTACTCACGGCGCGCCTCGGCCAGCGTGCGGTAGGTGAACCGACGCCGATCCCGCGAGCCATCGGGCTTCGCGCCGACATCGACGCGGAACTCATACGACACGGCTCCGTTGGCGGCAATGCGCTTGCTGATCGGTTCGGCGCGGCGCCTGCGGGTGTTCTCGGTGGTGCTCATCGGGTGGTGTCCTTCTGTCGTGGCTGCGGGCGTTTGGGGAGGTCAGCGGCGAGGAAACCGGCGTCCTTGGCCTTCTTGATGAGCCGGTCGACGGTCGCCTTGGTGAGGTTCATGTCCTCGGCGATGGTGGCGCGGACGGGGTGGCCCTCCTGGATCGCGATCTGTGCGCGTTGGGCTACTTCCCACACGCGGGGATCAGCGCCGTCGGCCTCGTCGGGGCGCGCGGTGTTGTCGAAGCTGTAGCCGACGGCTTCCACGCCCAGGTCACACAGCTCACGGGCGGCGGTCTGCACCGCTGTGTGGGCCAGCCGACGGGCCGGGATCGCCCGCAGCGCGTGGTAGTCCACGGCCGCGCCCTCATCGGCGACGACGGTCAGCTCGCGGATGAACGGGCCGTCGGCGTCGGTGCCGGATCGCACGTGGAAGGTGAACGGGAGGTCGTGGAGCCGAATCTCGGTGCGGCCGTCGTCGCCTCGGTGCGCGGACACCACGTCGCCGCGCTTGGGGAGTTCTCGGTGAGTGCTCACGACGCGAACGCTATAACCTGGACATTCCTCAAGCAAGCCCTCACGCTTATGTACATGACCGCACAGTGAACAGACCAGCACGGCGACGATTGACGAATTGCGTAGCGGGCCGCCGACTCTCAGCGTCGGAGAGGCCGCCGCCTACCTCGGGGTGAGCCGTGCGTACGGCTACGAGATGGCCCGCGAGGGCCGGTTGCCGGTGATCAAGCTCGGATCGTGCCGGGTCCGCGTCCCCACGGCGGCGCTGATCAAGATGCTCGGAGCGGAAGCTTGAGGTCCCACCCACAGCGCTCGAACCGAGATACGCTGTGGCGTAGGCGATTACTCCTCACCGATGTGTGTCGACCCCCTTATGAGGCCATGAGGGGGTCGACGTATGTTCATGGCTGCCCGAGTTCATACGCGGAGCCGCTTGTCGGTGGCTCGCGCTACATTTGCCGCCATGGATCAGAGACCCCGAAACACCTTCAGGTTCGCAGTGTGCGCTCCCGACGGTCGGCGCTCTGCGGTCTGGAGGGTCTGGACCGGTGACAAGAAGCGCGTTACTGACGAGGTGTATGCAGCTCCGCGAATGCGTGCGTCCGAGATCAAGTTCAGCCTGCATAGCTCTGGTTACCGTCAATTTGGCTACACCGACAAGGCGCGTGCAAAGCTCCGGGCAGGCGACCGCCATGCGGTCGCACGGTGGAGCCGGACCGACGGGCTGGAGGTTGGGGGGTGGGATATCTGCCTGGTCCTCATGTTTGCCGACAGCGAGTTACGGGGTATTCCTGGTGGGCTCACTGACGACGTATATCGAGTCCCCGCCGCTGAGGAGGGTGTCGGGACAGGAATCGCAGTTCTCACTGCACCGCTCGGTACGCCGACACATGGGTTAGAGCATGAGCCAGTAGCGTTACTCGACCGGAGCCTCGGTGAAGCGACCGTTGCCATAGTGGTTTCGTACGGACCGTTTGACCCCGCAGTGCCGCTTGGCCTCCGCGCTGAATCGAACCAATCGATACCGCTAGTGATCCCAGGAATCGTCAATCCGGAGCCGTTTGATGTGAGGCTCGGAGAATTGCCGGGAGGAGGCGCCCCACGGGCCGTCGAAATCGCGCGGGACGATATCAAGTCGCTACCAGCATTGCCTCCGTTCGTTGGGGACGTGTTGCCGTGGGACGAGTGTCCCGACGATTCAGTCAGGGAGCGATCCCTCGCGTGTGGGCTGCTGGTGTTCGGCCGCGACCGTCCCCATCGGCTGTATGTCGATCAGAGGGCACGCTGTGATCATTCGAGCCTCGGAACGATTGCTCAGAAGTGTATTGACGATGTTGATCGAAGTGGCACATTCGACAATGGTTGGGGCGCGCTCGACACGGGTGAGAGATGCACGATCCTGTCGAGCCGCAGCAATCTGGCAGATCACGGGATCTTCGTAGAAGACGGGGGTTCGTTCGAAATGCCCCCGTTGCCCTGAACCTCGTCGGCCTCACCATCGCCTTCCATATGCGCGATGAAGTCGGCGAACTCATCGGGGTGCGCGAGTGGCAGAAGGAGCCAGTGGAGCCTCGACACGAACTCGTCGGGGTCATCGCGGTCCTGGCGGCGGGTCTGATCGCGGATCAGACTCATCTCGGCAACCTGGGCGACGCGTAATAGCTCAGCGGCGATGGGCTCGGCGTCGATGTCGAGGGGCGTGCTGAACCGGCCGCCAGCGCCGGGTGCGGAGGCGACGTAGAACCCGGCCTGCTTCTGCGCGTCAACCTCGGCGGGTACCCGCGCGGGCTCAGCGGTTGCGCCGTCCTCCCACGCGCTGTAGTCGCCCCAGAACGGGCCGAGGTTCCGCGCGTAGTCGTCTGTGGCGCTGATCTTCTCGCGGTGATCCCGCGACACCGACAGGTGCGCCTTGGAGCCCTGCGGCGGTGTGAGCGTGACGGTGCCACCGCCCTGATCCCAGACCGGTGAGGCGTCGTCGTAGACGGCCTGCGCGCGGGCGAGTTCTTCTTGGGTGAGGATCAGCAGGGAGCGGGACCGGCCCGCTGATCCCTTGGTGAGCAGTGTGTCGGCGTCGTCGATGAGCGCGACGGCGTTGGCCATCAGCGCGCGCCAGAAGCGCCGGGCGTTCTCAGCAGACATCGCGAGGGGCATGGGGTCATCATGCACGTCGGCACCGACAGCGGCGGCCGGAATCTCGACGCTTAGTCCGTCAGGGCCACACAGCTCACCTTCCGCGCTACCCGACGCCTCAGCGGGTGCCGACGGGGTGGACGGTGAACGACCCGGGCACGGAGCCGGATCGGATCAGCGAGAGCGCGTGGTTGCGGGTGGGCTCATCGGCGTCGGCGGGCAGGAATAGCGCGCGGTCGATATCGGCCTGGCCGATCCGGCGTGAGGCGTACAGCTCGCGGGCGAGACCGGTGATCGACGGCCAACAGTTCGCAACGAGTTTCGGGACCTGGCCGGAGGGGTCACCGGCGGCGCGGAGTGCGGTGGCGTCGTGGTGGCGGTGCGCCATGACCAGGCGCAGCCCGCGTGGGGTCGGCGGGCCACCGTGGCGCGCGAACGCTTCACCGTAGACGCCTGCGAACACGATGTCGCCGCGCCGTTGGCCGGTGACGTGCTGCCGGTAGGTGGTGAGGCCCGCGCGTTCGGGATCGTCCGGTGTCAGCACGGACTTCTCGACGGTCGCCCCGTAGACGGTGGCGATGACCGCGTGCGCGGATTCGTGGATCGCGGTCAGCATCTCCTCACCCGCGGCGGGGGTCTGTGGTTCCCCCAGAGTCGTGGAGGGCTCCTCTATGCGGCTTCGGGCTCGGTGAGTGTTGCGTTCTCGTAGTCGACGGGACTGACCATCCCGATCGTGCTGTGCCGACGTTGGTGATTGTAGAAGCCGTAGCACCAGTCCAACACCGCGGCCTGAGCCTCGATGATAGTGTGGAACACGTTGCGTGACAATGCTTCCCACTCCAGCGATGAAAAGAATGCTTCCGCGGCGGCGTTGTCGAAACACGATCCGACACGCCCCATCGACTGTCGGATACCTATCTGTCGGCAGAGCTTGGTGAACTTCTTCGCGGTGTAGGTCGACCCGCGATCGGTGTGGAAAATCAGCTTGTGCGCATCGTCATCGCGCCATATCGCCTGCTTACCGCCCCGCGTAGCGACCGCCATCTCAATGGCCGCACACGCCAACACCGCATCCGGGTGCCGGCTGGTGGCCGCACCCAGCAGGCGGCGGCTGTAGAGGTCGATCACGGTGGCCAGATACAGTTTGCCCGCCGCGGTCGGGATCTCGGTCATGTCACCGACCCACCGCCGATCCGGGCATTGCGCAGTGAAATCACGACACAGCAGATCCGGGAACTTCGGGGCGGTCTTGTCCTGGCGGGTCAGCCCGTTGCGGCGACGGACCCGCCGCGCTATGAGGCCTTGGCGGCTCATCGAATCAGCGACCGTTTTCTCCGATACCGTCCACCCATCAGCACGCAGATCCGCATGCAGTCGCGGCGACCCATGCAGGCCGCGGGACTTGTCGAAGGCCACCTTCACCGCCCGGTCGACGGTGTCACGACGGTAATCACGCGTGGTGTGCAAACCTGTTGCCGCGCCGGGCAATTGTGCTCGCTGATGCCATTTGTAGAACCACGCCTGGCTGACCTCGAGCAGGCGGCATGTCACCGCGTGTGGCACCCGATAGTTGGTCCTCTGGTCGGCGACGAAGCGTGCCACGCTCACTTCGTCGCCTCCTTGACCCACAGGACCACTGATCGCTTGAGGACATCACGCTCCATGCGTAGCTCCGCGACCTCGTCACGCAACCGTTTGAGCTCGGCGGCATCGTCAGGGGTCATCTCCCCACGGCCCTCACGCTCGGCGCGCGCACGGTTGACCCAGTTGCCCAGCGTGCCCTCGTTGATCCCCATATCTCGCGCGACCTCGGCGATCGGCTTACCTGTCTCTTCGACGATCCGGACCGCCCCATCACGGAACTCCCGGTCGTACTTCTTGCGCTTCTCTGGCATCGTGCTCCTCATTATCGATGCCTCTACGGTTCGGGGGGAACCTCAGTCATCGCGGTGGCGGTCGGGTTCACACTGCTCACGGTTGGTGCTCCTGGTCGTCGGGGTGGTGAGGTTCGCTGACGCCGACCGGCGGTCCGTAACCAGTCCCGGTCGGCGTCAGCGTGCAGGTGACGGTGGGAGTGAAAGGCGGAGAGGGCCACCGCCACCTGCTGCGGTTGGTGGATCAGGTGATGGTCGGTGCAGCTACGGCCTTCTCGTAGCCGATCACGACCGAGCGTTCGGCGACGGCGACGAACTGGTTGTAGCGGGCCTCGATGGCTTCACGCAGGACGGGCGATCGCGCCAGCCGAAGGTGGGTTAGGTGCCGACCAGGGTGCCCTCCAGGCCCCCGACGTACCCGCCGCCGAACACCCAGGTGTGGCCCAGCGGGGACTTGAGGCTCCCACCGGACCGGATGATCAGACCGAACCGCTGCGCGTAGGCCGCTGGGCGGCGCTCGCGTGAATGAGTCCGGTGGTGTTGGTCTTGGCGAACTCGGCCTCGATGTGGCTCACCGCCGCGATAAGGTCGGCGGCCGGTGCCGGGGTGTCCGCGTCGATCAGCGGACGCGCCGCGAACTCACGCTCGATGGCTGTCTGCTCGATGATCCGCAGGTTCTGCAACGCACGTGCGCGGACCTCAGCCTATGAGGGAGCGGTGAGGTCGCATTCGTCGTAGGCCCACGCGGTGAGCGGGTCGAACGGAGCCGGGATCGCGGGACGTTCAAAGTCTTTCAGCTCTCCCGGCTCGGGGTCACACCAGTCCGCGCCCCACAGCCCGGACGCGTCCTCGCCGCCGTAGTTGTGTGGCCGGACACGAATGCCCGAGGCGAGCCACCGGGGCGCGCCGGTTTGTCAGTGGTGCGTGCCATGCTACGGAGCATGAACACTACTGACGTTGAGGTTGACCACCTTTCCGATTGGGGTGCAGGTGGATTTTGGCTCCATCTCCTAGGCGCGGCGCTGATCCCGGTTCTAATCGCGGGCCTCGCTGTTGCCGGTCTCGCATTGGTGCTGTTCATCTTCGAACGGGTGAGTCTCCCAGGACTCGTTGAGTTGGGATTGACGCTCGTCCTCGGGGCCGCTGCCGCTGTCGGAGCCGCCCTTGCGCTGATCTGGTACGGCCAATCGCTCTACGAAGTGCTGAGGCACGCGACCAGCTGGAATCGCTCATTCCTGTGGGCGTTGCTAGTTGCTGCCGTGCTAATCGCGGCGGCGCTCTACATCGCTGACCATTTCGACGTGGCGGAATGGCCAGTTGCGGTTGCCGCCAGCGTCGCTCTCGGCCTTCCGGCGTTGGTCGCCTGGGCCGTAGACGCACTCCATCGCGTAGCTGCCTGGATTCCCATGGCATTCGGCGCGTTCATGTGTCTGCTCGTTGTGGGCATCATTTTGCTCGTCGCGAAGGCCCTGGAATGAGGACAATGGGCGGTGCCCGCACTGCGCCGTGGGCGTGATAGAGGCGGTGACGGCGGGCGCATAGGGCGAGCTGTGTGACCGTCTCACCGACAGGCTGCAACCACCCACAACGTCACGTGACGAAATGCTCATCGAGTCGGGGGCTACGTCAGTACGCCTTGCGGTCGCGGGAGTTTACGAAGCCGTCTCCCTGGAGGAACGTGTGCCAGAGCGTGGAACCGTTGGCCTTCAAACGCTTACAGTTCCGCCATCCGGCCGTCTCCAGCTTCACTCGCCCGTCCTTGACGGGCTCGGCATCGACTGCCTGCTCCAGCGCGGGTTCGAGGTCGGAGTCGTGAGCGGCCAGGATCACCAGGTCATAGTCCGCCGCCTGAACCAGCCGAACGACGGCAAGCGCGACCAACACATCGACGCCCTTCTCACGCGCGACGCGCTGGCCGTCCTCCCAGTAGTACTTGAGCGGCCGGTACGTCACTGAGACCCGGCGGTCGCGCGTCCACTCGGACTTCTGAGCCTGAGACCGGCGATAGTGATCCGGCTGCTCCTTGTTGGTCGGTAGGCCACGGTAGGTATCGACCAGCCCCAGAGCGACATCACCGGGGTCGGACCCACGAGCTGTCATGGCGTTCTTGCGGGCGAGCAGAACCTGATTGGCGAAGTGGAGAGGGTGAACCAGCGACTCGTGCTTGGCGACACCTGCCGGGCAGAACTGGCCGTGGCCGGAGAGATGGACGTTCTGGTAGTCAATGACCACTGCGGCCCGCAACTGAGACAGGGGTCACACCTCGCTCTAGGTAGAAAAAACCTCGCCAGTCCCGGAGGACGGCGAGGAGCTATCACACGAGACTAGGAGTTGTGACGTTCGGTGTCAACTCATGACGTTCTATGACGTTGTATGTCGTTCTATGACGCCCTGTGACGTTCGGTGACCGTTCGGTGCGCGTCAGTTCCTCAGCCTAGTGCGGCCCTAGCCGATACACAGCTCGCCCTCCGCGCTCACCCGTCGCGTCACCGTTCCAAACCCCGACAGTGGGTCAACAGTGGGCCAAGGCCCGCGGAAACAGGCCCATACGGCGCTATACGCTCTGGACATTGCACCGCTCTGAACAGCACGTATTGGACTGATCGCTACGCGGTTCCACAATCTCCCCAGCACTGGCAGTGTGGGGGTCAGGGGTTCGAGTCCCCTTAGCTCCACCCGAGTTTGCCCTTGCGCAAACACTTGCTGTGGCCCTGAAGAGCTTCTCGCTCGTCAGGGCCACAGTCTTGTTCGGGCTCAGGGCTCGAGCACGTAGCGACCGCGCGTCCCGCCCTCGGCCATGGCCCGGTGGGCGTCCGCGGCCCGGGCCAACGGCATGACGGCATGCACGCGAGTCGGCAACCGGCCCGACGCCGCGTCGGTCAGCAGCTGCGCCAGTCGGGGACCGTTCGACTGCGCCATCAGTGTGCTCACTGTGATCCCTCGCTCGGCCATGGGCACGATATTGGGCCGGACACCGACGAAGGCTCCGCCGTCGCGGACCGGGGTCAGGCCCCACAATTGCCGCGGCGTGGTGTCGACCACCGCGTCCCAACCCGTCCCGGCACTCGTGACGAACTCGGCGCCGAGACTCCGCACGAAGTGTTCGTCCGCGTCTCGGGCCAGTCCGGTCACCTGCCAATCGCGGTCGGGGGCGAGGGCGGCAACATTGGCCCCGATCGCTCCCGCCGCGCCGGTCACCAGTAGTCGGTTTCCGCCAGCGCGTGCGTCGCCGAGTAGGTCGACGATCTGCGCTGCGCTCAGGCCGCTGAGCGGCATTGTCGATGCCGCGACCAGGTCGAGTCCGTCGGGTACGACGGCGAGGTCGGCGGCGGGCACGACGAGTTGTTCGGCGTAGGTACCGAAGTCGCGGTCGAAACCGAGGACGACACCGGCGACCCGGGTGCCTACGGAGAGGTTCACGCCCAGCCCGACGGCGCGCACGGTGCCGGCGAAGTCCCAGCCCAGGCCGGTGTGCGCTGGCTGGTTGATCATGCCCAGCTCGTGGAAGAACCCGCCCACGACTCCGAGGTCGGTGGGGTTGACCGGCGTAGCCGCGACCGCGACCCGGACCTCACCGGGTCCGGGCTCGGTGAGCGGGACGTCGATGATCTCGATTGAGTCCGGTCCACTCGGATTGCGGACGACTGCGGCCCGGAAAGTAGGTGTGCTCATGTTTCGCTCCTCATGTGTTCGGTTCCGATGAGGACAATGGTCCGGGGGTTTTGGAAGGCGCTTGGAGCTGACTTGGAACGCTGGAACCGGTGCACAGGGCACTCGCGCCGAACGCGATTCAGCGTTGAGGGGGGCTCGAAACATGGTTGCCGAGAGCATGTTCGGCGTGTGTTCGGGCGTCGGCGGACCAGTGTGGGGCATGCCACCGATCGGCGATGGCGGCGGCGCGAGTGAAGTGGGCGACGGCCTCGTCGTGGTCACCGAGGTAGACGGCGAGTTCGCCTAGCGTGTGGGCGACCGGGCGCAGGGCCAGTGACACGCTCTCCGCGCCGGCCGGGGGTCCGTCTCGGTGTGGGAGCAGGTCCGCGTAGACCTGTTCGGCGGCGTCGCGGTCGTTCGCGGCGATGATCGCCAGGGCACGCAGGCTGGTAAGAAAGGTGAAGAAGAAGTCGGACCGGATGGGTGCCGGTGCTGCGTGGAAGCGGCCGACCTCGTCGCCGCGGCCTGCGGCATGGAGGGCGAGCGTGAGCAGGTCGGCGACCATGGGGCCGAGTGCCGCGTGGAAGGCCCGAACGTCCTCCAGGTGGTCGCCGAGCGTGCCGGCGCCGATCCAGACCGCCGCCCGCGCGAGACAGAGGAAGCCCGCGGCGTGCACCGATCCGGCGCGTTCCATGCGTTCGGTGGCCTCGGCGTAGCGACGTTCGGCATCGGCGAATCGGCCCTCGATGAGCACCAGCGTCGCCAGCGCGATCTCGGCGGCGGCGATCGCCTCCGGCATCCGGTAGGTGCGGGCGAGGCCGAGCGCTTCTTCGGTGACACGGCGCATGGTCGTCGGGTCGTTGGCCGCCGCGGCGTTCGCGGCCTGGTCCAGCAGTCCAGTCACGCGGTAGACGGGCAGGTCGTGTTCGACGCCGATCGTCACCAGCTCACGGGAGTACTCCTCTCGGCCGGACGCGCGTGCGAGAACCAGCAGCGCCGCGGCGCGAAGACGCGGGTCGGCCGCGAGGTCGAGGGCTTGTCTCCCCGCCGCGACGACCGTCGGATCGTCCTCGCCAACCAGCTCGTGGGCGTAGGCGATGAGAAGGTGGGCCCGCAGGTCGGGGGCGAGGTCGGGCCGTTCGAGCAGGCGGCCGAGGCGTTCGACAATGGGGTGGTCGACCGTGCCGTATGGGCGGGCTTGCCAGGGGGTGGGTTCGGTCCAGGCGGTGAATGCGGCGACCATCAGGTCCTCGCGCCCGATCGAGTCGGCGTACTCCACGGCCTGTTGGCGTGTGTCTCTGGCCGCGGCGAAGGATCCGGCCCGTACCTGTGCGCGTAGCAGCCTGCCGAGCAGGTCGATGTGATTGTCCGGGTCTACGGAATTGGTGATGGCCTCGGTCAGTAGCGTGGCCGCCACGTCATAGGCATAGCGTGCCTCGGCCAGCTCCCCGGCGCGCACACAGTAGCCGACGGCTTTCGGTGACCCCGCGCGCGCGTAGTGATGTGCGAGGGCAACGATATCGCCCGACCCCTCGAGTGCCGCGGCGATCCGGGCGTGCATCCTCCTGGTACGTACCTGGCTGACATCGGTCACCAGGGTGTCCCGGACCAGAGTGTGCACGAACCGGACGCGCCCGGGCCCCGGCTCGTCGAGCAATCCGGCGATGACGCCTGCGTCCAGTGCATTGAGCACGCCGTCCTCGTCGGTGTCGCTGGCTTGGACCAGCACATCGACCGAACTCTCTCGTCCGGCCACGGCCGCCAGCCGCAGGACGGAGACGCCGCCCTCGGGGAGCCGGGCGAGCCTACGCCGCAGCACATCTCGGACACCGTCAGGGACCTCGGAGAGCGCGACCAGCGCGCCCTCTCCGTGTAGCAGGCGCGCGCTCTCCCGCACGTAGAAAGGGTTGCCGCCGGTTCGCTCGGCTATCCCGGCCACGGTCGTGTCGTCGGCCGCGCAGTCGGCACGTACAAGCTCGCCGACAGCGTCTGCGGACAGTCCGGGCAGGTCCAGCCGCAGCGGGGCGGACCGGGCGAGGGAGCCGAGGGTGTCGGTAAGCCGCTCGCTCTCGTCCCCGCGATACGCCGCGACGATCAGGATCGGGGCCCGTACACCCACGCCTCCGCTGAGCAGATCCAACGTCGTGCCGTCCGCACAGTGCACATCGTCGAGGATCAGCGCGACGGGACGTGCGCCTGCGGCCGCGGTGAGCCAGTTCCACAGTGCCCTGCGCAGCCGGAACCGCCCGGCCGTCGCGTCACCGGCGCCCGGCGCGGAATCGCTGAGCAGCGGGGCCAGATCGCCGGACAGCTCGCCGGGCGGGCACATCGCCGCCACGGCCTGCAGGGCCTCGACCCACGCCCATGCGGGTGGAGTGCTGTCCAGCTCGGGGCAGCGTCCGGCGGCCACGAGCCACCCGTCCTGTTCGAGCCGTGCGCCGAGATGCTCCAGCAATGTCGACTTGCCGAGTCCGGCCTCCCCGGTGACGAGCGCGACACGAACCCCGTAGGCGGCGGCTTCCGTCGCCGCGGCCATCATCGCCGCGAGTTCGCGATCGCGGCCCACGAATGCGCCGGCGCCGGGTACGCCGCTTGACGGTTCGACGGTTCGCAGCGCTGATGTCGTCGAGTCCGGTCGTGCCCCAGGCGTTCTTGTGATATCTCGGACCTGTTCCGCACGGGCTTGCGCCGTGGGTTGATCGAACGACGGGGCGCTGTCGCCGGGCACCTCGGCGCGCCGGGTTGCCACGGAGGTCAGCGGAACGGCGGCACGCAGGAAATCCGTGCGCTGGGCGAGGATTGCCGCTTCCAGTTCCAGCAGATCCGGGCTCGGATCGAGACCCAACTCGCCGGCGAACGTCGCGCTCGCGCGGCGCAGCACGGCCAGCGAGTCCGCTCGGCGACTGCTGGCCCACAGCGCAAGGGCGAGCATCCGCCAGCCCTCCTCGCGCAGCGGCTCGTCACGGGTGAGGCCCTCCGCCTCGGGAACCACCGTCGCGTGGCCGCCCAGCCGCAGCCCTGCCGCGACGCGCAGTTCGCGGGCGACCACCCGTAACTCGTCGAGCCGGGCGATCTCTGCTGCGGCCCAGGGCTCGTCGGCGAACTCGGCGAACGCCGGTCCTTGCCAGAGAGCCAACGCCGCACCCAGCCGTTCGCGGGCGGCGCGGGGATCGGCGAGCGCACGAGCCTCGTCGAGCAACTCTTCGAAACGCCATGCGTCCACCGATTCCGGCGGCAACCGCAGCGCGTAGCCGGGTGCGGCGCTCACCAGCATCCGGGCCGGGGTGCGTGGCGCGCGACCGGGTTCCAGCAACCGGCGCAGGTTGGACACATATGCCTGCAATGAAGTGCGGGCACTGCCCGGCGGTTCGCCACGCCACAGATCCTCGACCAGGCGATCGACCGACACGACCTGCCCGCGGGCGGCCAGCAGCAGGGCCAGCACCCCGCGCTGCCGCGGTCCGCCGAGCGGGACCGGCCCATCGCTGTCCTCGGCCGTGAACGAGCCCAATACCCGGATCAAACCCATGATCCGGCCGATCGTACGCGCGGCCGGCACCGGTGTTCCAAGTCGTCTCCAAGTGCCTTCCAAAACTTGGGGCTCAGTCTAGGCGCATCGAACCAGCGAACCGATGAAAGACGAAGGGAACCAGCAGATGAGTATCGACACATATGATATGGAAGTGGTCCACCGCGGACTCCGCCGCGAATCGTGGCTGCTGATCGAGCTGGTGGCGGCGGTCCCGCCGGGCAACACCGCTCGCGCTGCCATCGTCGCCGACCACTTCCGCCTCTACCGGCTGGGGCTGCAGAATCACCATGAGGGCGAGGACGAGCTGTTGTGGCCGCCGCTGCTGGCCCGGGTGGACCTCGGGACCGAGATCGTCCTACGGATGGAAGCTCAGCATGAGCGAGTGGCCTCCACGTTGACCAGGCTGGACGCCGATGTGCCGGACTGGGAGGCCAACGCCGGGGCCGCCGAACGCGATGCCCTCGTGGCCTCACTCATCGACCATCGGGCGGTCCTGACCGAGCACCTCGACGACGAGGAAGCCACCCTGCTGCCACTCGCCGCCGACCACCTCAGCGAAGCGGAATGGGCCTCGCAGGGCGAGCACCTGGTGGCGCACACTCCCAAGCTCACACTGCTCACACTTTTCGGGGTGGTCCTCGAGGACGCGAACCCGTCCGAACGCGCACGCCTGCTGTCCGGCCTACCCGCCCCGGTCCGCGGCATCTGGCACATCTTCGGCCGCCCCCGCTACGCCCGCTACATTCGCCGCGTCCGTGCGGCCTGACCACTTCCGACCATCCGAAACCAACTCTTCACCAAAGGAATTCATCGTGTAGCCGATCATCGGCAGGTCCCTCGCCGCACTGATCGGAATCGCGGTCATCGTCATGGACAACTCATTCTTCTGGGCGCCGCAGGGTGCGACCGGCTTCGGTATCCGGAATCCCACTGTCCAGGATCCCGCTTTCCGTGCGTGGCCGTGTGTCAGGGGCATCCGTGACACGGCCGCCGGAGCGTCCATTCTTGTCCTGCTTGCCGGCGCTACTCGCCGCGCTCGTACTCACCCTCGCCCTGGTCCCGATTGGAGACGCGACGGTGGTACTCCGCAGCAAGGGTCGGCGGCTTCCGGAGTCCACGCCTCCTCCGCGGCCGTGATGATTGTGGTCGCAATACTACGCGGGATGACACCAAAGATACCCGCGCACAATGACTTTCACACTTCAGCGTGGGGGTCAGGGGTTCGAGTGCCCTTAGCTCCACCCATGAAACCCGCTCTGACCTCGGTCGGAGCGGGTTTCACTGTTGCTGGGCGATCTCCCGGGCCCCTCAGCCCTTCTTCAGCTCCTCGGCGAGCATCACGATGATGCCGCTGGGACCGCGGACGTACGTGAGCTTGTAGACGTCCTGATAAGTCGCCACGCCGCGCAACGGGCGGCAGCCGTGCCGCGCGGCGATCTCGAGGGCGTGGTCGATGTCGTCGACGGAGAAGGCGACCCGGTGCATACCGATCTCGTTGGGAAGCGTCGGCGCCGTCTCGATGGCCTCGGGGTGGATGTACTCGAAGAGTTCGAGGCGACCCTGACCATCCGGCGTCTGCAGCATCGCGATCTTGGCATGGTTGCCGTCGAGACCGACGGCGGTGTCGGTCCACTCACCGCTGACCGTGTCACGGCCGAGCACCGTGAGCCCGAGGTCGGTGAAAAAGGCGATCGTCGCTTCGAGGTCACGGACGGCGATGCCGACGTTCTCCAGTTTGATGGCCATGCGGTGCAGGCTACCGGGCCGGGACTTCGCGGTCGGTGATCTCGAACGTCAAGCGGGCATCGTCGCCGAAGATCTCCAGTTTCCGTGCCACCTCGGGTAAGGGGACTCCGAAGCGCCAGCGTCCGTCACTCTGCTCAGTCGGCACGGGTGTGTTCTGTCGGCCGGCATCTTTCAGCCCTTGGGTGATCGGTTCAAAAGTATCGATCGCTCCGCCGATCGACGAGTTCCATGCCGTGAAGGCCTCAATACCCGTCTGCGCCTGGTTCGGTCCCACGTCGACGATCAATGAGTCGGCCCAATCGAAGACCTGCTCGAGATGGTCGGAGAAATCGAAGATGCTGTTGCGTTGGGCGAGTTTGCTCACCCGGAGGACGAGGCTGTAACGAGCTCGCCCTTTGTGACGGACTTCGGCACCGGCGACGTCGGCCACCGATGCGGGATCCAGCAGGAAGGTACTCAGGAGCGGGACGGGATGGTCGGGGCTGTCGCCGAGTCGACGTAGCTCGTCGTCGAGCTGAATGGGGCAGTACTGGTCGGCCCGCTGCTCGCTCAGCACCACGGGAAGCCCACGAATGGACAGGCGTAGATCGGCCTGCCACGTCACGTGATCGTCTCCGCCTCGATCGTCAGGAAGGGTCGCCAATCCGTCCAGACCGACCTTGACCGTCCAGCGCCCGAACAGGAAGCGCCGCAGGTTCTGATAACCCTCCTCCGAGTTCACCTCGCCGTACCGACCGGAATGAGACCGATACACGAAGGCGCGGTTCGCCTTTCGAACGTAGGCGTTCTCGATCCGGACGAGGCCGTCGCTCTTGGGGCCGACCACCACCTTGGACGGACCGTAGTCTTTCGGATTGGTGCCGATCAGGCAGAACACGTCGTCGGTGTCCAGCACGCCGGCGAGGTCCTGCGGGTCGAACTCGCCGTTCCTCGGTTCGTCACCGAACGTCTTGCCCGGGGTGAGGTATCCGTACATCTTCTCTGGGGCGAAGATGTCTGCACCGGCCGGGCCGACGGTCTCCTCGAGCCAGTTCAGCACGCCGCTGCCGAACACGATGCCGCCGTGCGGGGTTCCGTAGGTGAAGAACTTCGTGACGAGTTCTCTTGCCGGCGTTCGCTTTTGTTCTTGGCAGACCTTCTGCATCATGCAGCGCGCGACGAGTCCGCCCATCGAATGAGCCACCAGGATCACCTTGTCCGCGCCCGTCTTTCGACGCACCAGATCGATCAGGTCGTAGAGGCCGAGGGCAGCGTCTTCGATGTCGAATCCGTCGGAGGTGACGCGTTGATGGATCGAGGAGTACACCCTCTGCGCGACGCTCCGGTGCGGCGGCGCTGCAAATGTCGTCGCGGCCTGATCGTAGAACCGGTACACCCAGATCGAGTCATCCACGATGGCACCGTCCTCGGCAGTGCGTAGGTAGGCTTCCTGGTCGCCGTGCACCAGCAGTTTGTAGTCGTGGTCGATCAGCAGTCGCAGCATCGGCCCTTCGAACTGATAGAAGCGCGGGTCCCCGTTTCCATCGACCCGGATATGCGTGGCGCCTTCGTTGAATCCGTAGAACGGATCATCGACCTGGTTGTCGATGCCGGCGGTGCCACCGGCGTAGCCACGGATGTAGATGATGGGGTATCGCTCCATGTTGCGACCTTTACGCGCTGAGCGGCACCTGGCCCGGACAGACGAGGTGGAGGAATCGAACACTCCCGATCATTGTGCGAGCCCGGCGATCCGAGCGGAAGAGTAGTGCACTACCCGAGTCGGGCGACGTGTCCTGTGGTCGGTCGCCGCCTCTCAGAGAAGCGCATCGGCCAGCGCCGCCGGCTGACTCAGCGCTGCCAGGTGTCCGCCGGGGACCACCACGGCATCGACGCCGAGGCGCTCCTTGGCGAACTGCACCTGGAAGTCCCTCGGGAACAAGCGGTCGTCGCGGCCGGTCACGACCGTGACGGGTGCGGGCCAGACGTCGAACGGCGTGGCACAGTCCATGATCGCGTCGGACTGTTCGGGCTCGCCCTGCCTCATCGCCTCCTCGACGACGTCGTCGGGCACATCGTGAAAGAACTCCTGCATCTCGTCGATGTCGTCGCCGAGTTCACGGCCGTCGGCGGCGGCGAGTGCCTTGCGTGCCTGCCCGGCGCCGCTGTGGCCGAACCAATGACCCGGGGTCTCGTGGGGGAGCGGGATCATCGCGTTCACCAACACGATGCGTTCGGAGCCCACTCGCTCGGCCAACACCGGTGCGGTGAATCCACCGAGGGACTGCGCCACCACCACGACGTCACCGTCGCCTGCCGCGATATCGATCCCGGCGTTGCGGAGTTGCTGCACACAGGCGTCGGTGTAGGCCGCGAAGTCTGCGGCCGGATCCCCGGACGGGAGGTCGAGCGCCACCGCCCGATGGCCTCGCTGCTCGAGTTCCGGGACGACGCGATGCCAATACCAGCCGCTACCACCGGCCCCGGGAACGAGTGCGAAGGTCGCCATCCGCTCATCCTAGGGGCGGACCGGCAGGGCCGGATCGGATCAGCACGACCCAAACCGTGGGCAAATGCGCCGCATCGGGATTGACTCGTCGCGCATCGCACACCCAGTGAAGGACGCAAAATGACCCGACAGTTGCACCTCGGCGGATTCCTCATCGCCTCCCCGGTCACCCATTCGCATGCCGCGTGGCGGCATCCGGGTTCGGAAACCGACTATTTCGGCCCCGATCACTATCACCGCGTCGGGCGGATCCTCGAGCGCGGCAAGTTCGATTTCGCGTTCTTCGCGGATCTGCTCGCCGCTCCCGTGCGATTCGGCGGCGACCAATCCGAGCCCTTTCGCCGGGGCACCCAGGCGGCCGCGACCATCGACCCGACGCTGGTGGCCGCAAGCATCGCGGCCGTCACGAGCCGGCTCGGCATCGCGGTCACCAAGTCCACCACCTACTTCCACCCCTATGAACTCGCGCGTGTGTTCGGTTCTCTCGATCACCTGACCCGTGGCCGCATCGCGTGGAACATCGTCACGTCGCTGTCGCAGGCCGAGGCCCAGAACTTCGGATTCGAGTCGCATGTCGAGCACGACGAACGCTATCGGCGTGCGGAGGAGTTCGTGAGAACCGCGATCGAACTGTGGTCGAGTTGGGAACCGGATGCGGTATCCGCGGACAAGGAATCCGGCGTGTGGGCCGACCCGGACAAGATCCGGACTGTCGATCATGTCGGTGAGTACTACCGGACGCGCGGGCCGCTGAATCAGCCCCGATCTCCTCAGCACCGCCCGGTGCTGATCCAGGCCGGGTCGTCGGAGACCGGGAAGAACTTCGCCGCACGATGGGCGGAGGCGATCTTCGAGATCGACCCGACCCCGGAGGGACGTCGGGCGTACTACGACGACGTGAAGTCGCGGGCATCGGATCATGGTCGCAATCCCGATCACGTGAAGATCTTTCCGTCGTTCATCCCGTTCATCGGCGAAACGGCATCCATTGCACGGGAGAAGCAGGACTTTCACAACGAGCTCGCCGATCCGATCTCGGGGCTCATCACGCTTTCGGTCCACACCGATCACGACTTCTCGCAATACGACCTCGACGCGCCCGTCGCAGACATCTCCGTGAGTGGGACACAAGGACTCTTCGACCTCGCGCGCCGACTCAGTCGGCGCGACAGTCTCACGTTGCGTGACATCGGCCAGCTATATGCCCAGGGAGTTCTGTTGCCGCAATTCGTTGGAACGGCCGCCGATGTGGCGGATCAGATCGAGGAGTCCTTCACCGGGGGAGAGGCGGACGGATTCATCGTGTCGAGCGCCCAGACGCCGGGCACGTTCAACGACTTCGTCGACTATGTGGTCCCGGAACTACAGCGACGCGGATTGTTCCGTGAGGAGTACCACGGCACGACGCTGCGTGAGCATCTCGGGCTCGGCACCGCCGACGAGGATCTCCCGGCCGATCTGCGAGCCGAGTCGGCACTGCTGGCGGGTTGAGTGAAATGCCGAAGGCCCGGACCTCCACGGGTCCGGGCCTTCCGGCGACAGGCGTTCGCGATGGCGAAGCGTGTTCAGTTGGTCAGTGCGCGGCCTCGAAGGCCTCGATCACGCTCAGCGGGATGCGGCCCCGATCGCTGACCTCGTAGCCGTTCTTGTTGGCCCATTCGCGAATGGCCTTGGTCTGTTCCTTGCTGCGGGCCGTGGAGACCGGGGTCGCTCGCTTGACGCCTCGTGACGTCACACGCGAAACCGAGACATACTTCTCCAACGAATCACGGAACTGTGCCGCATGCTTCGACGAAGTGTCGAATTCGTAGGTTTTTCCGTCCAATGACCAGCGTACGGTCTCGTATTCGTCGAGGACCTTGCCGTCGATGTCATCAATGACTTGGACGATTTCCTTCTTCGCCATAGTGAACTCCCTGCCCTCGTGGTGAGAATCTGTTCTCACCTGAATTGTCTCGACCAACCATTCGTCGTGCGCAAGCCGGGAGCAACCACGAATGTTTCTTTGTTGGTCGAATACATGATAGACGTCCGGAAATAATAAGTTCCTGAGAACCCAACCATTCCCTGGAGTATGCGAATAACGACTCGGGTGATTACCGGAGTCCGATCATGACGTAGGCGGACTGGGGACAGGCGTTTCCTGATTATCGTCGCGGGTGGTCGCCGTTGCGGATTCGGAAGCCGACTCGGGTATTCCGGTCAGCGCTGTCGGTGCACGATCGGCGGCCGCAATCGGGAGGTAACCCGTTGGGGTGATGGCGAATCCGGACTTCGAACGGGATTCGAGACAGTACATCCCGGCCGTCTCGACGAGACAGGAGAACCGCGAGATCGAAATGGTGTGGCCGTAGTCCACGATTGTGCTTCGGTACAGGACGGGATACCGATTGGCGCACGCGCCGCGTTGTGCCTCATCGGTGCTCAGCGTCACAAGATTGCGGGCCCACTGACAACTGCTCGGTGTGTCGGCCGGCGGGTTCCCGCGCGTTTCCGTGTTCAGTCGGCATGCCAGCGTGGCGCTGCCATTGGTTCCGGTGGAACAGTTCACCCGACGGTCGGGAGTGGTGAAGTGGAAGCCAGACGTGTCTTCGATCGGGGAATTGGGTCGCACCGAACCCTGGTGGTAGTGGGAATTGTCGACACGAGGCGCCAGTGCGATCACGCGGCCGATCGTCCAGTCCGGCAGTGCGACGGCGGTATCGGGGGTCGACGGAGCCGCCGCAGTTGTCGTCGTCTCGATCTCGGATTGGGTCGACAGCACATCGGTGGGTGGCAGCACGATCCGAGACGGGTCGGTCCCCGAGGTGAGCGAGCACGCCGCGCTGACGAGCGCCACCAGCGCCCCGACGACGCAGACATGTAACGAGCGCCGGCGCGGTCGTCCGTACCCTTGCACTGTGTCGACTCCCAAGATCGTCTTGTTCTATGTGTTCACACCGCTGGCCGATCCCGACGCCATCCGATTGTGGCAGCAGGCCATCTGTGAGCAGCACGGCCTGCGCGGCAGGATCATCGTGTCATCCCACGGCATCAACAGCACCGTCGGCGGCGACATCGTCCAGGTGAAAAGGTACGTCAAGGCCACCCGCTCATATCCGGCGTTCAAGCACGCCGACATCAAATGGTCCGACGGGACCGGAGACGACTTTCCGCGATTGAGCGTCCGAGTGCGGCCCGAGATCGTCACATTCGGCGTGCCCGACGAGGTCCGGGTCGATCACGACGGTGTGGTCGGTGGCGGCACCCGGCTGAGCCCCGGCGAGGTCAACGAACTGGTGGCCGACCGCGGTGAGGACGTGGTCTTCTTCGACGGCCGGAACCGGATCGAGGCCGAGGTGGGCCACTTCTCGGATGCGGTGGTCACCGACGCGCAGTCGACGCGCGATTTCGTCCCGCTCCTCGACAGCGGGGCCTACGACCACCTCAAGGACCGGCCCGTCGTCACCTATTGCACGGGAGGGGTGCGCTGTGAGGTCCTCAGCAGCCTGATGCGAGCGCGAGGATTTCAGGAGGTCTACCAACTCGACGGCGGCATCGTGCGCTACGGCGAGGAGTTCGGCGACGACGGGCTGTGGGAGGGCTCGCTCTATGTGTTCGACGACCGCATGACGGTCGAATTCTCCGACCACGCCGCGGTGGTGGGCACCTGTGCGCGCTGCGGGGAGCAGACCAGCGGTGTGGCGAACTTCCCCGACGCGCTCGGTCGCGAGCTTGCGGTGATCTGTCCGGGCTGCGAGGCCGGTGCAAGCAGCGAGTCGCTGGAGGCGGCGGCACGGTGACCCGCGAATCGGTACCGGTCGTCCTGGTCGCCGGGTACCTGGGATCCGGCAAGACGACCCTGCTGAATCACCTGCTGCGGCGTGCGTCGGGAACCAGGATCGGCGTGCTGGTCAACGACTTCGGGTCGATCAACATCGACGCGATGCTGATCGCCGGTCAGGCCGACGGGACGGTCAGTCTGTCGAACGGCTGTGTCTGCTGCAGCGTCGACGCCGACGGGGTCGAGAGCGCGCTGACCGCTCTGTTGCGGCCGGCCGCGGGGATCGACGTGATCGTGATCGAGGCGAGTGGGATCGCCGAGCCCCGCGCCCTGATCCGGATGATCACCGGCCTCGCCGATGCGAGGTTGCGGTACGGCGGCCTGGCCTATGTGGTCGACGCGGCTGCGCTGACCGACCTGCGTCGGCGCCACCCGGAGGTTGACCGGCACATCGAGATCGCCGACCTGGTGGTCATCAACAAGGCCGATCTCGTCGACGACCCCGAGTTGGCCGTTGTGCGCGACACGGTCGGCGCGGTCAACGACACCGCGCCGACGGTGGTCACCGCCGATGCCGTGGTCGATCCCGAGCTGTTGTTCGACGTTGCCGGTCGGCGGGATGCACCGACCGCATCGGGTGGCCAACTGACCCTCGACGCGCTCCTCGCGGAAGCCGATGACGAGGATCTCGGTGGCGGCGACCACGGTCATGACGGCGACGACCACTCCGGCCACGCCCACCTCCACGACGGGTACCAGTCCGTCGAGTTCATCAGCGAGGCCCCGCTCGATCCGAGGCGACTGGCCGCATTTCTCGAGCGTCCGCCGGCCGGCTGCTACCGGATCAAGGGCGTCACCGCCTTCGACGTGCCGGGACATCGTCAGAAGTTCGTGGTGCATGCCGTCGGCGGGTTCGTCCGGGTGCATCGGCTGCCGTGGTCGGGAGAACCGAGGATCTCGCGCCTGGTGGTGATCGGCGCAGGTCTCGACCCGTCCGAGGTGCGTGGTGGGCTCCAGGCGACCGTCGGCGGCGGTAGCCCCGACGAGCACGGCATCCTCAGCATCACCCGATATCTCTCGTCGGTATGAGGCCCGGCGTGCCCCGGCGCTATGTCACAGCTCCCTAACGGTTTGCATCACCGCAGGTCGCGAATTTTCGTTTCGTCTGGCAGCCTGTTTCACTGTTACCAATGTGACTAAAGTGGCCAGTGTTGCATCTTGGAAGGGAGTGTGGCGCCGGTCCGGCTGCAGGTCGGATGGCGCCCGGTGTGTGATGACCCAGACTGTGATGACCCGGCGTTCCGGGGAACGGATGATCGGCCGACGGCGGCGGATCGTCGTGGCGGCGATATCCGCGCTCACCCTGACGGCCGGCACGATGACGACCATCGCGGCCCCCGACGCTGTCGCGGCGCCGCAACCGACCGGCACCGTCCTGGCGGGCAAGACGATCTTCCTCGATCCCGGACACCAGGGCGGCTCGGCCGGGCACAACCTCAACGCGCAGGTACCCGACGGGCGCGGGGGCAAGAAGGACTGCCAGACGTCGGGTGCGACGGGCGTGAACGGCACCCCGGAACACACCGTCAACTGGCAGATCACCCAGTTGGTGAAGGCGGGCCTGGAGAGTCAGGGTGCTCGGGTCGTGCTCAGCAGGCCCGACGACACCGGATGGGGTGGCTGCGTGGATCAACGGGCCGCCGCCGCCGGCCGTTCCGGTGCCGCGGTCGCGGTGAGCCTGCATGCGGATTCGACCTCCGCCGGGTCGGATGCGTCCAAGAAGGGCTTCCACATGATCGTGCCGCAGCTACCGGTCCCGGACGGCACGGTGAACCGCGTCCAGGGTGGTGAGGGCCGCAAGGCCTCGTCGGCCATGCGGGATGCGTTCGTGAAAGCAGGTTTCCCCGAGGCCAACTACGCAGGTGTCACCAAGGGTCTGCAGACCCGGTCGGACATCGCGGCGGTGAACCTGACGAAGGTTCCCGCGGTGTTCATCGAGATGGGCAACTTGTCGAATCCGACTGAGGCGGCGTCACTTTCGGGTAAGGACGGCCAGCTCAAGTACGCGATGGCGGTCACCGACGGCATCCTCGACTATGTCCGCGGTCCGGCGGCCGCGCCTGCTCCGGCACCGGCGGCCCCCAAGTCGGCGGCGCCCAACTCTGCCGCGCCCAACTCTGCCGCGCCCAACTCTGCGGCACCCAAGTCGACGACGCCGAACGCGGCGCCCAACTCGACGACACCGTCGACTCCCGACAGCGACGACAGCGGTCTCGCCACGGTCATCCCGTTCGTCCAGCAACTGCTGGGCACCGACGACCCGAAGGCGATCACCCAGTTGCTCCTCGGTCAGGGGCAGGACGTCTCGGCGCAGGTGCTCAAGGCGATGTTGACGGTGGTCTACGGGTTGTTCGGCGGCAAGTTGCCCATCGGATGACGGTGCTCGGCTCGGCCAAGGCCGTCGTCGGTGCGGGATGCAGCGCCTAGGGTGGTGTCATGGGGCTCAAGGATCTGATCGTCATGTCGACACCGGTGCCCACGCTGCGTGACCGCATCGTGCTGATCACCGGTGCCGCGAGCGGGATCGGCCGGGCAACGGCGATCGCCTCGGCCAGGAATGGTGCCCGG
Source organism: Gordonia sp. DT101 (assembly GCF_049844895.1). Classification (NCBI taxonomy): domain Bacteria; kingdom Bacillati; phylum Actinomycetota; class Actinomycetes; order Mycobacteriales; family Gordoniaceae; genus Gordonia; species Gordonia sp. DT101. The sequence continues at coordinate 579,513 of NZ_JBNCLX010000001.1, read as the reverse complement.
CTGGTGTTGACGGACCTGCATGCCGATCCGCTCGACGCGGTGGTGCGGGAGATCAACGACGCGGGCGGCACGGTTGTCTACCACCAGGCCGGGGACATCTCGGATTACGACTGGGTCCGCTCGTTCGCCAATCAGGTGGATGCCGAGGTCGGCGTGGCCGATGTCGTCATGAACATCGCTGGTGTGTCGGCGTGGGGGACCGTCGAGAACCTCGAACACCGGCACTGGCGCACCATGGTGGACGTGAATCTGATGGGCCCCATCCACGTCATCGAATGCTTTGTGCCGCAGATGATCCGACGTGGCAAGGGCGGTCATCTGGTGAATGTGTCGTCGGCAGCGGGGTTGTTGGCGCTGCCGTGGCACGCGGCCTACAGCGCGAGCAAATTCGGGCTGCGCGGTGTGTCGGAAGTCCTCCGATTCGATCTGCGGCGCCACGGCATCGGAGTGTCGCTGGTGTGCCCCGGCGGGGTCGACACACCGCTGGTCGACAGTGTGGAGATCGCCGGCATCAACCGCGACGATCCGCGGATCAAGTCGCAGATCGCGCGTTTCCACAAGGTCGCCGTGACGCCCGAAACGGCTGCCGCGGCAATCCTCAAAGGGATTCGGAAGAACCACTTCCTCGTCTACACCTCGTTCGACATCCGCTTCGGGTATTGGTGGGCGCGGAAGTTCGCACTGCCCTACGAGATCCTGATGCGGGTGGCCAACGACCAGTTCGATCACCTGGCGCGGGTCAGCGCCCGGTCGCTGGAACGCAAGGCAGCCGCGCAGAACGGCACCGACGTATCGTCCACATGACCCGTGGTTTCCGCAAGGATCGCCGTGACGTCGATCCGGACTTCTTTCGTGCCGAGGCCGCGGGACTTCGCTGGCTGCGCGACGGCGGCGGCCCGGTGGTCGAGGTGGTCGACGTCGGGGACGATTTCATCGAGTTGGCGCACCTGACGTCGACGCGTCCCACTGCCTCGCACGCGCGGGACTTCGGCGGGGCGCTGGCCCGGATGCACGATGCAGGTGCCGCCGAGTTCGGCAGCCCGCCCGACGGCTATGACGGCAGACAGTTCATCGGCGAGCGTCCACTGAGTACTCGCACGCACGAGCGCTGGGGCGAGTTCTACGCCGAAGAGAGGGTGCTGCCGTATCTCCCGCCTGCGATCGACGCGGGGTATCTCGAGCCCGAGGACGCGGAGGCGACCCGCGAGGCATGCGCTCTCGTCGCGGGCGGTGCCTTCGACGACGACCCACCCGCACGGCTACACGGCGACCTGTGGACCGGAAACGTGCTGTGGACCGAGCGGGGAGTGGTGCTCATCGACCCGGCCGCGCACGGCGGACACCGCGAAACGGACCTGGCGATGCTCGCACTGTTCGGGTGTCCGCTGCTCACGGAGATTGTCGCGGGCTACCACGCGGAGCATCCTTTGCGTCCCGGGTGGGAGGATCGCGTCGCCCTCCACCAGCTGCACCCGCTCGCAGTGCACGCCGCCGGCCACGGTCCCTCGTACGGGACGGCGCTGGGAAGCGCGGCCCGGGCCTGCGTCGCGCTCGCCGGGCGGTGACGATAGTTTCACTGAGTGACAATCGATCCTGCGACGCTCGTCGTCGCCGCCACCCGTGCCGAGGCGCGCTACGTGCCGACGGGTACCCGCCTACTGATCACCGGCATCGGCAAGGTCCGCGCCGCAACGGCCCTCACCCGGGTGCTGGCCGGAGTCGGCGACGTTTCGCCGGTCCGTCAGATCGTCAACGTGGGAACCGCCGGCGCGCTCCACGACCACCATTCGGGCCTCTTCCAGCCGTCGACTGTCATCGAGCACGACATCAGCAGCACCGAGCTGCGGTCGATGGGATATCCGGTCGTCGACCGGTGGGAGATGCCCGACGGGGACGGCACCGTGCTGGCGTCTGGGGACACCTTTGTCGCCGACCCGGTGCGGCGCGCGACGCTGGCCGCGCGAGCGGATCTGGTGGACATGGAGGGTTGCGCGATCGCTCATGTGAGCGCGGAGTTCGGGGTGCCCTGCCGAATGGTGAAGGTGGTCAGCGACGGCGCCGACGAAGGTGCGATGGATTGGCCATCACTAGTCGACGACGCGGCACGTCGACTGGGCGACTGGTTCGAGAGAGTCGCCCAGGTGTGAGGTGGCTGCGGTCAGCCTCGGTTGCGCGCGCGGGTCGACGGATATCGCGAGGCCGACGGCTGCGGTGTCGCCGATTCGTAGCGTGCGTGATCGGCCGCTGACGATGGTGATCGCCGACGGGCCGCGGCACCGGCGGTCGGCCGGGCCTCGGTGGCAGGCGGTGCGATGGTCTCGCCGATCGACGCCTCGCCGGAGCCGATGAGCTCACCGGCCTCGGCGCGTTGCACTGCGCCCGCCGTCGAGCGACGTTTGGTTGCCTGCGGCCGGTCGGCAGGCACCCGCTTGACGCTCTCGGAGCGCTTGGTGGGCGCGGCCGCGCGGGTCGTCGGTGCATCGACGACCTTCTGACCCTTGGCGACACCAGCACTGTCGACCGAGCCGTCGGTGGCCGGTCGCGGTCGGCGCGACTTCTGCGCGGCGGACGCCGGCTTTCGCGGGTCACCGGATTCGGCTGGCCGAGCCTTTGTCGCCTTGGTCGGGGCCGGGCGAGCGGCGCGCTTGGTGGTGGTGCGTGGGCCGCGCTCGGCGCTCTTGGCCGCGCTCGGCTTCGGCGACGATCCCTTTGATCGCCGAAAACCGATGCCGGTGGAGCGGTCGCGGGTGAGGTACCACCGCGCGACCACGAGACCGAGGGTCACCAAGAACGTCAGCAGCATCCAGGGGAAGGCGTTGGCGATCGGGAGCAGAACCTTGAAGATGAGGCTCTTCAGGCCGGACGAGGCCTGATCGGAGTTGAGGCCGTAGAGCGTGATGACACCGACGAGGAATGCGATGAGGGGCGGCTGGGCCGCGGCGGTGAACAACGCGCGGCGTCGCACGGCGAGCGCCGCAGTGACACAGCCGACCAGATAGCAGAACTTGAAGATGCCGCCGAGGGCGTCGGTGTTGTTCGCATCGATCGCCGCTCCGATACCCGTGATGACGGTGGCCACCAGCACGCCGCCCCACCAGGGGAGGCCGCGGACCGTCGGCAGCACGGATTGCTGATCCAGCGGTACTGCGGATCGCTGTTGCGGGGCAGAAGACACATCTAGACGGTACCGGTTAACCCCCGGAAAACTGTTAACCGCCGGGTGATGTTGCCCATTGGCCCGTGTCGGAGGTGTTGTCGCTGGTCCGGATGCCTCCCGCAGTGCGGACGGTGATGTCGATGGGGGAGGCGGAAGTGTGCTGCGGTTCACCCTGGAGGGCGTCCAATTCGGCCAGTTTGCGAGCTGTGACGCCTACGCGAGCATCCACCGCACCGACTGTCGAGTTGAAGGATTCGACGGCGCGGCGCAACGATCCGCCCAGCCGGTCGAGGTGGCCGAGCACGCCGCCGAGGCGGTGGTGCAGTTCGGTCCCGAGTTGATGGATGACAGCGGCATCGCGCGCCATCGCGTCGTGCCGCCAGCCGAGTGCGACGGTGCGCAGCAGAGCGATGAGTGTGGACGGCGTGGTCAGGACCACGTTCTTGGTGAAACCGAATTCGATGAGATCTCCGTCGGCTCGGACCGCGGCCTCGAGTACTGGATCACTCGGAACGAACAGCACCACCATCTCCGGGGTGTTGTCGAAGGCAGACCAATACGCTTTCGACGACAGCTGCGTGATGTGGGCGCGGACGGCGCGGGCATGGTCACCGAGCAGTCGGTCGGCAGTCGCGGGGTCGGGTTCCTCGATCGCGGCAAGATACGACTGCAGCGGCACCTTGGCGTCCACCACGATGTTCCGGTCACCCGCGAGGTGGACGACCATGTCCGGCCGAACCGCTCCCGACGTCCCGTCCGCGGACACCTGCGTCGAGAAGTCGCAGTGCCGGGTCATCCCGGCCAGCTCGACGACCCGTTCGAGTTGCAGTTCGCCCCAACGACCGCGGACCTGCGGTGTGTGCAGTGCGTTGGCCAGCTGCCGGGTCTGGTCGGTCAGTTGCGTCGACACGGCGTGCATGCCCCGCACCTGCTCGGTGAGCCCCGAGTATGCGCTGATCCGGTGGTGTTCGGTTCGGCGCAACTCTTCGGAGAGCTGGCCGAGCACGGCCCGGAGCGGGTCGACGATGTGTGAGACCTGGGAGCCGATGGCCGAGGATTGGCGCCGCGCCGCATCCTCGCTCGCCGACGAGAGTGAGCGTGCTGCGAGATCGTGCGCGGCCCGCACGGAGTGCAGTTCGGCGCGGGCCGCGGCCAAGCCGGCGGCGGCGCGCGACGCGTGCGCGAGCCACCCGACCAGTCCGCCGAGGATCAAACCGGCGATCAGGGCGACGATCACTGAGGTGTTCATGAGCGTCATGGTGCTCGACGGGTCCGACAGTGGACCGGCACCCGCGATCGCCGGCAGACCCGACCGCTACGCGGCCGCGGGATCCTCACGGTCGAGCAGCGACCGCTTCACCTCGAGGCCGTACCGGAATCCACCGAGCGAACCGTCGCTGCGCAACACCCGGTGGCAGGGGACGAACAACGCTGCCGCGTTGCGTGAACATGCCGCCGCCGCGCCCCGGATGGCGGTCGGGTTGCCGGCGAGCTCGGCGAACTCCGCATAGGTCACCGGAGCGCCGGGTGTCACCGTTCGCAGCACCGACCACGCGTGCTCGAGGAACGGACCCGAATGCTGGACGACCTCGACGGCGTCGAGAGCGTCGAAGGTGCCCGCGTAGTACGCGTCGATGCGGTCGCGCAGACCGTCGAGTCCGTCGCGTCGCAACTGGTCGGGGCGGATGGACCGGTGGACCAGCGCGGCGAGGTATTCGGGATCGTCGGTCCAGCCCGAGGCCAGGACCCGATCGGCATCGTCGGCGACGACGGTGAACGTGCCGTCGGGGGTGGGGACAGACGTCCAGCGGGCCGTGGCGATGGCCGCGGTGGCGGTCGCCGCGGGGTTCGAGACCGTGTTCGCGATCGTGGATGTCATCGTGCTCCTTCTGCAGGCTCGTCGAGTTGCTGCCGACGAGTGGGTGGGGTCGATCGCGTCTGCGCCACTCGCGTGGTTCGCGATCGTGAGGACGGGTCCCGCGTGGAATGGTGCGTCGACGTCTGCTCGTTCGTGATCGGTCCCGTCAGTATCGGTTCGGTCACCGACAACCGGTGACGCCACAGATGCATCGATGCGTACGAGCGCCACGGCGACCACGCCGGCGCGCCGTCGGCGAGGTCGATGCCCAGTTCCGTGGCGGCCCGCGCGACGACGAGGTCGCGATCGAGCAGGACGTCCGGCTCGCCGGTCACCCGCATCGCCACGTAGTCGGCGGTCCAGGCCCCGATGCCCGGCAGTTCGATCAAGTCGGCGCGCAGTTCGGCGGTCGTGCGCCCGGCATGCAGTTCCAGGTGGCCCTCGGCGAGGGCCACCGCGACGGCGAGGATTGCATCGATGCGGCGCCGGGGCCCGGTCAGCACGCGGTGCCCCTGTTCGGCAATCGTCGCCGCGTCCGGAAACAAGGTCCAACCGGCGGCCGGCGATGGTTCCGCGTCCGGATCGGGTTGCCACGAGACCGGCTGCCCGAGCATGTCGACCAGGCGTGCGGTGTGATGCCGGGCGGCCTTCACGCTGATCTGTTGCCCGATCATCGTCCGGATCAGGGTCTCGGTCGGGTCCACGGACCCCGGGACCCGCAGGCCCGGCGCGGCGTCGACGAGCGGCGCCAACGATGGGTCGGCCCGCAGTGCGATGTCGGTGCTGACCGGGTCGGCGTCCAGATCGAGCAACCGTCGGAGGCGGTTGACCGCGACGCCGAGATCGCGCATGTCGAGATGGGTGATGGTCGCGGTCATATGTGCGGGCGCCGGTTGGATGGTGGCCAGGGCCGGGCCGTGCGGGAGTCGCATCGTGCGGCGATAACGCCAGGAGCCGTCGGCGGTGGTGTCCACCAGTTCGCCGCCCGGAATCGCATGCGCGGAAAGGAACCAGTGCAGCCAGCGGGTGTCCAGCGGCGTCCGGTGCGCAAGTCGCAGCGTCACCTCTCCGACGGCCCCCTGCCCCGACCGCCCGGTCGGTGACGGCAGCTTGCGCAGGCGACTCGGTGTCAGGGCGAAGACCTCCCGGATGGTGTCGTTGAACTGCCGCACACTGGTGAAACCGGCCGCGAAGGCGACATCTGCCATGGGCATCGGCGTGCACTGGATGAGGACCCGCGCCGTGGCGGCGCGATGTGCGCGGGCCAGCGCGAGTGGACCGACGCCGAGTTCGGTCGTCAGCACCCGGTTCAGATGCCGCGGCGTGTAGCCGAGGCGGGCGGCGAGGCCGTCGACGCCGTCTCGTTCCACCACACCGTCGGCGATCAGGCGCATGGCACGCGACGACAGATCCGCTCCCGCGTTCCAGCGCGGGGAACCGGGGACCGCGTCGGGCGCGCATCGACGGCAGGCCCGATACCCCTCCTGTTGTGCGGCCGCAGCGGTCAGCACGAAATGCACGTTCTGCGCACGCGGCGTCAAGGCGGGACACGACGGCCGGCAGTAGATCCCCGTGGTGTGCACGGCGACAAAGAACTGGCCGTCGAAGCGTGCGTCCCGCGACGACACGGCGCGATAGCACCGATCGAAGTCGAGGGTGTCGGGGAGGCGGATCGTCGTGGTCACCTGACCACTCTGACACCGATCGCAGACGGATTCTGGCGGGAATCGGACACGGCCGTCGCGGGCGTGTCGAATTGGAGAAAATGGTGACGTAGATAACATTTCCTGGCACGATGAGCCCATGAACACACCGTTCACCGGTGCCCGACAACGAGGTCGGCACGACGAACTCCCCTTGGCGGAATTCCCGGCGTGGGGACTCGAGATCATGATGGGCCTGTACGGACCCGACACCGTCCAGAACGCGGCGCAGCAGGAGAACGCGGCGCAGCGGGAGCAGGTGGGCGCGGATACGTCCGGGCCGCCCCCGTCGCGCGATCACCACGTCGCGCCCGAGGTGGTGGCCGAAGCGAGTCCGACGTCGCCGACGGTGCAGCCGCTGTCGCCGCTCGTCTTGCAGCTCGAGGCGGTCAACGAGCTGGTCCGTTACGTCGAACGCAGGATCAAGCGACACCAGCAGGGCTGACGCTGAGGGTGTGACGCGCGCATCGGCCGACACACCCGCGGATCGGCCCAGACGGGTGGCCGGTATGTGACGATCTCTGCGTGACAGAAGAATCGGGCGTGCCGGACAGCTCGGACAGTCCGCCCACCGGCGCCGACGACCGCGGATATCCGACCAGGGCTCGGGTCGTCCTCGCCGGTCTGAAGGCGAGTTCGATCGTCGCCCTGCAGATCGTGCTGGTCGTCGCGGCGCTGTGGATCCTGTTCTGGCTGCTCGGCAAGTTCTGGGTCGTTCTGTTGCCGATCCTGTTCGCGATCATCGTGTGCACGGTGCTCTGGCCGCCGGTCCGCTGGATGCGCAAGCGTGGCGTCCCGCCCGCGGCGGCATCGCTGGTGATGATGGTTCTCGGCGTCGGGGTGCTGGCCGGGGTGATCAGTCTGATCGTGCCGTCCATCGTGCGTCAGGCCCCTGAGCTGGCGTCGCGGGCCACGGACGGCGTGCACAAACTCCAGGACTGGATTCAGGGTCCGCCGCTCAACGTGAAAGACGAGCAACTCGACAACATCGTCAACACGGTCACCGACAAGCTGCAGTCGAGCGCGTCGAGTATTGCGGCCGGCGTGTTCAGCGGGGTGGGCACCGCCACCTCGATCCTCGTCACGCTCTTCACCGCGCTGATCCTCGTCTTCTTCTTCCTCAAAGACGGGCCGAAGTTCATCCCGTGGCTCGACCGCACGGTCGGCAAACCGTCCGGGACGCACGTCGGCGAAGTCCTCACCCGGATGTGGACCAGCCTCGGCGGATTCATCCGGACCCAGGCGATCGTGAGTTTTGTCGATGCGACCCTCATCGGTGCCGGCCTGTTCATCCTGCAGGTGCCACTGGCCGGGGTGCTGGTGGTGATCACCTTCCTCGGCGGGTTCATCCCGATCGTCGGTGCGTTCGTCGCCGGCGCCCTCGCGGTGCTGATCGCCCTGGTGTCGAACGGCCTCACCACCGCGCTGATCGTGCTGGGGATCATCCTGGTCGTCCAGCAGCTCGAGGGAAATGTGTTGCAGCCGTGGCTGCAGTCGAAGTCGATGGATCTGCATGCGGTGATCGTGCTGCTCGCGGTGACCCTCGGCGGCACACTGTTCGGTATCACCGGCGCGTTCCTGGCCGTGCCCGCCGCGGCGGCCATCGCGGTGGTGTTGCGGTACCTGAACGAGCAGATCGCACTGCGCGCAGGGGAATCGCTACCGCCCGAGGGCACTCCGGTGACGGCCCACAAGAGCGTTCCCGACGACGACCCGCCGCCCGACGCCCCGTCCGCCGATCCCGGCACCGCCACCCCATCCTGACCCGCCCCTGACCCCGACCCCGCCGACAGCAACCGATTTTTCGCCGACAGCAACGGCTTTTTCGCCGACAGCAACCCGTTTTCCACCGACAGCACCGACGGCGCCCGCCGCTCGACGACCCGCGGCGGATAGACTGGTCGCCCGTGAGTCTCACCCTCGGAATCGTCGGCCTTCCCAACGTCGGTAAGTCGACCCTGTTCAATGCGTTGACCCGCAACGACGTGCTGGCCGCCAACTACCCGTTCGCGACCATCGAGCCGAATATCGGTGTCGTCGAGCTGCCGGACAAGCGCCTCGACCGGCTGGCCGAGATCTTCAGCAGTGAACGCATCCTGCCCGCGACCGTCTCCTTCGTCGACATCGCCGGCATCGTCAAGGGAGCGTCCGAGGGCGAGGGGATGGGTAACCAGTTCCTCGCGAACATCCGTGAGGCCGACGCCATCTGTCAGGTGGTCCGGGTCTTTTCCGACGACGACGTGGTGCACGTCGACGGTCGGGTCGATCCGGTGTCGGATATCGGGATCATCGAGACCGAGCTGATCCTGGCCGATCTACAGACCATCGAGAAGGCCTTGCCGCGCCTGGAGAAGGACGCCCGCAAGAACAAGGATCTCGCCGAGACCGTCGCCGCCACGCAGAAAGCGCAGGAGCTCCTGAACGAGGGCAAAACGCTGTTCTCCCAGAAGGACTCATTCGACCTCTCGGCGGTTCGTGAACTCCACCTGATGACCGCCAAGCCGTTCCTCTACGTCTTCAACGCCGACGAGTCGGTGCTGACCGACGACGCGCGGAAGCAGGAACTCCGCGATTCCATCGCGCCTGCCGACGCCGTCTTCCTCGACGCGAAGGTGGAGAGCGAACTCCTCGAACTCGACGAGGAGGACGCGCAGGAGCTCCTCGACTCGATCGGCCAGACCGAGCCCGGACTGCGCTCACTCGCCCGGGCAGGCTTCCACACGCTCGGGCTGCAGACCTATCTGACCGCGGGGCCCAAGGAGTCGCGGGCCTGGACCATCCATCGCGGTGACACCGCACCCAAGGCCGCCGGCGTGATCCACACCGACTTCGAGAAGGGCTTCATCAAGGCCGAGATCGTCTCCTTCGACGACCTCGACACCGAGGGCACGATGGCCGCCGCGAAGGCCGCCGGCAAGGTGCGCATGGAGGGCAAGGACTACGTCATGCAGGACGGCGACGTGGTGGAGTTCCGTCACGGAGGACTATCTAAGAAGTAGACTGCCCTGCGTGACTGACACCCTCCGCGCAGCCATCTACCTCCGTGTCTCCCAGGACCGCGAGAACAACCGTCTCGGCGTCGATCGGCACCGTGAGGACGCCGAAACCACCATCAAGGCCCGCGGCTGGAAGCTCGTCGACGTCTACGAGGACAACGACATCACGGCAAGGGCAACAAGGTCCGACCGGACTTCGAGCGTCTGCTCGCCGATGTCGAGCGGGGCCTCATCGACGTCGTCGTCGCGCAGGAGTGGCCGCGCCTCGAGCGCAACCGGACCGACGGCGTCCGGGTCATCGAGACCGCCCAGCGCTGCGAGATCCTCCTGACGTTCGCCAAGGGCCCGGACATCGACTGCACGAACGCGATGGGCCGGCTGGCCGCGGACCTCTACTCGGCCATCGCGCGGAACGAGATCGAGGTCAAGGGCGAGCGCCAGTCCCGCGCCCAGCTCCAGCGCGCCCGGCAGGGCCGTCCTCCCAAGGGGCAGCGGCCGGTCGGCTACGCGACGAACGGCGACGTGGTGGAGCACGAGGCCGCCGCCATCAGGGAGGTCTTCCGGCTCTTCGCCGTCGCAGACGGCACGACGATCGCAGGGCTCGCCGCGGCCCTGTCCGGCAAGGAGGGGCCCCAGGTCCCGAAGAGCGTTCCGCGGCTGCCGCGCCACACCCGCACGGTGATGATCGAGCGCAACGCTCGGCGGGTGGCCGAGGGGCTCCCGCCCAAGCCGGTGCCCGACGACGGCAAGTGGAGCACCTCGACGATCGTCAGCATCCTCCGCAATCCCCGCTATGCCGGCTACAGCGTCTACACCAACCGACTCGACCGGACCAAGAACAAGCGCCAGACCTGGTACGCCCAGATCGTCAAGGACGACGACGGGGAGCCGGTCAGGGGGCAGTGGGAGCCGATCGTCGACGAGCTCACCTGGTGGCGGGTCCAGGAGCGCCTCAACGAGCCGTCCCGCGTCACCAACCGAACCGGCAGCACGACCCGCAAGCACCTCGGTTCGGGGCTCTACCGCTGCGGGCACTGCGAGCAGCGGGTCCGGACCAACGGCGAGCGCTACCGGTGCGAGGACTGCGGCATCAACCGCACCCGCCGACACGTCGACGACTGGGTGCTCCGTCTCATCCGGGAGCGGCTCTCCCGCCCGGACCTCGCCGACACGATCCCGACCGGCGACGAGCCGCGCCTGAAGGCGATCGCCGCCGACATCGCCACCCGGCAGGCGAAGATCAAACGAGCGACCGCGGACTACGACAACGAGATCATCGAGGGCTACGACCTCAAGCGGGTCAGGGAGCGCGAGAACACGGCCATCGCGTCCCTGGAGACCGAGAGGCGTGCTCTGACGGCCACGACCGACCTCGGGGGCGTCCTGGACGCGGAAGACCCCGTGACGGCCTTCGACGACGCCGACCTCATGATCAAGCGCCGCGTGATCGACTTCTTCGTGACCGTCAAGATCCACCCCCACCCGCGCGGCTCCAAGACCTTCAACCCGGCGACCGTCGAGGTCGTGCCGAAGCAGCTCGGCTGAGTCCGGCGCGTTCCCGCTGTGCCGCTCCTGTCGGCCTCGTCTGCCGGACTCTGTCGGCCCTCCCGGATACGATGACCCCAAGGAATAAGCGCCCCGATCCGGTGGTGCAGGGTCGGACGACAGGGGCGGGCATGCCGGCAGAGGCACGAGCAGCGGGGTCGACGTACAGCCATCTGCGGACCGCGAAGAAGGCCAAGGAAGACGAGTTCTACACGCAGCTGTCAGACATCGAGAAGGAGCTCCGGCACTACCGGAAGCACTTCAAGGGCAAGGTTGTCTACTGCAACTGCGACGATCCCCGGGTCTCGAACTTCTTCCACTACTTCAGCCACAACTTCGAGAAACTCGGCCTGAAGAGGCTCATCGCGACCTGCTACAAGAACCAGAGCGTCGACCTGTTCAGCCAGAACGACGCCGACCAGGCAGTGTGGCTCGAGTACGAGGGCGACAAGGACGGCGATCGCCTGCCCGGACGGGACGAGATCGAGGTCCGCCCGCTGGCCGGCGACGGCGACTTCCGCAGTGCCGAGAGCGTCGAGTTGCTGAAACAGGCCGACATCGTCGTGACCAACCCGCCGTTCTCGCTGTTCCGCGAGTACGTCGGCCAGCTGCTGGAGCACGACAAGAAGTTCCTCATCCTCGGCAATCAGAACGCCGTCACCTACCAGGAGATCTTCCCTCTGCTGCGCGACGACAAGATGTGGCTCGGCTACCAGAACGGTCAGATGGAGTTCCAGGTGCCCGATCACTACGAGCCCCGGGCGACGCGGTACTGGGAGGACGAAACCGGCCAGAAGTGGCGGAGCTTCGGGAACATGTGCTGGTTCACCAACCTCGATATCTCCAAGCGCCACGAGGACCTGCTCCTCTACAAGACCTACGACCCCGAGCAGTACCCCGCCTACGACAACTACGACGCCATCGAGGTCGCCAAGACCGTCGACATCCCGATGGACTACGACGGCGTGATGGGAGTGCCAATCACGTTCCTGCACAAGTACAGCGCCGATCAGTTCGACATCGTCGGGATCGCCAAGGCACCGCTGGGGGAGCCCTCGAAGATCTACCCGAAGCAGACTCAGATCAGCGCGACCGGAGCCAAGAGCACCGTGTCGAAGCTCAACGATGGACCGGCGATGAAGGTCGATTCGCCTCCGACTGACAAGACCTACTACGAGGTCGACGGCGAGCTGTACATCCAGCTCTTCGCCCGCGTCCTCATTCAGCGCAAGGACGCGGCATCATGAAGATCGAACTCAAGAGGATCACGGTCCGCGACCTCGTCGAGGGCTACGAGGACAATCAGGAGGCCGGGGTCGTCGCCTACGACGGGAAGCTCGACGTCCGCCCGCCGTACCAGCGGGAGTTCGTGTACAAGGACAAGCAGCGAGACGCGGTCATCGACACGCTGCGCCGGGAGTTCCCGCTCAACGTCATGTACTGGGCCGTGCAGGACGACGGCACCTTCGAGGTCATCGACGGCCAGCAGCGCACCATCTCGATCTGCCAGTACGTCGAGGGAGACTTCTCGGTGCCGATCGGCGGGCATCAGCTCGCCTTCCACAACCTCCAGGACGACCAGAAGGACCAGATCCTCGACTACGAGCTCATGGTCTACCTGTGCCAGGGCACCGACTCCGAGAAGCTCGACTGGTTCAAGACCATCAACATCGCCGGTGAGAAGCTCACCGACCAGGAGCTGCGCAACGCCGTCTACCACGGCCCGTGGGTGACGGCGGCCAAGAAGTACTTCTCCAGGACCGGGTGCCCGGCCTACGTCGTCGGCTCCGACTACATGACCGGCTCGCCGATCCGGCAGGACTACCTCGAGACCGCGATCGAGTGGATCAACGACGGCGACGTCGACGGCTACATGGCTGCCCACCAGCACGACCCGAACGCCAATCCGCTCTGGCTCTACTTCAAGAAGGTCATCGACTGGGTCGAGACCACTTTCCCGAAGAAGCGCTCGGAGATGCGCTCGGTGAAGTGGGGCCCGCTCTACAACGAGTACAAGGACGCCGACCTGGACCCGGCCGCGCTCGAGAAGCAGGTCGCGACCCTCATGGCCGACCCCGATGTCACGAGCAACCGCGGCGTCTACGCTTACCTCCTGACGGGCGAGGAGAAGCACCTCAGCATCCGGGCGTTCGACGATCGGATGCGTCGCACCGCCTACGAGGGCCAGAAGGGCATCTGCCCCGGCTGCGACGAGCACTTCGAGATCGAACAGATGCAGGCTGACCACAAGACCCCGTGGAGCAAGGGCGGCAAGACCGTCGCCGAGAACTGCGTCATGCTCTGCCAGCCGTGCAATCGCAAGAAGTGGGACGTATAGGGGCGCGCGACGATGGCAACGGGGACGGATGGCGGGCTGCTGGACAGCCCCAAGCCGCAGTCGGTCTACAAGCACGGGATCTTGGATCAGTACGTGATCCAGTTCGCGACGATGACCGCGAGCAAGCTGACTCCGAAACGCGCGGTGATGGTCGACGGGTTCGCGGGGCGCGGGCGGTTCGACACCAAGGAACCGGGCTCGGCCGAATACATGATGCTCGCCGCGCAGAAGGCCAAGGCGAAGACCACGATCGACCTGCTCCTCGTCGAGAAGGACCCAGCCGAATACGCCTCTCTTGACTCGGTTGCCGACGAGTATCGCCAGCGCGGCATCCGGATCGACAGCTACAACGGCACGTGCGGTGACCACCTCGGCGATGCGCTTCAGCTTGCCGCCGGTGCCAGCCTGTTCGTCTTCCTCGACCCGTGCGGTGCCGTGCTGCCCATGGGCGCGATAACGGATGTCTTGCGGAAACGGGGCAAGTGGCCTCGGACAGAGGTGCTGCTCAACTTCAGCGCCGACCTCATCCGCAGGGCGGGCGGGCAGTTGAAGAAGGGCCAGTTCGACCTCCATGGCGTCGCCCAGGCGGACAAGGTCTGCGGTGGCGACTGGTGGCGGGACATCGCCCTGCAGGCCCACGAGGCGTCCGGCGGGCAGAACTGGGAGTCAGCTGCCGACGCCGTGGCCGTCGAGTACGCGAGGCGGCTCACTGGCGGGACGGGCTACGGCTCTGTCGTCGCACCGGTGCGACGACAGGTGCATCACCAACCCGTCTACTACCTGATCTTCCTGACCTCTCAGCCCCACGGCTTCTGGGTGTTCGGGGTCTCCGCAGCCAAGGCGCGCGAGAAGTGGATCACCTTCCTCGGTCCCGATCCCGACGAGGCCGCGACGATGCTCTGGGACACCGTCGACGAGCAGCTGACGCGCGAGCACGACACGGCGATCGAGCACATCATGGGGAACCTCCGCGCTCTGACCGCAGACGGTCAACCGAAGAAGGCGGTCGACCACTTCGCGGCCATCTTCGGTGACCTCTACGGTGAGGCCAAGGAGACCGCGTTCACGGCGGCCTTGCGGGCTCTGGTGAAGTCGGGCGAACTCGAGTACGTGACCAAGGGCAGCAAACCGCGCGACTTCGTCTTTCGCAGGGCTTCTTAGGGCAGCGCCGCCGCCAGCTCGGGCATGTCGTCCCAGGTACGGCCGTCGAGCTCGCGGCCGTTGGCCTTCGGCGTCCGTCCGCCCCACTGCTTGAAGAAGAACGCCACGCCGGCGTGGACGCACTGGTCGCGGATGTCCTCGACCCACGCCGGATCCATCGGCCGCGCCCGCGGCCCGGACTCGCCGCCGGCGATCACCCAGTCGATGCCGTGCAGGTTCAGATCGGGCAATGAGGTGAGGAGCGGCTCGCAGGAGAGGAACCGCGTCGCCGCCGGGACGGCGCGCAGGTCGTCGATCCGGTCGACGACGTCCGACGACTCGACAGAGACGCCCATCCACAGGTTGTCTGGCCAGTCGAGCTTCTCGGCGATCCTCGCCGTCCGGTGCGCGCGCTTGGTGAGCACCTGGTAGGTGTGCTGCGGGGTCTCGCGGATCACGTCGAACACGTCGCGGATGAAGTCGAGCGGGACCTTGGCGTGGAAGAGGTCGCTCATGGAGTTGACGAAGACGACCTTCGGCGTGCGCCAACGGTATGGCTGCGCCAGCGACCGCGGGTGGATCGTCACGCCGAAGCCGGGCCCGGACGTCCGGGGATCGCCGTCGTTCTGGTACTTCTCAGCACCCATCGCCTTGAGGCGCTTGGCCAGGGCGAGGGCATAGCAGTTGTCGCAGCCCGAGGCGACCCTGTCGCACCCGGTGACGGGGTTCCAGGTGACCTCTGTCCATTCGATCGCGCTGTTCGTGGCCACAACATCACCCCTTCTCGTCCCGATGAGCGTATCGGTCGCGGTCCGCGCTGCTCGCCAGAACCCGCCGCACGCCTCACGCGTCACATCGATCACATGCGTTCCGACGCCCTGCACCTGATCGTGCCACTGGACACCGACAAGTCCCTGTCAGCGGAAGGCGCTCGGACGCTCTCGTCATCTGGAGGGTCGGCAGTAGCCGCTCAGCAGGCGGACACGATCAGCACGCCTGTCCCGAGCAGGAACAGGGCGATGTAGAACGGTGCGATCGACCATGAGGCCCAGATCGCTCGTTCCGGCACGTAGGCCTTCTTGAACCTCTTCCACTTCGTCGACGCCGGCGCTCCGGCTGGCAGCGGGTCGTCGGCGTCGACCGGGTCGAGCGTGAACAGAGGCACCTTCCGGCTCGACCGGGCGACCGTGTTGTAGAGGCGGCGGAACTCCTTCTCGCTCTTGAGGTAGTTCGCGTCGAGGTAGGCGAACAGGACCACGGCCACCATGCCGAGCGCCGCCAACGCCCATGAGTGCTGGGTGAGCGCGAAACCGAAGGTCGCCGTGACGATGGGCAGCAGCCATCCCTTGGCCGACGACGACGCCGCGGACTGCCGGGTCACGACGGCCTGGATGTAGTCGAGGTGCTTGCGCCGATCCTCTGGGGCGATCGGCGGCTCGGCGGAGTCGCGCAGACGCCGCGCCGCGGCGCGGACGTCGACCATCGTGCGCTCCTTGGACTCCTCTGAGTAGTCCGTCTCCTCGGGCCAGATCGGCCCCATCGCGTCCCCCTCGCACCGGGGCACCAGGTGGACGTGGAGGTGCTCGACCGTCTGCGTCGCGGCCTCGCCGTTGGACTGGATGACGTTGAGCCCCTCGGGCCTCACGGCGTCCCGGACCGCGTCTGCGAGCAGCAGCGTCGCCCGCGAGAGCTGAGCGGCCTCGTCGGGGTCCAGCCCCCAGATGTCGGGGACGTGCCGGCGAGGCACCACGAGCACGTGGCCGAGGACCGCAGGCTCGGTAGGGAAGAACGCGACCACGTTCTCGTCCCGGT
Source organism: Gordonia sp. DT101 (assembly GCF_049844895.1). Classification (NCBI taxonomy): domain Bacteria; kingdom Bacillati; phylum Actinomycetota; class Actinomycetes; order Mycobacteriales; family Gordoniaceae; genus Gordonia; species Gordonia sp. DT101. The sequence goes on along the minus strand of NZ_JBNCLX010000001.1, from coordinate 562,964 downwards.
ACACCTCGCGGACGTCCGGGTCATCGCGGTCGACGATCTCGCAAAACTCGCAGCCCTCGCTCACCACATGCGGGCCTTCGCCTGGGCGACCCAGCCCTCCAGGTTGTTCTTGAGGGCGGCGTAGGTCGCCTTCGTGTCGATGTCGCCGCGCCAGTCGGTGACTGTCGGGTCGAACACCGGGATGCCGCTGACGCCGGACGCCTTGTCGAACGGGTTCGCGCCCTTCTTGTCTGCACCGTTGTTGAAGTCGGCGAGCCCATGGATTCGGACGCCGACGAGCGGCTTCTTGTCCTTCCACGCCTTCTCGATCTCGTAGATCACCCACTCGCGACCGGCCGTCTCCTGACCGATGAGGACGACGATGGCCCGCTTGTACTTCATCTGCTCGTCGATCCAGTTGACGACGGCCTGCTGGCCGCGGCTCTTCACCTCTTCCCAGTCCTGGGCGTTGAGGAGGGGCTGGCCCTCCAGAGCGTTGATGTTGCGCACGAGCTGGACCCGGCTCACGTCGCGGTCGTAGTGGAACGAGTAGAACACCGTCTTGGTCGCCACCGCTGGCTCCTCACTGTCATTGGGCGAGCGGTTCTCGACCCCTGATCTGAGATTACGGCTGACCACCGACAATTCACGGCGACTTGCGGTGCACACGGGTCGTCGCCCTGGACGTTGGCAGTCCTCGCCCTCTCGGTCGTCGTCCACCGCAGGCGTGAGGTATGAAGACCTCAGGCCCTCTGCAGACGGAACCGCTGGCGGTACTCACCGGGCGTGATGCCGAGTCCGCGCCGGAACGCCCGCGCCAGGGTGTCGACGGTGCCGAACCCGCACGCCGTGGCCACGCGGCCGAGGGTGTCGTCGCTCGTCTCGAGCCGGTTCTTCGCCGCCTCGACCCTGGCCTGCTCGATGTAGGCACCCGGCGTCGTCCCCAGCTCCTGCTTGAAGACCCGCGTGAGCTGCCGATCGCTGATGTGCAGGCTCTCGGCGAGGCTCTCCACGGTCAGGTAATCGCCCAGGTGCTCGGCGATGAAGAGGCGCAGGTCGTCGGCCCGCGTCGTCGTCGCGGCGCGCTCGAGCGGCACGCTGAACTGGCTCTGACCTCCCGGGCGCTTGAGGTAGACGACGAGCTGCCTCGCCACCGCCTGCGCGAGCTCCGCGCCGAAGTCGTCGGCTACGAGTGCCAGGGACAGGTCGAGCACCGAGCTGATGCCCGCCCCCGTCCACACGTCCCCGTCGCGGATGAAGATCGGGTCGGCATCGACCTCGACCTCCGGGTGCTCGGCGGCGAGCTGGTCCGCCGTCGACCAGTGCGTCGTGGCGCGCTTCCCGTCGAGGAGCCCGGCCGCGGCGAGGATGTGCGCTCCCACGCACACCGAGGCCACCCGCCTGGTCCGCGCGGCGAGGTCGCCGACGCGCCCGACGACCGCGGGGTCGGCGATCGCCCGCACCCGGCGCTGCTCGTCGGTCTCGACCGAGCCGGGGACGATGAGCGTGTCGATGCTCCGGCCGGCGAGCTCGTCGAAAGCGACGTCCGGGAGGACGCGGACGCCGGCCGAGGTCGTCACGGGGTCCATCGTCTCGGCGGCGAGGACCACCCGGTAGCCCGTCGGCTCGTCCATCTCCCGCTGGAGCAACGAGAAGACCTCGGACGGCCCCGTGACGTCGAGCAGGTCGACGCCCTCGAAGAGCGCGACGACGACGAGTCGCTCGATCATGCCTGGCCTCCCTGGACGATCGATGTCGGTATTTGCAGGTTACCTGACATTGCGGACACCGTTCTGCGTTCCTAGCGTTGATGGGGACGCTCAGACACGAGAAGAAAGAAGGAACCACCCATGGCACGCACCACGCTCCGCGAGCTCAACGGCTTCGACAGCACCCCCGCATCCCTCAAGGACTCGACTCTCCTTCTCGTGGACTACCAGAACACCTACACAGCTGGCGTCATGGAGCTCGACGGCTGGGAGCCCGCGCTCGACGCCGCGGCCGACCTGCTCGCCCGGGCGCGCCAGGCCGGTGCGACGGTCATCCACATCGTCAACGACGGCGGCGAGGGCACGCCGTACGACGTCCGCGCCGAGATCGGGAGCATCCATCCGAAGGTCGCGCCCATCGAGGGCGAGGCGACCGTGGTCAAGACCGCGCCGAACGCCTACGTCGGCACCGAGCTCGGCGAGCTGGTCGAGAAAGCCGGGCACGACGACGTCGTCATCGCCGGGTTCATGACGAACATGTGCGTCCAGTTCACGACCGAAGGCACCTTCCTCGCCGGCAAGAAGCCCACTGTCGTCGCCGACGCCTCGGCGACCCGTCCGCTCGAGTCCGGGATCGCCCCGGTCTCTGCCCAGCAGCTGCACGAGTCCGCGCTGGCGACCATCGGCGACCTCTACGGCGTCGTGGTGAAGACCGCGGCCGACCTCGGCTGAGGGCCTACAGCCCCTCCTCGAGCGCCATCGGCGACCAGCCGCCGAGCGACTCCGGCGACATGCATGTGACGCAGCAGCCCATCCCGAGGCTCAGCGCTTCGAGGACCTCGTCGAGCACGCGCACCGCGTGGAACTCGCCCGACTCGGGATCACGCCCGGGCCAGGTCCCGCACCAGGGGAGCAGGTCCTCGGGCCGCTTGAGCAGATGGAACGTGATCCGGCCGTCGTCGCGCATGCGCTCCATCGTGCCACCGGCCGCGGACATCGGCGGCGACGCCCGGTGACCGCTGCAAGACCCCGTACGGAAACCCGATCTCAGGAGCACGAATTGAAAGCACGACGTGCACGGGAGACGTGGAAGGGCCGAGGTGGTCGAGGTGGCGGAAGTGGGCCGCCGCATAGGATTGGTGCATGGCGAACGACGTTGCGGTCAGCAGGCCGAAGAAGAATCTGTACACGGTCACTGTGCTGGGCGATGCCGACGCCGGGGAGATTCTCACTCTCCAGCGCGCGGCCTACGTCACCGAGGCTCAGGCGCACCGAGACTTCGATCTTCCTCCGCTCACGCAGAGCATCGATGAGCTCCGCGAGGGGTTGGCAGCCCCCGATGCCGTCGCTCTCGGCGTCCGTGATGAAGCCCGCCTCATTGGGGCGGTTCGTCTTCGCCGGATCGACTCGGCGGTCGATCTTGGTCGGCTGACGGTAGTTCCAGACAGGCAGGGCCAGGGCATCGGGAGCTTCCTCCTGCGCGAGGCTGAGACGGTGTTCCCTGACGCCCGGGAGATGCAGCTCTTCACGGGGGAGCACTCGACCGCGAACATCCGCCTGTACGAGCGCAGCGGATACGTCGAGACCGCGCGCACAAACGTGGGCGACTACTCGCTCGTGCACTTCACGAAGTCGCTCGCCTAAACAGCCGAGGGCAACCGTCGCCCGCGACGGGCGGCAGTCGGACGAACAGAACCAGGTGACCCTCTCCGGCGAGTTCCGTTGCCGCTGCGTTACGGCGGGACCCGTCGGGAGCATGATGAAAGCCCCGAAACCCTTGATTTCTCAAAGATCTAGGGGCCTTCGCTCTGGCGGTGACGGTGGGATTTGAACTCATGGGTTCCTCCTTCACCCCCCGGAGAGCACAGGCGACATCGACAAGATCGTGCCGACCCTGCCGAGTGACGACGACCTCGAAGAGGGCGTCGCCTACAACCATCGGCACCGTGCGGGCGGCGAAGCCCGACGAGAACGGGAAGTGGCAGCCGATCTGAGGAGCCGCACCAGATCGTGCGGATGGACCGCCACGGCACCGTTCAGCGAGCGATCGCCTGCATCCGTGACCTATCGCCGCGTCTCATCCTGGGAGGTGGCGAGGCGCTCCCGCTCGGCCTCCTCGACGCACTCCTGCTGCACCTCCGGCGACAGCTCTGCCCAGATCTTTGCCAGCGTCTTCCAGAACTCGCTCCAGCACTCGGCTTCGGTCGGCCTGGATCCGTCGGCGAGGGTGGAAGTCATGGTGTCGAGCCTCTCACCAGACCTCCACAGCCGCCCGTGCGGGCACGGCGGGGACAATGGAGCCATGGTCGAGAACGAACGGGTCGAACTCACCCCTGGACAGGTGTGGGAGCTGACCACGGAGCACGGGACGAGGCACCTCGTCGACCTGCGCGACCCCGACGGCAGCGTGCGCCGGATGCGGATCCGCGGCGAGGGACGCCCGGAGCACCGGCACGACAACGAATGGCAGTCACCGCCGTGGACGTCGACCGCGACCTGCTGGAGCGCGCCTTGCGCGGCCTCCTCGCTGCGAGGCAGAAGCCGACGATGCTCGACGGCATCGCCGAGCTGTCGGAGCTCCCGGCGGGTCTCGGCGCACCCGTGGTCCGCTCCGGCACCCGGATCGCTCGCACTGACCGGCTCCCGTCGTCGCCCGGTCCCGGCAGCCTCGTCGCATCGCCGACCTTCCGAGTCTGACAGGATGGATCGATGACGAACTCGACTCAATCGACCCACGATTACAACATCACGCTCTTCTACGAGGAGGGCTCCGGACAGTGGGAGATCGTTGTGAACACGGACCAGCCGGACTTCACCGACACCGGCAATGCGGTGGGTTCGACCCCCGAGGAGGCGCTCCAGGTCCTCGCCGTGGAGTGGCCGATCATGGTCGGGGACGAGTAGTCGCCTCCTCGTGATCGGGCCGGGGTCAGCCCTTTCCGACCTGCTCCCGTCTCATGCGTTCCTCCCGCGACTCCCTGAACACCCGCGCGACCATCCGCCTCTGTTCCGGCGACAGCGGCGGGGGCGGGCAGCACTGCCTGCAGTGCATGGTCAACGACCCCTCCAGCTTGTTGTGGCCCTCCGAGCCGCACTCGGGGTGCTGAGCCGAGAACCTCGCGGCTTCGGCGTCGTAGCGCTCGAGCTTCTCGCCGGCGAGGTTGCCGCGCCAGCCGCCCTCCCACGGCTCCTCGTCCTTCCAGGGCTGGCCGCAGCCCCGGCATGGCGTCCCGGCGACGAACTCCTCCCAGCTCAGCGGCGGGGCCGCCCGCTCGACCCACTTCCTCACTCGCTCCGCGATATCGTCAGCCATGTGGCCATGATGCCTCAGCTCTCCGGAAGGGCTCCTGAGCGGACTTCGCGCGCAAATAGTCCTACGTGCGGCGATGTGGTGGCGTTCCATTTCAACGTTTGATCGAGCGATGCGTCTGGACGCGTCGGGTGGCCGTACCATCGCCCATGTGGAGCGCGAGACCGAAGATGTGTATTTCGCGGGCGGCTGCCTCTGGGGCGTGCAGGCGTTCATCGCAACGTTGCCAGGGGTGACGTTCACCGAGGCCGGACGGGCCAACGGCACCAGTCGGTCCGTCGAGAGCGACTACGACGGGTACGCCGAATGCGTGTGGACCCGATTCGATCCGACCGTCGTGAGCGTCGAGCAACTGATGGCGTACGTCTTCGAGATCATCGACCCTTACAGCGTGAACGAGCAGGGGCCGGATGTCGGCGAGAAGTATCGCACCGGCGTCTACTCCGACGCGCCGGCGCATCTCGAGCAGGCGCGAGCCTTCATCGGCGCGAGAGACGACGCGGATCGCATCGCCGTCGAGGTGCTGCCGCTCGCCAACTATGTGCGAAGTGCCGAAGAACATCAGGATCGGCTCGCGCGTTTCCCCGAGAGCTCGTGCCACCTCCCCCAGGAACTGCTGACCAAGTACCGCAGCTGAAGCCTGAAGAACACGTTCGCACAGGTGGAGGCTGATGTTGATCGGCTGCGGAACGTGGTGGAGTTCCGCTCCACCCCGTAGCACCCGGTGTGCGTCTGACCTGTGCTCCCGTCGAGGTGCGATCATCTCCTCATGACCGCAACACTCGTCGCCAAGGACATCGCCGGCGGGTATGCGCACCGCGTCCTGTTCGATCACCTCGATCTCACGGTTGCGCCGGGTGACGTGATCGGTGTCGTCGGGGCCAACGGGTCGGGCAAGACCACGCTGCTGCGGGTGCTCGCGGGTGACCTGGCGCCGCTCGACGGCAGGGTGACACGCGCTCCGGCCGACGCGTTCGTCGGATGGCTGCCGCAGGAGCACGCCCGCGTTCCCGGCGAGACGGTCGGACAGTATATCGCCCGTCGCACCGGCTGTTCTGCGGCGACCGAGGCCATGGACGCGGCCGCGAGCGCCCTCGCCGACCCTTCGGGCGCGACCGGCCCCGACGATCCGGCCGATGTCTACGCCGCGGCACTCGACCACTGGCTGGCGACCGGTGCCGCCGACCTCGACGAGCGGCTGCCCGAAGTCCTCGCCGATCTGGGCTTGGACAGCGGTGTGGTGGCGTCGGGATCGGCGTCGATGACCGATCTCTCCGGCGGGCAGGCCGCACGGGTGGGATTGGCCGCGTTGCTGTGTTCGCGGTTCGACGTGGTGTTGCTCGACGAGCCGACCAACGACCTCGACCTCGACGGGCTCGATCGGCTGGAAGGCGTGGTCAACGCCATGCGGGGCGGTGTGGTGCTGGTCAGCCACGACCGGGAGTTCTTGTCCCGCAGCGTCACCGGAGTTCTCGAACTCGATCTCGCGCAACACACCAACACGCTCTTCGGCGGCGGTTACGACAGCTACTTGCAGGAACGTGAAGTCGCACGCCGGCACAGGCGCGCGGAATACGAGGAGTTCGCCGAGAAGAAGGCCGACCTGGTGGCTCGGGCGAGAACCCAACGTGAATGGTCGAGTCAGGGTGTCCGCAATGCGATGCGGAAGGCACCGGACAACGACAAGGTCCGTCGGCGCGCCGCCACCGAGTCCAGCGAGAAGCAGGCGCAGAAGGTCCGCCAGATGGAAAGTCGGATCGCGCGTCTGGACGAGGTCGTCGAACCACGCAAGGAGTGGGTGCTGGAGTTCACGATCGGCGCCGCGCCGCGTTCGAGCTCAGTCGTGTCGACTCTCAACAATGCCGTTGTGCGGCAAGGAGGTTTCGTTCTCGGTCCGGTATCACTGCAGGTGAACGCGGGCGATCGGATCGGTATCACCGGCCCCAACGGCGCCGGGAAGTCGACGCTGTTGCGGCTGATCCTCGGCCGGATCACACCCGAAGCCGGGACGGCGCAATTGGGCGCGAACGTCGCAATCGGCGAAATCGACCAGACGCGTGGTGAATTCGCTGGACCGTCGCCACTCGCCGAGCGATTCGAGGAACTCGTCCCCGACTTCACGACGGCTGAGGCGCGTACGCTTCTCGCGAAGTTCGGGCTCCGCGCCGATCACGTCGACCGTGCGGTCGCCGAACTGTCGCCCGGGGAGCGCACCCGCGCCGCGCTGGCCCTGTTGCAGGCGCGGGGGACCAACGTCCTGGTACTCGACGAACCCACCAACCACCTCGACCTCGCCGCCATCGAGCAACTCGAGTCCGCATTGCATTCCTACGACGGCGCTGTCCTGCTGGTGACCCACGACCGCCGCATGCTGGCGAACGTGCGCCTCGATCGCGTATGGCAGGTGGACGGTGGCCGCGTCACCGAGCAGTGAGCGGAAGAGCGCCTGGGCGTAACGCACTGGCCTCACCAGTAACAATTTCGGGCGGCTGTGGCCAAAGCTGTGCAGACTGTGCTGGTCGCCGTCGATACTGCATCGGTGATCCTTACCAGAAAAGCGACCTTTGTCGCGGTATCGGCGGTGCTGGCGGTGGTCGCGGGTCTGCTCGTCTCGGCTCCGGGGGTCTCCAGCGCTGCACCGACAACCGGCTGGCGGTACACGATGGTGGCGTTCAGCAGCGCCACCGACCGCGACATGGATGTCTACGGGTCCGGGGACGGCACGCGATTCCAGCTCCTCCGAAAGTCGGCGTATCGACCACCGTCAGGGCGTGTGCGCGACGCGAGCATCTTCCGGAACACCGACGGGTGGTACTACATCACCTACACGACGGCGGACGGCGCCAACATCGGGTTCGCGCGCAGCCGTGATCGCGTCAACTGGACGTTCCTGCACAATTATCCGACACCGTTCTGCTGCGCACTGCTGCCAGGAACGGGCGACGGCAGAGGTTTCGGGTCGTCGAGCGGGCCCGGCTCGTCCGGGTCGGCCGGCTCCAGCGACGGTCCGTCCTTGTCTCCGTTCACCACCAAGTCCTGGGCGCCCGAATGGTTCGTGGAGGGTGGCCGAATCAACGTCATCCTGTCGATGTCGACCGGTGGCGGTTTTGTGCCGTACCTGATGACGGCCCTCGAGCCGTCGCTCCGGTTGTGGAGCCCGCCGGTTCCGCTCGCCGGGATCGGCGCGGACCACATCGACACCACCGTGGTCAAGGTGGGAGCGACCTATCACGCGTTCACCAAGAACGAGACGAAGAAGGTCATCCAGCATGCTGTCGCGTCGTCGCTGATCGGGCCCTATCGGTTCGTCCCGCCCGGGAATTGGGGAACGTACGTGGAAGGCCCGGCCGTGGTCCAGTTGCCGAGCGGCGCCTGGCGGATGTACCTCGATGCCTACACCAGGGGCAAGCAGCTGTACTCCGACAGCACGAACGGGTTGCGCACCTGGACGCCGGTGAAGCAGCTTCCGGGTATTTCCGGGGCGGTCCGGCACGTCGGCGTGATGCGTGAGGCGGCCTGACGGCGAGTCCCGAAGTGTCGTGAATCCCTGACAGCAGTCCTTCGGGCGACTAGGCTCAGGTTTTCTACGGCGGGTGGTTCGTCGCGGTCTCTGACCTCTCGACCATCCCGGGGGCAGATGATTCGCGCGCAGCGCGGATGCGGGGGACGAGAGTGGTTCGATCGGTGTGGCGAGCGATGAGTGTCGTGTGCCTGAGCGCGCTGTGCTTGGGCGTCTGCGGGACTGCGGAAGCTGCGCCCCGGGAGGCGCGCATCCTCTCGGTCGCGCAGGAGACCGCCACCCGCGCCGGTGTGTGGGTGTACTCGGCGGCGATGGACAAGAAGGTCAAGGTGTTCGTCCTCACGCCGCGTCACAAGACCGGCCCGCGGCCGACGCTCTACATGCTCGACGGCGCCGGTGCCCGTGGCGATAGCAGCGGCTGGCTCGAGGCGGGCAACGTCGAGAAGTTCTTCGCCGACAAGGACGTGACCGTCGTACTGCCGACCGGCGCATACGGGACCTTCTACACGGATTGGGAGCGCCGCGACCCGACCGTGGGCAAGCCCATGTGGGAGACCTTTCTGACCAAGGAACTGCCGCCGCTCATCGATGCCCGGTTCGACTCGGACGGGTCACGGGGCATCGCCGGTGTCTCGATGGGTGGACAGGCGGCCTACACGCTCGCGTCGCGGGCCCCGACGCTCTACCGGGCGGTCGCCTCGCTCAGCGGGTGTCCACCGGTCTCCTCGCCGGAGGGCGAGGCGTACGTGCGGGCGACCCTCGCTCGCGGCGGTGCGAACGCCGACAACATGTGGGGGCCCGTCGGTTCGGCCGGCTGGCGCGAACACGATCCTGCTCTGCGGCTCGACCGACTCCGTGGCAAGAAGCTGTATCTGTACTCGGGGGCCGGTCGGCTCGGACCCGCGGACATCAAGCGCCAGGTGACGCCGGAGGAGGGTCTTTACCAGGTCGTCCTCGCCGCATCGGCGACGTTCGAGATCGCCACGAGTAACTGCTCGCAGCGATTCGCCGGGGAGCTACGCGGTGCGGGACTACCGTTCACCGATGCCCTGCAGGTCGTCGGGACCCACCACTGGTACTACTGGGCGAAGGGCTTGCCCCGCATGTGGAATGCGATCTCGCCGGCTCTGTGATCGGCAATCTGGATCCCGGCGGTCGGGGCTACCGTGTCCGCATGGGCAACGATTGGCGCGAAACCAGGGACTCCGAGGTGCGGTCACTGATCATGCGGGCAGAACCGGTTCAACTCGAGCCTCGATGGGGGACGCGGCGGGCGATCGACCTCAGGGAGAACGACGCCCTCGACGCCGATGCCTTCGTGGGCTTGATCATCGCCGCGGTCGCGGTGAACCGGGAGTGAGTCGTCATTTGAACCTCGAGTGGGAGAACGATCGGATTTGACACAGAACGAGACAGCCCAGACAGCCTGGTCGCTCGACGTGCTGCTCGACCTGTTCGACGTCGAGCCCGGCGGACCGGATCGATTCATCGGCGCGACCGGGATCGAGGGCGAAGAAGGCCGCGTGGTCGTGGAGGGCACGCAGGTGCTCGCGCAAGCGATCGCGGCTGTCGCAAAGCGGTTCCCGGACAAGTCGATCCGTTCGGCGCAGGCCGTGTTCGCGCGGGCGGTCACGGTCGGTCCGGCGGTGGAGCTCGACGTCGACGTCGTCCACGAGGGGCGGTCCGTTGCGACCGCCGTCGTCGCGGCCTCGCAGAACGGCAAGCGATGCGTCACGATCACCGTCCTCGCCGACGTCCCGACCGAAGACCTGATCGCCCACCACCTCCCACGTCCGGCGGTCGCAGGGCCCGACCAGGCCTTTGCCGCACGAATGCCGTTGCCGGGCCGCGACGTCCGCCTGATCGACGTCCACGAGGTCAACAGTCCGGACGAGGTGGGCCCACCCGAGTTGTACGCCTGGCTGAAATACGATCCGGTCCCACAACGCGACGACCTGGCCAAGGCGCTGCTGGCGCACTTCACCGGCCATCTCGGTATCTCGACCACGATGCGGGCGCACGCCGGGATCGGTACCAGCCAAGCGCATCTCACCGTCTCCACCGCACCGATGACCATCGCGATCAGCTTTCACGAGCCGGTCCGGTGGGACGGGTGGATTCTCTATGCCCATGAGAGCACGCAGGTCGGCGCGGGCATGTCGTACGTGCGCGGCACCGTGCACACCGAAGACGGTGCGCTCCTGGCGTCCTTCGTCCAGGACGGACTCATCCGGCCGTTGCGCACATCCGATTCAGCGGTGGAGTCGCGCGCCCGACTGTAGTGGGGCCTAGATCTCGCAGCCGCAATCCGCGGATCCCGGGGCACGCGCGGGAAGTTCGGCGAGCACATCGGCCTTGGCGGGGTCGAAGCTGAGATATCCACCGATGACAGTGCTTTCCGGCAGCACATCCTCGTAGCTCCAGGCGACGTTCTCGACGATGGTGTCGCCGATCACCGCAGTCCAGTAGGTGGCGTTGCCCTTGTAGTTGCAATATGTCGTCAGGTCACCGGGACGCAGCAGGTCGGTGCGCACATGTCGGGGCGCGACGTAGAGCACCGGGTCCAGCGCGGTCTCGAACACGATGACGGTGTCCGTGGTGTCGACGAGGGTCTCGCCGGCGACGTCGACGCGCAGGCCCCTTGTGGTCGGGCGGCAGTCGACACGGTGATAGGGATTCGGCGGGTACCAGACGAGCTTGCGGCCCTCCTCGTACCACTCGTCGACGGCGTCCCAGGGCACGTGCACAAACCCCGGCGCTTCCGACTCCGGTTCGGTGGGCAGGTCCCTGACCTCGTCGGCCGGAAACGCGTAACTGAGGAACTGGCCGGGCCGATGCACCATCACCGCACGTTCGGTGTCGAGGATCGTCTGGCCGTCGCGGATCGCCTGGATGCGGCGCGGATGGGGCTCGACGAACACCAGATCCGCCGGAAGTGCACCGGAGAACCAACCGGCCGGGTGTCCGCTGAGGGGGCCGTGTCCCGCGACGAGACTCATCGAGTCACGCCCGATCCGCGGCGGGCGACTCCGGCTCGGATGCTGTTATGCCTCATTGTTGTTCGACCTCCAGAAGGACTACAGGACGGATTGCCACCAAGGGTACCCATGGAGACCCCGTCAATACCCGAGCGAGGCGAGCAACTTCTCGCTTTCCTCCCAGAGGCGGGCAGCGGCAGTGTCGTCGACGGCGGCCCCGCCGGGAGTCTCCTCTGCCATCCGATGGAAGTAGCGCCCACCGTGGCGGCCGCCTTCGGACGCAGTGGCGAGCCAGACGAGCGTGTCGGCAGGCTCGTCGGGGGACACGGTGTCGGCGGCGGCCATATGCGCTTGCATCACCTCATCGGCGTGGGATGCGAAGTTGCTGGCGACCACGCCGGGGTGCATGGCCTGGGCGACGATCCCGTCGGGCGCCGCGCGCCGCGCCAATTCCCTCGTAAAAAGGAGATTCGCCAGCTTCGCGTCGAGGTAGTGGGAGCCGTATCGGGCCTTGTGCAGGCCCTGGAGATCGGTCCAGTCGAGTCCGCGGCTGCTGCGATGGGCGGTGGAGGACACCGCCAACACCCGGACCGAGCTCGCTGGCACCTCGGCGGCGCGTGTGCGGAGCAGAGGCATGAGTTCCCGGGTCAGCAGGAACGGGGCGAGGTGGTTGGCGGCGAACGTCGCCTCGGTCCCCTCGGCGGTGACGATCAACCGGTCGCGGATGCCCCCGGCGTTGTTGATCAGCACGTCGATCCCGGAGGTCGATTCGGCGATCTCGTCGGCAACTCGCGTGACGTCGGACATCACGGTGAAATCGCCGCGCAGCATGATGAAGCCGCTCCCGCCTCGCGCAGAGGCCGTGATCTCGGCTTCGGCGGCGGCACTGCGGACGGGATCGCGGCCGACGCCGATCACGTGCCAGCGCAGCCCCACCAGCTTGCGGGCCGTCGATCTGCCGATCCCGGAGCTGGCGCCGGTGACGACGGCGACGGGTCTACTCGTACCGGGTCGCACGGAAACCTCACTGTCTTCGGTGGTTCGGGTCTTCTCGATGCAGGGGAAGGGCTCAGCGGGGCAGGAGTCCGTTGAGCAGCAGACCGACGGTGAAGTGCACCCGCGCGTCGAACTCTTCCGGTGTGGGCTCGCGGCCGATGACGATCCTGCGGACCCAGCCGCCGACGACCATGCTCATGAACGTCTGAGCGGCGAGTGTGGTGTCGGTCGGTGCCAGGGTCCCGGTCGCGACGCCACGGTCGAAAAGTCCGGCCACAAAGTCGATCACGGGTTTGGTGCTCTGGAGGTAGTTGGACGACAGGATGTCCGGGAAGCGATAGCTCTCGGTGTTGATGATGCGTTGCAGGCGGACGCCATCGCGGGTCATGACCTGACTGACACGCAGGCGGGCGACGGCCTCCAGCGTCTGCGCGAGATCGCCTGTGTCGAGGTCGGCGAGCACTTCTGGTGAAACGACCTGGCGGTCGATCGCTCGTTGCACGGCAGCGCGGAATAGCGTGGCCTTGTCCGCATACCGGGCGTAGACCGTCCGCCTGTTCATACCGACATGGGCGGCGATCATCTCGATCGTCGCCTGCTCGAAACCGTGCTCGAGGAAGAGATCCAGAGCGACGTCCAAGAGCTGTTCCCGGCGGGCTTCGGCCTGCGCACGCGTGGGGCGGCCGGCCTTGATCGGAGCGGGGGGCGGCGTCCCGCTCACGACGGACTCCCCGAAATGGCCTCTTGCGCTGTGACGTAGCCCACGAGTAGTAATGATACATGCCAGTGCCCATTAATCGGGCAACGCCGTAGGAAGAAGGTCGTCCTGGTGAGCTCAGCCGTCCACAAACTGATGCAGTTGGCCGATGCGGAAGACCGCTTCGACCATTCGCATGCCGACCTGCGTGACCTTCAGGCCGAGGCCCTTGACGAGCGCTTCCAGGACCGCCGAGATCGCATCAAACTCCTCGGCCATCGAGCTCGTGAGGCGGGTATCTCGGAGGTCCGTCACCGCGAGGACGCGGTGCCGCTGCTGTTCCCGCACACCGCCTACAAGAGCTATCCCGAGAGCTTCCTGATCGAGGAACGCTGGGATCGCCTCGGCAAGTGGCTGGGCACCGTGTCCCCATATCCGATCAGCCCGATCGACACCGCTGGCATCACCGACATCGACGACTGGATCGCCCGCCTGGAAGCCAACGGGCACTACGTCTCCTGCTCCAGCGGCACCACCGGGAAGTCGGCCATGCTGCTGGCCGGCGACATGGACATGGAGTGGTCGCGCAAGGATACGGTTAACGTCTTCTCCTGGGGCTCCGGGGTGAAGCCCGCCCGGGACCGTCGGATCATGGGCCTGGCGCCCACCGCGTCGGTGCCCAAGAACGCGGCCATCGCGAGTGCTCAGCTGGCGGCATTCGGTGACCCCGACCGCGAGCGGTACCGGCTGCCGATTCCGCCGATCACCGTCGGCTCATTGACCGGAATGATGTTGCTACGCAAGAAAATTGCCAACGGCACGGCGCGACCGGAGGAGCTGTCCGACTACGAGCGGACGTCCGCGGAACGGCAGGATGCACTCGACAGGGCGATGATCGACGGCGCCGACGCGCTGATCAGGTACCGCGACGAGAAGCTCTACATCTCGGGGATGTGGAACGCCTTGTATCAACTGGCAAAGATCGTCCGCGATCGCGGTTACTCGGCGGAGGACTTCCACCCCGACAACTGCATTTACGTCGGTGGTGGTCTCAAGCGTGCGCAACTGCCACCGGACTACCAGGAGTTCGTGCATCAGACATTCAACATTCCGGCGAACCGGGATTTCCAGAACTACTCCATGCAGGAACTCAACTCGGGCATGCCCAAATGCCGCCAGGGCGACAGATACCATGTCCCGCCCTGGGTTGTGCCGTTCGTCCTCAATGAGAGTGGTGACACGCTGCTGCCGCACGACGGCGGCGAGATCGAGGGACGCGCAGCGTTCTTCGATCTGTCGCTGGACGGTCGTTGGGGCGGTGTGATCACCGGCGACAAGATCGCCCTCGACTTCGGGCCCTGCGCCTGCGGGTCCGGGGGGCCCTCGATCCGCAACGACATCGCTCGCTATGCAGATATCAAGGGCGACGACAAGATCGGTTGCGCCGGCACCGTCGACGCCTACGTGCGAGGGCTGTCATGAGCGTCACCGACACAACCGCCGTCGCCACGATCTCGGCGCCGTTCTTTCTCGGTGGGGAGCTCGTCGAGGGGGACGACGTCTCGCACCGCTCCCGCGATCTGGGTGTCACCTTCACCACTCCGCAGATCCCCATGGACCGAGTGGTCTTTCCGCGCTCCGAGGTGCCGCCGCTCCTCAACGTCCCACTGGCCGAGATCATCGACTTCCTGGTGGAGACGGGGGACCGGATTCGCGACCCGTCCAACCCCTTCGTGCAGGACTGCATCGATCGGATGGCGTCCACCCACGTACTGCCACGCCCGGTGCTCGACGCACAGGTTCGCGGTGCCGCCGGGTTCCTGGACAAGCGAGTGCTGCGCGCCGTCGTGGAGCAGAACTTCCCGGACCCCCGGGCGCTTGACGAATGGGTTCCCAAGCAGGACTTCACCGGTCGCCGGAGCTTTGTCCGGGCATTCGCCCCGCGACTGATCCACGTGTTGCCCGGCAACTCTCCCGGTGTCGCCGTGAAGTCCATTGCGCACGGCGCGATGGTCAAGGCTGTCAATCTGTTCAAGATGTCGTCGAGCGACCCGTTCACCACCGTCGCGATCCTGCGGACCATGGCCGAGATCGATCCCGACCATGCCGTCGTGAAGTCGATGTCGGCGATCTATTGGCGCGGTGGCGACGATGCAGTGGAGGCAGTCCTGTACCGCCCGCAGTACTTCGACAAGATCGTCGCCTGGGGAGGCGGCGACGCCATCGACAACGTGATCAAGTATCTGGGGCCGGGATTCCAGCTGGTGTCGTTCGATCCGAAGACCTCCATCTCGATGGTCGGTAAGGAAGCCTTCGTCTCCGACGAAACCCTCGACCTCGCTGCCGAACTCGCCGCGACCGACGTCATGATCCTCAACCAGGAAGCCTGCGTCGCCAGCCGTTTCATCCATGTCGAGGCCGATCGAGACGACGCCGACCGGTTCTGCGAGCGACTCCATGCCCGGATCGTCGACAAGGCGGCGGCATCGGGGGACAAGCGACCCCTGGACCTCGATCTGCGCGAGCAGATCGACTCGTTGATGATGCTCGACGACGAGTTCGGCGTCTGGGGTCGAACCGATGGCAGCGGCATGGTGATCCGCTCCGACGAGCCGGTGGACTTTCATCCGATCAACAAGATCGCCAACGTGGTTCGGGTCGACTCGCTCGACGATGCGATGAAGTACGTCAATGTGGCGACGCAGACCGTCGGCTTCTACCCGTTCGGGCGAATTGCCGACTACCGGGATCGGCTCGCCGGCGGCGGCGTACAGCGCGTCGTCCACCTCGGGGAGGCGGGTCCGAGCACGATCGGCAACCCGCATGACGCGATGTACCCGCTGCACCGGTTTGTGCACTGGATGGCGCACGAGGACGGGGTCGAGCCAGGCTAGTGGGTCACGTTCGTTCGGCAGTGAGTGTGAGTGCGAGCCGAGCGTGGTCAGCGTCCGACATCGGCGACGACATCGGCAAGCCTCGGGAGCAGCCGGTTGCGCCAGCCTCGCTCGATCGCGTTGCGAGCCATCCTCTGCACGCGGTCGTCGAGATCGAAACCGCTGTGGGTCATGAGCACTCGTGTGCCCCGACCCTGCGGCTCGAGTAGCCAGTCGACAAACCAGCGCGCCGGCGGATTGCCGCGCAGGTCCGTGTAACTGTGCGTGAATCGCCGCCCCGGGTCGACTGTCAGTACCTGACATGCCACTTCTGCGGGTGGGTCGGCGGGGATCTCCAGGATGAATGTCGTCCCGATCTCCGTCGCGAACCCGGTGGTCGATGCCAGCCAGCGATCGATGAGCGCCGGCTCCGTGAGTGCGCGCCAGACGGCGCCGGGTCGATGCGGTATGAACAGACCCAGTTCGACCGCAGTCGGGTCTCGTTCCACATCGAACACGATCACCAGCTTAGGCGGGCGGTGCAGCGCGCGTGGGACGGTCGGGTTTCCGCGCGAGTGCACCGCGCGATTGCAGTAGTGGTGAGGGCCAAACAGTCGCAGCTCATTTCATCTTCACGATCGAGAATCGGAAATTGCGTCCTCGCAACCCGAACGTGGCGGCACCGCGAGCGGTCGTCGGCCGCCTCTGTACGGTTGTGCGGAGGACCAGAGAGCATGAATCGCGCACGATCGACAGCGAGAGGACATGCATGACCAAGCCCGCGAAGACAGCAAAAGACCCTGACAAGGGCTATGTGGCACTCCTCGGTTGGAGTCTCGGGGCCATCGAGGCCCTCGATCGATTCGACCGCAGGTATGTGGTGGTTGCGCCCGATTGGGCGCAGGAATATTGCTCCGAACACGACATTCCCTACGTGCCGTGGAATTTCGAACGCCTGAACGATCGGTCCCTCGAGATCGCCGAGACCCTGCAGGACATGGGGGTCGACGTCGCGATCCCGCTGTTCGAGGAGACCGTCGAGTGGGCGGGCGCCATCAATTCCGTCCTGATGAACAAGCCGCGCCTGTTCGGGCAGGCGATGCTGCTACGCGACAAGGCGCTGATGAAACGTCGCGCGCAGCTCGGTGGCATCCGCGTCGGCATCTTCGAGGAGGCGCACGACCGCGACGACGTGGTCCGGTTCCTCCGACGGGTGAACCAGACACTACTCAAGCTCGACGGCGACCCGAACGACCCGATTCACCTCAAGGCGTTCGACAAGGCCGGATGCCTCGGACATCGGGTGATCCGGACACCCGACGAGGTCGACACGATCCCTGAGGAAGAGTTCCCGGTGCTGATGGAGTCCCACCTGGACGGCTGGGAGTTCGCGGTCGAGGCGTGGATCCACAACGGCAAGATCAAGTTCCTCAACATCTCGGAGTACGTGACGCTGGGTTACTCGGTGTTCGTGCCCGCCACCCCGGAGCTCGAGAAGTATCGTCCGGCGATCACCGCGCAGATCGAGAAGCTGATCAAGACATTCGAGATCGACTTCGGCTTCGTGCACCCGGAGTACTTCGTCACCAACGACGGCGAGATGTACTTCGGCGAGGTCGCCTACCGGCCGCCGGGCTTCAAGGTGTTCGAGCTGCTGGAACGTGCCTACGGGTTCAACGCCTACCAGGCGCTGGTGCTCTCCTTCGACCCGAAGACCACCGAGGAGGAGATCGACGCGTTCTTCCCGCGCGAGGTGGTGGATGCGAGTGGTGTCGCCGGTTGTTTCGGCGTGTATCCGCGTCGCCGTGTGGTCTCCAACCTGGAGATCCCCGAGGTGACCGCCGACGACGACTACTACGAGACCAACGATCTCGCGGAACCCCTCGAGGAGACGGTCACCAAGCGCACGGCTTTCGGGACGCACTGGGGTCTGCTGTACTTCTTCGGGGAGGATCCCTACCGGATGCGGGACCTGCTCAAACAGCAAGAAGAGCTCGACTTCTACGTATGAGATCTGCTCGGGGCCACCACGGCGTGCCCTGCGCGGACCGTGAGGACAGCAAAGGGTGCTAGTGCCTTCTTCGGACCACACCGACCCTGGCCGGGCGCTGGCAACCAGGGTCGAGCAACTCGATCACGCCACCTCGGCGATGCTCGACGCGCCGGACTTCGCCAAGGTCGGCAAAGTGCGGCGGGTGCTCGACTCGTTACGCCGGGTGCTCACCCAGGAGGGCGGCTGCGCAGCCGTGCGCGAACGCGCCGCGACACTGGAGAGTGCGGGCGTCTTCGCCGGGACCGACTGGGATCAGCCGAGCATCCTGGTGCCGGCGCTCGCCGGTCCCAGCCTGCGCAGTGGTCACACCGACACCGTGATCCTGGAGTCCACGAGCGAGTTGCGGATGGTTGCGATCGCGATGGGCGATTACGACCATCCCGACATGACGGCAGACGATGCCCGACGGTTCCTGTCGCAGATCCTCGCGATGAATCTCGACCTGCTGCTCGCGCCGCCGTCGGAGGCCGAGCGCGTGCGACAGGGGAGTGCGGCCAAGGTGACCCGCGAGGTCTTCGGCTACGTTCTCGACCAGATCGGTTACGACAGCGTGCTCGACGAGCTGGTCGAAGAGATCTGGCGGATACTCCGGCAGCGACCCATCCAGGTCGATCACGTGAAGGCGATGGTCACGCGGATCGCGATCCATCGCAACGATCCCGACGTCGACCTCGGAACGTCCGCGCAGGGTCTCGACCGACTGACCACCGCGCTCTTCGGGCCGACCGAGGCCTGTCGTGAGGATCCGGGCATCGACGTCTATCTGTCGCGGTTGGTGGCGATGGACGCCGAAGGGCTCGAGTTCGAGGCCCGCGGATTCGCGCGGGCCATGCACGATACCGGCCTCGTTTCCCCGTACCACGCGGCGCTGGCCCGGTTCCTGGTGGACGACAACGTCTTCCTTCTCCCCGCGGCGCTCGGGTTGTCGGAGGTGGGACGCAATTGCCTGCTGCGCTACACGGATCTGGTGCTCGAGCTCATCACCCGGACGGTGAAGCCGCAGAACGCGCAATGCCTGTATGGGCTGGCTCTGTTGCTCGACCGGGGCATCCTGCACCAGCCGCCGGTCGTCCCGTCGCTGTGGCGCCAACTGGCGCTGAAGCTCTCGCCCTCGGTCACCGAACGCCTGGAGTCGGCGTTCGGTCCGGCCGTGGATCCCGAGTCGCTGCTCATCGGCGGCCTGCTGTCGATGCTCGGGCAGCCGCTGGGTGTCGGGCAGGGGGACAATCCGACCTGTCAGTCGGCCCGCGCTTTGTCGATGTGGGCGTACAACGATCCCGACTACCTGCTGCAGGTGGTGGCCTGGGCGGCCCGCGACGACGAGGTCGTCGCGCATTTCGAAGGACAGCGGGTCTCGTCGGTCGAGAGCGTCGGTGGCGTCGCCACCGCCGACCCGATCGACCTGGATCCTGTTTCGCTCCTGGTGGTTCCGCATCTCGATCGGATCTATGCGGAGATGGTCCGTCGGTGTGCCGACCGTCCCGGCGACCCTCATCGCTGGGTGAATCCGGAGTTCCACGGCTGGTGGTCGGCCCGGGGCTTCCGGATCAACGTCGACGTGGCGACCGGCGACATCATCGACCTCGACGACTTCATCCGCCAGTTCTATGCGGCCTATCACCCCGGCTACAACGGCAATCAGCCGTTGATCCACCCGCAGCCCGCCGGGATCGCGTTCACCGACAGCGCCGCGCGCTACGTCGGCTGGCATGCGATCACCATCCTGCGGGTCGCCGCGGACCCGAACGGCGTCATCCGCGTGTATTTCTTCAACCCGAACAACGACAGCGGGCAGGACTGGGGCGACTCGGTGGTGGTCGGCACGGCCGGCAACGGTGAGCGACCCGGCGAGGGGTCGCTGCCCTTCGAGCAGTTCGCCTCGCGGCTGTACATCTTTCATGCCGACCCGCTCGAAGACGGTGCGACCGATGATGTTCCGGCCGAGGATGTCGCACGGGTGGTCGGCTACATCGAACGCAGCTGGGGGGTCGACCGGATGGGTCGGCCGGAGACGACCGACCTACCGGACGCCGGTCAGCGCGTTTCCACCAGCGATTTGCCGCGCGACCACGCGAGATAACCGATACCCACGCAGGCAAACCACACCGCGCCGACGATCAAGGCCACGCGACCGTCGGTGTCGAAGAACAACAGGACGAACACCATGGCGAGAAAGGCCAGCGCAGCCCACGTGGTGACCGGTGCACCCGGCACCCGATAGTCCGACGCGGGAAGCTCTCCTCGGGCCACCTTCTTGCGATAGGCCATGTGACACACCAGGATCGTTCCCCACACCACGATGATGCCGACCGTGGACACCGAGGTGATGTAGGAGAAGGCGTGGTCGGGATCGATCACGTTCACGATGACACCGGCCACCATCACCACGGCACTGAGCACGATTCCCGCGATGGGGACCTGGCGACCGGACAGCCGAGCGAGTTGCTGTGGCGCGTCTCCGCGCTGGGCCAGCGAGCGCACCATCCGGCCGGTGGAATAGATGCCGGAGTTACACGACGACAGCGCGGCGGTGAGCAGCACGAAGTTGACTATGCCTGCCGCGCCGGGGATTCCGATGTATTCGAACACCGACACGAACGGGCTCTGGCCCTCCTGGAAGTCGCGCCAGCTGCGTACCGAGAGGATCACCACGAGGGAGCCCACGTAGAAGACGCCGATGCGGAACGGCACGGAGTTGATGGCCTTGCGCAACGTGACTCTGGGGTTCTGCGCCTCGCCTGCGGTCACACCGACGAGTTCCACACCGACGTAGGCGAACATCACGATCTGCAGGCTCAGCAACGCGTTGGTGAACCCGGTCGCGAAGAAGCCGCCGTCACTCCACAGATTCGTCACTGAGGGGCCGGTGTCGGGTCCCAGGCCCGAGATCGGCAGCAGCACCCCGATGCCGACGATGATCATGCCGAGGATCGCGGTGACCTTGATCGCCGAGAACCAGAACTCCGCGCGACCGAACATGCCGACCGAGATCAGGTTCGCGCCGAAGAGGACCACCAGCGCGACCAGCGCGGTCACCCAGACGGGGATGGACGGCCACCAGTAGTTGATGTACTTGCCTGCCACGGTGATCTCGGCCATGCAGGTCGTGGTCCACACGGCCCAGTAGGTCCAGCCCTGGCTGAAGCCGGCGAACCGGCCCAGGAACTCGTCGGCGTACTCGCTGATGCCGCCCGAGATGGGGCGGTAGATGAGCAGTTCGCCGAGGGCGCGCATGACGATGAAGATCGCCAGGCCCGCGAGGGCGTAGGCGAGGATGAGAGCCGGCCCGGCCTTCTCGATTGCGCCGCCGGAACCGTAGAAGAGGCCGGTGCCGATCGCGCCGCCGATCGCGATCATCTGTACCGTCCGGGTGGTCAGACCCCGCTGATAGCCCTCGTCGCGCTCCGTGGATGCCCGGACATCGACGTCTTCGTTCGTCACCACACCGACTCCCTCAGAATTTTGTGTACCGTCAGCGGCCCAATCTAGACGCCGGAATGTGCACTCGATCACTCAGGCTGCGTCGTCCCTCGGATGGCAAGGACATTTGTCCGATTCGGCCGAATTGGGTGGAGCCGGTGTCTGATTCGACGGATTCCCCAGCCGGTCCCTCGAGTCGTGGAGACTCTGCAATCTGTTGTGTCCGACTTGATCAGCTCAAACTGATCAAGTTAGGTTGATGAAATGAGCGATGGTGATCTCGATGTCCTCGACGTGGCGTCCATGCTGCGCATCACCGTCGGGTCGTTGGTCCGGCAGTTGCGTCAACACCGAGGCCCCGACGACCCGAGCGTGCCGGAGACGATGGTCCTCGCCCGGCTCGACCGGGATGGCTCGTGTTCGGCCGCAGATCTGGCCCGGCATGGTCACGTCAGTCCACAGTCGATGGGAGTCACCATTGCCGGACTGCAGGAGCGGGGACTGATCGTCCGAGCGCCGGACCCGACCGACGGGCGTCGCATCCTGCTGAGCCTGACCGCTGAGGGCAGGGAGGCGCTCACCGACCGTCGCAATCACAACACTCGTTCGATCGCCGACGCGATGTGGTCGACGCTGACCGCTGACGAGATCGCAACGGTGTCCGATGCGTTACCGCTCCTCGAACGAGTGCGGGAGGCCTTATGAGCGCGACGTCCACGCTGCCGTCCACCTCGCCGGCACCGAAGACCCCCGACGACGGCTATCGCTGGGTCGCCTTGTCGAACACCACCGCGGCGGTGTTCATGTCGGCGCTCGACGGGTCGATCGTGATCATCTCCCTGCCCGCGATCTTCCGGGGCATCGGCCTGGATCCGCTTGCGTCGGAGAACATCGGGTACCTGCTGTGGATGATCATGGGGTACCGCCTGGTGCAGGCGGTGGCGGTCACCACGTTGGGTCGGCTGGGCGACATGTTCGGCCGGGTGCGGATCTACAACGCGGGCTTCGCGGTGTTCACGGTGGCATCGATCCTGTTGTCGTTCGACCCTTTTCACGCCTCGGCGGCCGCGACCTGGTTGATCGGCTGGCGCGTTCTCCAGGCCCTCGGCGGGTCGATGCTCACCGGCAACTCGGCGGCCATCCTCACCGACGCCTTTCCTGCCGATCGTCGTGGTTTCGCCTTGGGCCTCAACCAGGTTGCCGCTCTCGCGGGTCAGCTCACCGGGTTGGTTCTCGGCGGCCTGCTGGCGGCGTGGGACTGGCGCGCAGTGTTCTGGGTGAACGTCCCGGTCGGCGTCTTCTTCACCTTGTGGGCCTATCTCAAACTCCGCGACAGCGGAGAACGCCACCCGGGCCGGATCGATTGGTGGGGTAACGGAACGTTCGCGATCGGACTGTCCGCGGTTCTCGTCGCCATCACGATCGGCCTGCAGCCCCACGGTGGGCACACGATGGGCTGGACCGCCCCGACCACGATCGCCCTGCTGGTGACCGGTGTGGTGCTGCTCGTTGCGTTCGTCATCATCGAGAAGCGCGTGGCCGACCCCATGATCGAGCTGGGTCTGTTCAAGATCCGTGCCTTCGCGGCCGGAAACGGGGCAGCCCTGTGCGCGTCGCTGGCACAGGGTGGGCTGCAGTTCATCCTGATCATCTGGCTGCAGGGGATCTGGTTGCCCCTGCACGGCTACGACTACGCAGACACCCCGCTGTGGGCGGGTATCTTCATGCTGCCGTTGACGCTGGGCTTCTTCGTGTCCGGTCCGCTCACCGGCGCGATGTCAGACCGATTCGGCGCGCGCGGATTCTCGACTGTCGGCATGGTGCTGTTCGGATCGAGCTTCGTCGGACTGATGTTCCTGCCGATCACCTTCCCGTACTGGGCGTTTGCTCTGTTGATCGCGCTGAACGGCGTGGGCACGGGGATGTTCGCCGCGCCCAACACCTCGTCGATCATGAGTAGCGTGCCGGCACGCTACCGCGGTGTCGCGTCGGGCATGCGCGCCACGTTCCAGAACTCCGGTACGGCGCTGTCGATCGGTGTCTTCTTCTCGCTCATGGTGGTCGGGCTCTCCGCGCATCTGCCCGAGGCGATGTCGGCCGGGCTCCAGCAGCAGGGGGTGTCGCCGGCCGTCGCGACCGATGTCGCGAACCTGCCGCCGGTGTCGTCGCTGTTCTCGGCCATGCTCGGCGTCAACCCGATCGATCACCTGCTCGCGGGAACGGGAACACTCGACGGGCTCACGGCCGCGCAACGTGAGCACCTGACCGGGCACAGTTTCTTCCCGGATCTGCTCTCGGGGCCCTTCCACGATGGCCTTGTGGTGGTCTTCGCCGCCTCGATCGCACTCTCGATCTGCGCGGCAGTGGCGTCGGCACTGCGCGGCAAGCCGCCACAGAAGCAGGTGTCGCGGCCGGGGGATCGTGGGCCGCGGTCCGGAGACGCGGGCGTGGACCGTCACGGCATCTGACGCCCTCGGCGCGATGCGGCCTCCCGGTCGCGCCTGGCGTCGTATTCGCGACGGTTCAGGTCGATGGCGTCGCTGTGCTCGGCCGCCCAATTGGCCAGCGCCACCGCATGAGGGAGCAGGGAGTCCGCAAGGCTGGTGAGTTCGTACTCGACCCGGGGCGGCACCTCCGCATACGCAGTGCGGGTGACCAGACCGTCACGTTCCAGCTTTCGCAGGGTCAGGGACAGCATCCGTTGAGAGATGCCGGGAACCAGCCGCTGCACCTCGGTGAATCTCAGCTGACGGTCGTGCAGGGTCGCGATGATGAGCAGTGCCCATTTGTCGGCGATCCGGTCGAGTAACCCTCGGACGGCCTGCCCCAGGTCGCCCCGGATCGAACAGAGGCGTTCGTCGTCGGCCATCGACAGCTCCTTGTGAGTGACGCACACGCGTGTGCCTTTTGCACGGCGTCCGATTCTGATCGACAATGCTGTTGCTTACAGATCGTAACCAAGGAGGACTCGCGTGATCGTTGCCTACTGGATCGTCGGCGCGATCCTGGCGCTGTTCTATCTGTACTCGGGCGGTATCAAAGTGGTGCGATCCCCGGACCAGCTCCGGCCGATGATGGGGTGGATCGACACCGTGCCGCTGGGCTTCGTGCGGATCATCGGCGTCCTGGAGGTGCTCGGCGCGCTCGGGCTGATCCTGCCGCCCGCCACGGGCATTGCCGCGGTCCTCGCGTCGGTGGCAGCTGTCGGACTCGTGCTGCTCCAGATCGGTGCCATCGCGCTGCATCTCCGTCGCGGCGAGGGTCGGCTCATCGGCTTGAACCTCGCCCTGGTCGCTGTCGCGGCGGTCGCTGCATGGCTGTCGACCGTGTGGTGGTGAGTAGCGGAGTCGGTGATCCGTGGTCGTCACCGCGCCGAGTGCCGTTAGCTGACAATGTAAACCGATTACATCGGCATCATGAATCATGAGAATGACACGCGTCGTCCGCACCTTTCTGCACGGGGTGGCGACCGTGTCGGCGTTGGTGATGGCATTGTTGACCGCCACCGCGTGTGGCCGGGGGCCGAGAACGAGAAGGAGTCCGAGTCCGTGCAGTCGCTCGTCGCGCGGGTGGTCAAGACCTCGCCGGGTCGGGACGGGAGCTACACCCCGCCCTCGCGTGGCACCGCGCAGGCCGTGGCCGCAGGTGTCTCGGAGTTGCTGGACACCTGTGACGCTGATGTCGACTCGTACGATCTCGTGCCGGTGAAGGTGTCCCACAGCACGTCCGACGACCAGGAGTCGCCTGCTGTCAACGCCCTCGTCGAGCGGGGCGATCCGACG
This sequence comes from Gordonia sp. DT101, assembly GCF_049844895.1. Taxonomy (NCBI): domain Bacteria; kingdom Bacillati; phylum Actinomycetota; class Actinomycetes; order Mycobacteriales; family Gordoniaceae; genus Gordonia; species Gordonia sp. DT101. The sequence goes on along the minus strand of NZ_JBNCLX010000001.1, from coordinate 537,647 downwards.
GCCGGGAACGGCCTGTACGTCGTGCGGGACTCGGCATCGCCGCTGATCGTGCAGGCCCCACATCCCGTGGCCGACCAGAAGTCCGAATACATGGGTGCCCAGCTGTTCTCGGAAACCGATGCCCGACTGTTCATGATGGCCGGTGCCCACCGCACGGCCGGTGACGGCAGCGCCGACGTCGCTCATCGCAGCGACTCGACGTTCGCGGCGGTCAACGACGCGGTGGTGCAGAAGGGCATGACGGTCGTACAACTGCATGGATTCTCGTCCGAGAATCACGAACACTACGGTGATGTCGTGCTGTCGGACACCGTCGGCGATCCGTCCCCGACGCTTCGTCGGCTCGATGAAGATCTCGAGGACGAGGGATTCGACACCTGCATGTACGACGGGAAGAAGTGCAAGAAGCTCGCGGGCACCACCAACGTGCAGGCCATCGCGGCACGTGCCCGCGGCGCGGCTTTCATCCACATCGAGGTCGACGCCGGCATCCGGGAGGACACGTCCAAGCGACGCAAGCTGATGCGCGTCATCGCAGAGTCGTTGCGGGCATCGGGTGTCGGATGAGGCCGAGACACCTTCTGCCGCAGGTGATCCGGATTCACTGGATGATCACCCGATGACTGCGACCCGGTAGCCGGCAGCGACTGCCTTCCGGCCGCGGCAACATCCGGTCATGTAGGTCAGCACCACGACGCGGCGCAGGACGTCCACAGTGGAAGGGTGGTCACTTCCCGCGCTGCGAGCTCACATCCGCGGTGCACGCCCCCTGGCGAGATCGACAAGGGACCTGAGGTCGACGGCGCGCGCGCGTCGACGGGCCGCCGCAGCCCGGTTGCCGGCGGGGACCAGGAGGCGCAGCGACCTCGGATGACTGCGGAACCGCAACGGTGTCGCGAGGTCCAGCGCTTCACCGTCGACGCCGACGAGTGTCCGTCCGCCGTGCGACCGGATCTCGAACGTCTCGGTCTCGAACTCGTGCCAGAACGGACTGGTCTTGCGTAGCCCGAGAGCGGATCTGGTCATCAGTCGGGCGGCCTCGGCACCCGTCGAGGTGGAGATCGCGATGACGCCGAGCCGGCCGGTGTCCATCTCCCGGCGGGTGGCGGCATCGAGCGAGGCAGTCGCGGTGTACGGGTTGTTCGACACCAGGATGACGAACGACCCGTCGACCTCGTCGCCGCCAGGGGAGGTGAACTGGAGGTCGAACGGCTCTGCGGTGCGGCCCAGCAGATCCGGCAGCATCGCGGCGAACGTCTGCGCTTTCTCCGCCCGATACGAGCTCTCGTGCACGACCGTCGCGTAGACGCCCAGTGAGACGTTGTTGACGAACAGACGATCGTTGACAGTCGCATAGTCGACCCGCCGTTCCACGGCATCCCGGAACGCCCGCAGACCTGCCTTCGGGTCGTTGCGGTCGAGCCCGAGGTCCAGGGCGAAGTGATTGCGGGTGCCCGCACTGACGCAGACGAACGGCAGTCCGTTCTCGACGGCAACCGATGCGACCAGGGCCTGCGATCCGTCGCCGCCGGCCATGCCGAGGCAGTCGGCACCGCGCGCCACGGCGTCCCGGGCGAGTTGCTCGAGATCGTCGTCGGGACCGAGGACGAGCGCTTCGACGCCCAGCTCCCTTGCCGCGGAAACGATGCCGAATCTTTCGACCTTTCCGTCACCGGACCTGGGATTGCAGATCAGCACCGGCTTCGCCGGGCGCCTCGTCGCCCTTGTCCGATCGAGGGCGTGCAGATCCGGGGCCAGCGCATATCGGGCGCATCCCGTGGCCACAGCCAGCACCGCGCCGGCCGTGAGCAGTCGAACCGCCACCGTTGTGGGATCGGCCAGCGCCTGCGTCAATCCAATGGCGATGACGGCCATGCCCACGGCGACCGCGATCGCTCCACCGACCCGGCGTACGGCCCGCTCGGTGATGACCCACCACGCACCGGCGATGGCGATGCCGAAGCCGAGGAGGCCGATCACCACATCGATCCCTCGGGTGATCAGGAACAGCGCCACCACCACGGCCATCAGGGCGACGCCGGTGAGAGCGATGGCGGCGCTGAGGCGGCGGTCGAGCCCCGGCACCGGGGCAGGGCTGGACTGCCCGGGAGTGGCCTGCATGTGTCGTGTCCCGCCGCTCAGCGCGGGGTCAGGAGGAAGGAGCGCGCTCCGGCGGTGAATGCGGTGTGCAGATCGTCCGGATTCGGCGTGCCGTCGGAGTCCATGCCGATCTTGTTGAACGAGGCGAACTGCTTGTTGTCGCGACAGATGACGTCGTAGTGCTCGACGACGCTCGGCTCGTCGGTGAACGCCTCGACATCTGTGGGCCGCCGTCGGCCCAGCAGTCGGATCTCCACCGGTTCGCCGGTTCTCAGGTTCTTGCCCCACGGGAACGGCGTGCCGATCAACAACTTCTCGCCGTGGGATGTGTAGGCGACCGGCACGGAGTAGTGCTTACCGGATTTTCGCCCGACGACGTACACGGTGACCAGACGTCGGCCGATACCGCGGCTGATCACCGGTGTGGCCAGCAAAGTACGGACGATGCGGTTGGTCACGCGCTGCAACTTCATCGTCTGCGGCCGTTGGGATGTCGGTCCCGTCACGCCTGCAACGCTACACCCTACGACTGGCGGGGCAGGCCGGGAAGTGATTTCGTGACATGAACATCATCTTCACCAACGTGTCGTGGGATTTGAGGCGGAAGCGGCGCCATTCTCGTGTTAGTTTCACAAGCGTAGGAAATCGAACAAGGTGGATAAGTCGGTCGGAAGTGCGTATACCCGTGAAATCGTTCTTCAGCGACGCGCGGGCAGGGTCTTTCCGGTCGCGATCGGAAGGCTGAGTCCATGACACTCTCGGTGTTGAGAAAGTCTGTAAATCGCAGGGCGGCAACCATGTTGGCTGTCAGCGCACTGGTCGCGGCAAGTCTCGCGGCATGTTCGTCCACCGATTCGGGTGGTGATTCGAACCTCTTGGAGTCGTTGCGTGAAAAGGGCGCGGTGACTGTCGGTTTCGCCGGTGAGGCACCGTATTCATTTGAGGAGAACGGGCAGCTGACAGGCGCGACCGTGGCGCTGCACCGGGAAATATTCCACAACCTGGGGATCAATGAGGTCAAAGGCGTGAATGCGGACTTCGGGGCCTTGATCCCAGGCCTGCAGGCCAACCGCTTCGACGTGGTCAGTGCGGGTATGTCGATCCTCCCCGAGCGCTGCAAGCAGGCCGCGTTCAGTGATCCCGAGTTCAACTACACCACGGCCCTGATGGTGAACAAGGGCAACCCGAAGGGCCTTACCGATATGCAGTCGGTGGCAAGTAGCGGTGCGCGCCTCGCCACGATGACCGGTGCGATCGAATCCGATTACGCGAAGAGTCTGGGCATCTCGAGCATGCAGGTGGCGACGCCTCAGGACGGGATGGATGCGGTCACCTCCGGTCGCGCCGACGTGTTCGCGCTGACCGGGATCTCGCTCAACTGGATGAAGAAGAACAATCCGGAAGCACCGGTCGACGTCACACCGTCCTTCGTCGCCGTCATCGACGGGAAGCCCCAAGTCGGGGCAGGCGGCACGGTCTTCCGCACCAACGACAAGGAATTGCTCGATGCCTACAACGTCGAGCTCAAGAAGATCACGTCCGATCCGCAGAAGTACCTGTCGATCGTCGGGAAGTTCGGGTTCACCGAAAAGGAGCTGCCGGATCCGAAGCTGACCACGGCCGACCTGTGCGCGGGAAACATCTGAGGATGGTCGAGTAGCCGACTGTGGGAGACAACTTCGAAGCCTTCCTGGATGCGTGGCCGCGCATCCAGGAAGGCATTCTCACCACCCTCTACCTGACCCTCGGTGGCGCTGCGCTGGCGTTTGTGCTTGCCCTGCTGCTGGGCGTCGCAGCGGGGTCACGTCATCTCGCGATCCGGGGAACCGCCCGCGTGATCGTCGAGTTCTTCAGGGGCACATCGCTCTTGGTGCAGCTGTTCTGGTTGTTCTACGTGTTGCCGCTGTTCGGGTTCCAACTCGAACCGATGTTCTGCGGGATACTGGCGTTGGGCCTCAACTACGGTGCCTACGGTGCCGAGGTGGTCCGAGGGTCGTTGGCGGCGGTCCCGGCTCCGCAATGGGAAGCCGCTGTGGCCCTGAACTTCTCGTCGTGGCAACGTCTGTACCGGATCGTCTTCCCACAGGCGTGGGCGCAGATGATCCCGCCGTTGACCAATCTCCTGATCCAGTTGCTCAAGGGGAGCGCGCTTGCGAGTTTCATCTTGCTGCAGGATCTGACCTATCAGATCGAGCAGTTGCGGAGAGGGACGGGCGACACCATCTTCTCTTTCGGGGTCGGCCTGGTGTTGTATTTCTGCATTGCCTACGTGCTGACCCTCGTCATGAACCTGTTGGAAGTCCGCGCCAAGTCGCGACTGGGGGTGGGGCCGTCGATGCGCGAAGTGCTGAGCCTACGTCCTGAGAAGATCTCCGAGTCCGTGGGAGTCGGCCGATGAACGTCACCTGGAGTTGGCAACGCGCGGCAGATTGTCTTCCGGTCCTCCTGGAGGGATTCAAGATCACCCTGCTGGCAACCGTTCTGGGGTTCCTCATTGCGGCGGCTCTGGGGTTGGCGATCGCAATCGTGCGACGTGCCGGGCCGCGAGTGGTCACGGTACCGGTGCGCATGATCAGCGAGTTCATCCGGCTGACGCCCCTCGTGGTGCAGCTGCTGTTCGCCTATTACCTGCTCCCGCAGTTCTCGGCTCTGCAGATCGGCATCACAGTGCTGGGAATCCACTACTCGACGTACATGGCCGAGGTGTACCGCGCCGGCATCGACGGGGTGCCGAAGGGCCAGTGGGAGGCGGCGCATGCACTGTCGCTTCCCATGGCGAGGACCTGGCGAGCCGTCATCCTCCCGCAGGCGATTCGCAGCACTACGCCGGCGCTGGGCAACTATGCGATCTCCATGTTCAAGGACACCCCGTTCCTGTTCGCCATCACGGTGGTCGAGATGGTCACCGCGGCTCAGCAGTATGGTGCGCGAACCTTTCAGTATCTGGAACCCATCACGATCGCCGGGGTGATATTCCTGGTCGCGAGCTACCCGACATCGATCCTCATCCGAAAAGTGGAGAAGTCCCTTGCCTACTGACGAGCAACCATCACCCCCGACGACCGGGCCGCGGTCGGGGGACGACGGGGCGATGGTGGTATTCGACCAGGTGGTCAAGAAGTTCGGTGATCACGTCGTGCTCGATCATCTCGACTTCACGGTGCAGCGCGGTGAGCGCGTCGCATTGATCGGCCCGAGCGGTTCGGGCAAGACGACGATCCTGCGCCTCCTGATGACGCTCGAACCGTGCAATGGCGGGGTGATCTGGGTCGAGGGCGAGCCGCTCACGCATCAGTACAAGGGCGACAAGCTGGTGAAGGCGACGCCCAAGCATCAGCGAGCTGCCCGGTCGAAGATCGGGATGGTCTTTCAGCAATTCAATCTGTTCCCGAACATGACTGTGCTGCAGAACATCACCGAGGCGCCGATCCACGTGCTCGGGAACAGCAAAGGAGAGGCCACTTCCCGGGCCCGCGAGCTGTTGAAGACGGTTGGCCTGCAGGACAAGGAAGACGCCCACCCGACCACGCTCTCCGGCGGACAGCAGCAGCGCGTCGCAATTGCGCGGGCACTGGCGATGGACCCCGACATCCTGCTCCTCGACGAGGTGACCTCCGCGCTCGACCCGGAACTCGTGGCCGATGTCCTCGGCGTTCTCCGTGCGATCGCGGAGTCCACCGACATCACCATGCTGATCGTCACCCATGAGATGGGGTTTGCCCGCGACGTGGCCGATCGGGTCCTGGTCTTCGACGCGGGCAAGATCGTGGAGGCGGGTTCGCCCGAGGCCATCTTCACCGACCCGCAGGAAGAGCGCACGAAGACGTTCTTGAAGGCTGTCCTGTCGCACTGATCCGGTCACGATCGTGCGGGACGCCCTCGCCGGTTCCGATGGACACCCCGGAACCGATGCGGGCAAAGTAGTACGGTCCATCCGAATCGTCGAGGAGCTCCGATGACCACTCCGATCATGCCGAAGTCCGATGCCGCAGAACTGATCGTCGCCGCCCGGGTCCGTCAGGGGCTGTCCTGGCCCGACATCGCCGAGCGGATCGACGCTCCGCTCGTCTGGACGGTGGCCGCCCTCCTCGGGCAGCATCCGGTGCCGGTGGACAAGGCGACCATCGTCTGCGAACTCCTCGGCCTCGGTGAGGGGGTGATCGAGAGTCTGGTGCGCCAGCCGACCCGGATCGCCGACGAGTCGGTCGCCACCGACCCGACCATCTACCGCTTCCACGAGGCGCTCGCCGTCTACGGACCGGCGCTCAAGGAGCTGATCCACGAAGAATTTGGCGACGGGATCATGAGCGCGATCAACTTCAAGGTCGATTTCTCCCGGCGTGCCGATCCCGACGGGGATCGGGTGGTGATCACGTTCGACGGCAAGTTCCTCGACTACCGCTGGTAGGTGGTGTCGATTTCGGCGCATCTGGTTCGTCCTCCTGATGTGGCGCCGACAACGGGCCACACTGAGACACAGGAGGACACCATGCGCTACGCATTGCTGATCAACAACGCCGAGCCCGCTCCGGGTGAGGTCACGGCTGAGGCCATCGACGAGATGAAGTCGTTGATACGCGCCTACACCGACGCGTTGTACGCGGCCGGCGTGCTGGTGGCCGCCGAGATCCTCGCCTCGCCCACCGCCACGCAGACGGTGACCCGGCGCGACGGGGATCTCCGGGTCCAGGAGGGGCCGTTCGCCGAGACCAGGGAGGCGCTCGCCGGCGTGTTTGTCATCGACGTGCCTGATCACGACGCCGCACTGGCGTGGACCGAGAAGATGCCCGCCACGCAATACGCGGTCGTGGAGGTCAGGCGGTCCGTCTTGTCCTGTGTCGACGGTGTCTGGTCGGACTGACGGCGCCCCGCCCTCGGCGAGTGCAATGGCCGAGGCGCGGGCGCACGCCGAGCGGGCGGCACGAGGATCTTATGGCCGCCTTCTCGCGGTGCTGGCCGCCGCCACACATGACGTCGCGGGAGCCGAAGACGCACTCGGTGACGCATTCGAACGGGCCCTGATCCGGTGGCCGGCCGACGGCGTGCCACGCGATCCGGATGGTTGGCTCCTCACCGTCGCCCGCAATCGTCAACGCGACCGCTGGCGTTCGGCGGCGGCACGGACCTCGGTTCCCCTCGACGCGGTGTCACTCGATTCGGCACCGAGCAGTGCCGACGGCCCGGACGGTTGGGTGTCACCATTCCGGGACCGGCGTCTCGAGCTGCTCCTGGTGTGTGCTCACCCCGAGATCAGCGCGGCCGTCCACGCGCCTCTGATGCTCAACACGGTGCTCGGCTACCCGGCCGCCCGGATCGGCCACGCGTTCGCGATTCCCGCCACCACGATGGCCGCTCGCCTGGTACGCGCCAAACGGCGTATCGGCGATCTCGGGTTGCCGTTCGAGGTTCCCGCGGTGGACGAGCTGACCGACCGCCTCGCACCTGTCCTCGAGGCGATCTACGCCGCCTACACGATCGAATGGCCGGCCCTGGCGCGCGAGCGTCGGGCCCTGCTGCTCGGACTCGGCGAGGTGGTGGCCGAGGTCGCCGCCACGAGCGCCGAGGCGCACGGTCTCGTCGCGCTGATGGAACTCTCGAGTGCCCGACTACCCGCCCGGACCGATGACGACGGGCGGTTCGTGCCGCTCGCCGAACAGAATCCGGGGCTCTGGGATGCCGACCTCATCGCACGCGCGCACGCTCACCAGCGCACCGCACACGGTCTCGGCCAGGTCGGTCGATTTCAGCTCGAGGCCGCCATCGGTGCCGTCCACTGCGCCCGCCGGCCGGGTGCTGTGCCCGATTGGCTCACCCTGCGCCGACTCCACGAGGCGCTGCAGACACTGTCGCCGACATTGGCAGGCGCAGTGGCGCTCGTGGCGGTGGTGGCCGAGACCGACGGCGCCGCAGTCGCTCTGGGGCGGCTCGACGAGGTGGCCGACACGGATCGGTTCCAGCCGGCATGGGTCACACGAGCGCACCTGCTGGACCGGCTCGGTCGCGATGACGCCTCGACCGCAGCCTTTGACAAGGCGATCGCCCTCACCACCGATCCCGCCGAGAGAGCACATCTCGAAACTCGTCGGGCGACGGTCGGGGGCAAGCTGAAATTGCGCTGAGAGAGGGGTGTCGCCGCGGCCGGTTCCGCGGATTAGCCTCGATCCCAGGTCGGGTCTCAATTCCACGAGGAGGAATGATGAGTCATCCGACAATTCGTCGAACCCTGGTCGTCGCGGCGACTGCCGTTCTCGGAGCGACCGCGTTGGTGACCGCACCAGCGGTGTCCGCTGCGCCGATGACGGCCGAGAAACCCGCTGCGCTGGTTGTGTCGGGTGACATGGCGGTCGCCCCGGGCGTGCACCTGCTGAGGATCGAGGCGATCGGCGCCCGTACCGCGGATGGGAAGACGATGGGCACCTATCGGGCAACCGTGCTGGACGGGATGAATCCCACCCCGACCCAGGTCCGTGGACCCATCACCTGTCTCTACACCGCTGGGAACACGGCGTCGTTGATCTATCCGATCACCGCGACCACCCCCGACGTACTGCCGGCCGCGGCGCGCGGTGCGGCCGCCGTCCAGATCACCGTGCGTAAGGGGGTGTCGGGCGCCCCGAGCCACGTGGGCATCATGGGACCGATGGCGACGTCGTCATTCGACGGCTGCCGACCGGCGATGACCCCCTTCGTCTTCGACGGAATGATCGGCATCAAGTAGTCCGGGCTCCGGGGCGTCGATCTGTGTCGTTCCGTGCCGTCGGCAGCGGACAGTCCGTCAGTTGCCGACGTCGGTCCGAGGCAGCAGAGTTGCGCCATGACCCTCGGCGCACCCCCTGAACACCCCGACGCGGCCGCCGTCGCACCACAGACCGGCTACGGCAAGAAGGTTCTCGCGGTCGAGCCGGGCGGCAACGAGCCGATCCCGCTCGACGCGCGGCACGGTTCGCCGCGCGGGCTGTTCTGGACCTGGACCGCGCCCAATCTCGAGTTCGCGACGATCTTCGTCGGCGTGATCTCCGTGCTGTACTTCGGTCTGTCGTTCTGGCAGGCCGTCGCGGCGATGGCGATCGGCAACCTTCTCGGCGCGGTCGCCCACTTCTTGTTGTCGGCGGAAGGGCCGTTGCACGGGGTACCTCAGATGGTGCTGGGTCGCCTCGCGTTCGGCCATCGCGGCAACGTCCTGCCCGCGACGTTCATGGCGATCATGTGCGGTGTCGGCTGGTTCGCCACCAACAGCGTGAGCGGTGCCTTCGCGCTGTCGACGCTCTTCGGACTCACGCCGCTGCTCGGTCTGGTGATCATCGTGATCGCACAGACCGCGTTCGCCTTCTTCGGCCACAACCTCGTGCAGCGATTCGAGCGGGTGGCCGCGCCGGTGCTGGCCGTGGTCTTCCTGATCGGTGCGGTGATCATCTTCAGCAAGTCCGACGTCTCGGCCGCCTCGGCCGACGGCGGGTTCTCGCTCGGCGGCTTCCTGCTGACCGTCGGCGCGGCCTTCGGCTACACCGCGGGCTGGACGCCCTATGCCGCCGACTACACGCGGTACCTGCCGCCCACCGTGTCCAAGCTGCAGACCGGACTGTTCGCCTCCGCGGGCTTGTACATCTCGTGCACGTTCCTGATGGTCGTCGGAGCGGCGTCGGTGACCATCGGCGCGCCCACCTCCGACAATCCGACGGAGGCGTTCACGGCGAATCTCCCGTCCGTCGTCGCCGACCTCACGCTGCTGGCGATCGCCGTCGGCGCCGTCGCGGCGAACGCCATCAACGTCTACTCGGGCGCAATGGCTTTCGTGACGATGGGCTTCCGGCTGCCGATCGGGATCCAGCGAGCCCTGGTGACAGTGTTCTTCGGCATCGTCGGCTTCCTGGTCGCCTGGTGGGCGCTGGCCGACGCCGCCGCCTCCTACGAGGCGTTCCTGCTGCTGGTCGCGTACTGGATCGGCCCGTGGCTCGGCGTGGTCTTCGCCGATCGGCTGCTCCGGCGCGAACCGCCGTCGCTCGACCTGCTGTACGACACCCGCTACACCAACTGGGGTGGCGTCGCCGCGTTCGCGGTCGGGCTGGTGACATCGCTGCTGTTGTTCTGCAATCAGGAGCGGTTTGTCGGATACGTCGTCCGCGCTGTGCCGGAGCTCGGTGACATCGGGGCGTTCGTCGGGTTCGTCATCGCCTTTGTCGGGTACCTGATCCTGGCCCGCAAGCGTGTCGAGCGATCGCAGCACGAATACGTCTGATCCGTCCTCACGGCCGCCCGGGCGGGGACTGCGACTGTGAACGGAATGCACTGATGGCCAGCAGCACCGACGTGTACGTCGCCGGCGAGGTCGGGTCGAAACCGAGGAGCCCTCGAATCCGGTCGAGTCGTTGGTAGAGACTCTGCCTGCCCAGATGGAGGACCTGCGCGGAGCGGGTCGCACTGCATCCGTGACGGAGATGGACGTCGAGGGTGGTGACGAGATCGGTGGACTGGCTCTGATCGTGGGCGATCAGGGGCGCGATGAGTTGTCGCAACTCGTCGTGGATCTCGGGATGGGCAGCGCGCGCGGCACTGTCGGCCACGAGCTCGCGGCCGGTGAAGATCCGCTTGTCGGTGACACCGCCGCGCATCAAACCCATGGCGATCGGCAGCCTTTCGGCGCAACGGTGCAGCGATGCGGCCAGGGCCGCGGAGAGTTCGGCCCCCGGGTTCGCGGCGTCGAGCGGGTGGGCGTCGCCCACCACGGCGGTGATCCGGCCGTCCTGCGAGCCGAGGCGGACGAGTGCGTCGGTGACGCGATGGACCGGATCGTCACCGTGCTCGGAGGCCGGCGCCGCCACCAGGGCGTACACGGTGGCATCGATCGTCGCCTGCACCAGGCCGGGAAGGGCCGCCGCCGCGCGTGCGATAGCCGCCTCGACCATCCGCGGGTCGGGCGCCTCGGCCGCCACCGTGACGAGTCGCGTCGAGTCGGTGGCCGGGACCCCGGAGCTCACGAGACGTGCGAAGAGATCCGCTCGGCGGACGTGCCGCCCGCCGACGATCTCCTCGACGAGTCGGGTTCCCACCGCGGAACCCCTTGTACCGGAACGGGTCAGGGCTGCCGCGATCGGACCGGTCGCGGCCGCGAGCATCATGGTCACCACGGGTGGCGGGTGGCCGGCCGAGTCCGCTCCGGCAATCAGGCGGGCGATCTCGCGATCCCGCGCCATGACCGCCGCGGAGGCCACTGCGGCATCGACCATCCGCCAGGCCGATCGATCGTCGTCGACGCCGTGGGCGGCGAGCAGTGCTCCGCCGGAACCGATCAGCGCGATCGGGTGGCCGGTCACCTCGGACACGTGGGCGAGCATCCGTGCCACTGCGCCGGGGGCCAACAGATCCGCGTGCAGGGCATCGTCGAGCAGAGCGCGCAGGCGTAGACCGGCGAGCTCGCCGGTCACGATGGCGGTGTTCGCCTCCCGGCACACCTCGATGAACGGCAGCACCCGGCGCAGCTCGATGATCGGTATGCGGCGCGCGGATCCCTCCCGCACCATCTCCTCCGGAATCGCATCGAAGGTCCGCCCGACCTCGAATGCCAGCCCGGCGACGCCGCGCTCGGCGAGGTCGCGGACGTAGTGCCGGCGCGTGCCGGCGTCCAGACCGCCGAGCCCGAGGCCGGTGGTGAGCAGGAGTTCACCACCGGACAGCAGCGGGCCGATCTCGAAGATCTCGCTGGAGTGCACCCAACCGACCGGGACGTCGAGGTGGTCGTGGGCGGTGAGCACCCGCGGGTCGGCTCGGTGCAGGTGGCGCTCGACAATCTCGTTCAAGGTCGGCAGAGCCGCGGGAGCAGAGTGCATGGTCCGACGATATGCACGTCCGTCCTTGTTTGCGAGGCGACGGACTGTCAGTTGTCCACGACGTCGTACCGGAGCAGGCTCGTCTGCATGACAAGCCGCACCGGTGCTGTGCCCGGACTCGATCCGGCCGTCCTGCTCGACGTCGCCCATCGACAGGCGCGCCTCGGTCTGGAGGAGGGGGGTATCCCGATCGGAGCCGCCCTCTTCGCCGCGGACGGCACCCTCCTCGGCGAGGGGCGAAATCGTCGGGTCCAGGACGGCGACCCGTCGGTGCACGGTGAGACCGACGCCTTTCGCGCGGCGGGGCGTCAGCGGGACTATTCGTCGACGATCATGGTCACCACCCTGGCGCCCTGCTGGTACTGCAGTGGGCTGATCCGTCAGTTCGGGATCGGCGCGGTGTTGATCGGGGAGAACCGCACCTTCACCGGCGGCGAGGACTGGCTGCGGGAGACCGGCGTCGAGGTGACGGTGGTCGACGACGGCCGGTGTGCGGCGATGATGGCCGACTTCATCGCTGCGAACCCCACCCTGTGGAACGAGGACATCGGCGTCGCCGACTCTCCGACAGCCGATCTGACAGGAGACAACGTATGACCGCGAGCCCGATCCTCACCGTCGACATCGCGCAGTGGCGGGCCGGAGGAGCGGCGGCCGACCAGGTCTGTGCGGCCGTCGACGAATCGCTGCAGAAGGCGGGCTTCCTCCTGGTCACCGGACACGGCATCGATCCCGATCTGCCGGCGACGCTGCGGGCGGCCGCCCGTCAGTTCTTCGCGTTGCCCGCGGACATCAAGGAGCAGTACTCGGTCGGAGTCGGCGGCCGGGGCTGGATCGGGCCGGGGATGGAGGCCAACGGCTATGCGGAGGGTACCGAGACGCCGCCGGACCTGAAGGAGACCTACAACTCCGGCGCCCAGACCCGGGTGGGCGTTCCGGAGGTCGACGACTACTGGTTCGCCCCGGACGTGTGGCCTGCCGAGGTGCCGTGCCTGCGTGAGCTGTTCAGCGAGTGGACTTCTCAGGTGAAGGCGCTGTCCGACGATCTGCTGGCGCTCATGTCGGCGTCACTCGGGCTCGTGGGCGAGGAGAATCCCTTCCAGGGCCTGGCCGGCAATTCCACCTGGACGTCGAACATCAACCACTACCCGCCGATGGCCGTGGTGGGAGATCCGGAACCAGGCCAGTTCCGGATCGGCCCGCATACCGACTTCGGCACGGTCACGGTGCTCGATCGAGAGCCGGGCGCCGGTGGACTCCAGGTGTACAGCGACGAAACCGGCTGGGCGGACGCACCATTCGATCCGGCCGCACTGACGATCAACATCGGCGATCTGCTCGAGTACTGGTCGGGCGGTCGGTGGCCGGCGGGGCGGCATCGTGTCCTGCCGCCGCAAGCCGATGCGCCCGAGGAAGATCTGGTGTCGCTCATCTTTTTCTACGAGCTCGATCACGACGCGATCGTGTCGCCGCTCGAACCGCCGGTGGGCCGTCGCGCCGGCCGTCCGCCGGTGATCTCCGGGGACTTCATCAAGGAGCGGCTCGACGCCATCACGGTGAGCTGACCGTCGATGCGGCGGTGTGTCCGATGCGACATGAGAGGTCTGCCGGACAGGCAAACGGCTCCGTCGATCGGGTGATCGACGGAGCCGTCCCGCTCCCCGGGGTTCTCTAGGGCACCATGCCGAAGGGGCTGCCGCCGAAGGGCAGTCCTGATCCGCCGGACTCGCCGCCCTGGCCGCCGGACTCGCCGCCCTGGCTGCCGAAGCCACCCTGGCCGCCGGATTGACCACCCTGGCCGCCGGATTCCGGAATGGTCGTCTGTTCCTTGTCGACCGCGCTGCCGAGCTTCACCTGCACGGTGCGTGCGTTGTTGCCCGACCCGACGGTGACCGGCACGGTGTCGCCGGGGGCGTGGGTCAGGACCTGCGCCATCAGGTCGGCGTAGTCGCTGATCGGGGTGTCGCCGATCTTGGTGATCACGTCGCCTGCCTTGAGGCCGGCGTCCGCGGCTGCGCCACCCGACTGCACCGACGAGATCTGGGCACCCTCGACGTTTTGGTTACCGTTGGCCGATGCCAGCGAACCCGACACGCCCAGAACAGGTTTCGTCGCGTGGCCGTCCTGCAGTAGTTCGTTCGCGATGCGCTTGGCGGCGTTGATCGGGATGGCGAAGCCGAGTCCGTAGGCCTGGACTCCGCCACTGGAACTCTGACCGGTGTCGACGGCGGAGTTCACTCCCACCACCTGCCCCTTCAGGTTCACCAGCGGCCCACCGGAATTGCCGGGATTGATGGCGGTGTCGGTCTGTAGGCCGTTGTAGACGGTGAGCCCGGAGCCGGTCTCGTCGCCGGCGGTCACGGTGCGCGACAGAGCGCTGACGATGCCGGAGGTGACCGTGTTCGACAGGTTCTCGGGGCTGCCCACCGCGACGACCTGCTCGCCGACCTGCAGGCCGCTCGAATCGCCCAGCGTGGCAGGGGAGAGTCCCGATGCATTGTCGAGCTTGATGACCGCCAGGTCATAGGACGGGGAGGTGCCGGTGACCTTGGCGGTGTGCGTCTTGTCGTCGCTGGTCGTCACCTGGATGGTGCTGCCGTTGCCGGCTGCCGCGACGACGTGGTTGTTGGTGAGCACATAGCCGTCGGGGGAGAGGACGATCCCGCTGCCGACAGCGGTTCCCTGGCCGGTGCTCACCTTGATGTCGGCAGCCGACTTGGAGGCCACCTGCGCGGCGTAGGTCACCGAGCCGGGCTTCACGTCCGCGGCGTTGGCCGCGGACGCGGGCTGCGAGGTGAGTGACGGGACCGACGGGCTCGCGTCCGAACGATTCAGCAGCGCACTGCCGCCAACCCCGACGGCACCTCCGACGAGACCCGCGAGCACGGCGGTCGCCACGATCGGCCTGGCCAGGCTGCGTGGGCGATCGGGCACCGGAGGTGGCGGATACGCGTTTGCCGGAGGGGCATCCCAGTGTGTGTTCGGCGGGTGGTGCGGACTCTGCTGGGTGAATGGTTCGGTGACCGGGCTGTCGTCACCCTCGGTCGGCTGGGATTGGTTCACGACACCACGATGCCGTCGCTGTATGAGAGAACGTGAAGAAATGAGCCTCGGGTTTCCTGTCAGTTCTCACCGTGGCGTCTCAGCTGATTCCGAGAAACTCTGGCGGTCAAGGCCTCTGTGGGGCGCGCCGGAACATGGTCAGCGCAACACCAGGGACGCCGCTTGCTCGACGACCGCGCCGAGATCGTCGCCGAGGTTGCCGGCAAGCCACTGCTGGGCCAGCTCGGCCATTGCGCCGGTGTACATGATGGCGCCGACCCGGCTGGTCAGACCGTCGGGAAGCCTTTGAGCAGCAACAGTTTCGGTAAGAACCAGCTCCATCAGCAGGTCTTGGGTCGCGGCCCGTCGGGCGACGAGCACCGGATTCGATCGCCCCTCGGTGAACAGGATGCGTCCGCGTCGGGGATCGTCGGAACCGAATCCGAGAACGGCCCGGATGCCGGCCGTGGTCCTGGCCCGGATCGACGGCCCCGCCACTGCCATGGCCTCCTCGACCACAGCCGCGAGTTCCTGTGCCACCACGTCGTAGAGGGCGCCGAGCAGCTCATCCGTGCCGGCGAAGCTCTCGTAGAAGTAGCGCGTGTTGAGGCCGCACTCACGGCAGATCGATCGCACCGACAGACCCGGCGCACCCGAGGCGCCGAACACCGTGAAGGCGGCGTCGATCAGCAGCGCGCGCCGTTCGGTGCGGCGGTCGGTCAGTGGGACGCCGGCCCATCTGGTGGGGCTGGACATCGGATCAGCGTACGTCTGCCGACGAGAATCGATCAAGTCTGGTCACAGCCGTACCCAGACGATATTCTGGTCACGTCTGTAACCACAACTGACAGCGAGGGCGAGTTCGATGTCGATGTCCCTGGGTTCACTTCCGTTCCCGTTTCCGTTGCCGCATCAATTGGCCGGCCTGTGGCTCAACGACCGGTTCGAGAAGAACATCCGGACCAGGTACTTCCGCGGGATGGAGTTCTCCGAGCCGACCGGGGACCCGGGATGGTTCGGGCCGGAGAGCGCGACCTGGTACGTCCATGCACACACGCCCGCGCTGATCTTCGGTCTCCAATGCGCGTCGTATCTGGAGCGGCTCGACCCGAGCATCTTCTGGATGGGTGTGCATCATTCGCGTCTGGTGCAGAAGGACGACGACGGTGAGCCGACCGGACGAATCGACCCCACCGGCGCGGCGGTCCGTCTGGGGCACTCGGTGGCCTTCTTCATCGGTACCGCCTACGGGTCCACCGAGACCGCCGAACGTCTCGCCACCACCGTGCGCGCGATGCACCACACCATCAAGGGCACGAGACCCGACGGCCTCACCTACGACGCGGACGATCCGGCGTGGCTGCGATGGAACTACGCCACGGTCGTCTGGGGGATCGCCACCGCACACGAGATCTACCACCCGTCGCCCCTGCGCGGTGCCGAACTGGACCGCTATTACGGGGAATTCGTCCGTGTCGGCCACGCGCTCGGCGGCACCGACCTGCCCGCCACCAAGGCCGACACCCTGGCGTGCCTGGCCGCATACCTGCCCAAACTGGCCTTGACACATGGCAATGCGATCGCGACCGGACCGAATCTCACGAATCCGGCTCAGGGTGCGGTCGATTGGGCGATCCGGGACACGATGCCGGAGTGGGCTGCCCAGTTGGTGATGCATCGTCCACCCAATCCGATCGAACGCCGCGCACGTCGCAGCGCGGTCTGGGCGGCACTGAACGGGCTACACGCCACGATGGGCGAAGCGCCGGAGTTCACCGCCGCCCGGGCGAGGGTCGCCGACGGAACGACCGTGCCGCACACCGAGCCCCGCCGTGACGTGGGCTCGGATCCCGCGCTCGGTCGGGCAGAGGTGGAGGCCACCCTCTGACGGGAAGGGGATAGCGGGCGAATGACTCAGCGCTGCACGGCGATCTCGTCGCCGAGCCGGTAACCGGGAGTGAGGGGTAACTGGTCGCCACTCCAGAATCGTCCCGGGTCGAACCAGTTGGAGTCCTTGGCCGCATCCAGCAGACCGATCTCGGCGTAGGTGATGGCGACGACCTCCGCGCAGTAGGCGGCCTGCAGGCTCTGGTTGCGCGTGCGTCGTCTCGCCCGGCGGTCGCGGGCGACGCGATCCAGATAGGGGATGCCGCGGACCAGATCGACGCTGTTGGGAACCCGACCCCGGAACCATCGCCCGGCGAGACGCGCGGTCGCCGGGAACGGGGTGCCGTCGAGGCGGGCGATCACCTTCAGCAGCGTGTCCTCCTTCGCGGTGGTCACGTCCGGGGTCAGTTGCCGCAGCCAGCAGTCCTGGTCGTAACGGGTCATCCACTGCTCGAGCGCTTCGCGGCCGTCGTGGAGTTGGACACCGCGATGTGTGCTGCCGGTCCAGACGTCGGTCAGTCTTTCACCGAGTTCTGCGTGCCACAGCAGGGGCGGCAGGTCATCGATGGCGACGGTCATGGCGACGTGGTTGACCGGAGCGTTCGTGAGGGCTCGGATGGCCCGGTCGGGCCCGGAACGGCCACGGAACAACCAGATGTCGCCCGTGCGGGTGGCGGCGAGCGCGTCGTCGAGGCCGACGACGGAACGGCCGCCGCCGAGATCGTTTCCTGTGCGCACGAGTGCAGCGTAGATCAGACACTATCCTCGAGCACATGCACAGCGCGTGGAAGTGGGTCGGCCTGGCGGGCGCGGTCGGTGTGGCTGCGGGTGGGGTGCTGGTCGCCCGAGATCAGCGTCGGCGCAACGCCTACAGTGCCGATGACGTCCGGGAGCGTCTGCATCAGCGTTACGCGGATGCGCAGGCTCGCGCAGGCGGGGAGTCCGGCGATCGGACATGAGATCGTTCGTCCCGATCGATGCCCCGGTCGACCCGGTCGTCGCACTGACGCGGATCGCCTGGCTGTTGGAGCGCCGGCGGGAGAGTACGTATCGGGTGGAGGCGTTTCGGAAGGCGGCGCGCGCCGCGAAACGCGCAGGTGTAGAGGAATTGACCGAGCGAGCGACGGCCGGGACCCTGACCGCGATCGGTGGGATCGGGAAGACGACGGCGTCGGTGATCGCCGAATCGGTTGCCGGTGAGCTACCCGGCTACCTGGCGGACGTGCAGGAGAAATCGCCGGTATCACTGGCGAGTGGCGGCGAGGACCTCTACCGGGCAATCCGCGGCGACCTTCACGCCCACACCGACTGGAGCGACGGCGGCGCACCCCTGGACGAGATGGCGCGGGCGGCGACCGCCCTGGGTCACGAGTGGCTCACGATCACCGACCATTCGCCGCGCCTGACCGTCGCCAACGGGCTCAGTCCCGAACGTCTCCGACGCCAGATCGACGACATCGCCGACCTGAACCGGAGCTCGGGCGGGAGCTGCCACATCCTTACGGGCGTCGAGGTCGACATCCTCGACGACGGGTCACTCGACCAGACCGACGAACTGCTCGACCATCTCGACGTGGTGACCGCGTCGGTGCACTCGAAACTCAGGATGGACGCGGCGCCGATGACCCGACGGATGGTCGCGGCCGTGTCCGATCCACGGGTCGATGTGCTCGGCCACTGTACGGGCCGCCGGGTGACCGGGGGTCGGGGTGCGCGCCCGCAATCGGCCTTCGATGCCGCGAAGGTGTTCGCCGCGTGTGCCGATCACGGCACGGCGGTGGAGATCAACTCCCGTCCGGAACGGGTCGACCCGCCGGATGGTCTCATCGAATTGGCGCGTGACCTCGGCTGCCTGTTCGCGATCGATTCCGACGCGCATGCGCCCGGGCAGTTGGACTTCAAGGCCCTCGGCGCGGAGCGAGCGGAGCGTCTCGGTATCGAGCCGGACCGGATCGTGACCACGTGGCCTGTCGACCAGTTGCTCGCCTGGACGGCCGAGGGCGCCCGACCGTCACGCTGACGATCACCGGGAGGTGACGCCGGTGATGGGCATGGCAGATCCGACCGCTTGACGGAAGTCCTTCGTCGCCCGGGTCATGTGATTCGGGCTGGTCACGAGCACGATGCCGGTGGAACCGCCTGCCGACAGGATTCGGGCGCAATTGCGCGCATTCTCGATGGTGGTCCGCGAGCGGTTCTCGGGGGTGATCCGAGCCGGAGCGATGTGGTGGGCGACCAGCCAGCCCTTCATCGCCTGGGCCTCGGTCCGTCCGTGCCTGGGTAGGCCTCCGGTGGTGATCACCTGAGCTTGCGGGACCTCTCGGGCCAGCGGGAGCGCGGCACGGAGCCGTTGGAGGAGAACAGGTTTCATTGATCCATCGTGGTTCAGGGCGGCGCCGAGCACGATGATCCGGGTGCCGAACGGGTTGATGCGCAGCAGTAGTGGCACATCCGTCGCGGGACCACGTGCGCAGGCGGGCCCAAGCCCGGCCGCCGGATTCTGGCACTCCGGCGGTGCCGATCGGATACCCGCCGACACGGTGCCCGGCTCCGCCGATGCGGTTGCGTCGGTGTGTATCCACCCGCCGACCAGCAGCCCGACGGCGATCAGAATGGCAACCCATCGAAAATCTCTGCGCCCATACGGCATTGATCGTTCCTCCCCTGTGAGCACGCTGCACCGCCGGCCATCCGGCCGCCGGCGTGCCGACCCCCCGGGCAACACGTGGGTTCAGATGCTAGGGCCGAATCTGCCGCCGCGCCAGACCTGTCTCCGCGTGAGTTCGATACCTGCACGGACACTCAGTTGAACATTTGACCCAGTCGGATGACTTCGGCGAGATGACCGAAATGAGCTGTTACGCAATTCAATACATCGATGTTGAGCGATTGATCGGTCGGTCGTGGTGTTCACAAATGATATACGCCGTTAGCGATATCAAAACTTATGTTTTGCTTCACTTTTGGACACCGTGCGCTTACCTTTGCTCCGGCATGGGTGTGATCGCGGTCGCATGTCCCGGGGCGGGGGGCCACCGGACACCGCGCGGTCACCGACTACGAGAAGGAGTGCGAGCGAATGCGTCAATCGGTTGCGTCGCAGGGGTGGCGCCGACGGCTGGTGGGGGGAGCGATCGCGGTGGCCGCGGTGGTGTCTCTGGGATGGGGGGTCGCGGCCCCGGCATCGGCCGCCACCCAGCATGATCTCGATGCCACGATCAAGTCGGGTCTCAAGAAACAGGTGGCCGACGACGTCATCCTCAGTGGCTCGAGCACGTCGAAGGTACCGACCGGTAGCGGAAAGAAGGAGGACGACTTCTGGAAGGCCTTCGGCAACGGACTGCGCGATCCAGACGTCGCGCCGCCCGGTGCGAACGACTGGAGTTGCAAGGCTTCGGACGGGCGAACACCGGTCGTCCTCGTCCACGGGACCTGGGAAAATGCGTACGACAACTGGGCCTACCTCTCGCCCTATCTGAAGCGCGCCGGTATGTGCGTCTTCGCGCTGAACTACGGCATCCTGGGCGCCGGCGGTGGTGGCGGGCTCGGCAGCGTGATCCCGGGCGCCTACGGCACCGGCGACATCGCCCAGTCCGCCGAGCAGCTGGCGTCGTTCGTCGATCGGGTGCGATCCGCGACGGGCGCCTCGAAAGTGAACATGGTCGGGCATTCACAGGGCGGGCTGGTGGCGCGGCAGTACCTGAAGTTCAATGGTGGCGCGGGCAAGGTTGATCGCCTCGTGACGTTGGGCGCGACCAACCATGGGACGACGTTGCTCGGGATCGGCACGCTGGGGCGTGTCATCAACAATGCCGGAATCGATGTGCTCGGACCGATTGCGCTGGGAGTGGGCGTGTCCGGAATCCAGCAGGTCTACGACTCCGACTTCCTGAAGAAGCTCAATGCCGGTGGTGACACGGTGCCCGGGGTGAAATACACGGTCATCGGGACCAAATACGACGAGGTCACCACCCCGTATCAGTCGACCTTCCTCAACGGTCCGGACGTCCGCAACATCACCTTGCAGGACGGGTGTGGCATCGACACCTCCGATCACCTCGCGCTGAGCTATTCGCTGCGCGCGGTGTCGATCGTGCTCAACGCATTCTCGGCGAAGATCCCCGTCGTGCCCGGCGGCCCCGGGGTTCCGGTCCCGGTGGTCTGCTCGCCGAACGCCTGGTTGTTCGGCTGAGCAGTTCGATGCGATGAGTGCGACCGGCGGGCCTCGGGGAGAGTGGGCCCGCCGGTCGCATCGCGCGCCCGGGTCTACTTGACCTCGGAGCGCAGTACCCGGATCACCCCCAGCGTCAATGGGATGGCGATCCAGACGACTGCGGAGACGATCAGCCGGGCCCATTCGCTGCCGGTCGCCCAATCACCGGACTGGAACGGCGCATTGGTCGATGTGGTGTCGATCCATTGGCCGAGATTGTCCTTGAACCACGGCACGAGCTCGGTGACCAGGGACAGTGCGGTCGGCAGTGCGAAGTAGGCGACGATCGTGCCGGGTGTGTTGAGGATCAGTGCGGCGAAGGCGAAACCGAGGAGCAGGCCGAACATCTGCAGGAGGAACGAGTTGACCAGCCCCGCTGCGGTGAACGACCAGGCGCCCGCGGGATCGGTGAAGGCGATGCCCGCGATCACGTTTCCGACGGCTCCGAGGACGAGTGACAGAACCACCGCGCCGATGCCGGCGACCAGCGCGGCCAGGAGCTTGGCCGTGACGATGCGCTCGCGCCGCGGCTCCATGGTGAAGGTGGTGAGCGCGGTGCGCTGGCTCCACTCGCCCGTCACCAGCAGGATTGCGAGGATCGGCAGGATGATCCCGGTGGGGATGTTCATCATGCCGAAGAACTGACCGAAGTTCAGGTCGCCGGGCTTGTCGTGGTTGGCGATGAGCATCGCGACCACCACGACGACCGAGATCAATCCGATCGACGCGGTTAGCCAGAAGCCGGCCCGGGTGTCGACGAGTTTGCGTAGTTCGACGGCGGTGAGTCGGGTCAACGGGATCGACGCCGTTCGACAATCGACGGCAGTCGTGTTGTCGACGGGCGCGTTCTGTACGGGGACGGTCATGGCTGTGCTCCCTGGAGGACTGGTTGTTCGCGTTGAGTTCCTTGCGTGAGCTGCAGGAACATCTCTTCGAGTTGCGCACCGTCGCCCGGCCGCAGCTCCACCAGGACGATCCCGGAGGCGGCGGCGACCCGGCCCACGTCCTCGGGGGCGGCATCGGTGGTCAGCCCGCCCCCGTCCGCCGGTCGGGCATGGATGTCGGCGCGTGACAGGGCCGCTGCGAGCGCGGTGTCATCGAGTGAGCGGACCCGGGCACCGTTTCCGGCGAGGAGCTCGTCTTTGGTGCCCTGGGCGACGATCCGGCCGTGCCCGATCACCAGGATCTCGTCGGCGATGATCTCGATCTCGTGCAGCAGGTGCGACGACAGCAACACCGTTCCGCCACGATTCGCATAGTCCCGCAACAGAGTTCGCATCCAGTGAATACCTGCCGGATCGAGCCCGTTCGCCGGTTCGTCGAGGATCAGGATGTGCGGATCGCCCAGCAGCGCGTTCGCGATCCCGAGGCGCTGACGCATGCCCAGCGAGTAGTTGCGGACGCGACGGTCGGCCTCGTCGGGCGTCAGACTCACCATCTCGAGCATCTCCGTGACGCGTGACTTCGAGACGCCCAGCGTCATCGCGCTCAACCGCAGGATCTCGGCGCCGGTGCGCCCGGCGTGTTGGGCCGACGCGTCGAGGAGCACCCCCACCTGGGTCGCCGGGTTGGGGATGTCCCGAAAGGCCGTGCCGCCAATGGTCGCGGAGCCCGAGGTGGCCGGCGTCAAGCCGGCGATGATCCGCATGGTGGTGGATTTTCCGGCCCCGTTCGGTCCCAGGAACCCGGTGACCTGACCGGGTCTACAGGCGAAGGACACGTCATCGACAGCGGTGTGCTCGCCATATCTCTTGGTGAGGTTCTCGACGGTGATCATGGTGTCAATGGTTGGCGACACCGGTGCTGGCGCGCATCGGGCTCGCGGCCATTTCCGTGTGCGACCAAAGTCGGATGTCGGTGTGGCCGCGAGTACGAGGTGCCCCCGGGAACACCCCGACTACCGTGAGGGTGTGCGCCCCGAGGATTATCAGCCGCCGTTGACGTGGTGGAGTCACGGGTGGCGCCTGGTGCTGATGCTCCTGATAACCGGGATCGCCTGGGGTTCGCGGGTGGGCTATCAGTGGGAGCACGTTCGCTGGTGGTCCGTGGCCGACATGACCCTGGGCCTCATCAGCTACGTCCTCGTGTGGTGGCGGCGCTCGCATCCGGTCGCGGTCGCGACCCTCACCAATCTGGCGGGCATCCTCTCGGCGAGTTCGCTCGGACCGAGCACCCTGGCGATGGTGTCGTTGGCGACGAGACGGAAATGGCGGGAGATCATTCCGCAGGCCGTCCTCGCGGTCGGATGTGGGATTCTCGCCGAGGAGTTCTTCAACGTGCCCGATGTCGAGGAGCCTCTGCTGGTGCGTTACGGCACCATGCTGGCGGCCATCGCGACGATGATCGCGTGGGGCATGTACATCGGCTCGCGCCGGGAGTTGCTGGCGAGTTGGCGCCTACGGGCCACGCTTGCCGAGGCCGAGCAGGAGTCCGAGGTTCGGCGGGCCCGGTCGGTCGAGCGGGCGCGGATCGCCCGTGAGATGCATGATGTTCTCGCCCATAGGATCTCGACGGTCAGCATGCACGCGGGCGCACTGGCCTATCGCGACGACCTCGACCGCCGACAGGTCCAGGAAACCGCACAGACGATCCAGGAGACGTCGCACCTCGCCCTGACCGAGCTACGCGAGGTGCTCGGGGTCCTCCGGGAGGGGCCCGGTGACGCCGATCCGGAAGTACCGCAAGCACTTCCCGACGATCTCGATGCGTTGATCGAGGAGAACCGGGCGGGCGGGATGCGGATCGAGTACGTCTGCGCCGCGGACCTGATCGCCATCGCGCCGGCGCGATTCCGAACTCTGTACCGATGCCTCCAGGAGGCACTGACGAATGCACGCAAGCACGCGCCTGCCGCCACCGTCGCGGTACGGATCAAGGGCGACCCCGAATCGGGCGTCGACCTTCTCGTCGACAACCCGCTCCCGCTGCGGCACGAACCCACGACTGCGCCACCGAGTTCCGGACTGGGTCTCGTCGGTGTCGCGGAACGGGTCGCGTTGAGCGGGGGCCGACACTCCGCGGTACGCACCGACGACCGGCGGTTTGTCCTGCATGTCTGGCTACCGTGGCAGGCATGAGCGCGCACATCATGATCGTCGACGACGATCCGCTTGTCCGTTCCGGTCTACGACTGCTGCTCGGCGGCGATCCCGAGCTCGACGTCGCGGCCGAGGAGTCCAACGGCCAGGACGCCGTCGACCGGCACCGCGCCGAGCCGGTCGACATGGTTCTGATGGATCTCCGGATGCCCGTGATGGACGGGATCGCCGCGACCGCCGAACTCAAGGCGCTCGAGCGTCCACCGTCGGTCATCGTCCTGACGACCTTCGATGCCGATGACTACGTGGTCCGGGCGCTGGCGGTCGGGGCCGACGGATTCCTGCTCAAGGACACGGCACCGCAGGACATCGTCGCCGCGATCAAGAACGTCCTTCGCGGCGAGCCGGCGCTGAGTCCGTCGGTGACTGCCGCCCTGATCAAGCAGGTGGTGCACAACGGCGGTGTCGGCGGCCGTTCGTCGCCCGAGCGCGCGTCGCTGGCGAGTCTGACCGAGCGGGAGCGCGAGGTCGCCGTGTGCCTGGCGAAGGGTGCGTCCAACGCCGAGATCGCCGAGGAGCTCTACATGAGCGTGGCAACCGTGAAGGCGCACATCTCGCACATCTTCAGCAAGCTCGGGACCTCGAATCGGGTGCAGGTCGCGATCATCATGCACGACGCCGGCCGGGCCTGAGTCCGCGTCGACCTCGCGGGATGGTGGCGGAGACCGCCAAACCTGTGGAGACTGGACGGACACGGCACAACTGCCGCGGCCCGCTGCATCAGGAGGCTCACATGGCGGACAACAACGGACCATTCGGGATGAGCCCGGAGGATTTCGACCGTTTCGCACGCGAGGCCACCGACGGGGTCCGCGACATGGTCGGCAAGTTCCTCGCGAGTCCCGGCGGACAGGGCGGCACGTGGTCGGCGATCTTCGAGGACACCGGGCGCCGCACCCATCGTGAGCCCGAGACAACCGGTGACACCGGGACCGGCGTCTGGGCAGTCTTCGTCGTCGACGACGAGGGGGGTGCTCGCGTCGAGCAGGTCTACTCCACCGAACTCGATGCCCTCCGCGCGAACAAGCACAACACCGACCCGAAGCGGAAGGTGCGATTCCTGCCGTACGGGATCGCGGTGAGTGCGCTCGACGAAGACGACCTCCCCGAGGCCTGATCGACGCACCTGAGGCCTGATCGCCGATTTGCTAGCCTGGATCGGTCGAGGATGACAACCGGACGAGCCCGCCGTACCCGGCCGACGACAAGACGGTGGCTCTGGAGGTCACCGTCATGTCATGGCTCGTGCTCGTCGTATCGGGTGTCTTGGAAGCCGTCTGGGCGACCGCGATGGGCAAATCCGAGGGCTTCAGCCGACTCGGACCCAGCGTGGTCTTCGGCGTCGCACTGATCGCGAGCATGGCCGGTCTCGCCTATGCGATGCGCAGTCTGCCCACCGGAACCGCCTACGCCGTCTGGGTGGGCATCGGCGCAACTCTCACCGTGGTCTATGCGATGGCGACCGGCGAGGAGTCGGTGAGCCTGGTCAAGATCTTCTGCATCGTGGCCATCGTCGGCGGTGTGATCGGCCTCAAGATGGCCGGCTGACCGATCACTGCGCCGACCGTAGCGAGGCACGCCGGTCCTGTGCCTCGCGGAAGCGACGTTTCTGAACCTCCGTCCGCGGGGTGAGTTGCGGTACCTCGTGTGGCCGGCCGCTGTCGTCGGTCGCGACCATCGTGAAGTAGCAGCTGTTGGTGTGCCGTCGTTGTCCGGTACGCACATCTTCGGTATCGACCCGGATCCCGACCTCCATCGACGTGCGCCCCGTGTAGTTGACGGACGCGGTGAGGGTGAGGACCTCGCCGACCCGGATCGGTTCCCGGAAGATCACCCGGTCGACCGAGAGGGTGACCGCGTACCTCCGCGAATAGCGGCTTGCACACGCGTACGCCACCTGATCGAGCAGCTTGAGCACTGTGCCGCCGTGGACATTCCCGGCGAAGTTCGCCATGTCGGGCGTCATCAACAGCGACATCGACAGACTGATGCGCTCGGATGACTCGTCGGCGGAACCACCGACGGCCTCCGGGTCGTCGAGGGTCTCCATCGTGCGACTCCAATCGCGGGTGAGGGTGTGGTTCCAACCCTGTCACCTACCCGACGGTCAGGTCGGGTTGTTGGTGTCGTTGCCCGGAGATGCGAGGTGCCGGGATGCGAGGTGCCGGTCGCGCCTACCGGTGCGGGGGCTCGGCGAGTCCCCGTGCCATGCCGACGCCTGCGCCGATTCCGGCTCCCATCGCGGTGAACGGGGCTGCGGTCACCGCGGCCCCGATGGCGGCCCCGGCGACCGGGCCGACAACCAGGCCGGCGGGCAGGAAGGGCACACCGGCGACCAGCCCGGCGACTCCGCCGACCACTCCGCCGGCCGCGGCCAGCGGTGCGCCGACCGTCGCGGTCGCGATCGCCGCACCGGCAGTCGCGTCGCCGACGGTCGTCGCGGCGACGCGGTCCGAACGTGCGGGGTCGAGGCCCATCGAGTCACCCGCGGCCGCGACCTGGGCCTCGGCCCCCGCGGCCGCATCGTTCACCTGTCGCGTCTGTTGCGCCGGCAACCAGTCGGGCGCCGGCGCCTGGAGATCGCCGGCGCGCACGGTTCCCGGGGTCGGCGTGATCGGCTTGACCGGTGCCACCGGCCTCGGTGCGTGGAGTGAACTCAGATCGAGTGGTCCCAATGGCTGCGTCCGCTGGACCCGGGTCCCGCGGCCGTTTCGCTGATCTCCGGCCTTGGTGTCGACGTCATCCGACCGGGGGCTGACCGCTGGGCGCGGTGCGGCGGCCTCCGAGACGGCCGGTGGTGGCGAGAGGTGCGGTGCGAGCGCGGGCAGCGACGGCATGGGCACGGCGGGCATCGCGGGCAGTGTGGGAATCGACGGCATCGGCGCACGATCATGCGACGGCGGCGCGGCCGGCGCCGCCGACGCGGCCCCGGCAGCGGCGAACGCGAACACCACCGGTGCGGATCCTGCGGCGACGAATGTCGCCATGCGGCGGTGCTGGTTCGGTGCGCGGTGACGGCCTCGTGTGCGATTGCTCATGCGTTCTAACCTCCGGCTTGTCGTAGATCAGTGGTCCTTCTATCGAGCATTCGCGTGGTGCTCGTCAGCGGATTGGTCGAGATGTCGATTCGCCCGGCACGCGACGGGATCGGGCCTGAACCTCGCTGTGCCAGGATGTTCCACATGATGCTGCTGGCCGAGGCGTCGTCCGAGATGGACACGACGGCGATCGAATCGCTCTTTTGGATCGCCGCAGCGGCGGTGGCGTCACCACTGATCTCCCGGTTGACTCGGGGGTATGTGCCCGACGCGGTGGTGCTGCTCGCCGCGGGAATGGTCGTCGGGCCGAACATGCTGGGCTGGGCCGACAACGACAGTGTCGCGATCTTGAGCCAGATGGGCCTCGGACTGCTCTTCCTGTTGGCCGGCTACGAGCTGGACCCGCAATTGCTGAGCGGCAAGTCGGGGCGAGTCGCACGATTCACCTGGCTGATCGGTCTGGTGTCCGCGCTCGTCGTCGTGTCCCTGACAGTTCCGGGCGAGGGTTTCTCCACCCACATCGCCGTGGCCATCGCGCTCACCTCGACCGCGCTCGGCACACTGCTGCCGATAATCCGTGAGGCCGGTGTTCTCGACACCCCACTGGGCCGCTCGGTGATGGCGCACGGTGCGGTGGGGGAGTTGGGTCCGATCCTGGCCATGTCGCTGCTGCTGACCAGCCGAGACGTCATCGGAGCTCTGGTGGTGCTGGTGCTCTTCGGTCTGGCCGCGGTGATCATCGGCGCTGTGCCGCAACGGCTCATCGCGCGTGTGCCCGGCGTGCGACGAGCCGTGACCGTCATGCGCGGAGGCACAATTCAGTTGCCGGTGCGGATCGTCATCCTGCTACTCGTGTCACTGATGACGGTGGCGGCCGTGTTCGACCTCGACGTGGTGCTCGGGGCCTTCGCGGCCGGCCTGATCCTGCGGCGCCTCATCGGGCCCGAACAGCAAGAAGTGGGCAAGTCTCTCGAGGTGATCGGGTTCGGTGTCTTCATCCCGGTCTTCTTCGTGACGTCCGGGATGGGTATCGACGTGACGGCAGTGCTCGGACACCCGGGGATGTGGGCGGCCCTCGTCGCAGCGATCGCGGTGGCCCGAGGGCTGCCGGTGTGGCTGAGTGAGCGTTACATCGAACACGGGTCGAATCTTGAATTCGGTCACGAGCGCGCACAGCTGGCGCTCTACGCCGCGACGGGACTCCCGATCATCGTTGCGGTGACACAGGTCGCGACGGCGTCGGATCTGATGTCGATCGGGGTCGCGTCGACCCTTGTCGCGGCCGGCGCGACGACGGTCCTGCTCTTCCCGATGATGGCACGGCTGATCGGTGCCCGACATCGGAGTGACCTGACGACGTGAGCCGGGCCGAGTCGTGTCGTCATCGACACTCCTCGACCCGGCTCACGGGTCAGACGTGGAGCTCTGCTCTGAGAATCAGAGGTTGGAGCCGCACACCGGCCAGGCGCCCGGACCCTGCGAGGCGAGAACATTCTCGGCCACGCGGATCTGCTCGGCCTTCGAGGCGTTCGCGGGGCTACCGGACCCGCCGTTGGCCTCCCAGGTGCTCTGCGAGAACTGCAGACCGCCGTAGTAGCCGTTTCCGGTGTTGGTGGACCAGTTGCCACCGCTCTCGCACTGGGCGACAGCGTCCCAGTTGCCCGCCGCCGAAGCGGTGCCGGCGAATGCGGCGAGCGGGGCCAGGGACAGTGCGCCGACAACTCCGGCGCGTACAGCGAGCTTCTTCATACTCATGGTCATCGTTCCTCCTATCGCCGCCCCGTAGCGGGCTGGGCAGCTGATCTTCGGACCGGTGGCGACCGTACAAGATGGGTAACGGATAGGTCACGCCGACACGGTGACCTGCGGCATTGGGGTAACGCTCAGATAACACCTGGGGGATTCCGGTGAATTGCCTGCGCATCGCGGTGATTTGCGGCGAATCATCACTTTCCACAATCAAATCCACGGTGACGAAGAACACATCTCAACTGTGTTCTGTGTCACAGCATTTCGGCGGAAATAGGGCTTTCGGATCAGCCCAGATCCCTGCGCACGTCGTCGTCGAGAGAAGCCCGTACGAGGGCGGCCGCCAGCACGGCCGGTCGGCCGTCGGCCAGCCGAGCCAAGTCGGCGGAATCGTCGGGCAGTCCCAGGTCCGCCGTGACCGCGAGCGCTCGCTTGTCGAAGTACGGAGCGACCCACTCCCAGACCGACTGCACCTCGCGCAGGAACACGTCCGCACCGACCGGGCCGATCCCGGTGAACTCCTGTAGCAGCGCGGCGGCCCGGCCGACGTCGCCGTCGGCCGTGTCCGCCAGTGCGCGTAGATCGCCGTGATGGTCGTCGAGGACCTTCCGGCCTGCTTCGCCGAGCCGGGTGGCCGTGCTCTCGTCGTAGCGGACGTAATGACCGCGACCCAGAGCGTCGACGAGCGACTGCCACTCGGCCGCGGCCATCTTCTCCGGCGTGCGATAGCCGGCGGAGAACAGCTCGCGGGCCGCCGCGACGGCGATGTCGGCAGAGATGCGGGTGCTGAGCAGAAGCGATAGTACGAGGAGTTGGAACAGTGGTGCCGGCGTGTCCTTGAGCGTGATGCCGGCCTCGTCGGCATACGTCCGACCGGCGCGCTCGACGAGCGCGCTCGCGATCTGCTGCTGTTTCTCGGTGGCCATGGTTCCTCCTCACCGACCGGCGGACTCGCGTGAGGCCTCGATCTCTTGTTCGCGGTCCTCCTCGCGCCGGCGACGTCCGCGTTCGCGATATCCGTAGGTCGCGGCGAGGATGTCGGAGTAGCTGTCGGCGCTGGAACCGACGGCTCCGGCCACCGTGCCCATCGACGTCGCCAGCCAGGCCAGATATAGATAATTGTGGAACGCCGCGCTCTGGAGGCTCAACTCCTGCGCCAGAAAACCGGAGTCGATCACGGCGAGCGCGGCACACACCGTGGTGACGAACAGGCCGACGTACAACACTGCGGCGTTGAGCAGCACTGTCGTCGCGGTCGCCGCGTTGTAAAGCCGGGCGCGCGCCGGAGGCAGCATGCCCTTCCGTTCCCACAGCCGGTTGTTGACGATCAACCACACCGTCATCACGACCATCGACAGCAGCGACAGACCGGCGAGGCGCCACGGGCTGAGTGCATTGGCCATCGCCCAGATAGAGGAATAGAAGACGCCGAAACTGGCGGTGGCGGCGGCAGCTGCCATCAGGCCGGTCAGGGTCGGGATGAGCCTCCACGGGTGGTTGCCGCGGACCATTCCGGCAACCATCCTGGTGCGGCTCAACAACTTCCCGGAGGCCAGATACTCGAGATCGTCCCGGTCGGCCGGGAACCAACGCGCGCCGTGGACGGCGCTCCTCGCGTGCGGCGAGCGAACACGCCTGACCGCTGCGACGATCACGGGCAGCAGCCGATGGGTGACGATGCCGAGTGCCGGCAGCGACACGACCACCGTGGACCGGTTGTGGTCGACCTCAGCGATCATGCCTCGTCGCCCGTCCATACGCGGGAACTCGGTGATCACGACGACCACCGAGGCTTCATCCCCTGGGTCGCGCAGCCGCTCCGGAACGAGGAGTCCGCCGTCTGGGTTCAGCGCGAGGGTTTCGGTGTCGACCTTGAGTGAGTCGATCCCGGCACTGTCCCGCAGGCGTTCATCCAGCCGGTCGCGGATCCGGTCGACGGCAGCCGTCGGCGGGCCCGGATCGGCGACGACCCGTACCGACCACGGAGTTGTGTCAGCATGATCGGCCACGCCGTGAAGGCCCGCGTCGCCGGAGTTGTGTTCGCGGTGATCCACCATGCATCCAGTACTACCCGCCGCGACAGCGGGTCAATCCCGGATGCCGTCCACCGGTTGGCACGTCGCCGATCAGCAGCAGCGAGCGCCGGGGTTGCGGTCCTGTTCGGCGTACCGGTGCCGCCAATATTCCCGCTCGGAGAGCGGGGGCCGATCCGGGTGTGTGCGTGCGGCGTGGTCGAGATAGTGCGCATAGTCGCGGTCGCCCATCACGCTGCCGACGTACCAACTGACGGCGTCCCAACCACGACGGATGGTGGCGATCACGGCGATCTCGTCCCGCTCGACGGTGACTCGCTCGACGGTGACTCACTCGACGACTCGATCGTCGGATGGGCCGCGAGATACTCGTCCCACTCTCGCTGGATCTGTTTCTCGGCGGGCGTCGCGACGAGCCCGCGCGGTCCGAAGATATTCGACGGCACCGGTTCCTCCTCGGTGGTCGGCATGCCACCCAGCCGGAGCGCCCGGAAGCAGATGTAGGCGCCGACGACGGCGACGATCAACACCAGGACGGCGAAGATGATCGACAGGGTGCCCTGGATGAAGGTGTTCCGGATGACCGCGTCGATCTCGTCCGCGGATTTCGCCGTCTTGAACGTCGTCAGACCCTGGTCCTTCGCATCGACGAACGCGCTGTGCTGCGACCAGTATCCGATGGACGGGTTGCCGGAGAAGATCTTCTGCCACGACGCCCACATGGTGACGATCAAATCCCAGATCAGCGGTACTCCCGGGATCCAGGCCCATTTGACCTGGCCTCGTTTGAACATGACGACCGTGACGACGGTCAGTGCGACCGCCGCGAGCAACTGGTTGGCGATGCCGAACAGCGGGAACAGCGTGTTGATGCCGCCTAGTGGGTCGGTGACACCCATCAGCAGGATCGATCCCCACAGTGCGCAGACGATGACCGTGCACAGCCAGGCGCCGGGACGCCACGACGGATCCTTGAATCGCTTTGCGCCGGGCAGGTTCCCGATGCCGTCAGAGAGCATGAATCGCGCGACACGGGTGCCCGCATCGACGGTCGTCAGGATGAAGAGCGCCTCGAACATGATCGCGAAGTGGTACCAGAACGACCGCAGCGATTCGCCGCCGATCGCGTCCTGGAGCGTGTCGGCCATGCCCATCGCGAGCGTCGGGGCGCCACCGGTCTTGGACACGATCGACGACTCACCCACGCCCTCGGCGGCCTGCTGGAGATGTTCGGCGGTCGCCGGGGTACCGCCCAGGCCGAGGCCGTTGACGTAGTCCGCGGCCCCTTCGGCCGTGCCGCCGGTGACCGCCTTCGGGGCGTTCATCGCGAAATAGAGGTGTTGATCGAGGATGCACGCGGTGATCAGTGCCATGATCGCGACGAAGGACTCGGTCAGCATGCCGCCGTATCCGATGACCCTGGCCTGGCTCTCCTTTGCCAGCATCTTCGGTGTGGTGCCGGAGGCGATCAGCGAGTGGAATCCGGACAAGGCGCCACAGGCGATCGTGATGAACAGGAATGGGAACAGCGCACCCGCAAAGGCCGGGCCCTTTCCGTTCCAGGCGAAGTCACTGACCGCCGGCGCCTCCATCACCGGGCGGACCAACAGGATGCCCACGGCGAGCAGTGCGATGGTGCCGACCTTCATGAAGGTGGAGAGATAGTCGCGTGGCGCCAGCAGCAACCACACCGGCAGCACGGCGGCCGCCACTCCGTAGATGATGATGGCCCAACTGAGGAAGACCGGCGAGAGACTGAACCAGTCGTTGCCCCAGGAGGATTCGCCGACGTAGCGGCCCGCGACGATTGCACCGAGCAGCAGCACCACACCGATGATCGACACCTCGCTGACCCGACCGGGCCGGAGGTAGCGCAGGTAGACCCCCATGAACAGGGCGATGGGGATGGTCATCGCGATCGAGAACACGCCCCACGGACTATCGGCCAGGGCATTGACGACCACCAGTGCGAGGACCGCGATCAGGATGATCATGATGACGAAGACGGCGACGATGGCCGCAGTCCCGCCGAACGCGCCCAGCTCGTCGCGGGCCATCTGGCCGAGACTCCGTCCCCGACGACGGGTCGAGATGGACAGCACCAAATAGTCCTGCACGCAACCGGCGAACACTGCGCCGATGATGATCCAGATCGTGCCCGGCAGATAGCCCATCTGGGCGGCCAGCACCGGACCGACGAGGGGCCCGGCGCCGGCGATGGCCGCAAAGTGATGACCGAACAGCACCCGGCGGTCGGTCGGCATGTAGTCGCGTGCGTTGTCCAGGACCTCGGCGGGCGTTGCGTGATCGTCGCGGGGCTTGACGACCTTCATCTCGATCATCCGGGCGTAGAAACGGTACGCGATGACATACGTACAGACCGCGGCCAGGACGAACCACACCGCGTTCACGGTCTCGCCACGGACGAAGGCGACGATCGCCCAGGAGACCGCGCCGATCAACCCGATGATGGCGAACAGGATCTTCTTGCCGGTCGTCATCGGCGAGCGATCGATGATCGCCACGGGCGGCCGATCGGGATCGGTTCTGACGTACTCGAAGTTCGGGTCGTCCGCGCGTTCGTCGGTAACCGTCATCGGCGCTACCTTCCTCATCACGAGTGTGGCCCGGGTCACTATACAGCCCGTACGGGGACCCACTCGGCGGGGACATTGAATCGAGATATCGCCTCGGGCAGGCTGGCTTCATGCCCACTCAATCGCCCTCCCCGTCGCGGCCCGGTGACCATCACGCGCGAGCCGTCGAGATCGTCGCCGCCCTCTCGACGACACAGAAGGCCGCCCTCACATCGGGAGCATCGTTCTGGCACACCGTGGGATTCGCCGACCACGGTGTCGAACCGTTGATGCTCACCGACGGGCCGCACGGAATCCGCAAACAGGCGGGCGATGCCGACGCCCTCGGCATCAACGACTCGGTTCCGGCGGTCTGTTTCCCGCCGGCGGTGGCGATGGCCTCGTCGTTCGATGCTGCCGCGATCGAGCGCGTCGGGGATGCGCTCGGGATCGAGTGCGTCGCCGAACGGGTCGGGGTGATCCTCGGGCCGGGCGTCAACATCAAGCGGTCACTGCTCGGCGGGCGGAACTTCGAATACCTGTCCGAGGACCCATATCTGACGGGCCGCATCGGGGCCGCCCTGGTGCGCGGCGTGCAGGGGCATGGCATCGGGACCTCGGTCAAACATTTCGCGGTCAACAACCAGGAACACGAACGCCTCCGGGTCAGTGCGGACGTGGACGAGCGCCCGCTGCACGAGATCTATCTCAGGGCGTTCGAGCACATCGTCCGCACCGAACAGCCGTGGACGAT
This sequence comes from Gordonia sp. DT101, assembly GCF_049844895.1. Lineage (NCBI taxonomy): Bacteria > Bacillati > Actinomycetota > Actinomycetes > Mycobacteriales > Gordoniaceae > Gordonia > Gordonia sp. DT101. The sequence continues at coordinate 503,333 of NZ_JBNCLX010000001.1, read as the reverse complement.
CATGGCGTCGTACAACAAGATCAACGGTGTGTATGCGACCGAGAACACCTGGCTTCTCACCGAGACGCTGCGGGGGCGATGGGGATTCGACGGGCTGGTGGTCTCCGACTGGATGGCGGTCGACGACCGGGTGGTGGCGCTGAGCGCCGGACTCGATCTGGAGATGCCGTCGAGTGGGGACGTCGGACCGGACGCGGTGCGGGCCGCGGTGGATCGGGGCGACGTGGCTGTGGAGGTACTGGATGCCGCGGCCTGCCGGGTCGTCGAGCTGGCGTCGGCCGCAGCGGAGAACGGAGCCGACGGCGCGGCGTACGACCGCGAAGCGCACCACCGCCTGGCGCGGGAGGTGGCGAGGCGCTGTCCGGTCCTGCTGAAGAACGATGCCGTCGACGACGCCGGTCCGGTGCTGCCGCTCGCCCGATCGACGTCGGTCGCGGTGATCGGCGAGTTCGCGCGGACACCGCGCTATCAGGGCGGCGGCAGTTCGAAGATCAATCCCTTCCGCCTCGACGTCGCGCTCGATGAGATGCGGTCGCTCGCCGCCCCGGACGCAGTGTCGTTCGCACCCGGATTCGCGATCGCCGCAACGGAATCCGACGATCAGATGGTCGATGCGGCGGTCGATGCCGCCCGCCGGTCCGAGGTCGCGGTGGTCTTTCTCGGACTCGGCGACGACGACGAATCCGAAGGCTTCGACCGCACCGACTGGCGCCTGCCCGCACCGCAGCTCGAACTGCTCAGGCGGGTCCTCGAGGGGAACCCGCGGACCGTCGTGGTGCTCTCCAACGGAAGCGTGGTCGACCTCGCCGAGGTCGATGCGGCCCCTGCGGTGCTCGAGGGCTGGCTGCTCGGGCAGGCCGGTGGCGGAGCGATCGCCGACATCCTCTATGGCGTGGCCGATCCGTCCGGACGTCTCGCGGAGACGATCCCGCTCCGGCTCGCCGACAGTCCGTCGTTCCTGGACTTCCCCGGCGAACAGTTGCACGTGCGCTACGGCGAGGGGATCTTCGTCGGGTATCGGTGGTACGACGCTCGTGATCTCCCGGTCCGCTATCCGTTTGGCCACGGATTATCCTACACTACAATGGAATTCGACGACATCGAGGTGACGTCGACAACGGCGGGGCTCGAGCTCGGCGTCACGGTGTCGAATACGGGCGCTCGCGAGGGGCGGGCGGTGGCGCAGGTCTATCTCGGCCTGGACGACTCGGTGGTCGCCCGCCCGCCCCGGGAGCTGAAGGCGGTCGGGATCGCCGACCTCGAGCCGGGAGGATCGCAGCGTCTCGGACTGCGGATACCGAGATCCGAACTCGCCTATTGGGATCGGGCGGCCGACGACTGGGTCGTGGAAGGCGGCGCCTACCGGGTGGAGGTCGGCGCGTCGAGCCGCGACATCCGGGTGGTCACCGCCGTCGAGGTGCCCGGCGACGATCGCACCGCACCCGTCGGCCCGTCGTCGACGGTCGGTGAAGTGCTCGACCATCCGATCGCGGGACCCGAATTCCGTTCCCGGATCGCGGCATTGATGGGCGTCGACGAAATCGACCCGGCCATCCTGATGATGGTCTCGTCGTTCCCGATCGGCCGTATCTCGCCGATGCTGGGCCTCGACGAGGCCGCGCTCGACGAGTTGCTCGCCTAGCCCGGGGCCACGCGGCGGCGGAGAGTGACGCGGCCACCACGGCGGGGCGAGTAGGCCACGCCACGACTGTGCCACGCCTCGCCCTTGGTCGATGTCGGCTCGATGACGAAGTCCCGCAGCAGGCTTCGCAGGACGACGTCCATCTCCATGTGGGCGAATGCCGCGCCGATGCACCGGCGGGTCCCGCCACCGAACGGGAGCCACGCCTGTCCCGGTGTGTTCCCGACGAACCGGTCGGGATCGAAGCGCTCCGGGTCGGCGAACTGCCTGCTGTCGTCGTGTAGGAGGGAGATGGCGACCAGGACGTTGTAGCCCTGGGGGATTCGATAGGGGCCGAGCTCGAGGAGTTCGGTGACCACATGGCGGCCGGCCAGGTCGATGACCGGGCGGCTGCGCTGGATCTCCATGATGGTGGCCATCCGGAGCTCGCTGCCACCCTCGTCGGCCTCGTCGACCAGTGCGCGAAGGACGTCCGGATTCCGTTGTAGCCGTTCGATTGCCCAGGCCAATGTGGTCGCGGTGGTCTCATGGCCGGCCACCAGGAGCGTGAGCAACTCGTCGCCGATCTCGGCGTCGGTCATCGACGAACCGTCGTCGTAGGTGCTCTGGAGCATCAGCGCGAGGATGTCGTCGCGCTCGTCGAGCCGGGGATCCGCGCGTGCCTTCGCGATGAGCGTCGCGAGGGTGTCGACGTAGACCTGCCGGCGGGTGACGAAGTTGCGTCGTGGATCCAGACGGCCCAGGGAGAACGGGATGTCGGGGGTGGATGCGAGGCGGGAGCCGACTGTCACCAGCGGCGGGATGATGTCACGCAGCGTGTCGAGTTCGCGCCCGTCAGCGCCGAAGACCGTCCGGAGGATGACGTTGAGTGTCACGCGCATCATCGGTTCGAGGGTGGCGAATTCGGTGCCCATCCGCCAGGTCCGTGCCTCCGCGTCGAATTCCTCGGCAACCACGGCTTCGTATTGCTTGATCCTCCGTCCGTGCAGCGGGGGAGTGAGGAGTTTGCGGCGGCGGCGGTGGTCAGTGCCCTCGAGTGCGAACATCGATCCGTCGCCGAGGATGCGGCCCAAGTTCGGCTGGACGTTGGCGACCTGGTCGGTAGACGTGGTGAACAGCTGCTTGGCCATGGTCGGATCGGCGATGACGACGACCTTGCCGAACAACGGGATTCGGAGTGTGAAGGCGGGGCCGTACCGACGGGCAAAGGCGGCGAGCGTCTGGCGGCGCCGGGCCACGAACCCAAGACCCTGCACGAACGGGGGCAGGTGCGGTCCGGGTGGCAGTACCGGCGACGGGTCGGGCGATGTGCTCGAGTCGGCGACGGATCTTCCGATCGGTTGTGCGGCGACCATGTGCGAATCCCTTCCCGGGCGACGGGTGACGGCGGCTGGTACAGCGGCGTACCGGTCCGACGGTACGCTCGCGTTCCGCGTTGTCGCAAGGGGACGGGGTCGTATGGTTGGGGGGTGTCCGATGCAGCTGTGTCCGAGGCGGCCCCGACGGAGGCCGACGACGGGAGGGCGCCGACCGGCCCCGGCGGCGGGAGAGTGTCACCGCTGCGGCAACGCCTGCTCGATGCCATGGCCAGATGTCTGATGGACCGCGGATATCGGGAGACCACGGTCGCCGATGTGGTGCGGGTCGCCCGTACGTCCCGCCGGTCCTTCTATCAGGAATTCAGTGACAAACAGGCGTGTTTCGTCGACCTGCTGCAGACGACCAACGACGCCATGGTCGCGGCGATCGCCGGCGCAGTCGATCCGGCGGCCGAATGGAGAACGCAGATCCGGCAGGCGGTCGAGGTGTACGTGTCCGTCACCGACGAACATCCGGAGATCGCGTGGAGCTGGATTCGTGAGCTGCCGGCTCTCGGTGAGTCGGCGCGGCGGGTGCAGGTCGAGGCGATGGAGTCATTGATCGATGTACTGGTGCCGTTGACCGACAATCCGCAGATGCGGGCCGCGGGCATCGCCCCGATGACACGCGAGATCGGTGTGATGATCTGGGGTGGCATCCGTGAGCTCGCGGCCTCGGCGCTGGAGGAGAACCGCTCACTCCACACCATCGTCGAGCCGGCGGTCGCCGCGTGTATCGCGTTGGTGGGTGCCAACATCGAGGGTTGATCGGCCACCGAGATCCGTACTATGTTGTCGACGGTGGCGATACGGTTGGAATTGGACGGTCGACGGGCCCTGCTAACGGGGGCCGGGCAGGGCGTGGGCAGAGGGCTGGCGTTGGCCTTCGCCGAGGCGGGAGCCGAGGTGCTGGTGAACGATCTCGGCCGGGAGCGCGCAGATGCCGTCGTCGACGAGATCCGGTCCGCCGGTGGCGTCGCCACCGCGGTCCCGTTCGATGTGACCGATCACCGTGCCGTCGCCGACGCGGTCGCCGCTTCGGGGACGATCGACATCCTGGTGAACAATGCCGGCAATGCGGGTGCGGGCCCGTTCACGGTGGGTCGTCGCTTCCACGAGACCGATCCGGTCGACTGGGAGCCGTTCATCCAGGTCAATCTCTACGGCGTGATGCACTGTACGCATGCGGTGCTGCCGGACATGATCGCTCGTGGCTGGGGTCGCATCATCACCATTGTCTCCGACGCGGCGCGTACCGGCGATCGCAACAGCGCTGTGTACGCGGCGGCGAAGGCCGGCGCGGCAGGGTTCGTGCGTTCGATCGCGATGGAGGGCGGACGCCACGGGATCACGGTGAACAGCATCGCGCTCGGCACCATGCACACCCCGCTCACCGAGGCGCTCTGGGACGACCCGGACTCGCCACGAGCCAAAGCGATACTGCAGAACTACCAGATCCGCCGCCCCGGAACCGCCGACGACCTGGCACACCTCGCGGTTCTCCTTGCCGGCGATCAGGGTTCGTGGATCACCGGGCAGACCATCCCGGTCAACGGCGGGTACTCGTTCGCGCTCTGAGTGCCGGGCGGCCCCGACGATCCGGGCGGGCCGGATTCCGCGATCCGGCGGTAAATACTGTTAGACCAACAGTAATCGTGCCCGTAATGTGGTCGGCAATACCGACCGGAGTACCTGAGGAGGCGTTCGTGGCCCTCGACGACCTGTCGATGCCGCCCGATCATCGGCGTCCGGACCGGGGGCGGGGGGCCGTTCGGGTGGTGTCGCGCTCGACGATCTCGTCCACGGAGAATCCTTGGACAGCAGCGATTTCGCCGATGTCGAATCCGACGACGTCGCTGCGATCCGGTACACGTCGGGAACCGCCGGACGACCCAAGGGGGTGGTGATCACCCACCGCGGCATCATCACCAATGCGATGGACATGGGTTCATGGCGCTGCGACCGGCAAGGTCGCGAAGAAGGTGCTGAAGACCCAGGTGCTCGCCGACGTCGATGCCGTGGTCCGGGTGGGCTGACCGCTACCGCCAGGCGCCGCGGGTGTACTGGTCGGGATACGGCGCGTCCTGACGTGCGAGACCGAGTTCGTGCGCGGCGCGCAACGGCCAGGCGGCCTCACGGATGGCGGCGCGTGCGAGCAACACCGCCGCGATGTCGTCGTCCCCTGCGACCTTCTCGGCCTGGTCCGGCTGCGTGATGAGTCCGACTGCGGCGGTGTCGATTCCCGACTCGCGGTGGACCGAGCGCGCGAACTCCACCTGGTATCCGGGTCCCACCGGGATGTCGGCGTGTACATTGCCGCCGGTCGACACGTCGATCAGGTCCACACCGCGGTCACCGAGCAACCGGGCGAGCCGACCACTGTCGGCGGGGTCCCACCCGCCCTCGGTCCAGTCCGTGGCGGAGATGCGGACAAACAATGGCTTGCCGTCCGGCCACGCCTGCCGGACCGCCTCGACGACCTCGAGCACGATCCGGACGCGATTGTCGAAACTTCCGCCATAGGAGTCGTTGCGCTCGTTGGACAGTGGCGACAGGAACTGATGCAGCAGGTAGCCGTGCGCCGCATGGATCTCGACCACGTCGAAACCGGCGGCATCGGCGCGACGGGCCGCGTTCGCGAACGCCTCCACCACCTCAGCGATCTGGTCGGTGCTCAGCGCGGCCGGCGCTGCGAATCCGTCGAAGGCGATCGGCGACGGCCCGACCGTGGTCCAGCCTCCCTCGGCTGCGGGCACGCTGCCGGACTGTTCGGCGAACGGCGAATACACCGACGCCTTGCGGCCTGCATGCGCGAGTTGGACGCCGACGGTGGCGCCCTGGTCGTGCACGAAATCGGTGATCCGCCGCCACGCCCCGGCCTGTGCGTCGTTCCAGATCCCCGCGTCCTGAGCGCTGATGCGTCCGTCCGGCGTGACCGCCGCCGCTTCGCTCAGGATGAGCCCGAATCCCCCGGTGGCCCGCGCACCCAGGTGCACGAGGTGCCAGTCGGTGGGTACGCCGTCACCGGCGAAACAGCTGTACTGGCACATCGGGGCGAGCCAGATGCGGTTGGGGATCTCGAGATCGCGGATGGTCAGCGGGCGGAAGAGAGTGGGACTGGTGGTCACGTGAGACAAGAACGTCACGACCGGGACGAGAGATTCCCGGATCGCACAAACGGATTGTTCGGTGACTGACGGAGCTGGTCTGACGGGGCAGCGGGTCTGACGGGGCACTGGTCTGACGGGACACTGGTCTGACGGGGCACTGGTCTGACGGGGCACTGGGTCGAAACGCGTGTCGCCGACGCCGCCGAGCGGGGAGAGTGGAGTCATGTCCATCACCGTCACAACCGACGCTTCGATCGGTGTCATCACCCTCGACGATGCCCGCCGCCGTAATCCGCTCTCGACCGACACGATGCGGGCGATCACCGACGCGTTGCGGCAGTTCGATGCGGACCGGGATGTACGGGTGATCATCATCCGAGCACTCGGCCCGGCCTTTTCCGCCGGGCACGATCTCGGTGAACTCGTCGACCGCACCCTCGATGACGAGCGCGCTGCATTCGCGGTGTGCACCGAGCTGATGTCCGCAATCCACACGGTCCGGCAACCGGTGATCGCCGAGGTCGCCGGAATGGCCTTCGCTGCAGGCTGCCAACTGGTCGCCACCTGCGACCTCGCCGTTGCCGGTATGTCGGCGCGGTTCAGCACCCCCGGCGTGCGGATCGGCTTGTTCTGCTCGACGCCGATGGTCGCCCTGACGAGGGCGATCGGACGAAAGCGGGCGATGAAGATGCTGCTCACCGGTGATGCCGTCGACGCGGCCACCGCGGCCGACTGGGGGCTGGTCAACGACGTGGTCGACGACAGCGAACTTCCCGCGGTGGTCAGGGATCTGGCGTTGCGGATTGCTGGATCGAGTGCGTCGACGCTGGCGATCGGAAAGGCGGCGTTCTACCAGCAGGTAGACCGCGGAGAGGACGAGGCCTACCTGCTGATGCAGGAGACCATGGCAACCAACGCGATGACCTGCGACGCCCAGGAAGGGATGTCGGCCTTCCTGGAGAAACGCACACCGGTATGGACGGACTCATGACAACACACGCCCGAGTCGCGGTCAGCTCGTCGTCAGCCGCGCAAACCTAGCCACATGTGCGTCGGCCGAACCGAATTCGTACTCGATCGCGGTGAGCCGGCGGAAGAAGTGGCCGATGGCCAGCTCCTCGGTCATGCCCATGCCCCCGTGCAGCTGGACGGCGTTCTGTCCGATGAAGCGGGCCGCGCGACTGATCGTCACCTTGGCCGCCGACACCGCGGCTGCCCGCTCGGCCGGTGGCGCATCGAGCGTGAGGATCGCGTAATACTGTGCGGCCACGGCCTGTTCGAGCTCGATGTACATGTCGACCATCCGGTGCTGCAGCGCCTGGAAGCTCCCGATCGATGCTCCGAACTGCTGGCGCTGCTTGGCATATTCGACCGTGTCGTCGAGGACCTTCCGCATGGCGCCGACGGCCTCCGAGACAACTGCCGCCGTCGCCTCGTCCCACGCCCGCTCGAGGAGGGGGAGTGCCGCGTCCTCTGGACCGATGAGCGCGTCGGCGTCGAGCCGCAGGTCGGTGAAGGTGAGGTCGGCGGCCCGCCGGTCGTCGATCGTGCGGACCGTCTGCATGGCCACGCCGTCGGGCGCGTCGCCGAGGTCGACGAGGAACATCGACAGACCGTTGCGGTCGCGCACGTCACCAGAGGTCCGCGCCGTGATGATCAGGTGGTCGGCGATCGGTGCGGACGTGACCACTGCCTTGGCGCCGTTGAGGATCCAGCTGTCCCCGGACCGCTCGGCATGGGTGTCGACATGATTGAGCATTCCGCCCGAGCCGTCTTCGATTGCCGCGAGTGCCGAAACGGCCGTCCCGGCGGCGATCTTCGCTGCGACCGCGAGTGCGCGTTCGGCGCCGGTGCGTTCCAGGAGCCGGGCGCCGAGAACGACCGAATCGACGAACGGCTCGATCACGAGTGCGTATCCGAGCGCCTCGGTGACCACCATGAGTTCCTCTGGGCCGCCGTCGTCGCCGCCGACGGATTCGGGGAGGCAGGCGCCGATCACGCCGAGTTCGTCGGCGAAGGAACGCCAGATCTCGGGTTGCCAACCGGCGCCGACCTTGGCCGCATCCCGGCTCGTCGTGAGGTCGTAGCGGGCGGCCAGGAATTTGGCCAGGCCGTCGCGGAGCAGTTGCTGTTCCGGGGTGAGTGTGAAGTCCATGACGTGAGTTGCTCCGTTGCTTTCTAACCGAGTCCGAGTGCAGCCTTGGCGAGGATGTTGCGCTGGATCTCGTTGCTACCCGCGTAGATCGATCCCGCACGGTCGTTGAGGTAATGCAGCGGTGCCACCGCCTGCCAGGTCTCCCCGCTGACGTAGCCGTCAGCGGGTACCTCGTATTGTGCGATCGGCCCGCCGGGTACGGCAGCGTGTGGCTGGTAGACCCGTCCGTGTGGACCGGCCGCCTCGAGGTCGAGTTCGGTGATGTGTTGGCTGAGTTCGGTTCCCAGGATCTTCAGCATCGATGCCACCGAACCGGCGTCCCCGCCCGAGCTCATCGCGGCGAGGGCGCGGTACTCGAGCACCTCGAGGACCTTGGCCCGGATCTGTGCGTCGGCGAGTTTTGCAGCGAACGCCGGCTCCTCGATGAGCGGCACCCCGGAGGGCCCGGTCACGGTGGCTGCGCGCTCGGAGATGTGCTCGCACATCACCTGGAGTGCGGGCGCGACGGCGCCACCTCCACGTTCGAAGATGAGCAGGTACTTGGCGACGGTCCAGCCGTCATCGATGGTGCCGAGCACGTTGGCCTTCGGCACTCGTACGCCGTCGAAGAACACCTGGGCCTGGATCTGCTCGCCCGACGCCATCACCAAGGGCTGGATCTCGATACCCGGCGACCGCATGTCGATGAGCACGAAGGTGATGCCCTGCTGCTTGCGTTCCTGCCGCGACGTCCGGACCAGGCAGAAGATCCAGTTGGCCTCCGCGGCGTGGGTGGTCCAGATCTTGCTGCCGGTGACCACCAGGTCGTCGCCATCGCTGACCGCGGCCATGGACAGGGATGCGAGGTCCGAGCCGGCCTCGGGCTCGGAGTAGCCCTGACAGAAGAAGACGCTGCCGTCGAGGATGCCGGGCAGGAAGTGGTCCTTCTGTTCCTGCGTACCGAAGGCCATGATCGCGTGGGAGACCATGCGAATGCCCATGGGGGACAGGGCCGGTGCGCCGGCGAGGACTGACTCCCTGCTGAAGATGTAGTGCTGGGTGAGAGTCCAGTCGCAGCCGCCGTACTCGACGGGCCACGCCGGTGCGGCCCAGCCGCGTTCGTGCAGGATGGCCTGCCAGGCCATGGAAGCCTCGTGATCGGCATACACGCTGGTGCTCAAACGTCCCGCGGCACGCAACTCTGGCGTGAGGTTGGCTTCGAGGAACTCGCGTACCTCGTCGCGGAACGCGATGTCGGCATCCGACCACGTCATGTCCATCGAAGTGTCACCCCTGTCTGCGCTGCACCACTCCGTGGGCTCCGCCTATCAAATATATGTTCTCAGTCGAATGTACGTCAGGGCATCCGCGATAGGAAAGCGGGATGCCCGGACCTCGTGTCGCGACACCAGGTCGGACACGCGATCCGGGCGATGGGTGGGGCGGCGCTCAGGCGACGCGGTTGAAGGGGTCGTGGTCGGCCATGATCTTGTCCATCCGTGCCTCGTCGAGTCGGGCACGGACCGTCGTCTGTTCCTGCCGGTCGCGGACGACCTTCGCGAGCGTGAACGTGCTTGACGTGAGGAACAAGAGGGTGATCGCGAGGAAGCCTCGCTGCCACGGGTCGAGGGGGAGGTAGAGGATGCCGACGATCGCGGTGGCGAGGCTGACTCCGAAGGCGATGGCGGCCTGGGCGTAGAACGCGGCGGTGGTGACGGTCTGGGGGATCTCGTTCGAGGTGCTCATGCCGATCAGATTCCCAGCAGGGGAGCCCGGGCGGATGCGTGAGACTACTCAGGTGGGCTGAGTAATCCCGCTGGAATCGGAGTTTCCGGAATCGTCGGGGCCGCCGGTCTCGGGACCGCCGGACCCGTCCGGCGCCCCGGGTTCGTCCGGGGGGTCGGGCTCGGGAGATTCGTCTGCCGGCCTCGGCTGATCCTTGGGCGCCGATGATGCGAGTAGGACATCGACCCAGCGCGTGGAGGGGTCGATGTCGATCAGCAGAGCCTTCGACATCAGGGTGAGCGGCACCGCGAGGATCGCGCCCAGTGGCCCGATCACCCAGGCCCAGAACACCAGCGACAGGAAGGTGAGTGTGGTGGACAGGCCGACCGCGTCACCGACGAACTTCGGCTGGATCACCGACTGGATCACGATGTTGATCGCGCTGTAGACGACGATCACCAGCAGCATCTGCCCCACGCCACCGTCGAGCAGGGCGAGCAGGGCAGGCGGGATCACGCCGATGACGAAACCGATGTTGGGGATGTAGTTGGTGATGAACGACAGCAGGCCCCAGAGGATCGGCAGCGGCACCCCGAGTAGCCACAGCGCGCCTGTGTCGAGGACCGCAACGATCAGCCCGAACACTGTGGACACCAGCAGGTAGCTGCGCGTTCCCCGTGCGAAGCTGCTGAAAGCCATTGCGATGTCGGCACGTTGACCGCGCAACACCGCGATTCGCTTGTCGAACGTGATCGCGTCGGCGGCCATGAACAGCAGCACGGTGATCACGAGGATCAACGCCGACGCGACCGAAAGTGTGCCTTCCAGGATGTCGCCGACGTATCCGATCGCTTTGCCCGGATCGATATGCGAGATCATGTTGTGTACTTGTTCCTGGCTCACCCCGTGATCGGTGAGGAACTTCTGGAAGTTGTCGATCAGCTGCTGGAACTTGTCGGAGTACTCCGGCAGGATCGTCGCGAGCCGCGCGATGGAGAAGACCAGGGAACCGAAGAGCACCAACAAGATTCCGTAGACGGCCAGCAGGGTCGCGACGAACGCGAGCCAGGTGGGCACCCCTTTGCGGCGCAGCCACGCGGGGATGGGCTGGACGGCGACGGTGAGCATCAACGCGAGGAAGACCGGGCCGACGAGACCGGAGACCGCCTTCATCCCTCCGACGGTGACGATCAGCCCGGTGATCGACAGCAGCACGATTGTGCCGCGGGGCATCGACCAACCTCTCGTCTCGTCGGCCTCGGGTTGCTCAACTGTCATTGCCAGCCTCTCGTCGGTCGGGCTGATCCTAACCCCCGGAGCGCCCTGACGGGCGGAGCACGCCGACGCTCAGCGACCCGTCCACCGTGGTGGTCGTTTCGAGACGAAGGCCGTGATGCCCTCGATGGTGTCCTGGCTGACCAGGAGACTGTCGAGGGCAGTCGAGGTCGCGTCGATGGCGTCGATCTCGTCCGGGATCGCCGCTGAGGATTCCATGGCCCGCAGCGATTCGCGCACCGAGGTGGGCGAGCTCGTCAGCACTTCGTCGGCGACCGTCCGAGCCAGCGTCATGACCTCACCGGCGGGCGCGACCCTGCTCACCAGTCCGGCAGCCAGCGCCTCGGTTGCGTCGAGGCGTCGTCCGGTCAGGATCATGTCCCGTGCGAGGGCACCGCCGACCGCAGCGGGGAGCCGGACGAGTCCGCCGGCGACGGCCGCGAGTCCCACCTTGACCTCCGGCAGTCCGAAGGTGGCACGCTCATCGGCGACGACGATGTGACATGCGAGCGCGATCTCGCACCCGCCGCCCAGCGCGTAACCGTTGACCGCAGCGATGACCGGTTTGGGCCGGTGACGCCGCGAGGTGAGGCCGGCAAAACCGTTCTTCGGCACCTCCAGTCCCGCGCCGGATGTCTGTGCGAGGTCGTTGCCCGCGGAGAACGCCTTGTCGCCGGCACCGGTCAGGATGGCAACCCACAGTTCGGGATCGGCGAAGTAGGCGTCGAAGATCGCGTCGAGTTCGGCGTTGGCGGCTGGGTGGAGGGCATTGCGGGCCTCGGGTCGATTGATGGTGACCTCGAGGAGGTGACCATCGCGTCGAATTTCGACGTGGTCGTAGTGCTCGCGAAATGCCGGCGCAGGGGGCGGACGGCGGCGCATCATGGCGGCCCGGCTCGGGTAGACCCGGTTGCCGGTCGCCGACGATCGGACGTAGATGTTCGCACCGACCGGATCGTCGGCCGCGAGGATGTCGAACATCTCCTCGTCGTCTTCCTCGACATTGGCGACGAATCGGGCACCGTCGGAGACCCGCCCGATCACGACGCCCTTGCGTCGGCCGTCCTTGCCGGGGACCACCGTGAAGGTCTCGATGGTCGCGGGGCCGTCGGCGTAGTCGATGGGCCGGACCGTCGGCGAGTTGTCGACTTCTTCCTGGACTCCGGCCGAATCCGCCGGATGCCACGCGGCGGGCCGCGCACTGTAGACGCCGACCGATGTCTTGCTGAGGATGCCGCCGTTGGCGACGACGAGCGCGTAGGTGTCGGGCGTTGTGCGGACCCGGTCCACGGCCTCGGCGATCGCGTGCAGTGAGTAGTTGTTACCCGGGCCGCCGAAGAAGGGGAGGCCGCCGGTGAGGGTCAGCCCGCGCGGATCGTCGGCGGCGATCCCGAGCGGGTCGATCACATTGGAGACCGCGATCGGGAAGCAACTGTAGATGTCGATGAAGGACACGTCGTCGAGGCCGACCTCGGCGACGTCGAGGGCGTGGCGGACCGCGGCCGCCGCGCCCGGCCCGGTGCTGAGGTCCGGCCGCTTCATGAGGGTCTGCTCACGAACGTCGGCGTGCCCGTGCAGGAACACCCACCGCGATGGGTCGACACCGAGCGTGCGGGCCTGACCGACCGACAGGATCACCGCTGCGGCGGCCTGATTGACCTGGTCGCGAGCGACCAGGAGACGCGTGAACGGATCCGCCACCACACGGTTGCCGTCGGCGACGGTCACCAGTTCGTCGACGGAGCGCACCGTCGGCGCGGCGGCATGCGGGTTGCCTGCCGCGACCCGCGACAGGGGCGCGAACAACTCGCCCATGGTGCGCCCGTACTCGTCACGGCCGAGACCGAGGCGATGCCTGCGTGCGTTCTCGAGGACGGCATATTGCGACATCGGCGCGATGAGGCCGTGCTTGGCCTCCTGATGGGAGGTGAGGCCCGCGATCGCGTAGCCGCGGTCCTCGAGCTGACCGCCCACCTGTTCCGAGAGGTCGGGGCGCTGGTCTGCGGGGGTGGACGACATGAGATGACGGACGGTCGACATGATCTCGGCGCCGAAGAGAACGGCGGCCGTGGACCGTCCGGCCTCGATCTCGACCGCGAACTCGGTGAGCAGGCTCTGGGGACTCTGACCGCCCGTCACCCCGACGACCGCACGCCGTGGATCCATCCCGATTCGCTTGGCGACCGCGCGCGGCATGTTGTCGGGTCGGCCGAGTGGCGAGGTCGAGAGCGGGCTCGATTCCTCGAAGGTGCGGATACCCACCACCGTGTCGATCTCGGCCGCGATGGACGGCGCCGCGACACCGGAGTCCGTCAGTGCCGCCTCGACCGCGCGGGCCGCGAGGTCGGCTTCGCTCAATCCCTCGTATCCGGTGTCGGTCAGCCGCTCGGAGGCCTGACCGACACCCACGATCACCGGGGTGTTCGGGTCGAGTTCGGACAGGGGGACGGATCGTGGCATCGGATGACCTTCCGGGACAACGTTCGGACGACGGGCCATCTGACCATTGATCGATGGCAGTGTGCTGAATCCATTAATCCACCCGGTGTGGTCGCAGGGCGCACCGACCCCCGAACATGTTCCACTCTGCTGACACCATCGGCATTACAGGCTATCGTTGATTACAAGTAATCATCAGTGCGAAAGCGCTTGACGAGGGAGTCGACATGACCGACACGGAGACCTCTGTGGCCGGCTGGCTGACGGGACGACTTCCCGACGGCCTCTTCACCGGTGCGCCGGAGGTGCGGGTGGACCGTGAGGAGATCACCGTCATCGGCACGATCGGGCCGCCGGACGTCGATGAGAGCGCGGACGCGGCAGCGGTGCGGCAGGCGGAGGCCGGGCGTATCGCCCGATTCCGCGAGTCGACCCGCGATCAACGGATCGAGGTGGCCCGGGAGGCCGAGCACCGGTTCGATCGCAAGGTCGCGTGGGGCGTGCGGTGCGGCGAGACGTCGCAACTGTTCACCCATCTCGCGGTGCCGGTGATGACGAGGCTGCGTCAACCTCAACGCCAGGTCCTGGACACGCTCGTTGCCGCCGGGGTGGCCAGGAGTCGTGCGGACGCCCTGTCGTGGTGCGTGAAACTCGTGGGCCGGCACACGGATTCGTGGCTCGACGAGCTCCGCGCAGCGATGAGCAAGGTGGACGAGATCCGAGACGCCGGACCGGCCGTCGACTGAATTCACCGAAGCTCGATCGCATTCGTCGTAGATGTTGTTGACTTCTGGCGTCTGGGGGGTTGGGTGGAGGCAACGGCCATTGCCTCCAACTGATCGAGAGGAACCACTCATGGGCGAGACACAGAAGCGGCTGCGGCGACAACGTCTGGTTGTGCCGACGATGTGGTTTGCCTACCTGGCGGCTCTGATCGGAACGGTGGCCGCGGCGGTGACCGTGGTTGCGCTGGCGAGCCAGCGCTATGCCGTAGGGGTCGTTTCGGCAGTGGTGACCGTCGTCCTGTTCGGCGCCGCCTATGTGATCTACCGCGTCGATGACCGGGTCGAGCGGCAGCCCGAAGCACAACGCGATGTGGCAAAAGGCCGTCGGGTCAAGTATCGGAGCAGGTATCCACGTCGGAAGTGACCGAGTCGCATCGGGGTGTTCGCGTGAACGGAACATCCCGGACGCGTCGGTCCGCACGGACCGGGTGGTCGGGTTTGGGTCACGCGGCGCGGAAGGGTTCTCGTACCGGTTCTCGGCGACCAGACTGTGCACGCCGATCGACCTGCACCGAGGAAAGGGCCGCCGTGACCGCCACGACCGACCGGGGTTCGTATACAGATTCCGAGCTCGATGAGATCTTCGCTCCCGTCTTCGCACGGATCGCCGCGGAGGCGGTGCAGCGCGAGGCGGGTCGCAGGCCAACCTTCGACGAGGTCGGCTGGTTGAACGAGGTCGGGTTCGGTGCACTTCGGGTGCCGGTCGAGTTCGGTGGCCACGGCGCATCGGTGCGCCAGCTGTTCCGTCTGCTCGTCGACCTGGCCGCTGCCGAATCGAATCTGCCGCAGGCGCTGCGGGTGCATTGGTCGTTCGTCGAGGATCAGCTGCTGTCCGACGACGCGGTCACCCGTGAGCGGTGGCTGCGGGCAGTCGGCGACGGGACGCTGGTGGGCAACGCCATCACCGAACCGGGCGTCGGCGCGATCGATCGCTACCAGACCAGGCTCACCGCCGACGGTGACTCCTGGCGCCTCGACGGCACCAAGTACTACAGCACCGGCAGTCTGTACGCCGACCACATCCTGGTCGCCGCGGATCGGGACGGGGAGCGGGTCTCGGTGCTCGTCGACGGCGGCGCGGAAGGGGTCACCCGGCATGACGACTGGGACGGCTTCGGCCAGCGTCTGACGGGCAGCGGCACAACGGAGTTCGCCGGTGTTGCGATCTCGGCCGACCAGATCCTCGGTCCTGGCTACGGAGTCGAGGGCCGAACCTACGCGACCTCGTATCTCCAATTGGTGCAGCTCGCCGTGCTGGCCGGGATCGCCCAGCGCGCCCTCGACGACACCACCGCCTGGGTGCGTGATCGCACGCGCACGTACACCCATGCGCCCGCCGACCTGCCCCGGCACGATCCGTTGGTGCAGCAGGTGATCGGTCGTCTCTCGTCGGCGGCCTTCACGGCACGCACGCTTGTCCTGGACATCGCCGCGGAGCTCGACGAACTCCTCGACGCAGGCGGACAGGACGACAAGCTCTTGGATCGAGTCGAATTCGATGTCGCCCGCGCGCAGCAGGCGGTGATCTCCACGGTCCTCGACGCGACGACCCAGCTCTTCGAGGTCGGCGGAGCGTCCATCACCTCCGAGTCGCTGGGTCTCGACCGGCACTGGCGCAATGCACGGACCATCTCCGTGCACAATCCCCTGATCTACAAGCTGCAGGCCATCGGGGATCACGTACTCAACGGTGCGGATCTGCCGTATGCGTGGAGCGCCGGCCGCCGTCAGGTGTCGGCTCGACAGGTCGTCAGGTGAGCCATTCCCGCGTGTAGACGTCCTGCCACCGCACGGTGATGTGCTGCCGTGCGGTGGCCGTCGTGTGCCGGCCGAGCGCGGTGACAAGTACGTCGTCCACCACATCCCGGATGTCGTCGGAGCGTGCAGGCAATTCGTCGTGGTACTGAGCGATCAGGCCTATCCGAATGCCGTCGATCACGTCGGTCTCGCCGTCGACCGCCACGAACACGACGAGCCGACCGAGGGTTGATCGGATGCGGATCGACAAGAGCTGCTTGATGATCCGGTCGCTCATCGCCACGCCCGGGGTGTCGGTGGTCAGAGTTCGCGCGGGTCGACGCACGCGGCTGAGGTTTCCGGAGATCGCATCGATCAGGCGTTGGACGTCGCCGGTCGGCTCGTCGAGCCGACGACCTGCCTCCACCAGCCAGGCATCGGTCTCGTCGGAGTGCTCGTCGTCGACGTGGAGATCGTTCACGGTTGCGCTCCTTTCCGGTGGTGTTCGGCCTGTTCCGACCCGAGTTGGTGGCGATGAAGGGTGTCGGGCGGCGGGCCGGGGCGCCAAGGGGCCAACCGCGCCGACAGGTATCGACGGCTGCGCTGCAGGTGACCACGGACCGAGCCGGTGCTGATCTGCAACACCCGGGCGATCTCATCGAGGGACAGCCCTTCGGTCTCGCGCAGCCACCAGGCGGCGCGCGACGTCGGGGGGAGGTTGGCCAGCTCGTGCCGGAGGGCATCGACCAGCGACGAGTGCTCGGCCTGCTCGGCAGGTAGGGGAGCGGGATCGGCCAGTTCCACGAATCGCCCCTCGTCGGTCGGCACGTCACGACGGCGCCGATACTGGTCGACTGTGCGGCGATGTGCGATGGCGAACATCCAGGTGCGGAACGAGCTGCGGAAACCGAAGTCGGGCAGGCTCTTCCACGCGTGCAGCAGGGTCTCCTGCGCGAGGTCCTCGGCCGCCTGGGGGTCGCTGACCATGCGGCGCAGATATCGCAGCAGTCCGGGTGAGACCCGGGCGACCAACACGGCGAACGCCTCACGATCACCGACGGCCGCCGCGGCCGCCAGCTCGTCGTCGGACATCTCGCTCAACCACAGGGGTCCGACGGCGCTCCGTGGGCGGCCAAGGGCCGTGACGTCCCCGCCGCTCACCCCGCGTGCCGTCGCTGCGGCGGTGTGATCGGCATCACCCGAATCCATGCGTGCACTTTCGGTGTCCACTGCGACTGACTCTATACACGGGTCGCAAGGATCTGTTCAGAAGAGTGAAGGAGATCGTATGTCGGATACGACCGATCGTCCGCAGGCCGCCACCGCCGAATCCGTATCGACGGGTGTCGCGTCGGGACCGTCCGGCAAGAGCCTGGCGCTGGCCAAGAACGACTCATCACTGGTCGGCGAACGGGGCAAGACTGCCATTTCCGACATCGTGGTGGCCAAGATCGCCGGGATCGCGACCCGCGAGATCGACGGCGTGCACGACGTCGGCGGCGCGACCGAGCGCGTCGTGGGGAAAGTGCGCGACGTACTCCCGGGAACGACCACGAGCACCACTCAGGGCATCAACGTGGAGGTCGGTGAACTCCAGGCCGCGGTCGACGTGTCGATCGTCGCCGATTACGGGGTCGCCATCCATCAGCTGGCCGCAGCCATCCGCCGCAACGTCATTGCGGCCATCGAGCAGATGACGGGCCTCGAGGTGACCGAGGTGAACGTCACCGTCCACGACATCCACTTCGGCGACGACGACGAATCCGTCGACGAGGAACCGCGCGTGCAGTGATGTCCGACGACGTGACCACCGCTTCGACGAGGGTCAGGGAGGTCGCCGACGCGGTGACCGCCGTCCCCGGCGTCACCGGTCTGTACGGCGGGGTGTTCGGCGAGATCGCCACCTACCTGCCCGGCGGCCGCGTGAGCGGGGTGGTCGTCGACGACGACTCCGCGCGCGTCCATGTCGTCGTCGACATGGACCACGATCTCCGCGGCGTCGCCGATCGGGTCCGCGAGCGCGTCGAGGAGCTCACCGGTCTCCCGGTCACCGTCACCGTCGAGGACATCAGTGTCCACGCCGACCGGCTCGGTACGGACCCCACCGCCGGCTCCACCACAGACGATTGAGGATGGAAAGCACATGACCAACAACGCGACAATAGGTCTGATCGCCGGTCTGCTCCTCGCCATCGCGGCGACCACCGGCGGATTCGGCGGCTTCGTGCTCGCATTGGTCCTAGGGGCGGTCGGCCTGGCGATCGGGCTGCAGCGCGACGGGGTGGTGGATCTGGGCGCGCTGCTGCGGAGTCGCAACCGTGGCTGAGACGATCGCCACCGACCCCGGCTCGCTCAGCATCGCCGATCGCGTCGGTGAGAAGATCGCCGTCCGAGCCGCTCTCGACGTCGACGGAGTGATCCGCCATCAGACCTCACTCGGTTCGATGCTGTCGGGCGCCACCCCGGGGCGAGCTGTCGCAGGCGGCGACTACCCACAGGCGGTGGTCGACATGTCCATGACCGCACCGTGGGTTCGCCTGACCATCGCAGTGCGGTGGCCGTGCCGGCTGACCGACGTCTGCCGGGAGGTCCGCGGTGTCACGGCCGACGAGCTGGCCCGGCTGACCGGTGTCCGGCCCGCGCGGGTGGACGTGAGGGTCGCGGCAGTGCTGTCGGGTCCGGCCCTCGGCGCCGACCGCCCAGGTCTCGGTTTCGTCGAGGTGCCCCCGGCACGGCAACCGGTCCCCGACGACGAGGGGGAGGTCCGGGCATGACCGCCTCCACGACCACCGGGGCCGACCGGTCGACCATGGCGAAGACCGCAGACACCCACGACGCCAAGGTCTTTGCCCCGGCCGCCAATCCGGCCGCCACGATCGTCGGCTGCGTGATCGGTCTACTGCTGCTGGGCGTCGCGGCGGTGGCGATCCGAGATCTGCTGGTCCACATCGGCTGGTTGTCGGGTGCCGAATGGACGCGTGCCGCGGCAGATTGGGTGGCCGACATCCGATGGTCGGACTGGATGTGGCCGGTGGCCATCGCCCTGATCGTGATCGGCGCCGCGATGATCTGGCTCGCCGTCAAACCACGCCGCCGCACGCACTTGAGTCTGAAGGGTTACGAGGTCATGTGGACCCGCCGTGGTGACGTCGCCCGCCGGTGCAGTACCGCGGTATCCGGCCTCCCCGGCGTCGACCATGCGACGACGGTGGTCGGCCGTCGAACCGTGAAGGTCCGGGTCACCGTGACCGGTGCGGCAGACCTCGAGGACATCGATCGTGTCGTCGGCGACGTGCTGGCGGGCATCGATGCGCCGTTGCGTGCGACGGTGAAGCCGGTCGGCCGACGGAGCGGTGATCGGGCATGAATCGCGGACCCGCCGCGTGGCATCGACTGACCGTGGGACTGTTCGGCCTGCTGTTCCTCGTGGTGGGGCTCGGTGCCATTCTGTGGCGCACGGATGTCGTCCCCGTGCGAGACCGGATCGAGCAGATCGACCAGGGATGGGTGGCGCGGCTCGCGGACACCGGGTGGTGGCCGGTCGTCCTGATCGGGGTGGCCCTGATCGCGGTGATCTGGGGCTGGCGACTGATCGCGGCGACGATCCGGCCCGGGAAGGTCGATGACCTCGTCCTCGAGGGCTCCGACCAGAGCGGCACTCTGACCGTGGCGCCGAAACTGATCGCCGGCGCCGTTGCCGACGAGCTGGCATCGGACCCCAGGGTTGACCGCGTGGTGGCGAAGGCGACGGACGATCGCGGTCGCAAGATCATCCGGCTGACGGTGACCGCGACGCCGACGCACAGCTATGCCGAGATCGCGGGCTCGGTGGGCGGGGCCGTCGAGGACATCCGAGAGGCACTGGACGGAGCCGACATCCACGTTCAGGCGCTTGTACACCTGGAGCCGCGGGCGACCTGATCGGGCGTCTCGGGGCGACTTGTTACCGTGGTCGGGTGACACGGATGGAGCCCGCCGACTCCCGCACGTACTGGCTGTCGGCCGCGATCCCCAACGATCAGTTCCTGCTGTATTGCTTTGCCGATCAGCAGGTTTCGATGGCCGATCTCGCTGAGCGATTGCGCCGTCGGGCGGGCGGCGTGGCGGATCTGGGTCTTCGGGTGTGCGACGTCCCGTTGTCGCTGGACCATCCCCTTTGGGTGCATCGGCCGGTGACAGCCGATCAGGTCGTCGTTCATACCGGCATCGACGCCTGGTCGCAATGCCTCGACCGCGTCGGGGAGCTGACCGCCGACCAACTCGTCGCCTCCCGGACCTGTTGGCGGCTACATCTTCTCGGTCCGATCGCGGACACACCACGAGGCCCCGGCGTGGTCGCGGTACTCCAGATCACCCACTCGCTCGGTGACGGCCGCCGCACCTCGCAGATCGCCCGTGACCTGTTCGGCGAGCACGACCTGCGTGCGGCCGCCGGCGCTCCGGCGGACGGGCCCCCATCCATCCTCGCCGGGCCGGCTGCGGCCGCCCGGGGAGCGCTCGCGACACCCGTCCGGGTCGGCCGGATGCTGTGGCGCGGTCTCGAAGCCTTCCGCGCGGTCGGCGACCGCCCGCCGTCGGAGAGGCCCGGATATGCGCTGACGGCGCTCAACAGACCTCCGGGCGCGCAGCGGAGTTTACGGGTGATCGTGGGGGACCGGACCATGTTGCCCGCCGACCACACCGTGACCGTCGGTGCGCTGACGGTCATCTCGATCGCGCTCGGGGAGTACCTGGGCGTAGCCGCCGACCCGATAGGTGCCGAACTGACCATCGGGCGCGGGCGTCAGGCGAAGGCGCGTAACAACTTTCGCAATGCCGGGATCGACCTCCACCTCGAGATGGCCGACCCGGCTGGGCGTGCACGATGCATCGCGGACGAGATCGCTCGCGCCGCCGATGCCGACGATGAACCCGCCCGGGTGGCCGAGAGGCGGGCGTCGGATGCTGCGCCGGCCATCCTCGCGCACTGGGGGACAAGGCTGTTCGACGCGGATACCCCGCCGGAGAGAGTCACCGGCGTGACCGTGGTGTCGTCGGTGTACCGTGGCGCCGCCGACCTCACCCTCGGCGGTGGGCCGGTCCTGTTCACCACCGGATTCCCTGCCTTGTCGCCGGCGCAGGGGCTCACCCACGGAGTCCATGGTATCGGGGACGCGATCGCGATCTCGGTGACCACGAGCCCGGCGGTCATGCCCGACGTGGAACGCTACGTCGATCTGCTTGCCGCAGCGTTGGCGCGTGTCGGCACGATCGACGGTCCTCAGGATTCGGCCGGGCCACCCGATTCGCCGGAGCCCGACCGCGGATAGCCGTTGCGTTCGGAACCGTCGGTGACCGATGGCGCGCCCGACGAATGTCCGGAACCACCCTTGGCACCGCGGGTGAGCCTTTTCGGCAACCGGTCGGCGAGCCCGCCGAGCGGCGCCACCGTCTGATTGAGCAGGTCGACGGTCTCGGCGAGCTCGTGCACCGTGTCCTGCATGGCGAGCAGATTGGGGGCGAGTTGTCCGATCACCTCGGTCAGCTCGGTGATCCGGTCCAACGGGCCGTCGGGTGCGATGGCCCGCTCCACCGCTCCGTTCTCTCCGACGAGTTGATCGAGCAATCCGCCGTCCTCGGCCATCCGGTCCAGGACACCTCCCGACACGGTCACCTTCTCCAGGACGCCGTCCGGGGAGGTGAGCTTGTCGACGATGCCGCCCTCGGAGGTGAGGCGCTCGAGGATGCCCTCGCTCTCGGTGAACTGATCGACCACGCCACCCGCTCGGGTGAGCCGGTCGAGCGGGCCGTCCTTTGCGGTGAGGCGCACCAGGATGCCGCCGTCCTCGGCCATCTGGTCCAATAGCCCGCCGCTGGTCGTCAGCTTCTCGAGGAGGCCGTCGGGAGCGGTCAGGCGGTCGATCACGCCGTCCGGGTTGAGGAGACGTTCGAGCGGGCCGCCCGCGGCCAGAATCCGGCCGAAGGGTCGGTCCGGGCCGAGCAACTCGGCGAGCTGGTTCAGGAGGGCGATGGGGGTGCGGGCGCTGCCGACTTCGTCACCGGAGAGGCCGAGCGCGACATTCACCTCGTGCTGAACGCTGCTCGCGGTGATGCGTGCGATGGCGACCGCCGATTCGGCGGCGGTCAGCACCACTCCGGTGACCGCGAAACCGAGGCGAAACGGCAGTTCGACGACACTGCGGGTGTCGACGCTGTTCGAGTCCATGTGCTGACCCTAGGACACCGGTGGCCTGCGGCACAGCATCGCTATGCCGCCCGCGTCACCGGGGACGTCAGCCGTCACCCCGGTGCGCCCTCACGCCTGTTGTGCGGCCTTGGCCGCTTTGGCCGCCTTCTTGAAGTCGCGAACCTTCTGCAGAGACTCCGGATCGGTGACGTCGGCGACCGACCGGTAGCCCGTCTTGCCGTAGTCGCCCACCACCTTTGTCCACCCCGCGGGCTTCACCCCGAGCTGTTTGGCCAACAGAGCGGTGAAGATCTTAGCCTTCTGATCCCCGAAACCGGGAAGTGCGCGCACACGCGCGAACAGATCGGCACCCGACGATGCCTCTGTCCAGATCCGTTCGGTGTCACCGCCGTACTCGTCGACGACCACCCGGGCCAAGCCTTGGACACGCCCGGCCATCGACCGGCCGTAGCGGTGGATGGCAGGCGGTGTCGCACACAGATCGGCGAAGGAATCGGGTTCGGCGGCGGCGATGGCGCCCGGATCCATCGTGCCGAAACGGTCCCGGATCTTGGCCGGACCTGCGAAGGCCCGCTCCATCGGGAACTGCTGGTCGAGCAACATCCCGGTCAGCAACGCGAATGCGTCGGTGGAGAGCAACGCGTCGGCGGCCGGTTCCTGGGCAATCTGGAGATTCGCCATGGACCCATCTTAGTTACCCCTAGACTCGCCCCATGGGGTTCGGTGGGAGGGGATATCGGTCGGCCGGGCGGCGAGCCATCGGCGTCGCCGCCGCACTGGTGTCGGCATGCGCGGTCACCGCGGGGGCCGGAGCGGCGCAGGCGATCCCCGAGTACACCGAACCGAACCTCGTCACCACGCTGCGGTGCGACAGTCCCAATCCGTTGCCCGGCGCGCCGATCCCGGTCCGCGTCGATGTGTTCAACGGCATCCCGTTCCCGGCGGACGGGCTGCCGGGGCCGGCCATATCGCTGATCGCATCCAATCGGGCACAGCCGTCGCCGCTCCTCGACTACACCGTCGAGACCCGGGTCGACTGGCGCAATCTCGCGAGCGGCCGGACCGGATCGGTGACCGTGCCGAGCCGTGCCCGCGTGGTGACCTGGCAGGTGGACCTCCACCCCGGCCGCGGTCCGGTGGTGTTCAGGATCCACCAGAAGGTGGGGCTGATGGCATTCGTCCCCATGGTCAACGCACGGAACTCGGGATGCGGAGGCCGGGCGTCGGCCTGACCGTTGGACTCTTCCGGCTTCCGATACCGAATCTTGACCCCACGCACTGCGCGGAAATCCCGCGGAACACGGCGTTTCGGCTAGTAGCCTGGCAATCGCATACCTCCGCCGGTCATTCGGTGGGACTCGACGATGAGGACACGGCATATGTCGCAAGAGCATCATCAGGAGATCGCCGAGCAGCACACGGCCAAGGTCATCGGCGTCACAGTGGCCGCGGCGGTCGGCGGATTCCTGTTCGGTTTCGACAGTTCGGTCGTCAACGGTGCGGTCGACTCGATCCAGGACACCTTCGGTCTCGGGGCGCTCTTCACCGGGTTCGCAGTTGCCATCGCCCTCCTCGGCTGTGCGCTCGGTGCGTGGTTCGCGGGACGTCTGGCCGACATCTGGGGCCGCAAGCGCGTGATGCTGCTCGGTTCGGCACTCTTCGTGGCCTCGGCGATCGGGACCGCATACACGCAGACTGTCTGGGATCTACTGCTGTGGCGGGTGCTCGGCGGAATCGGCATCGGTATCGCGTCGGTGATCGCACCGGCGTACATCTCCGAGATCGCGCCGGCCCGCTATCGGGGCGCCCTCGCATCCATGCAGCAGTTGGCGATCACGCTGGGCATCTTCGCCGCCTTGCTCTCCGACACGCTGCTCCAAGACGCCGCAGGCGATCCCCTGAACGTTCTGTGGTGGGGTCTCGAGGCATGGCGCTGGATGTTCCTCGTCGGCGTGGTGCCGGCCGTGATCTACGGTCTGCTCGCGCTGCTGATCCCGGAGTCGCCGCGATACCTCGTGGGCCGCAACCGCGACGAGGAGGCGGCACGCATCCTGCAGGAGGTGACCGGCGAGCCGAATCCGCTCGAGCGGGTCCGGGAAATCAAGATCACGGTGAAACGCGAGGCGCGCACATCCCTGGCCGATATCCGCGGGCCCTCGTTCGGTTTGCACCCACTGGTGTGGGTGGGTATCTGGATCGCGATCTTCCAGCAGTTCGTCGGCATCAACGCGATCTTCTACTACTCGACGACCCTGTGGAAGTCGGTCGGATTCGACACCGATCAGGCGTTCACCACGTCGGTCATCACGTCGGCGATCAACGTGGGCATGACCTTTGTCGCGATCCTGTTCGTGGATCGGATCGGGCGCCGCATCCTGCTGCTCATCGGTTCCGTCGGCATGTTCGTCGGACTGGTCATGGCGTGTGTCGCCTTCACCCAGGCGACGACGACGGTCACCGACGGCGTTGCCGATGTGACGCTGTCCGACACGTGGGGTGTCATCGCCCTGATCGGTGCCAATCTGTTCGTGGTGTTCTTCGCCGCCACCTGGGGCCCGGTCATGTGGGTGATGCTCGGCGAGATGTTCCCCAACCGCATCCGCGGTGTGGCCCTTGGTGTCTGCACGGCCGCGAACTGGGTAGCCAATTTCACCATCTCGATGCTGTTCCCGCAGGTCAGCAAGGTTCTCGGGCTCGGTTGGGTCTATGGCTTCTTCGCCTTCTGTGCCGCCGCGTCGTTCTTCTACGTCCGAGCGAAGGTGCAGGAGACCAAGGGGCTGGAACTCGAGGACATGGATGGCGTGGCGGCCACACGATTGTCGGAGTTCGAGGCGGTCCGGTCGGCGAAGGGTCCGCACCAGTCCCATTGACCGCCGAATCCGGCGGTCACCCGTCGGGTTCGGACAGGCTCGTGACGAGCAGCCACTGCGCTGCGAAATAGCTTGCGAGGACCCAGGCCTCGGCCATCGCCGCCAGGCGTTCGTCGCGGATCAGGTGACGCCGGTTGATGATCGTGAGGTCGGACGCGAGAAACAGCCAGCCGCCGTTGCGAAGCCGGGGCTGTGGCCGATGGCTCGCCCCGGCCGTCGACGACATCAGCGCCAGGGTGTTGCCGTAGCCGCCCAGTACCGGGAGCAGTCGTGGTCGACGCAGCGCCATCACCGTTGCCGATTCGGCCAGGATCGCGGTCCGAAGGAGCACGCCGGCCGGTCGTGGTCGCGCGCCCCGGCGCCACATGATGCCGGTCAGACACAACTGGGCGCCGGCGAACAGTGACGCGCCGATCTGGAGTCGACGGTCCTTGTCCGACGGCTCGTCGGTGAACTCCTCGAGCAACATGGCCCGGTCGCCGGCCGCCGAGAATGCCAGCGCGCCTGCGAGAAGCGCGTTGTCGACGCCGTTGCGCCGTCGTGTTCCGCGCAACGAGTGGGCTGCGAGGACGAGGAGTGGCAGGGGTTTGGTGATCTCCGCGGCCCGCCGCCGGTGCAGCGCGCCGGCAATCGTCGCCGCTGCGCTGACCGACAGATACGGGAGCGCCGGACCCATCCTCTGCGCGAGTTGCCGGGACCGGACTCGCGCCCGGCTCACCGATTCGCCAGCCGGGACACGAACCACCGGATGTCGTTGTCGGACAAGGCATCGGACTGTTGCTGGTTGACCGCGAGATACGTGCGAGCGGTGACCCGGCGATCCGCCGCCCGGGCGTCGTTCAGATATCGGAGGGAGAGGGGCACGATGACATTCTGATCGAACAGGCTCTGCGTCATCATCACGGGGCGGGTGAATCCCTTGATGGGGATCATGTGGGTGCGCGAGACGGCTTCGATCAGTTCACGGTTCTCCGACAGCGGAGTACGGAACAACGAACCCAGCGTCTGACCGGCGAACTCACGGGTGAGGTCGTCGGCGCAGTCCCGGGCGGCACGGTCGAGCCAGCCGATCCCGGCGTCGGTCAGGTACGGATCGAGTCGCACCGCCGGCTGGGCGTTGCGGATCGCGCTGAGGGTGAAGAGGACGTCGGCCGCGACGCCGTTCGGCATCGAGGTGGTCGACGGTCCGAGGCTGCCGATCAGGGTGTCGAATTCGACAGGGATCGAGGAGGCCGCCGAACCGCGATAATCCAGGGTCGGTCCCTGGATACGGGTTGCCTGCCGGGCGAGCTCGATCGCGGCTCCGGCGCCCTGCCCCTCGCCGACCACGGCCCAACGCCGCGCCAGCCCCGAGGCGACGTCTCGGCTTGCGCGAACCGCGTCGACGATGTTGCTCGCAGTGGTGTCGGTGTCGAAGTACTCGGGAGTGCCCTTGGTGCCGAGTCCGGCGTAGTCGGGCACCACGACCGCGTAACCGCGGTCGAGCCAGCGTCCCATCTCGTCCCGGTCGGCCTGGGTGGGCTGGTTCGACGGAGCGCACTGGTCGGCGATGCCGCGACTGCCGTGCGCCCATACGACGATGGGCCATCCGCCCTTGGGGGCCCGGCCGTCCGGGACCTGCACGATACTGGTGGACAACCGCGGGGCGCGGTCGGTGCCGGTGGTCCAGTAGGTGAAGGAGTCGCCGGAACCGGCCCCCCTGGCCAGGCTCCTGGCGGGCAGGTCGCGATTGGTGAAGACCGTGCCGGGCGCCGAGCCGCCCGGTGCGGCGTGGGCCGGGACAGCTTGTGCGACAACTCCGATCACTGTGGCGGCCATCAGTGACGTGATCATTCTCGGCAGCACCGATCGGACGGCCGGTCCGCGGCGGATCGGCTGTCCGGGCTCGCGTGCGTGCGAGCCGGTCAGTGCGGATATGCGATTGGGCATCGTGGTCAGGGTTTCGTTGTGGGCTCGGGTCGGTTGGTGGCTCAGGCGTCGATCACACCGACCGCGGGCAAGAAGTAGCAGGTGCGGTTGCCGTTCTGGGCGGTGCCGTACACAGCTGACAGAACCGTCCCCTTACCGGTCTCGACCGGTGCGAGACGAACACCGGACAGCACCGGCAGGGCCTTGAGGATGGGCGCGTCGGAGATCGGCTTGAGATCGGCGAAACCGCCTTGCAGAGTGGAGGTGTTGAACCATGCGACCTGCATCGCACCGCTGGTCCCGCCGGCCGTGGTGGACGGGACGAACGCGTAGGCGGTCTGACCGTTGTCGACGAGGTTGAGCTTGGGCAGCGTGATGCCGAAGAGTTGCTGGAGCGGCGCGAGGGGTTCCTGCGCCAACGGCCACGGGCCTGCGACCGCCCCGGCGCCTGCGGTGACGAGGCCGAGCGGGTTGTCGGCGGTCGGATCGGTGCAGAACGGCGCCACCGACGGGCTCAGCGGCTGGATGCCCAGGTTGTGCAGGAGCGCCATGGGATCGGCCGCGACGGGTACGGCCGCGCCCCGATCCGCGACGGGGACGCCCGCGGCCCGCGCCGCGACCTGTTCCGTCGACATCTGGCCGACGCTGGTCATGATGGCCTGCGCGGCCTCGAGTGCCATGCGGTCCACACCGGCGTCGCGGAGCATCCGGACGGCTGCGGCGAGTTCGCTGTCGAAGGGGATCGCCGGGAGGGTCATCGTGTTGTCGCCGACGAGAGGTTCGGCGTTCGCGGTCCCGGATGCCACCAGGGCCGGCGCACACAGCGCGGTGGCGGCCGCGGCGGCAACACCGAGGACGCCTGCGCGCAGACGGAACGACAAGCGACGAGTGCCCGCAGCGCGCTTCGACGTGGCGACCATGATGTTCTCTCCTTCATCGACCGATACACCCGCCCGACGAAGGCCTGTTACGGGTGTGACAGATGTTGCTCAAGTTAAAAGAGAGCACGAAGAGTGTCGAATATTCAAGTCGTGAAGCCGTCTTGTGACATCGTCGCGACCGATAGGCAACCGAGGAATCACCTGATTGGTCTGCGCAGGTCACGCGACTGTGGTGCGGGTCACAGCCGGAATCCGGCACAAATGATGACACCCCCGGTCGTAAGGACCGGGGGTGTCATCGAGTCGGAACGGATCAGACGATGCCGATGCCGATCGTGGGGACGATCCCGCAGGAGATGACCTTCCCCTTGGTCTTGGTCGTCACGTCGCCGTAGATCGTCGACACGATCCGGCCCTTGCCGGTCGGCACGACCCCCGTGAAGGTGCCCGGTCCGTCGGTCGCGTTGATCTTCGGGTTGCGCTTGAGCTGCACCTGTCCCGAGCGGCCGGTGTCGATGTTCAGCCAGGTCACCCAGAGCTTGCGTGCGGAGCTGTTGATCGCGGGACCGGTACCGAGGCTGGTGTAGACGTAGCCGGCCTGGCCCTTCTTCGGTCCCGGTGCCGGTGCCTGCTGAGGTCCGGCGGTCATCAGGGCGCGGCCCAGTGAGTTGCCCGAGGTCAGGCTGGCGTTCGGCATGCAGCCGATGCCGATGGTCGGATAGAGGAACTCCTGGATCTTCGGAGCGCCCGGGCCCTGGGGGATCTCCGGATCGCCGGGCTTGTGCTCGGCGGCCTTGTGCTGACGGACCAGCGCGGCTCGTCCGGGCTCACCGAGGAAGTCGATCACGTCCTGCCAGATGTCCTTCGCGCGCGGCGGCAGGCCCGGCGTCGCGGCGAGGGCCTTTGCCTGGCTGATCAGCTGCGGGTTGATCTTGCCGTCCGGGCCCTTCGTGGTGACCGCGCCGATGATCGCCGGCGCGAACGCGCTCATCGAATCGAGCGTGCGCTGGTCGACCTTCGGGGCCGACGGCGCCTTGGGCGCGGCCTGCGCGACCGCGGGCATGGCCAGTGAGGTCGCGGCGGCGACGCTCATCGCGGCGACCGCGACCCGGCGGACCGTGCTGGTCGATGGTCGGTTCATGCGGTGGGAACGCAGGCTCTGGAGTACAGGCAAACGCACTGTTTCCGGTCCAATCGGTCGTCGGTGTGCGCCGGTGCAGGTCACACACTCCGCTGTCAGTGACTCGGACGCCGGGATGGCGTCGCGCGTCATTCTATGCACGCCCCGGTGGCGGGCACTGTCCAGGGAGCCTAACGCCGGTCGGTGTGACTCCTGTGATTATTGATTCAATTGTTACTCATGTGACCTCGTCGGCCACCGGTCGTGCCGGCGAGATGCACCTGGTTAGATCGAGTATGTGGGGAGACGACGCGCGAAGGATGCCCGAGACATCGCGACCGATGCGCGCCGCCGCGTCGGGGCGTTGCGAACCATCACCCTGGCGGTCGTGGCGGCGGTCACCGCAACCATGCTGGCCGCGTGCGGAGACGACGCCGAACAGGGTGCCGAGGTCACGCTGCTGACGCACGACTCGTTCTCGCTGCCCGACTCGGTGTTCGACGCCTTCCGCCGGGAGACCGGACTGACCCTCAAGGTGGTGAAGTCCGGTGACGCAGGTCAGCTGGCGTCGACCGTGTCGCTGACGCCGGGGTCGCCCAAGGCGGACGCCGTCTTCGGCATCGACAACACCTTTGCCTCCCGGCCGATCCAGGCGGGGGCGCTCGAGCCCTACGCTTCACCTCTCGCGGCCAACGGCGCAGCCGACTTCGCCATCCCGGATTCGAACAACGAGCTGACTGCCGTCGACCGCGGCGATGTCTGCCTCAACGTCGACGAATCCTGGTACTCGGCTCGAGGGCAGGAACCGCCGAAGAGTCTTCGCGACCTCCGCGATCCGAAATACGCGTCGGAGTCGGTGCTGCTCGATCCGGGGACCTCGTCACCGGGGATGTCGTTTCTGCTCAGCACCATCGGGGCCTTCGCGAACGGATGGCAGGACTACTGGAAGACGGTGACCGCGGGCGGCGCGAGCATCGTGTCGGGCTGGGAGATCGCCTACAACCAGAAGTTCAGTGCGGGCGAGGGCAAGGGCGACAAACCGATCGTGTTGTCCTACGCGTCGTCACCTGCCGCCACCCCCGGCACCTCGGCGTTGCTCGACAGCTGCTTCCGGCAGGTCGAGTACATCGGCGTCCTCAAGGGCACCAAGAACCCCTCGGGCGCTCGGAAACTGGTCGACTTCATGCTCGGCCCGGATGTCCAGGCCGCGCTGCCGTCGGCGATGTATGTCTATCCCGTCCAGAAGGGCACGCCGCTCCCGGACGGCTGGCAACAGCGGGCCCCCGTGCCGCCGTGGACGGTGAGCCTACCGCCCGCCTACATCGCGCAGAATCGTGAGAAGTGGCTCGAGCAGTGGCGCGAGGCCGTCGGGCGGTGACCGCGGGCCGACTGGGCGGACTCGCCCTGCGGGTCGTGCCGGCGGCGTTCATCCTGATCCTGTTCATCTGGCCGCTGGGCGCACTCGTCCGGCGGGCTGTCGACACCGGATCCGACGTCGGCGTCGGTGAGCTCCTGCGCCGCACGCACGCACTGAATCTGCTTGGCTTCACCCTGTGGCAGGCCGCCGCGTCCACCGTGCTGGCCCTCGTGGTGGCGGCGCCGATGGTGTGGCTGGTCGCCCGGGTGCGCATCCCGGGATCGGCACTGCTGATGGTGATCGTGACGGTGCCCTTCGTGCTTCCCACGGTCGTCGTCGGGGTCGCGTTCCGGGCGCTGCTCGACGGACCGCTCGCGTTCGCGCACATCGGCTCCGGATTGTGGCCGATCCTGCTGGCCCACGCGTTCCTCAACGTCGCGGTCGTCGCACGGGTCGTCGGCGCGGCATGGCGATCACTGGACCCGCGACAGGCCGAGGCGGCGCAGACCCTGGGGGCGGGACGTATCCGCGCCTTCCTGACCGTTGTCGCGCCCCGCTTGATGCCGGCCGTCGGCGCGGCGGCGGCACTGGTGTTCCTGTTCTGCTCCACCAGCTTCGGCGTGATCGTGGTCCTCGGCAACGGCGAGATCCGGACGTTGGAGACCGAGATCTACACCCAGGCGATCGGCTACTTCCGGATCCCGGAGGCGGTGGCACTCTCCCTGGTGCAGATCGTCGTGGTGGTCGCGGCGCTGCTGTTGACCCGCGTGTTCACCGACCCCGCCGGATCGGCTACGGGTGCCCGCCCGAGGGAGACGCGATTCCGGCCACACGGCACGGGATGGTTGCCCGTTCTGGCGGCGCTCGCGTGGACCGTGGTGGTCCTGGTGGGGCCGATCGCGGTTCTCGCGCTCCGTTCGGTGCGCCCCGGCGCCGACGGCGCCTGGACACTCGACGGATACCGGTCCCTGACGGAGTCGGTCAACGGGGTCACCCCCCTCGACACCTTGCGGTACTCGCTGGTCACAGCGGCGTTGGCGATGGCGATCGCGCTGGTGGTCGGACTGCTCGCCGCAGTCGCGATGCATCGATCTCATGGCGTGTGGGCGGCGACCGGCAACGTCGTCGCGACGATTCCCCTGGGCGTCAGCGCGGTGACGCTGGGTTTCGGATACCTCATCGTGCTGGCGTCACTGCCCACCGAGGTCGCGTCGTCGGCGCTGGTGATCCCGTGCGTGCAGGCCCTGATCGCCATCCCGGTGGTGGTGCGGATCGCGCTGCCCGCACTGTCCTCGGTGCCCGGCAGGCTCCGGGAGGCGGCGGCGACCCTGGGTGCCGGGCCGTTGCGGGTGTTCCTCACCGTCGACCTCCCGCTCATTGGTCGCGCGCTCTGTGCGGCAGGCGGTTTCGCATTCGTGATGGCGCTCGGCGAGTTCGGGGCCACGAGTTTCCTGGCCCGCGCGGACACGACCACGCTGCCGGTGCTGATCGGATCGGCGCTGAATCGGCCCGGCGCCGACAACTTGGCGACGGCGATGGCGGCCTCGATGCTGCTCGTCGCGGTCACGACCCTGGCGGTCGTCGTCGTCGAAGCGCTGCGGCCCAGGACGGGAGCGCTGCTCTGACATGCTGCAGATCGAGAATGTCGGGGTCCGGTACGGACCGACCGTGGTGTTGGACGGCCTGAGTTGGACGGTGGGCACGACGGGTTCGGTGGTGACCGCGCTGCTCGGCCCGTCGGGCTGCGGGAAGTCGACCCTGATCCGCGCGGTTGCGGGTCTGGAACCGTTGAGCCACGGGCGAATTCGGTTCGACGGTGGCGACCTGTCCGAGTTGCCGGCGCACCGTCGTGACTTCGGGGTGGTGTTCCAGGACGGACAGTTGTTCCCGGGCCGAACGGTCGCGTCCAACATTGCCTACGGGTTGCGGATGCGACGCTGGTCGCGGGCCACGATCCGGGCCCGCGTGGCGGAGATGCTGGATCTGGTGCGGTTGCCCGATTTCGCCGACCGCGGTGTCGACGAACTGTCCGGTGGTCAGGCCCAGCGCGTCGCACTCGCACGGGCGCTGGCGCCGCGACCGCGGCTGCTGTTGCTCGACGAGCCTCTCGCAGCCCTCGATCGGCTGCTCCGGGATCAGCTGGCCATCGAGATCGCCGAGATCGTCCGCGACGCGGCCACGCCAACCATCGTGGTGACCCACGATCACAACGAGGCCGCGTTGATGGCCGACACGATCTCGGTGATGCGCGAGGGTGAACTGGTGCAGACCGATGTGCCCGAACATCTCTGGAGCAGTCCCGTCGACGAGTGGACCGCCCGGTTCCTGGGGGTGACGACCGTGATCGAGGCGGAGTTCGCCGGCGCGTCCGCGCAGACAGAGCTCGGGCCCGTCGGCCTCGCCGTTCCCGACGGGCACCGACGCCTGGGGCTGCGGGCGGAGTCGATGCGTGCGGTCCGGGCCGGTTCGGACGACGACGTGGTCGGTGTGGTCGCGACGGTCGCCGATCTGCCCGCCGGCCGTCGAGTGCGTGTGGTCACCGACGTCGGCGAGGTCGATGCGGTGACCTCCGAGCGGGCCGCGGTGGGAGATCGGGTGGGTCTGCGGATCGTCGCGGAGCGGGTCGCGGTGATCGGATCGTGAGCGCGTCGGTGGACGACGGCCGCCGGCTGGTGGTCGCGGGGGCGATCCTGGATGCGGGTCGTCGTCGCGTGCTGCTCGCCCAGCGGCGGTACCCCGTCGAGGTCGCCGGGCGGTGGGAGTTGCCCGGCGGTAAGACGGAGCCGGGGGAGAGCGCCGAGACCGCCCTGCGCCGCGAACTGATGGAAGAACTCGGGGTCGAGGTCGCGGTGGGGGGCGTCCTGCGCGAAACAGTGGATCTGCCGGCCGGTCTCACGCTGGTGGCAAGGTGGGCGCACATCGTCGCCGGCACCCCACACCCGGCCGAACATCGGGCGCTGCGCTGGGTGGATGCGGTCGCCCTGAGTGCGCTGACCCACGACGATCAGTTGGTGCCAGCGGACACCGCCTGGGTGCCCGAACTCCTCGCCGTACTCGAATGATGCACGGGTCGGGGACCCGGCTGACCGCCCCGGCGCTCATGATCGTGGGCGCGGTCTCGATGTACCTGGGTGCGGCGATCGCCGTCGACCTCTTCGACACGCTGCCACCCGGCGCCGTCGCCTGGCTGCGCATCGCCGGCGCGGCGCTCATCCTGGTGGTGTGGGTGCGTCCCGGACGGGCTGCCTGGCGGCCGTCGCGTCTCGTGCTGGCCGCCGCCTTCGGGCTCATCACGGCCGCGATGAACATCGCCTTCTACGAGGCGCTGGACCGTCTGCCGCTGGGCACCACGGTCGCACTCGAATTCCTGGGCCCGGTCGCGGTCGCGGCGCTCGGTTCACGTACGCGCCGCGACGTGCTCGCACTGGGACTCGCCGTGATCGGGGTGGTGCTGATCGCCGACGTCCGATGGGAGGGCACCGCGGTCGGGGTGCTGCTGGCGCTGGTGGCCGCGGCCTGCTGGGCGGGTTACATCGTGTTGGGCAAGCGGGTCGCACAACGCGGCCGCGGCATGGAGGATCTGGCGACCGGTTTCGTCGTCGCCGCGATCGTCACGTCGCCACTCGCGCTGTTCCTCGGCCCGGCGTTCGCCGACGACGCGCCGACTGCACGGTTGTTGCTGCTCGGACTCGGTCTCGGGCTCGCGTCGACCGCCATTCCCTACGCGCTCGACCAGGTGGTGTTGCGGCAGGTGGGCCGTGCCCGGTTCGCCATCCTGCTGGCCCTGCTGCCGGTGGCCGCCTCGATCGTCGGGGTGGTGGTGCTGCACCAGATCCCGACACCGGTGGAGGCCGTCGGCATCATCGCGGTGGCCGCCGCGGTCGCGGTCCGGTCGGCCGCGGAGGAGGAGTCGCCGCCGACGGCGTGAGGCGCGTGGTGCGCGGTCAGGCCAGGTGGGCGTCGACGGCACGTGCCAGGAGTGCCCGCGCGGTCGCCGCCCCGCTCCCAGAGGTGTCGTCGGGCGTCGGGATGCCGGGATACAGGGCGAAGGCCTGATTCGACGCCAGGACGGCGATCCCGTGGATCGACGCCCACAATGCGAGGGTGCGCAGCCGGTCATCTGTGTCGCCGGCAGTGCCCTCCATGACGACCGCATGCAGATCTGCCATCAACGGCAGCGTGAGCGAGCGCAGATCTGCACCGGCACGGTCGAGTAGATCGTGGCGGGTCATCAGGTCGAACATCGCGGGTCGTCGGTGCGCGAAATCGAGGTATGCCTCGCCGCTGTCGATCAGACGTGTGCGCGGGGGAGTCGTGGCGTCGGCCAGGATCGGGCGCACAACTCCCACGAAATCGATGATGCCGGTGCGCGCGATCGCGGCGAGGAGAGACCGGTGTGACGGGAAATATCGGCGCGGTGCGCCGTGTGACACGCCGGCCCGCCGGCTGACCGCTCGCACACCGACCGCGTCGATACCCCGCTCCTCGAGCAGCTCCACGCCCGCACGGATGAGTAGCTCCCGCATCGGTGGGCGGAGGACCTGTGGACCAGCCATGTAGACAATGTCTACCATTCTTTCCGTAGACACCGTCTACCTGTCGAGGAGGTTGGATGTCGTGTGGTACTTCATCGCCAAATACGTGCTGATCGGCCCGCTCCTGTGGTTGCTGACGCGGCCCCGGGTCGTCGGCCGTGAGTACGTCCCGGCCGACGGGCCGGTCATCGTCGCCGCCAATCACTGTGCGTTCATCGATTCACTGCTGCTGTGCCTGGTGATACGGCGGCGCGTCACGTTCGTGGCCAAGACGGAGTACTTCGATCGACCCGGTCGACGCGGTGCGTTGCAGAGGTGGTTCTTCACCGCCGTCGGTCAGATCCCGATCGACCGACGCGGCGGGGACCGGTCGGGCGATGCGCTCACCACCGCAGCGCAGGTGCTGGCCGACGGCGGCGTCTGGGCGATCCACCCTGAGGGCAGTCGGTCGAACGACGGAAGGGTCCATCGGGGTCGCACCGGCGCGATGCGGATGGCCGAGATGACCGGTGCGCCAGTGGTTCCCATCGCGCTACGCGGGACGGCAGCGGTGAATCCACCGGGTCGGCGTCTGCTGGTGCCCGGTCGGGTCGCCGTCGTCGTCGGACGTCCGCTCTCGGTCGACGTAGAGTCTGCGGGCCCGCGTGCGGCTACCGATCGGCTGATGACCGAGTTGGCGGCGTTGGCGGCGCTGCCCTATGTCGACGAGTATGTGAGCAAGGCGGAACGTGACGTCGGGATCAGGCGGCGCGGGCCTTCTTGAGTGCCTTGCCCAGCTGTTTCTTGGACATCTGTGAATAGTCGAGCTTGCGCATCCGGTGGATCACCACGGGACAGCGGACACACCGCGTGGACTTCCGGCAACACTTCTTCTTGGCCTTGAGATCGCACACTTCTGCCGGCTTCACCTTGCCCATGTCGGGACGTTAGCATGCCCTAACTTCGGACTGTCCGCGTGATGTGATCACCGTCTCAGGCGGTCGACCGATACCCTGTACAGGTTGACCTGTCCGCTGGCGATCGCCGGGTACCGGCCGGCCATGCCGCCGCGCTTCCCCGTCGCCCGCCGCGCCGGGAGTGAGCGAGCGGGACATATCGACCCCACAAGCCCAGACCTCGAGTACGAACGCAGTGAAAGAGAGCTCAGTGAGCGCTGTCCACAAATTCCGCAACGTCGCGATCGTCGCGCACGTCGACCACGGCAAGACCACCCTGGTCGATGCGATGCTGCGCCAGTCCGGCGTCTTCGGCGAACGCGCCGAGCTCGTCGACCGCGTGATGGATTCCGGTGACCTCGAACGCGAGAAGGGCATCACCATCCTCGCCAAGAACACCGCGGTCCACCGTCGCCAGCCCGACGGCACCGAGGTCGTCATCAACGTCATCGACACCCCCGGCCACGCCGACTTCGGCGGCGAGGTCGAGCGCGGCCTGTCCATGGTCGACGGCGTGGTGCTGCTCGTCGACGCCTCCGAGGGGCCGTTGCCACAGACGCGTTTCGTGCTACGCAAGGCGCTGGCCGCATCGCTGCCGGTCATCGTTCTGGTGAACAAGACCGACCGCCCCGACGCCCGAATCCAGGAGGTCGTCGACGAGACGCAGGACCTGCTGCTCGACCTCGCCTCCGACCTCGACGACGAGGCCGCTGCGGCCGCCGAACTCGTTCTCGACCTGCCGATCCTCTACGCCTCTGGGCGTGCGGGCATCGCCAGCACCGTGAAGCCCGCTGACGGCGAGGTGCCGGCCGGGGAGAACCTCGACCCGTTCTTCGACGTGCTTCTCGACCACGTGCCACCGCCCAAGGGCAACCCCGACGCCCCGTTGCAGGCCCACGTCACCAACCTCGACGCCTCGGCGTTCCTGGGTCGCCTCGCACTCGTGCGCATCCACAACGGGACGCTGCGCAAGGGGCAGCAGATCTCGTGGTGCCGAGAGGTCGATGGCGAACCCGTGATCGAGCGGGCCAAGATCACCGAGCTGCTCGCCACCATCGGTGTCGACCGGGCGCCCGCCGAGTCGGCGGACGCCGGCGACATCGTCGCGGTCGCCGGCATGCCGGAGATCATGATCGGCGACACCCTTGCCGACCTCGAGAACCCGGAGCCGCTGCCGCGGATCACCGTCGACGAGCCGGCCATCTCGGTCACCGTCGGCACCAACTCCTCGCCGCTGGCGGGCCGCGTGTCAGGTCACAAGCTGACCGCACGGATGGTCAAGTCGCGTCTCGATTCCGAGCTGGTCGGCAACGTGTCGTTGCGGGTCCTCGACATCGGCCGTCCGGATGCCTGGGAGGTGCAGGGCCGCGGCGAGCTGGCGCTGGCCATCCTCGTCGAGCAGATGCGTCGTGAGGGTTTCGAGCTCACCGTCGGCAAGCCGCAGGTGGTCACCCGCAAGGTCGACGGCAAGGTGCAGGAGCCGTTCGAGCACCTGACCATCGATGTCCCCGAGGAGTACCTCGGTGCAGTCACCCAGTTGCTCGCCGCGCGCAAGGGCCGCATGGAGCAGATGAACAACCACGGCACCGGGTGGGTCCGGATGGAGTTCATCGTCCCGTCGCGCGGCCTGATCGGCTTCCGCACCGACTTCCTCACCGAAACCCGCGGCACCGGCATCGCCAACGCGGTGTTCGACGGCTACGACTCCTGGGCAGGCGAGATCCGGGCCCGGCACACCGGGTCCCTGGTCAGCGACCGCACCGGTAGCGTCACGCCGTTCGCGATGATCCAGCTCGCCGATCGAGGGACGTTCTTCGTGGAGCCGGGTGCCGACACCTACGAGGGCATGGTCGTCGGGATCAATCCGCGCGCCGAGGATCTCGACATCAACGTCACCCGCGAGAAGAAGCTGACCAACATGCGTCAGTCATCGGCCGACGTGATGGAGACGCTGGCCAAGCCGATGCAACTCGACCTCGAGGGCGCGATGGAGTTCTGCGCCGCCGATGAGTGT
Source organism: Gordonia sp. DT101 (assembly GCF_049844895.1). NCBI lineage: Bacteria > Bacillati > Actinomycetota > Actinomycetes > Mycobacteriales > Gordoniaceae > Gordonia > Gordonia sp. DT101. Next base: position 465,321 of record NZ_JBNCLX010000001.1, on the reverse strand, counting down.
GTGGAGGTGACGCCCGAGGTGACCCGGGTGCGTAAGGTTCACCTCGACGCGTCCACTCGCGCCCGCGAACGCTCACGGGCGAAGTCGCGCGATCAGGCGGCGGGATAAGGCAAGGCCGAGTGCCCGGACGATGTGCGCCGGGCACCCATGACGTGGGGGTAGTGCTGGTGAGTCGTTGGCAGCTGAGATCGTCGGTGCGCGCCACCCGTCGTCACAGCCGATTGCCTGCGCTGCTCGCGGCCGTTGTGCTGGTGGGTGCGGCCTGTTCGGCCAATCCGCCGCCACCGGTACGCGAGACGGCGCCGCCGGCGACCCCGACCGAGTATCCGACCGAGAAGACGGTCTACATCGCGACCGACTCCGTGGGCGGCGGGTTCAACCCGCACCTCGGTGCCGATCAGGGTTCGGTCACGACGGCGATCGCCGCGATGACATTGCCGAGCGCGTTCCAGCCGGTCAACACGCCGGCCGGCGTCGTCTGGCAGCGCCAGGACGCGCTGATCACCTCGGCCGATGTCACCTCGACCCAGCCCTTCACCGTCACCTATCACATCCAGACCGACGCGCAGTGGTCCGATGGCCTCCCGGTGACCGGTGACGATTTCTCGTACCTCTGGCAGCAGATGTCGCGGCAACCCAATGTCGTGGCGCCGGCCGGCTATCGCCTGATCGACTCCGTGCAGTCGCGCGCCGGCGGCAAGGAGGTGGCCGTGACATTCGCGCGGCCGTACCCGGCGTGGCGTGAACTCTTCACCGACCTGCTGCCGAGTCACGTCCTGCGCGGCGCGCCCGCGGGGTTCCAGACCGGGATGGACAGCGGGAAGCCCGTCTCGGCCGGCCCGTATTCGGTCGTGTCCATCGACCAGACCCGCGACGAGGTGCGCCTGGTCCGCAACGACCGCTACTGGATGAAGCCGCCGTCGTTGGATCAGGTGGTGCTGCGTCGGGCCGGCACGGCGTCGCAGATGGTCGAGACCGTGCGATCAGGTGATTCGTCGATCGTCAACCTCAGCACCGGCCCGGCGACCACCGCCGAACTCGCCGCGGTGCCCGGCGTGCAGACCCAACGCAATCCGACGTCGCGGGCCTTGTCCATCGGCGTGAACGCCCGGACGTCGACGATGCGTTCGTTGCAGGTGCGCCAGGCGATCCTCGGCATGGTCGATCCGGGTCTGGTCTCGCTGGCCGGTGCGGGCGACGACATCGTGACGCCATACGCCAACACCGTCTTCGCCCCGACGGACCGGGGCTACTTCCCGGTCGACCGGGCCCGGCCGTCGGCGGGCGAGATCACCGGTCTGCTGGGCGACGCGGGCTATCAACGCGCCGAGGCAGACAGCGCCACCTCGAACACCGCCACCCCGACCACCGGCACCCCGAGCACCTCGGGGGCGAGCCCGTCCTCGCAGAGTTCGTCGCCGTCGAGTGCCGCTGCGCCGAGCTCATCTCAGGCCTCCGGCGCGAACCCCGACACCCCACGGCTGCCGGAGGGTGTCGCGCCCTACCGCAAGGACGGCCAGGACCTCGCCGTGCGGGTCGGTGCGATCAGCGGTGACCCACGATCCACGTCCGCGGCGTCCAACATCGTCGATCAGCTGCGCGGCCACGGAGTGAGAGCGTCGGTGGTGGCCCTGCCCAACAACGAGCTGTACGGCGTCGCCCTGACCAACGCCCGGGTGGACCTGGTCGTCGGCTGGACCGGACTCGGGGTGCCGCCGGCCGCATCGCTGGCGTCGCAGGTCGACTGCGATCAGCCGAAGCCGGGCACCGCGCCGTCGCTCTCGACGCCGCCGACGCCGACCAGTGTGGCCCCCGGACAGACCGGTGCGGGCCCCGGCGACAGCTATGCCAGCAACATCTCGGGCGTGTGCGACCCGCCGCTGATCGCCCTGGCGCGCGGCGCACTGTCGGCGGCCGACCCCATCCCGCAACTGACCGAGGCCGAGCCGCTTCTGGCCGCGCAGGCGGTGTACCTGCCGCTCTATCAGGACAGCACCCTCGTGGGTCGGACCGGTCAGGTCAAGAACGTGCCGCTGTCGGGGCCGATCCAGGTGGGGATCTACGGCGACGCGGTGTCGTGGGAGCTGCCGTGACGGCACCCGCGGATCGGCGGCTGTTGCTGTTGCACGCGCATCCCGACGACGAATCGATCATGACCGGCGGCACCATCGCCCGCTATCTCGCCGAGGGCGTCGACGTGCGCGTCCTGACCTTCACCCTCGGCGAGGAGGGCGAGGTCATCGGCGAGGAGTGGTCGCAGTTGGCCGCCGACGGGGGCGCCGACCAACTCGGCGGTTACCGCATCCTCGAACTCACCCGGGCGCTTGCCGCGCTCACCCCGGCGGGTCGCGCACCGTTGCGTCCACGGTTCCTCGGCGGCGCCGGGCGCTGGCGTGACTCGGGGATGGCCGGGACGCCGTCTGCCGACCATCCGCGCGCCCTCGTCCGGGCGCCGTTCGACGATCTGGTGGCCGCACTCGTCGCCGAGATCGTGGATTTCGCGCCGCAGGTGATCGTGACCTATGACGATGCGGGCACCTACGGTCACCCCGACCACAAATTGGTCCACGCGACAACGGTCGCGGCAGTGCCGCAGGTCGTCGAGCGACTCGGCGGCACGAACCTGAAGGTGTACGAGTCGGTGACCGAACGGTCCGCGCTCGCGGCCGGCCTCACCGGGGCATCCGGTCGCGTCCCGGACGCCTGGCGTATGCCCGAAGCCGGTGAGCTGCCGAGTTATCCGGACGAGACGATCACCACCGAGATCGACGTCCGGCCGCAGTTGCACCTGAAGGCGGCGGCGTTGGCGGCACATGCCACGCAGGTGACCGTAGCCGGGTCCGGCACCGAGTACGCACTGTCCAACAACATCGTGCAGCCCATCCTCGACTGTGAGCACTTCGTGCGGACGGCCGGCGACGCCGGTGACGGCCTGGGACCGGGCCGTGAGATCGATCTCTTCGCCGGGGTCGTCTGATGCGGTGGTCCGACCGGATCCTGCTGGCCTTCCTCGTCGTCGACGGGTTCGTGGTCGGCGTGATGTCCGTGACGTTCGCATATCTGCGATTCGGTGGCATTGCCATCCCGGTGGCCGCGGTGCTCGCAGGCATCGTGAACGCCGTCCTGCTCTGGCTCGCCTCGACCTACACCGACGGTCCGGTGCGCTATTTTCCGTTGCTGGCGTGGCTCCTCGCCCTGGTGATCGGTGCGCTGCCCGGTCCGGGTGGCGATGTCGAGCTGCTCCCGGACGGGGTGCTGATGCTGCCGACCCTGGCGCTGCTCGTCATCGGGGCGGGCCTGCCGGCGGTCGTCGCGTGGTCGGGGCGGTTGCCCACACCAGATGACGTCTGACCACTTCAGAAGGGGTGTAGCGGAGCCCGGATCGACGCGGCGTCGGGCTCGAGCCGCGTGCGGTTACAGTGAGGGAATGGTCCTGCGGGAGTGGGCTCGGGACGCGCACGCCGCGGTGGACGAAGCCCGGGAAGCATTGCGTCACGTCGCCGACGATCCGGCGTCGCTGACCGACGACGAGTGGGTCGCCCTGCTCGGCGCGTCGGGGCCGGAACTCGAGGCGCTGTGTGCGCTCGCCGACTCCGCGCGTCGCGAGGTGACCGATCCCGGCACGGTGACCTTCGTGGTCAATCGCAACCTCGACACCTCTGTGGTCGCCGCCGGACGCGACGATGTACCGGCCGTGGAGGCGTTGGTCGACGAAGCATGGCGGCTCGGGGCCACGGAGATCTGTGTGCAGGGGCCGGTTCCCGCCGACGCCCCGGCCGACGAGTATCTGCGTCTCGTCGAACGAATCCATGGTGCGGCGCCGGATTTGCACCTGCATGCGTTCCGCCCGCCCGAGGTACGCGACGCGGCGGACCGGATGGGCGTGCCGATCGCCGATTTCCTGCGGGCCGCCCGCGACGCGGGCCTCGGCTCGGTGCCCGGCACCGCCGCGCAGATCCTCGACGACGAGGTCCGGTCCCGTCTCGCGGGTGGTCGCGCACCGGCGGTGGGGGACTGGATCGAGGTCATCGAGGCAGCGCACGGGGTCGGTCTGTTCTCCACCGCGACCATGCTCTACGGCCATGTCGAGACGCCTCGGCATCAAGTTGCGCACCTTCGTCTGCTCACCGAGATCCAGAGCCGTACCGCCGGTTTCAGCGAATTGATCGTCATGCCCATGCTGCCCGAGAATGCCGGACCGCATCTGTCCGGGATCGCGACTGCCGGCGTATCCGAACGTGAGACCCGTGCGGTCCATGCTGTCGCGCGGCTGCTCACACTCGGCCACTTCGACCATCTCCAGGTGGCGTGGACGAAACTCGACCGCGACGTGGTGGAGCAGGTCCTGCGTGGCGGCGTCGACGACATCGGTGGCCTCCTGCTGGACGGCGAGCTGATGCCGGCGGCGGGTCAGGAGGCCGGCCGGGTCCTCGACGTCGACGAACTCGTCGACATCGCGGCACGAGTCGGCCGGGCACCGCGTCAACGCACCACCGCCCATACCGAACCGCCGGCCGACCGTCTCGTGTCCATCCCGCAGGTGCGTCCATGACCACCCCTGGCACCGCCACCACGCCCACCGCGGTGGACGTCGCGATCGTGGGTGCCGGATTTGCCGGGATCGGCATGGCGACGCAGTTGGCAAGACGCGCAACGGAATCCTTCGTGGTTCTCGAGCGTGCCGACGCGGTCGGTGGCACGTGGCGCGACAACACCTATCCCGGGATCGCCTGTGACATCCCGGCACACCTGTACTCGTTCTCATTCCGTCCACCGACCGACTGGGCGACGTTGTATCCGCGCGGTGCCGACATCCAGCGGTATCTTCAGCGCACCGTCGACGACGAGGGGCTCGCACCGCACATTCGCCTCGGTTGCGAACTGCGGCAAGCCCGGTGGGATGACGATGGCGCGTACTGGTCGCTGGCCACCGAGTCGGGACCGATCCGTGCCCGGGTGCTGGTGATGGCCGTCGGTCGGCTGTCCGAGCCGCACCTTCCCGATGTCGACGGTCTCGAATCATTCACCGGCACAGTCGTTCACACTGCATCCTGGCGCGAGGATCTGCTCTCCGGGGGAGAGCGGATCGGAGTGGTCGGCACCGGCGCATCGGCGGTCCAGGTGATCCCGCACCTTGCCGAGAGTGCCGAAGAACTGGTGGTGTTCTCGCGCACGCCTCCCTATGTGGTCCCGCGTGAGGATCGTCGACTCTCGGATGCGGAACGAGCCGAGCTGCAAATACCGGAGAATGCGCAGGCCCTGCGCGAACGACTGCTCCACGACGCCGACAAGGCTTTTCGGCAGCGCCTCGGCCTCCATCCCGACATCGATGCCATCCGCGACCGCGCGCGCGGACATCTGGACCGCCAGATCGGCAGTCCGTCGTTGCGGGCCGAGCTCACGCCCGAGTACGAGATCGGTTGCAAGCGAATACTGCTGAGCGACGACTTCTATCCGGCCCTGGAGCGTCCGAACGTGGTGTTCGAGTCGAGTGCGCTGGATTCGGTCTTCGAGTGCAAGGCGCGTGCGGTCAGTGGCAACACCTACGACCTGGATGTTCTGGTGATGGCCACCGGGTTCGAGGCGACCAGACCGCCCGCCGCGACGCGTATCCGCGGACGCGGCGACCGGGTACTCGCCGACCACTGGTCCGATGGCATGGTCTCCTACGCCTCCACCACGGTCAGCGGCTTCCCGAACATGTTCGTCCTCGACGGCCCGAACGCAGCACTCGGGCACAACTCCGCGATCTTCATGATCGAGACCCAGCTCGACTACGTGGTGGGCGCGATGGACTTCTTGGCGCACAACGAAAGTCGTTCGCTGGAGGTCAGCGCGCAGGCTGAGGCGGAGTACACCCGGGAGATCGACGAGCGCAGCGCGGCCACGGTGTGGTTGACCGGCTGCGAGAGTTGGTACGTGGACCCGAGGAGTGGGCGCCTCACACTGCTGTGGCCGGGGACCGCGGTGTCGTTCCGGGAACGTAACGGCACCTTCGACCCGCAGCCGTATCTGATCGAAACCCGAACCCACGACAGAGGAGGTCTGCCACGATGACCGACGCGGGAACCTCGACCGCCTTGGCAGCGGCGCGATCCGGAGGGCCGATCGACCTCGAACAAGCGACGACCCTGCTGGCGTGCTCCGGCGACGACCTGCTCGAGCTGCAGGGGATCGCGGGCCGGATTCGCGATGCGGGCCTCGCGGCGATGGGCCGTGAACGTCAGATCACTTACTCGCGCAAGGTGTTCATCCCACTGACCCGACTCTGTCGTGATCGCTGCCATTACTGCACGTTCGTCACGGTGCCCGGCAAACTGGCCCGCGAGGGACACGGGATGTACCTCGACCTCGACGAGGTCGTCGACATCGCACGCAAGGGCGCCGAACTCGGTTGCAAGGAGGCGTTGTTCACTCTCGGTGATCGTCCCGAGGAGCGCTGGTCACAGGCGGGTGAATGGCTCGCCGCGCGTGGGTACACCTCGACGCTGGATTATGTGCGTGCCGCGGCGGTGGCGGTCCTCGAGGACACCGGGCTGTTGCCGCACCTGAATCCCGGTGTCATGAGCGTCGAGGAGATGCGTCGGCTACGGCCGGTCGCGCCGTCGATGGGGATGATGCTCGAGACCACGTCGCGCCGTCTGTTCACCGAGAAGGGTCAGCCGCATTACGGGAGTCCGGACAAGGACCCCCTTGTGCGCCTGCAGGTGCTGCGCGACGCCGGTGCCGTCCGCGTCCCGTTCACCACCGGCATCCTGGTCGGTATCGGCGAAACTCTCACCGAGCGTGCCGAATCGATCCTCGCGATGGCCGACATCCATCGGTCCCACGGTCACATCCAGGAAGTGATCGTGCAGAACTTCCGGGCCAAGCCCGACACCGCGATGCGGGGTACACCCGACGCGGCGATGACCGAGTTCCTCGCCGCGGTCGCGGTGGCGAGGATCGTGCTGGGGCCGGGGATGCGCGTCCAGGCACCGCCGAATCTGGTGTCGTCGGAGGAGTGCGCCGCCCTGATCGCGTCGGGCATCGACGACTGGGGCGGGGTGTCGCCGTTGACCCCCGATCACGTCAATCCCGAGCGTCCGTGGCCGAATCTCGAAGTGCTGGCGGAGATCACCGCCGCGGCGGGGCATGCGCTCACCGAACGCATCACCGCTCAGCCGGCGTATGTTCTCGGTGACGGCTGGATCGACCCGTCCCTCGCCGAGCACGTCGCCGCCGTCGCCGACCCCGCCACAGGTCTCGCCGCCGAGGTGACCCCCCGTGGCCTTCCCTGGCCCGCCGTCGCCTGACCGGCCCTCCGTCCCGCCGATCCTCCGTCCCGCCGGCCCTCCGTCCCGCCGGTCCTCCGTCCCGCCGATCCTCCGTCTCGCCGGTCCTCCGTCCCGCCGACCGTGCGCAGTTTTGCGTCGATCGTGCGCACAATCCCATCGATCGTGCGCGACGAGGTCGTCGGGAGACGGTCTGTTCTGTGGTCCGCGCACGATCGGCGCGATTCCGTACCCGATCGGCGCAGTTCTGTACCCGGTCGACGCAGCGATGCGCACAGTCGGCGCGAAACTGCGCACGATCGGCGAGGTGGCGGGGCAGGGTAGGGGGGGCGGGTCAGGCAGTCCCGGATACGTCGACGGCCCGCAGTGCCTCCCACCCGCCGACGACGTCGGTGGCGCGGTGCAGGCCGAGTTGTTGCAGAGCGGCCGCGGCGAGGCTGGACGTGAATCCCTGGGAACACAACACGATCCATCGCACATCGTGATCGACAGCTTCGGCCACCCGTGCTTCGCTGGCCGGATCGCATCGCCACTCGAGCACGTTGCGTTCGATGACGAGTGCGCCGGGCGCCGCACCCTCGACAGCGCGCTGGGCAGCGGGGCGGATGTCGACGAGGACGGCGCCGTGCGCGAGCTCGTCGGCCACCTCGCCCGGATCGAGCCGTTGGAGCCGTTCGCGGGCATCGAGCAGCAGATCATCGATCGTCGGCATCTCGGTCACTCCGGTTGGTCGGTGAGTTCGGTTCGCGTCCGTCGCAAGGTGGCGTGATCGGACACAGCGTAGAACGACATCGCGGTCAGGGGCGGGGAATAGGCATGGACGCTGAGGGTGGGCGTGACGGTGTCGAGGGGAGCGTCGTCGGCGTGGTCGCCGGGGCGGATCGCCAGTGCGTCGTGCCGCTGCACGTCGTGGACCCACCCGAGCGGAAACGCGGCCTGATCGCCCGCATTCAGGATGCGCAGGGCCAATTCGTCCCCGATCCAGCGGTACTCGCGCAACGAACCCGACAGCACCGTGAGCGCTCCCAGTGAACCGGCGTGATCGTGGAGCTCGGTCGAACGATCCGGGGTCCAGCTGATGAGCCAGAGGTCGAGGTCGTCAGTGGTCTCCAGGCGGGCGGCCCACCGTTCGACCGGATCCCAGCGGTCGGGGAGGAGCTGATCGTAGACACCGTCGAGGACGTCGGCGACGCCCTGATCGGTGATGCGCAGCAAGTCTGCGGGGCGCAGTCGGGTCGGCAGGTTGGTCGAGCGACCGTGCGCGGGTTCGAACCGGGGATCGGGTCGGCGTAACGTCGTTGTCATCGTGGTCTCCGAGTCGAAGGATGGGGGTCGGGTGGTCAGTCTCCACAGCCCGGACACATCCCGTGCGGGACGTCGCCGTCGCGTTCGTACTCGGTCACGTGGACAACAGTCGTGCGGAACAGCGATGGCGTCGAGGGTTGGACGCGCGTTGATCGCAACAGCTCGGCCGGATGTGATCCCCATTACTCCCAGGTCGTGAGCATGGGGCGGGTGTCGAGGGGCCACGCCTGCGACGGATACGATTGATCGTGGACTCTCTTGCGACCGGCCCTCGACGGCCTGGCCAGGCGGTCCGTAATGCGGTGCGTCCAGCCCACGCGCCGTTCGACGACGACACCGCTGCACGTGCGATCGTCGTCGACCCGAGTTTGCAGCGAAGGAGAGTGTGGTGACCTACATCATCGCGGAGCCTTGCGTGGATGTCCTGGACAGGGCCTGCGTCGAGGAATGCCCGGTGGACTGCATCTACGAGGGCGGTCGGATGCTCTACATCCAGCCCGACGAGTGCGTGGACTGTGGCGCCTGTGAGCCGGTGTGTCCGGTCGAGGCGATCTTCTACGAAGATGATGTGCCCGACGAGTGGGAGCCGTACGTCAGTGCGAATGCCGACTTCTTCGACGATCTCGGGTCGCCGGGTGGCGCGAGCAAGGTGGGCAAGACCGACCACGATGCCGCGTTCATCAAGGGTCTGCCCCCGATGAACGAAGAGGAATGACCTGACGCGGTGAGTACGTCCGGATTCACGACACGACGACGCGTCAGCGGCCTTCTCCCCGACTTCCCCTGGGACACCATCGGTGATGCGCGGGCGCGTGCGGCCGGGCATCCCGACGGCATCGTCGATCTGTCGGTCGGCACCCCGGTCGATCCGGTCGATCCGGTCATCCGCTCGGCGCTCGCGACGGCGTCGGAGTTCCCCGGCTATCCGACCACGGTCGGCACCACCGAATTGCGCGAGGCTGCGGTGTCCGCGATGGACCGCCGTTACGGCGTGTCCGGCCTCGACGAGTCCGGCGTCCTACCGGTCATCGGTACCAAGGAGGCGATCGCCGGGATCGTGTCGACGCTGGGCGTCGGCGCCGGCGACGTCGTCGTGATCCCGGAAGTCGCGTATCCCACATACGAAGTCGGTGCGATCCTGGCCGGGGCGACACCGGTGCGCGCGGATTCCACGGTCCAATTGGGGCCGACGTCTCCGGCGCTCGTCTTCCTCAACTCGCCGTCGAACCCGACCGGCAAGGTGCTCGGGGTCGAGCATCTCCGGAAGATGATCGACTGGGCCCGCGAGCGCGGGGCGATCGTCGTGTCCGACGAGTGTTATCTCGGGCTGGCCTGGGAGTCGGAGGCATACTCGATACTCGATCCGCGGGTGAGTGACGGTGACCACACCGGACTGATCGCCGTGCACTCGCTGTCGAAGGTCTCGAATCTCGCGTCCTACCGGGCGGGCTTCCTCGCGGGAGACAGTGCTCTGATCGCCGAGTTGCTCGCAGTCCGCAAACATGCCGGGCTGATTGTGCCGTTCCCGATCCAGGGTGCGATGGTCGCGGCCCTCGATGATGATGCGCATGTGCTGGCGCAGCGGGAGCGCTATCGGTCGCGCCGGGACACGCTCGTCGCCGCGGTGCGGGCCGCCGGTTTCCGGATCGATCATTCCGAGGCGGGTCTCTATCTGTGGGCGACCCGCGACGAGGACAGCAGGGTCACCCTCGACTGGCTCGCCGATCGGGGCATCCTGGTGGCGCCCGGCGATTTCTACGGTCCGGCCGGGAAACGGCACGTCCGGATGGCACTGACCGCCACCGATGAACGCATCGTCGCGGCCGCCGCACGTCTGACGGCCTGACCCGACGACGAGCGGTCGGATCAGGCCGTGCCGAGTGTCAGTTCTTGTGCAATGCCTCGTTGAGGGCGATTCCGTCGCCCTTCCACGGCACCACCTCGACCGCGCCGGTGAGGCTGTTACGGCGGAACAGCAGATTCGACTGCCCGGCGAGCTCGCGTGCCTTCACCGACGAACCGTCCGGTCCGGTGACCTTGGTTCCCGCGGTCACGTACAGGCCGGCCTCGACGACGCAGTCGTCGCCGAGGGGGATGCCGCAACCGGAGTTGGCACCGAGCAGGCAGCGCTTGCCCAGCGCGATGATCTCCTTGCCGCCACCGGACAGGGTTCCCATGGTGGAGGCGCCGCCGCCGATGTCGGAGCCGTCGCCGACGACCACGCCGGCCGAGATCCGACCCTCGACCATCGAGGAGCCGAGCGTGCCGGCGTTGTAGTTCACGAAGCCCTCGTGCATCACGGTGGTGCCGGGCGCGAGGTGCGCACCCAGGCGGACACGATCGGCGTCACCGATGCGCACGCCGCCGGGCAGCACGTAGTCGACCATGCGCGGGAACTTGTCGACGCTGTAGACGGTGACGTGACCGCGCGAGCGCAGCCGGGAGCGCGTCGATTCGAAACCCTCGATGGGGCAGGGCCCGAAATTGGTCCACACGACGTTGCTCAAGAGGCCGAAGATGCCCTCGAGGTTTGCGCCGTGCGGTGTCACCAATCGATGCGACAGCAGATGCAGTCGGAGATAGACGTCATGCGCGTCGACCGGCGCCGACGAGAGATCGGTGATCGAGGTGCGCACGGCGACGGTCTTGACGCCGCGGGAGTTGTCGGTGCCGACCAGGTCACGCAGCGCGGACGGGACGTCGTCGCCGTCGAGGACGACGGTCTCCGACGTCGCCGGACTGTCGAGTTCCGGTTCGGGGAACCACACGTCGAGGACCGCTCCCGGATCAGCGGATCCGCCATTGGTCACGGTGGCAATGCCGGTTGCGTAAGCGCCATTCGTCGTCACGGGAGGACAGCCTACCGGGATGGGGGAATACTCGAATTCGTGACCGTCTCGATGACCGCAGGCCGGTGGGCCACTCCGCGCGCAGGGACGGTGTGGCGTGCGCGGCACACGGCCGGGGAGTCGACGATCCTGCCCGACGGCTGCATGGACCTCATCTGGACCGGACGGCGGGTGCTGGTGGCAGGCCCGGACACCGGTCCGTACCGGTACCGCGCGGACAGTGCGGAATCGATGGTCGGTCTGCGCCTCCCGCCGGGTATGGCACCCAACGTGCTGGGCCATCCGGCCGAGCGATTGCGGGACCGACGCGTCGATCTCGCCGACCTCTGGTCCGATACCGAGGCGCAACGCTGGTGCACGCGACTGTCCGAGGGCGACGATCCCGCGGCGGTGCTCGACGAGATCGCGCACACCATGGTGTGGGACCCCCCGGCCTGGCTCGCCCCGGCTACCGCCCTTCTGGCGGCGGGCGTGCGGGTCGAGGAGTGCGCTGACCGATTGGGGATGACGGTCCGCACGTTTCACCGGCACTCGTCGCGGTTCTACGGCTACGGACCCAAGACGTTGCAGCGCATCCTCCGAATGCGCGCCGCGCTCGGCGACCTGACCGTCGGCCGGGATCTGACGGCGGCGGCGTACCGCCACGGGTACGCCGACCAGCCGCATATGCATCGGGAGTTCGTCGAACTGACCGGACGGGGCCCGTCGGCATACCTGCGCACCATCGACCTGCGAAGCGTGAATCAGGCCAGCGGGCAATAGAAGTCGACGGGGTTGCCGTCGGGATCGAGGACCACCGCGTACCGCTGACCCCAGAACGCGTCGAACGGTTCACGCTGAGACACGTGGCCGGCATCGACGAGACGTGTGTACTGGGAGTCGACCTGATCGGGTGACGCACACTCGAAGGCGAGCGCCATCCGGTGCCCTCCCGAGGGCTCGCGCCAGGTCGGTGTGAAGGATTCGACCACCGCACGGGTGTCGAACAGGATGCGGATGCCACCGGTCGTTGCCTCGGCATGCGGCTCCTGCTCGGCGCCTGCCGGGATGTCCAGGCCGCAGAGCCGGTAAAAGGCGAGTGCGGCGGACATGTCCGCGGTCACGATCGACAGGGCGTTCAGCGTCGGAAGTACTGCGTTGTCGGAGGTCATGTCGCTGACGGTACTGTGCGGGCCTCATCCGGTCTTGAACGTTTCGGACACTTCGGGCGGGGTCTTTCCGCTCAATCGTTTCTCCGCTCAGCGCGGCAGCGTCGCCGCCGGCGCGGGGCCGGCCGTCTGGGTCTGTGCGTGGGCGTCGGCGACGAAGCGGTCCGCGTTCTCACGGGAGACGCCGCAGGCGTTGCCGCAGTACGAGCAGTGGATCGAGTAGGAGCCGTCGCCCATCGGGAAGATCGGGAGGAAGAACAGGGTGAACCATGTCCTGGTGCGGAACAGGCGCTGCGCGGCGTGTGCCCGGCAGAAGGCGCAGTGGAAATACAGCACCGCCAGCAGGGATGAGGTCTGTCGTCCGCCGAAGATGATCATGGGTGTCCTTCCCTGGAGAATGGGTCAAGAGTAGGCCGCGGTGTCCGGGCCGAAGGTGTCGAGCGGTCGTTTGTCATTCGGCTGGTAGATACGGAGACCCGACCGCGACTCGACGGGTCCGGCCAAGGTGCCGGGCGGCATCCGGCGAGCGGGTAGATTCGGCTCACGCACGCCTGACGACTCCGATGTGGAGGACCCGATGATCCGCGGTATGCACGGCCTGTTCTACTCCACCGAAGAACAGGCACTTCGTGACTTCATCAAGGACAAACTGCAGCTGCCGTCCACCGATACCGGTGGCGGCTGGCTCATCTTCGACGCACCGGAGGCGGACCTCGGAGTGCACCCGACCGACGGCACGAGCCCTCCGTCGGGGACCGTGGACATTTCGTTCTACTGCGACCGCATCGACGAGACGGTCGAGGAACTGAAGAGCCGCGGCGTCGAGTTCACCCAGGACGTCGAGGATCACGGCTACGGGCTCGTGACGTACTTCAAGGTTCCGGGCGGGTTCAACGTCCAGTTGTACGAGCCCCGCTACCAGAAATGAGCGTGACGGCGGTCCCGCGACCGTCGGCGTCGGTGTGGCCACGCGTTACGGTGAACCGGTGACCACGCCCGTCCTCGACCTGCAGGCCGATCCCGTCGACCTCACCGCCGCCCTCGTCGACATCGAGAGCGAATCCCGCAACGAGACGGCCGTGGCCGACGCCGTCGAATCCGCCCTCCGCGCTCAGACAAGCGGTTTCGAGATCGTCCGGCACGGCAATCGAGTCCTGGCGCGGACCGATCGCGGACTGCCGAGTCGCGTGATCCTCGCCGGTCACCTCGACACGGTGCCGGTTGCGGGCAATCTCCCGCACCGTCGAACGAACGACGAGACCGAGGGTGAGGTGTTGCACGGATGCGGCACCGTCGACATGAAATCCGGGGACGCGGTCTTCCTGCACCTCGCGGCAACGATGGCCGCGCCTGCGCACGACATCACCCTGATCTTCTACGACTGCGAGGAGATCGCCGCGAAGTACAACGGGCTCGGTGTCATCGAGCGCGAACTGCCCGAATGGCTCCGCGGTGATGTCGCGATTCTCGGCGAGCCGACGGCCGGACTGATCGAGGCGGGCTGTCAGGGCACCATGCGTGCGCGGTTCTCGGCGCGCGGTGTGCGCGCGCATTCGGCCCGATCGTGGATGGGCGACAATGCGATTCACAAACTCGGGGGTTTGCTGACCACCTTGGCGGGCTACCGCCCGAGGACCGTCGCCATCGATGGCTGCGAGTATCGGGAGGGCCTGTCCGCGGTCGGGATCGGCGGCGGCGTGGCCGGCAACGTCGTGCCCGACGAGGCGTACGTCGACGTCAACTTCCGTTTCGCACCCGACCGGAGTGCCGAGCAGGCCACCGAGCACGTCCGGCAGGTGTTCGCGGCCGAACTCGCCGACGGTGAACTGGGTTTCGAGGTCACCGATTCGGCGGCCGGGGCGTTGCCGGGACTGTCGAATCCCGCGGCCGCGGCCTTGGTGGCCGCTGCCGACGGCAGGTTCCGGGCGAAGTACGGGTGGACCGATGTCTCCCGGTTCTCGGCGCTCGGAGTGCCCGCGGTGAATCTCGGGCCGGGCGACCCGAATCTGGCACATCGGGTCGACGAGCGGGTGTCCGTGGGCCAGATCGGTCAGGTCGCCGATCTTCTGCGTGCGTTCCTGTCCGGGTAGCCATTAGCGTGATGGCCATGTCATCCGCTGATCCCTCCGACGAACCGGGCCGTCACCGGGCCGGTGACGTGCCGTCCCCCGACGATCTCGAGACCTGCTACGTCGGGCCGGTGCGTGTCCGGCGTGAACAGGGCGAACCGAGCAAGACCACGGACCGTCGGCTCCTGGAATGGGTCGATCCGCGTGATGCGGATCTACGTGCCGAGCGGACCATGCGGGATTCGTGGCGGGTGCTGCGCATCCAGTCGGAGTTCGTCGCGGGCTTCGATGCGTTGAGTGAGGTGGCCGAGGCCGTCACCGTGTTCGGGTCCGCCCGCCTGGTCCCCGGCTCCCACGACTTCGATCTCGCGGTGCGGCTCGGCCGCGCGCTGGGGGAGGCGGGGTACGCGGTGATCACCGGCGGCGGCCCGGGTGCCATGGAGGCCGCCAACCGGGGCGCCTGGGACGCCGGGGCCCAATCCATCGGCCTCAACATCGAATTGCCGTTCGAGCAACACCTCAACGAGTGGGTCGACGTCGGCATGAACTTCCGCTATTTCTTCGTGCGCAAGACGATGTTCGTCAAGTACGCCCAGGCCTTCGTCTGTCTGCCCGGCGGATTCGGGACGCTCGACGAGCTGTTCGAGGCGCTGACGCTCGTGCAGACGAAGAAGGTCGTCAGATTTCCGATCGTGCTGATCGGCCGCGACCACTGGACCGGCCTGGTGGACTGGATGCGCGAGGTGTTGTTGAACAAGGGGATGATCTCGCCCGACGATCTCGATCTGCTGCATCTCGTGGACGAGCCGGCCGAGGCGGTCGAGATCATCGCGGCGGCCGCGGCCGGGCGTGGTGGTCGATGAGCGCGATCTGCGTCTACTGCGCATCAGGACCGGTCGAGCAGCGTTTTCTCGATCTGGCGGCCGATCTCGGCACCGCGCTCGCCGCCGCCGGTCACACCGTGGTGTCCGGCGGCGGCAACATCTCCATGATGGGCGCACTCGCCGAGTCCGCGAGAGCGGCGGGCGGGACAACCGTCGGCATCATCCCGCGCGCGCTGATGGAACGCGAGGTCGCCGATCTCGGCGCGGATGAACTCGTGGTCACCGAGACGATGCGCGAGCGCAAGCGTCTGATGGACGACCGCGCCGACGGATTCATCACCCTGCCGGGCGGCATCGGCACCCTCGAGGAGCTGTTCGAGACGTGGACCGCCGGGTATCTCGGTATGCACGACAAGCCGGTGGTGCTCCTCGACCCGTTCGAGTTCTATGCGCCACTGCTCGGCTGGTTGCGCGACCTTCGCGGGCAGGGATTCGTCTCCCGAACCGCCCTCGACCGGCTGCTCGTCGCGGAATCGGTGCCGATGGCCATCCGGTTTGCTACTGCTCGGTAAGGTAGGCGAGACGTGGGGCAACGATCGTTGTCGAACCCGGCCGGGATGACACCCCGAGTGCACGAGGAAGCGGAGTACACAACTGATGTCGAGCAGTGATACGCACACCGCGGTCGGTATCACCGACCTGATCCGCGGCGTCGTGAAGATGGCACCGCAGGCCCCCGGCATGCTCAAGCACGTGCCGGGACTCATCCGTCGGCCGCCGGAGGCCGAGCGCACCATCGGCTCGATCTTCCAGAAGCACGCGCACGCCCACCCGGACCGTCCCTTCATCCGCTTCCAGGGCCGCTCGATGACCTACGGCGAGGTGAACCGGCGGGTGAACCGGTACGCGGCCGTGCTCGCCGAGAGCGGGGTGGGCCGGGGCGACGTCGTGGCCCTCCTCGCCAAGAACTCACCGACCGACCTGATGATCATGCTCGCAACGGTGAAACTCGGTGCGGTTGCCGGGATGCTGAACTACAACCAACGCGGAAAAGTCATGGCGCACAGCGTCGCCCTGCTCGATGCGAAGGTGCTGGTGCACGACCCGGACTGCGTCGAGGCGTTCGAGTCGATCCCGGCCGAGGGGCGGCCGCCGCACGTCTTCGATTTCGCCGATTTCGAGGCCGCGGCCGAAGGCCGGCCGGAGGACAATCCGTCGGTGACCGCGACACTGCCCGCGTCGACCAAGGCGTTCTACATCTTCACCTCGGGCACCACCGGGATGCCCAAGGCCAGTGTGATGAGCCATAACCGGTGGCTGGCGAACCTGTCCGGCATCGGCGGTCTCGCGGTTCGACTGAAGCACAGCGACACCATGTACGTGCCGCTGCCGCTCTACCACAACAACGCGTTGTCGGTGTCTCTCGGATCCGTGCTGGCCTCGGGTGCCTGCATCGCGATCGGGAAGTCGTTCTCGGCATCGAAATTCTGGGACGACGTGATCCTCAACCGCGCCACGGCCTTCTGCTATATCGGCGAGCTGTGCCGCTACCTTCTGGCGCAGCCGGAGAAGGCCACCGACCGTCAGCACGCGGTCAGGGTGATCATCGGCAACGGTATGCGGCCCGAGATCTGGGACGAGTTCGCCGAGCGGTTCGGCATCGATCGGATCGTCGAGTTCTACGGCGCCAGCGAGCTGAATCTCGCCTTCGTGAACGCCTTCAGCGTCAAGCGCACTGCAGGTTTCTGCCCGCTGCCGTACAAGATTGTCGAGTACGACGACCACGGCGAACCCAAGCGGGACGAGCACGGTCACCTCACGGAGGTCGGCAAGGGCGGCACCGGGCTGTTGGTGGCCGAGATCAGTGAGCGCGTGCCCCTCGACGGCTACACGGATCCAGAGGCCACCGAGAAGAAGGTGATCCGCGACGCGTTCAAGAAAGGCGACTCCTACTTCAATTCGGGAGACCTCGTGCGCGATCAGGGCTTCGCCCACATCGCATTCGTCGACCGTCTCGGTGACACGTTCCGGTGGAAGGGCGAGAACGTCGCGACCACCGAGGTCGAGGCGGCACTCGACTCTTTCCCATCGATCGCCCAGTCGGTGGTCTACGGCGTCGAGATCGAGAAGACCGACGGCCGCGCCGGCATGGGTGCGGTGAAGGTGCGTGACGGCTCCGACCTCGACCCCGGCAAACTCGCCGCCCACCTCTACGATCACCTGCCCGCATACGCGGTACCGCTCTTCGTCCGGGTCGTCGATGATTTCGAACAGACCTCCACTTTCAAGAACCGGAAGGTGGAATTGCGCGAAGAGGGCTTCACGAAGGTCGGCGAGGACGACCTCTACGTGCTCGCCGGCCGGGACAAGGGGTACGTCGACTTTTACGACGACTACCCGTCTGACGTCGCAGCGGCGAAGGTGCCCAAGGGCTGAGCGGCAGCTCTCAGATCGTGCTCGTCACACACTGATCGAGTGGTTTGCGCTGGTCGAGTAGGTGACGAGCGTAGCGAGGAACCGTGGTTTGCGCTGGTCGAGTAGGTGACGAGCGTAGCGAGGAACCGTATCGAGACCACTCGTTACGCTGGTGCCATGCTCCCGACGTTGTGCGGAAAACCCGTCGCGACCGACCGCGCGCTCGTGATGGCGATCGTCAACCGGACGCCGGACTCGTTCTACGACAAGGGTGCGAGCTTCGCGGATATTGCCGCCCAGGCTCGCATCGACCAGGTGGTGGCCGAAGGTGCGGACATCGTCGACATCGGTGGGGTGAAGGCCGGACCGGGCGCCGAGGTGGACGCGGCCACCGAGACCGATCGCGTGGTCCCGTTGATCGCGTGGGTCCGCGAGCGCTTCCCGGACGTTCTCATCAGCGTCGACACCTGGCGCAGTGAGGTCGCCGAGCGTGCGTGCGCGGCGGGCGCCGATCTGATCAACGACACCTGGGCCGGAGCGGATCCGGATCTGGTCAAGGTTGCCGCCGCACGCGGCGCCGGGATCGTCTGCTCGCACACCGGTGGGGCGACCGTGCGGACCCGTCCGCACCGGGTGGCCTATCCGGATGTGGTCGCCGAGGTGATCGCCGACGTCACGGCGGGGGCGCGACGGGCCGTCGACGCGGGGGTGGCCCGTGATTCGATCGTGATCGACCCGACACATGATTTTGGCAAGAACACTCACCACGGGCTCGCCTTGTTACGCCAGGTGAACGATCTTGTTAACACCGGCTGGCCAGTGCTTATGGCGCTGAGCAACAAGGATTTCGTGGGGGAGACTCTGGGTGTGGATCTCGAACAACGGTTGGAGGGAACTCTGGCCGCGACAGCCCTGAGTGCCGCCGCAGGCGCCCGGATCTTTCGCGTGCACGAGGTCGCCGCCACCCGTCGCGTGGTCGACATGGTCGCTGCCATCGCGGGGTCACGACCGCCCGCCCGAACAGTCAGGGGACTCGCATGACCGAACAGGGACGACGTACCCAGACGCGTCGCAAGGCGACCGTCACCAACAGCCGCAACAAGGCCAACATCTGGCCGACACCTGCCGACACGCTCGGAACCAAGCAGCGGTGGGCGGCGACCAACACCTGGGAACAGCCGGAATGGACGCTCGACGAGCTCGTCGCGGCCAAGGACGGCCGGACCATCTCGGTTGTGCTGCCTGCGCTCAACGAGGAGGAGACGGTTGCCGATGTGATCGCCTCGATCCGCCCCCTGTGCGGCACGCTGGTCGACGAGTTGATCGTGCTCGACTCCGGGTCCACCGACGCCACCGAGGAGCGGGCGCGGGCCGCCGGTGCCACCGTGATCGGACGTGAGCAGGCCGTGCCGGAACTCGAACCTGTGAAGGGTAAGGGCGAGGTGCTGTGGCGGTCGATTGCGGTCGCCACGGGGGACATCATCGCGTTCGTCGATTCCGACCTGATCGATCCGGATCCGATGTTCGTACCCAAGATGCTCGGCCCGCTCCTGATCGATCCCCGTATCCAGCTCGTGAAGGGCTACTACCGGCGCCCGCTGCGTACCGGTGGCCGGCACGACGCCAACGGTGGCGGACGGGTCACCGAGCTCGTCGCACGTCCTCTGTTGGCTTCGCAGCGGCCAGATCTGACCGGCATCCTGCAACCCCTCGGGGGCGAGTACGCCGGAACGCGCGAACTGCTCTCGTCCGTGCCGTTCGCGCCCGGCTACGGCGTCGAGATCGGCCTCCTGATCGACACCTTCGACCGCTACGGACTCGAGGGCATCGGGCAGGTGAATCTCGGGGTGCGGACGCACCGGAACCGACCGCTGATCGAACTGGGCGTGATGAGCAGGCAGATCGTCGGCACCTTGATGCGTCGGTGCGGCATCGAGGACTCCGGGATCGGGCTCACGCAGTTCACCGCCGAGCCGGACGGGTCGTTCACCCCCCACACGACCGAGGTCTACCTGGAGGATCGGCCGCCGATGAACACCATCCGGCCCGTCGAGACCGACGCCGCGGAGATGGCCTCTTGACCCGTCACTCCTGAGGGTGATGCCGACGACCGTCTGACAGTATTGATCGTATGCAGACGATCCTGCTGTACCTGCTGATCATGGCCGTCGTGGTGGCCGCGGTCTTTGCCGTGGTCTGGTTCGTCTTCGGTCGCGGCGAGGATCTCCCGCCGCTCGACCGGGGTACCACGCTGACCAGACTCCCGCGGGCCGGCATCACCGGGGCCAATGTCCGTGCGCTCACGTTCTCGCAGAAGTTCCGTGGCTACTCGGCGGCCGAAGTCGACTGGGCCATGGAGAAACTCGCACGTGAACTCGACGAATTACGTGGCGTGGTCCTCGACCTCCAGGGCCGCGAGGCGGCCGACCTCTCGGCGACCGAGGGCGACCCGCGGGACCGGCCGTCCGCCGAGCAGTGACACCAACTGGCCACGTGCGCAGCAGTGACGACCACCCCTACACGTATCATTGTCCTGGCACCTGCAGCATTTCCGACCGATGTTGAGGGTGTCGTTCCACACCGTGTGGCGAAAGCTCTGAAGGGAGTTCGAGAATGGCGGCAATGAAGCCACGTACTGGGGACGGCCCCCTCGAAGCGGCCAAGGAAGGACGTGGAATCGTTGTCCGGATTCCGATCGAAGGTGGCGGACGACTCGTGGTCGAACTGACCGCGGACGAGGCGGCCGCGCTGGGCGAGGAATTGCGCGGGGTCACCGGCTGAGCCGAGAAGGCGTATTGGCGGGGCCGCTGCGCGAGGTCGAGTCCGCGCTGCGGTGTCCGGTGTGCGCCGCCGACCTGGCGGTCGCCGCCGACCACCGGTCGCTGCACTGCGGCGCATCCCACCGTTTCGACATCGCCCGGCAGGGGTATGTCTCATTGATCGACGGTCGGTCGACCAATCACCTGTCCGACACCGCGCAGATGGTCGCCGCGCGTCGGCGCGTGCATGATTCCGGGTTCTTCGGTGTGGTGTCCGACGTCGTTGCCGATGTCATCGGGCGAGCCGCCACCGAGAACACGGCCGTCCGGAGCACAGGGGATCCGGACGGGCTCGACCTCGTGCTCGACGCCGGCGCGGGAACCGGGCATTATCTGGCCGCCGCCCTGGACCGCGCGCCGGGGCTGCACGGACTCGGACTCGATCTCTCGAAATACTGTGCACGGTCGGTCGCCCGATCGCACCCGCGCGCCGCCTCGGTGGTCGCCGACGTCTGGCGGCCCCTGCCGATCCGATCGTCGTCGATCGGGGCGGTCCTCTCCGTCTTCTCGCCGCGCAATGTCGACGAGTTCGTCCGCGTGCTGCATCCCCGCGGGATCCTCGTGGTGGTGACACCCAATGCCGATCATCTCGGCGAGATCATCGCTCCGATGGGGATGCTCGCGGTCGGTGCGGACAAGGACGACCGACTGCGCAGCGCGCTTGCCGGCGAGTTCGAGGTCTGTTCCGAAACTGTCGTCGGCGACCGGCGCTCGCTCGACGCCGACGCCATCGTGGACGTCGTCGCCATGGGCCCGACCGCATTTCATCGTTCGCCGGGGCAGATCCGGTCCGATGCCGACCTCGTGATCACCGAAGCGGACGGCCCCGTCGACGTCTCGGTGTCCGTCACGGTCACGACGTGTCGACCTCGACGTCGTTGAGGGCGCCCTCACCGCAGGATCGCGCGGTACACCTCGAGTGTCTGTTCGGCGATCGCATCCCACGAGAATTCGGCCTCGGCACGTTCCCGTCCCGCCGAGCCCATGGCCGCTGCGTCCGTGGGGTCGCCGACGACCGCGTTGACGGCGTCGGCGAGTCCGGCCTCGAAGGCCCGGGGCTCGACCTGGTCGTAATGCACCAACCGGCCGGTGACGTTGTCGCGGACGACCTCCGGAATGCCACCCACGGCGGAGGCCACCACCGCGGTGCCGCACGCCATCGCCTCGAGGTTCACGATCCCCAACGGCTCGTACACCGACGGGCACAAGAAAACTGTTGCTGCTGTGAGTATTTCGCGAATTCGCGGTTGGGGGAGCATCTCCCGGACCCAGTACACACCATCGCGCGACGCGGACAGCTCCGACACCGCGGCCTCGATCTCGGCGCCGATCTCCGGGGTGTCCGGGGCGCCGGCACACAGCACCAACTGGATGTCGGGGGCGAAGTGGTGGGCCGCGGCGACCAGGTGCGCGACGCCCTTCTGGCGGGTGATCCGTCCGACGAACGCGACGATCGGGCGGTCGGGATCCACGCCGAGGCCCGTCAGAGTCGATTCGGGCCCGAATGCATCGTCGACGGGAAACCACGAGGTGGTGTCGATACCGTTGCGCACCACGTGAACCCGCTCGGGATCGAGGCGTGGGTAGGTGTCGCAGACGTCGGTTCGCATACCGGAACTCACCGCGATGACGGCATCGGCGTATTCGACCGCGTTGCGCTCCACCCAGCTCGACACGCGGTACCCGCCGCCCAGTTGCTCGGCTTTCCACGGCCGCATCGGTTCCAGCGAGTGGGCCGTCAACACGTGGGGCACCCCGTAGAGTTGCGCGGCGAGATGGCCGGCGAGGCCCGTGTACCACGTGTGTGAGTGGACCAGATCGGCGCCCTGTGCACCTACGACCATCCGTAGATCGGTTGACAGCGTGGTGATGGCGGCGTTGGCGCCGGCGATCCCCGGATCCGGCTGATAGACATGGGCGGTGTCGCGTTCGGCGCCCATGCAGTGCACGTCGACGGTGGCGAGGCTGCGAAGGTGCCGCACCAATTCCGTGACGTGTACGCCGGCGCCGCCGTACACCTCGGGTGGATACTCCCGGGTCATCATCGCCACCCTCATGCGGTCGACGCTAACGCCAACGTCGGCTGTTCGCCAACGGTGCTGCGAAACACGCGACCGGGGACAGGTCATTCGTCTGGCCCGAGCCCTGGATGCCGGTTAAGTTGGGGAGTGTGAGAACACAGCCGCACGTGCTCGGAATGGTCCTCGCAGGCGGTGAGGGGAAGCGCCTCTACCCCCTGACGATGGATCGTGCGAAACCCGCGGTTCCGTTCGGCGGTTCCTACCGCCTCATCGACTTCGTCCTGTCCAATCTCGTGAATGCGGGTTACGAACGTATCTGTGTGCTCACGCAATACAAGTCGCATTCGCTCGATCGGCACATCTCGCAGACGTGGTTCTCGGCCGGATTCCACGGCGAGTACATCACCCCTGTCCCGGCGCAGCAACGCCTCGGGCCTCGCTGGTACACCGGCAGTGCGGACGCGATCTTCCAGTCGATGAACCTGATCACCGACGAGGAACCCGAATACATCGTGGTGTTCGGCGCCGACAACGTGTACCGCATGGACCCCTCCCAGATGGTCGAGGCGCACATCGACGCCGGCGCCGACGTGACGGTGGCCGGCATCCGGGTGCCCCGCGCCGAGGCGACGGCGTTCGGCTGCATCGACTCGGACACGTCGGGCCGGATCACCCGATTCCTCGAGAAGCCGAGCGATCCGCCTGGCACGCCGGATGATCCCGACGCCACGTTCGCATCTATGGGCAACTACGTGTTCACCACCGAGGCGCTCGTCGACGCCATCCGCGCCGACGCCGCCGACCCCGATTCCGATCACGACATGGGCGGCGACATCATCCCCGGGTTCGTGCGCCGCAACACGGCGTTCGTCTACGACTTCAAGGACAACGAGGTGCCCGGCGCCACCGAGCGCGACAAGGGTTACTGGCGTGACGTCGGGACGCTGGATGCGTTCTACGACGCGCACATGGACCTGGTCTCGGTGCACCCGGTCTTCAACCTGTACAACCGGCGCTGGCCGATCCGTGGCGAGACGGTCAATCTGCCGCCCGCCAAGTTCGTCCAGGGTGGCACCGCCCAGGACTCCGTCGTCGGCGCCGGCAGCATCATCTCGGCCGGTACGGTGAGCGACTCCGTGTTGTCGGCGAATGTGGTCATCGAGGACGGCGCCGTCGTCGAGGGGAGCGTCCTGATGCCCGGCGTCCGGGTGGGTAAGGGGGCCGTGGTGCGTCACGCCATCCTCGACAAGAACGTCCACGTCGGTGAAGGAATGCAACTCGGTGTGGATGCGGCAGCGGATCGGGAACGCTTCTCCATCAGCGGCGGTGGCGTGGTGACCGTCGGCAAGGGTATCCGGATCTAGGACGCCCTCGGGCGAGTCAGATCGCCGCCGAGCGGCTGGTTTCCCTCGATCGGGCGCAGTTTCTCGTCGTGCGGGCGCACGCTGGAGTTGCGACATTGCCCTGTGCCCGGTCGGCGTGGAACCGTGCCGCTCGACGGGGATCTGGGCCCGCTCGAGCGGGACTGCCCGGTCGCGGCTCAGGTGGTTTCGCGCCGTCATGCGGCGAGTCCGCGGTCGATGAGAACCGGGACGTCGACGGTGTCGGGTGGCAGGTCGTCGATCGGCCACCAGGCGAGGTCGACCGACTCGTCGCTGCGCACGATCGCCGGTGGCCGATCGTCCTCGGTCGGCCGCGCGACGGCGGCAAAACGCACATCGAGGTGCCGGGTCGGGACGCCTAGGGAACACGTGATCGGGTGGGTGTGCAGGTGGACGGGCGCCGACGTCAGTCGCAGATCCGGCACTCCCGATTCCTCGCGTGCCTCGCGTGCGGCCGCCCCGGCCAGGGTCTCGTCGGACTCCTCGCAATGGCCACCGAGCTGAATCCACTTGCCCACCCGCGGGTGCAGGGTCAGCAGTACGTGGGTGAGCGTCGCGTCGAAGACGATCGCGGACGCGGTCAGGTGACCCGGCTCGCTGCGGCGCAGGCACGCTTCCGGCGCCGCATCGAGAAACGCGAGATACGTATGGCGCAACGCGTCCTGGTCGGCATCCGGTGCCGCCCACGAGCGCAGGCATGCGACGGCCGACGCATGTAACGACGCCGTGGTCATCGCTCGATCACCAACCCCTCGGTGGCCGCAGGCGGCCGCAGCCCCGCGTCCTCCTCGGGTCGTCCGATGGCGACCGCACCCAGCGGCTCCCAGTGCTCGTCGAGGTCGAGGACCTCGCGGACGATGTCTGCGGCGAAGATGGTCGATCCGATCCAGCAGCTCCCGACCCCGCGCACCGACAGCGACACGAGCAGCGACGACACCGCGCCGCCCGCCGCGACCGTGAACATCGTGTGTTCGGCGGCCGCTCGCCGGGCGTCCGGGTAGTCGTGAGCGCCATCGGGGACGAGGAACGGGATCACCAACTCTGGTGCGTCATAAAGGATCTGGCCTCGACGTACGCGTTTGCGGATCGATTCCGCCGACTTCTCGTCGTCCTCGAGGTCGCGTCGCCAGGCGGCGGCCATTGCGTCGAGCAGCCGGGTACGGCGTTCGTCCGAGCGCACCCAGACGAAGCGAACCGGATGGGTGTGATGCGGTGCGGGTGCGGTGAGTGCCTCGGCGAAAGCCGCGGACATCACCCCGGGTTCGATGGCCCCGGGCGCGAACGTGCGCACCGACCGACGCGTCAGCACCGCCTCGCGACGGCCCTGCTCGATCGCCTCCGCGGTGCCGAGCCGAAACAGGTCCTCCGACGCCGGCCGGACGAGATCGACGGCCCCGGAGCCGTCGTCGACCGGCGCGAGGCCGCGTACCACGGCGATGGGGACCCCACCCAGTTTGCCCTTCACCAGATCCGCTGCCGCGGCGATCTCGTCGGCGACGGCGATGTCGGTGACCACCAGGGGATTCCCGTAGGCATCGACCGAGCCCTCGTAGGGATGGGAGACCCGGATGCCCGCCGCGCCGATGGCGACGTCCGTCTGCCCGTTACGCCAGGCGCGGCCCATCGTGTCGGTGACGATCACCGCGACGTCGATGCCGGCCGCATCGCGGATGCGTGCCCGGAGCCCGGCCGCGCTCGCATCGGGATCCACCGGCAGCAGTGCGAGCTGATCGGTGGCGATGTTCGATCCGTCCACCCCGGCCGCCGCCTGCACGATGCCGATCCGGTTCTCGGTGATCAGCGTTCGGTTCTTGCGTGCCAGTACCCGCACCGACTCGTCATCGACGAGCTTGCGGCGCAGCGCATCTCGTTCGTCCGGATCGGTCGGTGCGGCCACCATGCGGTTCTCCACCTTGGAGAAGATCTTGCTGGTCACCACGACGATGTCGTCGTCGGCCAGCCAGGGCGCGGCGGAGAGGAGTTCGGCGGCGATGTCGCTCTCCGGGCCGAACTCGCCGAGACCGGTGACCGCGCGGATCTCCAGGCCTCCGACGGACCCGTGGTCGCCGGGTCCCGAAGCGCTGCTCACGACGTACTCCGTTCCGCTGTACCGATATTGCGATCGGGGGTGGCGACTCCGACCAGCGCGCATGCGTCGCGGACCATCTGTGCGGTGGTTGCCGGATCGGTCATCAGCAGCGGTGCGGAACCGATCGCGACGCCGTCGACGGCGGCCCGGTCGCCCTCGGCGACCAGCCATCCGTCGAGGATCCCGTTCCCGCTGCGTGCGCCGTAATGTGCCGCGATCGCCTCGGCGGAGGTCTCCACGCCGATCACCGACAGACATTCGTCGGCCATCCCGCGCAGCGGGCGGTTGTCGATCACCGGGGAGATGCCCACGACGGGTGCCGAGGTGGTCCGCAGCGCGCTTCGGATACCCGGCACGCTGACGATGGCGCCGATGCTGACCACCGGATTGCTGGGAGCCAGCAGCACGATGTCGGCGGCGGCGATCGCCTCGGTGACACCCGGGGCGGTGCGGGTGTCGTCGGAACCCACCTGCGCGAAACCGAAGGTCGGGATCTGTGCACGGTGTCGGACCCACCACTCCTGGAAGTGGATCGCGACGCGCTCGCCGTCGGCGCCGTCGGGCTTGGCCACCACCACGTGGGTCTCGTGACGATCATCCGTCGCGGGGATGAGGCGGACACCGGGAAGCCACCGTCTGCACAGCGCTGCCGTCACGTCCGACAGGCGGTAGCCGGCGTCGAGCATCTGGGTCCGGATGAGATGCGTGGCGAGATCGCGATCGCCGAGGCCGAACCAGTCCGGATCGGCGCCGTAGGCGGCGAGCTCCTCCTTGGCGTGCCAAGTCTCGTCGACCCGTCCCCACCCGCGCTCGCGGTCGATCCCGCCGCCGAGGGTGTACATGCAGGTATCGAGGTCGGGACAGATCCGGACGCCGTGCATCCACGCATCGTCGCCGACGTTGACGATCGCGGTGATCTCGTGACTCCCGTCTGCGACCTCACCGTCGGGTGTCGTCGCATTATCCTGGCCAGGATCACCGGGTCCGGGAAACGGCGTGGGGCCGAGCAATTCGCGGACGCCGGACAGGAAGCGGGCGCCACCGACGCCACCCACGAGAACCGTCACTTTCACCTCGTTCACTCTAGTGATCGACGGCCGGGTGGTGTCGACCGCGGTGGGTGCCGACGTTGCGCGTGGTCAGCGGGCCGTCATCTGCGGGATGCCACTCGCCGGCGGTGGGTTCGCTACCATGGTCTCGATCCCGGGGGAGGGGATTGTTCATCTGTGAGATTGCTGATGTCTGCGCCCGACCCCGTGTCGAGACCGAGGGTTTCCGACGACTGATGGTATTAAGGAATCTTTTCGGTTTAACTTGACCGCAGCGGTCCATGCCGTGTGTAATCACATCAGTGTCATTATGAGTTTGAGATCGAGAATTGATGGAGCGCAACGTTTTCGATCATTTGTTCGAATGACTCATTGGGTGCGATACCCGGACACACGGTGAAGATCGATGGTGTGGGCAGATGTGGTGGGGCGGCAGGGTGGCCGCGGACACCGACGACTGGAACTGACAGACTTCTCGAGCTAGGAGGCGCCGACGATGGCTTTTGAGAACCCGATCGGCAATCCACTTGAACCACGCGACTACTCCGATCCCCGCAAACCCGTTGAGCCGGTGCATCGTTCGGAGGAGCTGGCCGGCGCCGACGTGGCGGCCAATCGTCTTGGGCTGGTGGGAGATTCACTGACGGCGCCGAGTGTTGGCGGTGTCACGGCGGGGCTGAGCGACAACTCTCCGTGGTCACAGCCGCGCCATCTTTCGTTGGTGGCCAACGACTTCGACGATCTCTTCGAGGCCGTCGAGGAGCAGTGGCAGGAGCGGGCGTTGTGCGCCCAGACCGACCCCGAGGCCTTCTTCCCGGAGAAGGGCGGATCGACTCGCGAGGCGAAGCGCATCTGCCAGGGGTGCGAGGTGAAGCCGGAGTGCCTGGAATACGCCCTGCACAACGACGAGCGCTTCGGGATCTGGGGCGGGCTGTCCGAGCGTGAGCGTCGGCGGCTCAAGCGCGGCATCATCTGACTCCCGCGCGACCGGCTGGTTACTCCGGCCCGCGATCGATGGTGTCCTCGTCGACGCCGAGGTGGGTGGCGACCTGCTGGACCAATACCTCGTGCACCAACTCCAATAGATCGGCGCCACGCTTGGCACGGATCTCGAGTGGTCGACGAAACAAGATGATCTGCGCCCGGGTCGGTAGCCCCCGCACGTCCACGCCGGCCGGGATGAGCCTGGCCAGCGGCACCGCCCCGTCGGCGGTGACCTCGTCCGGCCACTGGATCGAGTCGGGGTCGTGCGGCAACATGCGTGGGATGTCATCCACTGCGATGTCGAGGCCGGCGAGCTGATCGTGCCAGTTCGCATCGATCTCCGCGAACGCCTCCAGAGCGATCACGTCGAAGGAGTCGGCCCGGCTGGCGAACGCCGGCACCGTCTGCGGAAGCAACGGTGATCTGAGTCCCCGACCGCGCCGATCGCGGACTCGAACCGACCGGGTGGGGCTGCGGAGCGCACCCCGACGGACCTCCGCACCACGACCGCGCGCATCCTGTGCCCGCGGATCGGCACCCCGACCGCGCGGATCCTGGGCGCGACCACGAGGTTCGTCGGCGCGGCCCCGGGAAGGGCGAGGTGGATCGAAGCGCATGACGAGAGTGTAGGGATTTGTGACGTGTCTGTCGCGTGTGAGGTGCGTTTCGCGCGAGCTAGCGTGTCGCCGCCGGTGTGGACCCGCCGCCGGGGATAACCTCGTCACCGTGAAGCTTCCCCGACAGTGCTGCAGGCCCGGCTGCGCCCGTTCCGCGGTGGCTACCCTGACGTTCGTCTACTCCGAGTCGACGGCCGTCATCGGTCCACTGGCCAGCTCGGCCGAGCCGCACTCGTGGGATCTCTGTGACGATCATGCTCGTCGGATCACTGTGCCGCGTGGCTGGGAGATGCTCCGGAGTGAGCGCGGGTTCTCGGCCCCCGTCGCCGAGGACTACGAGTTGACCGCTCTCGCCGAGGCCGTGCGCGAGGTCGGCGGTGCCGGGCGGGTGGATTCGTCGCAGTGGCCCGACCTGTTCGACGGATCGGACGACGTCGCGCCAGGTCGTCGCGGCTCCCGGGGCCGCAACCAGGACACGCCGCTGCCGGGCGACGACGGTCCCGGTCGGGCGTCGCAATCGGCGCGCCCCCGGCCGGGTCGCCGTGGTCATCTCCGGGTGCTGCCCGACCCGACCGACTGACCGGCGTTCCGCGCATGTCGTCCGGTGCCGGCGTCCCGATCTCGCATACCGCCATCGGTGCAGGCACATGCGCGGCCGACGGTGTGCGTGACTAGGCTGGACGTCATGCGTACCGGTGCCCCCGATCTCGATGATGTCGAGGAACTGATCGCGGCCGACATGGACGGTCTACTGCCTTCCGTCGCACTCGCAGGTGCCCAGGTGCGATCGGTCGCGGAGGCACAGCGCGAAGGGGTCCTCGAGCCCCTGACGAAGCTGCGGCCACGCAGCGTGGTGATCGTCTGCGGTACCACCGGGGCGGCATCTCCGGCGACGCAGCTGGTGATCGCCGCGATCAGCTCACGCATCGACGTCCCGATCGTCGCCGCTCCGGCCCTGCCGGGGTGGATCGGTCCGCTCGACGTGGTGGTGGTGGCCGGCGACGATGCGGGCGACATGGTCCTCGCGGACGCGGCCGCCCGATCCGTCCGGCGCCGGGCCGAGGTGGTGGTCGCGGCCCCGATCGAGGGGCCGCTGCGAGATGCGCTGGGCGGCAACGGTATCGACCTGTCGCCGCGCGTTATGGTGGATTCCCGGTTCCGGTTTCCGGGATTCGTCGCGGCCCTTCTCGCCGTGTTCGTCTCGCTGACCCAGGTCCGTTTCACCGGACAGGCTCCCCAGGTCGCGGATCTCGCCGACGCACTCGATGGCGAGGCGGTCGCCAACCATCCGGGCAACGAGAGCTTCCACAACCGGGCCAAGTTGCTCGCGGCCAGGCTCGAAGGCCGTTCGTCGGTGTGGGTGGGCGATACGGTCGGGACCGCGGTGGTGGCCGGCCAGGCCTCCCGCTCGCTGCTTGCGCTCGCGGGCGTCATCAGTGCGGTCGCGGAGGTGGGTGACGTGGCGCGATTGGTGCGCGAATGGTCGGAACGCACGGGCTCGACCCCATCCGAATCCATCTTCTACGACCCGGAGATCGACGGACCGGCCCCACCGAGCCCGCCGCGGGTCTTCGTGGCGACCACACCGTCGCGGGACTGGTATGTGCGCCGACGGCTCGACGGGCTCGGCGATCTCGATGTGCTCACCGGCGACGGTGCCGCCGACGCCGGCCCCGGCGCGGGTGGACGTGCCGGTCCGCCGGCGATGCCCACCATGGACGATCTCGCCGCCGATGCGCCGGGCGACCTCGTGTCGTTGATGGTGCTGGTCCTGCGCATCGAAATGGCTGCCGTCTATCTCCGGCTGATCGGGAACTGACGCGATGAGAACTCTCGAGGGGGTGGTGCGTCCCTATGCGTGGGGATCGCGCACCGCGATTGCTTCACTGCGTGGACGGCCGGTGCCGTCGCCGCATCCGGAGGCCGAGTTGTGGTTCGGCGCTCATCCGGCCGGGCCGGCGGTCTGTCTGCGGCCGGACGGCGGGCACGACACCGATCTGCTGAGCGCGATCGACGCCGACCCGGTGGACATGTTGGGCCGGCGCACCATCGAGACGTTCGAGGGTCGGCTCCCGTTCCTGATGAAGGTGCTCGCCGCCGACGAACCGCTGTCGTTGCAAGCGCATCCGAGCCTGGCGCAGGCTCGCGAGGGATTCGACCGCGAGAACGCCGCCGGAGTGCCCATCGACGCCCCGGACCGCAACTACCGCGACCCCTGGCACAAACCCGAATTGATCGTTGCGACCACCGAATTCGATGCGCTGGCGGGATTCCGGAATCCCGCAACCACCGTCGAGTTGCTGCGTGAACTCCAGGTGAGCGAGCTCGATCCCTATCTCGGAATGCTTGCCGGGCAACCCGATTCGGAAGGTTTGCGTGCCCTCTTCACCACCTGGCTGACCCTGCCGGACGCGTCGATCGCCACCTTGATCCCGGCGGTGCTCGCCGGGGCGGTGTCCCTGTTGGGGTCGGGCGACGGCAGCCGGTTCGCGGCGGAACTGCGGACCGTGCTGGAACTGGGAGAGGTGTATCCGCGCGATCCGGGTGTGCTGGCCTCGTTGCTGCTCAACCGTATTCGTCTCGAACCCGGTGAGGGTCTGTATCTCCCGGCCGGCAACCTGCACGCGTACCTGTGCGGGATCGGCATCGAGATCATGGCGAACTCCGACAATGTGCTGCGCGGGGGGCTCACACCGAAGCACATCGACGTCCCCGAACTGCTGCGGGTCCTCGACTTCACCCCGGCCGACGTCGCCGAGATCACCGCCCCGATCCGCACCGTGGGCGCCGAGCGGGTCTACCTGACGCCGGCGCCCGAGTTCCGGCTGTCCCGTGTCGAGCTCGACGGAACCGGGCTGCGGTACGCATCGTCGGTGTGCTTCGACATGCCGGGCCCGCAGATCCTCGCCGTGCTGCATGGTTCGATCGACGTCCGGCCGGCGGGCGGGGAGGCAACCACGATCCCGGCCGGTCAGGCGATCTGGATCGGAGCTGCCGAGCCTGACGTGGTCGTCCACGCGGCGTCGTCTCGTGCGGTGTTCTTCCGCGCGCTGGTGCCTGCCGGACCGCACGGCTGACCGGGCGGCAGAGTCCCTCCAGGCGGCAGGGTCCCGCCGGGTGTCAGCGTCCGATGTAGGTCCACTCGTCCGGCGTCGCGACCATCGTCACGGCCACCCGCTCGGTCGCGGTGGTCACCGAGATGTCCTGCGGTGCACGCGGATTCTGGCGGATGAACACCGAGGCGTCGGGGGCCAGCTCGGCCACCCGCGGATCTCCGGCGGCGCACACGGTGATGTGGGTGGTATTCGCCTCGGGCGGGGGACCGGTCAATCCGTCGAAGATCACCACGCGGTGTCCGGAGGGTGACCGGACGCGATCCGAGCTCAAGGCCAGCTGTCGCAGGTCTCCCACGGCGGCGACCAGGTGCTGCCATTGCCCGGGTCGGACCGTGTGCACGGTGACCGAGGCGCCGATGGCCACGGCGCGGAGCGTGACCTGTGAGACCAGCTGTGGGCCGGCCGATATCGCGACCGAGCGGAGATCGGGGCCGAGCAGTGGGACGGCGACGGCGCGGCCGCTGTGGTCGGCACCGACCAGTTGGCCACACCCGCCGGCAGGTAGGGACAGGGCACGCAGCAGCCGGTCCGCCTCGGCGCCGTGCACGGCGCCGAGGGTGCGATCCAGCCGAGCGGGGATGGAGATGGGCAGGCTCGCGGCCAGCGCGTCGAACTGGTGGCCGTCGAGCGGCGTGAGGCCGTCCGGCCACGACTCGACACTGCGCTTGGCGGACGGGAGTTCGGCGAACCGCACCATGCCGGTGACCTCGAGGACGCCGTCGGGATCGTGGCGCAATCGCACGGTCGCGGTGGTCGACAAGGCCGAGTTCACCCACACCGTCGACAAGACGGAACCGATCGATTGCGGCTCGATGGCCGCACTGCGAAAACGCAGTTGGCCCGATCCGATTGAATCCCACTGCTCGGCCATGTCGTCGAGTGCCAGGCCCTCCGACAACTGGCCGGTGACCGCGGTGATCTCAGCGCCGCTGAGCAGCGAGACCCGCAGGCCGCTCTCGGTGAGACGCCTGGCGACGCGTCTGCTGGTGATGGTGGCGGTCCGGAGGGCACCGACCGCACCACCGCCGCGGCGGGCCACGGCGTCGGCACAGTCGAGCGGATTCAGCCGCAACACCACCAGCACCGAACGATGTGCGGTCGCCGCCAGGGGGCCCAGGGTCCGGTGGTAGGTCTGCGCGATCGGGCCGCTGCCCCAGCTGCGGACACCGTGGCTGATCACCTCGATCGAATCCAGGGGGATGTCGAACGGGTTGATGCATTCGGCGAGCGCGTCGAGCGGCACGACCTGGCCGGTCGGATCGGTGACGTCGGCAGTGCCGGGGGTGAGAAAGGTGGCTGCGGGCGAGCCGGGCGACACCCGCAGAACAGTGATCAGGGTGTCCCCGGCCCAGCGCGCACCGATCGTGTCGCCACCGCCGGCCGGTGTCCGCATCGACGTGCGAGCACCCTGCTGCGGTCCCGCCGGGATGTCGAACGGTACGGGCGCGAGATCGGTGGACCTGCGGCGTGATCGTGCCCAGACGAAACCCCATCGCTGTGCCCACCCGCCGACGACCGAGCGTCCGCCGCGAAACGGGATGAGGGCGAGGGACGTCACCGCGGCCACGAGGAGAGCGATCCAACCCAGAGCGCTGTCGCTGGTCGCCCAGACGATCAGGCCGACGCCGAGGACGACCTCGATGAGCACGAATGTCTGCAGGGTGACGCGTCGGCGGCCGGTGCGGTCACGTCCACGACGGGCACCGCCGGTGCGTCGCGTGCCCCGATCGGTCGGCGTCGTGGGCGAGCCGCCGGATGGTGCGGCTTCCGGACGACCGGTCGTCGACCCCGGCACGCCTGCCATCGCCATCGTTCCCCCCGTTCTACGGGTGACCGGCGCGACACCCGCGGAAAATGTATCGGTTACGCTACTACGCGTCGATTCGTCCGTGACCACCAGATCAGTGGAAACGACGGCGCGACCAGGTCGGTAATGCGGCCGGAAGGGGGGACGATGGCCCGGCAGCTCACGACCAAGGCGCAGGTGAACGGTTATCGGTTCCTGTTGCGCCGGCTCGAGCATGCGCTGGTGCGTCGCGATGTCCGCATGTTGCACGACCCGATGCGTTCGCAACTCCAGGCGCTCCTCGTCGGCACCGTGCTCGGGCTCCTGGTACTCGGTGGGTGTGGCGTCTGGGGACTCGTGAAGCCCCAGGGTTCTGTCGGCGATGCCAAGATCGTCGTCAGCAAGGACAGCGGCGGGAACTACGTCCTCATCGACGACACGATGCACCCGGTGCTCAATCTCGCGTCGGCACGACTGATCACGGGCAGCAGCGAGAGCCCGAAGTCGGTGAGCGACGGCAAGCTGGCCTCGTATCGGCGTGGACCACTGCTGGGTATCCCGGGTGCTCCAGCGGCCCTGCAGTCCTCCGCTCATGGGGGACAGTCCTTCTGGACGGTCTGCGACACCGCGACCGTCTCGCCCGACGTCTCGGGTGAGGCGATCGAGCTGACCGTCATCGGCGACCGCCCTGAACTCGGCGGGTCGATCGGTACCGCGCGCCCCGACGAGGCGGCGCTGGTCACCAACGGCGGCAAGGATTTCCTGATCTACACCGTCGAGCGCAACGGTGAGCCCGCCGCGGTCCGCGCCCAGGTGGACACCTCGAGTGTCCCGGTGATGCGCGCGCTACACCTCGAGGGTGCGACTCCGCGCGAGATGAGCGCAGGTCTGCTCAACACCTTCCCGGAGGTCGATCCCCTCACCGTCCCCGAGATCGACGGTGCCGGAAAACCCGGTGCGCTGCACGACGACGACGTGCAGGTGGGTTCGGTGGTGAAGTCGGTGGGCATCGACGACCAGACCAGCTACTACGTCGTGCTGCGTGACGGTGTCCAGCAGATCGGTGAGGCGACCGCGGAGATCCTGCGGCTCGCCGACCGCGACGGCGCCGCGCCGGTGCGGACCGTCGCACCTGGTCAGGTCGCCGCCAGCCCCACCGGCGAGCGATTGCCGGTCGACGACTTCCCCGGTCACACACCGAGTCTGGTGGACGTCCAGTCCGCTGGCACGCTCTGCCAGTCGTGGTCGCGAGGTGCCGGGGACACAGCGGCGACGACGCGGTTCCTGGTGGGGCGCGAGTTGCCCCTCGCCGAGGGTGCCGCGCCGGTGCAGGTCAGCTCGGCCGACGGTTCCGGGCCAGGTGTCGATCAGGTCTATCTGCGGCCGGGATCGGGTGAGTACATCCAGACCACGGGGTCGGAGCCGAGCAGTCAGCGTGCCGAATCGCGCTATTACATCAGCGATTTCGGCATCAGATACGGGGTTTCCGACGCCGGGACCGGGCAGGTCCTCGGGCTCGGGGACGGCCCGACGAGAGCGCCGTGGTCGGTGATCTCGTTGCTCACCGCCGGGCCGTCGCTGTCCCGTTCGGCAGCCCTGGTGTCGCACGACGGCATGGCGCCCGATGAGAACGGTCAGGCGATCCCGCAGCCGGACAACTGATCCGTCGATCCTCGTCCTGCCGACCGTCCGGTCCGCTCAGGATGTGAGCGGACCGCCGACGATGTTCGAGACGATGCCGCGGATGACCCGGGTCCCGTCCTCCGAGCGGAGTTCGTCGTACCAGGCGGCGGTGGCCTCCGGGTCCTTGGCATGGGTGACGTCGCAGCGCTTACGCGCCCGGAGGACGAGCTCACCGGCGCGTTCGGTCCGTGCCGATTCGTACGCGCCGAGCGCGGCGTGGACGTCGTCGGGATGCTCCTTGAACGCGAACTGAAGGGCCACGGCGTCTTCCATCGCCGAGCAGCCACCCTGTCCGATGTCTGGCGTGGTGTTGTGGGCGGCATCACCGAGCACCGCGACGCGGCCCTTGACCCAGGTGTGGAAAGGGTCGAGGTCGAGTATCTCGACCCGGTTGGTGGTCGCCGGATCCAGCGCGCCGATCAGGCGCTGGACGCCGGGCGACCAGTCGGCGAAACTCTCCGCGAGGACCTCGCGCGCCGTACCGCGTTCATATGGCCGCCCCTCGGGCATCGTCACGTCGAAGAAGAAGTAGAACCGATCGCCCGCGATCGGCATCACCGAGACGCGCTTCCCGTCGCCGACGTAGGTGGTCCACTCGGTGGCGGGCCCGATCGCCTCGTCCACGTCGACGAGGCCGTTGAAGTTGACGTATCCGGCGTAGCGGCGATCGACCGGATGGCCGAGGACATACTCCCGAGCCAGCGACCGCGCACCGTCGGCGCCGATCGCCACGTCTGCGGATACGGATGTCCCATCGGCGAATTCGACTGTCGCGGCCGTGGGTCCGTCGGTGACCGCGACCATCTTCTTCCCGAAGTTGATGTCGTCTATGCCGTACGCGTTCATCAGCATCAACTGGAGTTCGGCGCGTGCCACCGGGTAGGGCCGCTGTCCCACCTCGTCGATGAGCGGCTGCATGCTGAAGCGGCACATCGTGTTGCCGGTGAAGCCGTCGATGTACGACATCGAATCGACGATCCCACCGAGAGCCGCGGTCTCCTTCTCCAGTCCGAGGTGGTTCAGGCACTTGACGCCGTTGGACCATACCGAGATGGCTGCTCCGACAGGTTTGTTCTCGGTGACCTGTTCGTAGACCTCGACGTCGACGCCGATCTGCTTGAGTGCGATGGCGGCACTGAGCCCGCCCATACCGGCGCCGATGATGACAGCCTTCACTGAATTGTGCCTTCCGTTGTATCTGGTGCCCCCGCAGTTCATTCAGGCTAAGACCGCCGGCGGTTCCCCGCGCGTCGAGGCCGCCGGTGGGGCTCAATTCACGGACAG
This sequence comes from Gordonia sp. DT101, assembly GCF_049844895.1. Classification (NCBI taxonomy): domain Bacteria; kingdom Bacillati; phylum Actinomycetota; class Actinomycetes; order Mycobacteriales; family Gordoniaceae; genus Gordonia; species Gordonia sp. DT101. The sequence goes on along the minus strand of NZ_JBNCLX010000001.1, from coordinate 428,607 downwards.
GCCGGCGGCGAGGGTGGTCACCAACTGTTCCCACTCGGTGGTGATCGTCTCCAGGTCGAGACCGACGATGTCACGGAGGTGCTTGACCGCGCCGGCATTGAGGGGAGCGTGCACGGCGACCGCGACCACGTCGACCCGATCGCCGAAACCGAGTTGCTGCAGCAGGATCTGGACATGGCGGTTGGATGCGGCCCACACCGGATGACTCAGGAATTCGGCGCCCGAGCCGCCGGCCTCGATGAGGATGTCGAGATGGTCGAGGGTCATCTTGAGTCGGGCACGGCCGTAGGCGAGCAGCCGGTCCAACGGGGGAGCGCCGGGCCCGAGGGGCTGCGGTCCGAACAGGTATGCGCGCTGGATCTCGGATTCCGAATGGTCGAGCAGCGCCACCATCAGACCGGTACGGCTGCCGAAACGGCGGAAGACGGTGCCCTTGCCGACGCCGGCCTCACGGGCCACCGCGTCCATGGTCACCGCGGAGGCGCCGTGGTTGTCGATCAGATTCATGGCAGCGTCGAGCAGGAGTCGCCGATTACGGGCGGCGTCTGCCCGTTCGGGATCGGACCCGTCGGACAGACGGAGTGGGATGAGACTGCCGTCGGGACCGTTCGACACGTGACGAGCGTAACGCTTGACTCGTCGTGGAATTAATCGGACTGTGGTCCGGTTGAATATTTCGACTTGCTGAACATCGAAGGGAGCACCGTGTCCGAACGTAACGTGGAGATCGTCGCGCTTGTGGGAAGCCTGCGCAAGGGGTCGGTCAATCGTCAATTGGCGCAGGTCGCTGCTGACAACGCCCCGGCGGGCGTCCGTGTCACGATCGTCGAGGGGCTCGGAGACCTGCCGTTCTACAGCGAAGATCACGACCCGTCGATCGAGGCGCAGGCCGTTCTGCCCGGCGGGGTGGCAACCTTGCGGCAGATCGTCGGCGCCGCGGACGCCGTGTTGCTCGTCACGCCTGAGTACAACGGCACGATTCCTGCCGTCCTGAAGAACGCCATCGACTGGCTGTCGCGGCCCTACGGTGCCGGTGCCGTGTCCGACAAGCCGATCGGTGTGATCGGTGCCGCGCTGGGCCGGTTCGCAGGCACGTGGTCGCGTGAGGACACCCGAAAGTCGGTCGGCATCGCCGGCGGCCGTGTGATCGAGGACGTCGAGGTCGGAGTCCAGACCTCCGCGCTGGGTGAGCACGGCGTCGCCGCCGCCGAGGTCGTGGAGCAGGTCGTCGTGGCCGTCAACCGCCTCGTCGCCGAGGTGACCGTGGCCGCCTGATCCGACGCGATCCGGCTGACCGCAGACGCGCCGTCGCGGGCTCTCAGGAGCTTGCGACGGCGCGTCGTTGCGTCCGTCCTGTGGGCAGCTTGGGGACACGTTGTGGAGAGTCCTGGGACAACCTGTGGAGGACACGCCGGACACACCCGACTTCACGATCGCGCATGCGCCGCGACCTGCGACTTTCACGAATGTTATTCACAACTTGTTGTGGTGTCTCCAAATGTCAGGCACTAGGTGTAGTGTTTTGAAGACCAGCAAGGCGGACGTCGCAGACCGGTGTGACCGCGCGAGAGAAGCCACGGAGACGGTGACCAGAATCACTTTCTTCACGTTGGGAAAGTGTCCGCCCACGGGCAGTGTTGAACGTCATGAGGACGTTGATCGGCGCTGATCGGGGCGGCGGGGTTCGCTCCCTGGGAGCGAACGGCAGAGGTCTTCTGGGCCCGAGCCGGCCATGGCAAGCAGACCGCGAGACGACGACCCGGTGACACGACGGCACCGACTTGGGTCACCGGATGGTGATCACCAGGACCGCGTACACCGATACCGATCCAGCACGCAGCCAGATACAGCAGCCTGATCCAGCAAGGAGAATCTTCGATGGCCATCACCGTCTACACCAAGCCGGCATGTGTTCAGTGCAACGCGACCTACAAGGCACTCGACAAGCACGGTTTGGCCTATGACGTCGTCGACATCAGTCAGGACGCCGAGGCGCGCGATTACGTGATGGCGCTGGGGTACCTGCAGGCTCCGGTCGTGGTGGTCGGTGACGATCACTGGTCGGGGTTCCGCCCTGATCGCATCAAGGCGCTGGCCGTCGCCGCTGCCTGACGCGCCCGGAGTGCGCCGCTCGATCCGACGGGGAAGCCGGATCGTGGGGAGCGCCGCAGGTCGCAGCCATACCGCGTGGCGGCCACACCACATATCGGACGAGACGAGCTGACGGGAGGTGGACGATGGCGGGCGAAACTCGTGAGTCGCCGTTGATCGTCTACTTCTCGTCCGTCTCGGAGAACACCCACCGATTCGTCGAGAAGCTCGGTACCCGGAGCGTGCGGATCCCGGTTCACGGGACGACCGACTCGGGTGGATTCACCGTCGACGAGCCCTATGTGCTGATCACTCCCACGTATGGAGGCGGCAAGGCGACCGGGGACCGTTCCGGTTACGTGCCGAAGCAGGTCATCAAGTTCCTGAACAACACCCACAACCGGGACTTGATCCGAGGTGTGATCGCGGCCGGCAACACGAACTTCGGTGAGGAGTTCTGTCACGCCGGCGACATCATCTCGCGCAAATGTATGGTGCCGTATCTGTATCGGTTCGAGCTGATGGGCACCGCAGACGACGTCGATCGGGTGCTCGCGGGTCTGGCGGATTTCGTCCTGAGTCCCGCGTTCATCGATCCGCAGCATGCCGAACTCAGCGCCGCGCGCGCCTGAACTGTCGGACCCGCCGAGTAGCTTTTCCTCATAAGAACACCTATCTGCCAGGAGTGTTTCGTGTCGCCAACCGCCGCCCCCGTCTCCGATACCGCATCCGCCAGCCAGTCGGGTATGCACTCGGGTCCCGCCGGGCACGAGCCCGGCGAGCTCGACTATCACGCACTCAATGCGATGCTCAACCTGTACGACGTGGACGGCAAGATCCAGTTCGACAAGGATCGCGAGGCCGCCCATCAGTACTTCCTGCAGCACGTCAACCAGAACACCGTCTTCTTCCACGACCTCGACGAGAAGCTCGACTACCTGGTCGAGGAGAACTACTACGAGCCCGAGGTGCTGGAGCGATACGACCGCGAGTTCGTGAAACTCCTGTTCGGCCACGCCTATTCGAAGAAATTCCGGTTCCCGACCTTCCTGGGCGCGTTCAAGTACTACACGAGCTACACGCTCAAGACCTTCGACGGCAAGCGCTACCTGGAGCGGTTCGAGGACCGCGTGTGCATGGTCGCGCTCACCCTGGCCGACGGTGACACCGCGCTCGCGCGCAATCTGGTCGACGAGATCATCGAGGGTCGGTTCCAGCCGGCGACCCCGACGTTCCTCAACTCCGGCAAGAAGCAGCGCGGTGAGCCGGTGTCGTGCTTCCTGCTGCGCATCGAGGACAACATGGAGTCGATCGGCCGGTCGATCAACTCGGCGCTGCAGCTCTCCAAGCGCGGTGGTGGAGTCGCCCTGCTGCTCAGCAACATTCGTGAACATGGCGCACCGATCAAGAAGATCGAGAACCAGAGCTCCGGCGTCATCCCGATCATGAAGCTGCTCGAGGACTCGTTCTCCTACGCCAACCAGCTCGGTGCCCGTCAGGGTGCCGGCGCCGTGTATCTGCACGCGCACCATCCGGACATCTACCGGTTCCTCGACACCAAGCGGGAGAACGCGGACGAGAAGATCCGCATCAAGACGCTGTCCCTCGGCGTGGTCATCCCGGACATCACGTTCCGGCTCGCCAAGGACAACGACGACATGTACCTGTTCAGCCCGTACGACGTGGAACGCGTCTACGGGGTGCCGTTCGCCGACATCAATGTCACCGACAGGTACCACGAGATGGTCGAGGACCGGCGGATCCGAAAGACCAAGATCCGGGCTCGCGAGTTCTTCCAGACCCTCGCGGAGCTCCAGTTCGAGTCGGGTTACCCCTACATCATGTTCGAGGACACGGTGAACCGGGCCAACCCGATCGACGGCAAGATCACCCACTCGAACCTCTGCTCGGAGATCCTGCAGGTCTCGACGGCGTCGACCTTCAACGATGACCTGTCCTATTCGAGTGTGGGTAAGGACATCTCGTGCAACCTGGGTTCGCTGAACATCGCCAAGACGATGGATTCGCCGGACATCGGCCAGACCATCGAGACCTCGATCCGCGGTCTGACCGCGGTCAGTGATCAGACCGCGATCACCTCGGTGCCGTCGATCGAGAAGGGCAACAACGACTCGCACGCGATCGGCCTCGGTCAGATGAACCTGCACGGCTATCTCGCGCGCGAACGGATCTTCTACGGCAGCGACGAGGGTGTCGACTTCACCAACATCTACTTCTACACCGTGCTCTTCCACGCCGTACGGGCGTCGAACCGGATCGCACGGGAACGAGGCAGGCCGTTCGCCGGTTTCGAGCGCTCCACGTATGCCAGCGGCGAGTTCTTCGACAAGTACATCACCAAGTCCTGGGAGCCCGAGACTCAGAAGGTCCGGGATCTGTTCGGCGAGGCCGGGATTCACATCCCCAATCAGGACGACTGGCGTGAGCTGAAAGAGGCCGTGCAGCGTGACGGCATCTACAACCAGAACCTGCAGGCGGTGCCGCCGACCGGTTCGATCAGCTACATCAACCACTCGACGAGCTCGATCCACCCGGTCGCCGCGAAGGTCGAGATCCGCAAGGAAGGCAAGATCGGCCGCGTCTACTACCCGGCGCCCTACATGACCAACGACAACCTGGAGTACTACCAGGACGCGTACGAGATCGGCTACGAGAAGATCATCGACACCTACGCGGCCGCGACGCAGCATGTCGACCAGGGGCTGAGCTTGACGCTGTTCTTCAAGGACACCGCCAGTACCCGCGACGTCAACAAGGCGCAGATCTACGCATGGCGCAAGGGGATCAAGACGCTGTACTACATCCGACTTCGTCAGCTGGCACTCGAGGGCACTGAGGTGGAGGGTTGCGTCTCGTGCATGCTATGACAGCGAGATTCATTACTGCACAATCACTTTCAGGTCAGTCACTTTCAGATCAGCGAGCGAACAGGGAGGACCGATGACGTCCACCGAAAGTCACAGCCCGGCCGATGGCGCCCCGATCAAACTGGTGAGCCGGGTCTCCGCGATCAACTGGAACCGGGTGCCCGACGAGAAGGACGCGGAGGTGTGGGATCGCCTCACCGGCAACTTCTGGCTGCCCGAGAAGGTGCCGGTGTCCAATGACATCCCGTCGTGGAACACGCTGACCGAGTACGAGAAGCAACTCACCATGCGGGTGTTCACCGGCCTGACGCTGCTCGACACCATCCAGGGCACGGTCGGTGCGGTCTCGTTGATCCCCGACGCCACCACTCCGCACGAGGAGGCGGTGCTCACCAACATCGCGTTCATGGAGTCGGTGCACGCCAAGAGCTACAGTTCGATCTTCTCCACACTGTGTTCCACCAAGGAGATCGACGAGGCATTCCGCTGGTCGGAGGAGAGCGAGCACCTGCAGCGCAAGGCGCAGATCGTCATGGACTATTACCGTGGCGAGGACCCGCTCAAGCGCAAGGTCGCCTCCACGCTGCTGGAGTCGTTCCTCTTCTACTCCGGCTTCTACCTGCCGATGTACTGGTCGAGCCGTGCGAAGCTCACCAACACCGCCGATCTCATCCGCCTGATCATCCGCGACGAGGCGGTGCACGGCTATTACATCGGGTACAAGTACCAACGCGGACTCGAGGTGCAGACCGCGGAGCGCCGGCAGGAGCTCAAGGACTACACGTTCGAGTTGCTCTTCGAGCTCTACGACAACGAGTCCGACTATACCGAGGCTCTGTACGACGAGGTAGGGCTCACCGAGGACGTCAAGAAGTTCTTGCGCTACAACGCCAACAAGGCCTTGATGAATCTGGGATATGAGGCGATGTTCCCACGCGACGAGACCGACGTGAACCCCGCCATCCTGTCCGCATTGTCGCCGAATGCCGATGAGAACCACGACTTCTTCTCCGGGTCCGGTAGCTCGTATGTGATCGGCAAGGCCGTCAACACCGAAGACGAGGACTGGGACTTCTAGCCGCCCCGCCGATTTCGTAGCAACAATCCGCGCTCACCGCGGGTTATTGCTACGAAATGGCTACGCGCGGAGTCGCTCGTACAGCTCGTCGAGCAGGTCCAGGGTCTCTCCGACGTCGGCGGGGGCCACGCCCGAGGCGCGCAGTGCCTTGCGCAACGCATCCGGGTCCAGGTCCATGAGTGGGTTCAGTCGGGGCGGGCTCGGCAGGGGAGGCAGCACGGCGTTGGTGCCGTAGAAGTCGACGACCGGTGCGGACGCGTGCTCGCGCGACGACGGACCGTCGTCGCGCGATTGTGACACCTCGGTCGCCGAGGACAGCAGGGTGGCCAGGTCGGTTCCCATGACCGTCAGCAACGTCACCGCGCTGCGGTCGATCTCGGCCGCGACCTCGTAGGCGACGCACAGCACGTGGATGCACCGGGGGGATTCGTCGGGACAGGTGCAGTTAGCGGCGATATCCGCCGATTCGGTGGGGAGCAGCAGTTCGCCCACCGCGGCCGGTTGTTCGCCCCGGGCCAGCGCCATCAGGTCGCCGGTGGCGTCACGTGTCCGGAGCAGGGCGATGATGGTCGGCACGTCGACGGGCCGCATGGTCAGGGTCACCTCGAAGGGATCGAGCTGACTGCCCCGGACCGCGGCCGTCACCTCGGCGTCCGAGATCGCCAGACGTTCGGCATGGTGATCCCGAAAGTAGCGGCGGGCCTGGGTGATCCGCCGCCGGTCCGCGTCGCCGCTGTGCACGCCCTCGATCACATCGACGAATGCGCGTCCCCACTGGCTCAGCCCGAACCCCCGGGTCGATGTGAGCCGTCCGCTCACCCGGCGTTCGCTGCCGCGACTCATTCGCTCACCGCCTCGTCGCGGAGCCGGAACAGGTCGAAGAGCTCGTCGTCGCCGAGATCGGACAGCCAACTCTCGCCGGAGCTCACGGTCAGGCGCGAGAGTTCCCGTTTCGCGGAGATCATCTCGTCGATCCGCTCCTCGAGCGTGCCGACACAGAGGAAGCGGTGCACCTGCACACGCTGCTGTTGACCGATCCGGTACGCGCGGTCGGTGGCCTGGTCCTCGACCGCGGGATTCCACCACCGGTCGACGTGCACCACATGATTGGCCGCGGTGAGGTTGAGGCCGGTGCCGCCCGCCTTCAGGGTGGCGATCATCGCCGGGGGCCCGTCACCGTCCTGGAACCGCGCGACCATCTGATCCCGCTCCCCACGGGTGCGACCTCCGTGCAGGACCGGTACGGGCTCACCGAGGTAGGGGGTCAGCCACTCCGACAACAACTCGCCGAACGCGGCGAACTGGGTGAACACCAGCGCCCGGTCGCCCTCGGCAGCCGCGGTGGTCAGGATGTCCACCAGCAACTCGACCTTGCCGGACCGGTGCCTGTTGCGGCGCAACAGATCCGACCCGTCGGCCAGGTAATGGGCCGGATGATTGCACACCTGCTTCAGGCGGGTCAGCGCGGCCAGGATGTTCCGTCGACGGATGGTCCGCTGCTGCTTGCTGCGCAGCGCCTCCATGAGCTCGTCGATGACCGCGCGATAGAGAGCGGCCTGCTCGACGGTCAGATTTGCCCGAACGGTGATGTCGGTCTTCTCCGGCAGATCCGAGATGATCGTAGGGTCCGACTTCTCCCGCCGGAGGATGAACGGACGAGTGAGCGCGCCCAGTCTGCGGATCGCCGCCGGGTCGCGGTCGCGTTCGATGGGTTCGGCGAACCTCGCCCGGAATCGGGAGGCCGAGCCGAGGAGTCCCGGATTGACGAGATCGATGACTGCCCGCAGGTCTTCGAGGCGGTTCTCCACCGGGGTGCCGGTCAGCGCGATGCGATGGTCCGCCGGTACCGCTCGAATCGCCTTGGCCGCCTTGGTGGCGACGTTCTTGACGTGCTGCGCCTCGTCGACGACGACCCGCCGCCACCGGTGGGCCTTCAGCAGGTCACGGTCGCGCGTCGCGATGGCGAACGTGGTGAGGACGACGTCGGCGCCGGCATGTACGGCGCCGAATCGGCTCCCTGCTGCTCGCGCGGTCCCGTGGTGGACGGCCACCCGTAGATCGGGGGCGAATCGGGCGATCTCCCGCTCCCAATTGCCCACCACCGACATCGGACAGATGATCAACGTCGGTCGTCCGGGGATGGGATCGGTCGCCTGCTCATGGCACAAGAGTGCGATCACCTGGACGGTCTTTCCGAGGCCCATGTCGTCGGCGAGGACACCGCCGATTCGGTGGGTGGTGAGGTAGGACAGCCAGTCGAGGCCGCGCTGCTGATATGGCCGGAGCTCGGCGTGCAGCGACGGCGGAACGGTGACCGGCGCGGGTCGTAGGGTGCCGCCGGTCGCGATGTCGTCGAGCCAGGAGAGTCCTTCGATCGATGTCACCGGGACCGGAACGGTGTCGACGACCAGATTGAACAGTTCGCCCATGTCCGCCGGCTGATCCGACGCCGCCTGGGCGCGCTGCGCGATGACGAACGCCGCCGCGCGGGTGAGGGCGGCACCCTCCGCGCGTACCCAGACCCCGTGAATCCGCACCAGGTCGCCCTGCTGTCGGGCGAGGTCGGCGAGGTCGGCGTCGGAGAAGGTCAGGGCGGCGGGATCGTCGCCGAGCGCGAGGCGCCACTCGAACTCGCCGACCTCGGCGACCCCGATCTGCGCGGCGCGGCCGGTGCTGGTCGCCACCGGCCGAGCGCGCAGCCCGAGCGCCGGACGCACCTCGGCGATGGTGCGGGGGAGCAGGACGGGGCAGCCGGCATCGGTCAGGACGGCCGCGCCACCGGCGAACAGCTTCTCCACCACCGGGGTGGTCAGCAGAAAGTCGAGGGTATGGCGATCCGGTTCCGCCTGCGACAACTCGGGAAAGGCGCGGACGGCGGTGGCGAGTCCGGTGGTCACCTGATCGAGCTCATGTCCGTCGAGCCGGTGCGGCACCACGGCGAGAATCCGGCCGTCCGATGCACGCCGGCACACCTCCAAGCGCCACCGGGCGCCGTCGGGTCGTCCACGGTGACCGAGGTCGTCGGCGGATTCATCCTCCGGTTCGTGCAGGCGGAGGACGATGGTCGAGTCATCCTGCGGCGCGGCATTGTTCCAGTGCATCCAGGCCGCGGATGCACTTCGTAGCCGTGCGCGGCCGTCGGCCTCGAGTTCCGGTGGATCGGGGCACAGGGCACGCGCGAGCCATCCGGACGGCTGCCCGTCGACGACGACCGGCCCGGCGGCGGCGATCCGTCCGCGGCATTCGTGATCGACGAGTTCGCCGAGCAGATCGTTGATCGCGGCGGTGCCACCGTTCTCCGCCACCAGCGCCGGCGCTGTGGCCGACACGACGGACATCCAGCTCTGCCACGACGCTGTCGGTACGGCCTGCCAGCGCAGCATCGGTTCGCCGTCGATCTCGGCGACCCCGGGTGCGACCGCGCCTGCGGCGACGTGGGCTCGCACGCCGTCGAGGAGGTATCGGTACCAGCGGATCTCCCCGCTGACCGCGTGTGGCCGGGTGAGGTCGAGAAATGCCACACCGGAACCGGCCCCGAGCGTCATGGTGGGTACGAACTCGCGGCGCCCGGATTCGCCGATGACGGCGAGCTCGCGACGTGCACGCCTGCGGGCGAGGTGGTCGGTGAGTGGCTCGGGGAGGTCGTCTGGGCCGGCCCCGGGCGTCGCCCACCACAGCGACAGGCCAACGCCCGGCCGCCAGAGCGCGTGCAGCGGCAAGGTCGGGGAGGCGTCGGCGGTCGAGGTCGGGCTCGACCTATTTCGTGAGGAATCGAGTGGCATCGAGGATCATGGTCACCCTATCGTCGGCATCCGACGGCGGCTCACCGTACCTCTTGCCGAGGTCGAGATAGAACTGGGCGCCCTTTTCGTCTTCCACGCTGAACAGCCGGCCCCGGACCTTCAGGTAGCGGGCCGGTGCGTCGGGGCCGGTGATCATGAAGGCAGTAATTCGGCTTCGCCTGCAGACTCACGAACTTCTTGCGGGGGATGGTCTGGCTCACCCGCAGATGCGAGCCGTCCCAGGTGCACTGCTTGGGGATCGATTCAGTGCCAGTCGGCGAGCAGGTCGGTGGCCCGCCCGGCAATCGCCATCTGCCACAGCGGGCCGAAGCTGATCCGGCCGACGCCGAGCCCGGCGAAGTGGGCGCGCGAGCCGTCGGCCGGGTTGCCGATGGCATTGACCGGCAGCGGGAGCTCGGCGCACAGCCGCCGCTGGACGTCGTCGGTGTGGAACCCGACGGGGTAGAGGGAGCTGGCACCGGCATCGGCGCACAGGGTCAACCTCGCGACCGCCCGGTCGACCCGATCGGCCTCGTCGCCGACCTGCTTGAGGAACAGATCCGTCCGTGCGTTGATGACCACCGGCACACCGGCCGCGTCGGCGGCACTGCGCAAGGCGGCGACCAGATCGGCGTGTTCCTGCGCCTCGCGGAGACGACCGCCCTCGGAGTGCACGGTGTCCTCGATGTTGAGGCCCACCGCGCCGGCCTCGAGCAATCCGTCGATGAGGCGTTCGGGTGACTCGGCATAGCCCGACTCGATGTCGATCGAGAGGGGCACGTCGACGCCGTCGCTGATCTGGCGCACCCGGGTGAGCAACTCGTCGAAGGTCATGCCCTCGTTGTCGGCTCGACCGATCGAATCGGCGACCGGATGGCTGCCCACCGTGAGCGCCGCGAACCCGCCGCTCACGGCCAGACCGGCCGACCAGGCGTCCCACACCGTCGGGAACACCCCGGGGTCGCCGGGCCGGTGCAGATCGAGCAGTTCCCGGGCCTGCGCGGCCAGATCACGAGTTGCCATCGAGGGACCCCTTCACATCGTTCAGGACCAGCCAGGCGGCAGCGAGGCCGGACGTTCCGTACCAGATCTGATCGTCGACGGAGAGGACCCGCTTCCACGTCGGCGCACCCATGTCGAGCCAGCGATCGCTCAGCAGCACCTCTTTCCCGTGCTCGAGGCCGCGCTCGCCCTGGAAGCTGACATAGATCAGATCGCCGTCGGCGTCCGTGAAATTCTTGTCGGTGACGGTGAACGAGCGGGGTGAGCGCTGTGGTTCGGGTCGCTGCACCCCGATCTCCGACAGGATCTGACCGGCGAAGGTCTGGGTCCCGGCGATCATCTCGGAATCCCCGGTGAACCGGACCAGCGAGACCTGGCTGTGCGGAGCGTCCATGCGCCGTCCGGTCTTCTGGGTCTCGGTGTGGAACTCGTCGAGCAGTCGCGTGCCGGTCGACGATCGGCCGAGCGCATCGGCGACCGCCTGGAATCGTGCTTTCCAGCCGGCCACCGGCCCGATCGCCTCGACCCGCGCGTCGCCGAAGCTCTTTGCGGCAGCCGCCGTCTGTGGCGTCGTGAGCACGACGTCGGGGTCGGCCGCGGCCACCGCGGCGGCGTCGGGAGTGGAACCGATCGTGGGCACAGCCCCCAACTGCGGTCCGAGATAGGTGGGGATGCTGCCGGGTGCGGCCGCGACAGCGGTGACCTTGGGGCCGACGCCGAGCGCGCAGATCGCATCGAGCAGATTCGGGTCGGTGACGACGATGCGCGTGACGTCGGTGACACCCGGGTCGGGTGCGGTCGGTGCGAGGCACGTCTTGTCGAGGTCCCGATCGGCGTTGATGATGTTCACCTCGGCCACTCGCGTGGTGACCGTGGAGACCGGCTGGCCCTCGGGGGTCGTCAGCGGCGCGTTGTCGCTGCAGGCGGCCACGGCCAGGACGACGGCGATCGACGACATGGCCCCGATCGCCCGAACCATGCCCCGGGCCCCTCGATCCGACCGTTCCAACCGGGTTTCGCCGCTGCGGTGCACGCGATCACGCTAGCACCGGGCGATCGGTTGTCCCGCCGCGGTCGCGCCGCGTCACCGGTGACGACGGGCGCGGGCGCCCCACGGCCCGCGCGTCGCCGCCGAAGTAGGCCCTGAACTGTGTCGATGAGGGGGTCGGACAGTCGAATACGACGTATCGTAGGACCCACTCGGCCACTGCCCGTGTGAGGGTTTAGGATCAGTAACCAGCGCTCGCTTTGTTCATGTGGCGACCGCGGGGAAACGGGAGTTGACCGGCCCTGATCGGTTGCGCAACGAGGAGGATCTGTGACCGCGGTAGACCAGCCCACCACGCAAGTGGCACCAGTGCGTCCGTTTCCGGAGCGCTATCAGCCCAAGGGCTCGTTCATCTACAAGCTGCTGACGACCACCGATCACAAGTTGATCGGCATGATGTACATCACCGCCTGCTTTGCGTTCTTCCTCATCGGTGGCCTGATGGCGCTGCTGATGCGTGGCGAGCTCGCGCATCCGGGCATGCAGTTCCTGTCGACCGAGCAGTTCAACCAGCTGTTCACCATGCACGGCACGGTGATGCTGCTGATGTACGCGACCCCGATCGTCATCGGCTTCGCGAACTTCGTGCTGCCCCTGCAGATCGGCTCGCCCGACGTCGCGTTCCCGCGACTGAACGCCTTCGGCTTCTGGCTGTTCGTGTTCGGCTCGACGATCGCCGTCGCAGGCTTCCTGACCCCGGGTGGTGCCGCCGACTTCGGCTGGACGGCGTACACGCCGCTGACCGATGCGATCCACTCGCCCGGTATCGGTGCCGACATGTGGATCATGGGTCTGGCCGTGTCCGGTCTGGGCACCATCCTCGGCGCGGTCAACATGGTGACCACCGTTGTGTGTCTGCGCGCACCGGGTATGACCATGTTCCGGATGCCGATCTTCACCTGGAACATCCTGGTGACCAGCGTGCTGATCCTGCTCGCGTTCCCGCTGCTGACCGCTGCTCTGATGGGCCTCGAGGTCGATCGGCAGTTCGGCGCGCACCTCTACGACCCCGCCAACGGCGGTGTGATCTTGTGGCAGCACCTGTTCTGGTTCTTCGGCCACCCCGAGGTCTACATCATCGCCCTGCCGTTCTTCGGCATCGTTTCCGAGGTGTTCCCGGTGTTCGCCCGCAAGCCGATCTTCGGTTACTCGGGACTGGTGTACGCGACGCTGTCCATCGCGGCGCTGTCGGTGGCCGTGTGGGCGCACCACATGTACGTCACCGGTGCCGTGCTGCTGCCGTTCTTCTCCTTCATGACGTTCCTCATCGCAGTGCCGACCGGTGTGAAGTTCTTCAACTGGATAGGCACGATGTGGAAGGGCAACATGACGTTCGAGACGCCGATGTTGTTCTCCGTCGGCTTCATCGTCACATTCCTCTTCGGTGGTCTCACCGGTGTGCTGCTGGCCAGCCCGCCGCTGGACTTCCACCTGTCCGACAGCTACTTCGTCGTCGCCCACTTCCACTACGTGCTGTTCGGCACGATCGTGTTCGCGACGTACGCCGGTATCTACTTCTGGTTCCCGAAGATGACCGGCCGCATGCTCGACGAGCGTCTCGGCAAGATCCACTTCTGGCTGACGTTCATCGGCTTCCACACCACCTTCCTGGTGCAGCACTGGCTGGGTAACGAGGGCATGCCGCGTCGTTACGCCGACTACCTGCCGTCGGACGGTTTCACCACACTGAACATGGTGTCGACTCTGGGTGCTTTCATCCTCGGTCTGTCGACCCTGCCGTTCCTGTGGAACGTCTTCCGCAGCTACCGCTACGGCGAGGTCGTGACGGTCGATGACCCGTGGGGCTTCGGCAACTCGCTCGAGTGGGCAACCAGTTGCCCGCCGCCGCGGCACAACTTCACCGAGCTTCCCCGGATTCGTTCCGAGCGTCCGGCCTTCGAACTGCACTATCCGCACATGATCGACCGGATGCGCGCGGAGGCCCACGTCGGCCCGGGACACAACGAGCACGGCCATGACCGGCAGGTCGCCGAAGAAGCCGAGCACATCCGTCGAGCGCCACTCACCACCGGCGACCATGAGGCGTCCGGGGACGCGGATCCGCGCTGACGCCACGGGCAACCGCGAACACGTGGCGAAGGAATCGGGTGACACGACAGTCCTGATCACCGTCACCGGGCCGGACAAGCCCGGGGTGACGTCGGTGCTCATGGGTGCGCTGGCGGGCCAGCAGGTCAGCCTCCTCGACGTCGAGCAGGTGGTGATCCGGCGCCGACTGACGCTGGGTGTCCTGGTGTCCGCCGCCGGAGATCCCGAGGCGCTCCAGGACGTCGTCGAACAGGCCATGGACTCGGTGGGCATCGACGTCATCGTCGAGGTCGGTCCGGACACCGGGACCCGACGTCCGTCGAGCCACGCGGTGGTTGTTCTCGGTAGTCCGGTGACCGCACGCGCCTTCCGGGCGATCGCCGCCGAACTCGCGAGTCAGCGCGGCAACATCGACTCCATCCGGGGTGTCGCGGATTATCCGCTCACCGGCCTGGAACTGATGGTGAGCACCAACCGGGACGACGTCGCCGCCGACTCGGCATTGCGCAAGGGCCTCGCGGCCGTCGCCATCGACCACGGGGTCGACATCGCGGTGGAGCGCGGCGGACTGGCCCGGCGCGCAAAGCGTCTCATCGTCTTCGACGTCGACTCGACCCTCATCCAGGGTGAGGTGATCGAGATGCTGGCGGCCAAGGCGGGCAAGGAAGCCGAGGTGGCCGCGGTCACGGAGGCCGCCATGCGCGGTGAGCTCGACTTCTCCGAGTCGCTGCATCAACGGGTCGCCGTCCTGGCCGGTCTGGATGCGAGCGTTATCGACGACGTGGCGAGCTCCCTGCAACTCACCCCTGGTGCGCGGACCACGGTCCGGACCCTGCATCGTCTCGGCTACCACTGTGGCGTGGTCTCCGGCGGATTCCGCCAGGTGATCGAGGGACTCGCACACGAACTCGAGTTGGATTTCGTGCGAGCCAACACGCTCGAGATCGTGAACGGCAAACTGACCGGGCGGGTGGTCGGGGAGGTCGTCGACCGGGCGGGAAAAGCCAAGGCACTGCGTGCTTTCGCCGATCAGGTCGGTGTTCCCATGGAGCAGACGATCGCAGTCGGGGACGGCGCCAACGACATCGACATGCTCAGCGTGGCCGGCCTGGGTATCGCCTTCAACGCCAAACCGGCCCTGCGCGAGGTCGCCGACGCAGCACTGAGTCATCCGTTCCTCGATGCGGTGCTCTTCATCCTGGGCGTGACGCGCGACGAGATCGAGGCGGCCGACGCCGCGGACGGGGTCGGACGGCGGGTGCCGCTCGGTTGAGCGATGTACGTGTCGTATTCCTTCAAGCCATTGTCGGCGGCGAGGAGCATGATCGGAACGTCGAATCACCCAGGGAGAGGACATTCCGATGACGAGTGAACACAAGGTCGGCGATCTGGCGATGGTGACGCTCGATTGTGCCGACGCGAAGGTGTCGTCCGAGTTCTGGTCGGCGGTGCTCGGTTGGCAGATCACCGCATCGGGCGACGGTTACGCGATGCTCACGGGCACTGGAGCCGCGCTCGGGTTCGGTGCGATTCCCGACTATGTGCCGCCGGCGTGGCCGAACCCCAATGGCTCCAAGCAATTCCACTTCGACCTGGCCGTCGAGGATCTCGATTCGGCGGCGGCGCGATGCGTCGAGCTGGGTGCGACGGTACCGGCCGAGCAGCCTGGCGAGACCTGGCGGGTGCTGCTGGACCCGTCGGGCCATCCGTTCTGCCTCACGAAGGCAGAGAACTGGGGGTGATGTGGAGGTGACCGACACGGCGACCGGGATCGATGCCGCGGACCCTTTCGACGTCGCCTATCGACGCCTGGTGGGCTACGTCGGAGGGGGTGAGGACCCGGACGATCCGGGCGACGTGCTGGCCATGCAGATGGTGGTGCGGATCGAGAAGGCGGACCCGCCGGACCGCGCCGAGCTGCTGAGCGCCGCGGCCCGCTCGGTGGCGATGCTCTGCCTCGACGACCGGTCGGGCGCCGACGGCCCGTGGTCGGCGCCGATGGATGCCTGGTGTGACGCCCGCATCCGCAAGATCGCCCGCCGCGCACGCGGTGCGCAGTGGGCGGCGGCGCAGGAGGTCTGGGGCCTGACCGTCGCGCAGGGCACCGCAGAGGCGCGGGCGATCGTGCCGGGTCGGGTCGGCGACGTCGACAAGCGGATCGCCCGCCTGCAGATCGGCGGGACGGAGATCGACGGCGATGTCGCGTCCACACCACCCGACGCGGGAGTGTGCCTCTGGATCAATCCCGGTCTCGAGATGACCGTGGGTAAGGCCGCCGCCCAGGTCGGTCATGGTGCGATGCTCGCCGTCACACTGATGTCCGCCCGGCGGGCACAGGAATGGCGAGAGACGGCGTGTGCTCTTGCGGTTCGCGAGGCGACGCCGCAGCGGTGGGCGGCCCTGCTCGACGCCGAGTCGGCGGGTCGCGCGGTTGCGGTCCGCGACGCGGGGTTCACCGAGATCGCACCGGGATCGGTGACGGTGATCGCGGAGGTGATCGAGGCATGAGTGAAGCCGCGGACCTGCCCGACTGGGCACGAGGGCTGGGACTCTCGCCGCATCCGGAAGGCGGCTGGTATCGGGAGACGTGGCGCAGCGACGTCACGATCCCGGCCGACATTCTCCCGCACGGCTATCCGGGTGATCGAGCGGTAGGTACGGCGATCTACTTCCTGCTCCTGCCGGATGAGCGTTCGGCGTGGCACACGGTCCGCGGTGCGGAGTTGTGGCTGTACCACCGCGGCTCGCCGGTGTTGCTCGAACTCGGTGGCGACGGATCGGGGCCGGATGCGCCGGCAGAAGTCGTGGTCGGTGCCGACATCGCCGCGGGTCACCTGCCTCAGGCTGTCGTGCCGCCCGGTACCTGGCAGCGCGCGCGACCGGTCGGCGACGAGCCTTCGCTGGTCAGCTGTCTGGTGCTGCCCGGATTCGACTTCGCGGACTTCCGTCTGGCCCCGGACGCGACCTGACCCGCCGCCACGCCCGGCCGCCACGAACGGCAAGGGGCCGGCGCCCGGGACGTCAGGACGTTGCGGTGCGCGCGGTCGCCGGGGCGATGTGCCCCAAGGTGTTCCGCCAGATCTCGCGATCAGGAGCGATGGACGCGACGATGAGTTCGTCGGCTTCGGCGTGGCCGGCGAACCAGTCGAGGTAGTCGAGGACCTGTGTCGGGGTGCCGACACCCGCGTAGGTCATCATCGAATCGATCTGGCGGCCCTGCGGCATGTCGAGGATCATGTCGGCCTCTTCGTCGGTGAACTTTCGGCCGCGGCCGAAGAGCGCATTGACGCGATGGCGCTTCGCCTGGCGCAGCTGGTCCTGGGCGAGCGCCTCGTCGTCGTCGGCGATCACACAGACGCCGGCGATCACATAGGGGGACTCGAGTTGTTCGGACGGCTGGAACTCGCGCCGGTACACCGCGACGGCCTCCTCGAGGGCCTGCGGTGCGAAATGCGATGCGAACGCATAGGGAAGGCCGAGCGCGGCGGCGAGCTGGGCACCGAAGAGTGACGAGCCCAGGATGTACAGCGGGATGTCGGTGCCGGCGCCGGGCGTCGCCGCCACACCCTCGACGCGGGACTGACCACGCAGGTACCCCTGCAGTTCCAGCACATCCGACGGGAACCGATCGGCCGACGCCATCGTGCGTCGCAGCGCGGCGAAGGTCTGCTGATCGCCGCCCGGCGCACGGCCGAGCCCGAGATCTATGCGACCCGGGTAGAGCTCGCCGAGAGTTCCGAACTGTTCGGCGATGGCGAGCGGGGAGTGATTCGGCAACATCACACCTCCCGCGCCGAGGCGGATAGATTCGGTGTGCGCGGCCACATGTGCGATGAGGACAGCAGGCGCGGCCGAAGCGATCGACGACATGTTGTGGTGCTCCGCGTACCAGATGCGACGGAAGCCCCAGCGCTCCGCGCGCTGCGCCATGTCGACACTCGCGACGAAGCTGTCATGCACGGTCTCACCGGGGCCGACCTGTGCCAGGTCGAGGATGGACAGATCAACACTCATGTAGTGGTCAAGGCGCCGGCGCCCCGGTGTATTCCGGTCGGACGGATTCCCTTGTCGGCGACCATGTGTCGCATGGCTCCACGCGGCCGCCATCGTCGTAGGGCACGATGGGGGAGTGACAGATGCGACCGACGATGACGAGGTGTACGAATCCGATCCGGACCTGTTGGTCGATTTCCGCGACGTGACGCTGGTCCGTGGTGGCAACACCCTGGTCGGGCCCGTCTCCTGGCAGGTCGAACTCGATGAACGCTGGGTGGTGATCGGGCCGAACGGCGCGGGCAAGACCTCGCTCATGAGGCTGGCCGCCGCGCAGGTCCACCCGACCGCCGGTATGGCCTTCGTGTTGAACGAGCCGCTGGGGAAGGTAGAGGTCCGGGAGCTCTCGACGCGCATCGGCGTGTCCAGCGCCGCACTGGCCGAGCGGGTGCCCGCGGACGAGGTGGTGAGCGACGTGGTGATCTCGGCCGGGTACTCGGTCATCGGCAGATGGCGCGAGACCTACGACGACATCGACCGCGCGCAGGCCGTCGAGTCCCTGGAGTCGCTGGGTGCCGAACACCTCGCCGACCGCCTGTTCGGCACCTTGTCCGAAGGCGAACGCAAACGGGTCCTGATCGCACGCGCCCTGATGACGGATCCGGAACTCCTGTTGCTCGACGAACCGGCCGCCGGCCTCGACCTCGGCGGCCGCGAGGAACTCGTGGACCGCCTCGGCCGGCTGGCGTCCGATCCGGAGGCGCCGGCGATTGTGTTGATCACCCACCATGTCGAGGAGATCCCCGACGGATTCACCCACGTCATGCTTCTCGCCGAAGGCGAGATCGTCGGGCAGGGGCTTCTCGACGACGTCCTCACCAGCGAGAACCTGTCGAGGGCGTTCCGGCAGCAGATTACCCTCAGCAAGGTCGACGGACGCTATTTCGCTCGGCGGACCCGGCGTCCCGGTGGGCATCGCCGGGCGGCGGGCTGATCGTCGCGCGCTACCGTCATACGGTGATCGTTCGACAGGAGTGTCTGCCATGAGCCCATCCGAGCCCGCCCCGGAACCGACGTCAACCGAACCGGCCCCGCTGCGCGGGGCGGCGACGGTGGTCCTGGTCCGTGATTCGGAGGTCGGGGTCGAGGTCTTCCTCCAGCGCCGGGTGAAGCAGATGGCGTTCGCGGGCGGGGTGACGGTCTTTCCCGGTGGCGGGGTGGATCCGCGCGATGCGGACGCCGACATCGACTGGACCGGGCCGGACGCGCAGTGGTGGGCCGACGCGTTCCACACCGACGCCAAGACGGCGCAGGCGCTGGTGTGTGCCGCGGTCCGCGAGACCTTCGAAGAGTGCGGCGTCCTGCTGGCCAGCCGACCCGACGGCACCCCGGTCGATCCGCAGTCGTACGCGTCCCATCGCGACCAACTCGTCGACAAGACGCTGTCCCTGGGTGATCTCCTCCGCGGGGAGGGACTGAGTCTGCGGGCAGATCTCCTGCGCCCGCTGGCCCACTGGATCACCCCGATCATCGAGAAGCGTCGCTACGACACCCGCTTCTTCCTGGCCGCGCTGCCGGCGGGACAGTCGGCCGACGGCAAGACCACCGAGGCCGAGGTGACCGCCTGGGCCACGCCGCAGGCCGCCCTCGACGCGTGGATCGCGAACGAGCACACCCTTCTCCCGCCGACCTGGGCGCAGCTGAATCACCTGGCCGAGTTCTCCTCGGTCGCGGAATTGCTGGCGGCCGATCGGGTGATCGAGCCGATCGAACCGTCCGTCACGCCCGGCGCAGGGCTGGCCGGTCTGAAGTTCGCCGGATCGGATCGGTACTTCGCCGTGGCCGCGGACCGTGAGGTACCCGGCCTCAGTCGCTGAGCTCGGACAGCCGGGTCGCTCAGGAATCGAGGTCGACGACGCCGTCGGCATCGACGTCGTCGATGGCCGAGTCGTCGCGCTCGGCCCACTCCAGCAGGGTGTCGAGCCGGTGGGCGACATCGTCGATCTCGCGGTGGAGATCGCCGATCTCGGCGAACCGCGCCGGCATGGTCGCGATGGTGAAATCGTCGGGCGCCACGTCGTCGATCTCAGTCCATCGGATGGGTGCAGAGACCGTCGCGCGCGGGTTCCCACGCACCGAGTATGCCGAGGCCATGGTGTGATCACGGGTGTTCTGGTTGAAGTCGACGAACACCGCGGCCGGGTCACGGTCCTTGCGCCACCAGGTCGTCGTCACGTCGGCCGGGGCGCGGCGTTCCACCTCACGCGCAAAGGCGAGCGCGGCGCTACGGACCTGCGGGAAGCCCCATTCCGGTTCGATCCGCACGTAGATGTGCAGTCCCCGCCCGCCCGACGTCTTGGGGAATCCGCGGATGCCGAGTTCGTCGAGCACTTCCTCGACGACGTGTGCGACGCGCTGGATCCGGGAGAACGGGCAGTCGGGCATGGGGTCGAGGTCGATCCGCCATTCGTCGGGGCACTCGGGATCCGGGCGCCGCGAGTTCCACGGATGGAACTCGACCGTCGACATCTGGACGGCCCAGATCACGCTGCCCAACTCGGTGACGCAGAGTTCGTCTGCGGTGCGGCCGAAGCGCGGGAACCAGATCTCGACGGTCTCCAGCCAGTCGGGCGCACCGGCCGGGATCCGCTTCTGGTGCACCTTCTTCCCGCTGACACCCGTCGGGAACCGATGCAGCATGCACGGTCGGTCACGCAGCGCGCGGACGATCCCGTCTCCGACGGCGAGGTAGTACTCGGCCAGGTCGCGTTTCGTCTCGCCGCGTTCGGCGAAGTACACGCGATCGGGACTGGACAGACGGATCGTCCGGTCGCCCACCCCGAGCTCGACCGGTTCACCGGCTTGCGAGGCCTTCGCCATGAGCCAACTGTAGAGCCGTGACCTCCCCCGGCGGGGCTGCACACGAAAGACAGACGGTAGCCTTCGACCATGGCTGAGTTCGTCACCCTCGAGACATCCGATGATCATCCCGGCGTGGGCACCATCCTGCTCAACCGTCCTCCGATGAACGCGCTGAATCGGCAGGTGCAGACGGAACTGGCCGCGGCCGCCGAGGAAGCGACCCGGCGTGACGACATCAAGGCGGTGGTCATCTACGGCGGACCGAAGGTGCTCGCCGCAGGCGCCGACATCAAAGAGATGAACGACATGACCTACGCCGAGATGAGCAAGGTCGCCGGTCGTCTGCAGTCCGCTCTGGGCTCCATCGCCGACATCCCGAAGCCGACGGTCGCCGCGATCACCGGCTACGCGCTCGGTGGTGGTCTCGAGGTCTCCCTCGGCGCGGACCGGCGCATCGCCGGGGACAACGCCAAACTGGGCGTGCCAGAGATCCTGCTCGGTGTGATCCCCGGTGGCGGCGGAACCCAGCGGCTCGCCCGACTGGTCGGGCCGGCCAAGGCAAAGGACATGATCTTCACGGGTCGCTTCGTCGGGGCCGAAGAAGCGCTCGCCATCGGGCTTGTCGACGAGATCGTCGCTCCCGACGAGGTCTACAACGCGGCATTGACGTGGGCCGGGCAGTTCCGCAATGCGGCATCCATCGCGCTCGCAGCCGGCAAGAAGTCGGTCGATCAGGGACTCGGAGTCGATCTCGCGACGGGTCTGAAGATCGAGGAACAGCTCTTCGCGGCCCTGTTCGCCACCGAGGACCGTGCCGTCGGGATGAAGTCCTTCATCGAGAACGGGCCCGGCAAGGCCCAGTTCACCGGCAAGTGACCCACCGACCGCGATTCACCCCCGACGACGAGGAAGTAGCCGAGGAATGACCACGAATGTGACGCCGGGAATCGATCCGGAGCCGAATCCGCACGCCACCGAGGAGCAGGTCAAAGCGGCCCTCGAGGACACCAAACTCGCGCAGGTGCTCTACCACGACTGGGAGGCGGAGACCTACGACGACAAGTGGTCCATCTCCTACGACGAGCGCTGCATCGACTATGCGCGTGGACGTTTCGATGCGGTCGCGTCGGACGTGGAGTTGCCGTACGAGCGTGCGATGGAACTCGGTTGTGGCACCGGGTTCTTCCTGCTCAACCTCATGCAGTCGGGTGTGGCGAAGAAGGGCTCGGTCACCGACCTCTCGCCCGGCATGGTCAAGGTGGCGTTGCGTAACGCGGAGAACCTCGGCCTCGACGTCGATGGCCGCGTCGCCGACGCCGAGAAGATCCCCTACGACGACAATACGTTCGACCTCGTCGTCGGACACGCTGTGCTGCATCACATCCCGGATGTCGAGCAGGCGTTGCGCGAGGTGTTGCGGGTACTCAAGCCGGGCGGTCGCTTCGTGTTTGCCGGGGAACCGACGACCATCGGCGATTTCTATGCCCGGTGGATGAGCCGGGCGACCTGGGCGGCCACCACCAACATCACCAAGCTCGGACCGCTGCAGTCGTGGCGACGTCCGCAGGAGGAACTCGACGAGTCGTCGCGCGCCGCTGCTCTCGAGGCCGTCGTCGACATCCATACCTTCGATCCCGCCGAGCTCGAGGGCATGGCGCGCGCCGCAGGAGCGACGAAGGTGGAGACCGCGACCGAGGAACTCGCCGCGGCCATGCTCGGGTGGCCGGTCCGGACCTTCGAGGCGGCGGTCCCGCCGTCGAAGCTCGGTTGGGGCTGGGCCATGTTCGCGTTCAACGGGTGGAAGCGGCTGTCCTGGCTGGACGAGAAGGTCTTGCGGAAAGTGGTGCCGCCCAAGTTCTTCTACAACGCCATCGTCACCGGTACGAAGCGGTAACGCGGGGGTCTGTGCAACGGACGTCGGCCGGGAAGGATATCGGTGATGGGGTACCGGTTCACCCTCGACGACGTCGCCTTCTTACGGTCGCGACAGGGCGTCACGGCGCTCGACTCCACCTCGATGCTCGACCTGTCGGCGGCGTCGATGCTCGCCGACATCGGTGATCTGCGCCGACGGTACGGCTCATACGACGGCGCGCTGATCGAGACGGTGCTGTGCCGTCGTCGGGGGCGCGCGAGACTTCGGGCGGCCGACGACATGTTGTTCACCGATGACGCGCTGCAACAGGCGACCGCCGGCGCGGTGGCCCGACACCGTGCGGCGGAGATCGCCGACCGCTTCCCCGGGGCCGTGGTACACGACGTCACATGTTCGATCGGCGCCGAGGTCATGGAGCTCGCGGCGAACGAGGGGATCTCGGGTGTCCTGGGCAGCGACATCGACCCGGTGCGCCTGCGCATGGCGCGCCACAATGGATCGTTGTCCGACCGCCCGACCACGATCGTGCGGGCCGACGCCCTGACCCCGACCTCCATCGCGGACGTGGTGCTCGCCGATCCGGCCCGTCGCTCCGGGGCGGGCCGGGTGTTCCGGCTCGACCAGCTCACGCCACCGCTGCTCGATGTGCTCACCACCTATGCCGGCCGGCCGATCGCTGTGAAATGCGCTCCGGGGCTGGACTACCGGATGCTGCGTGATCGCTTCGGATTCGCCGGTCAGGTGCAGATCACCTCGCTGGACGGGGCGGTCCGTGAGGCATGTCTGTGGACCGAACGCGATGGTGAGCCGAGTCGGCGCGCGACTGTTCTGCGGTCACGTCCGGACGGCTCGGTGGCGAGCTACGAGATCGTCGACGACGGTGACGACCAGGAGTCGGTCGGGGAGGTAGGGCAGTGGATCGTCGACCCGGACGGCGCAGTTGTGCGTGCCGGACTGGTCCGCAATTATGCTCGCCGGCAAGGACTCTGGCAGCTCGACCCGCAGATCGCCTATCTCACCGGCGACGACGTGCCGGTCGGCGAGCGAGGCTTTCGGGTCATCGAGGCCACCGGTGTCACGGAGAAGGAGCTGCGCAAGCGCCTTGCCGCACACGACTGCGGAAGCCTCGAGATCTTGGTCCGCGGACTCGATGTGGACCCGGATCGGCTGCGTAAGCGGTTGAAGCCCAAAGGGTCACGATCCTTGACGCTCGTACTCACCCGGATCGGCCGAAAGGGCGTCGGGTTCATCTGTGAGGCGGGCATTCGCTTCCGACCCGGGACGACCGTGTAAACCAAACCTTGACAACAAGGTATGTGTAAATCTACGGTTTACGCATGGGTGAGGTGCATGAACTGTCCCACGAGGTCGAGCGGTACGCGCGCAGTATCGGATCCGGTGGCGACGCCGTGGCGAAAACCGGTGCGCTGGCCCAGGTGTACGACGCGCTCCAACTCGGTCGTCGTGCCGAGGAGTTGCTGAGCGCCACCGCGAGGCGGGCGCGGGAGTGTGGATGCACCTGGCAGGAGATCGGTGACGTCGTCGGCGTCACGCGACAGGCGGCCTTCCAGCGTTTCGGAAAGCCGATCGATCCGAGGACGGGAGAACCGATGACGAAAACGTTGATACCACAGGCAGATGTGATGGCGGTGGACCTGCTGGACCGGATCCGCGGTGGTGAGTGGGCGGTTGTCGTGTCGAGGTTCACGGCGCAGATGGCGGCCGCCATCGACGGGCCCGGCCTGGCCGACGCATGGGCGTCGGTGATCGCACTCGGTGGCGAGGTGGAGTCGATCGGTTCGCCCTTCGTGCGCCTACACGGGTTGCATACGGTCGTGGACGTGGCGATCGAACAGGAAGCCGGAGCAACGACGATGCGGGTCGCCTACGACACCGATGGCAGGATCGCGGGTCTGTTCTTCCTCGATCCGGATGCGGCCGAGGCGAGTCCGCTCCATCGTTGATCAGTCGATCTCGGCCTTGCTGTCGAAGAAGTAGACCTTGCCGATATTCGTCGCGGTCGCGATCTGGCCCCTCGCCGACACGGCGACGCCCGTCGCGAATCCGCCCGATTCCGGAAGCGGCAGTGTGCGTTTCGTCGAGCCGTCGGCGGTCGACACCTCGGCCAGCGACAAGGTGTCCTTGCCCTTGTCTCGGATCACGGTCCACGCGGTGCCCTGATCGGTCAGGGTGGACAGGCTCACCGATGCGAGATCCTTGCGTTGCCAGACCTGTTCGGCGTGGTCGCCGCGGTCGCGCAGCAGGGTGAGCGGGGCACCGAGCACACCCGTCGGCATGATCAGGCCGTCCGGCGACACCGACATGGTGCCGAAGCCGTAGCCGCCGTTGTCATAGGTCCACCGCGTCTTGCCGGTGGCCGCATCCAGCGCCACGAGCTTGCCGAGACGACTGAAGGTGTACACCGTGCCGCCGTCGGCGGACAGCGTCGGGGAGCCGACGACACCGCCGGGGACGTCGGCATGCCAGGCCTCGCGCATCACGCGCGCACCGTTCTGCTCGGCGTAGGACATCGCGCGGACCTGCGAGGCGATGGCACCCTGCGGCCAGAGGTTGAGGAAGAACCGCTGATGCGCCTCGTCGACCGCCGGTGGTGCGGGGACCGCGCAGCGTGGGCCGTTGGTGACGCACTCGCCGAAGCCGTAGGTCGGGTCGTCGGGGTTGGCATCGGCGCGCAGCCGAACCTCGGGTGCGACGAGTTCGTTTGTCTGGCTGTCGATGAGGAGCAGTTGCCCCTGGGTGGTGGCGACGAGGACCTGCCCCGGTGCGGCGAACTTCGCCGACAACGGGACTCCCAGCACGGGCATCCGCCACCGGATCGCACCACCGGCGTTGAACGCCAGGAAGGTGGTCTCCTCACCGACGTACGGCTGGTCGAACTGGTCGGACAGTAGAGAGTTGACCTCGATTCCCGGGCGCATCCGCTTGCAGAAGTTCTTCCGACCGCTGTGCGGATCGAGGATCAGCAGATTGCACCCGCTCGCCGTGTTCGACGTGACGCCGACGTTGGACTGGGTGGAGATCGTGATCGGTGCGGTCACCGGGCCGCCGGTGGGGCGGGTCCAGCTCAGCGCGAGGTCGTCGGGAACGGCGGGATAGGCGAAGTTCGAGTTGGCTGCGTTGCCGCCATAGCTCGACCACCCCGGTCCGGCGACCGAACGGACATCGACCTCGCCGTCCGAGCAGGCCGACGCCACCACGGCGATGACGGTCATCAGCAGCGCCGCGAAGGTTGTCGCAACACGACGGGGAACCCCACGCCCACCGGCCGTCACAGCCATCGAAGCTCCTGTTCTCATCGCGATCTGCCCCGTCGGACGACGTGCCAGCAGAGAGCCTATCGTGCCGGGAATTCGGGTCGATTAGGGTTTGTCGTCATGACCACGATGTGGAATGCCTCCTATCGGTCCCGGTGGACGGCGGGCCGGCGCCGAGACCCAGCACAGGCGCGGTTTCTGACCCTTGGTTCGCTGCGGTGGGTGGTGCGCAACCGGGCCTATTCGCCGTGGTATCTCGTCCGGTACTACCGTCTGGCGCGCTTCCGGGTCGCCAACCCGCACGTGGTGCTGCGCGGCATGGTCTTCCTGGGACGCAACGTCGAGATCCACGCGACCCCTCAGATGTCGAGGATGGAGATCGGCCGTTGGGTGCACATCGGCGACGGCAACTCGATCCGCTGTCACGAGGGCAGCCTGAAGATCGGCGACAAGACAGTTCTCGGGTGCAACAACGTCATCAACTCCTACCTCGATCTCGAGATCGGCGGCTCCACCCTCATCGCGGACTGGTGCTATATCTGCGATTTCGACCACAAGATGGACGACATCACGCTGCCCATCAAGGACCAGGGCATCGTGAAGGGCCCGGTCCGGATCGGGCCGGACACGTGGGTCGCGGCCAAGGTGTCGGTGTTGCGCAACACGATCGTCGGCCGCGGCTGCGTACTCGGCTCGCACGCGGTGGTCAGAGGTGTCATCCCGGACTTCTCGATCGCGGTGGGAGCGCCTGCTCGGGTCGTGAAGAATCGCAAGGACGATTGGGCCACGAGCGCCGAGGAGCGAGCCGAGCTCGAACGTGCGCTGGCCGACATCGAGCGGAAGAAGGCGGGAGCCGAACGGGAGCGGTGACCTGCTCGGTGATTTCTCAGTCCGATTGCCCCGGATCGCGTTCCGGCAGGGGCCGCTCGGGGATGCTGGGGCGTCCGACCGGATGACGGACCCGGCGTTTGGCGGCCAGGTAGACGCCTGCGGTGCGCTCGGCGACCTCACTCCAGGAGAACTCCTCGGTGAGCCGGTCGCGCGCCCGGACGGCGCGGGTGGCGGCGGCCGCCGGGTCGCTGAGCGCGGCGCGCACCGCCGTCGCGATGCCCGCGACGTCGCCCGGATCGAATGTGAGTCCGGTCGTCGTGTCGGTCACCGCTTCACCGAGCCCGCCTGCTGTCGACACCACCAGCGGCGCGCCGGTCGCGGCCGCCTCGAGGGCGACGATCCCGAACGGTTCGTAGCGGCTGGGCAGCACGATGGCGGCGCATCGATGCATGAGCCCGATCAGACCCTGGTGGTCGACGGCGCCGAGGAACCGGACGGCCTTGGTCACGCGGTGGCGCCTGGCCTGTTCGACCAGCCATTCCAGTTGTGTGCCGGTCCCGGCGACGGTCAGGGTGGTGCCGGGGTGGGTGCGGCGGATGCGGGGGAGCGCGGCCAGCAGATCCTGCACACCCTTCTCATATTCGAGCCGCCCCGCGAACAACAGTTCCGGTGGGCCGGAGCGCGTCGGCCGTGGCGCGAAGGGCCAGGTCCTGATGTCGATCCCGTTGTGGATCACCGAGATATCCGGGAGGTCGGGTCCGAAGAGCCGGGTGACCTCGTCGCGCATCGACGCCGAGCACGTGATCAGCGAATCCGATTCGCTCGCCAGCCACCACTCCACCGAGTGCACCTGCCGGTTGGTGGGTCCGCTCACCCAGCCACTGTGGCGGCCGGCCTCGGTGGCGTGGATGGTCGAGACCAGCGGAACGTCGAAGAACTCGGCGAGTGCGATGGCCGGATGCGCCACCAGCCAGTCGTGGGCATGGACGACGTCGGGCAGCCAGGGCTGCTGTTCCGGCGAATTACGCTCGCCGGCGAGAACTCTCAGGCCGGTCCGGACAAACGAATGGCCCATCGCCAGCGTCCACGCCATCATGTCGCGGCCGAACTCGAACTCCGGGGGATCCTCGGCCGCGGCGATGATCCGGACACCGTCGACACGGGTGTCGGTGGTCGGATGACTCACCGCGTCGGTCCCGGTCGGGCGGCGGGTGAGCACCACGATGTCGTGCCCCTGGGCGGCGAGCTCGGTCGTCAAGTGGTGAACGTGGCGGCCGAGGCCGCCGACGACTACGGGTGGGTACTCCCACGAGACGATCAAGATCCTCATCTGCCATCCCCCGTCGCGGTCATCCCCGGACCTCGTCGACCGCATCCCTGGTGTGCAGTCGTCGCGCATCGAGCCCGGCGAACAGATTGTCGGCGCGCGCCCAGGCGCCGGCAAGGCGGTGCGCCAGGTCGTCGCGTCCCCGGAGTGCGGCGTCGCAGATCTCGCGGGTCGCGTGCGCGTGTTTGTGTGCCCGATCCACAGCGTAGTTGGCCGCGGTGTCCTTGGAGACCATGAACGGCCAGTCGGAGGCCACCGTCAGCAAGGTCTCCCGGATGATCTGATCGGCCACCCGGTTGCGTCCGGCCGGGTGTCCGGGCGCACCCCCGACCCCCGGGGCGAGGATCTTGTCGACCGCCTTCAGCGCCGTCTCGGTGACCTCGGCGTTCAGTGCGACCAGGTGCTCGACCTGCGGCCCGTTCCACACCCGCCAGTCCTTGCCCGATCCCCACGACGACGCCGGCAGTTGCACCGGTGTGCCGACAAAGCCGTCTCGTCGTGCGGAGGCGAGCGTGCCGACGTCGACCCCCGCCTCGGGGAGCCGACGCAGGACGCGTTCGAGCCAGACCGGACCCTCGTGCCACCAATGGCCGAACAACTCGGTGTCGAAGGCGGCCACCACGAGTGCCGGTCGCCCCTGTCGTGCGGATTCGTCGACGAGTCGGCGTCGCACGTGGTCGACGAAATCGTCGACGTGACGGTCGATCACCGCGTCCACGCGCGCCGGGTCGTAGGGCTTCTTGTCGGCCGACGACACACCCCGTCCGGTGACCCGGGCCGGTTTCAGGCCGGTGGCGTGGTCGTAGGTGTGGAAGTCGCGGTAGGCGGCATGCCCCGGATATCCCGACTTCGGCGACCACACGCGGTAGCTGATGCTGAGATCCCGGCCGAACGCGACGACATCGGTGTCACCGACGGGCCGGCCGAGTGCGGTGTCGCCCTTGAGTGTCGGACCGTCCACCATGAAATGCCCGACGCCCGCCGCGGAGTACTCGGTCTCCATCCCCGGGTCGAATGCACATTCCGGAGCCCAGATGCCCGTCGGACGAGTCGCCCACCGTGCCCGCGCGTCGTCGAGGCCTTCGGCCAACGAGAACTGCCGCAGCCGGCGGTCGAGGAGTGGGGCGAAGGGATGGGCCAGCGGGCCGCCCAGGACCTCCACGACGCCGGACGAGGCCAGCGTGCGGATCTGCGGGCTCGCGCCGTGCCGCCAATGCGTCTCGAACTCGGCCATCGCATCCGCCGCGGCACGGTACTCACGACTGCCCAGTGCGCGCCGCGACGGGTCCGGTGCGATCGCCGCCTCGACGGCGCGGAGCTGCCAGTCGGCGAGCCATTCGTACATCGACGAGCCGCAGTGCGGATCGTCGAGTTGTGCGGCCAGGACCGGCGTGATGCCGAGAGACAGTTGATCCAGTGCCCCGTCGTCGGCAAGCCGGCGCAGCATCGCGAACAGCGGTAGGTAGGAGCCCGCCCAGGACTGGTAGAGCCATTCCTCACCGACCGGCCACCGGCCGTGATTGGCCAGCCATGGCAGATGGGAGTGCAGGACCAACGTGAATCGGCCGGGTACGGCGGAACCGGATCGAGGGGTCATCGGGCGCCGCTGATCAGGGCCGGACGGCGATGGCGAAGAGGTCGAGGCCGGCGTCGATGTCGACGCCGTCCCGAGCCGGATCCAGGACGGCGAAGTCGTCGGTGGCGATCGCCGCGACGTCACCCGAGAGGTCATCCGGCCATGGTTCGCCGGCCAGTGCTCGCTCGATCTGGGCGTCGATCAGCGATCCACCCCACTTCTCGTCGAGCGTGACCAGCCGCGGGCCGTGGTAAACGCCGGACATCGTGGTCACCTCGAACCCGGCGTCGGTGAGCAGCTCGGTCATCTCGGCGGCATTGAGTTCGCGGGTGTGGAACGGGTTGAGCGGGGTGTCGCGACCGGGGGAGAAGGTGATGCGGTTCGGCGTGGAGATGAACAGCTGTCCGCCCGGGCGCAGGACCCGACGGCATTCGGCGATGAATGCGGGCTGATCCCAGAGATGTTCGATGACCTGGAAGTTCACCACGATGTCGACGGATTCGTCGGGGAGTGGGAGGTCGATCAGATTGCCTTGGTGGACGATCAGCCCCGGGTACCTGCGTCGGGTGTGTTCGACGGCGCTGCTGTCGTAGTCGACGCAGGTCACCGAGCGTGCGCGGGTGGCCAGCATGGCCGCGCCGTACCCCTCACCCGAGCCGGCCTCGAGCACGTCCGCACCCGAACAGCGATCGAGGACGTGGGCGTAGGCGATCTCGTGCCGCCGGAACCAGTAGTTCTCCTCGGCGATACCGGGGACGGTTCGCTCGCCCGTCAACGCGAGGGTCTCGTGTGACTCGCTCATCCCCACGAGACTAGTGCCCCCTGTCACGGCGACCGGAGAGTGTTCTCCCCGGACGACCTGGCCAACGCCATCCGGGCGCTCCTTTGGTTCATCCTGAACCTATCGTTGACCCGCTCGACCGGCGGGTGCTGACATTGTCGGACAAGGCGACGGATGCCGGCCCGATGTCTCCGCGAACGACATCGCGAACTCCATTTCGCTTGACACACAACATGTGTGGGCATTGCCGTGCCCGCAATCAGGAGGGTTGACCACTGCCATGACCACCGAATCGGTTTCCGACGAGATCAAGTTCGCCTACTGGGTCCCCAACGTGAGCGGCGGACTCGTCACCAGCGACATCGAGCAGCGGACGAGCTGGCACCACGACTACAACGTCCGGCTGGCGCAGACGGCCGAGGAGAACGGCTTCGAGTATGCGCTGTCCCAGGTCCGGTATGAGGCCAGCTATGGCGCCGAATTCCAGCATGAATCAACGAGTTTCAGCCTTGCACTGCTTCTGGCGACCCAGCGCCTGAAGGTGATCGCTGCGGTCCATCCCGGTCTCTGGCAGCCGGCGGTGCTCGCGAAGTTCGGTGCCACTGCTGATCACCTCTCGGGTGGTCGTTTCGCGGTCAACGTGGTGAGTGGCTGGTTCAAGGACGAGTTCACCCACCTGGGCGAACCCTGGCTCGAGCACGACGAACGGTATCGGCGCAGCGCGGAGTTCCTCCAGGTCCTGCGCAGGATCTGGACCGAGGACGACGTGGATTTCCGGGGCGATTTCTATCGCATCCATGACTTCACGCTCAAGCCCAAGCCGCTGAACACAGCGGCGCGCCCGAACCCGGAATTGTTCCAGGGCGGCAACTCGCTGGCGGCCCGGCGCAATGGGGGGCGTCATTCCGACTGGTACTTCTCCAACGGTAAGGACTTCGACGGGGTGACCGAACAGCTGATCGACGTTCAGGCGTCCGCACGCGAGGTCGGCCGTGAGGTGAAGTTCGGGCTGAACGGCTTCATCATTGCGCGGGACACCGAGAAGGAGGCCCGCGACACGTTGCGGGAGATCGTCGAGAAGGCCAACCGGCCCGCGGTGGAGGGATTCCGTGACGCGGTGCAGCAGGCAGGTAATTCGACGTCGAGCAAGACCGGGATGTGGGCGGACTCCAGCTTCGAGGACCTCGTGCAGTACAACGACGGATTCCGCACCGGGCTGATCGGTACACCGGAGCAGATCGCCGGGCGCATCGTGGCCTACCGCAAGCGTGGCGTCGACCTCATTCTGGGCGGGTTCCTGCACTTCCAGGAGGAGATCGAATACTTCGGCGAGAGGGTGCTGCCCCTCGTCCGCGAAATCGAGGCGGCCGAACGCTCGACCGAGCACTCGCTGGTCGGCGTCTGACCGGTCCACCGACCCCTCGGCTGTCGTGGCCCATCGCGTTCACCGCGGTGGGCCACGATTCGTCGGTTGTCCCAGTCGGTGCGTTATGTGAGGTAGTCGATGTTTTGTGCTTCCCGAGCTAACGCTAAAGTGGGGGAGACCGAACCCAACTTACTCGGCAGTAAGGTGGGAGAAACCGACGCAGGAGGTCGACGCAGACCCATGACAAACATTGTCGTTCTGATCAAGCAGGTTCCCGACACATGGTCCGAGCGCAAGCTTACCGACGGTGACTTCACCCTGGATCGCGAAGCCGCTGACGCCGTTCTCGACGAGATCAACGAGCGCGCGGTCGAAGAGGCCCTGAAGATCAAGGAAGCCGACGGTGGCGAGGTGACCGTGCTGACCGCGGGTCCCGAGCGCGCGACCGAGGCGATCCGTAAGGCGCTGTCGATGGGCGCCGACAAAGCCATCCACATCAAGGACGATCAGTTGCACGGCTCGGATGCGGTGCAGACCGCGTACGTGCTGGCGCGCGCCCTCGGTACCGTCGAGGGTGTCGAGCTGGTCATCGCGGGCAACGAGGCCACCGACGGACGGGTCGGGGCGATCCCCGCGATGATCGCGGAGTACCTGGAGCTGCCGCACCTCACTCATCTGCGCAAGCTGACCCTGGAGGGCGAGACGCTCACCGGTGAGCGCGAGACCGACGACGGCATCTTCCACATCGAGGCGCAGTTGCCGGCCATCGTGAGTGTCAACGAGAAGATCAACGAGCCGCGCTTCCCGTCCTTCAAGGGCATCATGGCTGCCAAGAAGAAGGAAGTTCAGGTCGTCACCCTCGCGGAGATCGACGTCGAGGCCACCGATGTGGGTCTCGAGCACGCCGGCACCGAGGTGACCGCATCGAATCCGAAGCCGCCGAAGACCGCCGGTGAGCGCGTCGCCGACGAAGGTGACGGCGGCACCAAGGTCGCCGAATACCTGGTCTCGCAGAAGATCATCTAGTCCGGACGGTCACTCAGAGCAACTGGCGATAAAAGAGACATTCAGGAGATAAGAACATGGCTGAAGTACTAGTGCTCGTGGAGCAGGACGCCGAAGGCGCCCTCAAGAAGGTCACCAGCGAGCTGATCACCGCCGCACGCGCGCTCGGCACCCCGTCCGCGGTGGTCGTGGGCGCCGCGGGTTCGGCGGACGGCATCATCGACGGTCTCAAGGAGGCCGGCGCGGAGAAGATCTACGTCGCCGAGTCCGACGACGCGGCGAGCTACCTGGTCACCCCGCAGGTCGATGTCCTGGCATCGGTCGCCGAGCAGGCCTCCCCGGCGGGCATCCTGGTCGCGGCCACCGCCGACGGCAAGGAGATCGCCGGTCGTCTGGGCGTGCGCCTGGGCTCGGGCGTACTCGCCGACGTGATCGACGTGCAAGAGGGTGGCGTGGGTATCCACTCCATCTTCGGTGGTGCGTTCACCGTTGACGCCAAGGCCAAGGGTGACACCCCGGTCTTCTCGGTTCGTCCGGGTGGTGTCGAGGCAGCACCGCAGGCCGGTGCAGGCGAGCGCGTCGACGTCGAGGTCCCGGCCCAGGCCGAGGGCGTCGTGAAGATCACCAAGGTCGAGCCGAACGTCGGCGGCGACCGGCCGGAACTGACCGAGGCGTCGATCGTCGTGTCCGGTGGACGTGGCGTCGGCAGCGCGGACAAGTTCTCCGTGGTCGAGGAACTCGCCGACTCGCTCGGTGCAGCCGTCGGTGCCTCGCGCGCCGCGGTGGACTCGGGTTACTACCCGGGCCAGTTCCAGGTCGGCCAGACGGGCAAGACCGTGTCGCCGCAGCTCTACATCGCACTCGGCATCTCCGGTGCGATCCAGCACCGTGCAGGCATGCAGACCTCGAAGACGATCATCGCCGTCAACAAGGACGAAGAGGCGCCGATCTTCGAGATCGCCGATTACGGCATCGTGGGCGACCTGTTCAACGTCGCCCCGCAGCTGACCGAAGAGGTCAAGAAGCGCAAGTGACCTGATCACTTCCGCGATGGCCCCCCGGGCCGTGTCATCTCGACACGCCGGGGGGCCATCGCCGTTTCGGGCCGTGTTCATCCGGTGTCGCCGACGTTCACCGGCCCAGCACCGACATGACATGTCGCCGTTGGCCCCCCGTCGTCCGTGGTGGATGTCATCGGGGCATGACACTCGCGCCCAGCCCGACCCGCACCGGCGTCACCCGTCCGCTCCTGATGGCCGGCCCGGTGGTCGTGGGCCTCACCGAGGATCCCGCCGACATCGTGGAGATCCAGGAGTTGCGCTACCGGGTGTTCGGCGCGGAGCCCGGTTTCGCCGACGTGATCGGTGACCCGGTCACCGGGCGCGACGGCGATCGATTCGACGAGTTCTGCGAGCACTTGGTGGTCCGCCACGCCGACGACGGACTCATCGGGTCGGCCCGGCTGTTGTCACCGGCGCGCGCCGCTGCGGCCGGCGGTTGGTACACCGGCACCGAGTTCGACGTCCACGAACTCGCGGGCATCGCATCGGACACCGTGGAGATGGGCCGTGCCGTGGTGGCCCCGGGCCACCGTCAGGGCACGACGACCGCGCTGATGTGGGCGGCCCTGCTGCACCACCTCGATGAAACCTGCCATCGGTATCTGATGGGGTGTGTGTCGGTGCCGCTGAATGGGCCGGGCCCGCGCGGAAGCGCGCTGCGCGGAGTTCGCGACGTCCTGCGGGATCGGTATCAGGCGCCTTGGCAGGTGTATCCGCATCTACCCGCGAACATCGGTGGGCGCCGTCTCGACGACATCGGACCACCGGATGTGGTTGCGGTGCCCGCCTTGATGCGTGGCTATCTGCGGCTCGGTGCTCGCGTGTGCGGTGAACCGGCCCTCGACGCCGCCTTCGACGTGGGGGATTTCGTCACCGTGCTCGACCGGCTGCACGGCAACAACCGGTATCTCGAACGGATGCAGTCGTGCGTCGACCGGCTCGCGGTGGGAGCACGCAAATGACCGCCGCGGTGGCGGCGCCCGGGCTGGCCGCGGCACGGCCCGCCGCGGCACCCGCGATCGCTGCGTCCGCGCCTGCGGCGGCTCTACCGGACCTACGTCACGCCTGGTATCCGGCCAGTCGGTGCGGCGATCACTGTCGCGAGCAGACGCCGGTGGTGGTGAACCTCGTGGTGGTGATGGTCCGGATGGTCCGCCTGGTGGTGGTCGTGTGTTTCCTCGTCGTCTTCGGACCGATGGTTGCGCTAGCCCCGCGGCTGCTGCGCCGGCGGTTCCTCAGCCGGGCGGCGAGGCATCTCCTGGCCGCCCTCGGCGTCGCTGTTCGCATCGACGACCGGCGTCCGTTCGCCGGTACGTCGAGGGGGCTGGTCGTCGCCAATCACGTCTCCTACCTGGACATCCTGGCCGTCGCGGTGGTCAGCCCGTCGCACTTCGTCGCCAAGTCCGACGTGACGACGATGCCGGTGGTCTCGGGTCTGGCCCGGCGTCTCGGCATCATCCCGGTCGAGCGGGCATCACTGCGTGAGCTCCCCGCGACAATTCGCAGCGCGGTCGACGAACTCCACCGCGACCGTTCGGTCGCGGTGTTCCCGGAGGGCACCACGTGGTGTGGACGGGAGGCCGGGCGGTTCCGTCCGGCGTTCTTCCAGGCCGCGATCGATGCCGGTGTCCCGGTGACCCCGATCCGACTGAGGTTCACCGCGATGGACGGATCACCCACCTCGGCCCCCAGTTTCATCGGCGACGACAACCCGCTGGACACCCTGCGGCGCGTCCTGCGGGCCCGCGGCCTGACCGCCGACATCCGTGTGCACGAGTCGCAGCTGCCAGACACCGATCGTCGGACCCTGGCCGCGCGTTGCGAGCGTCTGGTCACGGCATGACCGACCGTCCACCGCCCGATGCCCGTGGTACATATCTCATATATGTTGTATCCCTGAGCCGGGCGCCCGCCCGGTGTCGTGATCAACACCAGGAGGCGTTCGAGCCATGATTTCCGCACCGGCCCTGTCCCGAGCCGAGGCCCGAGCACGATTCACCCAACTCAGGTCTGCGACCGGGCTGGTCGACGACGCCGAGCTCGATTCGGTGTGGGCCGCCCTGGAGACCGTTCGCCCCGAAGAGATGTTCGGCGCGTGGAAGGGCGACGAGTTCACCACCGGGCACCCGGCCAACGGCCTCCTGGACAAGGCCCGCTGGTTCGGCAAGACCTTCACGTCGCGTTCCGACGTCCAGCCGCTGATGTGCCGAGACGAGAACGGCAAACTTTTCTCGAACATCGAATTCGGCAAGGGTGAGGCCAGCCTGTGGGCCATCGAGTTCCGTGGCGAGGTCACGGCGTCGATGGTCTACGACGGGCAGGCCGTCATCGACCATTTCAAGAAGGTGGACGTGAACACCGTCATGGGCATCATGAACGGCAAGGCCGCGGTCGTCGACGGCCGTCACCTGTACTTTCTGCTCGAGCGCGTCTGAGGGGTGCGGATCGACGCCGCGGCCGTCCCGGCGCCGGCGCCTGACCGACCGGAGCCGCCGGTCACCGCGGTGTGATCACCGGTGTCCGATGCGCGGGAATTGGTCGGCGGTGTTCGCGCGTTTATCCTTGCAACGTCATGTCCATGCCTTCTCGAGCCCCGGTCTACCTCGACCACGCTGCGTCGACAGCGATGCTTCCCGACGCCGTCGAGGCGATGACGGCTGTCTTCGCCCAGCCGGGCAACGCGTCGTCGTTGCACGGTTCGGGTCGCTGGGCTCGTCGCAGGCTCGAGGAGGCGAGGGAGTCCATCGCCTCGTCGGTGGGTGCACGGCCCTCCGAGGTGATCTTCACCGGCGGTGGCACCGAGTCCGACAACCTCGCGCTGAAGGGCATCTATGCCGCCCGCCGCCGGGAGAGCCCTGACCGACGCAGGGTCATCGTGTCCGCCGTCGAGCATCATGCCGTTCTCGATCCGGCGACCTGGCTCGCCGATGCGGCCGGCGCCGAGCTCGTGATCGCTCCGGTCGACGCCGAGGGCTTCGTGTCCCCTTCGTGGTTGCGCGCCGAATTGGCTGCGCACGCCGACGAGACAGCGTTGATCTCGGTGATGTGGGCCAACAACGAGGTCGGGACGATCCAGCCGATCGCCGAGATCGCAGCGGTCGGTGCCGAGTTCGGCATCCCCGTGCATTCGGACGCCATTCAGGCCGTCGGCCACATCCCGGTCGATTTCGGGACGAGCGGACTGTCGGCGCTGAGTCTGGCCGCGCACAAATTCGGTGGGCCGCAGGGGGTCGGCGCGCTGCTCCTGCGCCGCGACGTCGAATGTGTACCCCTGCTGCATGGCGGCGGGCATGAGCGCGACGTGCGGTCGGGCACCCAGGACGTGGCCGGGGCCGTCGGGATGGCGACCGCGCTGCGGCTGTCGGTCGAGCACATGCCGGCCGCCACCGAGCACGTAGTCGCACTCCGCAACCGGCTGTTCGACACGCTCCTCAACGTAGCCGACACAACCGTCAACGGGCCCCGCGACGAGCGGCGACTGCCCGGAAATGTGCACGTCTCCTTCGATGGATGCGAAGGCGATTCCCTGCTGATGCTGCTCGACGCCAACGGCGTCGAGTGCTCCACGGGATCCGCCTGCACCGCGGGGGTGGCTCAGGCGAGTCACGTCCTGCTTGCCATGGGACTCGACGTCTCGACGGCACGCGGATCATTGCGCTTCTCCCTCGCGCCGAGTTCGACGGCGGCAGATGTCGACGCGGTGGCCGAGGTGATCGGCCAGGTCGTCGATCGCGCACGCGCCGCGGGACTGGTCTCGTCACCGACAGGAAAGGGACGCTGATGCGAGTACTGGCAGCGATGAGCGGCGGCGTCGACTCGTCGGTGGCCGCCGCCCGTGCGGTGGACGCCGGACACGACGTCGTCGGGGTGCACCTGGCGCTTTCGACCGCCCCCGGGGCCCTGCGCACCGGCTCGCGCGGTTGTTGCTCGCGAGAGGACGCGTCGGATGCCCGACGAGTCGCGGACGTGCTCGGGATTCCCTTCTACGTCTGGGACTTCGCCGATCGCTTCAAGGACGACGTGATCGACGAGTTCGTCGACGCCTACGCCGCGGGAGAGACCCCGAATCCGTGTCTGACCTGCAACGAGAAGATCAAGTTCGCCGCACTCGCACAGAAGGCGGCGGCGCTCGGGTTCGACGCCCTCGCGACCGGTCACTACGCGCGCCTCGACGACGGTGAGCTGCGCCGTGCCGTCGACGAGGACAAGGACCAGTCGTATGTGCTCGCCGTGCTGACCGCCGCCCAGCTGTCCCGGGCGATGTTCCCGGTGGGCGACACCCCCAAGGGGGAGATCCGCGCCGAGGCCGCACGGCGCGGACTGGCGGTCGCCGAGAAGCCCGACTCGCACGACATCTGCTTCATCCCGACCGGCGACACCCAAGCGTTTCTCGGCGCGAACATCGGTATCCGGCCGGGCGCGGTGGTCGACGCCGACACCGGCGACCGGCTCGCCGACCACGACGGCGTCCACGGTTTCACCATCGGGCAGCGCAAGGGGCTGGGGATCGAGGCCCCGGCCGCCGACGGCAGGCCCCGGTACGTGACGGAGATCGATCCGGACTCGGGGACGGTCACCGTCGGCTCGGCCTCACGTCTCGATGTCTGGTCGATCACCGCGCATCGTCCCGTCTGGACCGCCGGGACCGCACCGGACGGGCCTTTCGAGGCGATGGTCCAGGTCCGTGCGCACGGTGGCCTGGCCCCGGTCGTCGCGACACCCGCCGTCCGCGACGGTCGACCGGTGATCGAGATCGCCCTGCGCACACCGCTGACCGGTGTCGCCAAGGGGCAGGCCGCGGTCCTCTATCTGCCCGACTCCCAACAGGGGGACCTGGTGCTGGGCTCCGGGCGCATCCTGGCGACCGATTCCGATCCGGCGTCGGGCGTACGCCCGGACACGGTCGCGTCCGGACGCAACGCGTGAGTACCACCGCGTGAGCCAGCCGAACCACGTCGTTCGCGGCGGTGTCGGCACCGGTATCGGTTCGATGCCGGGGACCGATCCGCGTGAAACGGCCGCAGTGATCAACGGCGAACTGGACCTCGCCCACCTCGCCGAATTACCGGAGCGCGGCGCCGGCGCGGACATGGTGGGTCGGATGGCGGCGGTCCTTGTCGACCTGCCGATGGATGCGGGAACGTGGGGTTACCGGCTCGCCGCTCGCGGGTCGGCGATCTCCCGAAACTCCCGGGACTTCCTGCGCGCCGACCTCGACGCCGTCGAGGAGCTCTGGGACACAGCGGGTTTCCGTGGGACGGGTCGACCGTTCAAGATCCAGGCATGTGGCCCGTTCACGCTGTCGGCGTCGGTGGAACTCCGCGCCGGTCACAAGGTGTTGCGTGACCGCGGGGCGTGGCACGACGTGGTGGCCTCCACTGCGGAGGGGCTCCGTGAACTCGTCGGTGAGGTGACCCGACGGCTCGGTGCCGAGGTGATCGTGCAACTGGACGAACCGATGATCGGCCAGGTCATCGATGGCGCGGTGACGCCCCTGACGCGTTTCGACACCATTCCCGCGGTGCCGGTGGCCGATGTCGCCGAGTCCCTGCATGGGGTCGTCGAGCAGATCGGCCGTCCGACGATCATCCACAGCTGTGCGGCACCGCGCTGGGATCTGGTCGAACGGCTCCGGGGCGTCGGATGGTCGCTCGACGTCACCTCGCCCACCACCGCGGACCTCGACGGCATCGGCTCGGTGATCGACCGTGGTGATCTGCTGGTGGCGGGTGTCGTCCCGGCCGTGCGTGGCGATCAGGATCTCCGCGCGGAGATCGTCGCCACGCGCCTCGCGGCGCTCACCGACAGGATCGGCCTGAATCGGAAAGTGTTGTCGCAGAACGTCATGGTCAGTCCGACCTGCGGGCTGGCCGGCGCCACCCCCGCGTGGGCGAAGACCGCCCTCGGTCTCTGCGCGGCGGCAGGCGAACTGTTGGCCGCCGATCCGACAGCTCTCTGACCAGGGGGCTCAGCCGGGTTCCGCGTCGGCGGTGGACTGCGCACTCGTCTGCGTGGTCCCGAACACCACGCCCTTGCGCTCCTTCCCGAGCGTCGTCAGGACGATCACGACGATCAGGACCGGCACGATCGTCACCGACAACGCGAACGGATAACCGTGTCCCTCGGCGAGGCGCTCCTGAATGGGGAGATTGAACGCGGCCAGGCAGTTGCCCAACTGATACGTCACACCGGGGTAGAACCCACGGATCTCGTCGGGTGACAGTTCGGTCAGGTGGGCAGGGATCACACCCCAGGCGCCCTGGACCATCACCTGCATCAGGAACGACCCGAGGGCCAGGCTGCCGGCAGTGGTGGAGTAGGCGAACAGGGGCACGATCGGCAGTGCGAGAAGTGCACACGCGACGATCAGCACCTTGCGGCCGTAGCGTTCGGACAGCGCGCCCGCAATGAGGCCGCCGATGATCGCACCGACGTTGTAGATCACCGCGATCCAGGTCGCGGTGCTCGCGGCCAGATCCGCGCCGCCGTGCTCGGTCGCCTTCAGGAAGGTCGGATAGATGTCCTGGGTGCCGTGGCTCATCCAGTTGAACGCCGTCATCAGCAGCACCAAGAAGATGAATCGCCGCCAGATGACCGGATTGGCCAGGAGGTCGCGGACCGAGGTCTGGGTCTGCTTCACCCGCTCCCGGGTGGCCCGCCACGCCTCGGACTCCTCGACCTTGGCCCGGATGAGCAGACTGATCAGCGCCGGGATGACCGACAGTGCGAACATCCAGCGCCAACTGAGTCCCCACCAGGTGTTGAGCAGCAGGAACGCCAGTGAGGCGCACAGGTAGCCCATCGAGTACCCGCTCTGCAGAAAGCCCGAGAAGAAACCGCGGCGTGAGACGGGGATCTTCTCCATGGCCAGTGCGGCACCCAGGCCCCACTCGCCGCCCATGCCGATGCCGTAGAGCATGCGCAGGATCATCAGGATCCAGAAGTTGGGCGCGAAGGCGCACAGGAATCCGACGAAGCTGTAGAACACGACGTTCGCCATCAGCGGGATCTTGCGTCCCTTGCGATCCGCCCACAGGCCGAAGATGAACGCGCCGACCGGCCGCATGATGAGGGTCATCGTGGTGATCAGGGCCATCTGATCCAGTGGCACGTCGAAATCCTTGGCGATGTCGGCGTAGATCAACACCACCAGGAAATAGTCGAACGCATCCATCGCCCATCCGAGATAGGCGGCGGCAAACGAGTTGCGCTGGTCTGGGGTGAGCCGTTCGCGCGGTGACGCTGCGGCCGTGGACATCCGAACCTCCCGGGTCGACTGCGATCCCAGCCTAGACCTCGGTCACCGCTCGGTGGGCAACTCGCCGCTTTGTCGGATTTGTCGTACCTTTAAGGGGCGCAGCAGGATTGGTGTCGGTCTCGAACGCCGAGGTCAGTCGGGCGTCGACAACTTGGCGATGGATCGCCGGGGTGCGATCTGTCGATAGCTGGCGTCGAGGAGTTCGCCGACCTCCGCCCAGTCCGACGACTCGTCGAGCACCAGGCCCAGCCATCCGTACGCGCCGAGGTAGGCGGGCAGAAAGAACCGTGCGTCGTCGCGCAGAGCGGGACGTTCCGACTCGTCGGGAATGAACAGGACGGACCGATCGTGTCGCACCTTGCTGCCCTGGACGCTGCCGCCGTAGTTGCCGAACATCTTCCCGCACCGGAATGTCGGGCGGCCGTGGGCGACCACCTCGGTGGTGTCGGGTAACGCCAACGCGACCTGCCGCACGCGAGCGAGGACGGGGTCGGCGTCGTCGAACATGATCGGGTGCGGCATGAACCCAGGATAGGGCGGGTCGGCAGGCCGGAGGTGTCGGTCTGCTCCGATAGGCTCAGGTCGTGGCAGATGAAGTCGGCACCACCGATCAGAGCGGCGACCTGCGCGAGGAGTGGACCGCGCTCGCCGACGAGATCCGCGACCACCAGTTCCGGTATTACGTCAAGGACGCGCCGATCGTCTCGGACGGCGAGTTCGACCATCTGCTCCGCAAACTGCAGGAACTCGAGGACGCGCATCCGGAACTGGCGTCCCCCGACTCGCCGACCAAGCTCGTCGGCGGTGGGTTCTCGACGGCGTTCACGCCCGTCGACCATCTCGAGCGGATGTTGTCGCTCGACAACGTCTTCGACTCCGACGAGATGCGAGCCTGGGTGGACCGGGTACACGCCGAGACGGGCGGCGGCGTCGACTTCCTCTGTGAACTCAAGATCGACGGTGTCGCGCTGGCCCTCGTCTACACCGACGGCTCGCTGACCCGCGCGGTCACCCGCGGCGACGGCCGGACGGGGGAGGACGTCACCCTGAATGCGCGGACCATCGAGGACATCCCGAACCGGCTGACCGCATCCGACGACTTCCCCATCCCGCACGTCCTCGAGGTCCGTGGGGAGGTGTTCTTCCGCGGGGAGGACTTCGCGGCACTCAATGCGTCCCTGGTCGCCGAGGGCAAGGCGCCGTTCGCGAATCCGCGCAACTCTGCTGCGGGATCGCTACGCCAGAAGAATCCCCAGGTGACGTCCCGCCGTCGGCTCCGGATGATCTGCCACGGCATCGGGCACACCGAGGGCTGGCGACCGGCGTCGCTGCACGATGCCTACCTGGCGATCGGCGCGTGGGGCCTGCCGGTCTCCGCCCACACCACCAAACTCGACGGTGCCGCGCAGATCGTCGACAAGATCGCCTACTGGGGTGAACACCGACACGACGTCGAGCACGAGATCGACGGGATCGTCGTGAAGGTCGACGACGTCACCCTCCAGCGCAGGCTGGGTGCGACGTCCCGCGCCCCGCGATGGGCCATCGCCTACAAGTACCCGCCCGAGGAGGCGACCACCAAGCTCCTCGACATCAAGGTCGGGGTGGGGCGTACCGGACGCGTGACACCGTTCGCGTTCATGGAACCGATCCTGGTCGCCGGATCGACAGTGGCCCGCGCGACGCTGCACAACGAGTCCGAGGTCAAGCGCAAGGGTGTCCTGATCGGCGACACCGTCACCATCCGCAAGGCCGGCGACGTGATCCCCGAGGTCCTCGGTCCGGTCGTCGACGTCCGTGACGGGAGTGAACGCGAGTTCGTCATGCCGACGCACTGCCCCGAGTGTGGGACCGAACTCCGGCCCGAGAAGGACAGCGACGCCGATATCCGTTGTCCCAACACCCAATCCTGCCCGGCGCAGTTGCGCGAGAGGCTGTTCCACCTGGCCGGCCGCGGCTCCTTCGACATCGAGGCCCTCGGCTACGAGGCCGCGACCGCGCTGTTGACGTCGGGGGTGATCACCAACGAGGGCGACCTGTTCGGGCTGACCGCCGACGATCTCGTGCAGACCGATCTCTTCACCACCAAGGCGGGAGCCCTGTCCGCCAACGGCAAGCGGCTGATCGCAAATCTCGAGAACGCCAAGAAGGTCCCGCTCTGGCGGGTCCTGGTGGGGTTGTCCATCCGGCACGTCGGGCCGACCGCGGCACGTGCGCTGGCCACCGAGTTCGGATCACTTCAGGCGATCGAGGATGCAAGCGCCGAGGATCTGGCCGACGTCGAGGGGCTCGGGGCCACCCTCGCGCAGAGCATCCGGGACTGGTTCGCCGTCGACTGGCACCGCGATGTCGTCGAGAAATGGCGCGCCGCAGGCGTTTCCATGGAGGACGAGCGGGACGAGTCGATCGCCCGGACGCTGGAGGGCAAGACCGTCGTCGTGACCGGTTCCCTCGAGGACTTCTCGCGCGACGGTGCCAAAGAGGCGATTCTGGTGCGCGGCGGCAAGGCATCGGGGTCGGTGTCCAAGAAGACCGACTTCGTCGTGGTGGGTGATTCGCCCG
Source organism: Gordonia sp. DT101 (assembly GCF_049844895.1). Lineage (NCBI taxonomy): Bacteria > Bacillati > Actinomycetota > Actinomycetes > Mycobacteriales > Gordoniaceae > Gordonia > Gordonia sp. DT101. Next base: position 384,896 of record NZ_JBNCLX010000001.1, on the reverse strand, counting down.
GCAGCAAGGCCGCCAAGGCCGAACAGCTCGGGGTCCCGGTCCTCGACGAGGATGCCTTCAAACGTCTTCTCGAGACGGGGGATCACGAGCCGGGCTGAGTCGGGGTGGGCCGAATGGGCACGCTGCCGTCGTGCGTCAGCTCTCCGCGCGCAGAACCGTACTGACGATGCCCGCCAGGTAACCGAGACGTGCCACCTCCGACGGTCGGAAATCGGGCCCACCGATGCGGCCGAGGAGAATCGCCTTGTCCCCGTTGCCGAGTGGGGCCGCGGCCATCCGGGTGTCCATGTCCTTCCACGCATCGGGTACCCAGTCGCCTTCGCCGTCGAGTTGCGCGGCGACGCGCAGCGGCAACCAGTCGACATGCGTCAGCGGCGTTTCCGGAGCACCGGAACTGCCGAACAATTGCAGGACACCGCCGCTGGCATCGGTCACGACCATGGCCCAGGAGACGCGCAACACGCGGGGGGCATTGTCGACGAGAACCTGCAGACGGTCGCGACCCACCGTCGCGACCTGGTCGACGAGTTCGAGTTCCCGATGGGTGTCGAGCACCCCCGAATAGGGCCGGATCGAGTCGACTCGGACGCCCTTGACCTTCTCGGCCGCCGTGATCAGGGCGTCGGGCAGCGAACCCGGGGACACCTCGACCACGAGGTCGTCGACGGCATAACCGTCGCCGCGTTCCACCACCTCGAGTGAGAGGATGTCGGCGCCCACCGAACCCAGCTGGACGGCCAGCAATCCGAGACTGCCCGGCCGATCCTGGAGGTACACCCGCAGCAGGTAAGACACGCCCGCCATTGTCGCACCACCGATCCAACCGCGTGCGGTGAGGCTTCCGGGTGCGGCGGCGATGTGCGTACCGCGGGGCGGGTCGTCACGATGAACCGATGGCGGCCGACACCCCGACCGAGCGGGCAGGCGACGGCTCCACCCAGGTCACCACGTCGGTCGCACAACGGATCCAGTCCGGTCGAGAACACGACTTCGTGGCCTGGACCGACCACCGCCACGACGCCGTCCCGGTGCACTCCCATAGGCTGGTGGGCAGACCACGCACGACACGGCGAAAGGACCTGGCATGTCCAGCGGATCAGGGTCGGCGATCTCCCGGGAGGAGGTCGCGCATCTGGCTCGGCTGTCCCGGCTCGCGCTGACCGACGACGAACTCGACCAGTACGCGACGCAGCTCGATTCGATCCTGGCGCATGTCGCACAGGTGTCCGAGTTGGCCGCCGACGACGTGCCGGGCACCGCGCATCCGGCGGCGCTCGCGAATGTGCTCCGTCCCGACGTCGAGGAGCCCTGCCTGACCACTGAGCAGGCACTGTCCGGCGCGCCGGCCGTCGAGCAGGACCGGTTCGCGGTCCCGCAGATCCTGGGGGAGGAACAGTGACCGACGCACCACGGGCTGCAGGGGAGATCACCGGCCTCTCGGCCGCCGAGCTCGCCGAGAAGATCGGCACCCGCGAGGTGTCGTCGGTCGAGGTCACCCAGGCCCACCTGGACCGGATAGCCGAGATCGACGACCAGCTCGGTGCCTTTCTACACATCAGCGGTGCCGAGGCGCTGGTGGCGGCCAAGGCCGCCGACGACGCCATCGCGGCGGGTGAGGCGCCGTCGCCGCTCGCCGGCGTCCCGATCGCGTTGAAGGATGTGTTCACCACCGTCGACGCGCCCACCACCTGTGGCTCGCGGATCCTGGAAGGGTGGGTGCCGCCGTACGACGCGGCCGTGACCGAGCGGCTGCGTGCCGCCGGTATCCCGATCCTCGGCAAGACCAACATGGACGAGTTCGCGATGGGCAGCTCGACCGAGAACTCCGCGTATCAGGTGACCCGCAACCCGTGGAACACCGACAAGATCCCGGGCGGATCCGGCGGCGGCAGCGCGGCAGCGCTCGCGTCCTATCAGGCCCCGTTGGCCATCGGCACCGACACCGGTGGATCGATCCGCCAACCGGCCGCCGTCACCGCGACGGTGGGTGTGAAGCCGTCCTACGGCACGGTGTCGCGCTACGGCCTGGTCGCGTGCGCGTCGTCGCTCGATCAGGGTGGGCCGTGTGGGCGCACCGTGCTGGACACGGCGCTGCTCCACGCGGTGATCGCCGGACACGACAAACGTGACTCCACCTCGATCGACGCGCCGGTCCCCGATGTGGTTGCCGCAGCCGAGTTCGGTGCGCAGCAAGATCTCTCGGGTGTCCGGATCGGTGTGGTGACCGAACTCCAGGGCGAGGGCTATCAAGCGGGGGTGCTGGATTCGTTCCGCGCAGCCCTTCAAGTGCTCACCGACCGTGGCGCCGAGGTCGTCGAGGTGTCGTGCCCGCATTTCACCTATGCGCTCGGCGCGTACTACCTGATCCTGCCGTCAGAGGTGTCGTCGAACCTCGCGCGTTTCGACGCGATGCGGTACGGGCTCCGGGTCGGCGACGACGGCAAGCACAGCGCGGAAGAGGTCATGGCGTTGACCCGCGACCAGGGCTTCGGGCCGGAGGTCAAGCGCCGCATCATGATCGGCACCTACGCGCTGTCATCGGGCTACTACGACGCCTATTACGGACAGGCGCAGAAGGTGCGGACCCTGATCGCCCGGGACTTCGGCAACGCCTTCGAGAAGGTCGACGTCCTGGTGTCGCCGACCACCCCGACGACCGCATTCGACCTGGGCGAGAAGGTCGACGATCCGCTGGCCATGTACCTGTTCGATCTCTGCACGCTGCCGGTGAACCTGGCGGGGATCGGCGCGATGTCGGTGCCGTCGGGGATCTCCGCCGACGACGGGATGCCGGTCGGCCTGCAGATCATGGCTCCCGCGCTCGCCGACGATCGCCTGTACCGGGTGGGTGCTGCCTACGAGGCCGCACGCGGCCCCGTCGGCTGACCCGGGTCACCCGCCGCCGGTCGTCGACGACATGCTCGACGACTGCTTCTGACCGTATCGGTGACCGACGCCCGGAGCGCCGTCGAGCGAGCCGAGCAGATCGGTGCTCGTCTGCAGGAACCCGACCACCGGCAACCACGGTGGGTGACGGACGGTTCGGCCGACGACAACTGTGCCCCGTGGTTGCTGCGCCGGTCGCCAGATCAGCGACGGCGACCACCGCGGGATCGGGTCGGATGCGTTGGCGAGGACGACCCGTCGCGCGCCGGATCCCGGGTCGTCGGCGACCGAATCTCCGGGAACCCCCGCCAGCAACGTCTCGGCGACCGCACCGGGGCGGTGGTCGCCCGCCCACACCCTGGCCTCCTCTGCGCCGATGGCTCCGAGGCTCTGTCCGTAGAGGCGGATCTGTGGTCGTCGGTCCGGTGGGCGGGTCATGGTGTGGTCGATGACCTCGTGGAGCAGCGCGATCGCGCTGCGTCCCGCTGCCGAGCGGTCGCCGACGAACGCCCGCCACGACGGCATCTGGGCATACTGAATCGTGAGTATCGCGACATCTCCGGCAAATCGGTCCTGGTAGCCGGCGACGGCGGTGGAATCGATCCACCCGGAGCCCGTCGGCACGGCGATCACCACGGCCCGGAGGTCGAGTCCCCCCGCGTCCACCCAGCGGGTCGCGAGGTCCCGGCTGCGACTCGTGAGGGATGCGCCGTCGTCGAGGCCGTAGATGACACCGGCCGGTGTGCGGGGCGGGGACGGCGCATCGTCGGCCTGAGCTGCCGGAAGATATCCCGCGGCCACCGCCACCACCGTCGCACCGATCATCGCGGTGGTCCGTGGCAGTGAGACGATCGCCGTGAACAGCAGTGCCGCTGGGAGTATCGAGGCGGCGAGCCAGCTCACACCGGCGTGCGGTGCGTCGAGATCAGTTCGGAGTGAGTTCTGCCACGACAGGCTGATCAGCGCCATCGAGACCAGCGCACCGGCGGCCCCGGCGACGACTGCCACCGCCGGGGCCGGGTTCGCGGTGCGTCGTCGAGTGACGACAAGTGCTGCGGTCGTTGCGATTCCCACGCACAGTGCCGTGAGGGCGCCCGAGATGATCCCGGATCGGGGGAGCCCACACGGCCAGAGCGCCGTCACCGCTCCCAGGGCCGCCGCGATCGAGACGGCGGGGTGGGGAGGGGAGAAGGGGATTCGTCGTGGGTACCGCACCGGCCCGAACGGGGGTGCGGCGGCCGTCATTGCGGCGTATCGGCTCGTCGGTCGAGGAGGTCTGCCCACCCGCGTCCGACGCCGGACGACACGATCTGCGTCGCGGACTCGACGGCGGTGGGGGGACCGTCGTACTGCCGCCAGGTGTTGAGGCGGAGGGCCACTTCCGTCGCGGTGGCAGCGGCGTCACACAGCGGATAAGTACACGACGCGTGCATCCGGTCGACGAGTTGGCGGTCAAGGCGCAGGCGTGCCCATCCGCCCAGTGGATGTCCGGTCTCCGCGGCGTAACGCAGTACGTCGTAACCGAAGTCGTGGGATCGGCACAAGACCTCGAACCGCCGGGGCAGCGTCACCGGTGAGGAGCAGCCACCGCTGGGATTGACCGGATAGCCGGCGACGACCCGCGGCCGGTAGCCGAGATCCGTGGTGAAGTCCGGTGGTAGCTCGTCGGCGACGCGATCGGGATGCCCAGATGTGAGGTCCCGCACCATCCGGCCGGCCGGTGTGGCCAGATCACCGGCCGTCGGCAGCATGGCCGTTCGCGCGGTGCCCGGTGCGTCCGCCCCGGACGACGACCGTGCGTCGGACGCACCGAAGCCGAGACCGAGAATGGTTGTGGCGGCGGCGATGAGAATGAGGATGACCAAGCTCCGGCGCCCTCGGGGCCGGTCGTTTCTGTGTTTTCTCATGGCGTCGAAGTTACGAATCCACGGCACTATGCCACATCGGCCTTAACGGTGAATAAGTCACCGTCGCATGGTCTGGCGTGGGCGGATGTCTCTGCTCCGGACGGGGGAGAACGGAATCCCTCTCGAGTATGAGGACGTGCGAGGTCGTGCCCGCATACCGTGGACAGTCGAGGTGATGAGAATGTTCCGACGAACGCGGTCGTTGATCGGCACGGCCGGGACGGCGGCGGTACGCGAGATCCAGGGTCTGCCCGCCGCCCAGAACCCGGCCGTCCGACGATACTTTTCGTCGCGCGCCAACTGGTTCTTCCTGACGGCGGCCGTCGCCCTCTACTCGGTCTCGTGGCCGACGCTGCCGCTGACCCATTCGATGCCTGCCTACGCACTGCCGGTGGTCGCGGCGTTCGCGGCTTTCCCGGTCGCGCTCGCGTGGTCGGCGCCACTGATCGGCTGGGCGATCTCGGTCGTGTCGGCACAGATGATCGGGATCGTGGTGCCCACCGTCAGCGGCTGGCCGTGGTCGATCCAGGTGACCCATCTGATCGCGCTGCTGGTCCTGACGTTCTTCGCCTACGTGCGCTGTGCGTTGCGGTGGGTTCCCGTCGTATGGGTCTGCACGGCGATCGTGTTCGCGATCGCCGCGCCGCCCGATGCGCGCGGTGGGTGGGTTGTCGGGCTGACCTTCCTCGCGGTGGTGGTCGCCCTGGTGCGTTTCCTCTCGCGTTCGCGCCGCCAGCTCGCGCAGAGCACGGAGCAGACCCAGCTGGTGGAATCCCAGAAGGCGATCCTGCAGGAGCGGACCCGGATCGCCCGGGACCTCCATGATGTTGTGGCACACCGGATGTCGGTCGTCGTCGTGATGGCGCAGACCGCGCGATACCGACTCGACGACGTCAGCGACGAAGCAGCGGCGGAATTCGAGGCGATCGCGGTGTCCGCCCGTGCCTCACTCGACGAGGTCCGTCAGCTACTGGGTGTGCTGCGGACCGACGGGGAGGTGTTGTCGGCCCCCAACCCCGGTCTCGGTGACCTCAACGGCCTGGTGATGCAGACACGCATGGCCGGGGCCGTCGTCGATCTGTCCGACTCGGTCGAGCACGACGGCATCGGCGAGGCCTCGAGCCTGGTCATGTATCGGATCGTGCAGGAGAGTCTCGCCAACGCCACCCGACATGCGCCGGGCGCCCGGATCGAGGTGCGGATCGCGCCTGCGGGTGACGGGACCGCCGAGATCGAGATCCGCAATTCGGCCCCGACATCCGAGCCGGTTCGGATCGCGGGTCCCGGCACCGGGATCCCCGGCATGATCGAGCGGGCCTCTGCGGTGGGGGGAGTGCTGACCACCGAGCCCTCCGACGACGGGGGCTTCGTGGTCCGGGCCCTCATCCCCGATCAGGGCGGTCAGACCGTCGGTGTCGCCGCGTCGACGTTGCGCGCGGGCGAATAGGCTCTGTTTCGTGGCTCTCACCGTGGTGGTCGTCGACGATCAGGCGATGGTGCGTCAGGGGTTCTCGGCCCTGCTCGCAGCGCAATCCGACATCTCGGTTCTGGGCGACGCCGCGGACGGGGTCGAGGCAGTCGAGCTCTGCGGTCGGGTGCGGCCGGATGTGGTTCTGATGGACGTGCGGATGCCGCGCAAGGACGGACTGCGGGCCGCCGAGGAGATCCTGCGATCCGCATCACGTCCCACCGACGGAACCCCCACCCGGGTGCTCATGCTGACCACATTCGACATCGACGACTATGTCTTCGAAGCCCTGCGCATCGGCGCGTCGGGATTCATGCTCAAGGATGCGCCGGCCGACGAACTGGTCCGAGCAGTGCGGGTGGTCGCTGCGGGCGAGGCCCTGCTGGCACCCTCGATCACCCGGCGACTCATCGCCGAGGTGACCTCGCGCCGCGCGCGGGCGCCGCGGAACACCGCTGTCGAACATCTCACGCCCCGTGAGCGAGAGGTGCTCGAGCTGGTATCGGACGGCAAGTCGAACGGGGAGATCGCCGGCGACCTGTTCGTCTCCGAGCAGACCGTGAAGACGCATGTCAGCAGCGTGCTCGGCAAGCTGGGATTGCGCGACCGGGCGCAGGCCGTGGTCTTCGCCTACGAGAACGGGCTCAAGTAGCGTCGCCTCCCTCGGTCGGGCGCGCCAACCGGGATGTGCGACGTCCGGCAGATGATCGTCCCGCCCACTAGATTGAGTGGCGTACGTATGACGTCGGTCGGCATGGAGGTCCCAGGGTATGGCCAAGAGGTTCGGCATTCTCACCAGCGGCGGCGATTGCCCTGGACTGAACGCGGTGATCCGCGGTGCGGTACTCAAGGGTGAAACCGTCTACGGCCATGAGTTCGTCGGCTTCAAAGATGGGTGGTATGGCCTCGTCTACGGCGACATCATCGAATTGGACCGCACCCGGGTTCGAGGTCTATCGCACGAGGGCGGAACGATCTTGGGCACCAGTCGCTTCGGCCCGTACCAGGAGCCCGACGGGGGCCCCGAGGCCATCAAGAAGGTGCTGAAGAACCTCGGTATCGACGGCGTCATCGCGATCGGCGGCGAGGGCACCGCGTCGGCGTCGAAGAGACTCTACGAAGACGGCGTCAACATCGTCGGCGTACCGAAGACGATCGACAACGACCTCGACGCCACCGACTACACCTTCGGCTTCAACACCGCGGTGGAGATCGCCACCGAGGCGATCGATCGGCTCCGGACGACCGGCAACTCGCACAAACGCTGCATGGTCCTGGAGGTCATGGGTCGCCACGCGGGGTGGATCGCCCTCTACTCGGGTATCGCCGGTGGTGCGCACGCGATCCTCATCCCGGAGCAGCCGGAAAGTCTCAATCAGATCTGCGCGTGGGCGACCAGTGTCAAGAATCGCGGCCGTGCACCGATGGTCGTGGTCGCGGAGGGTTTCAAGCTGCCCGACATGGATCAGGCGTACTCCGACAAAGGCCTCGACGGCTTCAATCGGCCTCGGCTCGGCGGCATCGGCGAGGTGCTCGCCCCACTCATCCAGGAACGCACCGGCATCGAGACCCGCTCGACGGTGCTCGGTCACATCCAGCGAGGCGGCGTCCCCACCGCGTTCGACCGCGTGCTGGCCACCCGACTCGGCATGGCGGTCACCGATCTCTGCGCCGACAAGGGCTGGGGCAAGATGGTCGCGTTGCGTGGCACAGAAATCGTGCACGTCGACTTCGCCGATGCCCTCGCCAACGAGAAGTCGGTGCCGTCCGACCAGTATCAGGAGATCCGCGTCATCTTCGGGTGATGGTCTACAGACTCGACGGCGGGTAGGTGATGGGCGAAGCCATCACCGGTGGCTGCGCGACGGGCTCACGCGGGATGACGAGCCAGAGCACCAGGTACAGCAGCACCTGCGGTCCGGGAAGCAGGATCGAGGCGACGAAGAGGACGCGGATGAGCGTGGCGTCCCAACCGAAACGCGTGGCGATGCCCCCGCATACTCCGCCGAGCCAGGCGTCGTCTCGGGAACGCATCAAACGGGTGGTGGCGGGTTCTGGTGTGGTCATCGGGGTTCCTTTCTGACACTCCCGACGCTACCCAGGGGAAGTCCTGCCGGCATCGGGGATGACCCTGACCTCGACCCCGATTCTCACGTGCAGTTCACCGACCCAGGCGGTCGCGGGATCGGCGGAGCAATAAGATGGACGCCATGACTGCCGCTGCCACTGAACTGCTCGACTACGACCAGGTCATCGCGGATTTCGATCCGGTCATGGGCCTCGAGGTCCACGTGGAACTCGGGACCGTGACCAAGATGTTCTGCGGCTGCCCGACCGCGTTCGGCGCCGACCCGAACACCCAGGTGTGCCCGGTGTGCATCGGCCTGCCGGGGGCACTGCCGGTGGCCAACCTCAAGGCCATCGAGTCGGCGATCCGGATCGGCCTCGCACTGAACTGCTCGATCCGGCCGTCGAGTGTGTTCGCGCGGAAGAACTACTTCTATCCGGATCAGCCGAAGAACTACCAGATCTCCCAGTACGACGAGCCGATCGCCTACGAGGGATATCTGGAGGTATTGCTCCCGGACGGAACGCCCTGGCGTGTGGAGATCGAACGCGCGCACATGGAGGAGGACACCGGCAAGTCGTTGCACGTCGGCGGGTCCGGCCGCATCCAGGGAGCCAGTCACTCGTTGTTGGATTACAACCGTGCCGGGGTCCCGCTGGTGGAGATCGTGACCAAGCCCATCGTCGGTGCGGGGGAGCGCGCCCCGGAGGTGGCCCGTGCGTACGTGACGGCACTGCGTGACCTGCTGAAGGCGCTCGGGGTCTCCGATGTCCGGATGGACCAGGGATCGATGCGCTGCGATGCCAACGTGTCCCTGATGCGTAAGGATGCCGCGCAGTTCGGTACCCGCACGGAGACGAAGAACGTCAATTCGCTCAAGAGCGTCGAGATCGCCGTGCGTCACGAGATGCGCCGCCAGGCGGCCATTCTCGAAGCCGGTGGTGAGATCATCCAGGAGACAAGGCATTTCCACGAGGAGGACGGCACCACCGCGGCGGGCCGTCGCAAGGAGACCGCCGAGGACTACCGCTATTTCCCGGAGCCCGATCTGCCGCCGGTGCAACCGGATCCGTCGTGGATCAAGGAACTCGGGACCACGTTGCCGGAGATGCCCTGGGTGCGGCGGGCGCGAATTCAGGAAGACTGGGGGGTCTCCGACGAGGTGATGCGTGATCTCGTCAACGTCGGTGCAGTGGACCTGATCATCGAGACCGTCGAAGCGGGCGCAAGTCCGGAGGCCGCCCGCGGTTGGTGGGTCTCCTTCCTTGCGCAGCAGGCCAACACCCGGTCCGTCGAGCTCGCGGAGCTGTCGATCTCCCCGGCTCAGGTCGCGACCGTGATCGGGCTGGTCGACGCGGGCAAGCTCACCAACAAGCTCGCCCAGCAGGTCGTGGTGGCGGTGCTCGACGGTGAGGGCGAGCCAGAGCAGATCGTCGCCGATCGCGGGCTCGAGGTGGTGCGCGACGATTCGGCGCTGCAGAAGGCGGTCGACGAGGCGCTGGCCGCGAATCCCGACATCGCCGACAAGATCCGGGGCGGAAAGGTCCAGGCGGCCGGCAAGATCGTCGGCGACGTCATGAAGGCCACCCGCGGTCAGGCGGATCCGGCGCGGGTGAAAGAGCTCGTGATCGCCGCCTGCTCCTGACGATTTTGTAGTCTGAACACGCGTTTCGCGCGGTGTTCGGACTACAAAATCGGGTTGTTCCGCTCGTCGGTCAGGTGCGATCCTCGGTCGAAGACGGCGGCAGCCACTTCACCACTCGGTCGTCGGTGCTCACCGGTTTTCCGGACTGCTTGTTGACCGTCGCGAACTGGAGGATGCCGTTCTGCAGTGCCACCATTCGGCCCAACGCCCCGTAGCGCTTCTCCAGGACCACCGCCGGTGGTGTGATGGCAGGCTTCTGCCGCGTCGGTTCGTTGATCGCCTCGATGTGCTGCGTTCGCGTGGTGGAGACGAAGATCGCACCCGACGTCACGGCGCATCCGGCGATCTGTGGGCGGTCCGGCCAGGTCCACAGCACCTTCGGGCCCGACGATTCGAGCACCTGCACGCGATCCTCGGCGGTCGTCTGATCGGCGAAGTACAGCGACCCCGACGTCGTGCTCGGGCACAGCGACACGTTTGAGCCGAGTCCCGAGGCCAGCGTGCGCGGACGTGGGTTGGCACCTGATCCGAGCGCGGTCACCGACAATATCTTTCCGGCCAGCGACGACGGGCTCGCCGCGGCGGACGGGTCACCGGCATTGCCGGTTGCCACGATCAGCTCGGAAGGGTTGCGGAAGTACATCGCGCCCATGTTTCCGTTGGCGCCCTTGGGGATACCCGTCAGAATCGGTTTCGGCACGTCGCCGGGCGCGATCCGCACGACGCGATTGTCGGATGCGGTGGTGATCAGCGCGTAGATCAGTCGGTCCTGCGCGTAGGTGGGTGAGAACGCGAAGTCGATCAGTCCGCCGTCGCCGGACGAATCGACCGGCACTGTCGCCAGGACACGTTGCGGTCCATAGCGTTTGGTGGTGATGATCTTGCCGGTCGTCCGCTCGGCGACCACCGTGACATCGCCCTTGTCGTCGCCTGGCATCACGCCGGCGGTCGATGCCAGGCACGTCGCGATCACGGCGGGGTCCGGATCCACGCAGGGGCCCGGTGGCGGCGGGATGGGAGGCTCGGCGGGTGTCGGGGGAGGCGTCTGCTTCTTCTGCTGTGACTCGTTGTTGGCACTGAACGTGCCTGCGTCCTTCTCTCGGTCCTGAGCGGAGAAGTCCGCGCATCCGCTGATCGTCGCCAACACCGCGAGGATCGCGACGATGGCGCCGACCCGGACGCGATATGTCCGGCCCCCCGATGCGAACCGTTTCCGGCCAGGCATTCCCGTCGGCCACCCCTTGCGCATACGACCCAGAGTAGGCGATCGATTTCGACTCACCGCGTGCTGCTGGAACGAGGTGCGCCCGACAGCGCATAGAGTCGGACATGTGACCGAACGTGACATGGCTGCAGGCAGCGGTTCCAGTCCGTACGACGAACCGACGGGCGAGATAGACCTGGGTGAGGGCGCCTCGATGCGTCGTCGCCAGGTGCCGGCGGGTGACCGGGACGAGTTCTACGCCCGGCATGCGCTCCCCGAACGGACCGGCGTCTCGAGAGTCGATGACCTCGATGACATCGATCCCGACGAACTCGACACCCAGGCGATGCCCGCCCGGCCGGCCGCGCAGACCGAGGCCGCCCCCGAGGCGGCGCCGACCGAGGCGATCCGTCGGCCGGACGATCCCGCCGATGCGGAAACCCAGCGGTTCGCGGCGCCGCAACCGCGCACCGCTCCGGAACCGGTCGAGGACGTCCGCACCGATGACTTCACGGCGTTTCCGGCCACCCGGGTCGCTCCGACCGAGGCCGAAGTGCCCGCGGCGCCCGGGCCCGACATCGCGGAACCGTACGAGGCGGCGCCGGCGGTCGCCGATGAACGTCTCCGGTCGGCGGAGGAAGATCTCTCCGACGCGCAGCGCCGGGCACGCCGCGGCACTCTCGACATCGGACTGCTCGTGTTGCGTCTGGCGGTCGGAGTGATCGCGCTCGCACACGGGTCGCAGAAGCTGTTCGGCTGGTGGAACGGGCCGCGGCTGTCGGGGTTCGAGGACATGCTCCTCAATTCGCCCAACCCGGCCATCGGATTCACGCCTGACGCCGCACGACCGCTGGCCATCGTGGGTGCGGTCTCGGAGACGCTCGGCGGTCTCATGCTGGTCGTGGGATTGTTCACACCGATCGCCGCGTCCGCGGTCCTGGGCGTGATGCTGGTCGCCGCGGCCTACAAGGCGACCCTGGCGGGTGGGGTCTGGTTCTTCGCGGCCGACCCGAACGGCGCGGGCATCGAGTACGAGCTGCTCGTCTGCGCCTGCGCGGTGGCGATCATCCTGGCCGGTCCGGGCCGGATCTCCCTCGATGCACCCCGTGGCTGGGCGCGACGACCGGCCTGGGGTTCGCTGGCGTTGCTCGTCGTCGGGATCGGTGCCGCCGTCGCCGTCTGGATGGTGTTCAACGGCACCAATCCGTTCGAGTCGCCGGGTAACCCGACCGGGTAACCCGACCGGGTGATGCCGGTCGGGTCTGCCGCGGATCCCGTCGGTCAGTCGACCACGCGCACAGCGCCTCGGTCGGCCGAGGTGGCCAACTTCGCGTAGGCGCGCAATGCGGTGGTGACCGTTCGCTGACGGTCCTTCGGCTGCCACGGCCGCTCCGACGCCTCCATCTTGGCGCGACGCTCGGCCAGCACCTCGTCGTCGACGAGAACCTCGAGACGGCGGGTCTTGACATCGATGAGGATCGGATCACCGTTCTCGATGAGGCCGATGACGCCACCGGCCGCTGCTTCGGGCGAGATGTGACCGATCGACAGTCCCGACGATCCGCCGGAGAACCGGCCGTCGGTGATCAGTCCGCACTTCTTCCCCATGCCGGTGCCCTTCATGAAGGCGGTCGGGTGCAGCATCTCCTGCATGCCTGGCCCGCCTGCCGGTCCTTCGTAGCGGACCACGAGGACCTCACCGGCCTGAATCGTCTTGGACAGGATCACCTGGACGGCTTCCTCCTGGCTCTCGACGACGCGGGCGGGTCCTTCGAAATGCCAGAGATCCTCGTCGATACCCGCTGTCTTGAGGATGGCGCCGTCCTCGGCGAGGTTGCCGCGCAGCACGCACAACCCGCCCTCGACGGTGTACGCGTGCGCGAGGTCGCGGATGCAGCCGCCCTCGGCGTCGGTGTCGAGCGAGCTCCACCGGTTCGCGGTGGAGAACGGCGTGGTGGTCCGGACGCCGCCCGGCGCCGCGTGGAACAGCTCCCGGGCCTCGTCGATGGCCTTGCCGCCGCGGATGTCCCAGTCGTCGAGGGACTGGGCGACGGTCGGGCTGTGCACGGTGGAGGCGGTGTCGTCGAGAAGTCCGGCCCGGCGCAGTTCACCCAGGATCGCCGGGATGCCACCGGCCCGGTGCACGTCTTCCATGTGGTAGTCGGAGTTCGGTGCGACCTTGGACAGGCACGGCACGTTGCGACTGATCTCGTCGATGACCGAGAGGTCGAAGTCGGCGACCTCGCCTTCCTGTGCCGCGGCCAGGATGTGCAGCACGGTGTTGGTCGACCCGCCCATCGCGACGTCGAGAGCCATCGCGTTGCGGAACGCCGTGGGGGTAGCGACGTTGCGGGGGAGGACGGACTCGTCGTCGTCGCGGTACCAGCGGGTGGCCGCGTCGACCACGACGCGGCCGGCGCGCTCGAACAGTGCGTGGCGCGCCTCGTGGGTTGCCAGAGTCGAACCGTTGCCGGGTAACGCGAGTCCGAGCGCCTCGGTGAGGCAGTTCATCGAATTGGCAGTGAACATACCCGAGCACGACCCACAGGTCGGGCACGCGGATCGTTCGACCTCGCTCAGCCCGTCATCGTCGACATCGCTGTTCGCCGACGCCGAGATCGCGGTGATCAGGTCGGTCGGCGCCTGCGCGACACCGTCGACGACGACTGCCTTGCCGGCCTCCATCGGGCCACCTGAGACGAACACCGTGGGGATGTTCAGGCGCATCGCGGCGTTGAGCATGCCGGGAGTGATCTTGTCGCAGTTGGAGATACAGACAAGGGCGTCGGCGGTGTGGGCGTTGACCATGTATTCCACGGAGTCGGCGATGATCTCGCGGCTCGGGAGTGAATAGAGCATGCCCCCGTGGCCCATCGCGATGCCGTCGTCGACCGCGATGGTGTGGAACTCGCGAGGGACGCCACCGGCCGCACGGACCGCGTCGGCGACGATCTCGCCCACATCCTTGAGATGCACGTGACCGGGCACGAACTGCGTGTAAGAGTTGGCGATCGCCACGATCGGCTTGCCGAAATCGTCATCGGTCATTCCGGTGGCCCGCCAGAGCGCGCGCGCACCGGCTGCTTCGCGGCCGACGGTGGTGGTTCGGGACCTCAGAGCTGGCATGCAAAAATCCTCGGTGTTCGTCGTCCCGCCTGGGCTCGGGCGGACGTGGAGTGGGTGGTGATCTCGACGCCGGACGACGTACCCGATCTTCGCGGTGGAGGTCATCGGCAGCCGAATGCGTGCGCATCACCGGGTTTCGAGGCTACTCCGCCCGAATCAGAGGCCACCGAAGGGTTCGTGGTGGTCAGCCCTGGTCGGCCGTTGCCGCCGCATAGGGGTCGGGAATGCGTCCCCGGCTCGCTGCCGACAACCGGGGGAGGTCGGCGAAGGTGATGGCGGGCAATCGCACCCGCGCGCCGTTCACGAGTACCGCGCGCACCGAACTCCACCGCGGGAACTGCAGACCGTCGAGCTCGTTCCAGGCGATCTCACGCGTGGAGAAGGTGTGCACCGCTTTCAGTCCGTCTTCGGTCACCACCGTGCGAATCCGCACGATCCACCAGCCGAGGAGTACCGGCAGGACCAGGGTCCAGCCGAGCCACGCCAGTGATGCCCCGGCCAGGATGACGGTGACGATGAACATCATGGGGACGGCGAAATATGCGATCCGTTGGATTCGGAACGTCTGGGGCAGTTCCAACTCAGGGGGTATGAAGTCGGAGGATTCGGCGGATGGGGTAGACACATTCCCATTGTCTCATCTCGTCGGCAGCGCCGACCCACCAGGGATTTCCCAAAATGTGAGACGCGTTTTCCCGTGGTTTGACTCTTGACATGCGCCGGTCCTACCGTGAAGGCGTGATGCAGCACAATATTCTCGTAGTAATCGGCCGGCGCGTCGTCGCCTGACCGGTCACTTCGTAGACCCTCAAGCATCGACGCGCCACCCTCGAACAGCCCAGCTGTCGGGGGTTTTTTCTTGTCAACAACCAGAACACCAGTAGATGGGGAACGTGCAGTGAGCGCACCAACAGCACGAACCAACGCCGCGACCGGAGCCGATGCCTCCCGTGAGACGGCGCCGCGTCAGCAATCACCCGCGGCCGGAAACCTGCGGGCGGTAGGCCAGCACACCGTGGCACCCGAGCGCGTCAGCGGTGCCAAGTCCGTGGTCCGGTCGCTCGAGGAACTCGGTGTCGAGGTGGTCTTCGGCATTCCCGGTGGCGCGGTCCTGCCGGTCTACGACCCGCTGCTGGATTCGCAGAAGGTTCGTCATGTCCTGGTCCGGCACGAGCAGGGTGCGGGACACGCGGCAACCGGTTACGCGCAGATCACCGGCCGCGCCGGTGTCTGCATGGCGACGTCGGGTCCGGGTGCCACCAATCTAGTGACGCCGCTGGCCGACGCACAGATGGACTCGGTGCCGGTTGTCGCGATCACCGGACAGGTCGGGCGTGCGCTCATCGGTACCGACGGCTTCCAGGAGGCCGACATCTCCGGCATCACGATGCCGGTCACCAAGCACAACTTCCTGGTGAGCAACCCGGCCGACATCCCGCGCGTGATCGCCGAGGCGTTCCACATCGCGGAGAGTGGCCGTCCGGGCGCGGTGCTCGTCGACATCCCCAAGGACATCCTGCAGGCGCAGACCACATTCTCGTGGCCGCCGCAGATCGACCTGCCCGGATACCGTCCGGTCACCAAGCCGCACGGCAAGCAGGTGCGTGAGGCGGCCCGGCTGATCGAGGCGGCCAAGGCGCCCGTCCTCTATGTGGGCGGCGGCGTCATCAAGGCGAACGCGTCGGAGGAGTTGCGCGAACTCGCGGAACTGACCGGCATCCCGGTGGTGACCACACTGATGGCGCGCGGGGCGTTCCCGGACAGTCATCAGCAGCACCTGGGCATGCCGGGTATGCACGGCACGGTCGCCGCGGTGGCCGCACTGCAACGGAGTGACTTGCTGATCACGCTCGGCGCACGTTTCGACGATCGCGTCACCGGCCAGCTGTCGTCATTCGCACAGAACGCCAAGGTCGTCCATGCGGACATCGACCCGGCCGAGATCGGCAAGAACCGGCACGCCGACGTGCCGATCGTCGGGGACTGCAAGGCGGTCATCGTCGATCTGATCGAGACGATCCGCAATGAGCGGGCCACCACCGCCGCCGCGCCGGACATCTCGGAATGGTGGACGTACCTCGACGGGGTGCGCCGTACCTATCCGCTGAGTTATGACCGACAGGCCGACGGATCGATGTCGCCCGAGTTCGTCATCTCGGCCATCGGCAAGGCCGCCGGGCCCGACGCCGTCTACTGTGCAGGCGTCGGCCAGCACCAGATGTGGGCTGCGCAGTTCATCTCCTACGAGAAGCCCCGAACCTGGCTGAACTCAGGCGGTCTGGGCACGATGGGCTACGCAGTGCCGGCCGCCATGGGTGCCAAGATGGCCGCGCCGGACACCGAGGTCTGGGCGATCGATGGCGACGGCTGCTTCCAGATGACCAACCAGGAGTTGGCCACCTGCGCCATCGAGGGCATCCCGATCAAGGTCGCCCTGATCAACAACGGCAACCTCGGCATGGTGCGGCAGTGGCAGACCCTCTTCTACGAGGAGCGCTACTCGAACACCGACCTCGCGACCCACTCGCGGATGATCCCGGACTTCGTGAAGCTCGCGGAAGCGTTGGGTTGCGCGGCATTCCGGGTCGAACGTGAAGAGGATGTCGACGAGGTCATCGCCAAGGCCCGCGAGATCAACGATCGTCCGGTGGTGGTCGACTTCATCGTCGGCGCCGACGCCCAGGTCTGGCCGATGGTGGCCGCCGGCACCGGTAACGACCAGATCATGGCGGCCCGCGACATCCGGCCGCTGTTCGACGAAGACGAATCCGCATCGGATCCGGTCGACATCCACGAGACGATGACGCGTCCGGATCAGGCGAATCAGTCCGCATCTGCAGGGAAGGAAGACAAGTGAGCACCACTCACACCCTCAGTGTTCTGGTCGAGGACCGGCCGGGCGTTCTCGCCCGCGTCTCGGGTCTGTTCTCCCGGCGTGGGTTCAACATCGAGTCGTTGGCCGTGGGACCGACCGAGCTGAAAGGTATTTCACGGATGACCATCATGGTCACCGTGGACGATTTCCCGCTCGAGCAGGTCACCAAACAGCTCAACAAGCTGATCAACGTGATCAAGATCGTGGAGCAGGACCCCTCGAGTTCGGTGTCCCGCGAACTGATGATGATCAAGGTCCGGTCAGATTCGTCGGTGCGCAGCGAGGTCATCGAGGTGGTCGACCTGTTCCGCGCGAAGGTCATCGACGTCTCCACCGAATCTTTGACGATCGAGGCGACCGGTACCAGCGAGAAACTCGAGGCGTTGCTGCGGATGCTCGATCCGTATGGAATCCGCGAGATCGCCCAATCCGGCGCGGTCACCCTGGGGCGTGGCCCCAAGAGCATGTCGGCCAACCGCTGACACACGGCGCGAGCCGCACAGAGAAGTACACAGGCCCTCGAGGACTACACAAGACTTTGAGGGACAACAGAAATCGAAGGGAATCCAACTGTGGCGATCGAACTGTTCTATGACGACGACGCCGATCTGTCGATCATCCAGGGCCGCAAGGTTGCGGTGATCGGCTACGGCAGCCAGGGACATGCGCATTCGCTGTCGCTGCGTGACTCCGGGGTCGATGTCGCGGTCGGTCTGCGTGAGGGCAGCAAGTCCCGCGAGAAGGCCGCCGAGCAGGGTCTGAAGGTCCTCAGCGCCGCCGAGGCCGCCGAATGGGCCGACGTCATCATGATCCTGGCGCCGGACACCTCGCAGGCCAAGATCTTCAAAGACGAGATCGAGCCGCACCTGAAGGACGGCGACGCGATCTTCTTCGGGCACGGCCTCAACATCCACTTCGATCTGATCGAGCCGGCCGCCAACATCACCGTCGGCATGGTCGCGCCGAAGGGCCCGGGTCACCTCGTGCGCCGTCAGTTCGTCGACGGCAAGGGCGTGCCCTGTCTGATCGCCGTCGATCAGGATCCGAAGGGCGAGGGCCAGGCCCTCGCATTGAGCTACGCCAGCGCCATCGGCGGTGGCCGCGCCGGGGTCATCAAGACCACCTTCAAGGAAGAGACCGAGACCGACCTGTTCGGTGAGCAGGCCGTGCTGTGCGGCGGTACCGAGGAATTGGTCAAGACCGGTTTCGAGGTCATGGTCGAGGCCGGCTACGCGCCGGAGATGGCCTACTTCGAGGTGCTGCACGAGCTCAAGCTGATCGTCGACCTCATGTACGAGGGCGGCATCGCCCGGATGAACTACTCCGTCTCCGACACCGCCGAGTTCGGTGGCTACCTCTCGGGACCGCGCGTCATCGACGCCGACACCAAGGAGCGGATGCGCGGCATCCTCAAGGACATCCAGGACGGCACCTTCACCAAGCGTCTGGTCGCCAATGTGGAGAACGGCAACTCCGAGCTCGAGGGCCTGCGCAAGAAGAACGCCGAGCACCCGATCGAGGTCACCGGCAAGAAGCTGCGCGATCTCATGAGCTGGGTCGACCGCCCGATCACCGAGACCGCGTAAGCGCCTCTCTCACTGAACGATCTGTGGCCGTTGTCGCCGGAACCCGGCGGCAACGGCCACAGCTTTCTGTGGACTCCAGCATGGATGCCTCGATGGCGATGGATCGTCCGCTATCATGACTTCGATTCGGACTGTGCACAGGGGGAGACATGTCTGGAACGACGGTGAATCCGGGGATCTTGCGCGAATTCTCGGGGACGGTGGAGGAGACGGCGGCCGTCATCCGCGATTCGTCGCTGCCCGCAGACCTACTCGGGATCGCTGCGTGTATGGCAGGCTCGTCCGCCGCATATGCGTTGACGACCTTGGCTGACGCGATGCACGATCCGCTGAAGCGGACGGCAGAAGCGTACTCGGCGATGTCTGGCGCCGTTCACAACGCTGCCGGCGAGTTCGAGGCGACCGATGATGAGTTGGCGGCGGCGTTCAACCGAATTGCATCCGCTCGATGATCCCCAGCCGCCCGGTATTCGAGACGTGGCGACCCGACTCACTCGGGCCGGCCGTGGACGTGGCCAAGTCGTCCTCCGAAACCGTCGATCAGGCCGGCTGGGAGGTGGTATGGGAGATCTCCGGTCTCAACAACAACGAGAACTGGGATGGTCTCGCATACCGCGCTGCCGGCGACATGGCTGGTCGCGTTCGTGGCCAGACCTCGACCTTCGGCAATCTGGGGATGAATGTCGAGGTCGGCGTCCACAAGTTCGGAGCGACTCTGGCAGCTGAACATCGAGCGATCAGTGATTTGGTGCGGATCATCGAATCTGGCGATCTCTACGTGACGGACGACTGGACGGTGCTCGTTCGCGAGAAGGTCATGTCGCCGGCGATGGCGAAGCTCTTGGTGCTCGCCGCGACCGGATTCCAGGATCAGTTGAATCCGCATCTGATGAGTCTCGGACATGCCGACTACGATCTCGGGAACTTCATCCGGTCGGAAACCATGTCGGTGACTCCCGGACTGCCAGAGTTGTGGTGCGACAGGAATGCGCCGAAAGACGCCACAACGGATCCGTATTCTGACGAAACGCGCGGCGAGGATCCGACCAGAGGCCGGGAGAACCAGCAGAAGAAGCTGGCCGAGCACATGATGGGGACAGTCGTCGACAAGGGCACGACTTCCGAGGACGGGAAGACGGTGACGACTCTGCGGATGCTCGATGGCAGCAGGCAGGTCTACACAGATGCTCATCGTGGTGGGGTCGGGGACACCTTCGACCTGTACAACGAGAAGGGGAAGCTCGTCTCGACGAAGGTGAACAACCCCGATGGGTCGATCGTGACCACGCTGACGCGTGACGGGAAGTCGCCGATTGTTGTGCGAGAGACCAAGGACGGCAAGGCAGTTGCCGACGTGGATGGCGTGCAGGTCCAGGTCCCGGGGACCAAGGACGTGGCCCAGGCCTTGGCCGGCGGTGGGATGGCCGCGCTGGAACCCCATGTTGCCAAAGGGTTTCCGTATCTCACGGCGCCTCAGGCCGAGAAGCTCGTCATCGGAACCAAGGCGGCTGGACCGGCGTTGACGATTCTCGGAACCGCGATCAGCGTGGCGGACGCAAAGAATGGTTACGACAAATGCGTGGCGACCACAGCGGGCAGTGTGAGTCTTGCCGGTGACTTGGCGATGATGGTCGCTGCCCCGGAGGGTGCCGGTGCATTGAAGACTTTCGGCATCACTGCAGGGAGCAGTCTTGCCTTCGGGATGGCTGGCAGTTTCATCGGTCGGGCGGTATGCAAGTGACATCGAGTCGGCAGTTTCTCCTGCCGGTACCGAAAGAGTGGTCATCGCGACCACGCGGCGATTGGTCGGGTGCACTGCTCTACACCGTTCTCGGTACGTCGTTCGCCGGCATCGGTGTCGTGGGGTTGGTGGGTGGTCAGCGACTGGGCTTTCTCTGCGCCGCACTGATTGCGTGTGGACTGGGTCTGGACGTCTGCGAAATTCTTCGATCTGCGCACCTACGCACGATGACAACTGCGGCGGTTGGTGCGTTCCTCCGGGACGGTGTGCTGACCATTCGGCGTGACCCTCTGATGCGCGGATTCGACATGGTTTCCACTGCAACGTTTGGCAGCGGTGCGTTGCTCTTCGCAGTGGGAGCGTGGCGTGATGCGGTGCACATTTCGCTCGCAAGTGAGTCGGCCGAGAACCTTTATCCGCCTGTGGCATTCGTGGTGGGAATCCTCTATATCGGCCACACGGTGCGGGTGGCCAGCGGTGATTCCGCTTGGATGGTCGTGTCGGAGCGAGGGATCAGTGTGCCCTCACACCGGACTGCCACCGACCTCGAATGGGGGATCGTCACCGAAGTCAGGCCGGTTCTCACGAAGGGCGACAAGCGTAACGGGGCATGGATCTCGGTTCGGCCCGGCGAACGGTACGAACAGATCCGTGTAGACGAGTCGTGCCTCGGTGGCCCCGCCACCTTCTGGCTCATCGATTTCTACCATCGGCACCCCGAATTGAGGGCAGAACTCGGAGGCACGGCGGTGATCAGGCGGTTGCGTGACGGCTCGCTGGTGCCGAGTGCGCATCGCGATGTCTGAAGGCGCGGAACCGGGCAGCATTCCCGCTGAGTACGTTGAGATACTGCGGGCGATGGCGATGGACCCCAGCGTCATCGAGCAGATTCGCGATGCGCTTGCGGACCTGGGCGATGCTCACCTGAGGAATGCTGTGCTGCCCATTCCGGAGCGGTGGCGGTCTGACGACTACGAACTGTTCTGCGTCGACCGGCGCGTTCGGCTTGCCGAGTACGAAAGGCGGCGCGCGCTGGCAATCGACGAGTGGGACGCCGGTGGCCGCGCAATCGACGGCCTCACGTCGAACGAGCTCAGCCGTGTCGAGGATTGGACTCGGACACAGTTCCTGGCCGAACTCTCCGCGTGGTTGCGGCTGCATCCGGGGATTCGATACGAAACCGACTGATTCATAGCTACTTGTTGACTGCGGTACACGAAGGAGGCCCCGGGACCGAAGTCCCGGGGCCTCCTTCATACGTCGGACAGCTATCAGATCGGCCGGAATCCCCGGTACTGCGGGAGCGATCCGATCCGCTTGAGCACCGGGCCGATGTTGGTGCCGGTTTCGGGGCCGATGCAGCCCACGAAGTAATAGGCGTTCACCATCCCGACAAGTCGGTCACCGACCACCACGGGGCTACCGGAGTCGCCTTCGATCACGCACATCTGACTGAAGTGCGCGTCGCCGTCGGAGAACCAGCCGATGCCGCAGGTGTTGCCGGTGGTCCGGCCCTCCTTGCAGGCGATCGTCGGAAAAGCGAGTGGTCGCGTGTCGACCGACCGGATGGTCACACCGCGAACGGTGCGCAAGGGGACGACCTTCGCCGGGTTGAACTCGATCACGGCGATGTCGAGGTCACTGGCGGAATAGGTGATGGTTCCTGCCTGTCCCCGGTCCTGGAAGGTTTCCGAATACACCTTCTGGCCTGGCTTGCCGCAGTGGCCTGCGGTGATACCGATCAGCTTGCCGGTGTTCGACTTACCGATCGTGGTCAGGGTGCAGGCTGCGGCAGAACTACCTCCCTTGAGCACCAGGATCCCGGAGCCTCCACCGAGATAGACCTTTGCCGGTGCGGCGTGGGCGATGCCGGCCCCCCAGCCGGCCAGCACCGTTGCAGCCAGAACCGCCAACAGTGCTGTCAGCTTCCTCATCATCCACACTCCGCTCGTTCGAGACACAAGAAATCCATCGGCCCCGAGAGACGTCACTCGGGGCCAAGCACACCGTACCGGGCCGCACCCGCGCTGAGCCCTCCGCGGAATAGACCCGGGGTCGGTTTGCAACCTATCCGTAATGCCGATCACAATCTACCCGCAAATTGCGGCGCCGAGTGCGGGCGGTCGAGACCGGCTGCGAATGGGCGATGGGCCGACCACTAAGCTGTTCGCGGAAGTCGTCGCGGTCACCGGAGCGGGTCGCGGTGGTCTCCGCACCATTCACTTCGCCCCTCGATCATGGAGAATATTGTGACCTCAGCTGGCCGTCCGGTCGTTCTGATCGCCGACAAACTGGCACCCTCGACTGTTGAGGCGCTGGGAGACGACGTCGAGGTGCGCTGGGTCGACGGCCCCGATCGGCCGAAGCTCCTCGAAGCCGCCGTAGACGCCGACGCCATCCTGGTGCGCTCGGCCACCACTGTCGACGCCGAGGTACTCGACGTCGCACCCCGCTTGAAGATCATCGCCAGAGCCGGCGTCGGCCTCGACAACGTCGACGTGCCCGCGGCCACGCAGCGCGGCGTAATGGTGGTCAACGCACCGACCTCCAACATCCACACCGCCGCCGAGCATGCGGTGGCCCTGTTGATGTCTGCGGCGCGCCAGATCCCGGCGGCCGACGCCACGCTGCGTGAGCATGCCTGGAAGCGTTCGTCGTTCAACGGTGTGGAGATCTTCGACAAGACCGTCGGCGTGGTGGGACTCGGCCGCATCGGCCAGCTCGTCGCTGCCCGGATGGCCGCTTTCGAGACGTCGATCATTGCCTACGACCCCTATGTGTCACCGGCGCGCGCGGCCCAGTTGGGTATCGAGCTGGTGAGTCTCGACGAGCTGCTCGAACGCGCCGATTTCATCACCGTGCATCTGCCGAAGACGCCGGAGACCCTCGGCCTCATCGGTACGGAGCAGCTCGCACGCACCAAGAGGGGTGTCGTCATCGTGAACGCGGCCCGCGGTGGCCTGATCGACGAGCAGGCCCTCGCCGATGCGATCACGTCCGGTCACGTGCGGGGCGCCGGCCTCGATGTCTATGCGACCGAGCCGTGCACCGACTCGCCGCTGTTCGAACTTCCACAGGTCGTGGTGACCCCGCATCTCGGGGCCTCGACCAGTGAGGCGCAAGACCGGGCCGGCACCGACGTCGCGAAGAGCGTCCGTCTCGCTCTCGCCGGTCACTTCGTGCCCGATGCCGTCAACATCACCGGCGGTGTGGTCGACGAGGAGGTCGCGCCGTGGCTCGAGGTCGCGCGCAAGGCAGGCGTGCTCGTGGGCGCCATCAGCAAGGAGCCGCCGACCTCGATCGTGGTCGAGGTCCGCGGTGAACTGGCGGCCAACAATGTCGACGTTCTCGGGCTGTCCGCACTCCGCGGGTTGTTCTCGGCCGTGCTCGATGAACCGGTGACCTTTGTGAACGCGCCGACCGTCGCCGCCGATCGTGGCGTGACCAGTGAGGTGACCACGGCTTCGGAGAGTCCCAACCATCGCAGCGTGGTCGACGTGAAGGCCGTCTTCGCCGACGGGTCGGTGCACAACGTCTCCGGCAG
Organism: Gordonia sp. DT101; assembly: GCF_049844895.1. NCBI lineage: Bacteria > Bacillati > Actinomycetota > Actinomycetes > Mycobacteriales > Gordoniaceae > Gordonia > Gordonia sp. DT101. The sequence continues at coordinate 360,846 of NZ_JBNCLX010000001.1, read as the reverse complement.
CCTGACCGAGCCCCGCCTCGTCGAGAAGATCGTCAACATCAACGGCCGTAACTTCGATCTCCGTGCCGAGGGACAGAATCTCGTCGTCAGTTATGCCGACGAGCCCGGTTCGCTGGGCAAGATCGGCACACTGCTCGGCAACGCGGGCATCGACATCCGAGCCGCAGGTCTGTCCCAGGATGCCGAGGGCGGCGGCGCGACCGTGATGCTGCGCGTCAGCGGTTCGCTCGAGGACGACCTCATCGCCTCCATCGGTGAAGCCGTGGGCGCAACTCTCATCGAACAGGTGGATCTGTCATGAAACTCGCCGTCATCGCCGGCGACGGCATCGGTCCCGAGGTCATCGGGGAAGCCGTCGGCGTACTCGAATCCGTTGTGCCCGACGTCTCGACCACCGACTTCGACCTCGGTGCGCGCCGCTACCACCGGAACGGCGAACTCCTGACCGAGGACGATCTGGAATCGCTGCGCAGGCACGATGCGATCTTGCTGGGCGCGATCGGGGACCCGTCGGTGCCGTCGGGGGTGCTCGAGCGGGGATTGTTGCTGAACATGCGCTTCGCGCTCGATCATCACGTCAACCTTCGCCCCTCGCGGCGTCTGCCTGGTGTCACCTCGCCGCTGGCCGGTGACCCCGACATCGATTTCGTGGTCGTCCGTGAGGGGACCGAGGGTCCTTACACCGGAAACGGTGGCGCCATCCGCGTCGGGACTCCGCACGAGGTGGCGACCGAGGTGAGCGTGAACACTCGCTTCGGCGTGGAGCGCGTGGTGCGCAACGCCTTCGAGCGTGCCCGGGCACGTCGGAAGAAGCTGACGCTGGTGCACAAGACGAACGTCCTGACCTTCGCGGGTTCGATGTGGAGTCGGACCGTCGCCGAGGTCGGCGCCGAATATCCGGATGTCGACACCGACTACTGCCACGTGGATGCGGCAACCATCTATCTGGTCACCGATCCCGGCAGGTTCGACGTCATCGTCACCGACAATCTCTTCGGCGACATCATCACCGACATCGCGGCCGCCGTGACCGGTGGTATCGGATTGGCCGCATCCGGCAACATCGATGCGACGGGGGCGAATCCCTCGATGTTCGAGCCCGTCCACGGCAGTGCTCCGGACATCGCAGGACAGGGCAAGGCGGATCCGACCGCCGCGATCCTGTCCGCAGCGTTGTTGCTCGCCCACCTGGGCGAGACGGATGCCGCGGAGCGGGTGGAGAAGGCCGTCATCGACGACCTGGCCGAGCGCGGGTCCGAAGACCTGAAGACCGCGGAGATCGGCCGCCGCATCCGCGAGCGCCTCTAGGGCTCAAGGCAGGCGACGACCACCATCTGGACGTATCCGGGTGGGGGTCGTTCGTTTTCGTTACATCCATTGTTCTAGTTGAGATAGAACTATATGATCTTTATGTGTTGATCCGTGTCGACCAGGCCTCGCGCGCGCCGATCTACGAACAGGTGGCGTCGTCGGTCCGCGGGGCGATCGTCCGCGGCGAGGTGGAAGCCGGTGAACGGCTGCCGCCCGCCCGCGAACTGTCCCAGAGCCTCGACATCAATCTGCACACAGTGCTGCGCGCGTATCAGCTGCTGCGCGACGAAGGGGTCGTCGAACTCCGGCGTGGGCGGGGCGCCGTCGTCACGGCTGCGGCTCCTGATCGCTCGGAGTTCGTCGAGGCGATGGATCGGCTCGTGGACGTGGCGCGGCGGTTGGACATCAGGCCTGACGTGCTGGTGGTCGAGATCCGGGAGAGGTGGCAGACGTGAGGGATTCGACGGGTGGCCGGAGCGTGGGAGGGGGCGGCATGACCGTCCGGGATCGCCGGGTGGTGCGCGTGCTGGCGATTCTGCCGTCGGTGCTGGCGGCGGCGGTCGGCGCCGCCCTGGTCGCGTCGTGGCGGACGACCCTGCCCGATCCGGTTGCCACGCATTGGTCGTCACACGGCGCCGACGACTTCTCGGCTCTGACGTTCGTGATCGTCACGCTGATTGCGGTGGGGATCATCGGCGCAGCGATCGGCGTGGCCCTGAGCGTCAGGGCCACCGATCCCAAGATCATCCGAACAGGCATCGGAATTGTTGCCGGCGTGGTCATTTCGATCGTCGCCGTGATCGTGTCGACCACGGCTTGTCAACGGGGCGTGGCCGATGCCGGTACGGTACCGACACCGCAGTGGCAGATCGCGTTGTCGTTGGCGATCGGCCTCATGGGTGGTCTCGGCCTCGCCGCGCTGGTGCCCTCGTGGACCGTGACGCCACCCACCGCCGACATCGGGGACCGCCCGCGCGTCGCGATCGGGGCGGAGGAGCGGATCGTCTGGACGCGGGTCGTGTCATCGTCGCTCGCGGCCTCCCTGATCCTCGGTGGGGCCGTGGTGATCCTTGCGAGCTTGGCCCTGGTGTTGCGCTCGTGGCTCGTCGCGGCGGTCCTGTTGCTCGTCGTGGTGTCGGCCATCGCGATGTGGGGCATCCGGGTCACCGTGGATCGGACCGGGGTGACGGTGCGCGGCCGATTGGGCAGGCCGCGCACGCAGGTCGCGATGTCGGAGATCGACCACGCCGAGGTGGTCGGTGTGCGTGCTCTCCGTGATTTCGGCGGCTTCGGCCACCGCATCGCGGTTCACGGAGACCTCAAGGGAGCCAGGGGATTCGTGTTGAGATCCGGCTCCGCCCTCCTGGTGGTGCGCCAGGACGGGCGGCGCGACATCGTGGTGGTCGATGACGCGTCGACCGCGGCGGGTGTGGTCAATCGACTCCTGGATCGCGAGGAACCAGTGGAACGGCGACCAACGGAGTGAGGGCGGTGAGGGCGAACGCGAGGGGGAACCCGGCGGCACCGATCAGCGCACCCAGCACGGGTGTGGTGGCGGCCGTCGCCAGGTACTGAGCCGTGTTCTGTACGGCCAGGCCGCGGCCACTCCAGCCCGGACCCGCGAACTCGGCGATCGCGGTGAACGCCAAGCCGTTGTCGGCGACCGACGCGATGGTCGCGATCGCCATCACGACCGGCGCGACCGGACTGTGCAGCCAGTCGGTCAACGCCAGTACCGCCATCGACAACGCCGCGGCGACCGCGATCACCCGGATGGGACGCATCCGCGAGCCCCACCTGTCCGAGACCCGGCCCGCGGCGATCCGGCCGAATGCCCCCACCACCTGCGTGGCGGTCACGAGTGCGCCGGCGGCGCCGGGCGACCAGTGATGCGCAACGATCAGCCAGGTGGGCACGAAGGTCCACATCATCGACTGCGGGATCACCAGCAGCACACTGACTCCGTGTACGCGAGCCAGGAAATTTCCTGCGCGGTATGGGTTGTCGGTTCTGGCCGGGGCTCCCGAAGGCTGGGCCCCGGCCAACGGTGGGTCGACGATCCCGACGACGCACGCGACCAGACCGATGGCGGTCACGGCGACCGGGATCAGGAGTGCGGCTGTGACACCGTAGGACTGGGCGGTGAACGGCATGGTGAGCGCGCACACGCCGATGCCCAGAGGTTGGGCCATCTGGCGGACGCCCATTGCGGTTCCGCGCTGGTGGGCCGGGAACCAGCCGACGACGATCCGGCCGCTCGCGCCGTTGGCGGCGCCCGCGCCCAGACCGCCGATGAACAGCCCGGTCGCCAGTACCCAGTAGGGCGCGTCGAGGGCCGAGACCACCGCCGTGCCCGCTGTGCCCGCCAGTGTGATGACCAGAGAGATGATCAGCACCCGACGCTCGCCGAACCGATCGAGCAGCACGCCCCACGGGATGATCAGCAGCATCAGGCCCACGGTGGGAATGGTGGCCAGAACCGATGCCTGCGTGAGGGACAGCCCGTGGTCGGTATGGAGCGCCGGGATGAGATAGGCCACACCGCTGACCGCGCAGGTCGTGGTCATGGCAGCCACCAATGCGCAACACAGCATGGCCCATCGGCGCCGTGGTGACATCGTCACCGCCGCCGATCCGACCGTCGACCGGGTTGTCCCGACGCCGCCCACACGATCACCTCATCTCAGATAGTGGTACGTAAGGTCCATATTCTAGAACGCCCGAACTTCACGTCAAACCGGTGTCCCGAGTTGTGGGAAAGCCGGTGCGATAATGTCGTGCCATGCGTTTAGGACGAGTTGCCAGCCCAGACGGGGTCGCGTTTGTCTCCATCGAGGACGTCGACGGTGGGCAGCGGGCGCGCGAGATAGCGGAGCATCCGTTCGGTACCCCGACGTTCACCGGGCGGTCGTGGGCACTTGCCGATGTGCGATTGCTCGCGCCCATTCTCGCGTCGAAGGTCATCTGCATCGGGAAGAACTACGCCGCCCATGTCGCCGAGATGGGTGGTGAGGCGCCGGCGGATCCGGTCATCTTCCTGAAGCCCAACACTTCGATCGTCGGTCCGGAGGTCCCGATCGTGCGCCCGCCGAGTTCGGAGCGCGTCGATTTCGAGGGTGAACTCGCGGTCGTGATCGGCCAGCCGTGCAAGGACGTGACCGCTGCCAAGGCCAAGGACGTCATCCTCGGTTACACGGTCGCCAACGATGTGACGGCCCGCGATCAGCAGAAGGCCGATGGACAGTGGACCCGTGGCAAGGGCTACGACACGTTCTGCCCGCTCGGCCCCTGGATCGAGACCGAGTTCGATCCCACCGACGCCGAATTGGTCACCGAACTCGACGGCGAGGTGACCCAGCGGTCGAGGACCTCGATGATGCTGCACGACGTCGGTGCGATCGTGGAGTGGATCTCGCGCGTCATGACGCTGCTGCCCGGCGACGTCATCCTGACCGGAACGCCCGAGGGTGTTGGCCCGATGACGGCCGGACAACGGGTCTCGGTGACCGTGGAAGGAATCGGGACCCTCGCCAATCCGGTGGTGGACAAGCCGTGAGGGGCCCGAAGGTCGCGCAGGTCAACGGGATAGAGATCGCCTACGAGGACTTCGGTTCAGGTCCGCTCGTGGTGCTCGTGATGGGCACCGGTAGTCCGGGGCGGGTGTGGCAGGCCCATCAGCAACCGGCGCTGACCAAGGCCGGCTACCGGGTGGTGACCTTCGACAATCGAGGAATCGCACCCTCGTCGGAGTGTGCGGACGGTTTCTCGCACGACGACATGGTTGCCGACACTGCCGCGCTCATCGAACACCTCGCGGCTGGTCCGGCATTTGTCGTCGGGACCTCGCTGGGAGCCAGGATCACCCAGGAACTCGCGCTCACGCGGCCGGATGTCGTGAAGGCGGCGGTGATGATCGCCACATATGGCCGAAACACCCCGTTGCAGCAGGCGATCTCGGCGGGGGAGCGTGCCCTGTACGACAACAAGATCACTCTGCCGCCGGACTATGAGGCCGCGATCACGGCCCATCTGAATCTGTCACCGCACACGCTCGACGACGATCGGACGGCGAAGGACTGGCTCGACGTCATCGGCTTCTCGCCGCAGACGATCACGCCGGGAGTGCGTGCGCAGCTCGCCCTGCACGACCGTGAGGTCGACCGTCTGGGTGCCTATCGGGGTATCACCCGCCCGTCGATGGTCATCGGTTTCGCCGACGACCGCACGCTGCCGCCGAAACTCGCGCGTGAGGTCGCCGAGGCGATTCCCGGTGCGCGGTATGAAGAGGTGGCCAAGGCGGGACACTTCGGCTACCTCGAACAGCCGGCCGAGGTGAACCGGCTTCTCGTGGACTTCCTGGCCGCGCAGGCCTGAGCGGCCAGTCATAGATCGGACGGGGAACCGACGGCAGTACTCGATTCGATACGCTGACCTCCATGAGTGGCTCCGATGTGCGCGTCCGTTTCTGCCCGTCCCCGACCGGAACCCCACACGTCGGTCTGGTCCGGACGGCCTTGTTCAACTTCGCCCAGGCCCGTCATGATGGCGGCACCTTCGTGTTCCGGATCGAGGACACCGACGCCGCGAGGGACAGCGAGGAGTCCTATGCCGCGATCCTCGATGCCCTGCGATGGCTCGGGCTCGAGTGGGACGAGGGCCCCGAAGTGGGCGGGCCCTATGGCCCGTACCGACAGTCGGAGCGACGCGCGACCCACCTCGACGTCGTCGCACAGCTGCTGGCCGCGGGGGAGGCCTATGAGGCCTACTCGACACCCGAGGAGGTCGAGGCGCGGCACCGTGCGGCAGGCCGCGATCCCAAACTGGGTTACGACAACTTCGACCGCGATCTGAGCGACGAGCAGCGCGCGGCCTTGGCCGAAGAGGGGCGCAAACCCGTTGTCCGCCTGCGGATGCCGGATCACGACCTGGTCTGGGACGACCTGGTTCGCGGCACCACGACGATCAAGGCCGGCACCGTCCCCGACTTCGCCCTGACCCGTGCGACCGGCGATCCGCTCTACACGCTGGTCAATCCGGTCGACGACGCGATGATGAATATCACCCACGTGTTGCGTGGCGAGGATCTGCTCTCCTCGACGCCCCGGCAGATCGCGCTCTACGAGGCGTTGACCCGGATCGGGATCGCCGACCGCGTTCCCGAGTTCGGGCATCTGCCTTTCGTGATGGGGGAGGGCAACAAGAAGCTGTCCAAGCGTGATCCGGAGTCGAACCTGTTCCACCATCGTGACCGCGGATTCATCCCCGAGGGGCTGCTGAACTACCTCGCGCTCCTCGGCTGGGGCTATTCGCATGAGACGGACGTCTTCTCGCTCGACGAGATGATCGCGGCTTTCGATGTGCGTCAGGTCAATTCGAACCCCGCCCGGTTCGATCAGAAGAAGGCCGACGCGATCAATGCCGAACACATCCGTGGCCTCGATCTCGGCGATTTCGCGACGCGCCTCAAGGATTACCTGATCGTGCACGGGAAGCTCGGCGAGCCGATCGACGACGCGTCGTTCACCGCTCTCGCCGAGTTGGTGCAGACCCGCATTCAGGTACTCGGGGATGCCTGGCCGCTCATGTCGTTCCTGTATGTGTCCGACGACGACTTCGTCATCGACGAGAAGTCGGCGGCCAAGAACCTCGGTGCCGATGCCGGTGAGGTGCTCGACGCCGCGATCGCCGCGATGGACGGACTCCTGGCATGGACCGGGTCGGCGATCGAGGAGGCGCTGAAGGTGGCTCTGGTCGACACGCTCGGCCTCAAACCGCGCAAGGCGTTCGGTCCCGTCCGTGTTGCGGTGACCGGCTCCCAGGTGAGCCCGCCGCTCTTTGAATCGATGGAGCTCCTTGGCCGCGACAAGAGCCTCGCGCGTCTCGCCGCCGCCCGCGAAGCTGTGCAGAGCTAAGGCTCTGACCTGGCGATTTGTGATCGGAGGGTGCCCCTCGGTACTCTTCTCCTCGGTCCTTTTCAGACCGGCCGGAGAGTGAGTCCGGCCAGCCGGGAAGGGGAAACCTTGGGGTATGGTGTAATTGGCAACACAGCGGTTTCTGGTACCGCCATTCTAGGTTCGAGTCCTGGTACCCCAGCGAGTCCTCGGGTGGCCGCCTCGAATCGAGGCCGTATCCCGTAGATTCACACTGAGCACGTACAACTGAACACTCAGTTCATGGCCCCGTCGTCTAGCGGCCTAGGACGCCGCCCTCTCAAGGCGGTAGCGCGGGTTCGAATCCCGTCGGGGCTACAAGAACAAAGAGACCCCCTCACCTGCAACGAAGCAGGAGAGGGGGTCTCTTTGCGTCGAGCTCAATTGCCGAGATCGCCTCGCCCATAGCGCCGACTGACACCGAGCCGCCGGCGGACGGCCCAGGGATCACGCTCGGGTCGGCCTTGACCACGACGCTTCTGCGGTTTGCACAGGGCGCACCCGCGCCATGATCGAGACGGATGATGGTTGGGCATCTCGCCCTCCTGGTGACTCCGGCCGGAACCGAAGATCACCAGAGTACTCGCCGGCCACAGACTCCTGGGTCAACGGAGACGGCGCGCGCGGGTCCGTCGCATGCGGCTACGCATGCGTCGCCACCGCGTGGACGGATGCCGCTCGTCACGCACCGGGCGCCGTACTCCCGGCCACGGGCATCTCCGGCAGTCCCAGCTTGCGGTGGTCCCAGGATCGGACGCGGCCCGGCACGATGCGGACGGCGACTCGCTTGTTCATCATCTGCTCGACGAACGGCCGTGACTCCTCGGTGTACGGGGCCGTGTAGCGCTCCCACACGCTGATACCGACCTTCAGGCAGGAATCCGGATCATCGAGGATCTCCGCGGCCCCTTCGAAGGAGACGCCACGCAACGTGTCGTAGGTATCGCCATCCTCGATCAGGACCGAACATCGATTGTTGCGTCGAAGATTGACCGCCTTCTGGGACTTGGCCTTGGTCTCGAACCAGATTTCGCCGTCGACCACGCCGTACCACATGGCGACGAGATGAATGCTCCCGTCCGCGCCGCTGGTCGCGAGCGTCGCGGTTCGGCCGTTCGCGACGAATTCGCTGATCTCGGTCTCGGACATGACGATCTGATTGCGCTGATTGACTCCCATGGTCTGACGCTAACCGACCGGTGGCGACGGCGTGCAGGCGATCGGCGGTCGGACGCCCACGCTCCCCGGTTCAGACGCGGGTGGGCTGGAGCCGTTTGTGGATCGCGTCTGCCGCCGCGAGAAGATCGGCGGCCCATCGGGCCCCGGGACGACGGCCCATCCGGTCGATCGGCCCCGACACCGAGATCGCGGCGACCACCTCGCCGGTCGCGTCGCGGACGGGCGCCGAGACACTCGCCACTCCGGCCGCCCGTTCCCCGGCACTCTGGGCCCACCCGCGGCGCCGGATCTCGTGCAATGCGCGTTCTCCGAAGACGCTGTCGTGCAGCAATGCCCGTTGGGTACCAGGTTCGGTCCAGGCGAGCAGAACCTTGGCGGCCGACCCGGCACTCATCGGGAACCGGGTGCCGACCGGAACGGTGTCGCGGAGCCCGGTCAGTGGTTCCATCGCGGCGATACAGACACGTTCGGCGCCCTCGCGGCGGTAGAGCTGCACCGATTCGCCGGTGATCTCACGCAGGCGCGGCAGTACCATCAACGCGGCCTCGTGAACCGGATCGTGCGCCGACGCCGCGAGTTCGCTCAGTGCGGGACCGGGATACCAGCGTCCGGCGCCATTACGCGCGAGCAGACGGTGTGTCTCGAGCCCGACCGCGAGCCGGTGCGCCGTGGCCCGCGGAAGGCCGGTGCGATCACACAATTCGGTCAGGTTGCGCGGGGCCTCGGCGATGGCCCGCAGAACTGTCACCGATTTGTCGAGGACACCGATTCCACTGCTGGGCGCCGATGCGTTATCCTTTCCCATAGGACGATACTAGCGTTCCAAATAGTGAGATGCACGCCGACGGGGGAATCGGGTGGGCGTGTCGTGACGATCCGAACAGATGCGAGTACAGCCATGAGTGACAGCACAAACACACCGCGCACTCTCGCCGAGAAAGTGTGGGACGACCACGTCGTCGTGCGCGGCGAAGAAGACGCGTCCGGGAATCGCAATCCCGACCTCATCTACATCGACCTCCACCTCGTCCACGAGGTGACCAGTCCGCAGGCGTTCGAGGGCCTCCGTCTCGCGGACCGTCCGGTCCGTCGGCCCGACCTGACCATCGCCACCGAAGACCACAATGTCCCGACGGTCGACATCTTCAAGCCGATCGCCGACGAGGTCTCGCGCACCCAGGTGGAGACGTTGCGCCGAAACTGTGAAGAATTCGGCATCCGTCTGCATCCGATGGGCGACGCGGAACAGGGCATCGTGCACGTCGTGGGCCCGCAGCTCGGCCTGACGCAGCCCGGGATGACCGTGGTGTGCGGAGACAGCCATACCTCGACCCACGGCGCATTCGGCGCGCTGGCAATGGGAATCGGTACCTCCGAGGTCGAGCACGTGCTGGCCACCCAGACACTTTCGCTGCGCCCCTTCCGCACGATGGCGATCACCGTCGACGGCGAATTGCCACCAGGGGTGACGAGCAAGGACCTGATCCTCGCCGTCATCGCGGAGATCGGCACCGGTGGTGGCCAGGGCTACGTCCTCGAGTACCGGGGCTCGGCGATCGAGAAGCTCTCGATGGAATCGCGAATGACGATCTGCAACATGTCGATCGAGGCGGGTGCACGTGCCGGCATGATCGCGCCGGACCAGGTGACCTACGACTTCTTGAAGGGCAGGCCCAACGCGCCGACCGGTTCCGAATGGGATGACGCAGTCGCGTACTGGGACAGTCTGCGCACCGACACCGGCGCCGAATTCGACGCCGAAGTCCACATCGATGCCACGCAATTGACGCCGTTCGTCACCTGGGGGACCAACCCCGGGCAGGGTCTTCCGCTGGCCGCGCGTGTGCCGGACCCGGCCGAAATCGCCGACGAGAACGCCGCGAGCGCGGCACGTCGCGCGCTCGAGTACATGGATCTGACGCCGGGAATGCCCTTGCGGGACGTGAAGGTCGACACCGTGTTCGTCGGGTCGTGCACCAACGGCCGCATCGAGGATCTGCGTGCGGTGGCCGATGTCCTCAAGGGTCGCACGGTCGCCGACGGTATGCGGATGCTCATCGTCCCGGGATCGATGCGCGTGCGCGCCCAGGCCGAAGACGAAGGTCTCGGTGAGATCTTCACCGCCGCCGGCGCCGACTGGCGGCAGGCCGGATGCTCGATGTGCCTGGGCATGAACCCGGATCAGCTCTCTCCCGGGGAGCGATGCGCATCGACATCGAATCGCAACTTCGAAGGGCGGCAGGGTAAGGGTGGTCGAACTCACCTGGTCTCACCGGCCGTGGCCGCAGCCACAGCCATTCGCGGCACGCTCTCTGCTCCCGCGGATCTCGCCTGACCGTCGCCCACTCCTCAGATCGGAATTTGGACCATGGACCCCATCATCACTCACACCGGGATCGGTGTGCCGCTGCGCTGCAGCAATGTCGACACCGACCAGATCATCCCGGCCGTCTACCTGAAGCGGGTGACCCGCACAGGTTTTGAGGACGGTCTCTTCGCCGGGTGGCGCGCCGACCCGGACTTCATCCTCAACAACGAGCCGTGGAGCCGCGGCTCGATTCTGGTAGCCGGTCCCGATTTCGGTACCGGATCGTCTCGCGAGCATGCGGTCTGGGCGCTGTCGGACTTCGGCTTTCGGGTCGTGATCTCGTCGCGGTTCGCAGACATCTTCCGCGGCAACGCCGGAAAGGCCGGCCTGGTCGCCGCTCAGGTGGAGCAGTCGGACGTCGAACTGCTGTGGAAACGACTCGAGGAGCAGCCGGGCCTGGAACTGACGGTCAGTCTTGCCGATCGGACGATCACCGCAGCAGACCTTGTGGTGCCGTTGGCAATTGATGACTACACGAGGTGGCGTCTCATGGAGGGCCTGGACGACATCGGACTGACATTACGCCAGGTAGAAGCGATTTCTGAGTTCGAGACGTCGCGCCCTCGCTTCAAGCCGGTCACGCTCGACAGCTGAAATTCGCGGCCTGTAAACCGCCTCCGCGGAAAGCGATTGCTGCTTTCGATTTCGCAACATGCCTGGTTAATTGGCGTGGAAGATGGACGTTTTCGAATTGGACGTTTACCGTGTGGAGATAGCTGACTTTACAGATGGGTCAGATCAGCTTGCGGAGGTTTTCAATGAACAAGGCAGAGCTCATCGATGAGCTGACCAAGAAGCTGGATGCGGATCGCAAGACTGCGACTGCCGCTGTCGAGCTTGTCGTCGACACGATCGTGCGCGCGGTGAACAAGGGTGAGAGTGTCACCATCACCGGCTTCGGCGTGTTCGAGAAGCGGAGGCGCGCCCCACGCGTCGCCCGCAACCCGCGCACCGGGGAGACCGTGAAGGTGCGTGCCACTTCGGTTCCCGCGTTCCGACCGGGAGCGCAGTTCAAGGCAGTCGTCGCGGGCAAGCAGAAGCTCGCCTCGTCCGGCCCGGCGGTGAAGCGTGGCAGCGTTGCCGCGGCTACCCCGGCGAAGAAGACCGCGGCAAAGAAGGCCACCCCGGCCAAGAAGACCGCGGCCAAGAAGGCTCCGGCCAAGAAGGCGGCTCCGGCGAAGAAGGCGGCGCCCGCCAAGAAGACCGCAGCCAAGAAGGCTCCGGCCAAGAAGGCGGCGCCCGCCAAGAAGACCGCAGCCAAGAAGGCTCCGGCCAAGAAGGCTCCGGCGAAGAAGGCTCCGGCCAAGAAGACCGCAGCCAAGAAGGCTCCGGCCAAGAAGGCCACGCGACGCTGAGGCGTCCCGAGTCACCCCACATCAGCCTCCGACGTTCTTCCCCCGTCGGGGGCTGATGTGTGTCCGGGTCAGGATTCGACGTCGATGTCGGTGTGCGGCAGCGGACTGTCGATGTGGTCGGCGGCGAGTAGCTGCCCCTGACGGGTCGAGAGCACCCAGACACTGGCTTTGCGATTGCGTTTGGGCGGCAGGGTGATGCCATCCCGATCAGACCACCATCGCATCATCGGCGGGATGACCTTGCCCTGACTGCAGACCGTGTGGATGGCCGAGGTGTCCCATGCGATCTCGCGGATGCGGTGGTGAGCCTGCTGCGGGTCGGCGATGTAGGCCTCTTCGGACAGCGCAGGTTCGGGGACGGTCACGACCCCGAGATTGTGCGCCAGTGGTGCGAGGGTCTGCTCGCACCGGACCCGATCGGCCGCATGTAGTCGCTCGGCACCGAAGATCTCGAGCAGGCCGGCCAGTTCGCGGGCCTCGTGGCGGCCGGTGGAATCCAATGGGCGCAGGCGGTCGTCGCCTTTGTAGCGGGACCTCCGCCCGGCCCGCGCGTGACGGACGAGCAGCAGCGTGTGGACGTCGGCGGGGAGCCTGTCGAATTCGGTGAGAATCGCCCGATCCAGTCGATAGCTCAATTTTTCGGTGGCGGTGGCCATGTCGAGCCAGCGGAGGTCGTCGACCTCGTGACTGGGTTCGAACTCGCCGCCGAGGGCCCGTGCTGCCCAGTACCGGACGCGCTTGCGGTTGCCGTTCGGCAGCACGTATCCGACGTCGCGCAGATGCCGCCCCAGCCGGGCCTGCTGTCCTGTCTCCTCGCGGATCTCGCGCGCAGCGGTCGCGATCAAGGTCTCGCCTGCGTCGATCTTTCCCTTCGGCAGGGTCCAGTCGTCATAGTCGGGTCGGTGGACCAGTGCGACCTCGACCTGCCCGTCTCGAGTCGGGCGCCACAGGACGCCGCCGGCAGCCCAGACCGTCTTCGTTGTCTTCGACATCGACACGAATCCTAGAGGTTCGATGTTGCGAGAACGGTTACGGATTCGGGTCCGTCCGGCGACGATTGCGCCGGATCATCTGACGCTGGTGGTCGCGCACCTCTTCTCCTTCGGCCGGTGAGGCGACCCAACTCCCGTCGGACTGCAGCACCCAACACCGCGTGCGCGGGTCGAGTGCGGAGGCGAACATGTCGCCGAGCTCGGAGGTCAGGCGCTCGTCGCGGACCTGGACCATCACCTCGACACGACGATCGAGATTGCGGTGCATCATGTCGGCACTGCCGATCCAGTATTCGTTCTGGGCGCCGAAATACAGGATTCGCGAATGTTCCAGGAATTGCCCCAGAATCGAGCGCACCACTATGTTGTCGCTGATCCCGACCATTCCGGGACGGAGCGCACAGATGCCGCGCACCACGATCTCGACCGGGACACCGCTCTGCGAAGCCCGATACAGGGCGTCGATCACCTGCTCGTCGACGAGCGCATTTGCCTTGAGCTGGATCAGCGCACGGGTGTCACCCTGCCGATGGCGTTCGATCTCGCTGTCGATCCGGGCGATGATCCCGGACCGGATGCCGTGCGGGGCCACCAGGATGTTGCGGTACTCCATCTTTCGTGAGTAACCGGTGAGGGTGTTGAACAGGTCGGTCAGGTCGGCGCCGATGTCCGGTGCCGCGGTGAACAAGCCCACGTCCTCGTACAGTCGCGCGGTCTTCGGGTTGTAATTGCCGGTACCGATGTGGCAATAGCGACGAATCACCGATCCCTCGCGGCGCACCACGAGACACGTCTTGCAATGTGTCTTCAACCCGACGAGGCCGTAGACCACATGCACACCCGCCTGCTCGAGCTGTCTGGCCCACTTGATGTTCGCCTGCTCGTCGAAGCGCGCCTTGATCTCCACCAGTGCGACGACCTGTTTGCCTGCCTCGGCGGCATCGATCAGCGCGTTGACGATCGGTGAATCACCAGACGTGCGATACAGGGTCTGCTTGATCGCGAGCACCTGTGGGTCTGCGGCGGCCTGTTCGATGAATCGTTGGACGCTCGTGGAGAAGGAGTCGTACGGGTGGTGCACGAGCACGTCGCCCTCGCGCAACGTCGAGAACACGCTCTTGGGCGTCTCGCGCTCGCCGAAGGCCGGATGGGTGGCGGGGACGAAGGGGCGGTCCTTGAGATGCGGACGATCGAGCCCGTGGATCTCGAACAGGCAGGACAGGTCGAGGAGACCGGGTGCCTGGATGACATCTGCGGGATTCACGTCGAGTTCGCGCAACAGGAGTTCGAGCATGTGCTCGCTCATGTCATCGGCCACCTCGAGTCGCACGGGAGAACCGAAGCGCCGGCGTGCGAGTTCGCGTTCGAGTGCCTGCAGCAGGTCTTCGTCGCGGTCCTCTTCGACCTCGAAGTCGGCGTTGCGGGTGATCCGGAAGACATGGTGTTCAACGATTTCCATGCCGGGGAAGAGGTGCTCGAGGTTGGCCGCGATCAACGTCTCCAACGGCAAGAACATGGCCCGCTGGTCGGAGTCCTTCGATGAGCCGGAACCCCGCCGCATCAGCCGATCGACGCGGACGAAGCGATTGACGTTGTCGGGCACCTTGACACGCGCGAAGTGCTCGCCGCCCTCGGCTCGGTCCTTCACCGTGACCGCCAGATTGAGCGACAACCCGCTGATGTAGGGGAACGGATGCGCCGGGTCGACCGCCAGCGGGGTGAGGACCGGGAACACGTCCTCGTGGAAATGATCGACCAGACGAGCCTTCTCGTCGTCGTTCAGTTCCGCCCAGGTGACGACGTGGATGTCGTTTTCCGCCAGATTCGGTCGAACCGAGTCGAGGAAGACCCGGGCATGCCGGTCGGCGATGGTCTGTGTGCGACCGGCGATCCGCAGCAACTGCTCGCGTGGTGACAGACCGTCGGCGGAACGCACGGAGAGTCCGGTCTCGTCGCGACGCTTGAGTCCGGCGACGCGCACCATGAAGAATTCGTCGAGATTGGAGGAGAAGATCGCGAGGAACTTCGCGCGTTCGAGCAATGGCATCGAGACGTCCTCGGCCAGCGCGAGCACTCGCGAGTTGAAGTCGAGCCAGCTCAGTTCGCGATTGAGATAGCGGTCGTCGGGCAGGTCCGCGGACTCGTCGGGAAGCAACGTCGCGGCCGGGGGCGCACCGGGGATGGACGTGATCGGTTGGGTGGCGATGTCGTCGGCGGGGCTCACCGTTCAATCATGACGCATCGGCCGTGCCCTGACACGTCTGGCCGGTGGCCGACGGTCCGCCGCA
This sequence comes from Gordonia sp. DT101, assembly GCF_049844895.1. Classification (NCBI taxonomy): domain Bacteria; kingdom Bacillati; phylum Actinomycetota; class Actinomycetes; order Mycobacteriales; family Gordoniaceae; genus Gordonia; species Gordonia sp. DT101. The sequence goes on along the minus strand of NZ_JBNCLX010000001.1, from coordinate 345,423 downwards.
CAGGTCAGTTGCCGTTGCCGAGCGGAACGGTGTCGTCGGTGGAGAACTCCCGGTCCTCCAGCGCCGCCAGGGTGTGCGGGCCCAGACCGAGTGATCGCGCGACCTCCAGATCCTCGGCAGTGTCGACGTCGGTACGCAGGTCGGGCCAGCGCTCATGGTGTGGGTCGATCTCGACCGCACCTGCCTTCCGATGTGCCGCAGCGGAATCCGGACCGAAGCGGGGTGGCCCGGCCACTGACGTGTCGCGCATGAGGATGGTGGTGCCACTGCCGTCGCGATCGGTGAGCACGGCGTGCGGGTGTGCCGCGGCACCGGCGATCACCTCCCGGAGGCTCCGGGCACCGGCCGCGGGTAGGTCGGCCTGGATGAACATCACCCGCCAGGCCGTCGGCCATCGATCACGCGCCACCGCGGCGGCGTGCGCGAACGCGAGATTCAGCCGTGTCACCCCGCTCGATGCGGAGTCGGACGGTTCGCGAACCCCGACGGCGCCTGCGGTGCCCGCCGCGGCCAACACGGCATCGTCGGGGCTGATCACGATGACGCGCCCGATGCCCGCGGCCTCGACGGCCTCGACGGTGTCGACCATCATCGCCAGTACGAGAGCACGGTGCAGCGGCCCGTGGCCGGGCTCCCGGCTCGCGGCCAGACGTGTCTTGGCCTGCTCGAGGCGTTTGACCGCCATCACCGCGACGACATCACCCAGGCCACGACCGCCCGGATCCGGATGCGATGGCGTGTCCATGGACTCCATGATGCCGACCCGCGGGCCGGGGCGGTCACGTGCACCCCACAAAGGATTCGTCGTCGGGCACGGCGTCCCACGCACTACGCTGGGGACGGCAGTGGTGGTCGGCAAAGGAGTGGTCGTGCGTGCGGTGGTGATGGGTGCCGGGTCGTGGGGGACGGCGACGGCGAAGGTGCTGGTCGATGCGGGTACGGACACGACCATCTGGGCTCGGCGCCCGGAACTGGCCGATCGGATCAACACCGATCACACGAATGCCGACTACCTCCCGGGCATCACGTTGCCCGACCAGCTGTTCGCGACGAGTTCGATCCCCGACGCCCTGGCGGGAGCCGACGTGGTGGTGTGCGCGGTGCCGTCCCAGTCGCTGCGCGCGAACCTGACGGAATGGCTGCCGCAGGTGACCCCGGAGACCACCTACGTCTCGCTCGCAAAGGGGGTCGAGACGAGCACCCTGCTACGGATGAGCGAGGTGATCGCCGAGGTCTCGGGTGTTCCGGCGGGGCAGGTGGCGGTGTTGTCGGGGCCCAATCTGGCCCGCGAAGTGGCCGAGGGCCAGCCCGCGGCCACGGTGATCGCGTGCACCGACGAACAGCGTGCACGGGATCTGCAACATTCCTTCAACACCGGGTACTTCCGGCCCTACACGAACACCGATGTGGTCGGCTGCGAGATCGGCGGGGCGGTGAAGAACGTCATCGCGCTGGCCTGCGGGATGGCGAGTGGAGTGGGATTCGGACAGAACACCCTGGCGACGATCATCACCCGCGGCCTCGCGGAGACCATCCGTCTGGGGGTCGCCGTGGGTGCACAGATCGAGACGCTTGCCGGCCTGGCCGGGATCGGCGATCTGGTCGCCACGTGTTCATCCCCGTTGTCGCGCAACCGGACCTTCGGCGCCCGGCTCGGTGAGGGTCTGTCACTCGCCGAAGCGCAGGAGGCCACCCACGGCCAGGTGGCCGAGGGCGTCAAGTCGTGTACGTCGGTGCGCGCCCTCGCCGACAAGTTCGACGTCGAGATGCCGCTGACCGATGCCGTCCATCAGGTCTGTCACGGTGGGCTGTCGGTTGCCGACGCGATCAGCTCGCTGCTCGGCCGCAGCACCAAACCGGAGATCTACGACTGAGTTTCGATCGGGGTTCGATCTGGTTCCGGCTCAGCCGAAGTCGAGCGGGCCACGCGGCAGGGTTTGTTCGATCACTGCGGAGACATCCGTGATCGGACCGTTCCCGGCATTGGCCGGAATCCACATCGCCACGTAGGGACGATGATCGACGCAGACGTAGGCCTGACCCGAGCCCTCGACGGTGTCGGTGATGAACCACTGCACCGGATTGATCACCTGCAGGTTGCTCGTCGGGGACAGCTCGGACGGGCGGGATATACCGCACCGCAAGGTCACCGCATCCCCGTCACCGTCGGCAGGCCATTTCACGGTGGTGCCGTCGACCTGTTTGTCGCCGAACCCGTCGAACGTCTGCGGTAGCGCCGCGATCAGCTTCCCGCAGTCGGCCGAGGACGATTCCCCGGTCGCATAGGACTCGATGGGCGTGGTGTCGTCGGGGCGCAGCGCGGCGAACGTGATGAAACCGATGAGGACCATGACGGGGATGGCGACCAGCGTCGCGATCAACGCCGGACTCAGACGAGGACCGGTGCCGTGACGAGTGTCGACATCGTCGGCCCCTGTGTCCTCCCCCTCGTCGGGTGCACCGTCGGGTGCACCGTCGGGTTCGCTCTCCTCGGTCACGTCCAACACCCTAGTGCGCGGTCGTGTCGGTCCCGTTCGCAGGCGCCGGCGTTCGGCAACCCGGGCTCAGCGCGGGCTCTGGACGACCGGGCAGGTCAGGGTGCGGGTGATGCCGTCGACCTTCTGGATCTGCGGCACGACGTCGTCGGTGAGGTGCGTGGCGTCGGCCGCGTCGACTCGGACGATGACGTCGTACGGTCCGCTGACCTCCTCGGACGAGGCGACACCGGAGATCTCCGCAATCGTCGCCGCGGCAAGCGCGGCTCGTCCGACCTCGGTCTGGATCAGTATGTATGCCTGAACCACGCCCATCCTCTCGTCGACGCGACCCGGCCGGGGTCGCGCTGTTCGACCCGAGCCGGCCCCCGACATCGTGAGTCGCGAACGACCGCACGGCGCAGTGACGTACCGGCGAGCCAATACACTGTCGCCATATTGTCGCTGACAACCCCGTCCAAGCGCGACTCAGAGACCGAGGAGATGTCGTGACCGTCGGAAGTGCCGAGGACCCGGTGGATAGGTCCCGCACCGTCGGTGAGGTCGGGGAACGGCGTTTGATCACCGAACTCACCCGCGCAGCTCTCGCCGACGACCCGGTCCGCCCGCGGGCCGGCCAGGACATCGTCATCGGCTCCGGCGACGACGCCGCCGTGATCGACACCGCCGGTCCCACAGTGATCAGCACCGACACCGCCGTCCAGGGACGACATTTCCGGTTCGACTGGTCGGATGCGCGCACGATCGGCGCTCGAGCGGTGATCCAGAGCGCCGCCGACATCGCCGCCATGGGCGGCCGCACCACCGGGATCGTCGTGTCCATCGGCTGTCCTCCCGACACCACGGTCGGGACCGTTCTCGATCTCAACGCGGGGATCGTCGAGACCGCTCACCGCATCGGGGGACGAGTACTCGGGGGCGACCTGGTGGCGGCCGATCAGGTGGTACTCGGCGTCACCGCGGTGGGCGCCCTCGACGGCGCCGTACCGATCGTCGTCGGTGGAGCCCGAGCCGGCGATGTGCTCGCGGTGACCGGCCATGCGCTGGGTGCCAGTGCCGCCGGCCTGGCCCTGCTGATCGACGCCGACACCCGTGGCTACGCCGGTCATCTCGACGAGTTCCCGACGCTGCTGGCCGCGCACCGGCTGCCGTCGCCCGATCTGACGCAGGGGCCGGCGGCCGCCCGGGCCGGGGCACATGCGATGACCGACATCTCCGACGGCCTGATCGAGGAACTGATCACCATGGCGACTGCGGCCGGGGTCGCGCTGGCCGTACAGACCGACCGGATCCCCACGGACGCAGCGGTGCACGGTGCGGCGACCGTGCTCGGCGTGGACCCGCAGGAGTGGAAACTGACGGGCGGCGAGGACCACGAACTGCTGGCCGCCTTCCCCCCGGGCGGGCTGCCGCCCGGCTGGACCCGGATCGGCGACGTCGGCGAGGGAAGCGGGGTTCGGGTGGATGGTCGCGTGGTGAGCGGACTGCACGGGTGGCAGTCGTTCGGGGATTGACGGACGCCTGACGACGCCCCGGCCGGGTCGGATGTTTAGATTCGATGCATGGCTATCTACGCTCTCGGCGACCGCGAACCCATCATCGGTGATGACGTCTACATCCATCCGGATGCCACGGTGATAGGCGACGTGACGCTCGCCGACGGCGTCTCGGTCTGGCCCGGCGCCGTCCTGCGTGGTGATTCGGGGACCATCACGATCGGTCGCCGGACCAACATCCAGGACGGCACCATCATTCACTGCACCCCGATCGACGCGACGGTGATCGGCGACGAATGCGTGGTCGGTCACAACGCGCACATCGAGGGTGCGACGATCGGCGACCACTGCCTGATCGCGTCGGGTTCGGTCGTCCTGAACGGTTCGACGATCGGGTCGGGTGCCGTCGTCGGGGCGGGCGCGGTGGTGCCGTTCAAGTTCGCGGTCCCGGAGAGGTCGATGGCGCTCGGGGTGCCCGCGAAGATCCGTGCGGGATACGAGGTCCCGGAGGGGCACGTGGACCTCAACGTGGAGATGTACTTCCAGAACGGCAAGTACTTCCGTGACGCGTTGCGGAGGATCGGGTGACCGCCGGCGGGGCAGGGTCCTCGTCGAAACCGTTGTCGGAGTTGATCGATCCCGGTTGGGCGGCGGCCCTGGCGCCGGTGGAGCCGGTCATCTCGGCGATGGGACAGTTCCTGCGCGAAGAGAACGCTGCCGGCCGCGGCTATCTCCCCGCGGGCGCAAATGTGTTGCGAGCCTTCACTCAGCCGTTCGACGACGTCCGGGTGCTGATAGTGGGCCAGGACCCGTACCCGACTCCCGGCCACGCCGTCGGGCTGAGCTTCTCGGTGGCTCAGGACGTCTCACCTGTCCCACGGTCCCTGGCGAACATCTACCGCGAGTACAACGAGGACCTCGGTTACCCGATGCCGGCCAACGGCGATCTCACGCCGTGGGCCAAATCGGGTGTGCTGCTGCTGAACCGAGTGCTCACCGTGTCGCCCGGCGAGCCTGCGTCGCACCGGGGCAAGGGGTGGGAGCAGGTGACCGAGTGCGCCATCAAGGCGCTCGTCGCGCGGGACGCCGAGCCGCTGGTCGCCATCCTGTGGGGCCGGGACGCGGGCAGCCTCAAACAATGGCTACCCGACGTCCCGGTGATCGAGTCCGCGCACCCGTCCCCGTTGTCGGCGAGTCGAGGGTTCTTCGGTTCCCGGCCGTTCAGCCGGGCCAACGAGGCACTCGAGGAACTCGGCGCCGATCCGGTCGACTGGCGGTTGCCCGCCTGAGCAGCGGGACGGGTCAGGAGGTGCGCGCCGCTCCGAAGTCGGGGGAGCGTTTCCCGACGAAGGCGTCGACGCCCTCGATGCCTTCGGGCGACCCCGACAGCCCGGAGATCGACTCGGCCTCGGCGTACAGCTGATCGCCCAGCGATCGCGTCGCCGACTGGGTGAGCAGGGCCCGTGCGGCCGCGTTCGCCTGCCAGGGGCCGGCCGCGATCTTCTCCGCGGCCGCGCGGGCCGCGGATTCGACCTCGTCGTCGGCGACCACGTCGGACAGCAGTCCCCAGGAGAGCGCCTGGTCGGCGTCGATCACCTGGTCGGTCAGGATGATGTGCCGGGCGCGCGCCGGTCCGACGATCCGCGGCAGCGTCCAGGTGAGGCCGCCGTCTGGCGACAGGCCGATGCCACGGTAAGCGGGCCGCAGTCGGGTCGCCGAGCCGCCGATCGCGACGTCGGCATGCAGGGCGAGGCTCATGCCGGCTCCGGCGGCCCAGCCCTTGACGGCCGCGACGACCGGTCGGTTCGCGGCATAGAGGGCATTGACGAACGCATGGAAGTTGTCGGCGAGACCGCGCAGATACGTCGGGCGATGCTCGGCGGAGGCGAATGCGCGGACGTTGCCACCCGCGCAGAAGTTCGCGCCCGTGCCGACGAGGAGGATCGCGCCGACCTCACGCTCGCCGCGCGCCACCTCGTGCAGGGCGGGCGTGCCGAGGGCCAGGGCGTCGTCGGCGAGCGAAGTCCCCGCAGCCGGGGTGGAGACGGCGATGGTGAGGACGGATCCGTCTTGGTGGACGGGGGGAGCAGTAGGCGCGGAGGCAGGCTGTGCGGTCATGGATCGAGACTCTATCTCCGAACGCAGAAGACCCGACTCCCAGGGCGAGCGAATGCTCGCTCGGGAGTCGGGTTCAGCGTGAAGATCGGATCGATCGATGTGGGCGTCGCCGCCCGACGATCAGACGCGTGCGGTCTTGCCCGCCTTCAGGCAGGAGGTGCACACGTTCTTACGCTTGCGGTTCCCCGGCGCGACCTCGACGCGCACCGACTGAATGTTCGGGTTCCACCGGCGGTTCGTGCGCCGGTGCGAGTGCGAAACCGACTTGCCGAAGCCCGGTCCCTTGCCGCAGATATCGCAGACGGCAGCCATCGTCGAACTCCCTTGTGTTGATGAAAGTGGTCGTGTTCTGCCCGCTCGTCCCACGGTCGGCGACTCGGCGTCGACCGGTACTGCAGCAAGGCAACCCTGCAAGAATAGCCGCACCGGCCCGGCGCGGACAAATCCACTCTGTCCAGACCGGTGTGGGCACCCTCCCACGCCTGGTCACCCTACGCCGCTGTCGGCCCGCGCGAGTAACCTCGAACACATCCAACGGGCGGCCTTCGCCACGGCCAACGGTAAGGGGTTTCATGGAGTCGGCGTTCGACGGTGTCAGCACCCGGACGATGAATCCGCAGCTCTTGCGGGACTGGGCGCACGCGGCGGTCGACGGCCTGGAGGCGCTGCGTGGCGAGATCAACGACCTGAACGTCTTCCCGATCCCCGACTCGGACACCGGCAGCAACATGCTCTTCACCATGCGGGCCGCGGCCGATGCGGCCGATCTGGTGCCGGAGGACACGACGATCGGGGCGGTGGCCCACGCGATGGCCGACGGCGCGGTGGCCCAGGCGCGGGGCAACTCCGGCATCATCCTCTCCCAGATCCTGGTCGGGCTCTCCGACGCCGCCGAGCTGTCGCCGGACGGATCGCACATGACGTTCAACCACCTGTGGGCGGCCGGCCTCCGCTTGGGTTCGCTCGCCGCGGTGCGGGCGGTCAGCGAGCCCCGGGAGGGAACGGTCCTGACCGTGATCCGGGTGGGCGCCGAGACTGCGGCCGCGCATGTTTCGGAGTCGGCAGGTGACCTGGCCCGGGCGGTGGCCGACGACTGTGCCGACGCGTTGGAGCGAACACCGGAGCAATTGCCGGAGTTGGCGAGCGCGGGAGTGGTCGACGCCGGCGGTCGCGGATTCCTGGCGCTCGCCGACGCGATGGTCGCGGTCCTCACCGGCGTGGCCCAGCGCCGCCGCCGTTACCGCGGCATCCTCACCGGCGGGGGCGAGCCGGGCCATCAGGGCAACGATGCGTGTTCCGGTGGCAGCGACATGGATTTCGAGGTGATGTATTTCCTCGACGGTGCTGCCGGTGATCAGATCGGCTCGTTGCGCGAGACCCTGAACGATCTCGGCGATGCCGTGGTGATCGTCGGGGACAGCTCCGCCGGCGACGGCGAGCGCTTCTCGGTCCACGTCCACACCTGTGACCCCGGCAAGGCTGTCGAGGCAGGCGTCACGCGGGGTGCCGTGTCGGATATTCGGATCAGCTGTTTCGCGCTCGACGCGATCAGAGCCCGGACCGACACCGCCGAGCCGCCGCCCCGGCACAAGCGGGCGGTGGTCGCCGTGGTCACCGGCGAGGGGTCCGCCGAGCTGTTCGGCGAGGCCGGCGCCGCCGTGCTGCGCGCCGACGACGGGCTCACCCCGGAGGCGTTGGTCGAGGCGATCCGGGCGACCGACAGCGCACATGTGGTGGTGATGGCCAACGGGAAACTCGCGTCGCAGGATCTGGTCACGGTGACCGCGGCGACGCGATCGACTCAGCGGACGGTCGTTCATCTCCCGACATCGTCCATGGTGCAATGCCTTTCGGCATTGGCGGTGCACGACGACGCCGAATCGCCGGACGCGGACACCTATGCGATGGCGGAGGCGGCGGCCGCGACGCGCTGGGGTTCGCTGGTCCGTGCCCGAGCCAAGATGATGACGCTCGCGGGTACCTGCGAGGTCGGTGATGTGTTGGGGCTGATCGGCTCCGATGTCCTGGTCATCGCACCCGACCAGACTGGGGCCGCCACCGCGTTGATCGACCTGATGCTGACCACCGGTGGCGAGATGGTCACGGTGATGGCCGGGGCCGACGTCGACGACGCGGCCCTCGATGCGATCGGCATCCAGATGCGGCGGAGCTACCCAGGTGTGGAACTCGCGATCTACCAGACGGGACAGTCGGACCAGTTGATCCAGGTGGGGGTCGAATAGTGGTTGCGATGTCCGACGCGCTCGACGTGGCGCTCGACCCGAAGACCGCCACCAAGCTCGCATCCTTGTCGGTGTCGACCGTGGGGGAGTTGCTGCGGTACGCACCGCGCCGATATGTCCGCCACGGCCAGCTGTCCAACGACGAACTGCCCCAGAACGACGAGTGGGTGACCATCGTCGGCCGGATCACCGGCTCGCGGATGATCCAGATGCGCAAGCGTCATGGTCAGTTCCTCAAAGTCGCGGTCACCGACGGCAGCCACGCCTACGAGGCGAACTTCTTCAACGCCAAGTTCATTCAGCACCAGCTCAAATCCGGCGCACGGGTGATGATGGCCGGTAAGGTGAAGACCTTCCAGGGCAAGGTCCAACTGTCGCATCCGGAATGGGCCGTCCTCCCCGACGGCGATCCCGAGGTCGACCGCGTGGTGGGCTCCGCCATGCTCTCGGAGATGTACGCCGTCGAGGCCGAGATCACCGGTGGCGACGTGGACCCGGCCGCGTTCGACCGCCCCATTGTGCCGATCTACCCGGCGACCAAGGATATCCAGACCTGGGACATCTGGGGTGCGATCCGCCGGATCCTGGCGGCGATGGAGAGCAGTGCGAACACCGAGGATGCGCTCGGCCCGGACCAACGCTCCGACCGCGGTCTGATCGGCACCGGCGACGCCTTGCGCCGGATTCATCTGCCCGACACCGAGGACGACATCGACGCGGCGCGTGCCCGTCTGAAGTTCGACGAGGCGCTGGCCATCCAGACCGTACTCGCGCAACGGCGGGTCGCCGGGCGGGGCGAGAGCGCTCCGCCCTCTCCGCATGTGCCCGGCGGACTCGAGGACCGGCTGCTCGAACGCTTGCCGTTCACGCTGACCGACGGACAGCGCACGGTTGTCGCCGAGATCGCCGAGGAACTCGGACGAGAAGCACCGATGAGCCGGCTGCTGCAGGGCGAGGTCGGGTCCGGAAAGACGCTCGTCTCACTGCTGGCCATGCTGCGGGTCGTCGACAACGGCCATCAGTGCGCGATCCTGGCGCCCACCGAGGTCCTTGCGGCCCAGCACCATCGCACCATCCGGACGATGCTCGGCGACCTCGCCGAGGCGGGTGAGCTGACCGCCGCCGAGGGGGCCACCACGATCGCCTTGCTGACCGGTTCGATGAAGACCGCCGGCAAGCGGCAGACGCTCCTCGACGTGGTGACGGGTACCGCGGGCATCGTGATCGGAACCCATGCGCTGCTGGAGGAGAACGTCACCTTCTTCGATCTGGGGATGGTGGTGGTCGACGAACAGCACCGGTTCGGCGTCGAACAGCGCGATGTATTGCGTGCCAAGGGAAAAGACGGGCTGATGCCGCATTTCCTGGTGATGACCGCAACCCCGATCCCGCGGACCGTGGCGATGACGGTCTTCGGCGACCTGGAGACCTCGACGCTGACCGAGCTGCCCCGGGGACGGCAACCGATCAGCACGTCGGTGGTCCCGATGGGCAACGAGGCCTGGGTCGACCGCGCGTGGGCTCGAGCCGCCGAGGAGATCACCGAGGGCCGGCAGGTCTACGTGGTCTGCTCCCGCATCGGCGACGATGTCGATGACAAGAAGTCACGGCGTGACGACGACGGGCAGGCGCCGAAGAGCACGTCGGTGGTCGATCAATATGCGGAGCTGCTGGCCGGCCCGCTCGGGGCCCATCGGATCGAGATGCTCCACGGGCGTCTGCCCGCGGACGAGAAGAACGCGGTGATGGACGCGTTCGGTCGCGGCGAGGTCGACGTGGTGGTGTCGACAACCGTCATCGAGGTCGGCGTCGACGTGCCGAACGCCACGATGATGGTCATCGTGGACGCCGAGCGGTTCGGGGTCAGTCAGTTGCACCAGCTGCGCGGCCGCGTCGGTCGTGGTGGCCACGCCGGCCTGTGTCTCTTGATGACGTCGGCCCCGCAGGTGTCGCAGGCGATGCAGCGGCTGCGCGCGGTCGAGGGGTCGACCGACGGATTCGAGCTCGCGCGAGTCGATCTCGAACAGCGACGCGAGGGTGACGTCCTCGGATCGCTACAGTCGGGCGGCACCTCGTCGCTGCGCTTCCTGTCGCTGTTGGGTGACAGTGACGTCATCGCCGACGCACGCGATCTCGCCGAGGAGATCGTGGGAGCGGATCTGCCGTTGGCCGATCACTGTCCGCTGGCCGATCTCGTCGACGCGATCCTCGTGCCGAACAAGGTCAAATACCTCGACAAGTCATAGCGTTTCGCGGCGCCCGGAGGCGTCCGGCCGCAGGATCACCCGTCCTGGCGAGCCAACGCATCACTGGTGACCGGGGTGAAGAGGTTGACCAGATTGCCGTCCGGATCGCGTACCAGAGCCGATCGGTTGCCCCACGGCATCGTGGTCGGCTCCTGGACCACCTCGCCGACCTGACCGGCCAGACGCCGGTACTCGGCATCCACATCATCGACGCGGAACTCGATGATCACGGATCGGTTCGTCGCGGGCTCGACGGAGCCGGCGGCGAAGAGTGCGGCGGTACGTTCACTGCCGATGGCGAGGGTTCCTGCCGAAGTGACGATCTCTGCGAAATCGGGTGTGGCCCAACGGGCCGGCGATGCGGTCACCACTTCGTAGAAGGTGACGAGTCGGTTGACGGATCGGGTGATGATTCGGATCGATACCAGGTTCATGACGGCCACGCTAGGACTGATTCCGGACAGCCGGCGTCCGTGATCCAGATTTCGGCGAGGATTTGATCCGTGCGCCGATGGAACGCGGGGGTCCGCCGCGACGTCCAATGACCATGACGTTCCTGGGCGAGTGGCCGCTGCGCTGGTGGCTGATCCTCTGCGGATGCGTCCTGAGTGCACTGATCGTGGCGACCGGGACCGTGGCACAGAGCGATCGATCGACGTCGGATCCTGCCGTGGGCGAGCATGCCGATCGCGCACTGCGGGCACTGGCTGGTGTTTCGGTACTCGCGCAACGTCCGTCGCGAGAGGACTACCAGCGCGAAGCATTCGGCTCCGCGTGGACCGATGCCACGGCGGCCGCGGGAGGATTCAACGGATGCGACACCCGCAACGACGTCCTCGCCCGCGACCTGACCGACACGCGCCGAGCTGCGGTGTCGTCCTGTCCGCGAGCCGTTGTTGCGGGCGAGTTCCGTAGTCCCTACACGGGTGAGTTCATCGTGTTCCGGCGCGACCGTCGCGCCGGGGCGGTCCAGATCGACCACATCGTGCCGCTGGCCTACGCCTGGGACATGGGGGCGTGGTCGTGGTCGCCGGCGACGCGCATGAATCTGGCCAACGACCCCGCCAATCTCGTGGCCGTGGACGCGGCGTCGAATCTGACCAAGTCGGATCAGGAACCGGGTCGATGGATGCCGCCGAACAAAGGATTCCGGTGCCAGTATTCAATCCAGTTCGTGACCGTGGCGTCCACGTACCACCTGCTACTTGATGCGTCGTCGGCCACAACACTACGAAAAGCCCTGCAGCAGTGCTGAGTACGGCTGCGTCGGGGAGGCGACCATCTCGACGAAAGGCCGCCTCATGACAAGGATCGATTCCCCGTTCCAGGGCGACAATGCTTCGTTCGACATCAGCAGGTGTCGGACATGATGAACTCCATCAACAGTGGCGTGGACATCGAACGGACCACGATCCTGAGCCTCGACACCGAGACCGAGAGCGGCGTCTCCAACATCCCGTTCGTCGTGGCGCGGGCGAACGCGACCCCGATGACGTCGATGACGTCGACGTTCGGGATTTCGGAATTGACGGAGAAGACAAGGCCGGCCACCCGAGGCTACGTTTGCAATATCTACCGCGTTAGTCTGGTGAGCGACATAATTCCGCACGTGAAGTCGAGGAATCCATGAGTGCACCCACCGCCGTACCGGGCGTGGAGACGGCCGACATAGAGAAGGTCGTCAGGGGGCTGGCCAAGGCGGCCAGGGTCGCGTCGAGGACGCTGGCCGGCCTGACCACCGCGGCCAAGAACGAGATCCTGCTCGCCGCCGCAGAGGCGATCGAGGCCGACAGCGAGGCCATCCTCGCCGCCAACGCCGCCGACGTCGTCCGTGCCGAGAACGACGACACCGAGGCGAACCTGATCGATCGTCTACGCCTGACCCCGGAACGGATCACCGGCATCGCCGACGGTCTCCGACAGGTGGCCGTGCTGCCCGACCCGATCGGCGAGGTCGTCTCCGGCAACACGCTTCCGAACGGTCTCGAACTGCGGCAGGTGCGAGTTCCGCTCGGTGTGGTCGGGATGGTGTACGAGGCGCGTCCGAATGTCACCGTCGACGCCTTCGGGATCGCTTTCAAATCGGGCAACGCAATGCTGTTGCGCGGCTCGTCGTCGGCTGCCGATTCGAACGCCGAGCTGGTGCGCGTCCTGCGGGAGGTGCTGCGCGGTAAGGGCGTGAGTGCCGACGCGGTCGCGTTGCTGCCCAGTGAGGATCGCGCCAGCGTCACCGCCCTGATCCGCGCACGCGGTCTGGTCGACGTGGTGATCCCGCGCGGTGGGGCCGGACTCATCAACGCGGTCGTCGCCAACGCCACGGTCCCGACGATCGAGACCGGCACCGGCAACTGCCACGTCTACGTCCACGCGCTCGCCGATGTCGATGTCGCGACCCGGATCATCCTGAACTCCAAGACGCGCCGCCCCAGCGTCTGCAACACCGCCGAGACCGTGCTCATCGACAAGGCCGTCGCGGGCGACGCGCTGCCGAAGATCAGGCAGGCACTGCAGGCGCAAGGAGTGGTCATCCACGGTGACGAGCCGGGGATGGAGCCGGCCACCGAGACCGATTGGTCCGAGGAATACCTGTCGATGGACGTGGCGATGAAGATCGTCGACGGACTCGACGCCGCAGTCGCGCACATCGACACCTACGGCACGGGCCACACCGAGGCGATCGTGACCACGGATCTCGCGGCCGCCCGCGAGTTCACCTCCCGCGTCGACGCGGCAGCGGTGATGGTCAACGCCTCCACCGCATTCACCGACGGAGAACAGTTCGGCTTCGGTGCGGAGATCGGGATCTCGACCCAGAAACTCCACGCGCGGGGGCCGATGGGTTTGCCCGAGCTGACCTCGACCAAGTGGATCGTCTGGGGCGACGGCCACATCCGGTCCGCATGATGGGCGACGCAACCACCGCGGCCGGCGGCGGTCCGGCCACCGTTCCGTCGTTCGGCGACGTCGCCGACGTGGTCTCGCGGCTGCGGTCGACCGGTTACCTCGCCGACGACGCCACCGCCACATCCACCTATCTCGCCGACCGGCTGGGCAAGCCGTTGCTCGTCGAAGGTCCGGCCGGTGTGGGTAAAACCGAACTGGCGCGGGCGATCTCGCAGGCGACGGATGCGGAGTTCATTCGCCTGCAGTGCTATGAGGGCATCGACGAGGCACGCGCTCTCTACGAGTGGAACCACGCCAAGCAGATCCTGCACATCCAGGCGACCGGTAGTCGCGAATGGGACGAGGCGAAGGCCGACATCTTCTCCGATGAGTTCCTGTTGCCCAGGCCGTTGCTGAAGGCGATCTCGCGATCGGAACCGACGGTGCTGCTCATCGACGAGGTCGACAAGGCCGACGTCGACATGGAGGGCCTGCTCCTGGAGGTGCTGAGCGATTTCGCGGTGACCATCCCGGAGATGGGCACTGTGGCCGCGACCCGGCGGCCGGTGGTGATCCTGACGTCGAACGCGACCCGGGACCTGTCGGAGGCGCTCAAACGTCGCTGCCTCTACCTCTACATCGACTTCCCGGACGCCGTCCGTGAGCGGGAGATCCTGGCCTCGCGAGTGCCGGGCCTGTCGGATGCGCTGGCCGCCGAACTGGTACGTGTCGTCGGTGTGTTGCGCACCCTCGACATCCGGAAGAAGCCGTCGGTGGCGGAGACCATCGACTGGGCCAACACCCTGCTCGCGCTGGGCGCCGGCGAGTCGAGTGGTTCCGGCGGCGGCAAACTCGACGACGGCCTCATCGCCCGCACCCTGGGAGTGGTGCTCAAGCACCGACCGGACCTGAAGACGGCCCTCAAAGAACTCAAGCTGGGCTGATGTCGACCGACGGGTCCGCCGTGTCGGGTGCCGCGGGCACCGATGAGGTGCCGATGATCTCCCACCTCACCGGGTTCGTCGACGAGTTGCGCCGACGCGGAATGATCGTCGGGCCGTCGTCTCTCATCGACGCCGCGCAGGCGATGGAGGTGCTCGACCTCCTCGACCGGCGCAGTCTCCGTGAGGGGCTGGCGACCACGTTGATCAGTGACCAGATGCACCGCAGGGTCTTCGACACGATCTTCGACCTCTGGTTCCCCCTTGGCACCGGCGCGCGGACCGCGGTGACCGACCTGCCGCGCACACTGGACGGGGAGATCGACGTGGAGACAATGCGCGAGATGGTCGCCGACATGCTCGCCGACGACTCGGCCGATGCGGACGGCCGGCTCGACCAGATGATCGCGCTCATCGTCGATCGGCTCGGCCGCTATGACTCCACGCGTGGCGAGGCGTTCTCGGCTTATCAGGCGCTGTCGACGGTCAACCCGCAGACCCTGATCGCGCGGATCGCGGCGGCCATGGCCGGCGGGGGAGACGAGGACGGCTCGGGCGGCGACCGCCCCGGCACCGAACCCCTCTACCGTCGCGCCGCCCGCGCCCGGGCCGGGGAGCTCCGGGCCGCCATCGAGGCGGAGACGCAACGTCGGATGGCGGGGCGCAACGGACGCGAACGGGTCGCCGACTACGCGGTGCCGCCGCTGCCCGAGAACATCAACTTCCTCAGCGCGGGCGCGCAGGATCTCGCCGAGATCCGACGGACCATCCAGCCGCTCGCGCGATTGCTCGCCGCGAAGCTGGAGATCCGTCGTCGCCGATCCCGCCGCGGTGCCGTCGATGTCCGCAAGACGCTCCGCGCCTCGATGTCCACGGGGGGAGTACCGATCGAGCTGAGCCATCGCAAGCCGCGGCCCGGCCGGCCGGAACTCGTCGTCATCTGCGACGTCTCGGGCTCGGTCGCCGGCTTCTCGCAGTTCACTCTGAGGCTGGTTTACGCACTGCGCCAACAATTCTCGAAAGTGCGAGTGTTCGCGTTCGTGGACA
Source organism: Gordonia sp. DT101 (assembly GCF_049844895.1). Classification (NCBI taxonomy): domain Bacteria; kingdom Bacillati; phylum Actinomycetota; class Actinomycetes; order Mycobacteriales; family Gordoniaceae; genus Gordonia; species Gordonia sp. DT101. The sequence continues at coordinate 329,954 of NZ_JBNCLX010000001.1, read as the reverse complement.
CGGTCGACGAGGTCACCGACTTCTTCGACCGTGGCGCAGACGACGAGGACTTCGGTGCGAGCATGCACCGGATGATCACCACAGCGCGGATCAGCACTCGGGACGGCCATTCCGACTACGGCAACATGCTGCGCGGGTTCGTCGAGGAGTACGGCGAGTCGCTCACCCATCGCGGTGCGTTGCTGATCCTCGGTGACGGGCGGACCAACTATCACGACCCGCATCTCGGCGCGCTGCGTGAACTCACCGACCGTGCCCGGCACGCGTACTGGCTCAATCCCGAGGCGGAGCGCAATTGGGGCACCAGTGACTCCGCGGCCATCGAATACGCGGAGATCATCGAGATGTTCGAATGCCGGAACGCGACCCAGCTCGGCCGGGCGATCGCCGATCTGCTCCCGGTGTGATCGGCCCCGGGCCGGGCGGACACCCGGGGCCGACCGCGTAAACTCACACCTCATGGCCACCGACCGCCCGTTGCAACAGCAGCCGCGTGCACGCCGTATCGGCATCATGGGTGGCACATTCGATCCGATCCACAACGGCCACCTCGTGGCGGCCAGCGAGGTCGCGCATCGCTTCTCCCTCGACGAGGTCATCTTTGTGCCGACCGGTCGGCCGTGGCAGAAACTCGCCGAGGACGCCGCGGTGGTGAAAGCCGAGCAGGCACGTGCGGTGAGCCCGGCCGAGGACCGCTACCTGATGACGGTGATCGCCACCGCCTCCAATCCCCGGTTCACGGTGAGTCGTGTCGACATCGAACGTGACGGTGATACATACACCGTCGACACACTGCGTGACCTGCGCAGCATGCATCCGGAAGCAGAGCTCTACTTCATCACCGGAGCCGATGCGCTCGAGTCGATCCTGTCCTGGCAGGACTGGGAGGAACTCTTCGAACTCGCCAACTTCGTCGGCGTGAGCAGGCCCGGGTATGAACTCCACGCCATGCACCTCGCGCAACACCTCGAGGCGCTGCCCCCGGACACCCTGCAGATGCTCGAGATCCCGGCGCTGGCGATATCGTCGACCGAGTGCCGCGCCCGCGCAGCCCGCGGAAGACCCGTCTGGTATCTGGTTCCCGACGGTGTGGTCCAGTACATCGCCAAACGCAAGCTGTACCGTTCACCGAGGGCATCCTCGCCGGGCGTTTCTGCTCCCTGATCGATCTGGTGCGACCGATCGGTTGCGACCGCCCCGAAACCTCCGATGGAAGGACACCCGTGACTGCCACAGCCGAAGCGCTGGAGATGGCCAAGGTCGCGGCATTCGCCGCCGCCGACAAACTCGCGCATGACGTCACCGTCATCGACGTCTCCGAACAGCTCGTCATCACCGACATCTTCGTGATCGCCTCTGCCGACAACGAGCGGCAGGTGACATCGATCGTGGACGAGGTCGAGGACAAACTCCGCGAGGCCGGGTACAAGCCGGTACGTCGTGAGGGCACACGCGAGGGACGCTGGGCGCTGATCGACTACGCCGACATCGTGGTGCACATCCAGCACAGCGACGAGCGACAGTTCTATGCGCTCGAGCGGCTGTGGCAGGACTGCCCGATCATCGAGGTGGACGGCCTGGGATGAGCGGGGGACCCGATTCGCACGACACCGCGGTCGAGCGACTGACACCCGTGGTGCGGCGCCTCATCCTGTTGCGGCACGGCCAGACCGAATACAACGCCACCAGCCGCATGCAGGGGCAACTCGACACCGACCTCTCGGCCCTCGGGGTCCGGCAGGCAGCTGCCGCGGCGGAGGTGCTCGCCAAGCGTGCCCCGATGCTCATCAGGTCGTCGGATCTCGCGCGCGCCCGGGACACCGCCGAAGCGCTCGCGCGGAGCACCGGGCTGTCGGTCGACACCGATGAGCGGCTGCGTGAGACCCACCTCGGCGATTGGCAGGGGATGACCCACCACGAGGTCGACGACGTCATGCCGGGTGCGCGGCGGATCTGGCGCGACGACGCCGGTTGGCGTCCGCCGAACGGCGAGAGCCGGATCGACGTCGCGCGGCGGGCCGTGCCGCTCGTGGCGGAGCTGGTCTCCGATCTCGACGAATGGGGGACCGGCGACAATCCGGAGGCCCCGGTCGTGCTCGTGGCCCATGGCGGCGTCATCGCCGCACTGACCGCGGCGCTCCTCGACCTCCCGGAGACGTCGTGGCCGGTGTTCGGCGGGCTCGCCAACACCAGCTGGGTGCAACTGTCGGGTCACGGTGTCCCGGGTAGCCCGCCACACTGGCGGCTCGATGTCTGGAACGCGTCGGCCGAGAGCGCCGACGCGGCCGTCCAATGACCTTCCCGGCGGCGTCGTCCGGACGTTCCGACGGCACGGTCCTGATCCTGTCCGACTCGTTGGCCTATTACGGCCCGTCGGGCGGGCTGGCCGCCGACGATCCGAGGATCTGGCCGAATCTCGTCGGTGCGGCCTGCGACCGCGAGGTACGGCTGTTCGGGCGGATCGGCTGGACGAGCCGTGACGTGTGGTGGGCGCTGACCCAGGACCCGAACATCTGGGCCGCGGTACCGGGCGCCGACGTCGTGGTCCTGGCGTTCGGCGGGATGGACAGTCTTCCCTCGCCGCTGCCGACCGCGGTCCGAGAACAGATCCGGTATGTCCGTCCGAACCGGTTGCGGCAGGTCGTCCGGGACGGATACCAGTGGCTGCAACCGCGGTTGTCCACGGTCGGTTGGCCGGTGGCCCTGCCTCCCACGGTGACGGTCGAATACCTGGAGAAGATCCGCGCCGCGCTGACTCACCTCCGACCGGATCTGCCGATCGTGGTGTGCCTGCCTCCCACGCATCGGAGTCCGTATTACGGCTACGTGCACAGTGGCCGCATCCCCACCACGGCCGCGATGGCCGAATGGGCGGGCGCGCACGATCTGCCGACCGCCGACTTCTACCCGGTCACCCGGGATGGGTTCTTTCCGGTCGGTGGCGGCATGAGCGACGAGATGAATCCGGACGGGATCCACTGGGGATACGAGTGTCATCGGGGCATCGCCGACGTCGTGGTGCCGGTGGTCGGCGACGTCCTCGACCGGCGCGCGGCCGGTCGGGAGGCGACCGGCTAACGTAGACGCGTGCCAGTCGTCGTCGTCACCGATTCATCGTCGCGGTTGCCGCACGCCGTCACCGATCACTACGGCATCCGGCAGGTACCGCTTCACCTCGAACTCGACGGCACCGACTACCTCGAGGGCGTCGACGACATCCCCGACGACATCATCTCCACGCCAGGCGTGACGACCTCCGGCGCCAATCCGCACGACCTCGGGATCGCCTACGAGGAAGCATTGGCCGCGAGCGACGGCGACGGTGTGGTGGCGGTCCACATGTCACGCAGGCTGTCGGGCACCTGGGGTGCCGGCCGGTTGGCGGCCGAGAAGTTTCCCGGACAGGTGCGGGTCGTCGACGCCAGGTCGGTGGGCCTCGCCGTCGGCTTCACCGCGATCGGTGCCGCCCAGGCCGCGGCCTCCGGCGCCGATCGGGACCGCGTGTACGAGTCGGCGATCCGGCAGGCCGCCACTGTCGACTCGATGATCTGCGTTCACCAGCTCGACAACCTCCGCCAGAGCGGCCGGATCAGTGCGGCCAGCAAGATGTTGGGCTCGGCGCTCTCGATCAAGCCGATCCTGCACATGGTCGACGGAATCCTCACGCTCAAGGAGCGCCACCGCACCTTCTCCAAGGCGCTCACCAAGATGGTCGATGCGGCCGTCGAGTCGGCCGACGGCAGGCCGGTGACTCTCGGCGTCCAGCACAGTGCGGCCCCCGAGTTGGCACGAAAACTGGCCGACCAACTGACCGAGCGGCTACGGGTCGTGACGTCGGAACTCATCGTCGACCTCGGGCCGATCCTCGGCTGCCATGTTGGCCCCGGGGCCATCGGGGTGGCGATCGCCACGGGCCTCGATCCCGTCGAGGTCTGAGAAGACCGACGCCGCAGGCCATTCACAGATCCGAATCCATCCACAGATCGGGTCGACCGGCCCGTTGGCGGCCGTCATCGGCGGTGTCGGTCCCTAGGCTCATCGGTCATGAGCACCTCTGCGCGACGACCCTCCTCCGGTGCGCCTGCGGTCGAGCACCGGGGCGCTCGGCGCTCCCGCTCCGCGCTGGACCGGCTGTCGCCGCCTCCCGTTGAGCAGCTCGCGCCACCGCATGCTCCTGACGTCGACGTCTCCGCCGTCTGGGATTCCGCTCCCGACCCTGCGGCCGACGTCGGCCCGGGCGCCCCCGCTCCCATCGACCAGCCGGTCGACACCGGTGCGGTGGACAGCCCGTGGGGGGTCGCGGCGGTGCCCACCTGGCTGGATCCCGTTCCGCCGGAAGAGCGCCCGCGATCCCGGATGATCGTCGGGGACAGTTTCGGCGAACCCGATCCGGACGAGCTGGACGAGGCGGGCCCGCGGCGGCGGTTTGCCGTCGCACCGCCCGCCGCGATCGCCCTGATCCTGGTCGGGATCGTCGCGTGTGCGGTGGCCGGGTTCACTTTGCTAGGGGGCGGGTCCGAGGACGCGACGACACCCGTTGCCTTTCCGACTGCGGCCGGGCCGACCGGTTCGGCGGCGGCGCCGGCCGCGTCGGTTGTGCCGCCGCCTGCCGCCGAGGACCTCGTGGTCAGCGTCGTCGGCCTCGTGCATCGTCCCGGCCTCGTCCGGCTGCGCGGGCAGGCGCGCGTCGCCGATGCCATCGACCGGGCCGGCGGTGCCCGCCAGGGTGCAGATCTCTTGTCTCTCAACCTGGCTCAGCGGCTGAACGATGGTGACCAGATCCTGGTCGGCTATGCCGGCAGCGGTGGACGGATGTCCATGCGCAGCGCCGTCGTCGGGCCGTCCGGTGCTGCCGGTGCAGCAGACCCGCCGTCCGCGGGGAGTGGCGGACCGGCAACCTCGGGCCCGACAGGCGGCACAACGGGCAAGGTGAATCTGAACACGGCGACGGAGGCACAGCTCGACGAGCTGCCCGGGGTGGGCCCGGTGACGGCCAAGGCCATCATCGGATGGCGTGACACCCACGGGCAGTTCGCCTCGGTCGAGCAACTCGGCGAGGTCGACGGCATCGGTCCGGCCCGTCTCGCGAAGCTGCGCGACCTGGTCACCGTGTGACGCGCCGGTCGATGGCGGGCGGGCTCATTCCCGCCGGCGACTACCGGTTGGTCGTACCCGCAGTGGTCGTGTGGCTGGTCAGTTTGATCGGGCTGTTCGGCAGGTCGGATTCCCTGTGGATGATCGTGATGGCCGGAGGCGCCGGATGCGTGAGCGCGGCGGCGTCGGTCCGACTCGGGTGGGCGAGCTGGGCGGCGGTGTCATTCGCGGTGGTGATCTGCGGTCTGGCGGCGGTGACGGCAGGGGCCCTCGCGATTCGTCTCGATGCGCGTGCGGCGCATCCGTTGTCGCACATCGACGGGAAGGCCCGGGTCACGGTCACGATCCGCGACGACCCGGTGACCCTCGATCCCGGAGCGCGGGTCCGGGTCCGCGTCGACGTGCACGCGGTCGCCGGTCGCGACTGTCGCCGTATCGGTGCCGAGCTGACCGGTGCGGCCGATGACTGGGCGGAAGTCATTCCAGGACAGCATGTTTCGGCTTTGGTGCGCATCAGCCCGCCTCGAGGTCACGACCTGATGGCAGCACAGCTGTCAGCGGTGTCCGAGCCGCGACTGGTCGGTCGCCCGCCACCGCACCAGCGTATGGCGGGCGAGATCCGGCAACGGCTGAGGGTGCTGTCGGCGCGCGCACTCGGCCCGGATGCCTCGGGTCTGTTGCCGGGGCTGGTCCTCGGGGACACGAGCATGCTCGGCGCGGACGTGCGCGACGACTTTCGGGCGGCCGGATTGACCCACTTGCTTGCCGTGTCCGGCAGCAATTTCGCAATCGTCTGCGGGGCAGCCATAGTCGGAATCCGATCGCTGGGCGCGTCGCCGTGGGTCACGGCGGTGGTGGGGACGATCGTCCTGGTGGGTTTCGTGATCCTCGTCCGCCCGTCGCCGAGCGTGTTGCGGGCGGCGATGATGGGCATGGTCGGGCTGCTGGCACTGGTCGGGTCACGGCGGGCCCAGGCGATGCCTGCCCTCGGCGCGGCAACCGTGGTCGGGCTGCTGTGGTGGCCGGAATTGGCCGTCGCGCCGGGGTTTGCATTGTCGGTACTGGCCACCGCAGGGTTGGTGCTCTGGTCCGGTGGGTTGCGAGATTGGTTGCGAGATCGGCGTGTTCCGCCGATGCTGGCCGAACTCGTGGCGATGGCGGTGGCCGCCCAGCTGGCCACCGCGCCGGTCATCGCGGTGCTCAGCGGGCGATTCAGCATCGTCGGGCTACTGGCCAACATCCTGGTCGTCCCGGTGGTCGGCCTTGTCGGCGTAGTCGGAACGGCGGCCGCCGTGGTCGGTGCCATCGGCGGGCCGGACGGGTTCGGCGCGGGCTGTGCCGAGTTGGTCATCCGAGGTCTGGGACCGGAGTTGTGGTGGATGTTGATGTGTGCCCGGGTGCTCGGGAGGTGGTCCTGGGCTGCCGTCCCGGTGCCGTCGGGCCTCGTCGGCGCGATTGTCGTGGCCAGCGGCCTCGCCCTGGTCGTCTTCGTGCTGCACCACCTGGCAAATCTGGCGACGCGTCGCCGTGAACTCGATGCGCGGGTGCCCGGTCGTGGCCGCGATGTCGGGCGGGTCTGGCACGATGGTCGCCGTGACGCAACGCCTGCACCTGCTGCTCGGGGACGACGACTTCTTGACGGGCCGGGTGATCACGGCGGTGGTCGCCGAACGGTCCGCGGCCACCGGTGGTGACATCCCGGTCACGCGGGTCCGGGCGGGCGACGTGACCGAGCACGAGCTCGCCGAACTGCTCAGCCCATCGTTGTTCGCGGAGGATCGCATCGTGGTGGTCGAGTCGGCCGCCGAGGCCGGCAAGGAGCCCGCGGCGCTCATCAGCGAGGCGGCCAAGGAGCTCCCCGAGGGCATCACCTTGATGGTCGCCCACACCGGCGGTGGCCGTGCCAAGTCGATGGTGCCGGCACTGAAGAAGGCGGGTGCGGTCGAGCACGACTGCGCCGGTCCCAAATGGCCATCCGAGCGCATCGATTTCGTCCGTGACGAGTTCCGGCGAGTCGGTGCGAAAGTCAGCAACGACGTCGTCGAGCAGGTCGTCGAGGGGGTCGGTTCCGAATTGCGGGAACTCGCGGCGGCCTGCAGCCAGCTGGTGGCCGACACCGGCGGCAAGGTCACCGTGGACGCGGTACGGCTTTACTACCAGGGCCGCCCGGAGATCACGGGTTTCGAGGTCGCCGACAAGGCGGTCACCGGCGATCGGGCGGGCGCACTGGAGTCGTTGGCGTGGGCCGAGCATCACGGGGTGCCTCGAGTGCTGCTGGCCGATGCCCTCGCGGAGGCGGTGCATGCGATCGCCCGCGTGCGGGCGATGGGGTCGATGGACCAGTACGCGGCCGCATCGGAATTGGGCATGCCGCCACGGCGGGTGAAGAAAGTGCAGGCGCAGGCCCGGGCCTGGGACTCCACCTCGATCGCGTCGGCGATCGTCGTGGTCGCCCAGCTCAACGGCGACGTCAAAGGACAGGCAGCGGACGCGGACTTCAGTCTCGAGCACGCGGTCGCGGCGGTCGCGGATCTACGTCCTGCTCGCGAACGCAGCCGACGGGACTGACAGGACGCAACTCACCCCGGTGACCGCGTGAATGTCACCGGGGTAAGCCGTGAAGAATTGGCTACAGCTGTTGGGGGCAGGTCAGAGCTTGTTGACTGCCAGCGCCATCGCCGACTTCTTGTTGGCGGCCTGGTTGGCGTGGATGACGCCCTTCGAAGCGGCCTTGTCGAGCCTCTTGCCTGCATCGGCGGCGAGCTCGGCGGCCTTGTTCTTGTCGCCGGCGTCGGCAGCCGCACGGAACTGACGGATCGCGGTCCGCAGCGACGAGCGCACAGCCTGGTTGCGCTGACGGCTCGCCTCGTTGGTGCGGATGCGCTTGACCTGCGACTTGATGTTTGCCACGCGTGTATACCTCTTTGGTTCGGGTTGGTACTCGTTGTTCTGTTTCGGCGGCGAGCGTGTCGCGCCTGAGCAGTTCGGACCGGTCCGGATCGGGATGATCCTGCCGACACTGCGACAGCGGTCTACGTTACCAGTCGAGCTCCACAGCACCCAAATCGCGACTGCCGGCGCGGCCGGGCACCCCATCGCCAGACGATGCGCAAGGTTTTCCACCAACTAGGCTTCAACCCATCATGTCTGTTGTCTACGTACACATCGGCCTGCCCAAGACGGGAACCACGCATCTTCAGGACCGGCTCTGGCGCAACCGTGACCTGGCCATGCGGTCGTCCGGCCTCCTGTATCCGGGTGACGTCATCTCCGATCACTTTCACGCCGCGGTTCATCTGCAGCCTGAGCGCTACCTCGACTGGGTGGATCCGGCCTTCGCGCGCAAGTGGCCGACGTTGCTCGCGCAGATCAAGGCGTGGCCGCAGACCTCGCTGCTGTCTCACGAGCTCTACGCGACGGCGACGCCGGAGCATATCGCGAGACTGATGGACGATCTTTCTTTCGCCGACGAGGTGCACGTGATCGCCACGGTGCGTGACCTGGCGCGACAGCTGCCGTCAGTCTGGCAGGAGAATATCAAGAACCAGCGACAGGCGACCTTCGACGAGTTCCTGGCCTCGGTACACACCTCCGGTCCGGCCCTTCCAGGATTCGTCGCGCCGACCGACGGCGGCGTCGAGGAACCGTTCTGGGAGTTCCAGGACTACATCCGGATCCTCTCTGATTGGGCTCGCGCGGTCGGGCCGGAGCGGGTGCACGTGGTGACCGTGCCCGCGCAGCGCGACACGCCCGGCGACGGTCTGTGGGAACGATTTCTTCGGGTGCTCGAAGTGGACCCCGAAGCACTCACGATCCCGGTGCCGAGTCTCAACTCGTCGCTGTCGGCTGCCCAGGCCGACTTCCTGCGTCAGCTCAACCATCGCCTGCAGCCGTCTGAGGTGGCGTGGCAGCGATACGAGCGGGTCATCAAGGGGCAGGTGATCGGCGAGATCCTGTTTCGCGGTGCCCGGGGACTTCCGCGTGGTCTCACCGCTGATCAGCGGACCTGGGTTGCGCACACCGCCGACGAGATGATCGGCGAGGTGCGATCAGCCGGCTATCACGTCTCGGGTGAGCTCGGTGATCTGGCGGTGAGCTCAGAGGTTGCCGGCGACGAGCGGCCGCCGGCGGCCCAGGACGTCCTCGACGTCGCCCTCGACACGATGGCCGAGATGGTCAAGGTGGCGCCGCTGCCCGCGGTCGGCCCGAGATGGAAGACCCGCGCGATGAACATCGTGCGCCGGATTCGGCGGCGCGCACTGGGAGTTCGCCGCTCGCTGTGAGCCTGGCGTGTCGAACCGTCATGCCGAATCCGCGTTTTTGTAGCACCATGTCAAGTTATGAGTCCCGCGTCGACGTCCTCAGCGTCCACCAAGCGAGCCGCCACCAAGGCCGCCTCCCGCAAGTCGAACGCAACCGGAACGACCAAGGGTGCCAAGTCCGGCGGTACCCGTGGCGACGGTAAGGCGGCGCCCGCCGCCAAGGGGCGGGCGCGCGAGTCGGGTGCCACCGCCAAGCGCGCGAAGACTGTTGTGCGGGAACCGAAGGCGATCGACGACACGATCTTCACCGGATACTCGAAAGGCCCGTACGGCAAGGCTTTCGACGAGATGTTCGACGCCGACGGCGAGGTTCGGGCGCCTTACCGTGGCATCTACAAGGCGATGGCCGAGTATGACCGCGCCGATCTCGACGTCCGCGTGGACGCGCTCGGTCGCGCCTTCATCGACCAGGGCGTCACGTTCTCGCTGTCCGGCAAAGAACGGCCTTTCCCGCTCGACGTTGTGCCACGGGTCATTTCGGCGACGGAATGGACAAAGTTGGAGGCCGGGATCACCCAGCGGGTGCAAGCGCTCGAACTCTTCCTCGACGACATCTACGGCGAGCAGGAGATCCTTCGGGACGGCGTCCTTCCCAAACGCCTTGTCCACTCGTGCGAGCACTTTCACCGGCAGGCCGCAAACATCCGGCCACCCAACGGAGTTCGTATCCACGTTGCGGGCATCGACCTGATCCGGGATGAGAACGGTGACTTCCGGGTCCTCGAGGACAATCTTCGTTCGCCGTCCGGCGTCTCCTATGTGATGGAGAACCGACGAACCATGGCGCGCGTGTTCCCGGATCTGTTCTCGTCACATCGGGTCCGCGCGGTGGCCGACTACCCGAGTCACCTCCTGCGTGCGCTGCGTGCCTCGGCGGCCTTCAACGAGGCCGACCCCAACATCGTGGTGCTCACGCCGGGCGTCGCGAACTCTGCCTACTTCGAGCATTCGCTGTTGGCCCGCCTGATGGGTGTGGAACTCGTCGAGGGACGAGATCTGTTCTGCCGCGACAACATCGTCTATATGCGGACCACCGAGGGAGAGCAGCGGGTCGATGTCATCTACCGCCGTATCGACGACGACTTCCTCGATCCGATGCAGTTCCGGCCGGATTCGATGCTCGGGGTCGCCGGGCTGCTGAACGCCGCTCGGGCCGGCAACGTGGTGATCTCGAGCGCGGTCGGCAACGGCGTCGGCGACGACAAGCTCATCTACACCTACGTACCGGAGATCATCGAGTACTACCTCGGCGAGAAGCCGTCACTGATGAACGTCGACACGCTGCGGTGCTGGCTCGACGACGAACGCGAGGAAGTCCTCGACCGCATCGACGAACTGGTGATCAAGCCAGTCGAGGGCTCCGGCGGCTACGGCATCGTGTTCGGTCCGGACGCCACCAAGGCGGAACTCGACACCCTGGCGCGCAAGGTCCGCAACGATCCCCGCGGCTGGATCGCGCAGCCCGTGGTGCAGCTCTCGACCGTGCCCACCAAGATCGACGGTGACGTCCGGCCCCGCCATGTCGACCTGCGGCCGTTCGCGGTCAACGACGGTGAATCCGTCTGGGTGCTGCCGGGCGGGCTCACCCGCGTCGCCCTGCCGGAGGGCTCGCTGGTGGTCAACTCCAGCCAGGGTGGCGGCTCCAAGGACACCTGGGTGCTCGCGTCGTCCCGGTCGTCGGAGGAACGGGAACTCTCGGGGGCGAAGGTCGTCGACGCCAGCGGTGTGGCCGCCGCTCGGCCGGCCGAGAGTGCGCCGGACCCGCTGCACACCCAATCCCAGCAACAGCAGCAGGGACAAGAATCCGCGACGCGGCATCAGGGCATCGGCGCTACGCGGGGTGGGCTCGAATGATGCTGGCCCGCAACGCCGAATCGTTGTATTGGATCGGCCGGTACGTCGAACGCGCCGACGACATGGCCCGGATCCTCGACGTCGCGATCCACCAACTCCTCGAGGACGCGACGGTGGACGTGGACCGTCAGGCTCGCCTGGTCATCCAGGTGCTGGGTCTGGAAACACCCGACACCGACGACCCACTCGACGTGTGGACCCTCACCGAACGCGTCGCCTACGACAAGGATTCGGTCGGGTCGATCATCGATCTGATCCGCTCGGCACGCGAGAACGCCCGCGGTGCACGAGAAGTGACGTCCAGCGAGATGTGGGAGTGTCTCAACACCACCTACAACGGACTCGGGGATGCCGAACGACGTGCCCGGCGCCTCGGACCGCACGAGTTCCTGTCGTACGTGAAGAATCGGGCCGCGATGTTCGCGGGCCTCGCCGACGCGACCCTCAGTCACGACGACGGCTACCGCTACCTGCTCCTCGGGCGGTCGGTGGAACGGGTCGACATGACCATCCGAATGCTGCTGTCGCGTGCGGGGGACCGGGTCAGCTCGCCGGCGTGGGTGAGCGTCCTGGTGTCCGCGGGCGCCCACGACACGTTCCTGCGTACCTACCGTGGCGTCCTCAACGCTGAGAACATCGTCGAGTTCATGCTGGTCGATCGGCTCTTCCCGCGGTCGGTGTTCCATGCTCTGCGCGTGGCGGAGAGCAATCTGGTCGAGCTGGAGAAACGTCCGAGCCGGGTGGGTGCCCAGGTGGAGGCCCTCCTGTTGCTCGGGCGGGCGCGTAGCTCCCTCGAGTTCCTCGAGCCGGGCAAGCTGCTCGACGACCTGCAAGATCGTCTGATCGACCTCCAAGACACCTGTCGTGAGGTGAACGAGGCGGTCACCGCACAGTATTTCCACGTGTCGCCCTACGTGTCGTGGGCGGACGCCCGGGTCAGCGATGCCGAAGATCATGTCATCGAGGAGAGTGAGCTGTGAGCTGGCGTCTGCGCGTCGTCCATTCCACCGGATTCGCCTACAAGAGCCCGGTCACGTCGTCCTACAACGAGGCGCGCCTCACCCCGCGCAGTGACAACCGGCAGAACGTCATCGTGAACCGGGTGGAGACGGTGCCCGCCACCCGGTCCTATCGGTACACCGATTACTGGGGTAGCGCGGTGACCGCCTTCGATCTGCACGCTCCGCACGAGGAGCTCGAGGTGTCGGGTATGTCGGTGGTGGAAACCGAAGCGGGAGAACGTCCCTCCGAGAAGGTCACCTGGGACGAGATACGCGGTGGTTACGTCGCGGATCGCTACGACGAGATGCTCTCGTACACCACATACGTCTGCAAGAACCGTCAACTATATTCTGCGGCAAACCGATTGGCGAAGGGTCTCGATCCCGAAGACGCCGTAGAGGCGGTGTGCCGGTATGTGCACGAGGAGATGGAGTACGTCCCAGGTACCACCGGTGTGCACACCACTGCCGTCGATGCCTGGAACGAGCGTAAGGGCGTGTGTCAGGACTACGCGCACCTGACCTTGTTGATGCTGCGCAGTCTGGGGATTCCGGCCCGCTACGTGTCGGGATATCTGCACCCGAAGCCGAACGCGACGATCGACACGACCGTCGAGGGACAGAGCCATGCGTGGATCGAGGCGTGGACCGGCGGCTGGTGGGGATACGACCCGACCAACAACACCGGTATCAGCGAACAACATGTCTCGGTCGGCGTCGGCCGTGACTACTCCGACGTGTCGCCGCTGAAAGGCATCTACACCGGCGGCGGGGCAACAGATCTCGACGTCGTCGTGGAGATCACGCGACTGGCGTGAACACCGGCGGTGACCGGAGGGGGCGCCCTTAGTGACACCCCGCCGGCGCTGTTCCTCAGGGACCGCGATGGGCGGTGTGCTGTCTTGAGGAGCGAGCGACACGTGGTCTCACCGCCAGCCGAAATCGGTGCGCAGCCGTGCGGCGACGATCTCGAAACGATCCTGGTCGAGGATCGCCCCCTCGCGGCGGATGCCGTGCTCGGCGACCATCAGAACGCGGTCGAGGCGGACGAAGCTCTCGCGGTGCCAGGAATCCCACACCCCCGTCCCGACCGAGATCCAGTCCGAGTCCTCGCGGTGCCAGTCCTTGCTGGAGAGCATGAGGCCGAGCAGGTGGGAACGGTCGGCGTCGTCGATGTCGCGTCCGACGACCAGTACCGGGCGGTCCTTGCCCTTGTCCGCGTCGTCTTCGAAGGGGACCCAGGTCCAGACGATCTCACCCGGATCGGCCGCACCGTCGAGGTCGGGCGAGTAGAGGATCTGCCGGGCCAACTCGTGTGTCGGATGCCCGGGCGGCGGACTCTGCGCCCCGCCGGCCTCGCTGTCGGCGGTCATGTCGGCTCCGGGGCGAAAAAGATTTCGGTGACCGCTTCGGCCGTCAGTGCGGCGGTCGGCTTCCGGTCGGGGTTCAGGTTGTGTCCGACCTTGTCGATCTCGACGACCCGCACGGGTGCCGGGATCAGTGCGACGGCCGCGGTGAGTTCGTCGGGGGTCGCGAACGGATCCGTGCTCCCGTGGACGATCACGGTGGGCACGGTGATCGAGGGGAGATGCTCGGTTCGGAGCCGCTCGGGCTTGCCCGGTGGGTGCAGTGGGTACGAGCTGAGCAACAGGCCGTCGGCGAGGTCGGGATTCTCGGCGACGGCCATCGATGCCTGTCGGCCGCCATACGAGTGACCGCCGACGATCAGGGGGCCGGCGGACTCCTCGCGAAAGGCGGCGCAGGCTGCCACGATGCCGTCACGGTCGGCGGCAGCCGTGGACGGACTCGGCGGTCCCTTGGGTCTCCGCTGCCGATACGGGAGGTCGATGCGGGCGACGACGAGCCCGTGGGTGCAGAGTTCGGCGGCGATCGCCCGCAGGATCACCGCGTGACGATTGCCGCCGGCGCCGTGCGCGAGAACTGCCACGCCGCGGCTCGGACCGGCTGGACGAGACACCTCGGCGACCACGCCGTCGGTGTCATGGGACGTCGTCTCAGGGGTGCTCGAGGCCATGTCCCTCACGGTAGCGGCGAGCGTCCACGTCGACAGCACGGTCAGGCATGAGAAACTGGTGTACAGATGCGGCCGCACCGACCGCGACCCATGCCACGCACGTTCCGAGGAGCAGTTCGATTCCCAACTTCGCCGACACCACCTTCACCGACCCTGCGCGGATCCGGAACTTCTGCATCATCGCCCACATCGACCACGGAAAATCCACCCTGGCCGACCGGATGCTGCAGCTCACCGGCGTGGTCGAGGAACGAGCGATGCGCGCGCAATACCTCGACCGGATGGACATCGAGCGTGAGCGGGGCATCACCATCAAGGCGCAGAACGTGCGTCTGCCGTGGAGTGTCACCGATGCCGACGGCTCGTCCACCGACTACGTGCTGCACCTGATCGACACTCCTGGCCACGTCGACTTCACCTACGAGGTGTCACGCGCTCTGGAGGCCTGCGAAGGGGCGGTCCTGCTGGTCGACGCCGCCCAGGGCATCGAGGCGCAGACCCTCGCGAACCTCTACCTCGCGATGGAGAACGACCTCACCATCATCCCGGTGCTGAACAAGATCGATCTCCCCGCCGCCGATCCCGATCGCTATGCCGCCGAGATCGCCCACATCATCGGCTGTGAGGCCGATGACGTCCTGCGTGTCTCGGGCAAGACCGGCGAGGGTGTCGGTGCCCTCCTCGACAAGGTGATCGACGAGATCCCGGCGCCGACCGGTGACGCCGACGCACCGGCACGCGCGATGATCTTCGACTCGGTCTATGACACCTATCGCGGCGTGGTCACCTACGTCCGAGTCGTCGATGGTCGCGTCGTCCCACGCGAGAAGGTCCTGATGATGTCGACCGGCGCGACACACGAACTGCTCGAGGTCGGCATCGTGTCCCCGGAGCCGAAACCGTCGAAGGGCCTCGGCGTCGGTGAGGTCGGCTACCTGATCACCGGCGTGAAGGACGTGCGCCAGTCGAAGGTCGGCGATACGGTCACCACCGCGCGCAACGGTGCCCAGCAGGCCCTGACCGGATACCGCGAGCCGCGGCCGATGGTCTACTCGGGGCTCTACCCGGTGGATGGATCGGACTATCCGGTGTTGCGTGAGGCCCTCGAGAAGTTGCAGCTCAACGATGCCGCGCTCACGTTCGAGCCGGAGACGTCGGTGGCGCTCGGCTTCGGCTTCCGCTGCGGATTCCTCGGCCTGCTGCACATGGAGATCACCCGCGAACGACTCGAGCGGGAGTTCGACCTCGATCTGATCTCCACGGCACCGAATGTCGTGTACCGCGTGATCATGGAGGACGGTGCGGAGATCACTGTCACCAACCCGTCGGACTGGCCTGCGGGCAAGGCCAAGCACATCTACGAGCCCATCGTGAAGATGACGATCATCGCGCCGAGCGAGTTCGTGGGCACCATCATGGAACTGTGCCAAACGCGGCGTGGTGAACTCGGCGGGATGGACTACCTGTCGGAGAGCCGCGTCGAGTTGCGCTACACCTTGCCGATGGCGGAGATCATCTTCGACTTCTTCGATGCCCTCAAGTCGCGGACCCGCGGGTACGCGAGCCTCGACTACGAGGAGTCGGGGGAGCAGGAGGCCGACCTGGTGAAGGTCGACATCCTGCTGCAGGGCGAGGCGGTCGACGCCTTCAGCGCCATCGTGCACCGCGACGGCGCCTACACCTACGGCAACAAGATGGCGACCAAGCTGAAGGAACTCATCCCCCGCCAGCAGTACGAGGTGCCGATCCAGGCCGCGATCGGGTCGAAGATCATTGCGCGCGAGAACATCCGGGCGATCCGCAAGGACGTGCTCGCCAAGTGCTACGGCGGTGACATCAGCCGTAAGCGCAAACTGCTCGAGAAGCAGAAGGAAGGCAAGAAG
Source organism: Gordonia sp. DT101 (assembly GCF_049844895.1). Lineage (NCBI taxonomy): Bacteria > Bacillati > Actinomycetota > Actinomycetes > Mycobacteriales > Gordoniaceae > Gordonia > Gordonia sp. DT101. Next base: position 313,765 of record NZ_JBNCLX010000001.1, on the reverse strand, counting down.
CGGATGAAGACGATCGGCCGTGTCGATGTCCCGCAGGAGGCCTTCGTCGCAGCCCTGTCCACTGATGCCGGCGGAGACAAACCGAAGGGGAAATAGTCTGATGAATCGTTGCGAGGTCAACCCGGTTCTCGCCGAGAGCACACTGCCGCATGGCCTGCCCGACTTCGCGTCGATCACCGACGGTGATTTCCTTCCCGCCTTCACCGAGGCGATGGCGACCCAGATCGCCGAGGTCGAGTCGATCGCCGACGACCCGCGCCCGGCCACGTTCCACAACACGGTCGAGGCACTCGAACTATCCGGTCGCGATCTGGCGCGGGCGAGCGGGGTGTTCTTCAATCTGGTCGGGCCGGACACGAATCCGGTGCGCAACGAGATCTCCCAGAAGCTCTCGACGCTACTCACCGATCACGCCAACACCATCGCGATGGACGGCCGCCTGTTCACGCGGATCGCCGATCTTTACGAGCGCCGGGATGACCTGGCACTGACCGAGGCGCAGGAACGACTGTTGGCCAAGCGATACCGCGAATCGGTCCGTGCCGGCGCAGGCCTCGGTTCCGACGATCAGGAGCAGATGCGGCAGATCTCGTCGCGGCTGGCCTGGTTGACCACGACGTTCTCGCAGAGGATCCTCGACGACACCAATGCCTCAGCAGTGCTGATCGACAACGAGGCCGAGCTCGACGGGTTGTCGGACGGGGAGATCCGGGCGGCCCGTCGGGCCGCCGCGGACGCGGGACACGACGCCGGATATCTGATCACGCTGGAATTGCCGACGAGTCAATCGGTGCTCACCTCGTTAACCGATCCCGCTGTGCGGCAACGGGTCTTCGACGCCTCGGTGCGCCGCTGCTCCCGCGCCAACGGCGATGACACGCGCGAACTGGTCCTGGAGATCGTGGGTCTGCGTGCCCGGCGCGCTCGGCTGCTCGGGTACACCGATCACGCCGAATACGTCATCGCGGAGGAGACCGCACCGGACCCGGCATCGGTCACCGCCTTGCTCGGCGAGCTGACCGAATCCGCGATGCGGGCCGGCGGCCGAGAGCTGACGAGGCTGACGCAATTGGCCGACCACCACATCGGACCCGCCGATCTCACCTTCTGGCTGGAACGAGACCGACGATCGAAATCGGCGGTACCACTGGACGACTTCGCGAACTACTGTGAGCTGAACATGGTCCTGGACCGAGGCGTGTTCCATGCCGCGGGCGAGCTGTACGGACTGCGATTCACCGAACGGCTCGACCTGGCCGGTTATCACCCCGATGTCCGGATCTGGGAGGTGTTCAGCGACAACGGCCGAAGCATCGGTCTGTTCCTCGGCGACTACTACGCACGGCCGTCGAAGCGGGGTGGCGCGTGGATGAACAACATCGTCGACCAGTCGACGGTGCTGTCCACCCAGCCGGTGGTCGTGAACGTCCTCAATCTGACCAAGCCGGACGACGACAAGCCGTGCCTGCTCACGATGGATCAGCTCACCACCCTGTTCCACGAATTCGGTCACGCTCTGCACGGCCTGTTGTCGGCGGTCGACTATCCGTCGCAGTCGGGGACGTCGGTCCCGCGCGACTTCGTCGAGTTTCCGTCGCAGGTCAACGAGATGTGGGCGCTGCACCCGGACGTCTTGTCGCACTACGCACGTCATCACGAGACCGGGGACCCGATCCCCACGGAGCTGGCCGAAGCGGCGCGCGAGTCGGCGAACACCGAGACCGCTCACGGCACGATCGAATATCTGGCCGCCGCGGTTCTCGACCTCGCCTGGCACCGCATCACCGCCGACGACAGCATCGACGACGTCGAGGCGTTCGAACGCGCGGCGCTACGGTCGGCCGGCTTCGTCGGCGATCTCATCCCGCCGCGGTATCGCAGCGCCTACTTCAATCACATCTTCGGCGGTGGGTACTCGGCCGGCTATTACTCCTACATCTGGTCTGAGGTCCTCGACGCCGAGACCGAGCAGTGGTTTCTCACCGAAGGTGGTCTGCAACGCAGCAACGGGCAGCGGTTTGCCGAGGCCACCCTCTCCCGAGGCGACAGCGTCGATCCGCTTGTCGCACACGAGAAACTGATCGGCCGCCGACCCGAGATCGGTCCGCTGCTGGTCCGCCGGGGACTGGGAGCGGTCGCCGGATAGCGCTGTTTGATCACGTCCCGGCATCTGATCGGCGACAATGGTGCGATGGGTGCCGATGATGTTGCCGCCACGAGGAAACTGCTGGACGAGAGGGCGCGAGACGCACTGGGCGAACTGATCCAGACGCGCCACCACCTCCATTCCCATCCCGAGCTGTCGAACCGCGAGGTCAAGACGTCGGCGCTGGTCGCGGATCGGCTGCGACAGGCCGGGCTCGACGAGGTGCACACGGGCATCGCCGGGCACGGTGTGGTCGGCGTCCTGCGCGGTGGTCGCAAGGGAGATCGCGTCGCGGGTCTACGCGCCGACATGGACGCACTGCCGGTCGCCGAGGCCTCCGGAGTCGAGTTCGCATCCACGGTCGTCGACAGCGAGTATCCGGGCGGTCCGTTCCCGGTGGCCCACGCATGCGGACACGACTGCCACACATCGACCGTGCTGGGCGCGGCGGACGTGCTCTCGTCGGTTCGTGAGGACCTGCCCGGGACGGTGATGTTCGTGTTCCAGCCGGCCGAAGAAGGGCCGCCGATCGACGAGGCGGGCGGGGCCAAGGCCATGATCGACGCCGGCGCATTCACCGACCTGCGCCCGACGATGATGTTCGGCATGCACGTCGCCCCACTGCCCAAAGGCGTCGTCGGCTATGGCATCGGCAACCAGTACGCGGCGTCGTGCCTGGTGAAGATCGAGGTGGTGGGCAAGCAGGTACACGGTTCGATGCCCTGGGCCGGTATCGATCCGATGCCTGCGGTCGCCGACATCATCTCCGGTGCAGGTCAGCTGTACCGCCAGGTACCGGCCACCGAAGCGGTAACGGTGTCGATCGGTCACGTCGAGGACGTCGGGCGGTTCAACATCATCGGTGAGCGGGTCACGCTGTGGGGCACCATCCGCTGCCTCGACGAGGCCTCCATGGGCACCGTGCAGGACAACCTCCGCCGCATGGCCGAGCATCACGCTGCGGCTTACGGGGCGAGTGCCACGGTCGAATACCTGCAGTACGTGCCGCCGCTGGCCAACACCGAGGAGTGGATCGACGCGATCCTGCCGACGGTGAAGCGGGTGATCGGTCCCGACCGTCTGGTGGAGATGCCCGGGATGCTCGGCTATGACGACATGTCGGAGTTCACCCGTGCATTCGGTGGCGCGTACCTGAACTTCGGTACCCAGGACACGCAGTTCGCCGGCACATCACTGGCGCCGGTCGAGGGCGGGCGGGGTATGGCGATGAATCACAGCCCCGCGTTCTACGCCGACGACGACTGCCTGGTCGACAGTCTGCGCATCCATGTCCAGGTCGCCTTCGACCATCTCGTGGGCGGCGTACCCAAGTGACCCGCTGATCCCTCGGACCCGATTGTGCCGCCCGGCCGTCAGTGGTGTGCGGGCTGGAAGGTCCCGTGACTCGCCGCCTCCTCGGCGCGGATCACATGCGTGACCGCGTTGATGAGTGCGAGATGGGTGAATGCCTGCGGGAAGTTGCCGAGGTGCTGTCCGGTCTTGGCGTCGATCTCCTCGGCGTAGAGCTTCAGCGGGCTGGCGTAGGAGAGCAGACGTTCGCAGAGCGCCTTGGCGCGCGACAACTCGCCGATCTCCACGAGCGCCGACACCAACCAGAACGAACAGATGGTGAAGGTGCCCTCTTCGCCGGACAGCCCGTCGTCGGTCTCCTCCACGCGATATCTCAGGACCAGTCCGTTCTCGGTCAGTTCGTCGGCGATGGCCAGCACGGTGTTGCGGACCCGGTGGTCGTCGGAGGGCAGGAAGCGCAGCAGCGGCACGAGGAGCAGGGAGGCGTCGAGTGCGTCGTCGCCGTAGCGCTGGGTGAAGACGCCGCGCGCGTTGACACCGTGGCCGAGTATGTCGTCGCGGATCTCGTCGGCGATCTCGGCCCATTGCCTGGCGTAGGACCTCTCGCCGTGCAGCGGCAAGGCGGGAACCACGATCGAGTGCCACCCAGCACATGGCCTTCGACGAGGTGAAATGCTTGGGCTCGCCACGCACCTCCCAGATCCCGCGGTCCGGCTTGTGCCAGTTCTTCACCGCCTCCTCGACCTGTGCCTTCAACACCGGCCACAATGTCTCGGGAACTGCCTCGCTGGACTTGGTGTTGAGATACACCGAGTCGAGCACGGTTCCCCAGATGTCATGTTGCGCTTGGTTGTACGCGCCGTTGCCGATGCGGACCGGTCGTGCGCCGTCGTAGCCCGAGAGGTGGTGGAGTTCCTCCTCCTCGAGGGTGCGTTCGCCACCGACCCCGTACATCACCTGCAGCGGGTGGTGTTGGGAATTGGTCACGCCCGACACGTCGGCGATGAACGAGAAGAAGTCGTCCGCCTCACGGTCGAGACCGAGCGTGTAGAGACCCCACAGCGCGAACGTCGAGTCGCGCACCCATGCGTAGCGGTAGTCCCAGTTGCGTTCGCCACCAGGGATTTCCGGGAGCGAAGTGGTGGCGGCCGCGAGCAGGGCACCGGTCGGGGAGTAGGTGAGACCCTTCAACGTGAGGCAGGTAGCGACGGTCGACCGGGACGTTCACGCCGTACGGCGCCAGTCGGAAATGGCCGGCGCTGCGATCGAGGATGGCGCCGAACACACTCGGCGAATCCGGCCGGGGCACACACATCCACTCGATGGACCCGTTCCGGGCGATCAGGCTCGGTGTCGGAGAGAAAGGCATAGTCCCCGATGGGCGGGAACGCATTGTGGGCCGCCGTGGCCGGCGAGAACGCCTTCGCCTCCGGCTCGATGAGAGTCGAACCCGGCCCGTGTGATGCGGTCGCGGTCGGCAGTGCGGTGACGGCGGCGTCTGCCGGGACGGTCATGGCTATATCATTGCGATCGGCCCCTGTTGTCGCCACTCGACCGGCGACCGGACTGTCGGGCGTTTTATTCAGACTGATCGAAACTCTCGATCGGTGTCCGATTCGGGCGAACTGCGGGAAGAGGTGAACGATGACATCGGTGAGTGCCTGGTGGGACAGCGTCGAGGAGTGGCTGACCGGACTGTCCTTCGTCCCGCAGCTGCTGGTGACCCTCGTCGTCGTCATCCCGTTGGCCGTCCTGATCGCCGCGGCCCTCAATCTGCTGGTCGATACGGTCTCCGATGTCCTCGACCGCAGGCGGTTCGCCGATGACGACGGGAAGGGGCTCTAGACCATGATCCGGTCCCGTGTGACCCTCGCACTGATCGCACTGATCGTGCTGGTGGTCCTCGCGTGGGTGCTCACCCGCTAGCACAGCGAACTGCGCACCCCAAATCATCCACCTGACATGCGCAGGACACCGAAACGGCATTGCTAGCGTTTACGCGTCCAAGGTTGTGCCGGGGGCGGACGGGCGAGGGCTCGGTGATCCCGGTGGAGGCGTGTGAGCCCGGGAGGATTGCGTGGCGAGATCCGTGGTTGTGCGGAGTTGGCGAAGCGCCGTGGTGGCGGCTGTCACACTCATGGCCATCACCAGTGTGACGGCGTGTGGAGCCGGCTCGACGGACGTACCCGGAGGGGCGGACATCTCGAGTGGCAGTCGGCATGTGAACCTCGTGGCGTACGCCGTGCCCAAGCCCGGCTTCGACGTCATCATCCCCGCGTTCCGGGACACCGACGCAGGCCACGACATCGGTTTCTCCCAGTCCTATGGCGCCTCGGGCGACCAGTCCCGCAAGGTGGCCCGGCGGGTGCCGGCCGACGTCGTCAACTTCTCGGTGGAGCCCGACATCACCCGTCTGGTGAAAGAGGGGGTCGTCGACGAGGACTGGAAGAAGCAGGCACCCGACAACAGCACTCCGTTCGGTTCGGTGGTGGCCCTCGTGGTGCGCAAGGGCAACCCGAAGCACATCCGCGACTGGGACGATCTCCTCAAGCCGGGAGTGCAGGTCGTCACGCCCAATCCGGGCAGTTCGGGATCGGCGAAGTGGAACCTGCTCGCCCCGTACGCCGCGAAGAGCGATGGTGGCCGCAATTCCCAGGCGGGTCTCGACTACGTCAGCGAACTCGTCCGGGACCACATCACAGTGGTGCCCAAGTCCGGCCGCGAGGCGACAACCGCGTTCGAGCAGGGGCAGGGTGATGTCCTGATCAGCTATGAGAACGAGGCGATCATGCTCAACCGGGCCAACTCGTCGGTGCCGGCCGACGAACAGGTCGACTACCTCCTCCCGCCGCAGACCTTCAAGATCGAGAATCCGGTCGCCGTCGTCAACACCTCCACCGACAAGGAAGCCGCCACGTCGTTCGTCGACTATCTCTTCACACCCGCAGCCCAACAACTCTGGGCGCAGGAGGGGTTCCGTCCCGTGCTGCCGGACGTGGTCGCGCGGACACGCGACCTGTTCCCCGGCGACATCGCGAAGCTCTGGACGATCAACGAGGTCGGAGCCGTGCTCGGGGAGGGTACTGCGGCAGAGAACGACGGCAAGGACCTGACCGGATGGAAGGCCGTCGACTCGGCACTGTTCGGGTCGAAGGGCGCGATCACCGAGATCTACAACGCGGGAGGCCGGCAATGAGTACGCAGACGGTTGACTCCACCCCGCCAGGAGGATTCCTCGGGCGAAGCCGGACGTTCAGCGGGGTCTCGCCCGCCGGGGTCGGTGTCGCCTGGCTGTGGCTCAGCGTGATCGTCCTGCTGCCGATCGCGGCGATCACGGCGCAGGCCTTCACCGACGGCTGGGGCGGGTTCTGGGATGCGGTCACCGACCCGAACGCGCTCGACGCGCTGTGGATCACCGTCCTGGTCTCCGTGATCGTCGCGCTCATCAACGTCGTGTTCGGTACGTTGATCGCCTGGGTACTGGTACGAGACGAGTTCCCGGGCAAGGGATTCGTCAATGCGATCATCGATCTGCCCTTTGCGTTGCCGACGATCGTGGCCAGCCTGGTGCTGCTGTCCCTCTACGGTCCGAACAGTCCGATCGACATCCAGCTCAATGCGACGAAGCCGGCCCTGGTGGTCGCGCTGACCTTCGTCACCCTGCCGTTCGTGGTGCGGCAGGTCCAGCCGGTGCTCATCGAGCTCGACACCGACGTCGAGGAGGCCGCGGCGGTGCTGGGTGCGGGCAACTGGATCATCTGGACCAAGATCATCATGCCTGCGTTGTTGCCCGCCATCCTGACGGGCGCCGGCCTCGCCTTCACCCGTGCGATCGGCGAGTTCGGCTCGGTGGTCCTGATCGGCGGCAACATCCCCGGTGACACCCAGGTGGCGTCGCAATACATCCAGCAGCAGATCGAGGTCGACGAGCCGGTCAACGCCGCGGCCGTGTCGGTGATGCTCCTGGTGATCGCGTTCGTCGCGCTGCTCGTCCTGCGGATCATCGGCCGCCGCCAGTCCGTGCGAGAGGAGCAGGATCGATGAAGGTCTCCAGAACCACGCGATACACGTTGCGCACCATCGCGCTTCTCTACGTGTTCATCCTGCTCGTCGTGCCGGTGGGGCTCATCTTCTGGCGGTCGTTCGAGCACGGCCTGGGTCAGTTCTGGGAGTGGATCACCACCCCGGCCGCCATCGCCGCTCTCCAGTTGAGCCTGCTCATCGTCGTGATCGTGGTGCCGCTCAACGTGATCTTCGGTATCGTGACCGCACTCGCCCTCGTCCGCGGCCGGTTCCCGGGGAAGGGCTTCCTCCAGGCCGTGGTGGACCTCCCGTTCGCGGTCTCCCCGGTGGTGGCGGGTGTTGCGCTGATCCTGCTGTGGGGCTACGGGGGATGGTTCGGCGGGATCGAAAGCACCGGATTCCGCATCATCTTCGGATTCCCCGGCCTGGTGCTGGCCACCTTGTTCGTCACCCTGCCGTTCGTGGTGCGCGAAGTGGAGCCGGTGCTACGTGAGATCGGTACCGAGCAGGAGCAGGCGGCGGCGACGCTGGGCGCCAACGGGTGGCAGACCTTCAGCCGGATCACGTTGCCCGCCATCCGCTGGGGACTGACTTACGGCATCGTCCTGACGATCGCCCGCGCACTCGGCGAATACGGCGCGGTGACGATGGTGTCGTCGAACTTCCCGGGTATCTCGCAGACCCTGACGCTCTTGGTGAACTCGCGTTACACCGATGACTACAACGAATTCGGTGCCTACGCCGCGGCGACGCTGTTGATGCTGGTGGCCATCCTCGTCCTGGTGGCGATGACGCTGGTCGAACGACGGGCAAAGGGTCGCTACGCCGATGCGAGCGAAACCTACACCGGCAGCACCGAGGCCGACGTCGAACCCGACCTCACCGTTCCCCACGGTCCGGCATCCATCGATGCCCAGCAAGTCGTGCAGCGCAAGAAAGGCATCTGACATGTCCATCTCGGTTATCGGCGCGAACAAACGGTACGGCGACTTCGCGGCACTCGACGACGTGTCGATCGACATTCCGGAAGGATCGTTGACCTCGTTGCTCGGACCGTCGGGCTCCGGCAAATCCACCCTCCTGCGGGCCATCGCCGGTCTGGACAGTCTCGACTCGGGCACCGTCATCATCAGTGGGAACGACGTGTCGGGGGCGGCGCCGCAGAAGCGCGACATCGGATTCGTGTTCCAGCACTATGCGGCCTTCAAACATCTGACCGTGCGCGACAACATCGCGTTCGGGCTCAAGATCCGCAAGCGGCCCAAGGCACAGATCGACGCCAAGGTCGACGAGCTGCTCGACATCGTGGGACTCACCGTGTTCCAGCGGCGCTTCCCGTCGCAGCTCTCGGGAGGCCAGCGTCAGCGCATGGCGTTGGCCCGTGCATTGGCGGTGGACCCACAGGTCCTGCTCCTCGACGAGCCGTTCGGTGCCCTGGACGCGAAGGTCCGCGAGGATCTACGAAAGTGGTTGCGGCGGTTACACGAGGACGTCAACGTCACCACCGTCCTGGTGACGCACGATCAGCAGGAGGCGCTCGACGTGAGCGACCGGATCGCCGTGCTCAACAAGGGTCGGATCGAGCAGGTGGGTGCACCGGACGATCTCTACGACCGTCCGGCCAACGAGTTCGTGGCGTCGTTCCTCGGATCCACCGTGCGCCTCAACGGTGAGCTGGTGCGTCCGCACGACATCCGGATCGGCCGCAATCCGGAACTGGCGCTGCCGGCGGCGGATGCCTCGCTCGACACCGGTGTGATCAAGGCGACGGTGCAGCGGGTGGTCCATCTCGGATTCGAGACCCGGGTCGAATTGATCGCGGCCACCACCGGTGACGAGTTCCTGGCACAGATCACGCGAGGCGATGCCAACGCGCTCAATCTGCAGGCGGGAGAGGCGATCTACGCCCGAGCGACGAAGGTGGCCGCGCTGAGTGAATCGTGAGTGGGTGAATCGCGAGTGGGTGAATCGTGTGCGCACGACTCCTGAGCTCGTGCCGTACGGGTGGAGGCCGCGGTCCAGTAGTGGTGGCACACCGCATCGACGATGTCGCGGTGGGCGCCCAGCGGCCCGGCGACCAGGGCGCCCGGTGCGTGGGCATCGAGCGCGGCCTCGACCCGTTCGGTGAGCAGTCCGGCGGACAGGAAGTAGGGACTCACCGCGATGCGATCCGCTCCGGCGGTGCGGAGTCGGCGTACCGCGTTGCGCAGCTGCTGTTCTCGTGGCCCGAGTTTGGTGGCGAACACCACCTCCACCGGACGGTTCAGCACGGTGGACAGCTCGATGGCCCGGCGTCGGACGTGACGATCGGCGTCCGGATCCGATGATCCGACGGCACTCAGGATGATACCGGTGCGCCGACCGGCAGGTTCGTCCAATCCGGCCTCGGACAGCCGGTCGGCCAGCGCATTCGCCAGCGGGGACGTTCCGATGACCTCGGATCGGATCACCATCCGATCACGCCGATGGTGCTCGGCGATGATCGCGGGAAGATCGATCTTCTGGTGATAGCCGGCCGCGAAGAGCAGCGGCACCACCACACAATCCCCGGCGATCTCGTCGAGCGCATCGCCGACCAGCGGTGCGTTCAGGTCGAGGTAGGCCAGTCGTACGTCGACACCCGCCAGCGCGGTCGCGACGGCGTCGCGCACGCGGCCGGCCGTCGCCGGGAAGCGCGCGTCGCGACTGCCGTGTGCGACCAGCAGCAGGGTAGGGGTCACCGGAATCGAATCCTCAACGGTCTCAGACGAGTTCGGGCGTCGCCGACAGGTGGAGATTCGCCAGGGCATCGCCGACGAGGCCGGCGCCGAGGGTGTTCCCGCCCTGCGGATCGATCAGCAGGAAGCTGCCCGACTCCCGGTTGACCTGGTAGTCGTCCGGCGCGATCGGTTCCGCGGTCTGGATCGCGATCCGGCCGATCTGGTTCAGCTCCACCGTGTCGGGGGCGTCGATGAGCGCGAGCGTCTGCTCATCGAACAACACCTCGAGTCCACCGACGATCGCCTGGGTGGTCCTGGTGCCATGTTTGAGCAGCAACCGGGAGCCCGGCCGCAGTGGCTTCTCGGCGAGCCAGCAGACCGTGGCGGTGAACTGCTGGGCAGGCTCCGGCGCATCCGCGACGGCAGCGATCAGGTCGCCGCGCGACACGTCCACGTCATCGTCGAGCAACAGCGTCACGCTGCGCCCGGTGTGGGCGGTGGTGAATTCGCCGTCGGCCGTATCGATCTGGCGGACCGTGCTGCGGACACCGGAGGGCAGGATGACGACCTCGTCACCGACCGAGACGCGCCCGGCCGCGATCTGCCCCGCGTAGCCACGGTAATCGGGATACTCGGGGGTACGCGGACGGATCACGTACTGGACGGGGAAGCGCAGCCCGACCGGCCGGGTATCGGCCACATTCGGGACCGTCTCGAGATGCTCGATCAGCGCGGGACCGTCGTAGTACGGCGTGTTCTCGGACCGCGTGGCGACGTTGTCGCCGTTCAGTGCCGAGACCGGGATGGCGGTCACCTGCTCCGGCGACCATCCCAACGAGCGCGTGAGTTCGCCGAACTCGGCGGAGATCTGCGCGAAGGCTGCCTCCTGGTCGTCGACCAGGTCGATCTTGTTGACCGCCAACACGAGCTGGGGCACGCCGAGGAGGGCCATCACCGCGGTGTGACGACGGGTCTGGGCGACCACACCATTGCGTGCGTCGACGAGCAGGATCACCAGCTGGGCGGTCGACGCGCCGGAAACCGTGTTCCGGGTGTACTGCACGTGGCCCGGGGTGTCGGCGAGCACGAATGACCGTGCCGGCGTGGCGAAGTAGCGGTAGGCCACGTCGATCGTGATGCCCTGCTCGCGCTCGGCGCGCAGGCCGTCGACGAGCAGCGAGAGGTCGGGACCCTCGAGGCCACGGTCCACCGACGCCTTGGTGACGGCGTCGATCTGATCGGCGAGAACCGATTTGGTGTCGTAGAGCAGCCGGCCGACGAGCGTCGACTTGCCGTCGTCGACGCTGCCCGCGGTCGCGATGCGGAGAAGGTCGGGAGCATGTGACATCAGAAGTATCCTTCGCGTTTGCGGTCTTCCATCGCGGCCTCGGAGACCCGGTCGTCGCCGCGGGTCGCACCGCGCTCGGTGAGTCGGGAGGCGGCCACCTCGGCCAGCACAGCGTCGTTGTCGGCGGCGTCGGAGAGCACGGCGCCGGTCGACGATCCGTCACCGACGGTCCGGTAGCGGACCCTGCGGCGCTCGACGGTCTCGCCCTCGCGCGGACCGCCCCACGAACCGGAGGTCATCCACATGCCGTCGCGCAGGAACACGTCGCGCTCGTGCGCGTAGTAGATCTGCGGCAGCAGCACCTGCTCGCGGCCGATGTAGCGCCAGATGTCGAGCTCGGTCCAGTTCGACAGCGGGAACACGCGGACATGCTCACCCGGCGCGTGTCGACCGTTGTAGAGATTCCACAGCTCTGGGCGCTGCCGCTTCGGATCCCATTGACCGAAGGCGTTGCGCAGGGAGAAGATCCGCTCTTTGGCCCGCGACCGCTCCTCGTCGCGACGTCCGCCGCCGAAGACCGCGTCGAAGCGGTTCTCGGTGATCGCGTCGAGCAGCGGGATGGTCTGCAACGGGTTGCGCACGCCGTCCGGGCGTTCGGTGAGCCGACCGTCGGCGAGGTAGTCCTCCACCTTCGCCACGTGCAGGCGCAGCCCGTGCCGCTCGACCACCTGGTCGCGGAACTCCAGCACCTCGGTCAGGTTGTGGCCGGTGTCCACGTGCAGCAGCGAGAACGGTAGGGGAGCAGGCCAGAAGGCCTTGAGCGCCAGGTGCAGCAGCACCGTGGAGTCCTTGCCGCCGGAGAACAGGATCACCGGCCGCTCGAACTCACCGGCCACCTCACGGAAGATGTGGATGGCCTCGGACTCGAGAGCGTCGAGGGTGGTGAAGTCGTCGGTGTCGGCCTCGACCGCGGAGGCGCTGGTCGCGGTGGCGTCGGCGATGGTCATGCGTGGAGCCCACATTCTGTCTTGGCGCGACCGGCCCAACGGCCACTGCGCGGATCGGATCCGGGTTCGGGTTTGGCTGTGCACGGGGCGCAGCCGATCGACGGATAGCCGTCGTCGACCAGCGGGTTGACGAGCACCCCGTTGGTGTCGATGTAGTCCTGCATCGTCTCGTCCGACCACGCGGCGATCGGGTTGATCTTCACCAGCCCGAATCCCTCGTCGAAGGAGATGAGCGGTGCATTCGCACGGGTCGGCGCCTCCACTCGGCGGATGCCGGTGATCCAGGCGTCGTACTGCGAGAGACCGGACTTGAGCGGGACGACCTTGCGCAGGCGGCAGCACTCACCCGGGTCGCGGGCGAACAGGTTGCGACCCAACAGTTCGTCCTGCTCGGCGACGCTGTGCTCTGGAGTCAGGTTGACCATCTCGACGCCGTAGACCTGCTCGACGGCATCGCGGGTGCCGATGGTCTCGGCGAAGTGATAGCCGGTGTCGAGGAAGAGCACCTTGAGCTTCTCGCCGTGCAGTTGGTCGGTGTCGACATTCTTGCTGGCGAGATCGACGAGCGCCGCGTCCTGCATGTTGGAGGCGACGACGAAGTTGTCACCGAAGGTCTCCGCGGTCCAGCGCAGCAGTTCCTCGGGGGTCGCGTCCGCCCCGAGGTCGCGCGCGCCCGCCTCGGCGATGGCACGCAACTCGTCTTCGGTGTGGCGGCGACCCGTCGCGGTGGTGGGCGTGCTCATCGCAAGGCCTCCTCATCCGCGCGAACGGCCCACTGGGCGAACCGTTCTCCGTCTTCTTTCTGATCCACGAAGTTGCGCACCACGCGGTCGATATAGTCACCGAGTTCGGTGGACAGGACCTTGTGTTGCCGCAGTTTGCGGCCGAAACCGGCATCCTGGCCGAGGCTTCCGCCGAGGTGGACCTGGAACCCGTCGGTCTGGTCGCCGTTCTCGTCCTCGACGAGCTGACCCTTGAAGCCGATGTCGGCCACCTGCGAGCGTGCGCAGGAATTGGGGCAGCCATTGATGTTGACGGTGATCGGGAGGTCGAGATGGGAATTGATGTCGGCCAGGCGCTCTTCGAGCTCGGGCACCAACTTCTGGGAACGCTTGCGCGTTTCGGTGAACGACAGCTTGCAGAACTCGATGCCGCTGCAGGCCATCAGGTTCTGATGCCAGTTCGACGGCCGGGCGGACAGGCCCAGTGCGCCGACCTCCTCGATGATCTGCTCCACCTTGTCGTCGGGAACGTCGAGGACGACCAGCTTCTGGTACGGCGTGAAGCGGATGCGGTCGGAACCGACACGCTCGGCGGCGTCGGCGATGGCGGTGAGGATCGTGCCGGAGACACGACCGGCGACGGCAGCGAACCCGACGGAGTTGAGCCCGTTCTTCAGGCGCTGGACGCCGACGTGGTCGCGGGGACGGGTGAGTGTTTCGGGGGCCGGGCCGTCGATCAGCTTGCGGCCCAGATACTCGTCCTCGAGGACCTGACGGAACTTCTCGATGCCCCAGTCCTTGATGAGGAACTTCAGGCGTGCCTTGGCACGCAACCGGCGGTAGCCGTAGTCGCGGAAGATCGCGACCACGCCCTCCCACACGTCGGGTACCTCGTCGAGCGGAATCCACGCACCGACCCGCTGCGCGAGCATCGGGTTGGTGGACAGGCCACCGCCCACCCAGAGATCCAGACCCGGTCCGTGTTCGGGGTGGTTCACGCCGATGAAAGCGACGTCGTTGGTCTCGTGCGAAACGTCCTGCAGTCCGGAGATGGCCGTCTTGAACTTGCGCGGCAGGTTCGAATACTCCGGGTTACCGATGTAGCGACGCACGATCTCGTCGATCGCCGGGGTGGGATCGAGGACCTCGTCCACCGCATCACCGGCGAGCGGGGAGCCGAGCACCACGCGCGGGCAGTCGCCGCACGCCTCGGTCGTCTTGAGTCCGACACCTTCGATGCGTTCCCAGATGGTCGGGACGTCCTCGATGCGAATCCAGTGATATTGGACGTTCTCTCGGTTGGACAGATCGGCGGTGTCCCGGGCGAACTCGGTCGAGATCTGGCCCAGGGTCCTCAGCTGCGCCACATCGAGCGCGCCCGCATCACAGCGGATGCGCATCATGAAGTGGCTGTCTTCGAGGATGTCGATGTTCTCGTCGCCGGTCCAGGTGCCGTCGTAGCCTTCGGCGCGCTGGGTGTACAGGCCCCACCAGCGCATCCGGCCGCGCAGGTCCTGCTTGTCGATCGACTCGAACCCCTGCTTGGCGTAGATGTTCTCGATCCGGGCGCGCACGTTGAGCGGGTTGTCGTCCTTCTTGATCTGCTCGTTGGGATTCAGTGGCTCGCGGTAACCGAGCTTCCACTGGCCTTCCGCGCGACGCTTGGTCGGCCGGGCCTTGCGGGCCGGGCGCTCGCCGCGGGCCGGCCGGTTGCCTGCAGGCGTTGCGGGCTTCGATCCGGCGGCGTCATCCTTCGCAGCGGGCTCTGTGGCCGCATTCGAGGTGGTCACGGAAAGATCGTCGGTGGTGGACGTCATGAAGTCTCCTGAGCCGACGCAGCAAGCGTCAGCATTCACATGGAAGTGGGCTGGAAACGTGCTGGCATACCCGCGGCTGAGCGGGGACTTCTCGGGGCCGACCTGTCGTCAGGAGACAGTGAGCACGTCGTCTAAGGACGACAGAATGCGCTGCAGACGCGCTTGAGATCGATGTGGCGTCGGGCTGCGAGCCACACCCCTGAGGAAGTCACGCCGTTCATAGTGCCACGCTGCCCCTTGCCTCGTCTACTTGGGGTTATTTTCCCTCACGATGAGGGAAAGCCCTGTCGGGAGGTCTGCTCCTAGAAGTCAAGGCGCTCGGGGCGGGAGGTATTCCCGCTGTCCGGAGGCATCGCCGGCGGCCGATCGGCGTGGTCCGGTTCCTGACGTGGTCCGGTTTCTGGCGTGGTCACGGTCACACCGTGCCGGGCGAGCATGATGGAGGAGTGAAGGTCGAGATGGAATCGGGCACCGATGGCGTCGTAGGTGCCGCGTGTGGCGCGGTCGACGCCGCGACGCCGCTCGGCCTGTATCTGCACGTTCCGTTCTGTGCGACGCGCTGCGGATACTGCGACTTCAACACGTACACAGCGGGCGAGCTGGGGAGTTCGTCGTCGCCGGAATCCTGGCAGGAGGCCGTCGACCGCGAGCTGAGAAGTGCTGCGCGACTGATGAACCCGACTCGACCGATCTCGACGGTCTTTGTCGGCGGGGGTACCCCGTCGCTGTTGGGTGCGGCGGGTTTGTCGAGGCTGCTGAGCTCGGTGACCGAGTACTTCGATCTCGCCGACGATGCCGAGGTGACCACCGAGTCCAACCCGGAATCGACGTCGCCGGAATTCTTCGAGGGGCTGCTCGGGGCAGGGTTCAACCGCATCTCCCTCGGTATGCAGTCCGCCGCTCCGCACGTGCTGGCAACCCTGGATCGCACGCATACGCCGGGCCGTGCGGTCGCCGCAGCCCGCGAGGCGACCGCTGCGGGGTTCGACCACATCAATCTCGACCTGATCTACGGCACGCCGGGAGAGACCGACGATGACCTGCACTCGAGTCTGGATGCCGTCCTCTCGACCGAGGTGGACCACGTCTCCGCGTACGCCCTGATCGTCGAGGACGGCACCGCTCTGGCCCGGCGCATTCGGCGCGGCGAGTTACCTGCCCCCGACGATGACGTCCTCGCCGACCGGTACCGCATTCTCGACGACCGGCTGTCGACGGCGGGTTTCGACTGGTACGAGGTGTCGAACTGGTCGCGGTCGCGCGCCGCGGAATGCCGGCACAACCTGGCGTACTGGTACAGCCACGACTGGTGGGGAATCGGACCGGGCGCCCACTCGCACGTGAACGGCGTGCGGTGGTGGAACCTCAAACATCCGGCACGGTATGCGGATTCACTTGCCGCCGAACAGCTCCCGATCGGTGGACACGAGATCCTCACGTCGGAGGACCGACATCTCGAAGCGGTGATGCTCAAGGCGCGTTGCCGCGACGGGCTGGGGGTCGACGAACTCACCGCAGGTGAATATCAGCGGGCGGCAGAGTTCATCGACGACGGACTGCTTGAACACGTGGGCAGCGTCGGTGCCCGGCTCGTGCTCACCGACGCGGGCCGATTGCTTGCCGACCGTGTGGTGCGCGAGATCCTGGTCGCCGGCTGACGGCCGGCCGAAATCGACCGTGGTCTCACCATTCGGGAGGCTGCCGGCCCGCCACCGGGACCGTCCAGCCGGTACTGCGTGCGCCGCGCCGGTGCATGCCGCCGGCCGACTCCCGTCCCGGGGATGGGAGCTCCGCCGTGTCCACCTGGTCCTCCACCGGCGCTGCCCCGGGATCGAGGTCGAGATCGAGCGCGTCGAGGTCGAGCATCCGGGCGTGGATGATGTGACGGTTCCGCAGCGCGGACCGTACGGCCCGGTGCAGTCCGTCTTCTAGATAGAGCTCTCCGTGCCATCGGACAACGTGGGAGAACAGGTCGCCGTAGAACGTGGAGTCCTCACTGAGGAGCCGGTCGAGGGCGAGCACCGTGGTGACCGTGGTCAGCTCGTTCAGGCGGAACTGCCGGGGCGGGATCTTCGCCCATCCGCGCGCCGACAATCCGTGGTCGGGATAGGGCTTACCCTCCCGCACCCCCTTGAAGATCATCCCGGAACTTTCTGAAGATTCGCCGGCACGGTGATGGTCACCGGCGCACGGCCAGGCGCGAAAAAACTGTTTGAGCGAGTTTCGCGCCACGGTTCGTAAGATGGACGTCACCTACTGTATGGCAGAGTGCTGTGCCGGGAGGAGTGTCGCGTGTCGAGTACTGATGATCGTCGATTCGAGATCCTGCGCGCGATCGTGACGGATTTCGTCGAATCGCAGGAACCCATCGGTTCCAAGGCGATCGTCGATCGCCATCAGCTCGGGGTGTCGAGCGCCACCGTGCGCAACGACATGGCGGTCCTCGAAGCCGAGGGGTACATCGCCCAGCCCCATACGAGTTCCGGACGTGTGCCGACCGACAAGGGTTACCGGATGTTCGTGGACCGGATCAGTGAGGTCAAGCCCCTGTCGGCAGCCGAGCGTCGCGCCATCCTGTCGGTCCTCGATTCCGGTGTGGATCTCGACGACGTGCTACGACGCTCGGTCAAACTGCTCGCCCAGTTGACGCGACAGGTGGCGGTCATCCAGTACCCGGTGCTGTCGACGGCCACGGTGCGGCACCTCGAGGTGGTGTCGTTGTCGCCGTCCCGGTTGTTGTTGGTGGTGATCACCGACACCGGTCGCGTCGAGCAGCGGATGGTGGCGCTCAGCGACGACCTCGTCGAAGACGATTTCGTGCGGTTGCGTGACATGTTCTCCGCGGCTCTCTACGGGAAGCGGCTCGAGGCGGCATCGGCCGCGGTTGCCGAGGTGGCGAACGAGGCGCCCGATGACATCCGCGACGTGGTGATCAACGTGGCCACGGTGCTCGTCGAGACACTGGTGGAACGCGGCGACGACCGTCTGGTGCTGGGTGGCACGTCGAATCTGGCCCGCGCCGCGGCGGATTTCACACCGGTCGTCGGCGGGATGGACTCGGTGCTCGACGCCCTCGAGGAGCAGGTCGTGGTGCTGAAGCTGCTCGCCACCACCCAACGGATGGGAGGGGTCACAGTCCAGATCGGAGAGGAGACCCAGACCGAGAACCTGCGTGGTACCTCGGTTGTCTCGACAGGGTACGGTGCATCGGGCACGGTGTTCGGCGGCGTCGGTGTGGTCGGCCCCACACGCATGGACTATCCGGGAACAATCGCGTCGGTCGCGGCCGTTGCCAAGTACGTAGGCGAGGTCTTGGCCGATCGCTGACCTGTGTGGCCGCCACCATGCGGCCCCGGTCCGACAGAGATGCCGACAGCCGGCCACGACCGCAGACGCCGACCATCAGCAGACCAAGTGTGAGATAGAGGACCGAGACGACCGTGGCACGTGACTACTACGGAATCCTGGGTGTCGCCAAAGGCGCCACCGACCAGGAGATCAAGCGCGCATATCGCAAGAAGGCGCGGGAACTGCACCCCGATGTGAATCCGGGTGAGGAAGAGCGTTTCAAGGAGGTCAGCACCGCCTACGAGGTGCTGACCGATCCCGAGAAGCGCCGCATCGTGGACGCGGGCGGAGATCCGCTGGCCGGTCCGGGTGCGGGCGGCTTCGGCGGGGGATTCGGCGGCAGCGGCGGTCTCGGTGACGTCTTCGAGGCGTTCTTCGGATCCAGCGGTGGTTTCGGCGGCGGCGGATTCGGGTCCGGTCGAGGCCCGCGCAGCCGGGTGCAGCCGGGTGAGCCTGCTCTGGTGGCCGTGGAACTCGACCTCGAGGAGTGCGCCGCCGGGGTCAACAAGGAGATCACCGTCGACACCGCGATCCTCTGTGACCTCTGCAAGGGCTCCGGGACGCACGGCGATTCGAAGCCGATCAGCTGCGACACGTGCAACGGCGCCGGCGAGATCCAGGCGGTCCAGCGGTCGTTCCTCGGTCAGGTGATGACCGTTCGCGAATGCCCGACCTGCCACGGCGTCGGCGAGGTGATCCCGGACCCCTGTCGCAAGTGCGGTGGCGACGGGCGCGTGCGTTCCCGCCGGACGATGACGGTCAAGATCCCGGCCGGGATCGAGAGCGGGATGCGGGTCCGCCTTTCCGGGCAAGGTGAGATCGGCGCGGGCGGCGGACCTGCCGGTGACCTGTACGTCGAGGTCAGTGAGCGCCCGAACGACGTGTTCATCCGCGACAAGGATGACCTGCACTGCACCATCCGGGTGCCGATCGTCGACGCGGCCCTCGGCGGCTCGATCGACATCGACACCATCCTCGACGGCACCGCTCGCATCACCATCGCTGCGGGCACCCAGCCCGGGCAGGTGGTCAAGGTGAAGGGCCAGGGCATGCCGCACCTGAACACCGGGGTGCGCGGCACTCTGCACGCTCACCTCGACGTCGTGGTGCCGACGAAACTCGATGCGGCCCAGACCGAGGCCCTGACCACCTTCCGCGACGCATCCGACGATCGCGTCGAGGTGGTCACGACGGCGACCGGTGCGGCAGCGGGCGGATTGTTCTCCCGGCTGCGCAACGCCTTCGCCGGGCGTTGACGACCGGAGCCCGTGGGTGAGTCCGCCGCTGTTCTGGGTCGACGAGGTGCCACGTGTGGGCTCCGACGTGACCCTGTCCGGTCCGGAGGGCCGACACGCGGTGACCGTGGCACGCGTGGCGGTCGGTGAGGAGGTCACCGTCGGGGACGGTCGCGGCTCCACCGCATCGTGTGAGGTGAGCGCGATCACCGCGAAGGACACCCTGGTGGCGAGGGCGCACACCTACGGATATGCCGAGCCGCCTAGGCCACGTGTCACGGTGGTGCAGGCATTGCCCAAGTCCGAGCGTTCGGAGCTCGCCGTCGATCTGGCGACCGAGGCGGGCGCCGATCGGATCGTGCCGTGGCAGGCCGCCCGGTGCGTAGCCCGTTGGACGGGGAAGTCGGAGAAGGGCCACGCGAAGTGGTCCGCCGCCGCGTCGGCGGCTGCCAAACAGAGCCGTCGGGCCTGGATTCCCGAGATCGCCCCGTTGGCGTCGACCACCGACATCCGGGCGAGATGTGCCGACGTCGTCGCCGCGGGCGGTCTGGTCGCGGTCCTGCACGAACACGGTGTGACGCCCCTGCGCGAGCTACCACTGGCGGACGCGACCGAACTGGTCCTGGTGATCGGTCCTGAGGGCGGCCTCGACGACATCGAGATCGCCGACCTCTCGGCACTCGGCGCGGCCTCGGTGATCCTCGGACCAGAGGTGTTGAGGACGTCGAGTGCGGCCGCAGTGGCGCTCGGCGCGGTCGGTGTGCTGACGGATCGGTGGGCACGTCGTTGAGGCGAGCACGCAGGTGAAGAAATGTCGGGCGCACCGCGTCAAGGTCGAATATGGAAGTGCACCATCGCAATTCGGGCACGTCTATCACCCTGTCAGTGGAGTCGGGCCGACTGACCCCGTGCGTGCGGTGGTTCTGGTGCACGGGGGCTACTGGACCACCGAGTTCGGCCTGACCATCGAGACCGCGATCGCACGGCAGTTCGCCGAGCGCGGCGCCGTCGTGTGGAACGTCGAGTACCGGCGCGTCGGCGAGAACGGCGGCGGCTGGCCGAACAGCGGCCGTGACGTGGTCGCCGCGCTGCAGGCGCTCGACGGTCCTGTTCGCGCCGCTTTGCCGGCGGAGATGTCGGCACAGGTCGACTGGGGCTCGGTGGCCGTGGTCGGGCATTCCGCGGGCGGACAGCTGGCCGTGTGGTCGGTCGCACAGCTGGGGGCACACACCGATTCGTGTCAGATCAGCACGGTGATCGCGCAATCGGCGGCACTGGACCTGGAGTCCGGCGCCGAGCGTCCGTCGATCCGGGGCCTGATGGGCCGCCCGTATGCCGAGATCCCTCATCGATACCGCGAGGCATCACCCATCGCGCAAAAGCCGTTCCCTGCGCATGTCGTCGCTCTCCACGCGAAGGACGACACGGCGATCCCCGTCGAGTCGAGCCGGCGGTACGTCGTCGCGGTGACCGCCAGGGGTCAATCGGCCGAACTGGTCGTGGTCCCGGGGGAGGGGCACGACGCGTTCGTCGATCCGCGAAGCGCCTCCACCCGGCACACCGTGCGGCTGCTGGGCATCTGATTACCTGGTTCACGTTTCTGGTGGTCGCCAACGGCATATCTTGAGAAAGTCGCGGACAGTCCAGCTGTAGCGCGACGGAGGTGAGCGCGACGGCCTTGCGTACGAGGTCAGTATCCGGTCCGGCCCTGGGAGGTCGCGATGCATCGCCTCAGGTCCGGGTCGGTCGGTCGGTTGCTCGTCGCGGTCGGTGTCGCGGCCGCGTCACTCTCGCTCGTGTTCGGTGCCGAATCCACGGCCGTCGCCGCGCCGTCCCCGCCCACCAAGTGGCTGTGCAGTCCGGCCATGGCATCGGATCCGTGCGATATCCCTCAGGACACCACCGATTTGCTGACCGGTCGGGTCACCGCGCCGGTCGCCGAATCCGCGAAGCCGGTGGATTGCTTTTACGTGTATGGGACCGCGACGAACTCGCTCGCGCTCAACGCGGATCTCGTTGCGTCGCCCGAGATCCAGGCGGCCGGCAAAATACACGGGGCACGATTCAACCGGACGTGTCGTATGTTCGCGCCCGTCTACCGGCAGGTGTCCTTACCGGCTGCGGTCCCCACCAATCTCGGCCTCGCCGAACCGTTCAGGATCGCCTATCGCGATGTCCGCAACGCCTGGCGGGAGTATCTCGCTCAGGCGGGCAACCGAGGCGTGATCTTCATCGCCGACTCGCAGGGCGCTTTCCAGCTTCGCAAGCTGATCCGCGAGGAAGTCGATCCCCGGCCGGTGCTGCGTCGCAGCGTCGCCGGCGCGTTCCTGATGGGCGCCAATGTGACCACCGCGCGAGGCAGTGCGGTGGGCGGGGACTTCCGCCACATTCCGGTGTGTACTCGGCGGGGCGAGTACGGGTGTGTGATGGCGTATTCGTCGAACATCGTCTACCCGCCGGTGTCGTTGCTGGGCAACAGCACGCTCGATGTCTTGTCGCGGTCGGCGGGATTGCCGAACGGGCCGCAATACCAGGTCGCGTGCACGGACCCGGCGGTGGTGAGCGGCAACCACGCGCCGGTCGGCATCACGGTGCCGAGTGAGCCGTTCCCGCCCGGGTTCGGCGCGGGCTTGTATGCCTATACCTGGTTTCCAGAGGCCTGGCCGACGTCGTCGTCGACCTGGACGACCGGCCGCGGGCGCGGGGTCGGTAGCTGCGATGAGGTGTACGGGATCCGCGAGTACCACATTCGGATGGTCCGCCCACAGCCGATCAACCAGTTGCCGTTACTCGACACCCACACGCTCGACTTCAATTTCGGGTTCGACCGGCTCGTCGGGATCGCCGCCCGACAGGCCGCGGACTGGCAATCACACTCCCACTGAGGGACGGGCAGGTGCCCTGCGCGGCCCGCCGGAATATTGCCTGCTGGTGCACGGTTCAATCGCGTTAGACTGGCTACATCCCGGCGTACCGATGCGCCGCCACGACCCCCTAGGAGTGATTGCATACGTGAGTGACGACAACCCCGACCTGAGCGCGCCGACCAGTCGGACTCTTGCGGGTCGATCTGTCACCTCCAACGTGGAAATCTCTCCCGAGGTGGTGTTCGGGCTGCTCGGGACCAGTGACGTCAACCTCCGCACCCTCGAACAGCTGCTGCCGGCCGACATCCACGTGCGTGGCAACCAGGTCACCCTGACCGGTGTGCCCGCCGACGTCGCGGCATCCGAGCGGGTCATCGCCGAACTCGTCGATCTGGTCGGTCGCGGCACCCCCCTGACGCCCGACCTCGTCCGGCACAGCGTCTCCATGCTCTCCGAGGGAACCGCGGAATCGCCCGCTGACGTGCTGTCGCTCGACATCTTGTCGCGACGGGGCAAGACGATCCGGCCGAAGACCCTGAACCAGAAGAAGTATGTCGACGCGATCGACAACAACACGATCGTGTTCGGCCTGGGTCCGGCCGGTACCGGCAAGACCTATCTGGGGATGGCGAAGGCCGTCCAGGCCCTGCAGTCGAAGTCGGTCAACCGCATCATCCTGACCCGGCCCGCGGTCGAGGCGGGGGAGCGGCTCGGCTTCCTGCCCGGCACGCTCAGCGAGAAGATCGACCCATATCTGCGACCGCTCTACGACGCGCTTCACGACATGATGGATCCGGAGTCGATCCCGAAGCTGATGGCGGCCGGGGTCATCGAGGTCGCGCCGCTCGCATATATGCGCGGGCGGGCACAGCCCTTGTCGACCCGAGTGCTCACTCCGGAAGGTTTCCGGCCCATCGGCGATTTGCAGGTCGGTGACGCGGTCATCGGTTCGGACGGCACACCCACCGAAGTGCTCGGCGTCTACCCACAGGGTTTCAAGGACATCGTGCGGGTCACCACCCAGGACGGCGCGTCGACTCTGAGCTCGACCGACCACCTCTGGTCGGTCTACACGCGGTCGGATCGTCGCCGTGGCAAGGGCCCGCGGGTGCTGGCTGCCAAGGAGATGATCGGGAATCTGCGCGCGGCGCATTACCACCGCTACGAGCTGCCGCTGCTGGCTGCGCCGGTGGCCTTCGATGCCCAGCCGGTGCCGTTCGACCCCTACGCGCTCGGGTTGATGCTGGGCGATGGGTGCATGGCCGGCATGACGACGCCGTCCTTCACGACCAAAGACCCGGAGCTGGTCGACGCACTGGTGGACGCCGTGCCAGGCATTCGCGCGCGGCGCAAGACCGAGATCGACTATGTGCTCAACCGGATAACCACACCGGGCGAGGTGATCACCATCGAGAATCCCGTGACCGGTGCGATGCGTGCGACGGGACTCTGGGGCACCAAGTCGTCGACGAAGTTCGTGCCGAAGCAGTACCTTCTCAACTCCGCTGAGGTACGGCTGGCGGTACTGCAGGGTCTCCTCGACACCGACGGCGGTCCGGTCGGTCAGGCAGCGCGTACCTGCCGCGTCCAGTACACGACCGTGTCCGACCAGCTCCGTGACGATGTGATGTTCCTCGTTCAATCGCTCGGCGGCATCGTCTACACACGCACGCGTGCTGCAGAGGGACGGACCCCGGGCAATGCACGTGGGCGCGAAGTGCTGTACCGCCATGATGCCCACGTGCTCGACATCCGACTCCCGGAGGGCGTTGCACCCTTCAGGCTCTGCCGCAAGGCCGCGCGGTATGGCGCGGACGGCTCCAAAGCACCCAAGCGCTACATCGAGAGCATCGAATCGGTGGGTACCGAGGAGGCGGTCTGCATCAAGGTCGCCGCCGAGGATTCGTTGTATGTCACCGAGGACTTCCTGCTGACACACAACACGCTCAATGACGCCTTCATCATCCTCGACGAGGCCCAGAACACCACGGGCGAACAGATGAAGATGTTCCTCACCCGACTGGGTTTCGGGTCCAAGGTCGTCGTCACCGGCGACACCACCCAGGTCGATCTCCCAGGTGGGGCACAGAGCGGACTCACCGCGGCGACACGGATTCTCGACGGTATCGACGACATCCACTTCTCGCACCTCACCAGCGCGGACGTGGTCCGACACCGGTTGGTGGCCGACATCGTGGACGCATACGGACGGGCCGAGGAGAACTCGCGCGTCGGCGGGCGACTGCGCGACGCAGACAACCTGCAGGGCAACCGGGCGGCTCGTCGGGCCGCCTCGCACGGACGTCGCTCATGAGCATCGAACTGGCCAACGAATCGGGTGTCGAGGTCCCCGGGGACCTGATCATCGAGTCGGCACGCTTCGCCATCACCGCGATGGACGTCCATCCGGCCGCGGAACTCTCGGTGGTCTGTGTCGACGAGGACACGATGGCCGACATGCACATGCAATGGATGGATCTGCCCGGCCCGACAGACGTGATGAGCTTCCCGATGGACGAGCTGGTCCCGGGTGGGCGGCCGGATGCCGCGGAACCGGGGCCGGCGATCCTCGGTGACATCGTGTTGTGCCCGGCGTTCGCCGCTCAGCAGGCGAAGTCGGCGCGGCGCTCGTTCGAGCACGAGCTGTCGATGCTGACGATCCACGGAGTGCTTCATCTGCTGGGCTATGACCACGCCGAGCCGGATGAGGAAAAAGAGATGTTCGGCCTCCAGAACCGAATCCTCGAGGATTTCTACGCGGCGCGGCATCGCCGGGCGCAGCAACAGCGACAGTCCGATCGGGACACCCAGTTGCTGACCAACATCGGCTTCGCCGAGACCGCCCGGCCCGAGAACATTCAGGCCGAGGACGAGTGACGGTGCCCGACGACGTCTGGTTCGTCGTGGCGGCACTCGTGCTGATCCCGGTCGGTGGACTGTTCGCCGCCGTCGACGCGGCCATCACCACGGTGTCCATGGCGCGCGTCGAGGACATGGCGAAGGAGCAGCGCGCCGGTGCGGTGCGCCTGATCGCGGT
Organism: Gordonia sp. DT101; assembly: GCF_049844895.1. Lineage (NCBI taxonomy): Bacteria > Bacillati > Actinomycetota > Actinomycetes > Mycobacteriales > Gordoniaceae > Gordonia > Gordonia sp. DT101. The sequence continues at coordinate 288,265 of NZ_JBNCLX010000001.1, read as the reverse complement.
GTTGCACGGGCGGGCCACCTATGTGGGCCTCGCCGTGCTGATGCGGGTCATCTCGGAGACGGCGGCGGTCGCCCTGATGGCCCTCGTGCTGACCGACTGGCTCGGCGTCGGCTGGGGTCTGTTCGCGGCGATCGTCGGGATGGCGGTGGTGTCGTTCGTCGCCGTCGGCGTCGGGCCGCGAACCCTCGGTCGGCAGCACGCGTACACGATCGCGCTGTCGTCGGCGATCGTCTTGCAGGGCATCGGATTGCTGCTCAAACCACTGACCCGACTGCTCATCATGGTCGGCAACGCCGTGACGCCCGGCAAGGGATTTCGCAACGGGCCCTTCGCCACCGAGGTGGAACTTCGCGAGGTCGTGGATCTCGCCGAGGCCAGCGGTGTGGTGGCGGCGGACGAGCGCCGGATGATCCAGTCGGTCTTCGACCTCGGCGACACCAACGCTCGCGAGATCATGGTGCCCCGACCGGAGATGATCTGGATCGAGCAGGACAAGACCGCGGCCCAGGCGATGAATCTCGCGGTGCGGTCCGGACATTCGCGCATCCCGGTGATCGGGGAGAACCCCGACGACATCGTCGGCGTCGTCTATCTCAAGGACCTCGTCGCCGAAGGAGGTCGTTCGACGTCTGCGCACGTGCACGACTTCATGCGCGAAGCCGAGTTCATCCCGGATTCCAAACCGCTGGACAAGGTCCTGGCGGACATGCAGCGCACACGCAACCACATGGCACTGCTCGTCGACGAGTACGGCGGGATCGCGGGGCTGGTGACCATCGAGGACGTCCTCGAGGAGATCGTCGGTGAGATCACCGACGAGTACGACACCGATGAGGTGGCGCCGATCGAAGAACTCGAAGGCGGGTCCTATCGGGTGTCGGCGCGACTGCCCGTGGAGGACCTGGGCGAACTCTTCGGCCTCGACATCGACGACGACGAGATCGAGACCGTCGGCGGGTTGCTCGGCCTCGAACTCGGCCGGGTGCCGCTGCCGGGTGCCCGGGTCGAGTCGAACGGGCTGCTGCTCGTCGCCGAGGGCGGCCCGAACCGGCGAGGCCGCCAGCGCATCACCACCCTGCTGGTCAGCCGGGTCGACCACCCCGAGGCCGGCGACATTCCGGCCGAGGGTGACCGCGATGACACCGACATGCCCACGTCCGATCCGGCCGAATCCGACCGCGGTGCGGAATACTCGATGTCCAGCCGTGGGCGTTCACAGGTCCGGGAGCAGGTCCGACGACACGGCGACGACACAACGGGTGACACCAGGAGCGAGGACCGAACGTGACCGGACCGTCGAGCGGAAAGCCCGAGTTGTCCGACGAGGATCAGAAGCTGGTCGTCTTGGCGCGGGGCGCACTCGCCCGCGCCGAGAGCTCGTCGGCGGCCGCCGTCCGCGACTCCGACGGCCGAACCTATGCCGGCGCGCCCGTGGCCGCCGAGACGTTGACACTGTCCGGCCTCCAGGTCGCCCTCGCGAGTGCGCTGTCCAGCGGCGCCCAGGCCTTCGAGGCGGCCGTCCTGGTGAACGGCGCCCCCGACGACCCTGGCCTGGCAACCCTCGCCGAGTTCGGCTCGGACGCGTACGCGGTGCACACGGATCTGTCGGGGACACCGACCGGCCGTCAGGACGCGCACCGATGACCGGGTTCCGGTCGGGATTCGTCTGCTTCGTCGGTCGGCCGAACACCGGAAAATCCACCCTCACCAACGCTCTCGTCGGCGAGAAGATCGCGATCACCTCGAACCGGCCGCAGACCACCCGGCACACCATCAGGGGGATCGTCAATCGCGACGACGCCCAGTTGATCCTGGTCGACACCCCAGGTCTGCACCGGCCTCGGACACTGCTCGGCCAGCGACTCAACGACCTCGTCCGGGACACCTACTCGGAGGTCGACGTGATCGGCGTGTGCATCCCGGCCGACGAGGCGATCGGGCCGGGCGACCGCTGGATCGTGTCGCAGGTCCGGCAGATGGCCCCGCGCACCACGGTGCTGGGCGTGGTCACCAAGATCGACCGCGTCACCCGGGATCGCGTCGCCGCGCAACTCGTCGCGTTGTCCGAACTGCTCGGCCCCACCTCCGAGGTGGTCCCGGTGTCGGCGAGGTCGGGTGCCCAACTCGACATCCTGACCGACGTGCTGGTCGGCCAGATGGAACCCGGCCCCGCGTTCTACCCCGACGGTGAGCTCACCGATGAACCCGAGGAGGTGCTGATGGCGGAATTCATCCGCGAGGCGGCCCTCGAGGGTGTCCGCGACGAGCTCCCGCACTCCCTCGCCGTGGTGATCGAGGAGATCATCCCGCGTGAGGAGGACAAGGAGGGGCAGGGGCCGTCGATGGTCGATGTGCACGCCATCCTCTACGTCGAGCGGGACAGCCAGAAGGGCATCATCATCGGCCATCGAGGTGCCCGGCTGAAAGAGGTCGGCACCGTCGCGCGAGGACAGATCGAGAAGCTGCTCGGCACCAGGGTGTACCTGGATCTGCATGTGAAGGTGGCCAAGGACTGGCAACGGGACCCGAAGCAATTGGGGCGCATGGGCTTCTGACGCCTGCGGCCCGCCGTCGGTGCGAATGAGTCGAGAGGGAGTTCGGATGGGGCGGCACGAAACAGGCGTCGAGGCGGACCCGAGCGGGCCCGGCGGGCGCGAGGTCTCCGTATACTCCGCCGCCGACCACGCGGCACCCGAACACGATGCGGCGGCGGGGACCACGATCGCCGGTGTCCTGCGTTCACCGCGATTCTGGCTGGCACCGCTGTTGCTCGTCGTCGTGATCATGTCGTTCATGGCGGCGCTCTACATGGGCGCGGTCGCGGACCCGCAGCGCAACCTGCACGATTTCCCGATCGCTCTCGTCAATGAGGATCGCGGCGGTGACGTCGACAACCCGGATGGCGGTACCACGAAACAGAACTTCGGCGACCAGGTCGCCGAAGGGGTGATCTCGACGGCGGCCAAGAGTGGGATCGCGGTGGAGAAGGTCGACCGGACCACCGCCCTCAACCGACTGAACTCCGGCAAGGCCTACGGCGTGGTGGTGATCGGCCCCAACTTCACGAATCGCGCGGTGAGTCTCGGCCGGGCCGCGGTGCTCGAGGCCAAACCCGACCCGATGGCGATCGACGTGTTCATCAACCGCGGCTCCGGAACCTTTGCGTCGGCGGTCACCACGACCTTCGCCGACGAGATGTCGGAGCAGGTCAACGCCCAGGTCGGCGAACGCCTCGTGGACACCGTCCGACAGAGCCTGGTCAAGGCCGACGTGTCGTTCTCGGGGGCCGCCCAACTGGCATTGTCCAATCCGGTGGATGTACGGATCGTCGAGCCCACCCCGTTGCCCGACGGATCCGGAAACGGGTTGTCCGCGTTCTACTTCACGTTGTTGCTCATCCTGGCAGGGTTCACCGGCGCGATGATGGTGAGTGTCGTGGTCGACGGCATCCTCGGTCAGACGCCCATCGAGTACGGTCCGTTCTATCAGCTCCGACAGCGGCTCGCGATCTCTCGCTGGGGAACGCTCGCGACCAAGTGGACCATCATGGTGCTCGTCGCGGTGATCCAGTCGGCGCTGTTCATCGCCGTGTGTACGGCGGTCGGCACGTCGTTGCCGAATGCGTTCGCATTGTGGATGTTCTCGGTGCTGGTGATCACCGCGGTCGGGGTATCGGCGAGTTCGATGATGGCGGTGTTCGGTAATCCCGGTCTCATCCTGAACCTGGTGTTCTTTGTGATCCTCGGTCTCCCGTCGTCGGGTGGCACGGTGCCGCTGGAGGCGAGTCCGCGACTGTTCGCCTGGATCGCCGCGGTGGAACCGATGCACCTGGTCTATCTCGGTAGTCGCGCCATCCTCTATTTCGACGCGGATCTCGACGCCGGACTGGGCCGGTCGATCATCCAGTGCGCGATCGGTCTGCTGGTGGGTGTACTGCTCGGTCTGGGCGGCACCAAGCTCTACGACCGCAAGGGCTGGCACAGGTTCCCGGGCGGGATGACATTGTCGCCGCGGCTGCGCAGGCTGGTCGACGGCGATGGACCCGCCTCGATCACCACACCGTCCCCCGCACACGTCGCCGCGGTGGGTGGTCATGAATCGCCGCGGCCTCCCGAGGCGCCCGGCCCGCCGGCCGCGTCGAAGACACCAGAGGTCACACAGGCACCAGAGGACCCTGGACGCATGTCGTAGTGGGGTGCTGTCGGTGCCCGGTGGAACAATGTCCCGGTGAGGTTCTATCGGGATGAGGCCGTGGTGCTTCGCCAGCACAAGCTGGGCGAGGCCGACCGCATCATCACGCTGCTCACCCAGGACCACGGCCTGGTGCGTGCCGTGGCCAAGGGCGTCCGTCGGACCCGCTCGAAGTTCGGTGCCCGGCTCGAGCCCTTCGCTCATGTCGACGTGCATCTCTATCCCGGCCGCAACCTCGACGTCGTGACCCAGGTGCACACCCTCCATGCCTTCGCCGATGCCATCGTGGCCGACTACGGCCGATACACCACGGCGTGCGCGGTGCTGGAGACCGCGGAGCGGTTGGCCGGTGAGGAGCGCGCACCGGCCGCGCAGTTGCACCGACTCACGGTCGGCGCCCTGGAGGCACTCGCCGAACACCGCCGCGCCAACCAACTCATCCTCGATGCCTACCTGCTGCGCGCGATGCACTGCGCGGGATGGATGCCGACGCTCGACGTGTGCGCCCGCTGTACGCAGCCGGGACCACATCGGGCGTTCCATGTGGCGGCCGGTGGTGCGGTGTGCATCCACTGTCGGCCACCCGGATCGGCCACCCCGTCACCAGGGGTGCTCGACCTGATGGATGCCCTGTTCCGTGGCCAGTGGGAACACACCGCCGAGGCCACTTCGTCGATGCAGCGCCAGGCGAGCGGGCTGACCGCCGCCCACCTGCAGTGGCATCTCGAACGTCAGTTGCGAACCCTGCCGCTCATCGAACGCGAAGCACCTCATAGGCTGGTGGACACCGCGTGAGAGGAGACGGTTGATGGCGTTACGACCCGGCTCGCGATCCGGGAAACGACAGGCCGCACCGGAACCACGAGCAGACCGCACCCCCATACGCCCACCCGACCCGCACCCGAGCGGCGCGCGGCCACCACGGATTCAGCCCGAGCTGATACCGCAGCACGTGGCCCTGGTGATGGACGGCAACGGCCGCTGGGCGCAGGACCGAGGACTGCCCCGCACCGAAGGGCACAAGCAAGGCGAGGCGGTCCTGATGGACACCGTCTGCGGATGTATCGAACTCGGCGTCACCTGGCTGTCCGCGTACGCGTTCTCGACGGAGAACTGGTCGCGCAGCCCAGAAGAGGTCCGTTTCCTGATGGGCTTCAACCGTGACGTGATCCGCCGTCGGCGTGACGAGATGCACGAGATGGGCGTCCGGGTGCGCTGGGCCGGCCGCCGACCGCGCTTGTGGCGCAGTGTGATCCGCGAACTCGAGGTTGCCGAGGAGATGACGAGGGACAACACCGTGATGAACCTCACGATGTGCGTCAACTACGGCGGCCGCGCCGAGATCGCTGATGCGGCAAAGGAAATCGCCCGCCGTGCCGCGGCCGGTGAGATCGATCCGGATCGGATCACCGAGGCGTCCTTCGCCCGTTATCTCGACGAGCCCGACATGCCCGACGTCGACCTCTTCCTGCGCCCGTCCGGCGAACAGCGGATCTCGAACTTCTTGCTGTGGCAGTCCGCGTACGCCGAGATGGTGTATCAGGAGAAGCTCTTTCCCGACTTCGATCGTCGTGACCTGTGGGCGGCGTGTCTCGAATACGCGTCGCGGGACCGACGATTCGGCGGCGTGATGCCGACATGAGCGACGTCGCATCGGGATCCGAAGACCTTCCGACCCGGGTGGCCCGCCTCGTCGGTGAGATCGGTGACGTCGGTGACGGGGATGCGGATTCGGTGATCGTGCAGGTGGGTCCGACCCGTGCGTCGTTGCGCGTCCTGACCCTCGCGGACGGACTCGACGTGCTCACCATGACCCAACTGGTCGCGGTCAACCTGCCGAACACGTCCGCACTCCGCGACGACGTGGAAGGCGCCGACGCCCGTCTGAGTTTCGGTGCATTGCGCAGATCCGACCCGGAGGGTGTGACCACCGATGTGCTGCAGTACTACACGTTCCCGGCCGGGACCCTCGACGACGTCCCGCTGCTGACGGTGCTGCACATCGTGTTGTCGGCGGGAGCCGACATCGCTCGCCGTCTCTCGGGCGCCTAGCCCTTCGCAGCGCTCGCCGGCCCGGCAGCGCTTGCGGGCTCGCTCCCCGTGGGTCGACAGCGGTGAACGGCAGTCAGTTCGCCGCCCGGCAATCGGCGCAATAGCCGAAGATCTCGACGGTGTGGTTGATGTCGGTGAAACCGTGCCGTGCGGCCACACTCGCGGCCCACTTCTCGACGGGCTCCGCCTGCACCTCCACCGTCGTACCGCAGCGACGGCACACGAGGTGGTGATGATGTCCGGACGAGCAGTGGCGATACCGCGTCTCGCCCGAACCGTCCCACAGCACGTCGATCTGCCCGGACTGGCTCAATGCCTGCAGATTTCGGTACACGGTGGTCAGCCCGATCGACTCTCCGCGGGCCTTGAGTTGATCGTGGAGTTCCTGCGCGGAGACGAAGTCGTCACCGGCGGCGAGCGCGTCGGCGATCGCCGCTCGCTGCCTGGTCGACCGGACGCCGGTCACCGGGCGGTCCGGACCGGCGGTCATTCGGCCACCGTGCCCGCGTCCAGGACCGTGCCCGCGTCATCGGGAATGATCTCGGCCGCCGAGTCATCGGGGACCTCCATCGCGTGCGCCAGCGCGTCGGTGACGATGTGGGCGAGGTGGTGATCGACGAGTTCGTAGACGATCTCCCGACCCGTCCGGTGGCCGCGCACCACACCGGCATCCTTGAGGACGCGGAGATGCTGGCTCACCAGTGGCTGGCTGACCTCCAGAGCGCCGACGATCTCGTGCACACACTGCGGGCGTTCGCGCAGGAGCAGGACGATGGCAATGCGGGTGGGCGATGCCAGGGCCCGCAGGAGGTCGCCGGCGGCCGCGCACTCGACCGCGCCGACGACACGGCGGTCGGAGGTGGTGGCTGCGCAATCTCGATCCTGGGAGTCCATCGCCCTCCATACTAAAGGAAGTCGTTTTCATTTGGGGTGGCGAGAGTGGACCGAGCGCGGCCCTCCGGTGCCCTCGGAGCGGCTGTGACGCCGGCGCGCACGATCGGAGAGGGGTGACGATTCCGACGACCGGCACCTCTGTGGCTACCCTGTAAGGGCTGCCGTTCTGTGTTCCGACGGAATGGCCGCGTCACCGTATCGAACCCCTAGTCGTTGGAGATCAGTTAACCGTGGCCGCCCAGTCCAACCGCGTCGAAGCCGTCGTCAACCTCGCCAAGCGTCGTGGCCTGGTGTTCCCGAGCGGTGAGATCTACGGCGGAACCCGCTCCGCGTGGGACTACGGCCCGCTCGGCGTCGAGGTCAAGGAGAACATCAAGAGGCAGTGGTGGCGCGGCATGGTCACCGGCCGCGACGACATCGTCGGGCTCGACTCGGCGGTCATCCTGCCGCGGCGCGTGTGGGAGGCGTCGGGTCACGTCGAGGTGTTCACCGACCCGCTCGTGGAGTCGCTTTACACCCACAAGCGCTACCGTGCCGATCACCTTCTGGAGGCCTACGAGATCAAGCATGGCCGCCCACCGGCCAACGGCCTCGCCGACATCAACGACCCGGACACCGGTCAGCCCGGCAAGTGGACCGAGCCCAAGGCCTTCAGCGGTCTGATGAAGACCTACCTCGGCCCGGTGGACGACCAGGAGGGCCTGCACTATCTGCGGCCCGAGACCGCGCAGGGCATCTTCGTGAACTTCAAGAACGTGATGACCACCGCGCGCAAGAAGCCGCCGTTCGGTATCGCCCAGATCGGCAAGAGCTTCCGCAACGAGATCACCCCCGGCAACTTCATCTTCCGGACGCGCGAGTTCGAACAGATGGAGATGGAGTACTTCGTCAAGCCGGGCGAGGACGAGGACTGGCATCAGTACTGGATCGACCAGCGGTACGACTGGTATGTCGACCTCGGGATCGACCCGGAGAACCTGCGACTCTTCGACCATCCCAAGGACAAGCTCTCGCACTATTCCAAACGCACCGTCGACGTCGAGTACAAGTTCGGCTTCTCCGGGAATCCATGGGGTGAGCTCGAGGGCGTCGCCAACCGCACCGATTTCGACCTGTCGACCCACAGCAAGCACTCCGGCGAGGATCTGTCGTTCTTCGATCAGGCCTCCGGCGAGCGCTACACGCCATACGTCATCGAGCCCGCTGCGGGCCTCACCCGCTCGCTGATGGCATTCCTGTGCGACGCGTACACCGAGGAAGAGGTGCCGAACGCCAAGGGCGGCACCGACACCCGCACGGTGTTGCGCCTCGATCGGCGACTCGCGCCGGTCAAGGTCGCGGTTCTGCCGCTCTCCCGCAACGAGAAGCTGTCGCCGAAGGCCAAGGATCTTGCCGCGGAGCTGCGCAAGCACTGGAATGTCGAGTTCGACGACGCGCAGGGCATCGGTAAGCGGTACCGCCGACAGGACGAGATCGGCACACCGTTCTGCGTGACCGTGGACTTCGACACTCTCGACGACCAGGCGGTCACCGTGCGCGAACGCGACACCATGAGCCAGGAGCGCGTCGCGCTCGACAAAGTGGTGGAGTTCCTGGGCGGCAAGCTCCTCGGCGCGTGATCCCTCGGTGAGGTCACCCGACCAGCGGTCGAGGCCGTTGTCGCAACGTGCGACCTGCGTATTTCTGTCATAGTTGATTGTGGAGTTGTCGCACGCCCGGGCATGGGGTCCGGAGCTGTGTGCGGCGAGGAGAGTGAGTGCAGCAGTGACCGTCAACGGCAAAGTCGTCCATTACGACGCGAATCGGGGCTTCGGATTTCTCGCACCGGATGCGGGCGGTGCCGACGTCTTCCTGCACATCAACGACATCGACATCGACGAGAACGCCCTGAAGCCGGGCGCGAAGGTCGCGTTCGACATCGAGGAGACCGACCGCGGGACCAAGGCGGTCAACGTCGCGGTGACCGAGTCGGCACCGGTCGACGACGCCCCGGCGGGCCGGCCGCATCGTCGCGACAGCCACGATCACGGTCGTCCGCACGGCGGTGACCGGGACCGCGACCGGGACCGGGACCGCTCACGCAAGCCGCGCGGTGGCGGCACACTCGACGCGGCATCGTTCACCGAAGAGGTCACCGAGTTGCTGCTCGACTCGTCCGACGACCTGACCGCCGCTCAGATCGTGGCGATCCGACAGCGCATCACCGACTTCGCGGTCGCCCGGGGATGGGTGCTTGACTAGCGCACCGCCCACCGGCCGTTCGGCCGCGATACCGCCCACGGCGGATTACCGGGACGAGGCCGTCGAACGGATCGTGCCGGAGGCGCCGAAGGTCGCGAGCCTGCCCGGAACCCGGACCGACCATCGCAGCGACTTCGCTCGCGACCGGGCCCGGGTGTTGCACTCGGCCGCCCTGCGTCGGCTGGCGGACAAGACGCAGGTCGTCGGGCCGCGTGAGGGTGACACCCCGAGGACCCGCCTGACCCACTCGCTCGAGGTGGGGCAGATCGGGCGGGGGATCGCGATCGGGCTCGGCTGCGAACCCGATCTCGTCGAACTGGCGGGACTTGCCCATGACATCGGTCATCCGCCCTACGGGCACAACGGTGAGCGGGCTCTCGACGAGGTCGCTGCGGCGATCGGCGGTTTCGAGGGCAACGCCCAGAATCTGCGCATCCTCACGCGCCTGGAACCGAAGCTCCTCGACGAGAACGGCCGCAGTGCCGGGCTGAATCTGACCAGGGCATCGCTCGACGCCACGTTGAAATACCCGTGGACCCGCAGCGCGCCGGGGACCAAGTTCGGTGCCTACGACGACGACGCGGACGCCCTGGACTGGATTCGGCTCGACGCCCCGTCCGGCCGTCAGTGCGTCGAGGCCCAGGTCATGGACTGGTCCGACGACGTCGCCTACTCCGTGCATGACCTGGAGGACGGCGTGATCGCCAACCGCATCGATCTGCGCACGCTCGCCGATGCGTCCGATCAGCGGGCGCTCGCCGACATCGGGGTGAAAGAATTCGCCGGACTCGAGGCCGGTGCGCTCATCGACGCAGCGCAACGCCTGTCGCGAATGGAGATCGTCGGCCAAGCCGGTGTGTACGACGGCAGCCTGAACAGCGCCGTCGCGCTCAAACGGCTGACGAGCGAGCTCATCGGCCGGTTCGCGTCCGCGGCGATCACCGGGACGCGGGCGGCGGTGGGCGGTCGCTCGGTCGCCCGTTACGACGCCGACCTCACGGTCTCACCGCTGGTGGCCGCCGAGGTGGCGATCCTCAAGACCCTGGCGTTGCGGTTCATCTTCTCCAACAGCCGTCACAAGGCCCATCAGCAGCGTCAGCGTGAGCGCATCCATCGGGTGGCCGGCTGGCTGACCGCGGCCGCCCCCGGCGGGCTGGACCCGATCTTCGTGCCGTCCTGGCATGAGGCCGCCGACGATGACGCCCGTCTGCGCGTCATCGTCGATCAGATCGCCTCGATGACGGAGGGCCGACTGGAGCGCACCGACCGACAGAACTCGGGCGCGCAGGCGCATCTGGGCTGACGCCGGACGTGTGGCTGCCGGTTCCCGACGTGCAGTCACTACACTGGTCCGCGTGCCAGGCCGAATCCCCGATCGTGACATCACGGCGATCCGTGAGCAGACGAATATCGAGGAGATCGTCGGCGACTACGTGGCGTTGCGCCGAGCGGGCGCCGACAGCCTCAAGGGCCTCTGCCCGTTCCACGACGAGAAGACGCCGTCGTTCCACGTGCGTCCCAATCATGGGCACTTCCACTGCTTCGGCTGCGGTGAGGGTGGTGATGTCTACAGCTTCCTGCAGAAGCAGGAACACGTCAGCTTTGTCGAGGCGGTGCAACAGCTCGCCGACCGGATCGGGTATCAGATCCACTTCGAGGGCGGCGGCACCACCGTGGTCCGGGATCGCGGTACCCGGGCGCGGCTCGTCGCGGCCAACGCGGCGGCCCAGCGGTTCTACGCCGAGCAACTGCAGTCGCCGGAGGCCCAGAAGGCCCGCGACTATCTGACCGAACGGGACTTCGACGCCGCCACCGCGACCGCCTTCGGATGCGGTTACGCCCCGGCCGGCTGGGACACGATGACCAAAACCCTTCTGTCCCAGGGTTTCGAGTTCTCCGAGCTCGAAGCCGCCGGGTTGGCGAAGCAGGGGCGCAAGGGGCCGATCGATCGGTTCCACCGACGCCTGCTGTGGCCGATCCGCAACCTCGGTGGCGACATCATCGGCTTCGGTGCCCGCAAATTGTTCGACGACGACAATCTCGGCAAGTACATGAACACGCCGGAGACCATGCTGTACAAGAAGTCTCAGGTACTCTTCGGTCTCGATCACGCGAAGAAGAACATCGCCAAGGGGCATCAGGTGGTCATCGTCGAGGGCTATACCGACGTGATGGCGATGCATCTGTCGGGGGTGACGACCGCGGTCGCGTCGTGTGGGACGGCCTTCGGTGAGGATCACCTTGCGCTCCTGCGCCGGCTGATGATGGACGACTCGTACTTCCGCGGCGAGGTCATCTATACCTTCGACGGTGACGAAGCCGGAAAGGCTGCTGCCCTCAAGGCTTTCGAGGGGGAGCAGAGTATCGCCGGCCAGACGTTCGTGGCGGTCGCCCCGGACGGGATGGATCCGTGCGAACTCCGTCAGCGCAGCGGTGACCCGGCGGTCCGCGATCTGATCGCCCGGCGGGTGCCGATGTTCGAGTTCGCGATCAAGGCGTTGCTGTCCGAGCATGACCTCGACACCGCCGAGGGACGCGTGCACGCCCTGCGGGACGCCGTGCCGGTGGTCGCGCGCATCAAGGACATCGCGTTGCGGGACGAGTACGCCCGGCAACTGGCGGGCTGGGTCGGGTGGGAAGACGTCGGCCAGGTGTTGTCCCGGGTTCGGGAGGAGGGTGCGCGACACACCCGCGCAACCGGCCGGGGCGATCGGGTGACCTCGATGCGGCGCCAGCGCCCGGAGGCGGCCTCGGCACCCCTGACACCGCGTCCCCTGCCCACCGATCCGCGGCTGTGGCCGCAACGCGAGGCACTCAAGGCCGCACTACAGTATCCGGCGATCGCAGGCACTGTCTTCGACTCGCTACCGGTGCAGTGTTTCACCGAACCGGCCTATGCCATGATCCGGACCGCGATGATCTCACTCGGCGGCGCCGCCTCGGGCATGGGCGGAGCCGAATGGGTCGACGCGGTGCACAACTCGATCGACGACCTCCTCGTGGGACCGCTGGTCACCGAGCTCGCCGTCGAGTCGATGCCGGTGAGCGAGAACAACATCCCGCGCTACATCTCCAGCGTGATGGCACGCCTGCAAGAGGTGTGGGTCGGCGCGCAGATCGCCGATATCAAGTCCAAGCTGCGGCGGATGGCGCCGGGCGAGGACCCGGATGGCTACAACGCCGTCTTCGGTGATCTGGTGGCGCTGGAGGCCTACCGGCGCAGCCTGCTCGAGCAGGCCGTCGACCCCAGCGTCGACGTGGGCTGAGGGTCGCGAGCAGCGCCCACGCCACTCGAGTCGCCCTCCCTCCCTCCCTCCCTCCCTCCATACTCCGGCGATTTGGATCCGGCGATTTGGAGAAGTTTGCGGGCACCTGTCCGGATCGGGGCAGGTCGATACGTCGGGATCACCTGGTGCGATCGATGCGACGGTTTCGTCCGCGTCTCACGAGGCCCGGGAGATGCTGTCCGAGAGCCACGTCCCGAACCAGTCGATCGCGTCACGCCCCTCGGCGTCGACGACGAGGGATCCGTAGCGCACGTGGCTGTCGGATGCGTAGAACGTGCCGGCGCTGACCGCGTCCGTGACCACCGTCGCCGGGTCGGTGATCGCGCGTTTCGCGACGATCCCGGTGACCGCGGTCGCCATGCCCCGCAGGTCTGGGGAGACCGCATCCACCTCCGCGCCGGTGCGCGGGCGAACCGTGACGATGCTGCTGGAGAGGACAGCGAGTTCGCGGGCGACCTGCCGGACATCAGACGGTGTGGTGCCGGTGGTCGGCAAGGTTCTCGCACCGGCTCGGGTGGCCACCGCCCCCACCCCTGACCAGGTGAGCTCCTGGAGCCTGCCCACCAGATCGGCGGTCCGCTGGAAGTCGACATGCGCGAGCGCGGCGGCGAGCAGCGAGGCTGCTTTGGTCAGGCCGGTCTCGTCCGGGATCAATGCCAATGTCGTGGAGACCTCGGTGAAGTCGATCATCGAGGCGAGGGTCACGAGTGGCCGGAGTCGATTGTTGAGGGTTCCGGCGAGAGCGTGGGCCGACCGTAGGTCGCCGGTCGCGACGTCGCGCGGGAGCGCGGTCAGCCCATCGATGATGCCCGGGATGTCGACGGACGCGAGGACCGTCGTCGCGGTGGCCGCTTTCTTCACCGCGGCCTCCGCGTCGGCCGGCGTCTTGCCCAGCACCGTGCCGAGCTGGCCGAGTAGCGGGTTCTGGGCCTTGTCGATGGAGCAGTAGAGGTCGTCGGGGGCGCAGATGGCCGAGACCCGCCCCATCAGGCTGCCCATGCCCGCCGGGCGTGGATCGGCGATCCCGATCCCGTCTTCGCGCGGACCGACGACGGTTTCACCCGCGGTGCCTGCGCGTGGGTCTGCCAACAAGGCGACGGCGAGCACGGCACCGGCGGCAATGGGACCGAGCTCATTCCCGATCGCCGAGGCGAGATCGCCCGCCGCGTCGGCGCCCTGGCTGTAGCCGGTGATCGTGAACCTGGCGCCGGGATGCTGTGACGCGTAGTCCCGTAAGACCGTGCCGGCATTCTCGAGTGCGGTCGCCTTGCTGGTGCCATAGCTCTCGCCGTTGTCGAAGGCCCGCGCGACATACGGCAGGAAGTAGACGACGGCGGAATCGCCATGGTCGTGGCGAAGGCGGTCGGCGATGGGTTTCAGCGCCCCGATGGGCGTCGACGGATCCGCCGATTCACTCGTCTCCCACGTGCCCGGGATGAACAGGTTGAACGTCGCGCCGGACTCGGTGGGAAACGAGTCGGCGACGGCGGTCGCCGCAGGCGTCAGCGCGATGGCCACGGTCACCCCGACCGTACCGATCGCCATCGCGGCGGGATGCTCCAGCAACCGACGACGGCCGGACGGCAGGCGGCCGGGCGTGGACGCGGTGTACTCACCGGACAGCGGAGAGGACAATTGGTTTCGGTTCGAGGAGTGGATACGTGACATCGGGGGCACCGCCGGGGTGTGGGGAACGGATGCTCTGTGGGTGGCGATGAGCGGGCGCTGCGTCGAAATCACGTCGAGATGATGTCGAGACGATACCGCGATGTGCTGCGCCCGAGGTGAGAATTCATCTCATTGGCCGAGTCGCGGTCCGGTTGTGCCGGTTGCCAAGTCGAACGAACGTTCCCGGCGGCTTCCAACTGGTGTGGTATTTGACTGCAGTACAGCTGCATTCACGGTACGAGTGGTACCTCGTGAGGCGCCTGTGCATGTTGAGTATGCTGCCGCGAGCGACCGAACGATCGCTAACCCTGGGGTCGCTTCGGTTAGCATCGCGAACTATGTTCCATCGCACCGAGATTCGATGGCGATTGCCGTCGATCGATGCAAGTTGCTGCCGCCGCAGCGGAACCTGGGAAACCGTTAGTGTGGCGAACTATACTCTCCCGCAGTGATTTTGCGTACTCTGCGACTGGCGGCGGGGAAGATTGCGTCGGTGGGCACGGTCGACTGCTGGTGCCCGGGCCGTCGGGACGCTGCGGTGGCACGGGACATGGGCCGGGGGGCGGGCCAGGGGCGGGCGCGCCGATCGAACCGGGGGAGTGGGGCGGGTGGGGCTCGAACCCACGACCAGCGGATTATGAGTCCGCGGCTCTAACCGACTGAGCTACCGCCCCGGGGCAACGGCGTACCCGCCGGTGCACATTACCGCACGCGGGAGACGGGCTCCGGCGTCGCCGTCCGTGTGGGCCATCGCGGCGGTTCGGGACGCGGCGCCGTTGGACTGCGAGAGATCTGAAGATGGCGAGTGATCAGACATCGACGACAACCGACCGACACACAGAAGATCCGCAGACGCCACAATTCTGTCGACAATCGATGGCATGGCAGAAGCATTCCTGTCTGAATCCGGTCGCCCGGATTCGTCGATGATGTCGTGCCCGTACTCGCCGCGGAGGTACCGATGCAGGCGTTTTGTTGTCGGGAGTGTCCATGCGCTAAAGTCAGCACTCGGTTCGAGCACAATCCCCCATAGCTCAATTGGCAGAGCATTCGACTGTTAATCGAACGGTTACTGGTTCGAGTCCAGTTGGGGGAGCAAGTAAACCGCCTGGTCACAGGCGGTTTTCTGCTTTTCAAGGGCGAGTACATGCCAGACATGTGCCAAACCTGACCGGGTGTGCCAGCCACGCGGCACCTGCTGACGCCTGAGACCGTAGGCAGCGAACAGCCCCGCATCCCTCCCTCGCAGAAACAGGGATGCGGGGCTGTTCTGTGTCCTGGACAGTCCCTTGCTCAGGACACGTCGAGGGTGACCAGCTCCACCGTGCGGGCACCCACGTTCTCACTGACGGCGATGACCGGTCGCACGCTGCCGTCGGGCAGGGTGACGTTGTCACCGAGGCGCGGCATGGCCGCCGCGGGCTGCACGTAGATGGTGGCCGCGGAGACGACCTCGGCGCCTTTGCTGTTGCGGACGACCTTGTTGCCGAACTGCACGCGCGCCGGCACCGTCACGGGGTCGCCGTAGATGGCGCCGAAGCTGCCCTGACCGAGATACGGCTTGTAGGTCAGTTGCTGCGGTAGCAGACGGGTCGGGATCACCGGGCGCGCCTGCGGTAGCGGTTGAGAATGGCCAGCTCGGGCAGTGTCCAGCCGTCGATGACTTGGCGTTGCACCTCATAGTCGCCGATCTTCTCGCTGCGCAGGTTCTCGGGGTTGGCGGCGAGCCGGGCCGTCGAGGTGAGCACCACGGCGTCGAGGTCGGGTGCCGGCTGGTCGCCGGAGAATCCGCGGTCGCGGGTGTAGGCGCGGACCTGCGCGGTGACGATGGGCAGCGCACGCCCGGCCACGGCGACGAGTTCTGTGTCGTCACCGCGGCCGAGCAGGCTGGCTACCTCGGAGGCCGTCGTCACGGGGTGGCGGCCTCGAGGACGACGACGCCTTCGGGATGCAGCAGGCCGAGGTCGTAGCGGGTGACGACGCGCAGGCCCATCATGTCGTATTCGGCGTAGCGCTCGGTGAGCACGGTGACGCTGGGGTCGACGTCGCGGGCGACGGCGATCTGGGTCATGTCGGCCAGGATCGCCTTGCCCTCGGCGAGCTTGTTGGTGACGGTCACCGGGATGCCGAACAGCGTGTAGGTGGCATCGGCGGTCAGGTCGGCCTGCAGGATGTACTTGCCCGAGGTGTCCTTGATCTTGCGCAGCGCGATGAAGTCCTGGCTGTTGAGGAACCACCGGTTGGGGGTGACTTCCTCGGCGTGGCACAAGGCGATCGCGTCGAGCAGGCTGTCGGGGTCGGTGACGTCGAGTTCGCCGGTCTGTACGCCGGTCTGCGCGGTGATGCCGGTGATGGAGTTCGCTGTGCCGGCGCCCGACAGCAGCGCGCTGTCGAGTGCGTTGGCGACGTCGGTCACCAGGCGGGTCTTGAGGACGGCGTCGACGCCGAGGACCGACTGGCGCACAAGCTCGTTGGTGTACTTGAGGATGATCTTGAGGCTGGTGCGGTTGGTCGGCATCAGCGTGAGTTCGTCGAAGTCGACGTCGCCGGTGTCGGGGATCGCGGCACCTTCGGCGACGAATCCGACGGTGGCGCCGGAGACGAGGCGCGGGATGCGCAGCACGCCTGCGGTGTCGAAGATTTGCGGGCCGGCGGCGAGGACGACGCTGGCAGCCTCGAGGGGCTGGACGAGTAGCTGGGATACCTGGGATTGCAGCAGTTCGGCGTTGGCCGTGGTTGTCTCGGTCATGTGGGGCTCCTACGTGAGATGTGGGGATTCACGTCGAGCGCCCGGCTCGCAACGTCTCTGGGCAGGCATCTGGCCTGCACCCATGATGACAGGATGCAGGCCAGATGACAACGATTACCGATTACTTGCTCTTGACGCCGTTAACCTGCACGCTGTACAGCTCCTCCGCTACGGCGAGGGTCGCGTAGACCTGGGCAATTCGCACAAGGCGATCCGCGTCTGCGCGGGAGGGGTCATCCCCTACTGCCTTGAGCATCTGCACGGCGTTCCTGCCGTGGCCGTTGGTTCCTGACAGCATCGGGTCCTCCTGGGGGTCAGGCTCGGCCTCGCATGATGCCGAGCAGGTCGACACCGGTCGTGGTGCCGGATTCACCCTGCCCTACCGCACCGACAACGCGACGCGCCTTCAGGTGCGGTTTGGCCGCAATCAACTGATCGATGGACGCGGCGAGTTTGTCGGGGTCCTCGAGGTGCTCGGCGTCGAACGGCATGTCGGTCGGGTCGGCGAGGCGGCCGGTGGCGCGAACCAGCTCGGTGTGCAGCCGGGCGGCGAGGCCGTCGGCGGCCTTGGCGCGGGTCCGGTAGTCGGCGTTCTCCTTGCGCAGCTCTTCTACGTAGGCGCGCGGGAAGGTTTCCGGCTCCTGCTCGGTCTCTTCGACGGCCTGTTCCTGGGGCTGAGTCGGCTCCTGGGCGTCGGTGGCGGCTGCCTCGGTCTCGGTGGCCGTGGTGGTCTCTTCGGTGGTGTCGTCGGTCATGACTTCTCGCTTTCGGTGATGGGGTTCTGTGTGCAGGCGCACCCTTTGTGCGTCCACATTTCGGCGGTGACCGGCAGCTCTTCACCGGCCAGGTCGGTGCACACCTTGCAGGCGCCGGCGTTGAGTTTGCGTGTCCACTTCTCCACGCCTTGTTTCTTCATCGCCTTGCCGGTGTTGCGTTGCGCGGCTTCAAGAGTCACCGCTCGCACGTTGATGGTCAGTTTGACCTTCGGTTCGGGATCGGCCAGGGCTTCGCGGATCGCCTCGACGGCACGAGGTTGCGCGCCGCGATCGGGCAGCAGGCCTACGGGTGTCACAACGGCGGCGGTGTAGGCGGTCAGGGTCGCCGCCAACGCCAGATCAGACAGGCTCACCGCCTTCGATTCGCCCTGTACGAGGACTGCGGTCGCCAACTCCACGAACGTGGCCTCGTCGATCTCGCCGCGCTCGTAGGACGCGTACAGGGCTTGCACGCGTTGATCTGTCGAGGCGGCGAGGGTGGCCATGGTGTCGGTGTAGCCGGTCACGGGACGAGTGCGGTCAGGTCGGTGCCGGCGTTGTCGAGGGCCTCGATGCGGCGGGCGGCGCGGATCTCGATGATCTCGGGTTCGGAGTAGCCGAGACGCTTGAGGGCGTAGTCAGCGGGCAGTAGCCCGGCCTGGTGCAGCTTGACCACGGCGTCGGCCTCCTGGGCGATGCTGCGCGTACTCGGGTCGGCCCACTGCACCGTCGCCTCGACGTCGTGCGGGTCGCCGCCGTCACGCACCGCGACGATCAGGCGGGCCACCTGCTCCCAGGCGCGGCCGAACATGGCCTGTTTGCTTTCGGCGCGGGCGGTCAGGGCGGCCTCGGCGGCGCGCATCGCATCGGCTGAGGCCGGGTTCGCCGAGGTGATGCCGACGTAGTGGGCGGGCAGCGCTGAGACGGCCATGATCTGCTCGAGCAGCACCTGCACCGCGGTCTGATACCCGGCGAGACTCGACGCCTCGAGCTGGCCGAACTTCGCCGAATCGTTCTCGTCGATCATCATGCGATGGCCTTCGGGGAACGGGTTCACTTCCTCGAGCACCGGTTCGCCGTCCTCGTCGAGGACCGGTTCGCCGTCGTTGTCGAGTTTGGGTTCCTCGACCAGTTCGACGCCGGTCGCCCAGCGGCGGGGGCGGGCGGTGTACTCGCTGGCCACCATCATGTCGGCGAGCGTCTTGTTGAGGCCGTCGACCAGCGGGATCATGTCGTCGATCTCGGAGACACCGACATGCACGCCGGGGCGCGGGTCGACGATGCGGTCGGTGTTGGCGAGGCGGACCACCGGGACGACGCCGAGCGGGTTGTCGAGTACCTCGAGGGTGGAGAACCCGGCAGTGGTGGCGCCGGTGTTGTTGGCGCGCAGGCGGGTGATCTTGTCGGCCTCGAAAATCGTTGCCTCGGTGGTGGTGTCGGTGGTCCACCGTTTGCAGGCGGCGACGATCTGGCGGGTACCGGGATCGCACACCGCGGACATCTGGTGTGCCGACTCGACGCTGACCTGTGGGCGGCCGGTCTGGTCGGCCCACACCACGACGTAGGACGAGCCGAGCAGCAGGCTGTCGCGGTGGGCGACAGGGGCGAGCTGGTCGAGGTCGTTGCGAATCCAGTCGGCCCACACCTCGGCGCCGGTGAATCCGGTCACCCGCAGACGCTCGGCGATCGAGGTCACCGACAGACGGCACAGGTTGGATGCGATGCGGCCGAACCGGTCGCCCAACGCTTTACGTGCCTCGGGGGCGAGGAATGAGAGCGGCTGTTCGCCGCGGTAGTAGCGGTCCAGGTCGGCGTAGCGGCCGGCGGGCTCGTCGATGCGTTGCAGCAGGGTGGTGTGCAGGGCGTCGGTCATGATGCCTTCTTTCGTTGAGGGGATACGCCGTCGAACCTTCGGTGGCACGAACGGCAGAGCGGGATGTAGCGATTGGGGTCAATCGAATACGGCTGGCCAGTCTCCGAGATCAACTCGGCGGGGTCCGAGTGGTCGTATGCCCACTCGGCAGCCTGCGCGCGGCAGGACGCGCACAGGTGCTCGCGCGCCTTGCCGCGCAGTGTGTGGACACGAACGTGGCACGCGGTGTAGCCCCGGCCAGTGTGAGGGCGGATCTTAGCGTGGACATCACCGCGCCGGCGCCAGCGCTGGTAATGCATTGAGCACCAAGTCCGAACGTATGCGGGCCGTTCACAGCCGTCGACAGAGCACATCAATTCTTGAAGCTCCTCGCTCGTTTCTTCTTCTTGGATGCGCGCCAGGTGGCGCGACTGTGGGCCATGACCGCGCAGGCGGCCAGGTCGATCTTTCGGGCCTTGGCCGAGCGGCTGGCCTTGGACAGCCGGATACCGCGGGCGTCCTCGGTGATGACCGCGGCGGCGATGTGCTCGCCGAGGGTGCGGTCACCGGAATGGCTGAGGCGGCCGTTGAGGCAGGCGTTGTAGAGGTCGCCGGTCGCCGCGGTCAGTCGGGCAGGGGAGTGCGGGAACTCGACCACCGGCAGCCGCTCAGCCTCCAGCGCCTGCAGGGTGCGGGTCCACCGGAACGGGTCGGCGATGATCTCGACGACCTGCCAATACCGGCAGGCTTTGCGGATCTCGTCCTCGACTTCGGCGATCGGTACCCGCCAACTCGTGTCATCGCGGTCAGGGCGCTGCCAGACGCGCACCTTGTCCATGTGCGGCTCGGTGCTCACCGTGGCCACCAACAGCGCGGTGGTGTCGTCGGAGAACGAACCGTCGAGCGCGAGCACCACCCGCGCACCCTTGGGCACCGCGTGACCGGTCGACAGGTCAGCCCACACCCCGGCCGGCAGGAACGCGCCGTCGGTGTCAGAGGCGAACTGGCACAGGCGCGCACGCCGGAACGTCGCCTCGCGGGTCTTGGGAGGCAACAGGGCGGTCAGGGCGTCGCGGTGCAGGAAGTCGTCGAGGGCCGGGTTGGCCAGCTCCCAGCAGTGCTCGCAGTCGACCGGGTGGTCCTCGAATCCGGCCGCCGAGTGCTCACGCCACACCAGGCTCGAATCCTCGGGATGCTCGTCGGCGTAGTTGCGCAGATCGGCGAGCACCTGATCGTTGGGGTCCGGGCCTGGCGTACCGATGCAGACCAGCGTCGAGCGTTCCCGCTTGCCCTGCGCCAACGTCAGCACCTCGTAGCTGTCGCGGTTGGCGACGCCGGCCTCGTCGAGGATGGCCAGCGTGTAGTCGAGACCCTCGAGGCGCTTCGGTTCGGCAGGCAGGCAATGGAAATACGAGTCGGTCGTCGGGTTGTAGAGGCGTTCCTTGAACACCTGCACGCGGCCGGCGAGATCCTCGTCGAGTTCCACCATGCGGCGGGCGATGCCGAACACGATGCCGGCCTGGCGCTCATCCACCGCGACGACGCACACCACGGCACCCTCGCCATCGGTGAAGAACCGATAGAGGCCGTACGCGGCGACCAGGGTGCTCTTGCCCTGCCCACGGGGCAGCATCCATCCCGCGGTCCTCGGCGTCGGCGTGGCGTCCTCGACGCTGCCGATCAGGTCACGCTGCCAGTCGCGCAGCCGCAACGCCTTGAGGGCGTTGGTGCCTTTGGGCACCTTGATGAACCGCTCGCAGAACTTGGCGAACCGTGCCGAGCCGGTGACCCGCGGCGCCCACGGCAGCGCGGTCGGGTCCACCGCACCCTTCGGGCCGGCCTTCACGCGGCACCGGCCTCGGATGCATACCCCCCGGGGGTGTGTAACGCCCTCCGAGCCTCCCCCCGGCCAAGTCGTTCCCCCCTCGCGTGGGGTGTCCCCCCAGGGCGCGAGTGTGGCGCTGAGGGCCGTGCGCTGCCCTTGCGGGCGTTGCAGGGGCGGCACAGGACGTCGACGTCGCGCAGGCGGATCGGTTTGCCGGCGGCCTTGCGTCGCCAGGCTTCGGGGCTGTGGTCGGTCGTCAGGTCCTCGCGGGCGCCGCAGTCCGAGCAGAACGGCTGCATCCTGCGAGCCTTCTCGCTGAGCTTGCGCCACGCGGTGCCGTATCCGCGTGCGCGTGGGCTCGTCGTGGGTCGGTCGGTGCGGATGCCGGCACGACGGTCGGCCTGATGTTCGGGCGCGCAGTCGAGGCAGCGGGTGTCCTCGCTGGGCTCACCACAGTCCATGCAGGGCTTCACGATGCACCGTCCTCGACGTCGGTGGCGGCGATCATGCGCAGCCAGGCGGGCAGGCTGATGGGGATGCCGTGGTGCTGGTGGCAGTCACGGGCGAATGAGGTGGTGATGGCGCAGCCGGCGAACCACATGTCGACTTGTTCGTGTGCTTCGAGTGAGCAGATGAGGGCGAACGCATCGTCGCGTCGTCCTTCGGCCACGAGTGCGGTGACTGCGAGGTAGTGGTTGATGGACTCGATGTTGTCGAGGTCTTCGATGCGGTCAGTCATTGTCGGTCCAGTCCTTGGTGGTGTCGTAGTAGTGCGAGATGACGGCGTCGAGGTAGGAGAGCTGACGCTGGTTGAAGCGGCCGGCACGCAGGTGGCCGCCCAGCTTGCCCAATCGGTAGATGAGCGCCTTGGTGTCGACGGGGCGCTGACGCTTAGGCATTGGTCTCCTTCGATGTGATGTGCGCCAGGCGCTCGCGGGTCTCGGGGTCGAGGTCGTTGAGTTCGAGGTCGCCGAGGCCGAGGCGGTCGATGGTGTCGGCGGTGCGATCGGCGCGCGTGTAGACGTGGGCGTTGAGGCCGTAGGGAAGTTGGACTATCTCGCTCATGACGCGCACCCCGCGTGGTATCCGAGCGTGATGTCGGACTCGAATGTCATCGGGAACTGACACTCAGAGCATGTGCAAATCCCGGTCCCGGCTGACCTGTCCCCACCTATAGGTGGGGACGTGGGCGGACAGGTCGCCTGGGGGACGCCGATACCCCTGTCCCCAACCTGTCCGGGACAGGTCTGACCTGTTGTTATGTCTGACCTGTCCCGGGGACTGGGGACAGGTGTCGGCGACTCGACCTGTCCCGGGGGTCGGGGACAGGTATTTTCGCCCCGTTCGCGGCGTCGTTTGATGGCCTCGGTCAGTACCTCGTTGCGGCATTTCCCGGCGTACGCCTGACGCACCTTGTCGCGTCCCCAGCTCGTCGGAACCTCCAGCTGGTCAAGGTCGGCGACCACGACGAGCACCGGGTCGTAGGTGTCGATCTGCAAGCCATCCTCGGCGGTCAGCTCGTGCCGCAGCGGGTGACGGTGCCGGGCGATCTCGATGTGGTGTGGGTGGTCGCCGGATCGCTGCCGTTCGCAGCGCAACGTGTACGCCTCACCGGGCTTCTTCTCGACGAGCACCCAGACGCAATCGACGTCATCGTTTTTCGCCGACGATCCTCGTTGCCCTTTGGTGACGTCTTTGCCGAGGTGGTCCAGCCGCAGCACGGCCACGCCAGCCCTCTTGAGGTGGATCAGCGAGTGCCGGTAGAACGCCTGATAGGTCGCGGCCTCGTTCTCGTCGCCGGAGACGAATCGACTCACCGTGTCGAGCACGACGAGATCGGGTTCGTACTCGTCGACGAGTGCGAACAATTGTTGGCCACCGGCCGCGGTGTCGAGCGGTGCGAGGTTGGGATACAGCAAATAGGCGAGATCGGCCAGGTCGTCGGGTCCGGCGCCCATCGCGCGCACACGGGTGCGTAGATCGTCCTCGGTCTGTTCGTTGTCGAGATAGAGCGCCCGCACGCGGTGGCGGATCAACAGATCGAGCATCAGCAGCGACTTGCCGGCCTTCGCACCACCGGCGAGCGCATAGCTACGCCCCTCGGCGATCACGTCGGGGATCAGCCAGGTCGTCGGGTCCGGCGCCCATCGCGCGCACACGGGTGCGTAGATCGTCCTCGGTCTGTTCGTTGTCGAGATAGAGCGCCCGCACGCGGTGGCGGATCAACAGATCGAGCATCAGCAGCGACTTGCCGGCCTTCGCACCACCGGCGAGCGCATAGCTACGCCCCTCGGCGATCACGTCGGGGATCAGCCAGTTGACAGGCTCGGGTTCACCATCGAGCAACGCAGCCCAGTCGATCGTCTGGGATGAGGTGGTGCCAGCTTCCTCGTCGACGGGCACCAGCTCGTCGAGACCGTGCCCGGTCAACACGTGGTCGGTGAGGTCTTTGCCTTCGGCGGCCTCGACGACGACCACCGACTTGGCCACGTTCTCCAAGAGGCCGGCGACCCGCTCGGCATGGGCGCGGCCACCGTCGTCACGGTCGGCGACAACGATCACCGGGCGATGCTTGAGTGGTGACCAGTCGTACCGCTCGGGCTTGGTTGCTGCTCCCTGCCGTGGGGAGACAGCGAACGCACCGTCGATGTAGGCGACGGTGTTCGCGTCCTTCTCGCCTTCGACGACGTAGACCGGGATCGCGTGGTTGTCGGGCAGATGCTCGACGCGAAACAGGCTGCGGTCGGTCTTGTTGCCGCTCTGCGGGAACTGCTTGCCGGGCTTGCGATGAACCACGGCGCCACCGGCGTAGCGGTAGTCGGTGCTGTCGTCGAACAGGTCGCGGTCGGTGAGGTTGAGTGCGTCGAGGATCTCGCGGGTGTCACACCCGGCGTGGCAGTGGATGACAGCGCGGTCGCCGGTCTTACCGATGGCGACTGACAGCGACGGATTGGTGTCGTCGTGGGCCGGGCACGGGGCCGAAGCTTTGCGGCCGTCGTCCTTGACGTCGCCACGGTCTCGCAGGGCGGTGACGACACGCTCGTAGGCGCTGCTCATTGGCAGTCACCACCGATATACTCGGCACCGGAAACGGTTGGCTTGGCGGCTGCTGATTCTTGGAGGGCCTCGGGACTGGTGATCTCGGGGCCTTCTTCATTGCCCGGCCTCAAGCTGCACCCCCGAAGGGCTGCATGGAAGCGTCAACCTCGTTGAGGTCCAAGCGAATCAGGCGACGGTTGCGGTATCCGCGCAGGCGTCCGTCGGCGATCATCTGCCTGACGGTGCGATCGGTGACGCCGAGATACTCGGCAGTCTGATTGATCGTCGCATAGCGACGACGAGAGGGGGAGACGGAAGACATTCGGGAAGAGACTCCAGACACATGGCAGCCGCGATCCACGGCTTGTAGGTGTCCTTTTCGCCCCCGCTGGGGACCCGGCGTTCGTGACAGAACCGATTGGCGGTTACTGCCTTCCGCGCTCAGATCGTCCTCGGCGTCCTACGGCGTACTCCGGTCTGAGTCTCTTCGGGTTCTACTCTAGCAAACGCTTCCGCAATTCTCCGTAGCCGACACCGCCTAGGACTCAATGAGTTTCGAGAGGGCCTCGGCGATCGCCTTGTCTCGACCCTGCGCGGCGTGCTGGTAGCGCATGGCGGCCGCGACGGTGGAGTGTCCGAGCCGGGCCTGCAGATCAGCCAGCGTCGCACCGGACACTGCGGCGAGCACGGCGCCGGTGTGCCGGAGATCGTGGAACCGAAGGTCGCTGCGCCCGGCCGCATCTCGGGCAGGGTAGTAGTAGCGGTAGAGCGACGTCGGCGAGAGATACCCGCCACCGGGCGCGGGGAACAGCAGTGCCGACGGTGAGGGCGCAGTGTGCTTGTCGAGGTGGTCGGTGACAACAGGCAGCACGTGCGGGGGGATGTGGACGACGCGGACACCTGCATCCGACTTCGGCGTCGTCACCACGTAACGGCCGTCTTCGTCCTGGCGGATCGCGGCGCGGGTGATGGAGACCACGCCTTGGTCGAGGTCGACGTCGGAGCGGCGTAGCTCGATCAGCTCACCGAATCGCAACGCACACCAGCCGGCCAACAGCACCGCGGCGCGCAGATGGTCGGGCATGTTGTCGGCGATCGTGGCGAGTTCGCCGACGGTGGCGGGTGTGGTCCTCGACCGACGCGACGCCGACCCGGCACCCTCGACCCGGCACGGATTGGCGTCGATCAGATCGGAGTTGACCGCGGACGTCATGATCGTGCGCAGCAGGCTGTAGGCGTGCGCCCGCATGGTGTCTTTGCCCGGCAGCAGGGTGGCGTGCCATGTGCGCACTGAGGCCGGGGTGATCTGGTCGAGGCGTTTGTCGGCGAAGGTTGGCAGGACGTGGAGGTCGAGCAGTTCGCGGTAGTGGTCGCGGGTGCGGGTCTTGAGTGGGCGCCCGCGCACGGTTCTCGTCTCGAGCCACTCGTCGGCGTAGGGGCCGAAGGTGGGGGCGACGTCGCGGTCTGCGGCCGTGGGGTTCCAGAGGTCGCGGTCGATCTCGCGGCGACGATCAGACAGCCATGCCTCGGCGTCGATCTTCGCGGCGAAGGTCTTCGGCGCCTTGTGTTCGACACCGTCGGGGCCGGTGTATCGGGCCTGATACCGGCCCGACGGTAGCCGTCGGATGTTGCCGAATCCTCGTTTACTGGCCACTGCCATCTGTCCTTTCCATGCCAGATACGTGCCAGATGAGGTTACCTCAGCTTCCGTTTCCTTCCGCTCATCTCCGAGTTACTGTTTGTATTATCTGCAGGTAGAGGAGCGATTATGCAGGTGAGACATGACAACCGAATACGGCCGGTTTACTGGTTCGAGTCCAGTTGGGGGAGCAACAGAACGCCCGTCACCTGCAGTAATGCGGTGGCGGGCGTTCTTGTCGTGGCAGCGGTTTACCGTGGCGCCATGGCACTCACCACATCCGAACGAGAATTGTTCCTGGCCGAGCCCCATATCGCCGCTTTGGCCGCCGAGGCGGGCCCCGACCGTGCGCCCCTCGTGGTCCCGATCTGGTACCAGTACGTGCCCGGGGGATCTGTGTGGCTCCTCACCGGGACGTCATCGCGCAAGCTTGCGCTCATCCGGGAGGCGGGGCGCTGCAGCCTCATGGTCGAGACGCTGGAACCGACGATCCGGTACGTGTCGGTCTCGGGAGACATCGAGAGCTACACGGACGGGACGCGCGCGGAGCTCACCGAGATGGCGGCCCGTTATCTGCCTGCCGAGAAGGTTGCGGGTTACGTCGACTTCGCATGGGAGAACCACGGTGCCCAGACCAAGGTGGTGTTGCGCGTCGAGCAGTGGGTGTCATCCGACCTCGGCAGTCTGTGACCGCCAGGTCCCGCAACGTATCAGCGCCGCCCAGGGCGGAGCTGGTCGTCGGGGGTGACCAGCCCCGCCCTGGGCGGCGCCACGAGCCAACACTACCCGACCCGGAGCGGTGCATCGCGGCGGCCCGGTGCGACCGGCGAGTCTACGACGGGTCGTCCCAGATGCCGGTCTTCTCCAGATGCCGGGTGAGCCTGGTTGCGCCGTCGGTGAATTGGCGGCGCGTCTGCTCGACGATCTGGTCGCGATCGCCGACGCGGTAGGCCTCGATGAGTTTCGCGTGCGAATCGACGGCCACTTTGCCCCACTCGGGATCGGTGGCATACAGCTGTGACGGCGTGTAGCGGGTCGCGCTCAGCAGGAACCAGGCGAGCTTGCCGCCGGCGGCCACCAGGTTGTGTGCCCGGTGGAACCCGAACTCGGCGAGCGCCACCTGCTCTCCGTCGTCGAGTTCCAGTGCTTCGCGGAGTTGTTGGTTGTGACGCTCGAGTTCGACGATCTGATCCGGGGTGATCGCGTCGGCCGTACGCAGTGCGAGCTTCACCGCGATCTCACCCTGCAGCCAGAACAGATCGTCCACGTCGGTCCGGCTGAGTTCGGCAACGATGTAGCCGCGGTGTGGCGCGAGGTTCACCATGCCCTCGCCGCGCAACGTCAGCAGGGCCTCGCGCACAGGGGTCACACTCACGCCGAGACGTTCCGCCGTCTCGTCCATCCGGACATAGTCACCCGGGCGGATGGCGGCCGTCATGATCTGTTCCCGAAGGTGGGTGGCCACCTCTTCGGACAGTTGCGGTCGACGTCGCAGGCGTTGTGCGGGCGCGGAACGCTCGGTGCCTGCAGGGCTCTGCGAGGATGTCGCGCTGGGTCTCATTCGTGCCACCGTAGCCGGTCGATGGGACCGCGCCGAGTAACGGACCTCGGAGCCGAACCCGGTTTCTCAGTTCTGTGCCGACCCTCAAGGTAGCGCACATATATCTGATAGGCGTGACCGGAGCGCCGAATCGAGTCGCTACATTGGTCGCATGCCAAAGTCCCAGCGGCCGACGTCGGCCGAGAGCGACGCCGACGCGGTGGTCGACCCACCGCGCGACGACGCGCGTGAGCCAGGCGAGGTGACCCCGCTCGACGGCGACGGCTTCCTGGCCGTCAATCGCACCAACCGGGAACGGCTTCGGGAGGAAGCCCGGCAGAAGGCAGAGCGTGACTCACGGCGGCGGGGTCGGCGGACTGCGGACGGGTCAGGCGCCAGTGAATCGGCGGACATCGCCGCAGACGCGGAGGACGGGTCCGGTCCGGCAGCGGTCGACCGGAGACCCGGCCGGGTGGTGGCCCGACCGCGACGGACGACGATGCCCCGACGCTCACGCATGCTGGTCATCGGCTTGTCTGTGTTGGTCGTCGTGCTGGCCGTGACCACGGCCTATTTCGCGTACGCGGCGCAGCAGGCCGACCGACGCGCGGATGCGAGCGGGCCGGCGGAGGTCGCTCGTCAGGACGCGATGGACTCGGCGAAGCGCTATGCGGCGGTGGTGGCCACCTACGATCCGGCGAACTACGGCGACCTCGACCGGCGGATAGACGACATTGCCACGCCGGAGTTCGCCAAGTCCTACATCACCTCGTCCCAAGATGCCCGTCGCGGTAATGCCGCCGCCCGGGGGACCTCACGCGCGGAATCCAAAGAGGCGGGGCTGCAATCCATCTCGGACGGCAAGGCCGTCGTGTTGGTGACCTTGGACCAGACGGTGACGTCGCCAAGGGTGAGTGCGGAAGTGCCCGAGGGGATCCCCTACCAGTCCAGGGTCAAGGTGACCCTGGAACGGCGAGACGGTCGGTGGCTACTCGCCGACCTCGACACCGTCTGACGCCAACGAGTCCGCCTCCACACCGTGTGACCCGACACCGCCGAGCAGCAGTCGGAGCCCGAGTGCGGAGATCCGCTCGGGCGTCGGCCGGCGGTTCAGGCGGGTGAGATCGATGGTGACATTGAGTGCGGCCTGGACGAGGAATCGGGCCGCGACGGCGTTGAGTTCGGGCCGCTCCCGGGTGAGCCACGCAGCCCATTCCTCGACGTTGATGCGTTGTTGATTGCGCAATTCGGTCCGCTGGGCGGGCGGCACGTTGCCGATCTCGGAGACATACACCGACAACATCGCGGTGTTGGTGCAGCACAGATCCACGTACCGGGTCACCAGGGCGACGATGGCCTCCCGGGGCGTACTCGACGACGACAGTGCGTCCGCGATCAAGGCGGTGACCCGGTCGGAGGTCCGCCAGAACGCGGCCTGCAGAATCGCCGCTTTGCTCTCGAAATGGCGATATACCCCGGACGAGGGCAGGTCGGCGGCGCGTGCGATGTCGTCGATCGTCACCTCGCGAAAGCTCTGTGCCGCGAAGAGTTTCATCGCCTCGGTGAGGAGCACCTCGCGTTTGGCCGTCGGTGACAAGCCGGCCGGAGGTGGGCCGGTGTCGGCGTCGGGCCGAGTGGGCAGGTCGGCATCGCTCAGCGACATGGCCGCCCCGGTGATCAGATCGCCGATCTGGCGTGCCGGCAACGCCGCACGGTGGGTGGCCGGGCTGGCGACGACACTCGTCATCGCCGCGGTGATCAGATCGGCCGACTCGGCGTCGAGGCAAGGCCGCGCCCGGCGCAGTGCGTCACGGATCCGTCGATGCTGGGCGATGACGATCGACCGCACATATCGGGCGTCGTCGGTGTGGAGATAGTCGGCCTCCCAGTGATAGAGACCGCCGGTGCGGCGGTTGTCGATCGACGCGCCGGTGAGCGCCGCGAGCAGTCCACGCAGTTCCACCTCGGGACGGTTCGGGTCATGTGGGATCGATCCGGTGGCGTCGGCGAGCGCGTCGGCGAGATTCCGCGCGGTCTCCGCGAAGAGCGCATATTTGTTCGGGAAATGGCGATAAAGCGCGGGTGCGGAGATCCCGGCGGCGTCGGCGATGTCGTCGAGGCGGACCGCGTGATAGCCGTTCGCGCTGAAGGCCTTGGCCGCCGACCGCAGGATGACGTCGCGCCGGTCGGCCGGCCGGCGACGGCGCGCATGGTCGGTCTGGGGTGTCGCCGGTGGGGACGGCTGGGCGGTCATGTCGTGCGAGCATAGTCGGAGTTGATGTTCACCACGGCGATTCGGCCCTCGAGGCGATAAATGCCAGTAAAACGGCATCTTCCGCGAGGATAAGTTAATGAGTATTCTCGTGATCTGGATCGCACCGTGGTAGTAGTGTGGTCGACGAACGGGCCCCAGGGGGTCGGGAACGAGTGAGGGGCAAGACGGCGTGAGCGACAATGCGGCAGGTGCGGACGAGATCCGGGTCAGTGTGGATGACCGAGGGGTGGCCCGGATCGAGATCGACCGGCCGCATCGGATGAATGCGCTGAACGGGGCGGCGAGTCGCACCATCATCGACGCGTTCGACCAATGGTCGACGCGTGAGGATGTCCGTGTCGTGGTGATCGAGGGCGTCGGTGGGAGTTTCAGTACCGGCGCCGACGTCATCGACATCGCCGAGGCGGCCGGGGGGCCGGGTGGTGGTCTCGACGCGACGCAGGCCCGCGGTGTCATCTCGTCGGGATCGGACCTTGCACGCGCCGTCCGCGGGGTGGGGGTGCCGGTCGTGGCCGTCGTGGACGGTCCGGCCGCCGGAATCGGCGCCTCGCTGGCCTTGGCCTCCGACCTGATCTACGCGACCGAACGCTCCTACTTCTTGCTGGCCTTCATCAACATCGGTCTGATGCCCGACGGCGGGGCCTCCATGTCGGTGGCCGCAGCGGTGGGGCGGGCCAGGGCGAACGCGATGGCTCTGCTCGGCGAGAAGCTCCCCGCCACAGAGGCATTCGACGCCGGCCTGATCACCAAGGTGGTCGCCGATCGGGCGACTCTCGATGCCACCGTCGGGAAGGCGGTGGCGAAGCTGGCCGGATCGTCGTCGAGCGCGCTGCGACTGACCAAGGCAGCACTCGACGCCCACACGATGGCCGATTTCGACGAGGCGCTCGACCGCGAGCTCGAGGGGCAGACGACTCTGCTCCAGTCCGCCGAGTTCCAGGCGGCGATGGCGGCTTTCGCCGGCGCCAAGCGTTGATCGGCGTCCCTCGGCGGTGTCTGCCGGATCGCCCTTCGACCGACCACACCCGACCCGAAACCGTGACCGCCACAGCGTCACAGGACAGGAGACACCCATGACCGCCGCGATCGATCCCGGCCGCGACCTGACGACTGAACCGTTGCGCTCGCGCCGAAACCATTGGAACAACCAGGTGCGTAGGCACGCGTTCATGACGCCCGACCGGCCCGCTCTCAAGTTCCAGGGCACGGTCACCACATGGGCCGAGCTCGATGAGCGGGCGCGCGGATTCGCCGCGGCGCTCAGTCGACGGGGAGTGCAGTTCGGGGACCGCATCCTGATCCTCATGTTGAACCGCGCCGAGTACGTCGAGGCGGTGCTCGGCGCCAACCTGATCGGCGCGATCCCCGTGCCGGTCAACATCCGGATGAGCCCGGCGGAGATCGCGTTCCTGGTGACCGACAGCGGAGCGAAGCACATCGTCACCGAGTCGATGCTGGCACCGCTGGCGGATGCGGTCAGCGCCTCGACCGGTGCCATCGAGTCGATCGTCGTCGCCGGCGGTACCGAGAACGATGCCCACCTGGATTTCGAGGCGTTGGTGGCCGAGGATTCGTCGGATCTGCCGGAGACCGACATCCCGGAGGACACCGTGTCGCTGATCATGTACACGTCAGGCACCACGGGAAAACCCAAGGGCGCCATGCTGACCCACACCAACCTGCAGGCGCAGGCGGTGACCTGCCTACAGGCGCTGCAGACCTCGCGCGACGACATCGGTGCCTGTGTGGCCCCGATGTTCCACATCGCCGGCCTCGGTGCCATGACCCCGTTGATCTACATGGGCGCGCTGTCGGTGATCCACCCGCTCGGTGCATTCGACCCGAACGACATGCTCGACACCCTGGAGCGTGAGGGAACGACGTCGATCTTCTTGGTGCCCGCCCAGTGGCAGGCGGTGTGCGCTGCGCAGCAGGCCAATCCGCGTGATCTGAAACTGCGGGTGATCAGCTGGGGCGCGGCCCCGGCCTCGGACACGGTCCTGAACGCGATGAACGAGACCTTCCCGGACGCCGTCAACGTCGCCGTCTTCGGTCAGACCGAGATGTCTCCGATCACCTGCGTCCTCGAAGGCCGGGATGCTCTGCGCAAGGTCGGGTCGATCGGGAAGGTCGTGCCTGCGGTGACCGCGCGGGTCGTCGACCCGGAGATGAAGGACGTTCCCCGGGGGGACGTCGGCGAGATCGTCTACCGCGGCCCGAACATGATGAAGGGGTACTGGCAGAACCCGCAGGGGACGGCCGATGCATTCCACGGTGGGTGGTTCCATTCGGGTGATCTCGTGCGCGAGGATGAGGAGGGTTTCCTCTACGTCGTCGATCGAGCCAAGGACATGATCATCTCCGGCGGCGAGAACATCTACTGCGCCGAGGTGGAGAACGCGCTGTACGGCCACCCGAAGATCGCCGAGGCCGCGGTCATCGGTCGTGCCGATCAGAAATGGGGAGAGGTGCCGGTCGCCGTCGTGGTGCTCGCCGAGGGTACCGACGACCTCACCCTCGCCGAGCTCGAGCCGTATCTCAACGAGAATCTGGCCCGGTTCAAGCATCCGAAGGAGATGGTCATCGTCGACGTCCTGCCCCGCAACGCGGGCGGCAAGGTGGTCAAGCCGGCGCTGCGTTCGTCCTACGGAAGCAAGGACGCCGGCCTGGCGAACTGACCGTAGCCCTCACGGGCGGCGAAAATCGCGACTAGAACACGTTTCATTTTTGGCCGTGAGTGACTAGGGTCTCTCGTAGGATGTCTTGCGTCTGTCGGGGGTCGATCCGTCGGACGACGCGTGTCTACAAGTGGAGGAAGAGAAGTTGAAGACCAAGGGTGCGCTGCTGCGCGAACTCAACAAGCCGTGGGAGATCGAAGAGATCGAGATCGGCGATCCGCAGCGCAGCGAGATCAAGATCAGGATGGAAGCGGCCGGAATGTGCCATTCCGACCATCACCTGATGACCGGCGGAATCCCGATGGCGGGATTCCCGATCCTCGGTGGACACGAAGGCGCCGGAGTCGTGGCCGAAGTGGGGGAGGGCGTCACCGACTTCGAGGTCGGCGACCACGTGGTCCTGTCGTTCATCCCGTCGTGCGGCAAGTGTCCGTCGTGCAAGGCCGGTCTCGCCAACCTGTGCGACTTCGGGGCGATGCTCTTGCAGGGTGAAGCAGTGTCGGACAACACCTTCCGCATCCACACCGCGAAGGGCGAGGACGTCTACCCGATGACGCTGCTCGGCACCTTCTCGCCGTACATGGTCGTCCACGAGGCATCGGCCGTGAAGATCGACAAGGACATCCCGTTCGAGGTCGCCGCCCTGTGCGGATGCGGCATCCCGACCGGTTACGGCTCGTCCACCCGCAGTGGCCACGTCCGCCCCGGCGAAGACGTGGCGATCGTCGGCGTCGGCGGCGTCGGCACGGCCGCGTTGCAGGGCGCCGTGATCTCGGGTGCGCGCAACGTGATCGCCATCGATCCGGTGGAGTGGAAGCGCGAGCAGGCGATGAAGTTCGGCGCCACGCACACTTTCGCGTCGGTCGAAGAGGCCGCGATGGGTATCGCGGAGCTCACCCAGGGGCACATGTGCCACAAGGTCATCGTCACCGTGGGTGAGGTACACGGCAAGGACGTCGACACGTGGATGGGGATCACCGCCAAGGCCGGGACGTGCGTGCTGACCGGCATGGGCAACATGATGGAATCCGAGGTGACCCTCAACCTCGCGATGCTGACCCTGCTGCAGAAGAACCTGCAGGGCTCGATCTTCGGCGGCGCCAACCCGAAGCTCGACATCCCGCAGCTCCTCTCGATGTACCGCATGGGCAAGCTCAACATCGAGGACATGATCACCCGTCAGTACCGCCTCGACCAGATCAACGAGGGTTACCAGGACATGCTCGAGGGTCGAAACATCCGCGGCGTGATCCGGTACACCGACGAGGATCACTGACCATCACGGACGGTAGTGTCGTGCGGTGTGTCGCCACTTGATGCATTAGCCGACTGGCCGGTCGACCACGTGTCGGCCGTAGTTGTCACCGCGAACGGGGTCGTCGAGCAATTCGGCGACCCCGATCGTGTCTTCGAGCTCGCCTCGGTCACCAAACTCCTTGTGGCCGAGGCGGTTCTCATCGCGGTGGAAGAAGGTGCCGTCGAACTCGACGATGCCGCCGGTCCGCCGGGGGCCACCGTCGCGCACCTGCTCGCCCACGCGTCGGGACTCGCCTTCGACAGCCGCGAGGTCGCGGCGCCGGTGGCGACCCAGCGCATCTACTCGAGTGCGGGATTCGAGGTGCTCGCCGAGACGGTCGAGAACGTCACCGACATCGCTTTCGCCGACTACCTCGGTGAGGCGGTGTGCGAACCCCTCGGCCTGTTGTCGACGGAGTTGGCCGGGCCGGCCGGCCACGGGGCTCGATCGACCGCCGCCGACCTGGGGCGCTTCGCCACCGAACTCCTGTCGCCGACTCTGCTGTCGACGGATCTGGCCGCTCGCGCGTCGTCGGTGGAGTTCCCCGGTCTCGACGGCTTCGTCCCGGGATACGGGAAACACCGCCCCAACGACTGGGGGCTGGGGTTCGAGATCCGGGCGGAGAAGAAGCCGCACTGGACCGGCACGCAGAACTCGCCGCCGACCTTCGGCCACTTCGGTCAGAGCGGCACATTCCTCTGGGTGGACCCGGTCCTCGCCACGGCATGTGTCGTGCTCACCGACCGTGCATTCGGTGCATGGGCCAAGCCGCTGTGGAGCGACTTCAACGACGCGGTCGTCGCCGAGTTGTCGCGGTGATCGAGAAACCTGAGAAAGCACTCCAGAAACTGGCGCAACACGGGCAACTTGAGGCACAATTAACCACACAAGTGTGATATCTGGTTTCCGAGGTGTGTTGGGGAAGACGTTCCTCGTCGAAACCGGAGGTGAAAAGGTGCGCAATCTGAGTCAGTTTGCGGACAGGACGACAGGAGTGGTGTACATCCACTCGGCGCCGGTGGCGCTATGCCCGCATGTCGAGTGGGCTCTGTCGTCGACCCTGAATGCGCGGGCCAACCTGAAGTGGTCCGCGCAAGAGGCCGACCCCGGTATGCAACGTGCCACCGTTGACTGGGCCGGCCCGGTCGGCACTGCCGCGCGCCTGGTGACGGCGCTGCGAGAGTGGTCGGCGTTGCGCTTCGAGGTGACCGAGAACGCCAGCGACGGCGTCGACGGCGAGCGCTTCAGCTACGTGCCCGGCCTCGGGCTGTGGCGTGGCTCCACGAGCGCGAACGGCGACGTCATGATCGGCGAGATGCAGTTGCGCGCGCTCATCGAATCCCAGCCCGACAGCGCCGGACTCGCCGGCGAACTGGAGGCCGCACTCGGCACGGCATGGGACGACGCGCTGGAGTCGTACCGCATGGGCGGCGCCGGTGCAGAGGTGACCTGGCTCCAGCAGCGCGTCGGATAGACCCCTCGGCGGTACCACCCACCGCCGATACGAGATTCGGCCCCGGTAGCGAACTGCCGGGGCCGAATTGCTGTGCTGTGTCGGTCGGAGGTCTCGATACGCGACTCCTTCGTCGCCGCTACTCGACCGGCGGAGGGGACGTGCTGCTCGACGGGCGGAGGGGTCGACGGGCGGAGGGGTCGACGGGCGGAGGAAGCGCGCTGTTCGACCGGCGGTGGGTTCACGGCCGTCGAGACCGGTTCACGCTGATCGAGTAGGCACCGAGCCGTAGCGAGGCGTCGTATCGAGATCGCCTCGCGTGCCGCGCGTCCGAAGGTCAGAGCGGGATGTTCTTGTGACGACCACGCCGTGCCGGTGCTGCCGCGAGCGCCTCGGCGATTCGGCTGCGGGTGGTCGCGGGGTCGATCACGTCGTCGACCACACCGATCGACTGGGCGCGGCCGAGACCACCGGCGATCGCCTCGTGCTCGACCGTCAGACGATCGTGCAGGGCTTCCCGCTCGTCGTCCGGTGCGGCGGCGAGCGCCTTCTTGTGGAGGATGCCGACGGCCGCCTTGGCGCCCATCACGGCCACCTCCGAGCCCGGCCACGCGAAGACCGCCGTGGCGCCGAGGGCGCGCGCATTCATCGCGATGTACGCGCCGCCGTAGATTTTTCGCGTCACCAGCGTGACACGGGGAACGGTGCATTCGGCGAAGGCGTGCAGCAGCTTGGCACCGCGACGCACCACGCCGTTCCATTCCTGGCCGACGCCGGGCAGGTAGCCGGGGACGTCGGTGACGACGATCAGCGGGATACCGAAAGCGTCGCAGAGTCGGACGAATCGCGCGGCCTTCTCGGCGCTCTCCGAGTTCAGACAACCGCCCATGCGGAGCGGGTTGTTGGCGATGACGCCGACGCTGCGCCCGGACAGCCTGCCGAATCCCACCACGATGTTCGGAGCCCACTTCGCCTGCAGCTCTTCGAAAGTGGAGATCTCGGTCTCGCCGTCGGCGGCCATCTGAGTGTCGAGCATCTGCTCGACGATCGGATGCACGTCGTAGGCGCGACGATTCGATTCGGGCAACAACGCCATGAGGTCGACGTCGCCGGCCTCGGCCTGCTCCCGATTGAAGTGGCCCTGCCGGCTGAACGTCGACACGAGTCGGCGTGCGCGCCAGTATGCGTCCGGCTCGGAGTCGGCGATGATGTGGCACACGCCCGACTTCTTGCCGTGGGTGAGCGGACCACCGAGCGACTCCATGTCGACGGATTCGCCGGTGACGCTCTTGACCACGTCGGGACCCGTGACGAACACGCGGCCCGCCGGGGCCATGATCACGACGTCGGTGAGTGCTGGTCCGTACGCGGCACCGCCGGCGGCGAAGCCGACGACCACCGAGATCTGCGGCACGTAGCCGGAGGCGCGGACCATCGCCTCGAAGACCTGGCCGACCGCGTGGAGCGCCTCGACGCCCTCCGCGAGCCGGGCACCACCGGAATGCCAGATGCCGATGACCGGCGTCTGCTCGGTGATGGCGGTGTCGATCGCGTTCACGATGTGAGCGCAACCCACCACACCCATGGCACCGCCCATCACGGTGCCATCGGTGCAATAAGAGACAGTGCGAACGCCGTTGACCGAGCCGATGGCGGCCTGCACACCCGACTTGTCGCGAGCGTGCAGGAGCGACATCGTGCCTTCGTCGAAGAAGTTGGTCAGCCGGAGCAGCGGATCACGGGGATCCGCAGCTTCCTCATGGCCGGTGATGGGAGCCAATGTGGTCATCGCTGTCTCCTGTGTGTCGGGGTGGTGTATCAGTAGCGACCGAAGGTGAGCGCGACGTTGTGCCCACCGAATCCGAACGAGTTGTTCAACGCGTAGTCGATCTGCCCATAACGGGCTTCACCGTGAACTACGTCGAGGTCGCACTCCGGATCCTGGTTCTGCAGGTTGAGCGTGGGAGGGATGACACCCTCTTCGACGCTCTTGATGGTGAGCACGGACTCCAGCGCCCCGACTGCGCCGATGGAGTGCCCCAGCGCCGACTTGGGCGCGTACACCGCAGCATGCTGACCGACTGCCGCGTTGATACCCGCCGCCTCGGCCGTGTCGCCGATGGGAGTCGACGTCGCATGTGCGTTGATGTGACTGATGTCGGCCTTGGTGAGGCCGGCCGTCTGGATCGCACGGGTCATGGCACGGGCGTTCCCCTGTCCGCTTGGATCCGGTGCCACCAGATGGAAGCCATCCGAGGTGATACCGGCGCCGAGCAGGCGGGCGTGGATGTGTGCACCCCGTGCCTTGGCATGCTCTTCGCGCTCGATGATCATCATCGCCGCGCCCTCGCCGAACACGAAGCCGTCGCGATCCTTGTCGAACGGCCGTGAGGCACCCGCAGGGTCCTCGTTGCGCGTGCTCATCGCACGCATCATCGAGAACGCCGCGATCGGAATCGCGTCGATGTGACCCTCGACGCCACCGGTGACGACCATGTCGGCGTCACCCATGACGATGTGTCGCCACGCATGTGCGATGGCCTCCGCACCCGACGAGCACGCCGAGACGGGGGTGATCACACCGGCACGCGCACCGACATTGAGTCCGGTGACCGCGGCCGGGCCGTTCGGCATCGCCATCGAGACGGCCAGTGGCGAGACCTTGCGGTAGTTGCCCGACTGTTCGATCGCCTTGACGGCCTCGACCATCGCATCTCCGCCACCCTGACCGGTGCCCAAGACGACGGCCAGACGGTCGGGGTCGACCTCCGGCTCGCCTGCCTGGGCCCACAGGCGCTTGCTCATGACATGTGCGATGCGCTCGACGTAGGCCATGCGGCGTGCTTCGACGCGCGTCACTTCCTCGGACGGATCCTTGATCAGACGACCGCCGATGCGGCACGGCAGGTCGCCGTACTTGGTGACGAAGTCATCAGTCAGTTCACGGATGCCCGACTCACCCGCCACCAGCTTCTTCCACGTGGTGTCGAGATCTTCGCCCAGCGAGGTGGTGGCCACCATGGAGGTGACCACCACGCTCGGGAAGTTCCCGCCCAGCGTTGAGTATTCGCGGAGGGATGGGGAGCTCACGAGTTCTTGTCTGCCTCGACCTTGGCCTGGATGGCGGCAGCAGCCTCGGGGTTCTCCGTCTCGAGCTTCTGGATGTAGGAGACGGCGTCGCCGACGGTGCGGAGGCCGGCGAGATCCTCGTCGGGGATCTTCACGCCGTACTTGTCTTCGGTCTGCACGGCGATCTCCACCATCGACAGCGAGTCGATGTCGAGGTCGTCGACGAACGACTTCTCCATGGTCACCTCGGACGGCTCGATGCCGGTGACTTCCTCGATGATCTCGGCGATGCCGGCGATGAGTTCTTCCTGGGTGGCAGCCACGATGTGGTTCCCTTCTTGGTTTGCTCTGTGATGTTCTCCGGAGCACTCACGAGCATCCCGCCCATGAGTGATTGGACAACCGGTGATCCGGTCTTCCGGGGGTCACGGCCTGTCGCCGTGACCGCTATCCAAGTTCGGTGATGTTGTCGAGGTTGTCGGCCATTTTCAGCGCCAGGGTCGGCGTGCCCTTCAACTCTCGTTTGGCAATGCCGACGAGCGTGCCCGCGGGCGGAAGCTCGACGACGGCAGTGGTGGCCTGCTCGCGCATGTACGCGGAACACAGGTCCCAGCGGACCGGTTTCGTCACCTGTCCTACTAGTCTTGTCAGCGCGTCGGCGCCATTCGTTACAGGTTGGCCATCGAAATTGGACAACAGCGTCCGACTGGGGTCTGCGGGCGTGATCTTTGCCGCGGCCGCGGCGACGGCCTCCTGCGCTGGGGCCATGAATCGAGTATGGAACGCTCCCGCGACTGCGAGCTTACGCGTGCGAGCCTTTTCCGGCGGGTTGGCGATGAGCTCGTCGATGGCGGCCACAGCGCCGGCGGCCACGATCTGGCCGGCGGCGTTGCGGTTGGCCGGGACGAGGTCGAGTTCGTCGAGGCGCGCGAGGACGGCGGATTCGTCGCCGCCGAGAACCGCGGCCATCGTGGTCGGTTCGAGTGCGCAGGCCTTGGCCATCTCGGCACCACGGATGGCGGCCAGTGACACGGCCTCGTCGCTGCTGATGACACCGGTGATGGCAGCGGCGGCGAGCTCACCGACGGAATGGCCCGCGACGATCGCATCGGCGGCCAGTTCCGAACGTCTCGCGAGTTCTTGGTACGCCAGCAGCGCCGACGCGACCACCAGCGGTTGGGTCACCGCGGTGTCGGTGATCTCGTCCGCGGTCGCGGTGGTGCCGAGGCGCTCGAGATCGAGGCCGGTCAGCTTCGACCATGTCGAGAGTTGGTCCCGGGCACCGGCAAGTTCCAACCACGGGGACAGCATCCCGGGTGTCTGTGAGCCCTGGCCGGGCGCAAGCATCGAAAGCACGTGACCAGAGAACACTGTCTGAGGGCACTTTGTGGGTGTCGAGGCCCATGAACCTTGTCGCAACCTTTTGTGGGGTTCCCACAAACTTGATCTAACCCACACCTGGTTCGACACCACTTTGAGATGCGTTATCAAAACGTGTCCCAGGGAGTGTGATCAGCGGAAACGTCGAAACCGGGCTGTGGCTGGTGTGGCTCATGTGGCCAATGAGTGCGTTTCGTTTTGGAAGTGTGTCAATCGACCAACAGTCGCCGCGACCCTCAGGACGTAGCCGTCGCGAGGGTTAGTTGGATCACGTCCTGTGATTTCCGAAATTTTCTTCAGTCTGTAGCGAACCGTATTTGGATGGATATACAGAACGCGGGCGCAACTCTCGACCGATCCTCCAGAGTCGAGATAGG
Source organism: Gordonia sp. DT101 (assembly GCF_049844895.1). NCBI lineage: Bacteria > Bacillati > Actinomycetota > Actinomycetes > Mycobacteriales > Gordoniaceae > Gordonia > Gordonia sp. DT101. The sequence continues at coordinate 248,004 of NZ_JBNCLX010000001.1, read as the reverse complement.
CCTCGAGGGTCGCGTTGAGGGTGCTGCCACCCTTCGCCAGCGGACGGACCAACGACTCGTTCAGTGCGGCCATCGCCGCCGTGTCGCCATTGAGCGCGCGCTCGGGAAGCAATTCGAGACTGTGGACCGGGCGCGGCGCGTTCGGCCAGCCGACCACTGCCGCGATACCGGACATCGCCTCGCTGGCGCTCGTGTGTGCGCTGCCCAGGTTCGGCATCGTCGGTCCGATCACCACCGGACCGTCGGCGAAATGGGTCAGCAACTCGGTGACGAACCGTTCGCCGGGTTTGACGGCTCCGCTGACGATGGCGACCAGGAAGGTGCCCTGGACCACCGAGAGCGCCGACCGGTCGAACTGTTTCGCGGTGTTGTGGATGGCGAGCGGCACCGAGACGTTCTGCTCCGGCGGCGGGGTCCCGACGATGATGGTGGCCGGTGCGTCGGAGTCCCAGTTGAGGGCAGCGGCCCGGGACGAGAGCTGCGGTCCGGTGTCACCGCGGACGACGGCGTCTACGACGAGCGCCTCGAGGCGGGAGTCCCAGGCGCCGCGCGACTCGGCGGCCGAGGCGTAGATCGAAGCGGCGGCGAACCCGATCTCGCGGCCGTAGCGCAGCACCGATTCGGTGAGCGCCCGGAGCTGAGCGTCGTTGCGGGCGAGCAGTGGGAGCCATTTCTCGAAGAACTCCATCGCCACGCGCACCATCTCGACGGTCTGCAGCAGCGTGATGCGTCGTGCGAGGTCCTGCGGGACCACCTGGAAGGCCTGGACGGTGAACTTGACGTTGCCCTCGGGGTCCTGAATCCACTCGACGAAGTTGACCACCGCCGTCTGGACGACCAGCTGAACGCTCGCGCGCTGGGCGGCGTCGAGGTCGGCGAAGTACGGGAGCTGGTCCTGCATCGAATGGACCGCCTCGGTGGCCAGTCGTCCGCTGTACTGCTTGACCCGTCGCAGCAGTGTGTCGGGGAGCGCATCGTGCACGGTGGCGGGTGCGGGGACGTGGGCTCCCCGCGCACCGAACACGTCGGCCGTCGCTGCCTCCTGGTTCACGCGTGCATCGCTCACCGTCTCAATCTATGCCCATGCGTCGGGGGGCCGGACCCGGGGGGGGGGGGCGCCCCCGGGGGGAAACGCGGGGGGGGGGGCGGCCCCCCCCCCCGCCG
>NZ_JBNCLX010000001.1:0-246830 GCF_049844895.1 Gordonia sp. DT101 | reverse complement strand
CCGGCGCTGCCTCGGGTTTCCCGCTTGCTCCGGCCCCGGCCTCAACCTAGCCCCCGCCGGCGGCCGCCCAGCCGCGGCGCGCCGCCCGACGCATGGGCAAACGTGCGGTTGCCGTCAGGCCACGCCCGGATCGCTGGTCTGTTCCGGGGCCGCGGCGACATCGGTGATCTGATACTTCTCCGCAGCTTCGGCCGCGACGGTGAACGGGATGTGTCCGTCGCGGGCCAGCGCCACGAGTACCGCCACGACGATGGACTCCGCGTCGACGTTGAAGAACCGCCGGGCCGCGGGCCGGGTGTCGGAGAAGCCGAAGCCGTCGGTGCCCAGGGTGAGATACGTGCCGGGTACGTAGGCCCGGATCTGCTCCGGCACCCCGCGCATGTAATCGCTCACCGCGACCACCGGGCCGGCGACTTCTGCGAGGAGCTCCGTCAGGTAGGGCCGTGGGTGATCGACCGCGGGTTCGCGCACCGCTGCGCGGTCGACCCGGATGCCGTCGCGGGCGAGTTCACTCCACGAGGTGACCGAATAGACGTTGGCGCCGACGTTCCACTCCTCGGCGAGGATCTCCGAGGCGCGCAGCGCATCGGGCATCGTCACGCCCGACACCAGGATGCTGGCGGGATACTCCTTGCCCTGCGGGGCGTCGGTGAATCGGTGGATGCCCTTGAGGATGCCCGCGACGTCGAGATTCTCCGGCTGCGCGGGCTGGCTGATCGGCTCGTTGTAGACGGTCAGGTAGAAGTAGACGTTCTCGGGCTCGTCACCGTACATGCGCTTGAGCCCGTCGGCGATGATGTGGCCGAGCTCGAACGCGAACGCGGGGTCATACGACACCACCGCGGGGTTGGTGGCGGCCAGCAGCGGCGAATGGCCGTCCGCGTGTTGGAGTCCCTCGCCGGTCAGGGTGGTCCGTCCGGCGGTCGCGCCGATGACGAACCCCCGGGCCATCTGGTCACCTGCGGCCCACAGGCTGTCACCGGTGCGCTGGAAACCGAACATCGAATAGAAGATGTAGAGCGGGATCATCGGTTCGTCGTGGGTCGAGTACGACGTGCCCACCGCGGTGAAGGACGCCGCCGACCCGGCCTCGTTGATGCCCTCGTGCAGGATCTGGCCCTCTGAACTCTCCTTGTACGCGAGCATGAGGTCGGCGTCGACGGAGGTGTAGAGCTGTCCGTTGCGGTTGTAGATCTTCAGGGTCGGGAACCACGAATCCATCCCGAAAGTGCGCGCCTCGTCCGGGATGATGGGCACGATTCGGTTGCCGATCTCTTTGTCGCGCAACAGATCCTTGAAGATTCGTACCAGGGCCATGGTGGTGGCGACCTGTTGCTTGCCCGATCCCTTGCCCGCGGTCTTCAGCGCCCGGCTGACGTCGGGCTTCAGCACCTTGGACGTGGTACGCCGTGCAGGGAGGAAACCGCCGAGGGTCTTGCGCCGGTCGAGCATGTACTGGATCTCCGGCGAGTCCGGCCCCGGGTGGTAGTAGGGCGGCAGGTAGGGATTCTCCTCCAGCTGTGCGTCGGTGATCGGGATTCGGGTGCTGTCGCGGAAGTCCTTGAGGTCGTCGAGGGTGAGCTTCTTCATCTGGTGGGTCGCATTGCGCCCCTCGAAATGCTTGCCGAGCGTGTAGCCCTTGATGGTCTTGGCGAGGATCACCGTCGGCTGGCCCTTGTGGGCTACCGCCGAGGCGTAGGCGGCGTGGATCTTGCGGTAGTCGTGACCACCGCGTTTGAGATTCCAGATCTCGGCGTCCGAGAGATCCTTGACGAGGTCCTTGGTACGCGGATCCCGGTTGAAGAAGTGCTCGCGGACGAACGCGCCGTCATTGGCCTTGTAGGTCTGGTAGTCGCCGTCGTTGGTGCTGTTCATCAGGTTCACCAGTGCGCCGTCCTTGTCAGCGTGCAATAGCGAGTCCCACTCGCGGCCCCACACGACCTTGATGACGTTCCAGCCCGCGCCCCGGAAGAACGACTCCAGCTCCTGGATGATCTTGCCGTTTCCGCGGACCGGGCCGTCGAGGCGTTGCAGGTTGCAGTTGACGACGAAGGTGAGGTTGTCGAGGCCCTCGGTGGCAGCGAAGCTGGCCAGACCACGTGACTCCGGCTCATCCATCTCGCCGTCGCCGAGGTAGGCCCACACGTGCTGGTCGGAGGTGTCGGTGATGCCGCGGTCGTGCAGGTAGTGATTGAAACGAGCCTGGTAGATCGCGTTCATCGGGCCGAGACCCATCGACACCGTCGGGAACTGCCAGAACTCCGGCATGAGCCGCGGGTGAGGGTACGAGGGCAGGCCGCCGCCCTCTCCGGCATGGCTGTGTTCCTGACGGAAGCCGTCCATGCGGGCCTCGTCGATGCGACCTTCCAGGAAGGCGCGGGCATAGATGCCCGGGGAGGCGTGACCCTGGATGAAGACCTGATCACCGCCACCGGGGTGATCGGTACCGCGGAAGAAGTGGTTGAAGCCGACCTCGTAGAGCGCGGCCGACGACGCGTAGGTGGAGATGTGTCCGCCCACTCCCACACCAGGGCGCTGGGCGCGGTGCACCATGATCGCGGCATTCCAGCGGATGAAGGCGCGGAAACGTCGCTCGACCTCCTCGTCGCCGGGGAACCAGGGCTCGTTCTCGGTGGGAATGGTGTTGACGTAATCGGTCGATGTCAGCGACGGGATCGCGACACGCTTCTCGCCGGCGCGTTCGAGGAGTCGGAGCATGAGGTAACGGGCGCGAGCCGGGCCCGCATGATCGAGCAGGTCGTCGAAGGATTCGAGCCATTCCCCGGTCTCGTCGGGGTCGATGTCCGGCAGGTACGACGCGACTCCCTCGCGGATGACGCGAACGCGGTTGCGATCACCGCCGGCGGGGGTTTTTGCCGGCTTGGAGCCATTGGCCTGATTGGCGGTCGTTGTACGGTCTGCCTGGTCGGTCACTGTTATGCCTACTCCCTCGGTCGGCCGGATTCACGGTGGTGTCCGGCGTGCGATGACACGGGGCCGCTCCCATGATGTCGGGACCGCGGCGTCCCCCTCACATCGTGCCCCATGTCACTTGTGCTGGCATCGGGTGGTCAACCTTGCTGCCACCCGCCGCGACCTGCGGTAGCGTTCTGGTGTTGGTTACTCGTGGGTCAGGAGCGCAATGCGGGACACCGGCAGGAGCAGCACCGCGCGCAGGGCCGGTCGACGACGGCCGGGGGCAACTGCGGCGACGATGATCTGCGCCGTGATACTCCTCGCGGCATCCGCGGCGGGATGCTCGTCGTCGGTGGACGGAAGCGGGTCCGCGGCCCCCGGCGAGGTGGCCGCCTACAGCTCCGACGTCGCCGCGTCGCGTCAGTCCGCCGGCCGCGACGACGCGAGCAAACTGTGCCGCCAGGCAATGTCGTCGATGGTCGTGATGGTCCGCGGGTACAACACGTTCGTGCGTCGACTCACCGAAGTCCACGCCTACAGCGACGTGGGAGACCTCGACGACAAGGCGCGCGCGAGCCTGATCGCCGGGGCCGACCTGATCCGGGAACAGGTGACCGAGGCGACTCCCACCGACGTGGCGGCCCCGACCAACCGGTTCCTCGACTCCACCGGGCGACTGGGTGCCGCCATCGGACAGCGTCAGCTCGACGGTCTCAATCCCATTGCCGTGCAATGGACCCGGGACAAGCAGGCCACGCTGAACGCATGCTCGGTCTACCTCCCGTTGCCGCCGGCCGTCGCGGCGTCCCCGGTGCCCACGTCCGATGCGGCCGGCGCCGGCCCGTCGTCGGCGCCCGCTGCGCCGCCCACGACCTCGTCCACCCCGTGAGACGCATTCGGCCTGCCCCCTGTTCGGGTTGCACTCTGAGCATTTAGGCTGTTCCCTAAGCTGACAGTCGAATTCGCATGGCAGGGAGGTCGCACGCGGTGGTAGCCGCCACAGAGTCCAGCAGCGCTGGGGGCAACAACGCCCACCAGCTGGGATTCACGTCCGGCATGGTGGTGCAGGAACTGGGTTGGGATGAAGACACCGACGACGCCCTGCGGGCCGACATCGAAGACGTCATCGGCGGTGAGATGGTCGATGAGGACGCAGATGACGTCGTCGACGTCGTCGTGCTGTGGTGGCGTGATGGCGACGGTGACCTGGTCGATGCACTGATGGACGCCATCTCACCTTTGGCCGACGACGGATACGTCTGGGTCTTCTCACCGAAGACCGGCACCGACGGACATGTCGATCCCAGCGAGATCGCCGAGTCCGCGCCGACGGCCGGCCTGACACAGACCAATGTGATGAGTCTCGGGGGATGGTCGGGGTCACGGCTGGTGCAGCCGAAGACCCGCAAACGCACATGAGCGGGGAGGGCACGATCCTCCCGACGTCGCCGCTGCGCGTGGGAGATGCCGCTCCCGACTTCGAACTCCGCGACCAGAACAACCAGCGAACCTTGCTGTCTGCCCTCCGGGCCGACAGCAAGGTGCTGGTGGTGTTCTTCCCGCTGGCGTTCACCGGGACATGCCAGGGTGAACTCGGCTACATCCGGGATCACCAACCGCAGTTCGACCACGAGGGGCTACGAACGGTCGCCGTGTCGGTCGGGCCGCCGCCGACACACAAGGTGTGGTCGTCGGCGCAGGGGTTCCTGTTCCCGATCTTGTCGGATTTCTGGCCGCATGGTGCGGTCGCCGAGGCGTTCGGCGTCTTCAACGAACACAACGGTTACCCGAACCGCGGGACTTTCCTGATCGAGAGTGACGGGACGGTCGCGTTCGCCGATGTGGTGGGCCCGGGCGAAGCACGCGAGCAGGCGTTGTGGGACAAGGCGCTGCTCGCCGCGCGGTAGCGGCACCCATCTCGGATCAGGCGATCGAGACCCGTCCCGTGCGCCGGGCCAGCCGTGCGAGCGGTGGGAACACCAGCCGCTGAAGCCACGCGGGGATGCCGGCGAGGTAGCCGTCCTGGAGTTCCCACAGGGTCGCGAGGTCGAGCGGATTGCGAGGGATGCCGTACCGATTGGTGCGGCCCTCGGCGTCCAGTCGATGCCAGGTCTCGAACATCTCGCGATGATGCGCGGGTGGGCGGATCGCATGCTCGACCTCGACGTTGTGATCCAAGGTCCAGAACTCGTGCACCTGGCGTGGCCGGATGGTGACCTCGTCGTCGGGGCCGAGCTCGAGGTCGTTCTTGTCGATCCGGAAGCGCATCCGTCCGCGTCGCACCTGGAATGACTCGGTGAGGTTCGGATGCCAGTGCGGCCCGGCCATCCGGCCCGGCGTCGGGATCTCATGGCGCAGGGTGAGGACGGTCCCGTCGCCGTCCGAGGTCGTCCCGATGACCTCGATGAAATGTCCGTCCGGTTGATCAGTGAACTCGGCTGCGGGTGTGGGCGCTGGGGCTGGGTTTGGGCCGGGGCCCGTGAGCCATTACATTCATGTCTTGGTGATCGCCGTTCTCGACAGCGGAGTTCGCCCACGCGCGTATAGCTCAGCGGTAGAGCTCTGGTCTTACACACCAGCGGTCAGGGGTTCAAATCCCTTTGCGCGCACCACGAAAGCCCAGTTCAACGACCTATCGGATCGAATATTCTCCGTCGGACCAGTTCGCAGTCCGCAGTCAGTCCGCAGTACAAAACGCACCGGACCCTTACCGAGTGTTCCCGCGCGGCGGACCTTGGACGATGCGGCAGGTCGGCGCATACGCTCGATCGTGACCCGAGCGGCCTGGTCACCCGCAGGGCGCAGCCGTCGGTGCGATCGACCCCTCCCCGGTCGCCGATCTAGTTGGCGGGTGCTCTGCTGTCAGCCGTGAATCACCGGCCGTACCCGCGGTCGGCACCCGCGCCGCGCTGCGCATCATTCTCCGCCATCAGCCACGCTTGGTAGCGGCCCGGCTAACGGTCAGGGGCGGGTCGCTCACCCACGACGGCCCGACGTCGTTCGGCGGATCTGTCGCTTCTGCATGGCCTTCCGTCGTCGCGTCAACTCCAGGCCGACCCATGCAGGAGCGGCAGAGCCAATCAGCGGACCGTGAATGGCTGCGCTGACTTCTCGACTAGGAGAGTCGCATGCTCGATCACCCATCCTCAACCGAACGGCCTCGCGGGGCGAAACTTACGCCCGCGCGCCGGAAGTTCGACGGCCGCGGTCTTCATATTCGAGTTGAGTTTTCTAGCGGTCATACTGTGACGATCGCATGGTCTGGAGAACTCGAACGAAAACTCGTGTGGCACTTTATATGTAGTTGACACTAAGTTGCCTGTGTGGTCACCTCGGTGGCGATCTTCGTTGCCGACTTACGGACCGCAGGAGCTGCGAGACACGGTGCAGTGAAGCAGGTCAGCGGGCGAGCTCAGCCGTCATCAATACCGGTAGCAAGGGAGACTAGAGATGAAGGTGCCGGAGATGCCCAACCTCGGTCCAGTTCTCTATCATTACACAGATATTTACGGTGTCGAAGGGATTGTCGGAGGAGAGAAGCTGCGAGGCACCGATATTCGATTCATGAATGATCTGTCTGAACAACGGTTCGGTGAGGCACTACTAGACAGGGCCTTCGACGAGTGCGTTTCGGAGATTACGGAGGTTGCGAAGTCGGGTGACCCGCAGTTTGTAAGTGTGCTCAATTCTGTTGAGGACCTTCGCGGCACAACAACCATGCTCCGTGGGGACTACGCCCCGCTCGCCGTCGAGTACTTTGCAGTCTGCTTCTCGGAATCGCCAGACCAGCTTAGTCAGTGGCGTGCATACGCTCAGGAGGGCTACTGTCTGGCGTTCGACACTGCCGAGTTGTTCCGCTACCTACGCTCGACGCCCGATACGGGCACTAGCGCCGACGCCCCACTGGCGGCTGAGATGAAGCGCGTTTCGTATGGGGAAGCGGGCTTGACAGATCTGAAGGCGTCTATTAAAGACCGCGCGCTTGCGGCTGCCGCGGAGGACGTCCGTCTCGGATTAGTGGGGACGAGTTCTCGAACCGGACATCGGGTGGACTGGGGAATGGGCATTGCCCTAGAGACTGTTTTTCACAAAGATGCCGCTTTTTCCGAGGAAAGGGAGGTTCGCATATTGGTCGGCGGGGCTGCAGATGCGCACACGCCCGGTCGTTTCGGTATGGTGCCAAGGGCACATGTACCGCTGCGGCGGGAACTGATTCAATCAGTGACTGTCGGACCGAATACCTACGCGGACCTTCAAGCGCTGTCGCTGGAAAGCTACGCGGTCGCTAATCGTTGGTGGGCAGGGCATTCAACCGGCCAGTTTCAAGTACTGCGGTCAAGCATTCCTTACCGCGGATAGTGACACACCGTCTGCGAGTTGGTGTGGCAACGACAACACCTAAGACGGGCGTATTAATGTCGCCTCGTGACTTCGGTGTTCCCTGTTATCGACCTCGACGGGTGGACTCGGGGTGCGCGTGAACCCGGCGGTGACGAGCGCAAGCGCTGGTTTCGGGCGCCGGGGTCGTCCCCGTATTCCGGCCACTGGTTGTTCAAACCCCGGACCGAGAAGACCTTGGTGCTTTCGAAAGCCCGACAGGCTCTCGGCGAGAGCCCCGACGTCCTGGTCTCGGGCGAGGACTGGGCGGAAAGAATTAGCTACGAGCTGGCAGTTCACATCGGAGTGCCGGCTGCGGAGACCGCGTTAGCGTCGGTCATCCCGCTCGGCGAAGAACAACGGGCCTGGGGCTCGATGAGTCGGGATATGCGCCCGCCGAAATGGTCGTGGGCTCCCGGCGCGTCGCTACTCGCCGAGACTAATCCCGCATTCGACACCAACACGTGCGTCGGACACTCTCTGTCTGCCGTTAGAGATGTGCTGACGGAAGCTGGTCTCACAGGTCCGATCGGCACTAACTATGTAGATTGGCCTGCGTTCGACGTTTGGGTCGGCTACCTGATGCTTGATGCATGGATTGCCAATACCGACCGGCACGCGCACAACTGGGGCGTGCTCCAAGACCCTGTGTCGGGTGCAACTTACCTCGGTCCCAGCTTCGATCACGGGACGGCGCTCGCTGCCGCTGAGATGGAAACTAACCGAGGTGCGCGAGTCGCCGATGGTTCGATCTTCGACTGGTGCGACCGAGGGAAAACAAGGAGGTTCGACAGCGGTGAACCTCGGGATCTCGTGGGTCTCGCGGTCGAGGCGCTGTCGATGTGTTCGGCCGACGCGCGGGGTCATTGGGTCGCGCAAATCACGGCCGCTGACCTCGGGGTATGCCACGATGTGATCAACCGGACCCCCAACATGTCACACCAGACCCGTACCTTCTTGCGTACCGTCATAACTACCAACCGAAAGCGACTGTGCGATGCTCTCCACTGATCTGCTCGATCTGTCGTCGGCATATGCCGACCCTCGGTCGACGGCGTCGCGGCTGATCGTTACCCGCCGGGGCGCCACAGATGGCACGTACCGCCCTATCGGCTATCTCGACCGACTACGTGACGGCGACGTGGACACCTACGAGTTCACCTACCTCGCCGCCGTCGCAAATTATGATCGTTTCGTTCCAATCATCGGCTTCCGCGACGTTCAGCGCCGGTACTCGTCTCCGCGGTTGTTCCCGTCGTTCGCTGAGCGCGTGATCAGTGCCAAGCGGCCCGATCGGCCTCAATACCTCGCAACGCTCGACCTTGATGCCGACGCAGACGCGTGGGAGATTCTGTCGGCCTCGGGTGGACACCGCGAGGGTGACCCGATCGAACTGATCTCGCTACCTCGGTACGACAACGTCACCGGGGCCACGACCGCGCATTTTCTGGGCCACGGGGTGAGGCACCGCGGCGAAGCCACCAGCGCGCACATCACCGGCCTTGCGAGCGGTCACACACTTAGCCTGCGACCGGAGCCGGCCAACCCCGCAGACGCTCGTGCGATTCAGATCGTTGACGGCGATGTGCATCTCGGGTTCGTGCCGAGCCCTCTCCTTGACTACGTGCATTCGGTTATCGACGGCGACGACCATGCTCTCACGGTCGTGCTGGCAAATCCGCCGGAGACTCACGCTCACTTGCGGCTGTTGCTACGGCTCGAAGGACGCTGTGATGGTTTCGTTTTCGACCGTGACGAATGGCGCTCAGCCTGCACCGCTGAACAGTGAGCGCGCATCGGTTATCGGAGTGCGCTCACGCCCGTTGCGCGCGGGTAACGTTCGAAGAGGCTCTCGCGCTCGACGTTGTGAGTACGTTGACGGGCGCAAAGCTCGATCGAGTCTGCGAACAGAGCCCTCCGGGCGCCAAGCCCGACTTTCGCTCTATTGGACCCGGCGAGCGTGCGGCGGTAGAAGTGAAGCGGCTGACCAGCGGGACGATGCAACGACACAACAATCACCGCGCGAAGTATCTCGGAGACGAACCGTTTCATCCCGCGCCGACGCTGATGTCGACGTGGCTCGTGTTCGTCGACACCACCGAGGCTCATGCGACGTTCTACGGCAACGCGAGGTCACCTCGGTTGGCGACTTTGCTCGCCGACCTCACCCGGGAACTCGAACGGCTTGAAGCCAACGACGCGACAGAAGGCGGACTCGACCCCAAGATTCGGGCTCTGACGGACTCGTGGACATGCCGTGCGGTACCGAATTCGCCGCGCGGCCCCGGCATCATCATTTCGGAGTCTCACGGCGGTAAGCGCTCAACAAACATCGAGGTCGACGTTGTCGAGTTCCTCAACCAATGGCTGGCATCGGAACATGCCGAGAATCTCTGCGCATCTCTCGGCGGGGAACCTGGGCTGCGCGTAGGAGCGTTGGTCGCCGACGATTATGGACCCTCCGGTGGCATGATTCGAACTCTGCATGAGGGCACAGATTGTCCGCGGACCGCGCTTGTGATGCCCGCAGAGATCGAGGCTGTGGTCCTCATCGCGAGTGGGCACGTTTTGGACTTTGGGGTCGACAACGGATGGCGGCGGCACACTCTCGAATCGCTCGGGATAACGCTGTTGTAGTGAGGAATTGACGTCAATCCGCACTGGCGCGGATCTACCGCATCACCAATCGTTCGGCGGGAATTCAATCTCCTCGGTGTAGGTCTCTGCACATTCCTCGTTCGCCCGTGGCCCGCACGTGAGTGTGTGTCGTCCAACTGATCCAGGTTCGAGGTCGGCCGATCCGTGTCGGCCTTGACGGGCGGGCCTCTTAGTCGGCGTGAATCCGGATTCGCTGCCACGCTGAGTGGTCGTCCGTATGGGGTTATGTCCTGGGCGTGATGTTGTTAACCGATTGCGATGACCTGTCCTCCGCTCGCTCGACGGTCGTGGGCTGCCATGATCACCCGCCTGGTGCTCGTCGTCATGCGTCGCGACATGCGCCGACGTCGGCCCGCTCGGTGTCGCTGGCGAGGTCGTAGTCCCCAGACTGATCGCCGTCGCCCTCCTCGTCACCGACCGCGATCGCGAGGACCTCGAACCCGAGGACCGACAGGGCTACGCGCACGACACACCACCGCGGGCGGCGGTCATCGCCGAGCGCTTCGCTGCGGTCGCGCTCTCGGCATCGTGTCGCCGTTGTTCCCGTTGCGCGCGTTGGTCTTTGAGTTCTAGCTCGTGCAACTCGACGATCCGGCGTTCGTGTTCTGCGGCCTCGCGCTCGGCGCGTAGCTCGGGTGTCGGGTCCGGGTCGGTGAACCCCCACCCGCTGGCGAACTCGACTTTCGTCCACCATGACCCGATGCGCCGTGACCATGCTTTCCCGCGGCGTGGGGACTCGGTGAGTGGGGGTTGTCGGCAGAATGCCGACTCGTCGAGCACGTCGTCCGGGACCTCGGCGTCGCGGCCGTAGTGCGCGAGGTAGCACGTCACGCGCAGACACCGCAGGCACGTGAACCCGGCCGGTGTGGTGCGGTCGACGGCGATGGTCTTCGTCCTCGCGATGAGTTCCTTACCGTCGGCGCATCGTCGGGGCACCCGCAGTACCCGCGAGCGGTCGGCCGGGTCGGTCATGCGGCGGCCTCCCGGCGTCGCGGGCGAACGGCCTCTCGATACTCGGGCAACGGCCGACCGGCGTCGTCGAGCAACCCTCGCTCGGCGCACCACTCGGTGAATGCCGCGTTCCGGGTCGTCTGTGCGAGCATCACCCGCCAATGCGGGACCCTGATCTGATGCCGCGGATTGACCTCGTCGAGTTCGGCCCGCGCGCTGGCGATGTCGTAGTGCCAGATCCCGAACGCGGTCGCGAGGTGATCCATGTTGTCGAGGTCCGGTTCCGTCGGAACCCGGTCGTAGTAGTAGCTGTTGTTCGCCTTGAACCGGTCCGGGACGTCGGCCGCGGTGACCTGCGCGCGCCGCGACAATCCGGGTTCTTCTCCGGTGCTGGCCAGTCTCGGCACGTCATGCCCTCCGCTGTCGTGGGGTCCGCTGCGGTCGTCGTGGGTTAGCCCGCCGCCCGCCGTCACCGAGGTAGGGCCCGCGGATCGTGCCGGGCTTCACGCCGTTGCGATGGTCGACCCCGCCCGCGGCGGCGACGGCGAACCGGCGGTCAATCAGCGTCACGATCTTCAGCAACGTCGTTCGCTGCGCGCGGATCTCGACTGTCGCCGGGTTGCGTTCGATCTTGCCGGTGGCGGTGGTGGTCATCGCGCCGTGATCGTCGATCGACGCCTGAAACTCGGCGATCGTGTCGACGGTGTCGGCGAGCTGCCCCAACAACATCTCGTCGGCGTCGTCAAGGACCAGTCCGAGGCGACTGGCCTCGGCGAGGTAGTGCGCGGTCATCTCTGCGCCGGTGTGCGCTCGTAGCGGTGCCGGTTCGTGGTCGGTGGTCTTGGTCATCGTCGGTTCCCTCTCACGGCCCGCCGATGCGCGCGGTAGGCCTCGGCAGTGCGCCACTCGTCGATCCCGATCCGGGCGACCTCGTCCCGCTGCGCGTCGGAGCGTGGTTGCTGGTCGGGGTCGTAGTGGTCGCGCCAATCGCTGCGCGCCGTTGTGATCCCGCGCTGGCGCTGGCGCATCACACCCGCGATGGCGTGGTCGGCGGTCTCGTCTCCCAACCGGATCACTCGCTCGCGGTGGCCAGGGTCGCGTGCGCGTTGGCCAGTGCGGCGTGGACGTGCGCGGCCTCGACCCGGCCGTTGGTGAGGTCGTTCCCGGCGGTCTCGATCAGCGTCTCGGCGGTGGTCTTGTGTTCGGCGGCGGTGGCCATGTCGGGTTCTCCTGCGGTTCGCGTGAGCCCCGCGGTCGGGGTTCGGTGAGTTCATTCGATCACCGCTGTCAAAACTCGTGGGTCGAGATCCGTTGCGCTGTAAGACGTGTCGGTATTTCTGACAAGAGTCGGGTGGGGTCCGATTGGGTGCTCGAACCCGCGACGGACGTTATGTGCGTCTTCTCGGTGGTCGGCCCGTGCTGAGTGCACCGTTCCTGGCGCTGAGTTGCCCGCTGGCGGGCTGGCGACCCGATCCCGCTGTCCCGGAGGCAATAGGGCTCTGCGGGGCTCTCAGGCGGTTAAACTGCTCACGCTCGGATGGACAGTACGGGGCTGCATCCTGGCGTTCCGGCGGGGGAGGGCCCCCACCCCGGGTCCCTGGCCTTCGCGCCGTCGCCTCGCGGTGTCGTGCTCCCCGCTGGTGTCCCCGCTGAGCGGGTGGTGACGGTTCTGAGCGACGGTGTGGCGGACCGGGATCTCGGCGTCTCACGGCCTCACTCAGGGCGAAATAGCAACAGACACACCCATATCCGCAGGTCAAGGGCCAGGTTGTGTCTGTTGGTCTTCGGACAGACACAACACCAGACACACTCATATCCGCAGGTCAAGGGGTGTTTATCGACGGTTTGTGTCTATTGTGTCTGTGTTTTTCGGAAACTCTCCCGTGTAGCGCGCGCGAGGAACCCCCCATGCGACCCCTTATCCATGAATGACCCCTAGCGCGCGCGTATGAGGACTTTCCGGAAAAAGACAGACACAATTGACACAATTGGCCAAAAAACACCCTTTGAACTGGCAAAAGGCGTGTGTCTGTTGGTGTCTCTGTTGTGTCTGTTGAACAGACACAATCCGGGGAATAGGACCCCTCCTCGGCCGGCAGTGTGAGGATTAGCGCCAATACTCAATCCCTTGCTGCTGAATCATGGTGTGAGGATTGGACGTAACCCTGACAGGACCCCTCCCTCGGGCCCCCTATCGACGCCGACGGCCCCACACCCGTGAGGGCATGGGGCCGTGTGGTCGGTGCTCTAGCGGCGTCGGAACACCCCGCCGTCACAGTCGTAGTGGATACCGTCGATGTCGACATTGCTCACGCCGTTGCATGGGTCGCCGTCGAGATCGAGGTCGATCCCGTCGATGTCCTCCGGGGCGACGCCGACCGGTGTGGTGACTTCCACGATGCTGGTGCGGGTGGTGGCCGACGTGGCCCCCGTGGACGACGATGCCGCCGGGATCGGCTTGTCGGCGGGCGCGGGTTCGCGGGCCGCGCACTGTGTCAGGCTGGCCATCGGGACGATCAGCATGGCGAGCGTGACGCACGACCAGCGTCGGACGTTCGGTCGGTGGGTCATGGTTCTCCTTCTTTCGGTGGGGTTGTTGCGGAACATCACTGGTCGACGCCGAGGCGCTTCTTGGTCGTCCAACTCACGCCGGGGTAGGTCCCTCGGACGTTCTTGGCCTGCGCACCGTTCCCACGGTTGAACACGCGGCGCCGTGCGGTGGGCGGGCCGAACATGTCGCGCAGCTTGCCCTGGACCTCGGCCGCGGTGAGCTTCTCGCGACCTCCGCCGTTGGTGGCCTGCCACATGGCGAAGTCGTCGGCGGCGGCTTTCGGGTAGACGGGATAGATCCGCGGGCCCTCGGCGCTGGCGGGTACGGTGCGCAGCGCGTCGGACCTCCACCGCATGAAGTCCGAGGTCTGCCCGACGAACTCGGCCTTACGCTCGGCGACGATCGCGGGGACGTCGTGGTCGAGCCCCTCGATCAGGTAGCGGTGTGTGCCGTCGACCAGCCATGCCAGCACCGCGACGAGAGCCTCGGGGTCGGTGTGGACCGGGTCGACGTCGGGGGCGTCGATGGGCACGGCGTGATCGAACGGCAGCACGAGCAACCGGCGCGAGAGTGCGGCGTCGGCATCGTTGATCGTGGGAGCCGAGTTGGTCGCGATGATCGGGGTGAACATCGGCGTCCGCTGAACCATCACGTTCGAGTACAGAGCCCGCGCGGTGATGCTGTCCCCGCCGGTGAGCCTCTTGATCACGTCGGCGTGCAACCGGTTCCGTCCGCCGACCTCGGACGCGAACACGATGCGTCGCGGGAACGCCGCGAGGAGCTCGGGCATGGGCCCGGCCTCTTGCTTCTCGCGAAAGACCGCGTTCGAGTTGACGGTCGCGGCGTACTCACCGAGCGCAGCTTGGACGGCGTTGATCATCGTCGACTTGCCGGTCGAGGTCCCACCCTGGAGGAAGACCATGCGTCGGCGCGGGTTGCGGCCGAGGACGGCATAACCGATCACCTTCTGGACGTACTCGCGCAGTTCGAGATCCGGGAGGAACGTCGCGAGGTAGTCGTCCCACAGTGGGTGTGTTGCGTCGGGGACATAGGGCACCGCGGCGGTCATCAGAATGAGATCCTCACGGCGGCCTTTGCGGACGATCGGGTTGCCACCGCTGGCGCAGTCGCCGAGGTCGAGCACGCCGTTGGTGACGCCGAGGGTGAGGTCTTCGCGGTCGAACTCGGCCGGGTCGATCGGGTCGCGGTGGAGTGCGTGAGCCTGGTCGAGACTGGGCATCATGGCGCTACGGTTGCCCGCGCTCACCGCGGCCTTGAACATCGCCTTTGCATCGCGGTCGAGGCTCTCGGCGTCGTCGCTGTTTCCGGCGTCCTCGGTCTCGACGGCGGTCTTGGCCAGGCTCTCCGCGGTCGACTTATAGGAGGCGATCACCGAGGGCGACCACAACTCACCGCGGACCTCGCGGGTCGTGAGTCGGCGCATGACCCCTTGTCGTTCATCCCAATAGGCCCAATCGGCGACCCTGTCGTCGCCACCGAGTACCGGCCGGATCAAGTCCCCGAGGCAACCGAGAAAGATCTCGGCCCGTCCGGTGTCGTTGACGTCGAACTCGCGGGTATCGACGAGCTGGATCTCGGACGCGATGCGCCGGAACATCTTCTCGCGGAACGCGGTGTAGTCGATCTCCCCGTCGGTCGCGGTGTACCCGCCGACGTGGGAGATGATCACGTCGCCGCGTTCGATGTCGGCGCGCAGCTTGGACACCTCGTCGACAACCGAACGCTCCCACTCGCTGCTGGTGCTACCGAGATCTCGGCGGGCGTCGGTCCCGGCCCCGCCGAGGACCTCGGCGAAGAACGCCGTGTGGATACGGGAGAGCGCAGTGGCGAGTCCGTGATGGCCCTCCGCGGCGAGCTGGACGACCTCGTGGACCCGCGAGACCATCATGTCGTGAGCGCCGCCGGACATCTCGTCGGCGAGCTTCTCCGGGTTGGTGGTCCGGTTCATCTGGCCGGACATGTCCTCGGAGTAACCGGGGATCTCGGTGGCCAGCCATTCGAGAGCGGCGTCGAGCCCGCCGATCGACGAGACCTCGCGCACCTCGGGCCCATGCCCGCGGCTGAGGTAGTCGACCCACGCCGAGGGCAGCATCGGCAGATCGTCGGCGTTCGGTGGGTCGCACCGGTCGAGATCCGGGGAATACCAGCGATAGATGCGGTCCGCGGCAGTCGAGGGTGCGACAACGGCGTAACGGTGGGTGTGCTGGATCATCTCGACGTCGGCGCCGGGCTTGCCCTTCCACTTGCGGCCCGCGGGAACCCGGTAGAGATGAATCCCGCTCGCGGTCTCGGGGCCCCGCGAGGTCGACATGTAGGTGTCGGGGAGCGGCCCGAGCTTCTCGACAAGCCCGCGCATGGTGCGGGTACCGTGTTTGTCGCCGTACTCGTCGACGTCGAGCCCGATGACGTTGTCGGCGAGGCGCAGGGCGAGGTTGCCGTCATGGTCCTCGATCGCCGAGAGAGCGTCCTCGGCCGGGATCACCGGCTTGTTGCCGGTCGTGTCGTCCGGCGGCGGGTACTTGTCTCCGCGGGGGAGCGGGAGCGGTGTTCCGAGTCCGCTACCTGCGAGGACTTTCGCGGCGTCGAGGACACCCCGGGTAATGTGGTGGTCGTATTCCGCGACGACTTCGCGAAAACGCTCGGCCGGACCCTCGCCCTTGGCGGGGGTTCTGTCGTTGTGCGACATGTGTATTCCGTTTCATGATTCGGCGAGATCGCCGGGCAACTGTGAGCACGGCCGGATCTCTCGACTTCGCTGCGGCGCTACCCGCGGGGTGTGGACTTGCTACGCAACACCTTTGACAGAATTGACACCAACGCTCACGCCGACGTCACGCGAGATCGTCGAGCCCGGGAGTGTCGATGCGCAGGCCTTGCGCTGGTGGGCGACGGTGCCGCCGTGGCGCCGGGACCCTACCCAGACGCGACCACGGACCAGCACCGTCGACACCTGCCAGCACGAACGGCAGACCGGCATCGACACACCGTCACCGTCGTAGAACCGGGCCTCGCGGCGGTGATTGACGATCACCCGTCGCCCTGTTCGCCGAACGTCTCCTGCCATGCCTGCTCGATTGCTGCGTCGTCGTCGACGAGCGGGTCGATCGGTTTGCCCCGGACGTCGAACTCGCATGTCCGGGAGCTGATAGCGGCCTTGATCCGATCGCGGCGCAGGGCGGCGAGCTGCGATCGCTTGGCTTGCTCGGCGGTCGCGTCATCGGTGAGGAGACGGCCGAACCCGTTGCGGTAGCCGGGCGTGCGGCGTTGCTGCGCCGCCGTCGGTTCCTTGGCGAGGTACTTCGCGATTCCGTCCCGCGCCATCAGAACCCACCCCGCAGGATCGCGGCGGCGGTCGCCGATGCGCCGAAGTCCACGAGCGCGTTATCGACGACGGCGTAGCTCGACGCGAACGACAGCTCGGTAACCGGCGAGCCGAGGCGATCCGGGGCCGACCCGGCCCGGTTCTCGAACCCGGCCGCCGTTGCGCGGCGCACGTAGTGGACGGCACCCGCAAGTGCCGTATACCGATCGCGCAGACCGTCGCGGCGACCCCACGCGGCCGGAACGTTACCCCCGGCCTTGATCGCGGCCTCGGCACTGTCGGCACCGTCGAGTGCGGCAGCGACGTCCTCTGCCTCGTCGAGCAGATCGCGCAGGTCGGCACTGATCGCGTTGAACAGGGCATCAGACGAGTTGCGGATCTGATCGGACAGCGATCGGGCGACCATCGTCCCCGAGATGTTGAGGCCCCGCTCGGCGGCCCGGGCAAGGTCGGTCGAATGCGTCACCTCGGCGAGCCGGTCGACGAGATCCTCGGCGATCCCGCGGCGGTGACGGCCATCGTCGAGGGCGTCGGCGATGATCGTCGACTCGGTCTCACCCGCAGACGGGGGCGGGGTGAGGCGGCTCTTGACGCGCGACCACGCGCCGATCTCCCGTTCGCGGATCGGACCCCACAGTTCGGCGGCCCGGCCGGTGAGCTTGGCGGACAGCGCCGGTCGCCGCGCGCTGGTTGCGGGAACGTGCTGGCCCCGGTCGAGGCCCGACTTGCTGAAGTCCCCTGCGTCGTAGGGCCGCGGGGTACCGCCACCGCGCACGTCTGCCGGGGTCGGGGGTCGGTTCTCGGTGTACTTCTTGGCGAACCCGTCGAACACGACGGTCTCTCGGCTATCGGACATGATTGTTCCCTTCACTTGTTGTGGGTCCGGGCGAAGTCGATGAGCTCGGCGAGCTCGTCGTCGATGACACCGGCGGCGTTGAGTTCGACGATGTCGCGCCGTTCGGGCATCGACCCGCACAGGCACGCGAATCGAACGCGGCGCTTGGTCTGCTGAATAGTGCTGTGATCGTGCATTTTCGGGCCTTTGGTTGTGCTGGCCCTCCCCGGTCCCGCTCGGTGAGCGGGTCTACTGCGGCTTGCGGTGTTCGTCGGCCAGGCGTTCGGCCCACGCGATCCTGTTGAGT
The DNA here is from genome assembly GCF_049844895.1 of Gordonia sp. DT101. NCBI lineage: Bacteria > Bacillati > Actinomycetota > Actinomycetes > Mycobacteriales > Gordoniaceae > Gordonia > Gordonia sp. DT101. Next base: position 228,892 of record NZ_JBNCLX010000001.1, on the reverse strand, counting down.
GCGGTGAGATCTCGGTGACGCTCGGCCAATCCGTCATGTGTCTCGTCGAGCTGCGCGTCGATCAAGGCTTCGACCAATCCGGCGGTCGCGGCCGTGAGGGTGAGCAGCTCGCTCGGATCGAGGGTCGGGTCGGCGGGAAGTCCGGGAAGCGCGACCCCGCCGGAGTCGGTGATCTCGACGGAGAACCGCGGCGGCGTGACGTTGAGATCAGGCATGGCGCGCACACTCCGGGTTCGTGCTCGGCCGGGCGAAAGCGAGCCGGATGACGTGGCGCTGGTTGTCGGTGAGTGGGGGCGCGCTGGCGGCGACCTTGCGGGCGAGGGCCCGGATCTCGTCGGCCGTCATCCCGCCACCAGCGTCGCGGCCTTGCACCGCGCGATGTACAGATCCAAGTCCCGCCGGTCGAAAAACAGCTTCTGTCCGATCTTGTAACTCGCCGGGCCGCTGCCCGCGCTGCGCAGGTTGTAGAGCGTTTGCTTACTCACACCGAGGTACTTCGCGGCCTGCGGGGCGGTCATCCTCTCGGGCGTCTCGTCATTCATAAGGGTGGTCTCCTCGTATTCCAGCGGTCGGGGGCGATCGCCTGAAGAAAGAATGAACTGAACGCATCAAATATGTCTAAAGTGACTGTGGCGCAACGTATTAGAGTTGCCTTCAATTCTTACGGGGGTGCGGTCGTCGCCGCAGGTACAGCCCGTTTCGGGCACCTTTGTAAGAGTTCACGTGCAATCTCGACATCTGTCCGTCTAGCAGGGCATTTACCCAACATGTGATTCCCGTCACACTTGGAGCCATGACCTCTTAATGTTGGCGGACTGCTACCGTTGGCATCATGTCGTTCACTCCCGAATCGGTCCCCACTAAGCGCGTCACCGGGGCCCGTGTCGAGGACAGATGGACCCGGAGGGATGGCACCCCGTCGGCTCGACACGGTTCTGGTCTGCGGTGGATGGCTCGATATGTGGGCACCGACGGCGAGGAGCACACCAAGTCCTTCAGGACTCAGAAACAAGCCAAGGAATGGCTTGCTGATCAATCCGCGGCCGTCACCCGTGGCGAGTGGATCGACCCCACCAAGTCGGCGATGACAGTCGGCACTGTCGCCGAAACGTGGCTCGCCGGGAACAAGGCCAAGACCGCGGCGACCGCAGCAAGCTACGCCGCCGTCTGGACACGCCACGTCAAACCGCGATGGGGCGCCGTCGCGCTGGCGCAGGTCGACCACGACGAGATCGTGGCGTGGGTCGGTGGACTCACCGAGGGCACCGCCGAGACGTCGCACAAGGGCCTATCGGCGTCGTCGGTGCGGCACTGCCACGCGGTGCTGTCGCAGATCCTCGGCATCGCAGTTCGATCGAAACGGCTGCGCTCGAACCCGGCGAAGGATGTCCCGCTCCCCAGGATGCCGATCGCCGACAAGGTATTCCTATCGGCCGCTGAGATCGAACAGGTCGGCCACGCCGCCGATTACCTTGCCGCGACCGTGCGTCGGCGGATTGCGGCCGGTAAAGCAAGCGAGATCCCCGCCGACTGGTCGGCGGTCGAGGTGCCGGTGAGTGAACCCGGTCTCGCGCTGCGCGTGCTCGGACTGTGCGGTCTCCGGTTTGGCGAGCTCGCCGGTCTGCGGGTGTCGCGCGTCGATCTCGACAAGCGTCGAATGATCATCGACACCGCGGTTGCCGAGGTGTCGGGCCGCGTCGTCATCGGCGCGCCGAAGAACCGGAAGTCGCGCGAGGTTCCCATCCCCGCGGCGCTGGTGCCCTTGCTGCGGGTGCAGATCGAGAAACGGGGCCCCGGCGACTACGTGTTCACCACGGGGGGCGGTGGGCCGCTCCGGCGTAACAACTTCAGCAAGCGTGTGTTCGCCCCGGCGCGGGATCTCGCCGGGGCCGACGGCGACGCGACCCTGCATTCGTTACGGCACTCGTTCGCGTCGATCACGCTCACTTCGGGCATCCCGCCGAAACAAGTGCAGGAGTGGATGGGGCACCACTCACTCACGCTCACGGCCGACGTCTACGGCCACTTGTTCGCGTCGGAAACCGAGCGCGCGATGACGCTGCTCGACCGTGCGATCGGGACCCCTGCCGGTCCGCAACCAGTCCGCAACCAGTCCGCAGAACGAGAATTAGAGCCCGGTAACGCGCGGTAACTGTTTGGCCAAAAAATGATTCTTACCAGTACTAATGCGGGAATTAGCGTGTACCAACGGGAACGATCGGTAAGGTACGTTTTCGCAGATAGCGGAACTTACACACCAGCGGTCATAGGTTCAAATCCTATTGCGCGCACCAAAAACCCCACCTCACAGCATGTTTCGTGAAGTGGGGTTTTCTTGTGTAGACCCCGAATCCCTCACATATTCCACACTTTGCCGCCCGAAACACGCATTTGCGCAGGTCAGAGGATTTGCCGCCGAATTTGCGAATCAGCACTACGTGCAGAGAGCGCGTCAGGCCCCGGACCTGTCGTAGGCGTTGGAGCTCTTGGCGCCGGTGAGCTAGAACCCGACCCTGATATCGTTCGGCCGATGCACTCGCACGTCCTCGCCGCCGCAGGCCTACAAGACTGCGCCGATACGGGTGTTTGTGCGGACGACAGCGGCCTGTGGACGTTCTTCTTCGGACTGCTGGCCGCTTCGGCGGTCGTGGTCGTGTGGATCTCTCTCGCGTGTCTGGTCACGATCGCCATCAACGGCCGCTCGATGGCAACACGCCGCCAGGTCGGCTGGCTGGCCGTCGTGTGGCTCATCCCGCTCGTCGGCGCCGGAATGTGGTGGCGACAACGCCACTCGTACAGCCCCGAGCGCACCATCCCCGACGGCCATCGCGTCACCTAGCACGAATTTGTAGTACAGAAACCGGGCGAACCGACTACCGCGCTCGCATGCACGCACACGTGATCCACCGCGGAGTCCTGTTGCCGTCCGCCATCATGTACGACGAAAACGCCTGCTCGCGGCTGGTCGACTGGATCACCGGCAACTCCAGCAACCTCGCGCAGCGGCTCACGACCTCCCAGCGCGGAATACACCGATCACCGGTAACGCTGTCCTCAGGCGCCGAGCACACGGTGGGCAGGTCGACGCGTACCGCTCCCACCCACACAGTGCTGGTGGTCTCGTTCTCGGGCATGGCCCACGGTCGAGAACATGCGCAGAGCCGTCATGGCGACTCCACAAGACCAGACTCGGATCTGTCTGGAATGGTCGGAGTCGTTCGAGGGGTGAACATCCGCAGTCGGCGGATACAACGCGGCCACCGACCAGGTTCAGTCAGCCGTGGACGACGCTTTGGTCGGCAAGTTCGAGTACTTGCTGATGTGGGACACGGAGATCCTGTCAGGCGCGAAGCGCGGCCGTGGGCGTGAACGTATCCACCCGACCATCCGGGACCTCGAAGACGCCGGGTTGAGTGAGTAGTTCGTGGTGACCTACGCCCTCGGGCTTGGCGCCAGCGGCTCTATTGCTGAACACCTCGCCCAGCATTACCGCGAAGTCTGAACCGACCGCTGGTGACTCGAGTGGAGGTGGGTCACCACGATGTGGCAACGGCTGTGTCCTAATCCGCCCATCCGGGCGGGCCCATGCCACTACGCTGCGGCCTAGGGAGGAACCTGCCAACCACTGGGGGATGAAAGTGGGTTCGTATGCCCCGTCTCACCCTCGCCACCACCGCCCTGACCGCCGCCGCGATCCTCACCATCGCCGGGTGTTCCTCGGACACCGAGGACGACACGACAGCAGCGAGCGTTTCACCGCCTGCTGCAAGTGTCGCCATGAGCACAACCGCCACCACGGGCAGCGATACCTCAGCACAGTTTTCGCAGGACATGCAAGACAACTACGGCACCACCCAATGGTGGCCTGTCATTGTCGACACGAAGATCGACGGCGCTAACGCAGTGGTCACCGCGCAGATTGATCGGAACCAGGATAAAGACATCGCCGATCACATCGAAAGATCGACGGTGAACCTGATGACGAACAACGACGGCTTCTCCGACGTCGACTGGGTGATCGTTGAGGACGGAGCTGGCACCGTGATCACTCAGAAGCAGGTCCCGGACTAGGCCATCACCCCTACCCGAGACCGCCGCAATGAAAAGATCCACGGTCGTCGATCTCTGACGACGGGCGGTGATCCTCCTCGTCGCCAACGTCACGTGGGTTCTCGGCCCTGCGTTCTCGGGCCCGTGCCGTCTCGTACGCCGTCAGTCCGTTCCGCTGGGTGTTCTTGTCCATCTCGGCGCTCAGTGCGACTTCTGCGGTGTCCAGGGCGACGATGGTGGTGTCGGGGGAGTGACCCTTTCTACCCCTCCAACACTTATCCACCTTTTTGTCCACGAATTCAGCGGGCACTCACCGACATCCAGGTGACAGATGTGATTCCCAATTCTCCTCGCTTGCAAGAGGTACCGCCGATAAGTCTCGTTCAGTACCGTCCAGTTTTCCGGTTTCGCACACCAGCGGTCGGGGGTTCGAATCCCTTTGCACGCACCGATGTTTCTGACAGTTGACGGGCTGCCCCCCGTCGACTGTCTCAGTAACAGCCCGGTCCGCCGTCGCTGTCGACGATGCCGGCGCTGGCGTAGCCGCCGTACTCGTCGGTCTCGGTGAAGTCGTAGAACCCACAGCGAGCCCCGTTTTTCTGGACCGGGAGAACGATGTGTTTCTGCTCCTATGAGTTCCCTAGGTATTGGTGTAGTTGATGTCGACCGCGCCGGGCGCGCATCACATGTAGCGCACCTGGTCATACTGGTCGGTGCTGAGGGCGCTGGCCATGCCGGCGCCGAGAATGATCGCGACCAGTGCTGCGCTCGAGACGGCACCGGCCCGAAAGATGTTCATGATGTGATTCCTTGACTTCAAGATAGTGAATACGGCTGCCGCTGCGCCTGGAGTGACCGGCCGGTGACGACAGAACTATGCGCTCCGTTCATCCGAACGCAGCACAGCCGTCGTCTCATGCCGATTGGGGTGCTCCGATCACCACCGTCGCCCACATCTGCTCCGACGATGCGATCGTCGTCGCGAGTCCCGCGGCGGAGAGCGCTTCGGCGGTCAGTCGGGACTGCACATCACCTGTCTCGATCAACACGTGCCCGCCCGGCCGCAGCCAGCGACCGACGGAGCCGGCGACCCGACGATGGACATCGACACCGTCACCACCGCCGTCGAGCGTGTGCCGGGGCTCGTGGTCGCGGGCCTCGGGCGGCATCATCGCGATCTCGGCGGTCGGCACATAGGGAGCGTTGACCACGACGACGTCGACGTTGCCGCGGAGCCGACCCGGTAGCGGATCGAAGAGGTCCCCGCACCACGTCGCACCGCCGACGGTCGATAGGTTGCGCGATGCGCACCGGACGGCGACCGGGTCGATGTCGCAGGCATGGAGTTCGATGCCGGGCAGTTCGGTGGCGATCGCGAGGCCGATCGCACCGGTGCCACAGCAGAGGTCGACGACCACCGCACCCGGCCGCGTGACGGCCAGCGCCTGCCGGACGAGGAATGCGGTCCGCTGCCGGGGGACGAAGACGCCGGAATCGACCTCGATCCGAAGGCCTCGGAACATCATCCATCCGAGCACCACCTCGAGCGGTTCGCCTGCGACCCGCCGCCCGAGGAGGTCCTCCAGTTCGGCGTCGTCGGCGGCGTCGCCGATGAGCAGGTCCGCTTCTTCCTCGGCGAACACGCAGCCCGCGTCTCGCAGTCGGGAGACGGTGCGAGACAAGGTTTCTGCGGACGCGTGGTTCACCGGAAAGCTGCCCCGTCCACGGCTCGTCGATAGCGCGCGGCCAGGTCATCGTGATACCGCGCCGCCACTCGGCATTCGTCCACCAGCTCCGGCGGGCCCAGTACGGTGAAATCGGCCTCGAACGCCCGCAGCCAGCGGGCGATGCTCACCAACGACGTGCTGAACAGCACGAGTTCGCAGCCTTGATCGTCGCCGGCCTCGATGGTGCCCCATGCCGCGTCGACCATGGGTTCGACCACGTCCATCGGTGCGTGGATCCGCACGCGCGCCGACGCCTTCCGGTACACCGCACCAAGGCTGCGCGTCAGATACCCGGTCGCACCCCCTTCTGGCAGGTCCCGGGGAATGAAACGCGGTCCGGTGGGCGTCTTGGGTTCCATCCGGTCGACGCGGAAGGATCGCCAATCCTCGCGACCGAGGTCCCAGCCGACCAGATACCAACGCAAACCGCTCCGCACCAATCGGTATGGTTCGACCTCCCGGCGGCTCTCCGCCCCGTCGCCGCGCCGGTAGTCGAATCTCAGGCGTTCGCTGCGATGACACGCGGTCGCGATCTCGGTGAGCACGTCCCCCGACACCGAGGTGCGCGATTCGCGCGGGACCGCCTCCATGGTCAGGGCATCGAGTCGGTGGCGCAGCCGCGACGGCATCACCTGACGCAGTTTGGTGAGGGCGCCGGCCGACGCATCCGCCATGTCGGCCACCGACCCCGTGGTGATCTCGTTGAGCCCGAGGGCAACGGCGAGGACCTCCTGGTCGTCGAGGAGTAGCGGCGGCATCTCCGCTCCGGCGCCGAGTCGGTACCCGCCGCCGACGCCGACCGTCGCGTCGACCGGGTAGCCGAGCTCACGGAGTTTGTCGATGTCCCGCCGGACCGTGCGGGTGGTGATCTCGAGGCGCCGGGCGAGGTCCGCGCCCGACCAGTCGCGCCGCGTCTGCAACAAGGTCAGCAGAGCCAGCAATCGGGCCGACGTTTCCAACATGGATTCATCCTGCCGCCTTTTGCGGACAGATGGTGACCTCAATACCGACGCGTCGCCGATGCCGCCCCCTAGTCGGGAGCGCCCAGGTTCAGCTCGTCGGGGTGGGCGCCGACCCGCTCACCCGTGTCGAGTGTCGCGATCTCGGCCATGTCGTCGTCGTCGAGCTCGAAGTCGAGGACGTCGATGTTCGCGGAGATGCGCTCGTCGTGCACCGATTTCGGGATCACGATGACGCCGGACTGCAGGTGCCATCGGATCATGACCTGGGCGGTCGAGCGGCCGTGGCGTTCGGCGACCCGGGTCACCGTGGGGTCGGTGAGCAGTGTGTTCGGGATGGAATCCACGCCCCAGCCGGCACCGCTGCCGCCGAGGGGACTCCAGGCCTCCACCGCGATCCCACGGTCGGCGCAGAACGCACGGAGTTCTCGCTGCGCCATACGGGGATGCAGCTCCACCTGGTTGACCGCGGGTGCCTGGCCGGTCGCGTCGATGATCGCGGTCAGATGGTGCGGTTCGAAGTTGGAGACTCCGATCGACGTGGCCTTCCCGGAGTCCCGGATCTCGATCAGGGCCCGCCAGGTCTCGACCATCCGTGCGGTGTCCTGCAGTGGCCAGTGGATCAGGTAGAGGTTGACGTGGTCGAGGCCCAGTCTGTCGAGGCTGGCGTCGATCGCCGCGTGTGCCCGATCGGCACCATGGTCGGCATTCCATAGTTTGGTGGTCACGAAGATCTCGGAACGGTCGACTCCCGACGTCGCGATCCCGCGCCCCACGGCCGCCTCGTTGTCGTAGGCGGCTGCCGTGTCGATGTGGCGGTAGCCCGCGGTGCCGATGGCATACCCGACGGCGTGCTCGGTGTCCCGGTCGTCGGCCTGCCACACGCCGAGACCGAGCTGGGGGATCAGGGCGCCGGTGGTGAGCTCGATGGTCGGGAGATCTGTACTCATGCCTCCAGGCTAGGCCGGAAGCGTCGGATCACGACGAACCGTAGAGGGGGTGAGTCATGAAGAACTGCCACAGCAATTGTGTTGCCGACACGGTATCGGCGGCACTTCCGAGCACTCGATTCCCCATCGAACCCGGCCATCGGTGGGTTCCGCCGCGGATCCGGTAGTGCACGATCTCGTGACCGGAATGCGCGCAGAACGGCCACGAAACACGATCGACGACGGAGTTCCGCGGGATCGTCACCGTGGTGTCGGCACACCCGGCCCGGGCGGACCAGGTCCGCAACCAGGCCGGCGTCGAGAGATAGCGCGCGTGGAATCTGGTGCCGCCGCCGTAATGGATGACCCCGTCGGCGGTGCCGTGGAAGTCGACCAGTGAGATCGGCGGACCGTGCGAACATCCTTGCAATGTGCGGGTGTAGATCGCCGCGCTGATCGTGGCGAAGCCGGCGAATTCACGCGGCATCCGGCAGGCCAGCATCGCCACCAGGCCGCCGCCATTGGATCGTCCGACCGCATAGGTGCGATTCCGGTCGACGCAGGCGCTCGATCGCACCGCGCCGAGGATGGCGCGCGTGAACGCGATGTCGTCGGCGCGCGGTGACGAGTACGGCGCACCCTCCCAGGCGGTGCTGTCGTCGGCGCCGCGCAGCCCGTCCGGGTACACCGTGATCGCGGGCAGAGAGGACAGACCGGTGTAGCGCTCGAAGGTCGCACCGCGCTCGGCGCGGCCGTGAAAGGCGAGGACCAACGGCACCGGCCGGCCGCTGTAGGTCGTCGGAACGTGCATCCGGTACGTCCGGCGTACCCCACGCACGGTGACCGACCTGCTGAGTGTGTCGCCCGCTCGCAGCGAGGGGCACCCGGCCGCCGGCCGCGGATCGGCGGGCGACGCCGAGGCCTGACCCGTCACTCCCGGGGCCGATGCTGCACCGGCCCCGACGATCGTCACCACCGCCACGAGAACGCTCCAGACGAACGTGCCGCGCCGTCGACGAGTGCGGGGGTTGTCGTGCACCGCATCACTGTAGTTGTCGGGCATGCGACGGGTGGCGGGAAGTGGTCCGGACGCCCAAATCCGTACCTCGGTGCATGCGATCTGACATTCTGAGCGCGTGCTCACCGCCGACACCCCATTGGGTCGCCATCCCCGCCTGGCCGTGCTGATTGCGATGGTGACCGCCACGATCGTGATGGTCGCCGCACCGGGGATCCCGGCCGCGATCGGCGCGCCCGCAGTGATCGCCGGATCGTCGGCGCCCGCGGCGTTGCCCCGCGACTTCGACTGGGGCGTCTCGTCATCGGGGTTCCAGAGCGAGGGCTTCTCGCCGGACAGCAACTGGCGGCGTTATGTCGCCTCGGGTGCCACGCATGATCGGGTCGGCACCTCGGTCGACTTCCGGCACCGCTACCGCGGCGACATCGCGCTGGCGAAGGCGCTCGGTGTGAAGGTGTATCGCGTCGGCATCGAGTGGGCGCGCATCGAGCCCCGCCCGGGTGTGCTCGACCGCACCGAGATCGCCTACTACGACGCGATGATCGCCGCCATCGTCGCCGCGGGTATGCGGCCGATGATCACCCTCGATCACTGGGTGTATCCGGGCTGGGTGGCCGATCGTGGCGGCTGGGCGAACCCGGCGACCCCGGCATGGTGGTTGCGCAACGCGCGCCGCGTGGTCGACCGCTACAGCCGGTATCACCCGATCTGGATCACCATCAACGAACCCACCGTGTACGTGACGAACGAACTCCGGACCGGTGCGATCGCGGCGCCCGAGGTCCCGGCGATGCTCGATCGTCTCGTCGGGGTGCATCGGGAGATCTATCGCTACATCCACGGCCGTGACGCTTCGGCGATGGTGTCGTCGAACGTCGCCTACGTCCCGACGGTCGAACCGGTGCTCGACACGCAGTTCGTCGATCGTGTCGCCGACACCCTCGATTTCATCGGCATCGATTACTACTACTCGATCTCACCCGCGAACACCGGTGCCTGGCATGCGCTCACCGACGACAGTTGGCTGGCTCCCGTGTCGGCCGACGGTCTGTACTACGCACTACGGCACTACAGCCGCAGGTATCCGAGCAAGCCGCTGTATGTGGTCGAGTCCGGCATGCCCACCCGCGACGGTGCCGCCCGAGCCGATGGCTACCGCCGTGGCGATCACCTGCGCGACCTCGTCTATTGGCTGCAGCGGGCCCGCGGTGACGGTATGAACGTGATCGGGTACAACTATTGGAGTCTGACCGACAACTTTGAATGGGGAAGCTACACACCGAGATTCGGGCTCTACACGGTGAACGTGACGTCGGACCCGACATTGACGCGGCGACCCACCGACGCGGTGGCCACCTACCGGCGCATCACCGCCGACAACGGCGTGCCACCGAACTATCGTCCGACGCGTCCGGCCGAGTACTGTTCGCTCGTCGCCGCACCGGCCAGTTGCGTCGAACCCGTGCACTGATCCGCGGACAGCGTCAGCCCACACGCAGTCCGATCGACCGACATCACCAGGAGGACGGCTGTGGCTGCCAAGACCTCACTGCCCATCTCATCCATCGTCACCGCCCTGACCGCCGAATGGGCGACACTCGACGCGTTGACGACGTCGCTGTCCGACGACCAGTGGTCGGCGCCCTCGGTGCTGCCGGGCTGGTCGATGGCCGACGTCATCGCGCACGTGATCGGCACCGAGAGCATGCTCGCCGGACGTGAGGTGGAACCGCGCCGCGACGTCGGCGCGCTCGACCATGTGCGCAACCCGATCGGCGAACTCAACGAGAGATGGCTCGACCATTTCCGTGGTTCGTCGCGTGGTGAGGTGATGGCCGCCTATCGCGAGATCGTCGCGGTCCGGACCGACATGCTGACGCGGATGACCCAGGAGGAGTTCGACGCCGACTCGGTGACCCCCGCGGGCCCGGAAAGCTACGGCAGATTCATGCGGATCCGGGTCTTCGACTGCTGGATGCACGAGATCGACATCCGCGACAGCACCGACGGGTCGGCCCCGACCGATGCCGTTCCCGCGGAGCTCGCGCTCGATGAGATCGCCGCGTCCCTGCCGTTCGTGGTGGGTAAGCGGGCCGCCACGCCGAAAGGGACGTCGGTGCTCATGCGGATCGGCGGCGTGGTCTCGCGCGCGATACGTATCGAGGTGGGGGATCGCGCGGTGGCCGTCGACGAGTTCGCCGGCGGCGATCAGTCGGCCGACGTGGCGCTCACTCTCGATGCGCGCGACCTCGCCCGACTGGCCGGGGGGCGGCGCACCGCCGACCCCGGGCGGGTGGCCATCGACGGCGACCGGGCGCTCGGTACCGCGATCCTCGACAACCTCGACTACGTCATCTGAGGTCGGACCCGGGGCAGTCGCCCTGCTCGGGCGTACGTCTGTCCGGTCGAACGTCTGTTCGATACGAATCCGCTGTCCAGACGTGGCACTTCACCAGAGGAAATCCCTTGTCATCCGGCCGGATGACGACCGGGACAAACGTCCAGGTCGCGCCTGCGATGCGCTGACGTTGCGCGAGCCGCGCCGGGCGCGAAGCCGTCAGTGATCGTCGCGGATGACCGCGCCCGAGGCGAACTCGCGCGCCCGCCGGCCGGTCAGAATCTTCGCGGGTTGGGGATCGCTGAGCAGCGTGCGGATGAGTTCCGGGGTGTCGTCGATCGGGCTGTCCGCGGCGACCAGCACGATATTGCCGGTGCGGCGACCCTTGAGCATCGCGGCATCCGCGACGAGGGCGACATCCTGGAAAACGGCGGCCGCGGTCGCGACCTCGGCGCGTGCCAGAGTGAGGTCGCGGCCGTCGCCACAGTTGGCCAGGTAGAGTCCGCCGGGCGCGAGGACCCGACGGACCTGTTCGGTGAACTCCACTGTCGTCAGGTGCCGCGGTGTGCGGGCGGCCGCGAACGCATCCCGGACGATCACGTCGCGGGTGTTCTCGGTCAGGGTGGTCAGGACCTCGCGGCCGTCACCCACGCGGATTCGTAGCCGAGGTGCTCGCGGGAGGTCGAACCACTCGCGGGCGAGCCGCGCCAGCTCGGCATCGATCTCGACGGCGACCTGGCGTGTGGCGTGCTGACGATCCGCGAGGTACCGCGGCAGGGCGCACGCGGCGGCACCGAGGTGCAGGACGCGCAATGACGCGTCGGCGCCGTAGCGGTCTGCCATCACCGCGGCCATCTGGCGCATGTACTCGAAATCGAGAACCGTTGGGTCCGGGTGGATGTGTGAACTCTGGGCCCCGTTGATCGTGAGCAACCACCCGCCCGCGATGGGATCGCGGGACAACTCGGCGACCCCGGTGTCGATCGAGTGCCTCCCGGCGACGGGTTCTGGGCGGGTTCTGGCCATCGCCCGTGAGTCTATGCGGGCCGGACGAGACGCCGGCTCGCCCGCGGATACGATCGCCTCCGTGTCCGGCCGCATCAAGACCCGTCGTCGTGGTCCATCGCTGACCCGCCACCGCGATGCGGGAGTCGCGCTGGGCCTGCTTGCCGGGGTCGCGGCCGACCGCCTGCTCGGCGATCCGCGGCGGTGGCACCCGGTGGCCGGGATCGGGCGCGCGGCGGGCGCGGCCGAACGGGTGCTCTACCGGGACAATCGCCCGGCGGGGGCGGTCTTCGCCTGCGTGTGTCTCGGGGCCGGCTGGGCGGTCGGAGAGCTGGCCGACCGGGTGCCCGCGGTCGGGACCAGGACTGTCATCACGACACTCGCCACCTGGTCGGTGCTCGGTGGCACCACGCTCATCCGGGTCGGTGACGCGGTGGCCGATGCGCTCGACTCCGAGGACATCGAGGGCGCGCGACAGCTGGTTCCCAGCCTCTGTGGACGAGATCCCGAGGCTCTCGACGAGGCGGGGATTGTCCGTGCCGCTCTCGAATCGATTGCCGAGAACACGTCCGACGCCACGGTGGCGCCGCTCTTCTGGGCGGCATTCGCCGGGATGCCCGGGCTGATCGGGTATCGCGTGGTCAACACACTCGACGCGATGGTCGGGCACCGTAGCGAACGGTACCGGCGGTTCGGATGGGCGGCGGCGCGTCTCGACGACCTCGCGAATCTGGCGCCCGCGCGGCTCACCGGAGCGTTGACGGTCGTGCTGGGCGGAGCTCCCGCCAGGTCCGTGCGGGCCTGGCGCCGCGACGCGGGTGCACATCCGAGTCCCAACGCCGGCGTCGTGGAGGCCACGTTCGCGGGCGCGCTCGGGGTCACGCTGGGTGGGCGCACCGAATATCCCTACGGTGTCGAGCAGCGGCCGTTGCTGGGCGACGGACCCGCGCCCCGGACATCTGACCTGCGTGCCGCTGTCGTCCTGTCCCGCCGTGTCCAGACCGCGGCGGCCGTCGGGGCGGCGGCGGTGGTGCTCCTGGTCAGCCGCCGTAGCGGTCGCTGAGTTTGGCGCGCACGTCGGCCGACGTGTCTTCGGCGTCCGGACCGGAGCCGATCTGGCCGCGTTGTCGGGCCCCCGACGCGGCCCCTGCCTCACGGAGGTCGGCGCGGACGCGTGCCCGGCGGTTCCGCGGCGCCGCCGACTCGGCGTCCTCGGCCGCGGGAGCGACGGGCGAGGTCCCGTCGGGTTGTTCGTCGGTGGACACGGCGGCCGCGGTGTTGCGCCGGCGCTGGCGGATCTCGGAGTAGATGAAGTACCCGGCACCGAGCGGCGCCATGATGCCGAAGGCCAGCCACTGCAGCCCGTAGGACAGGTATGGGCCGGATTCCAGCTGCGGTAGCGGGATCTCGCCCAGCGAGCCGGGCTGGTCGGGGGAGAGTTGGAGATAGAACGGGTCGAAGGTGGTGTCGACGGCCCGGCCCACCTCGGCGGGATCGATCGTGTAGACGGCCCGCGTGCCACCCTCCTCGTGGGCGCCGCGGCCGGGACTGGTTCCCTCGCTCGCACGGATGCGTGCGGTGATGGTGGTCTCGCCGCTCGGCGCGGTGGGAACGTCGGGCAGTGCGCCCTGGTCCGGTCGCACGAATCCCCGGTCGACGAGCACCACGCGGGAACCGTCGGTCGCGGCGAACGGGGTGAGGACCTCCACGGCGGGCCGTTCGTCCACCGAACGTAGGCGGACCAGGACCTCGCGATCGGTGAGGTAGTGACCCGTCATGGTCACCTCGCGCCATTCCGTGGTGGGCTTGAACGCCGCACCCGGAGGTGCGAGTGATCCCAAGGTCGCCGAGGGCGTGGACATCGCGGACTTGATCAGGTCGTTGCGCTCCTCGGTGGCACTGTTCTTACCCAGCTGCCACGGGGCGAGGAGGGTGAAGCAGAGGACCGCGAAGGCGATGACGACCAGACCCAGGGCGATCCACCCGGGGCGTAGGAACATCCGAACCACGCGCACACCTCAACGGTACCGAGCCGCCGAGGCCGCACATACGCGGCCACCACCGAAAACAGGGCTGCCCAGGGTAGCGTGGACGAAATGCGAGATTTCCTCTGCCGAAAGTGCGGCCAGCGTCTTTCCTTCGAGAACAGCCTGTGTCTGCACTGCAAGAGCGCATTGGGATTCTGGCTCCCGGCACGCACCATTTATGTGCTCGACGACGAGGGCCGCGTCGAAGTCGACGGCCAGCTTCTCGAGCGATGCACGAACAACAAAGTGGCACAGTGCAACTGGCTGGTTCCGTGGTCGGGCGTGCCGAGTCTGTGCACATCGTGCCGGCTCACCCGGACGCGGCCGGGTGACCACGACACCGACGCGCTGGTGGAGTTCGGCCGGGCGGAGACGGCCAAGCGTCGGGTGGTTCTCGAACTCGACGAGTTGCGCCTTCCGATCCAGGGGCGCGACGAGGAACCAGCGACGGGGCTCGCGTTCGACCTGCTGTCGAGTGCCACGCAACCGGTGACCACGGGACATGCGAGCGGGGTGATCACGCTTGACCTCGCGGAGGGCGACGATGTGCACCGCGAGCAGATGCGCGTCGAACTCGACGAGCCATACCGCACCGTGCTGGGCCACTTTCGGCACGAGATCGGCCACTACTACCAGACCGTTCTGGTCGACGACACGGTTCGGCAGGCGTTCGAGGACCTGTTCGGCGATCCCGACGACGACTACCAGGCGGCGTTGGACCGGCACTATTCCGAGGGCGCACCGACGGGATGGCATCAGAACTTCGTGTCGTCGTACGCGACGATGCACCCCGCGGAGGACTTCGCCGAGACCTTCGCGCACTATCTGCACATCCGCGACACCCTGGACACCGCGGCGGCGTTCGCGATGGCACCGTCCGGTTCGACGCTCGACAGTGTCCTGCCGGGGGACGTCGGTTTCGATCAGCTGGTGGAGTGGTGGCTACCGCTCACTTGGGCGTTGAACCAGATCAACCGCTCGATGGGGCATCCCGATCTCTACCCGTTCGTCCTTCCGGAGCGGGTCCTCGAGAAGATCCGGTTCGTCCACAACCTCGTTCTGCCCGGCTGAGCCGCGGCGGGTCCACCGCGGACTACTCGGACTCCTCGAGCGTCGCATGTACCCACGCCAACAGTCCCGGGACGGCGCTCTCGATCTGTTCGCGGGTGATCGCGAAGTCCTCACCCGTCCCGTAGAAGGGATCGTTGAGGTCGAGGTCGTCGGGTCCGGCGGTCGGGTCGAAGCTGCGCAACAGTCGTACGCGGTCGCCGAGACGCTTGCGCTCCAGTTCGCGGACGTGCCCCGCGTCCATCGCCACCAGCAGGTCGGCGTCGAAATGGACGGGGGAGAGCTGTGCGGCCACGTGCGCATCGGAGTAGCCGTGGGCGAGCAACTCCGTGCGCGCTCGATTATCGGCGGGTTCGCCGGTGTGCCACCCGCTCGTGCCGCAGCTGGTCACCCGGACGCGGTCCGATAGCCCGGCGTCGTCGAGCGCCGAGCGGAAGATGTTCTGTGCCATGGGCGACCGGCAGATGTTGCCGGTGCACACGAAACACACGTGTAGTTGCTCAGACACCAAGTACCTCGCGCAGATGTGCGATCGACCCGACCGTCCATGCGGCCGCGTCGTCCTCCCCATGCAGAGCGTAGCCCCAACGCACGAGGATCGCCGGTATACCGAACAACGCTGCGCCCTCGACGTCGTGGGCCCGGTCACCGAGCATCACCACTGGCGTATCGGTCACATGTGTGGCGGGGTCTGCCGAGATCCCCAATTGGGCGAGGGCATGCGCGATTACGTCGGACTTGGCGCGACGGGTGCCGTCGTCGCTGGCGCCCGCGATGAACCGGAAATGGTGGGCCAGCCCGAAATGATCAAGGATGGCTCGGGCGGTGCCTTCGTTTTTCGAGGTCGCCACGGCCAGCGTGCGTCCGGTCGAGGCCAGATCTTCGAGGAGACCGGGCATGCCGTCGAAGACGGAGTTCTCCAGCCAACCGACATCCGTGTAACGCCGGCGATATGCGCGCATGGCCGCATCGGCGGTCTCCTGATCGAGGCCGATGGCAGTGAGGGTGTCGATCATCGGTGGGCCCGCGATGCCCGCGATCACTTCCGGGGCCGGCTCAGGGGCATCGACCTCGGCCAGCGCATGCCGGAAACTGTTGGCGATGCCCGTGAAGCTGTCGGTGATGGTGCCGTCGAGATCGATGAGCAGGACGGTGGCCGGGTCTGCGGGATCCGGTCGGGCGGGCAGGACGTCGGCGGCCTCAGGCATGTCGGTCACTGTTCCATCGTGCACGTAGGCTGGTGATTTATGACATCGGGGCTGTTCGCGCGGCATCGTCACGGCGATGCCGACGCCGAACCCGGCCTGGTCGACTTCGCGGTCAACGTGCGAAGTGGCCCGCCGGAGTTCATCGGTGACGCGATCGCACGTCGGATCGGCGATCTGGCGCAGTATCCGTCGATCTCCGATCAGGAGAAGGCGATTACCGCCATCGCAGCGGCGCACGGCAGGCCGCGCGACGAGGTGCTCCTGCTGTCCGGCGCCGCCGAGGGGTTCGAGTTGCTGCCGCGCCTGGCGCCCCGGCATGCCGCCTTGATCCAGCCGTCGTTCACCGAACCCGAACTCGCCCTGCGGTCCGCGGGGGTACCGATCACCGACGTGGTCCTGCCGCCGCCGTGGGAATTGGTGCCCGACGCGGTGCCCGACGACGCGGATCTGGTGGTGCTCGGCAACCCCACCAACCCGACGTCGGTGCTGCATCCGGTGTCCGCCATCGAGAGTCTGCGGAGGCCGGGGCGGCTGGTGGTGGTCGACGAGGCATTCGCCGACATCACCCTCGATCCAGGGACCCGGCAGAGTGAGCCTGCGTCGATCGCCGGCGACCGCGCCGAAGACGTGATCGTCATCCGAAGCGTGACAAAGACATTCGGCTTGGCCGGCCTGCGAGCCGGTTATCTGCTCGCCGCGGCGGCGGTGATCGGGCGGCTCACCGTCGGCCGTCGTCCGTGGCCGCTCGGGACCCTTGCACTGACCGCGCTGACCGAATGCGTCGGCCCCGAGGGGCAACGGTATGCCCGCGAGCAGGCCGAGGTGATCGCGGCAGACCGGGCGGAGATGGTGGCGCAGTTGACCGCCGCGGGGATCGAGGTCTGCGTGGCACCGAGCGCGTCGTTTGTGCTGACTGCGATGCCCGACGCCCTCGAGATGAAGAGACGATTGCGCGACAAGGGATTCGCCGTCCGGAGCGCTGCGAATTTCGTGGGGCTCGACGACCGGCACCTGCGGCTTGCGGTGCGCGATGCGGCGACCACCCGGTCGTTGATCGCGGCCATCGACGAAGTACGAGAGGAGCTCGGATCATGACCATATCCGCCGCTGCGAACGTGACCGGTGCGGACGTGATCGAGGTGCTCGATCGCGCGTACCCCCGACGGCTCGCCGAGCCATGGGACTCGGTGGGCCCCGTCTGTGGGGATCCGACCGAGCCCGTCGGATCGGTGCTGGTGTGCGTCGACGTCACCGACGCCGTGGTGGACGTGGCCGTCGAATCGGGTGCACAGATGGTGGTCGCCCACCATCCGCTGTTGCTTCGCGGAGTGGATTCTGTTGCGGCGGACACCGTCAAGGGACGGCTGATCCATCGTCTGATCCGTTCGGGGATCGCTCTGTTCACCGCGCACACCAACGCCGACAGCGCGCGGCCCGGGGTGTCCGATGCGCTGGCCGAACTCATGGGCCTCGTCGACACCGTCCCGATCGACCCGAAACCTGCTGCGCCCATCGACAAATGGGTTGTGATGGTGCCAGAGGGCAACGCCGAGCAGGTGAGCGAGGCGATGTTCGCGGCCGGCGCCGGTGCGATCGGAGAATACCGCGACTGCTCGTGGTCGGTGGTCGGCACCGGACAGTTCGAGGCCCAGGACGCGGCCAATCCGGCGATCGGGGTCATCGGGGAGCGCACTCGCGTTGATGAGGACCGGATCGAGATGGTCGCGGCGCGAGGTCTGCGGGCAGCGGTCCTCGCTGCGTTGCGCGGTGCACATCCGTATGAGGAACCGGCTTTCGACATCCTCGAACTGGCCGAGACCGCAGACGTCGTGGGTCTCGGACGATTCGGACGACTGGCTTCCCCGATGACGGTGCGAGAGTTCGCCGAACGCGCGGCAGAGCGTCTGAGCAGTCCGTCCGGCGTCCGGGTGGCGGGAGACCTCGACGCCCGCGTCGAGCTGGTCGCCGTGTGCGGCGGTGCAGGCGATTCACTGCTCGACACGGTGACAGCGGTCGGTGCCGACGTGTACCTGACCGGGGATCTGAGGCATCACCCGGCCGACGAGAGTCGCCGCCGCGGCGGGCCGGCTCTCGTCGACGCCGGGCACTGGGCGACCGAGTTCCCGTGGTGTGGGCAGGCGGCGACCCTGCTGTCGGAGTCCCTCGCTGTCGACGTCGCGGTGTACCGCGAGCCGACCGACCCGTTCGCCGTCGTCGGCCGGCCGTGACGCGGTGTTCCCGGCCGTGGCCGGGCGCGTACCGTGTGGGGCACCCATCTGCCGCTGTCGGCGGCGATCGGGCACGAGAACAGCAGAGGGATGAGGCATTGGTGACGAGAGCACATCGCGTGCGCGTATCGCGGAGGTTTGCACAGTGAAGGTGGACGCAGGAATCCAGCGACAACTCCTCGACCTGGCCGACGCCGACGCCGAACTCGCTCGGCTGGATCATCGTCGGACGCACCTGCCCGAGGACACCGAGATCACCGAGTTGGACCAGCGGATCGAATCCGCGCGCAATGATCTGGTCCGCGCCGAGATCTCCGCCGAGGACCTGACTCGCGAGTATCGGCGGATCGACAGTGAGGTGTCGGGGATGGCCTCGCGGGAGGCCAAGGATTCCGCGCAGCTGACCGCGGGCGGACTCGCGCCCAAGGCGCTCTCCGAACTGCAGCACGAGTTGTCCGGCCTGGCCCGTCGTCGCGCGTCTCTCGAAGACGATCTGCTCGGCGTCATGGAGCAGCAGGAGGCGGTCACCGCCGAAGAGCAGCGGGCCGCCGCGACCATCGAACACCTGGACAGCGAGGTCGCGTCCACCCGTGAGCGCAGGAACACCGCATTGTCGGGGATCGCGGCCGATCACGACGCCGTCGCGGCACGGCGGGAATCGATCGCGGCCGAGATCACACCGGAACTCCTTGCGGTGTACGAGAAGCAGCGCGCGACCGGCCGGATCGGCGCGGGCCTGCTGAGGGCCCGCCGATGCGGTGCATGCCGGATGGAGCTGGATCGCGGCACCATCGCCTCGATCGCGGCGAAACCCGCCGACGAGGTGGTCCGCTGTGAGGAATGCGGCGCAGTCCTGGTCCGGACGGCCGAATCGGGTCTCTGATGGCGACGGCTGCGCGATCTGGCGGCCGGGCGCCGACGTGGCAGGGCCAACGGGCCCACCCGACCCGGATCTTGTTGCTGCGGCACGGGCAGACGGAACTGTCGGTGGAGCGTCGCTACTCGGGGCGCGGGAACCCGGCGTTGACCGAACTCGGACGTCGGCAGGCGGCGGCTGCGGCGCAGCGGCTCGGCGTGCACACAGAGATCGCGGCGGTGATCTCGTCGCCGCTGCAGCGCGCACGGTCGACCGCGGAGGCGGTTGCCGACCGCTTGGGACTCGCTGTCGAGATCGACGACGGTTTCATCGAGACGGACTTCGGTGACTGGGAGGGCCTGACATTCACCGAGGCCGCCGAGCGTGATCCCGAGTTGCACGCCCGATGGCTCGGCGACACGACGGTTGCGCCACCCGGCGGGGAGAGTTTCGCCCAGGTCTCCGAGCGGATTGCCACCACCAGAGATGCTGTGCTGCAGCGTTATCCGGGTGCCACCGTGCTCGTCGTATCGCATGTCACCCCGATCAAGACAATGCTCCGGGACGCACTGCGAACCGGGCCCGAACTCTTGTTCCGGCTGCATCTGGACCTGGCATCGTTGTCCATCGCGGAGTTCTATCCTGACGGCGGATCCGTCGTGCGACTGGTGAACGACACCGGCCACCTCGACTGACTCGTGACCACGGCCCGCTATCCTGTGTGGGCGAACGAGTCGGCCGGGCGGCCGCGGCGGTCGGAACGGCCCAGACCTCTGGGTACGCCGCTCGCCGAGGAAAGTCCGGACTCCACAGAGCAGGGTGGTTGTCAACGGCAACCCGGGGTGACCCGCGGGACAGTGCCACAGAGAACAGACCGCCGCCCCGATCCGTCGGGGCGGTAAGGGTGAAACGGTGCGGTAAGAGCGCACCAGCGACACGGGTGACCGCGTCGGCTAGGTAAACCCCACCCGGAGCAAGGCCGAAGCTCGCACCCCGGGGTGACCGGGAGTGCGGGTGCGCGGGTGTTCGAGGGCTGCTCGCCCGAGCCCGCGGGTGGGCCGCTCGAGGTACCCGGCGACGGAGTACCCAGATGGATGGTCGCCGCCCGCCTCGTGGTGAGAACCGCGAGACCGGGTACAGGATCCGGCTTACACGCCGGCTCGTTCGCCCCTACAGTCGGTGACGTGCAGCGCAAACTGTCCGCCCCCGACCTCGACTTCGACGCGGTACGGAACGAACTCGGCGTCAGCGAGGACTACGGCGCGACCGCGCAGGCGGAGGCCGATCACCCCGTCGACCGGTTCGCCGCCGTTCGCGAGGACCGGACCGACCTCCCGTTCGTCACGATCGATCCGCCGACCTCGATGGATCTCGACCAGGCGGTGCACATCGTCGCCGATGGCGAGGGTTTCGTGGTGAACTACGCGATCGCCGACGTCGCGGCCCTGATCGAACCGGAGGGGGCGCTCGACGCGGAGAGCCGCCGGCGCGGCACGACCGTCTATTTCCCGGACTGCTCGGTCCCGCTGCATCCGCGATCGCTGTCGGAGGGCGCGGGATCGCTGCTGCCCGACCAGACCCGGCCGTGCGTGCTGTGGACCATCCGGGTCGGCGCCGACGGCGAGCCCGCCGACGTGTCGATTGCCCGGGCCACGGTGCGGTCGGTCGCAAAGCTCGACTATGCGGGGGTGTCGGCCGATGCCGCGGCGGGGCGGTTGCATCCGTCGATCGATGCCCTGCCCGCGTTCGGCGAACTGCGGCATCGAGTCGCACTCGATCGTGGTGCGGTCGAACTCGATCTGCCCGATCAAGAAGTTGTCCGGGACGGCGGGGACGCTCGCTCCGCTCCCGGCGCCGGTTCGATTCGGCCCGCTCGCTCCGCTCCCGGCGCCGGTTCGATTCGGCCCGCTCGCTCCGCTCCCGGCGCCGGGTGGACCCTGCGGCTCGCCCCGCACACCCCGGCGGACCTGTGGAACTCGCAGCTGTCGTTGCTCACCGGAATGTGCGCCGGGCAGATCATGGCCGATGCCGGGATCGGCCTGCTGCGCACCCTGCCGCCCGCGGATCCTCGTGCGGTGTCCGCGCTGCGCGCGACGGCGACGTCGCTGGACGTCGACTGGCCCGCGGACGTGACACCCGGCCAGTTCCTCGCGGGGCTGCCCAGGGAGGAACCGGCGACCCTCGCGTTGATGTCGGTGGGCGCGACCCTGATGCGCGGTGCCGACTATCTGGCACTGGGGAGCAATGGCGACGGCGATGTGCGCGAAACGCCGTCGCCCGACCGGCTGCGCCACGCGGCGATTGCCGGGCTCTACGCTCACGTCACCGCACCGTTGCGACGGCTCGGCGATCGTTTCGCCACCGAGGTGTGCCTCGCCGTCACCTCTGGGAACCCGGTGCCGGACTGGGTGACCCGGGCCTTGCCGACCCTTCCGAAGATCCTGCGGGCGGCGGATTCCCTCGCCTCGTCGGCCGACCGCGCGAGCATCGATCTGACCGAGGCCGTCGTACTCGCGGGCCGGGTGGGGGAGACCTTCGACGCCGTCGTCCTGCACGCGGCGACCGAACACCGAGCCGCGCAGGTCTTCCTCGCCGACCCCGCGGTGATCGCCCCGTGCGACGGAGATCCGGCGCAGGGGCGCGGGATCTCGGTGGTCCTCACGGTCGCCGACCCGTCGGCCCGAAAGGTGCTGTTCGTCCCCGCCGGCGGGTGAACGATGCATCTCGCGGTGGTGCTGCGCCGTCGCCACTCGCCGACCGGGCGCAGAACCTCGTCGACCGTGCGCACTTTCGCGCCGATCGTGCGGGTGGGGTGGCCCGCGACGACGACGTGGGCCCGCTCGACGGGATACTGTGCACGTTCGACGGGATACTGTGCACGTTCGACGGGATACTGTGCACGTTCGCCGGAATCGCGGGCCCGCTCGTGCCGTGGTCAGATGTCCTTGGCGGCCTTGCGGTAGGCATCGATGGCCCGCTCGCCGTCAGCCTGTTGCCGGGCATCGATGCGCCCGAGTACGAACATGTCGGGGCCGGAGAGCTTCCCGGACCCGGCGATCTCGGCCACCCGAGCGCGATTGATCCGGCTGTCGTTGTAGTCGCCGAGCGCGGATTGCACGCGCTTGGCGATCGTGGCGACCTTGCGGTACCGCTTCCTGTCGAGAGGCTCGGCGGCGTCGGTGCTGTAACGCAGCCGCTTCGCGCGTTTACGAATGGTGTGCAGTTGTTCTGCCCATTCCTCGGAGCCCTCCGTCAGGCTCGACAACACGCTTTGCTCGTTGCGGATCTTCTTGCGGCTCTTGGCAATGGCGCGGTCCACGGCGATCGTCGCGTCGAGATCGGCGTCGGGTCCGGGCGGTGGTGACGCGATGAGCTCGTCGATCGCGTCGAGTAGGGCGAAGTACCTGTCGGAGTCGATCGCGGCATGCGCGGCCTTGATCGCCCGGTCGTGGATCGCGATCTCCGTGCCGGCGAGCTCGGCGATCAGCGACTGCGAGGCGTTCTCGGCCTTCAGGAGGTTCTCGTCGAGTGCCAGCTGGACTTCCGAATCGCGGGCATCACCGAGGATCCTCGCGAGGAGCTTCAGCTCGCCACCGATGTGATCGGTGCGCTCGGCGTCGAGAACGGTCGGGAATCCGGAGAACACGCTGCGGAGCCGTCGGCAGGCCACCCGCATCTGGTGCACCGCGTCGTCGGCGTCGGTGCGCACGAGCGGATCCTGGGTGATGAGCGAGTTGCGGTGGATGGCGATGTCGGTGACCACGAGTTCCAGCGCGGTCGGCCGCTTGCCGAGGTGCGGTTCGACCACGGTCGGAGTGGAACCGATCGCACGTGCGAGTTTGGATGCCGACGACGGTTCGCGACCGCCCGCACCACGCAGGGTCTTCTCCGCGGTCTTGAGCAGGCGCGGGTGCGGGTCGTTGCCCAGGAGTTCGAACTCCCACTCGGCCCACTCCTGGAAATGTCCACCGGGCAGCAGCGATTGCGCGGTGACCAGATCCTCGGCGAACTCGGCGACGGGCTGCCCATCGGCCCCGAGCAGCGTCGTCACGGTCCGTGTCGTGGACACGGCCGCGACCGGGATGAGCCTGCGGGTCCGGGTCAGTGCCACCACGGGGGAGATCAGGTCGGTCGGGACCTCGCCATCGGCCGGCGCCTCGTCGAAGCCGAGCTGGAGCTCCCGCCGCGCGCCGCGCGCCGCGGCCGGGCGCTTGAGATGCCATCCGGCGTCGTGGCCACCGGTGCGGCGGCGCAAGGTGATCCGGTTACCGGCCAGGTCGAGGTTCTCGGTGTCGAAGTACGTGGCATCGAGACTGAACGTCTCGGGTTCCGTCGCACCGATGACGCCGGGCAGGACTCGGAGGTCGGGTGCGGTGTGCCCCGCATCCACATCGAACTTCAGTTCCACTTCGAGCTGCTCGGATGCCGGCACCCGGTCCTCCTGTGTCCCTGGGCGCGGGTCGATGCACGCGCCCGACGTGTGCTGTGTCTGTGCATTCTAGGCCGGTCTCAGAATGCCCGATCCGCGAAACCGTCCGTCGCGGTGATCAAATGATGTTTGATGCCCGGTTCGAACGATGCGTGCCCCGCGTCGTCGACGATGTGCAACTCCGCGCTCGGCCACGCTCGGTGGAGATCCCATGCGCTGCGCGTGGGACAGACGACGTCGTAGCGCCCCTGGACGATCACGCCCGGGATGTCGGCGAGGCGGTCGATCCGGGCCAGTAGCTGTCCGTCCTCGAGAAATCCGTGGTTGACGAAGTAGTGGTTCTCGATGGTCGCGAACGCGAGGTCGAAACGGGGTTTGTCGGCGCCGTCCCGGTCGTCGCCGGGTGGGCGGGGCAGCAGGTGGCTGGTCGCCTGTTCCCAGCCGGTCCATGCGCTCGCGGCGGCCTGGGCGACGGATCGATCGGGGGAGGTGAGCAGGCGGTGGTAGGCGGCGACCAGGTCACCGTCGCGCTCTCCGTCGGGAATAGGCGCCAGATAGGACTCCCAGAGGTCGGGGTAGATGTGCGCCGCGCCGCCGTTGTAGTACCAGTCGATCTCGCTGCGTCGTAGCAGGAAGATCCCGCGCAGGACCAGTTCGGTGACCCGCTCGGGATGTGCCTGCGCGTAGGCGAGGCCGAGCGTCGACCCCCATGAGCCGCCGAATACCTGCCACCGGTCGATACCGAGGTGGGTGCGCAGCAATTCCATGTCCGCGATCAGGTGTCCGGTGGTGTTCGTCGACAGCTCGGCGCCGTCGGCGATGTGCGGGCGCGACCTACCGCATCCGCGTTGGTCGAAGAGCACGATCCGGTACCGCGCCGGGTCGAAGAACCGACGCTGATCCGGGGCGGTGCCACCTCCGGGGCCGCCGTGCACGAACACGACCGGCTTGCCGTCGGCGTTGCCGGAGGTCTCCCAATAGATCTGCTGGCCGTCCCCGACGTCGAGGTGGCCCTGGTCGTACGGTTCGATGCTGGGGTAGAAGTCGCGCATGGTCACAACCCTATGCGCGAGCGCTCCCGTCAGTAGCTGTGTTCGGGGGCGGGGAAGGTTCCGCGCCGGACCTGGTCGGCGTATTGCTCTGCCGCGGAACGTAGTTCGGTTCCGACATCACCGAAGCGCTTGACGAACTTGGCGGTCTTGCCGTGCGTGAGCCCGGCCATGTCCTGCCAGACGAGCACTTGGGCGTCGGTCTCGTTGCCCGCGCCGATGCCCACGGTCGGGATGGTGAGCTTGCGGGTGATCTGGCCTGCCAGATCGGCGGGCACCATCTCCATCACCACGGCGAACGCGCCGGCCTCCTGAACCGCGATCGCATCCTCGACGAGTTGGTCGCCCGCGTCGCCGCGGCCCTGGACCCGGTAACCGCCGAGGCCGTTCACGCTCTGCGGGGTGAAGCCGATGTGTGCCATCACCGGGATCCCCGCTGCGGTCAGCGCGGCGATCTGATCGGCGACGCGCTCACCACCCTCGATCTTGATGGCGTGTGCGCCGGTCTCCTTGAACACCTTCACGGCCGATTCGAGGGCCTGCTGGGGGCTCGCCTCGTAGCTGCCGAACGGCAGGTCGGCGACGACGAGCGCGTGCGGTGCACCACGGACCACCGCCCGGATGAGCGGGATGAGTTCGTCGACGGTGACCGGGATGGTGGTGTCGTAGCCGAGCACGACGTTCGCCGCCGAGTCGCCGACGAGTAGCACCGGGATCTCGGCCGCGTCGAAAATGCGGGCGGTGGAGTAGTCGTAGCAGGTCAGCATGGACCACTTCTCGCCATCGGCCTTCATCTGGGCCAGATGGTGCACGCGGGTGGCGCGGCGACGGGGAGCGGATGCGGAGGAATCAGACGCAACAGTGGATTCGGACGCGCCATACACCGAGGAATCGGACATCGTTGTCTCTTTTCTGCCTCGAGTCCTGCCAAGCAGGTACCCGGGTTGGGCTGGACGCCATCCATTGTGTCACCGGTGCGCGCACGGTTGAACGCCCATGACCTGTGGCTTTGCTCACATGGGCAACACGGGGACGCATCCTTCGGACCGTACGATCACCGCATGGCGATCATCGGCCGGACCGTGGTGCGACGGGTTGTCGTCGTCGCGTTGGTCGCGGTCCTCGCGGTGCTGGGCGGGTGCCGTCTCCTGTCGTCCGGATCCGGGATCGATTGGCATTCCTGCGGTTCCGACGACGGGGTGGTGAGCGCCGCGATTCCCGGGTCGGTCGCCGGCCGGGTGTCGTGTGGACGGCTGTCGGTTCCCCTCGATCCCCGAGATCCCGGCCTGGGCACGATCTCACTCGCGGTCGCGCGACTGGGCGCCGCGGGCCCCGCGACCGGGACGCTGGTGATCAATCCGGGCGGTCCCGGCGGCTCCGGCGTGGGCCATCTCGTCGGCTCGGCCGCGAATCTGGCCCAGTCGGCGATCGCGGACACCCATGACATCGTCTCCTTCGATCCGCGTGGCGTGGGCGCATCACGGCCGGCCATCCGCTGCCGCACCGACGCCGAACGCGACACCGAACGTGCGATGGACCTGGGCGACCGATCGGCGGCAGGCATCGGGCGTGTCGAGCGATACCGGGAAGCGATGGCGCACGAGTGCCGCGCGCGCGTCGGTGCGGACGTCCTGTCGCGGGTCGGTACCGACTTCGTGGCGGGCGACCTCGACCGGATCCGTGCCGCGCTCGATGAGGACGCGATCGCCTTTCTCGGATACTCCTACGGCACACGCCTCGGCCTCGAGTACGCGGCGCGGTATCCGTCCCGGCTCGAAGGGCTCGTCCTCGACGGCGTGGTCGATCCCGTCGAGGACCCGATCGACGCATCGATCGATCAGCAAAGGGGATTCCAGCAGGCCTTCGACGCCTTCGCCGAGGACTGTGTGCAGCGGCCGGGCTGCCCGTTGGGTGATCGTGTCGAGGACGCGGTTGCGCGCTATCGGGCGATGGTCGATCCGCTGCTCGCCGATCCGGCGCCTGCGGGTGGACGGACCCTGTCGGTCGAAGATGCCGAGATCGCCACGGTGGCCGCGCTGTATCAGCGATCGGGATGGGACGACCTGCGGGCGGCGTTGATCGCGCTCGCGGCGGGTGACGGCACCGGGATGACGCGGCTCGCCGACGCCTTCGAGGGACGGGACGTCGACGGCCGTTACGACGCGTCGCAGGACGCCTTCGTCGCGATCAGCTGTGCCGACGATCGGAGAGTGCCCGACCGTGCGCGATACGACGAGTCGGAGCTCCGCGCGCGTAGCGCCGCACCGTTTCGGGACGACGGGCGCGGCACCGGACGGGGGCCGCTGGGGATCTGCGAGTTCTGGACGCCTGCGGTTCACCCCGCCGGCGGTCCGCCGGTCGACGGCACGCCGGGCGTGGGGACTCCACCCGCCCTCGTGGTGGCGTCCACCGGGGACCCGGCCACTCCGTACCCCACGGCGATGGCGGTCGCGCGACGGATCGGTGCCGGGCGCATCAGCGTCGACCGGCCCGGGCACACCGCGGTGTTCCGGGGCGACGAGTGCGTCGACGGGGCGGTGACCCGGTATCTCAGCGATCCCACAGTGCCGCATGCCACTCTCGGATGCTGAGATTTGTTCCGCAAAACCGCAGGATGCTGAGTTCGACTTGAACATGTAACACGGATTTAACAGGCTACTTCTAATGTCCGGGGCATGGATCGCCAAAAGGAATTCGTGCTGCGGACCCTCGAAGAGCGCGACATCCGATTCGTGAGGCTGTGGTTCACCGACGTTCTCGGCTACCTCAAATCCGTGGCGATCGCACCCGCCGAACTCGAGGGAGCCTTCGCCGAGGGTATCGGTTTCGACGGCTCGGCCATCGAGGGATTCTCGCGCGTGTCCGAGGCGGACACGGTCGCCAAGCCCGATCCGTCGACCTTCCAGATCCTGCCGTGGACGACCTCGACGGGTCGTCATCACTCGGCTCGGATGTTCTGCGACATCGCGATGCCCGACGGCACCCCGAGCTGGGCGGATTCTCGACATGTCCTGCGGCGCCAGCTCAACAAGGCCGCCGATCAGGGCTTCAGCTGCTACGTCCATCCGGAGATCGAGTTCTTCCTCCTCAAGGACGCGCCGCTCGACGGCACGGTGCCGACCCCGGCCGACTCGGGCGGCTACTTCGACCAGGCCGTACACGACTCGGCGCCCAACTTCCGTCGCCACGCCATCGAGGCCCTGGAGTCGATGGGGATCTCGGTCGAGTTCTCCCATCACGAGGGCGCGCCCGGTCAGCAGGAGATCGACCTGCGGTACGCGGATGCGCTGTCCATGGCCGACAACGTGATGACCTTCCGCTACGTCGTCAAAGAGGTGGCCATCGACGAGGGCACCTGGGCGACCTTCATGCCGAAGCCGTTCAGCGAGCATCCCGGTTCGGCGATGCACACCCACATGAGCCTCTTCGAGGGCGACACCAACGCGTTCCACAACCCCGACGACCCGATGCAGCTGTCGAGCACCGGAAAGAGCTTCATCGCCGGGATCCTGCACCACGCCAGTGAGATCAGCGCGGTCACCAACCAGTGGGTGAACTCCTACAAACGCCTGATCCACGGCGGCGAGGCGCCCACCGCGGCCACCTGGGGCGGTGCCAATCGGTCGGCGCTGATCCGCCTGCCGCTGTACACGCCGAACAAGGCGTCATCGCGGCGCATCGAGGTCCGCAGCCCGGACTCCGCCTGCAACCCGTACCTGACCTTCGCGGTGCTGCTGGCCGCCGGGCTGAAGGGCATCAGCGAGGGTTACGAGCTGCCCGACGAGGCCGAGGACGACGTGTGGGCGCTGACGCCGGCGGAGCGACGGGCGATGGGCTATCGGGAGCTGCCGGGCAGCCTCGCCGATGCGCTCGTGGAGATGGAGAAGTCGGAGTTGGTGGCCGAGGCGCTCGGCGAACACGTCTTCGATTACTTCCTCCGCAACAAGTGGGCTGAGTGGACGAGCTACCGCAGCCTGGTCACGCCGTACGAGCTGAAGAGTTACCTGCCGCTGTAGCTGTGCCCTGGTGCACACCTGACCGCTCGCGACCGCTACCTTTTGGAGTGTGACTTCACTTCGCGGCCGCGGCCGCGGCCGCGTTCCCAGTGCCGGGCGCCTCGGGCTGCTCGAGACCACCGCCCCGGGTCACCTCGCCGAACTGGAGTGGGACAACGACGATTCGGTCGACGTGCTGTGGGCCCTGTCCCGTGCGCCCGACGCCGATCTGGCCCTCCGGGCGCTGATCCGTCTCAAGGGTGCGGCCGGTGTGGACGAGTGGGCCGAGGCCGACGACCGGGTCCGCACCGACACCGGATTTCGCGGCCGGCTGTTCGCGGTACTCGGCGCCTCCGATGCCCTCGGCGATCACATGGTGGCCGAACCGTCGACCTGGCGTCTGCTGATCGGTTCGACCCTGCCGTCCGTCGACGAGATGAACGAGCGCATGCTGGCGTCGGTGGGGGCCGCCCCGGAACCGGGCGCGCTCGAGGCGGGCAACAAGGTCTACCGTGCGACGGTCACCGGACCCAAGTCGGTGGTCGCGTTGCGCACCGCCTATCGGAATCTGCTGCTGCAGTTGGCGGCCCACGACGTCGCGCCGACCGTTCAGGACGAGCCGGTGATCTATCTGCCCGAGGTCGGCGGGTTCCTCTCGGATCTCGCGGATGCGGCCCTCACCGCCGCACTGGCGGTGGCCGTCGCCGAGGTGTGCGGCGACCATCCGCTCTCGGTGCGGCTCGCGATCATCGCGATGGGCAAATGCGGTGCGCGTGAGCTGAACTACGTCAGCGACGTCGACGTCGTGTTCGTCAGTGAGCCCGCGGACGGAGTGGCCGCCCGGATCGCCGGCGAGGTGATGCGGGTCGGGTCGTTGGCCTTCTTCGAGGTCGACGCCGCGCTGCGGCCGGAAGGGAAGGCCGGCGCGCTGACCCGCACCCTCGACTCGCATGTCGCGTATTACCGCCGCTGGGCCAAGACCTGGGAGTTCCAGGCCTTGCTCAAGGCTCGCGCGATGACCGGCGACATGGGCCTCGCCGACGACTACCTCGCCGCGCTCAGTCCGATGGTGTGGACGGCGGCCGAACGCGAGGACTTCGTGCCGGAGACCCAGGCGATGCGCCGCCGCGTCGAGTCACTCGTCCCGGAGGAACTGCGTGAGCGCAACCTCAAGCTCGGCAGCGGGAGCCTGCGCGACGTCGAGTTCGCGGTCCAGCTCCTACAGATGGTGCACGGCCGCGTCGACGAGGAGATCCGTGTCAAGGCGACCGTCGATGCACTGAGTGCGCTGACCGCCGGCGGCTATGTCGGTCGCGACGACGGTGCGAATCTCACCGCCTCCTATCAGTTCATGCGTGCGTTGGAACATCGGCTGCAGCTGCAACGACTGTCGCGGACCCATCTGCTGCCGGCCTTCGAGGACGAGGGGAACATGCGCTGGCTCGCCCGGGCCGCGCATATTCGTCAGGAGGGCGACCGTGATGCGACGGGTGTGCTGCGGGACCAACTCAAGCGCCACAAGTCACGTATCCGCAGGCTGCACGAGAAGCTCTTCTATCGTCCGCTGCTCGATGCGGCCACGCGCTTCAACACCGACGAGTTGACGCTCTCCGACAAGTCGGCCGAACGCCGACTGTCGGCGCTCGGTTATGCGAAACCCGAACGCGCACTGAATCATATCCGCGCACTGGCATCCTCGCCGGGTCGTCGGGGACAGATCCAGCTGTTGATCCTGCCATCGCTCCTCGAGTGGATCGGGAACACCCCGGACCCCGACGCCGGCCTGCTGAACTATCGCCGACTGTGCGATGTGATGGACAAAGAGGAGTGGTTCATCCGGCTGTTGCGCGACGACGGTGTGGTCGCCGAGCGGCTGATGCACGTCCTGGGCACGTCGGAATACATCGCCAACCTGCTGATGCGGTCACCGGAGGTGATCCACCTCTATTCGGATGGTGCCAACGGCCCCAAACTGTGTGAGGTGCGGCCCGAAGATGTCGCCCGCGGGCTCATCGCGTCGACGGTGCGCCAACCGGATCTCAAACGTGCGGTGGCCGCGGCCCGGTCGCACCGACGCTTCGAACTCGCGCGGGTGGCCTCTGCCGACATCCTCGGCATGATGGACGTACCGGCGGTGTGCGCAGCCTTGTCGTCGGTGTGGGCATCGGTGCTCAACGCCGCCCTCACCGTCGTCATCGCCGAGTCCGAGCGTGACCGCGGGCTCCCGGCCCCCGCCCGCATCGCGGTGATCGGCATGGGCCGATTGGGCGGCGGTGAACTCGGTTACGGGTCCGATGCGGACGTGCTCTTCGTCTGCGAACCGGAGCCGGATGTCGACGAGGCGCTCGCGGTCCGCTGGTCGCAGACGATCGCGGAGAAGGTCCGCTCGATGCTGGGATCACCCAGCGAGGATCCGCCGCTCGAGGTGGATACCGGACTGCGCCCGGAGGGCCGCAACGGCCCGGTGGTGCGGACGCTCGCCGCGTACGCGGCCTACTACGACCAGTGGGCGCAGCCGTGGGAGATCCAGGCGTTGCTCAGGGCACATCAGGTCGCCGGCGACGATCAGCTCGGAATCGACTTCCTGCACATGGCCGATCGTATCCGCTACCCCGAGGGCGGGGTGTCGGCTGAGGCGGTCAAGGATATCCGCCGGATCAAGGCCCGCGTCGATTCCGAGCGGCTGCCGCGCGGCGCTGATCCGGCGACCCACACCAAACTGGGTCGTGGCGGGCTCGCGGACATCGAATGGACCGTGCAGCTCATCCAGCTGCGGTATGCCCACAGTTACCCGTCGTTGCACAACACGTCGACCCTACAGTCCCTCGACGCCATCGGTGCCGCGGAGTTGTTGGGGGAGAACGACGTAACGCTCCTGAAGGAAGCCTGGCTGACCGCGACCAATGCGCGCAATGCCCTGGTGCTGGTCCGCGGCAAGCCGATCGATCAGCTCCCCGCACCGGGTAGGCAGTTGCGGGCCGTCGCCTATGCCGCCGGCTGGCCCGAAGATCAGGCGGCGGAGTTCCTGGAGAACTATCTGCGCGTCACTCGCCGGGCAAAGGCCGTGGTGCGCAAGGTGTTCGGGGCGTGATCGGCCGACTCATCCGGTTCGTCCTGATGCTCGCCGGATGGGTTCTGCTCGCCGCCGCCGCGGTAGCGGTCTGGTTGCACCACTTCCCGTCACGAGGGGAACTCAGCCTGTACCTGACGAGCGCCGTCCCCTTCGCGCTGGTTGCCGCGGTATCGGCACTGGTGATCTTC
This sequence comes from Gordonia sp. DT101, assembly GCF_049844895.1. Taxonomy (NCBI): domain Bacteria; kingdom Bacillati; phylum Actinomycetota; class Actinomycetes; order Mycobacteriales; family Gordoniaceae; genus Gordonia; species Gordonia sp. DT101. The sequence goes on along the minus strand of NZ_JBNCLX010000001.1, from coordinate 196,745 downwards.
GCGGCTACCCGGCGATGGATTCTGCTGACGCTCGCGATCCTGGTGTCGGCGGCGCTCTGCTACACACAGGTGCCGTTGGCGCGGGCGCAGGATGCGCCGGCGGGTCAACCGGTCACCGTCGTCACCGCGAACATGCTGTTCGGTGGTGCCGATGTCGACGCGCTGGCCCGCGAGGTCGGCGCGGCCGACGCGGACTTTTTGTCGGTGCAGGAGGTGACGCCGGACGCGTTGACGCGACTGCGGGCGAGCCCGATCGGTCGTCGGCTGCCGTTCTCCTTCGCGCTGCCGGGGTCCACCGCGATCGGCACCGCGATGTTCAGTCGCACACCGCTGTCCGGTCAGGTCGACCTCGAGGGCACGGCGCTGCACAACCTCGCGGGGGTGACCGATCTACCGGGCGCATCAGGCACACACGTCCTCGCCGTGCACCCCGGCGCACCCTTGCCGGGACGCACGAACATCTGGCGCAGCGACCTCGACCTACTCGGGACGTACCTGCGAGCACTGCCGCCGGGCCGGATGATCGCGGCGGGCGACTTCAACGCGACCTGGGACCACGCCGGTTACCGCAACCTGTTGCAGGGCGGGATCGTCGATGCGACGGATCAGGCGGGTGCCGGGTTCCGGCCGACGTATCCGACGGACCGCTTCGGTGGACGCCCGGTGATCGCCATCGATCATGTCATCAGTCGCGGATTCGTCGCGACGTCGTTGCGGACCTTCGACCTGCCGGGTTCCGATCATCGCGGAGTGGTGGTAACACTGGTGCCAACATGACGATCCCATTCGAAGAGACCGGCCACGCCGTGCAGGCCGAACCCCGGCGGTTGCTGTCCGAGAGCCTCCGTGCGGCCACCTCGGACGCACACGACCGTGCCGAGGGAGCCACCTTTGTCGACGACCTGATGTCGGGCCGGCTCGACGCGGGGGGATATCGGCGGATGGCCTCTCAGCTCTATTTCGTCTACCGGGCGCTGGAATCCGTCGGGGACACCCTGTCCGGCGACACGGTGGCGGGGCCCCTCGTCGACGAACGACTACGCCGTCTTCCTCGGCTCGCCGCCGACCTCGCGATGCTCGGTGTCGATCCGGCGACCCTCACGCCGCTGCCCGGAGTGTCCGCGTACGTGGACGCGATCGAGGCCACCCGCGACGACCCGCCTCGATTCGTGGCTCACCACTACACGCGCTATCTCGGGGATCTGAGTGGCGGCCAGGTCATCCGCAGCCGCATGAAGCTGCATTACGGGCTCACCGAGGCCGCACTGAGTTTCTACGCATTCGACGAGATCGGGAAGCTCAAGCGCTACAAGGACTCCTACCGCGACACGCTCGACGGCCTACCGCTCGACGATGAGCAGATCGTGTCGCTCATCGACGAGGCGGTTGCCGCGTTCGGGCACAACGAACGGCTGTTCGCCGAACTCGCCGGCTGACCCCGGCCGGAACCGCTTCCCGGACGGACGTGCTAGCGGGCGGAATCCGCCCGGTTCTCGCGTGCACGCTCGACGCCCGCCTTCGCGAGGAAGAACGGCACGAGCAGCGTGCCGACCGCGGTCACCAGCCAGGTGATGACCGTGGCCCCGATCCAGGTCGGGATGCCGTGGATCTCGATGCCGTCGCTGCCGAGCAGATTCGCGAGCAGCAGGGCCACGAAGGTCGACACCAGCCCGACCCCGCCGAGGAAGGCCTCGGCGTTGCGCCGGACGAACTTCACGATGAACGGGCTGAGGATGAGTTGCGCAGCCGCGAAGATGACCACCGCGAGGAGGAATCCGCCTGCGTGGACGTGCATGTCATCGAGAATCCACGTCGCCACCAGCAGCCCGAGGGCGGCGGAGATCAAGTAGACGAGCGTACGGATGATTATGCGGATCATGAGCTAATCGTAAGCTCCCGGTGCCGGATCCCGAGGGTGGTTGCGTCGTGTCGACGGTCGGTGTCGGCATTCAGACCGAGCCGATGAGCGCGTCGAGGCCGTCGAGGATGACTCCGAGCCCGAAGGTGAGTTCGGCGGTGAAGAAGTCGTCGTCGTCATGGCCTTCGCCGGCGATGACGGCAGCCAGGTACGGCAATCGGTCGTGGTCGACGAACTCGGCGACCATCGCCTCATAACTGCTACCGGTCGCGACGTCGGCTGCGTCGAGCATCCCCATCTGACTCGCCTGGCGCACATGTTGTCGGACGAAGCCGTCCACCAGTAGCAATGCGCTGAGCTTTTGTTGGCTTGTGAGGCCGGTCTCGGCGAACGCCCGCACCCCGGAATCGGTCCAGGACAACACATTCGGTCCCACCGGTGGCCTGCGGAGCGGGATCGCCGCGAGCCATGGCCGGTGCCGGAGTCGTGCCGAAGCCGCGAGCGCCCACGCGGTCAATCGCTCGCGCCAGCTGCCGGTCGACGTCAGGTCCGGGTCCGCCGGCCCGAAGGCGGTGTCGACCATCACCTCGATGACATCGTCCTTGCTGTCGACGTACCGGTACAGCGACATCGTCGTGAGTCCGAGGGCGGCCGCGATGGCCTTCATCGACGCCGCCTCGACCCCGTGTTCGTCGGCGATCGCGACGGCAGCGGTGCCGATGTCGTGCACGGTCAGCGTCGGGCGCGGACCACGCCGCGGCGTGGGATCCTCGCGTCCCCAGAGGAGTGCTAGGTAGCGCGGGATCGCGGGTTGCGCGGTGTCGTCCGTCGAGGTCATTCCGACATCGTACTAATTGCTTGCCATATACACAGTTACGGCTTTAATATCTGTGTACCAAATAAACAGTCGATGTTGTACACAGAAAGGTGGTGGTGTCGTCATGAACCGGCGATCCCCCTGGCTCGGCCTGCTCGTCCTGTGTCTGCCGATGCTCATCGTGTCGATGGATGTCTCGGTCCTGTTCTTCGCCGTCCCGTATATCGCGGCCGATCTGTCGCCGACCCCGGAACAGCAGCTGTGGATCTTCGACATCTACGGATTCGTGCTGGCCGGGCTGCTGTTGTCGATGGGCTCGCTGGCCGACCGGATCGGCCATCGTCGCTTGTTGATGATCGGTGCCGCGGGCTTCAGTGCGGCCTCGTTGGCCGCGGCGTTCGCGACGTCGGCGGAGATGCTCATCGGTGCACGCGCCCTGCTGGCCGTGGCGGGCGCGACGCTGATGCCGTCGACCCTCGCGATGATCCGCCACATCTTCGAGGACGCCGCCCAGCGTGCCAAGGCGGTGGCCACCTGGAACGCGGTGCTCGCCGGCGGGGTGGCGGTCGGTCCGATCGTCAGCGGTCTGCTGCTCGAACACGTCTGGTGGGGGTCGGTCTTCCTGATCAACGTGCCCATCATGGTGGTGCTGATGCTGGCGGCGCCGCTGGTGCTGCCCGGCGACACCGCGACGCCGAGCCGGCGGGTCGATGTCGTCAGCGGCATTCTGGTGCTCGGGGCGATGCTGCCCGGCGTCGCGGCGATCAAGAATCTGGCTGCCGACGGATGGTCGATATCCCGGGCCGCGATGCTGGCGGCAGGTCTGCTGGTGGGCATGATCTTCGTGATGCGGCAACGCCGCATCGACGATCCCATGGTCGATCTCGGGCTCCTCGGCGAGCGCCGGTTCGCGACGTCGATCTGGACGAACCTCATCTGCATGTTCGCCCTGCTGGGCAACTCCATCCTGATGACGCAATATCTGCAATCGGTCCTGGGGTACTCGCCGCTGCGCGCTGCCCTCTGGAGTCTCGCGCCCTCGGTGGCGGTCGGAGCCGTCGCGCCGCTGACCGCGGTCATCGCCGCGCGCATCGGTCGGCCTGCGGTGATCGTCGGCGGATTGGGCACGGGTGCCGCGGGTTTCGCAGTCCTGGGCGCCTTCACCGGGATTCACTCGCTGGCCATGGTGCTGATCGGCGCCACGCTGCTGGCATCGGGGGTCGTCGCGGCCACGTCGATGATCGCCGACTACGTGGTGGGGGTGGCACCGGCCGATCGTGCGGGTGCCACTTCCGGACTGCTCGAGACCTCGAGCGAGCTCGGGGGCGCGCTGGGTATCGCGGTCCTCGGCAGTGTGGTGAACGCGGTGTTCCGGTTGGGATTCCCGGCGGACCTGGCTGGGGGAGAGGCATCGCGGAGTCTTGCGGGCGCGGTGGCGGCGGTGCCGCACCTGCCGGCGGGGCAGGCGGCGACGGTGCTCGATGCGGCGCGGCGAGCGTTTGTCGACGGTCTCGTGGTGGCCGCGTGGACGGGTGCGGCGATCTTGGTGTGCTCGGCGGTACTGGCCGGCTGGGGACTGCGGGCACGCTCGGGCGAGCGAACCCTCGAGGCGACGGGCGGTACGTCAGGCGCGCGGAGCGCGGGACCGCTTGATGATGGCCGAGCCGATCGCGACGACGATGATCGAGCCGATCAGGGCGCCGATGATGCCGCCCCAGTCGAACTTGTCGTCGTCGCCGATACCGAACAGGCCGGTGAAGACCCAATAGCCGAGCAGCGCACCGAGCAGGCCGAGGACCGTCGAGGCGAGCCACGACTGCCATCCGCTCATGCTCTTGAAGGCGTCGTTCGGCACGAGCGCCCGGGCGATGGCCCCGCAGACGAATCCGAGCAGCAACGCCGCGATCAGGCTTCCGATGTCCATGGCGACCTCCTGTCCGCAGACTAGTCCGGGATGGGACGCCTCGGGGATGCTTCTAGAGGATCTCGACCTTCGTGCCCAGTCCGAGGACGATGGCGTCACGGTCGTCCGAACTGTTCACGAGTTCCACGAGGTGCTGATCGGTGCCCGTCGGGGTGGTGGTCCGGACCACGGCGCGGAGGCCGTCGACACTGATGCGGTCCCCGGGGGCGAGGTCTTCGACAAATCTGGTGCGAGTCATGCTCTCAAAATAAAGGCAAATGATGTGAAACGGCAGGGTACAAAGGCCCAGACGTGACACCAATCACCGATGTGAACACTGCCACCGACAGACGCCGAAGGGCGGCCGGGATGTCCCGGCCGCCCTTCGGTTGCCTGTTCGGTTCGAGATCCGCTCAGCAGTCGTAGTAGAGCGCGAACTCGTACGGGTGCGGACGGATCTGCACCGGCTCGATCTCGTTCTCACGCTTGAGCGCGATCCAGGTCTCGATGAGGTCCTCGGTGAACACGCCACCGGCGGTGAGGTATTCGTGATCCTCTTCGAGCTTGTCGATGACCGCCGACAGCGAGGTCGGGGCCTGCGGGATGCCCTTGGCCTCCTCCGGCGGGAGTTCGTAAAGGTCCTTGTCGACGGGCTCGTGCGGCTCGATCTTGTTCTTGATGCCGTCGAGTCCGGCCATCATCATCGCGGCGAACGCGAGGTACGGGTTGCCCGAGCTGTCCGGGCAACGGAACTCGAGGCGCTTGGCCTTCGGGTTGTTGCCGGTGATCGGGATACGCACGCAGGCGCTGCGGTTGCGCTGGCTGTAGACCAGGTTGATCGGTGCCTCGTAGCCCGGGACCAGACGCTTGTAGGAGTTCACCGTCGGGTTGGTGAACGCCAGCAGCGACGGCGCGTGGTGCAGGATGCCGCCGATGTAGTAGCGCGCCAGGTCCGACAGGCCCGCGTAGCCGGCCTCGTCGTGGAACAGTGGCTTGCCGTCCTTCCACAGCGACTGATGGGCGTGCATGCCCGAGCCGTTGTCGCCGAAGAGGGGCTTCGGCATGAAGGTGACAGTCTTGCCGTTCCCGTACGCGGTGTTCTTGATGATGTACTTGAACAGCAGTACGTCGTCGGCCGCGTGCAGGAGGGTGTTGTATTTGTAGTTGATCTCGGCCTGACCGCCGGTGCCCACCTCGTGGTGCCCGCGCTCGAGTTCGAACCCGGCGTTGGTGAGGTTGGTCGACATCTCGTCGCGCAGGTCGACGTAGTGGTCGTATGGCGCGACGGGGAAGTAGCCACCCTTCGGACGGACCTTGTAGCCGAGGTTCGGGCTGCCGTCCGGATCGGTGGGCGAACCGGTGTTCCACCAGCCCGACTCCGACTCGACCTCGTAGAAGGTGCCGTTCATCTGGGAGTCGAACGAGACCCCGTCGAAGATGTAGAACTCGGCCTCGGCGCCGAAGAAGCAGGTGTCGGCGATGCCGGTGGAGGCCAGGTAGTCCTCGGCCTTGCGGGCGACGTTGCGCGGGTCGCGGCTGTAGGCCTCGCGGGTGAACGGGTCATGGACGAAGAAGCTGATGTTCATCGTCTTCGCCTTGCGGAAGGGATCGATCCGTGCGGTGGCCGGGTCGGGCAGCAGCATCATGTCGGACTCGTCGATCGACTGGAAGCCGCGAACGGACGACCCGTCGAACGCCAGCCCGTCCTCGAACACGTCCTCGTTGAACGCGGAGGCCGGGATCGAGAAGTGCTGCATCACGCCGGGCAGATCGCAGAAACGGATGTCGACGTACTCGACGCCCTCTTTCTTGATGCCCTCGAGAAGTTCTTCTTTGCTGCTGTACACCGTGCGGTGACTCCTTAACTTGTTCGGGTGGCCAGATCACCTGGCCCGCCTCACCCGCCACCGAGTTGCAGCAGCGGATCTCTGCAGAACCGTATGGACGCGAAGTTGCCCGCGCGTCAAGGCCGTGTTTCTCCTGTGTTACACGCGGTCGATGCTCGGGCGACGCACTATCGTCCCGGATCGCAACGATGCCATGTCCGCCGACGGAGCACCATCGATACCCCGGAAACATCGGCCCGGGGTGGACGATGGTGGGCCGGTGAACTGCCACGACTACCATGGCGGTCATGGGTCAGGCGAGTAGAGGCAGCACGCAGCGCGGCGAGCCGGGGGTCCGATGATGGGCAGGGCAACCGGCTCCTGGCTGTCCGGCCCGCCAGTCGGGCCCAGCGGCGCCGACGTCGAGTATCGAGGCCAAGACCTCGGTCTCCCCGAATCCGGCCCGGGCGCGCTCGCGGGCGGCTGGCAGCGCACCGCAGCCCTCCTCGTCGACTGGTTGCTCGCCGGCGGGATCTCATTGCTCTTCGTGTCCTTCGGTTCGCCGACGCTGGGGACGACCGTGCTCGGCGTCTGGTTCGTCCTCGGGGTGGTCGCGGTCACCTTCTTCGGTTTCACCCCGGGCCAGTTCGCCCTCGGATTGCGGGTTGCCCGGGTCGACCTCGGTCCCGACCGCGGAGAGGCGGAAGCGACCGGCGAGGTCCCGTTCGCGGCCGTCGGCATCCTGCGGACCCTCGGCCGGCAGGTGCTCATCGTGTTCCTGGTCCCGGCGGTGATCAACGACTACAACGGCCGGGCCTTACACGATCGGGCCACCGGGACGGCGTTGGTCCGCACCCGCTGACGGGGCGCGGTGCCGGGCGTCCACGAGTGTCGGGGTGTTCCTGCTCAGTCGGTGTGCCCCTTGAGGATCTCGTCCTCGATGGTCCCGCCGAGGCCCTCGGCTTCCGGGTCGAATCCGTGCAGGCCACCACTCACCGCGTACTCCTCCTCGGGTGAGAGCACCAGTCGGTGCCGCCCGTACAGCCCGAAGATGAGCAGCCCGATCGCGTAGAACACCACGATCGCGATCACCGCGTCCCGGTAATCCGGGTTGATCAGGACGCCGATGAAGGTGATGGCCGCGATGACGAACGCGATCACCGCGCCGGTGATCCCTGTCGGGCTCTGGTAGGGGCGGCGGGCGTTCGGGAACTTCCGGCGCAGCAGTACGAACGAGACCATCTGCAGCATGTAGGCGAGCACGGCGCCCCACACCGCGATGTTCAGCACGATTGCGCCCGCGCCCGAGATCCAGTATTCGATGACCAGTAATGCGATGAAGCCGACGACGGCCCCTGCGATCAGGGCGATGTACGGAGCCTGGCGGGAACCGGTGAGCGAGAGCACCTTCGGGTAGTAGCCGGCCCGACTCAGCGAGTAGAGGTTGCGGCCGTAGGCGTACATGATGCCCTGCAGGCTCGCCAGCAATCCGATCAGCGCGAACGCTGACAACACCGACGCCCAGCCCGACGGCAGGAAGGCACGGAATCCGTCGAGCAATGGCTCCCCGGAGTCGCCCAGGGCGGCGGATCCGGTGACGGCCGGGTTGAGGAAGAACACGATGGCCGCGCACCCGACGAGGGTGACCATGCCCCAGAGGCCCGCACGGGGGATGTCGCGGGTCGGTTCGTGGGCCTCCTCGGCCGCCAGCGGGAGTTCTTCGATGCCCAGGAAGAACCACATGGCGAACGGCAGCGCGTAGAGGATGCCCATCGCGCCGAACGGCAGGAAGTCGCTCGAACCCGCCTTGGACCCGTCCGGATCGATGTCGAGGAGTTTGCCGAAATCGACGGCACCGTTGGCGAACGCCAGGATGGCGAAGAGCAGCAGGATGCCGATGGACACGACGGCCACCACGATCGCGAATTTGAACGACGCCTCGGCGCCCCAGGAGTTCAGCGCGATGAAGATCGCGTAGAGAATGATCCACCAGACCCATGCGGGCATGCTCAGGCCGAACAGGTCGTCGGTGATGGCATCGGCATAGGAAGCGGAGAAATAGACCACGACGCCGGTGGTGAACACATACTCGATGGTCTCGGCGAAGCCGGTGACGAAGCCGCCCCACGGGCCCATCGCCGCACGCGCGAATGAATACGCACCACCGGTGTGGGGCATGGCCGCCGACATCTCGCCGATCGAGAACAGCATGCCGAAGTACATGACGATGATGATCAGCGCGGCGATGCCCAGCCCGCCTGGCCGATGCCGTAGTTCCAGCCGGAGAAGTCGCCCGAGATCACCGCGGCGATCCCGATACCCCAGATGCCCCAGAAGCCGGCACTGCGTTTGAGTTGGCGCTTCTCGAAGTAGCCGTCCTCGGCGTGGGTGTAGGTGGCGCCCGCCGATCTCATCGCCGGGGTCGGGACATCTGCCATCGCGGTGCTCGCTCTCACTCAGACCGGATCATGTGCGGGGCGGGACGCCCGAGCAACTGATAAGGCAGAATATGACCTCAATGGTCGTCTCACCCACCTTTAAACGAAACAATCGGGTTAAATCAGGCGGTGACTGAGAGTTGGGCAATGGTCCAATGGTTGACTGTGGCAGACCGGCGCCGAGAGTCCGGTCACGAGCGCGCACAGAGGAGTACGGGATGACCGACGGCATGCTGGACCTGACCGATCTGCAGGAGCTCGTCGCGGCCGATGAGATCGATACCGTGATCGTGGCGTTCCCGGACATGCAGGGACGACTCACCGGTAAGCGGATCTCCGCGCGCCTGTTTCTCGACGATGTCGCCGCACACGGGTCGGAATGCTGTGACTATCTGCTGGCCGTCGACGTCGAGATGAACACCGTCGCCGGTTACGCCACGTCGAGCTGGGACACCGGGTACGGCGACATGGTGATGACCCCCGACCCCTCGACGTTGCGTCGGGTGCCGTGGCTCCCGGGAACGGCGCTGGTGCTGGCGGATCTGAACACGACCTCCGGTTCGCCGGTGACCGTGGCTCCACGCAACGTCCTCCGCCGACAGCTCGATCGGCTCGACGAGCGCGGACTGGTGCCTTTCGTCGGAACCGAGCTGGAGTTCATGGTGTTCGACAACACCTATCGGGAGGCGTGGGCGAAGCGCTATCACGAGCTGACGCCTGCGACCGACTACAACGTCGACTACGCCATGCTCGCATCGACCCGGATGGAGCCGCTGCTGCGTGACATTCGGCGGGGGATGAGCGGTGCCGGGATGTACTGCGAGGGCGTCAAGGGCGAATGCAATCTCGGTCAGCAGGAGATCGCGTTCCGCTACGGCCATGCGCTGGTCACCTGTGACAACCACACGATCTATCGCAACGGCGCCAAGGAGATCGCCGACCAGCATGGCCAGAGCCTCACCTTCATGGCCAAGTTCGACGAGCGCGAGGGCAACAGCTGTCACATCCACATCTCGCTGCGGGAGCCGGACGGCACCCCGGTCTTCGCCGACGCCGACGCCGCGAACGGAATGTCGCCGATGTTCGGGCACTTCATCGCGGGCATCATCGCCTCGCTGCGGGAGCTGACGCTGCTTTATGCCCCGAACATCAACTCCTACAAGCGCTTTGTCGACGGAAGTTTCGCCCCCACGGCGATCGCTTGGGGTCTCGACAACCGCACCTGCGCGCTGCGGGTGGTCGGGCACGGCCGGGGGATGCGGGTCGAATGCCGGGCGCCCGGCGGCGACGTCAACCAGTATCTGGCGGTCGCCGCCCTCATCGCGGGCGGTCTCGACGGCATCGACCGCGAGCTACCGCTGCCGGAGATCGCCACGGGTAACGCCTATCTGGGGTCGGCGCAGCGGCTGCCGACGTCGTTGGCCGAGGCCGCCGAGCTGTTCGCCGGCTCTGCCCTGGCTGTGCGTGCGTTCGGTGCGGACGTGGTCGAGCACTACCTCAACAACGCAAGGGTCGAGCTGGCGGCGTACGGTGCGGCCGTGACCGATTGGGAGAGGGTGCGTGGCTTTGAGCGACTGTGAGACCTCGGCTCGTGGAGTTGGGGCGGCCGGGCCGATCATCGGGATGACGACATACCTCGAACCGTCGCGGACCGGGGTCTGGGATGTGCAGGCGAGCTTCTTGCCCCGGGTCTATTTCGACGGGGTGACCCGGTGTGGTGGTATCGCCACGCTGTTGCCCCCGCAACCGGTGGACGAGGCGGTGGCTGATCGGGTCGTCGACGGCCTGGATGCGCTGGTGCTGACCGGGGGCAAGGACCTCGATCCGGGTTCCTATGGCCGGCAACCGCATCCGTCGACCGATGAACCCCGGGTGGACCGGGATGCCTGGGAGTTCGCCCTGCTCGATGCCGCACTGCGGGCCGGCGTGCCGGTGCTCGGCATCTGTCGCGGAGCGCAGGTGGTCAACGTGGCCTTCGGCGGGACATTGCATCAGCACCTGCCCGATGTCGTCGGGCATTCGCGGCACCAGGCAGGCAATGCGGTGTTCACCACGACCCGGATCTCGGTGACGCCGGGAACGCGCCTCGCATCCCTGATGGGCGAACAGACGTCGGCGGAGTGCTATCACCATCAGGCGATCGACCGTGTGGGTGAGGGTCTCGTCGTGTGCGCGCGCGACGACGAGGGGGTGATCGAGGCGGTGGAAGGCCCGGGGGAGCCGTTTGTCCTCGCCGTGCAGTGGCATCCGGAGGAGCGCCTCGACGATCTGCGTCTGTTCGCGGCGATCGTCGACGCGGGGCGTGTGTGGATGACACGACGATCGGAGGCGGATACATGACGGTGATGGAACTGGTGAACCCGGCGACCGCCGAGGTGTTCGCCGACGTCGAGATGCTCGACGCGGCAGCGGTCGACCGGGCGGTGACGGATGCCCGGCGAGCGCAGCGGTCCTGGGCCGAGGCGACGCCGGCCTCGCGCGGCATGGCCCTGCGTGAATTCGCAGCTCGTGTCGGCGCGCACCGCCGGGAGCTCGCCGATCTCGAGGTCGCCAACTCCGGTCATCCGCTCGGACAGGCGATGTGGGAGGCCGAACATGTGCGCGACGTCCTGACCTACTACTCGGCGGCACCAGAACGATCGGCCGGCAGCCAGATCCCGGTCTCGGGTGGGATCGACATCACGTTTGCCGAGCCCATCGGCGTGGTCGGTGTGATCACGCCGTGGAACTTTCCGATGACGATCGCCTCCTGGGGATTCGGGCCGGCGCTGGCGGCCGGGAACGCGGTGATCGTCAAACCGGCCGAGTGGACGCCGCTGACCTCGATCCGCCTCGCCGAAATCGCGGTCGAATCCGGTCTGCCCGAAGGCCTGCTGCAGGTGCTGCCCGGGCGCGGTGATGTGGTCGGAGAGGCCATCATCGGCCATCCGGGCATCGGCAAGGTCGTCTTCACCGGGTCCACGCGTACCGGCAGGCGAGTGATGGAACAGGCTGCGCAGTCGGTCAAACCGGTCACCCTGGAACTCGGCGGCAAGAGCGCCAACATCGTGTTCGCCGACTCCGATCTGGCTCGCGCCGCGGCGACCGCGCCGTACGGGGTCTTCGACAACGCCGGCCAGGACTGCTGTGCGCGGAGTCGAATCATGGTGCAGCGCAGTGTCTACGACGAGTTCATGGAGCGGCTCGAGCCGGCCGTTTCCGCGGTGCGGGTGGGAGATCCACGCGACGACGGCACCGAGATGGGCCCCCTCGTGTCGCGGCCGCATTGGGAGAAGGTCGCGTCCTACGTGCCGGACGGCGCGCCGGTCGCTTTCCGTGGCAGCGCCCCCGACGGGCCCGGGTTCTGGTTCCCGCCGACGGTGCTGACGCCGCAACCGGACGATCGCAGTGTGCGCGAGGAGATCTTCGGTCCGGTGGTCACGGTCCAGGCGTTCGATGACGAGGCCCAGGCCGTCGCGATGGCGAACGATTCGCCGTACGGACTGTCCGGGTCGATCTGGACCGAGAACCTGTCGCGGGCGATGCGGGTCTCACGGGCGGTGGCCGCCGGGAATCTGTCCGTGAATTCGCATTCGGCGGTGCGGTATTCGACGCCGTTCGGCGGCTACAAGCAGTCGGGGATCGGACGGGAACTCGGGCCCGATGCGCCGTCGGCCTTCACTGAGACCAAGAACGTCTTCATCGCGGTCGACCCCGACCCGCAGGCAGAAGGGACATCATGAGCAGCACAGTCGATCTGACCCAGCGTCTGTCCGGCAAGGTCGCCGTGGTCACCGGCGGAGCCGGTGGGATCGGCCTGGCCTCGGCCCGCCGGATGCGGGCGGAGGGGGCGAAGATCGTCATCGGAGATCTGGACCGCGACGCCGGCCTACGGGCGGCGGACGAGGTCGACGGTCTGTTCGTCGACGTCGACGTCGCCGATCAGGGACAGGTGGACGCGCTGTTCGACACGGCGGCACAGCGTTACGGCTCGGTCGACATCGCCTTCAACAACGCGGGGATCTCACCACCCGAAGACGATCTCATCGAGACGACCGAAATCGATGCCTGGGATCGGGTCCAGCGGGTGAACCTGACGTCGGTCTACTTCTCCTGCCGCGCGGCACTGCGCCACATGGGTCCGGCCGGCCGGGGATCGATCATCAACACCGCATCGTTCGTCGCCGTGATGGGGTCGGCCACCTCACAGATCTCCTACACCGCCTCCAAGGGTGGCGTGCTGGCGATGTCGCGCGAACTCGGTGTGCAGTACGCCCGGCAGGGCATCAGGGTCAATGCGCTGTGCCCCGGTCCGGTGAACACCCCGCTGCTCAAGGAACTGTTCGCGAAGGATCCCGAACGCGCGGCGCGACGTTTGATCCACGTCCCGGTCGGGCGGTTCGCCGAACCCGAGGAACTCGCCGCCGCGGTCGCGTTCCTCGCCAGCGACGACGCGTCGTTCATCACGGCGTCGTCGTTCCTGGTCGATGGCGGAATCAGCTCGGCGTATGTGACACCCCTATAGGTTTGCGATGACGACTGTAGGTATGCGATGACGATTCCGGCCCGTTCTGAACAACTCGCGGATACGCTCCTGGCACCGGTGCGCCCGGCCAACGCCTTCGAAGAGACTGTCGGGCGGTTGTTACAGCTGATCCGGCTCGGGGTGTTCGAGCCGGGGGAGTCGATCCCGCCGGAGCGAGAGCTGGCCGTGCGTCTGGGGGTCAGTCGGGACACCGTCCGAGAGGCGATCAAGGCGCTGGCCGACGCCGGATTCCTGGTGTCCAAGCGGGGGCGATACGGCGGCACATTCCTCACTGACGTGTTGCCTGCGCCCGGGGTGGCCGATCACACCGTCGGTCCGGCGGGGGACGACGACGAGCCGATCACCGGCGCCGAACTCGACGATGTACTCCGGCTCCGCGAGATCCTCGAGGAGGGAGCCGCCCGGGTGGCCGCCGGCCGCACCTTCTCGGCCACCGAACGCGAGGCGTTGTGGACCCGCCTGACCGACATCCGGGACACCACCGGCGACGACTACCGCCGACTCGACTCCCGACTGCACCTCGCGATCGCGGAGGCGGCGGGTGCGCCGTCGCTGGTGAGCCTGGTCGCCGACAACCGGATGCGGATCAATCGGCTACTCGATCGCATCCCGCAACTCGAACCGAACATCGCGCATTCCGACGAGCAACACGAGGCGATCGTGATCGCCATCCTGACGGGTAATCCGGACGGTGCGGCAGAAGCGATGCGCGCTCACATCGAGGGCACGGCGACCCTTCTGCACGGGTTTCTGGACTGACCGCCGGCACCCCGTGCGGGTCGGGCTCTCAGCCGCGACGTCGGGCCGTGCGTTGCATCCCGCGGACCTTGGCGTTGCCGGGGACCGGTCCCTTCGGCATGCCCGGGCCCTGCTGGTTGCGACCGCCCAGCGCGGCGAGACGACCCTCGAGGGCATCGATCCGCTTGCCATCGATGTTCCGCGGGAGTTTGTTGATGTGCTTCTCCAGCTTGCTCAACGGGACCAGACCGTCGTCGTTGCCCACCACGATCTCGTAGATCGGTGTGTCGCCGACCACTCGGGCGACCTTCTTCTTCTCCTGCGCGAGCAGGGTTTTGACGCGAGTCGGTGAACCTTCGCCGACGAGGATCACACCGGGTTTTCCGATCACCCGATGGACCGCGTCGAGGTGGGCGTTGCCCGAGACCGCCTGCTTGACCCGCCATTGACCACGCATGTTGCCCAGCGCCCAGCCGGCAGCACCCGCCTGGCCCTCGGCCTTGGTGTAGACGGTGCGCTGTACGCGCCGCCCGAACAGGATGAACGCGGCGAGCAGGCCGAGCACGATGCCCAGCGGAAGCAGTAGCCAGACCGAACCGAAGACGAGGCCGAGGACGACGAAGACCGCGACGATCAGGACGAACAGCCCGACCATGTACGGGATCAGCCGTTTGTCTTCCTTGCGCTGCATCTGGAAGGCCTGCCACAGCTGCTTGTAGCGTTCCCGTGACGCCTGCCTGCGGGCCTTCTTCGCTTCGGCCTTCGCCTCTTTGTCTTGCGCCTTTGCCATGCTGACCAGTTTACGTCGCAGGTTTCGGAGGTCGGACCCGGCGGTCGATCTCTATCGTGCGAGTCGTTCCAGCAGGCTCGTGGCCTCCTGGCTGGCCGAGCCGCCGTCAGCCAGGTGCGCCATCGCCGGGGCGAGCTCTCGACCGTGACGAGCCATGGCCTGGGCGTACAGACGTCCGGCGCGGTACGACGAGCGCACCAGCGGTCCTGCCATGACGCCCGCGAACCCGATCTCCGTCGCGAACTCGGAGTGGTCGACGAACTCTTCGGGCTTGACCCACCGCTCGACGGGGTGGTGACGCGGCGAGGGCCGCAGGTACTGGGTGATGGTGAGGATGTCGCAGCCGGCCTCGTGCAGATCGACGATGGCGCTCTGCACTTCTTCGGGTGTCTCACCCATGCCGAGGATCAGGTTCGACTTGGTCACCAGACCGAAGTCACGGGCCTGGGTGATCACGTCGAGCGATCGCTCGTAGCGGAACGCCGGCCGGATGCGCTTGAATATCCGCGGAACCGTTTCCAGGTTGTGGGCCAGCACCTCGGGACGGGCCTCGAAGACCTCGGCCAACAGATCCGGTTTGGCGTGGAAATCAGGGATGAGATTTTCCACACCGGTACCCGGATTGAGCCGGTGGATGGCGCGGACGGTCTCGGCGTAGAGCCAGGCGCCCTCATCGGGCAGGTCGTCGCGGGCGACACCAGTGATGGTGGAGTAGCGCAAGCCCATCGCCTGCACACTCTCGGCGACCCGGCGCGGCTCGTCGCGGTCCAGTTCGGCCGGCTTGCCGGTGTCGATCTGGCAGAAATCGCAACGGCGCGTGCACTGTTCGCCGCCGATCAAGAATGTGGCCTCGCGATCCTCCCAGCATTCGTAGATGTTGGGGCAGCCCGCTTCCTCGCACACCGTGTGCAGGCCCTCGCGCTTCACGAGGCCTTTGAGTTCGGTGTACTCGGGTCCCATCGTCGCGCGCGTCTTGATCCATTTCGGCTTGCGCTCGATGGGGGTCTGCGCGTTCCGTACCTCGAGGCGCAGCAATTTGCGGCCGTTGGGAGCGGGGTCTGAGGGGGTGATGGGAGACGCGGTCACTGCACAGATCCTACGCTTGCGGTCGTTGGCGCACCGAGTGCGCGGTGGTCGTCGTCGAGTGCCGACTCCACGGCCGCGGCGACCGGTGCGAGTGTGTCGCCGACGGCGATCGGCCGCTGGAGCTCGCGGCTCAGCGACGTCACGCCGGCATCGGCGATGCCGCACGGCACGATCGCCTCGAATGCCGACATGTCCGGGTCGATGTTCAGGGCGAAGCCGTGCAGCGCGACGCCGCGCGCCACCCGGATCCCGATCTGACCGAGTTTGCGTTCTCCGCTCTGGTCGGTCACCCAGACACCCGACCGGCCCTCGACCCGCCTCGTGGCCACGCCGAGGTCGGCGCACACCGTGATCAGCGCTTCCTCGAGTCGTCGGACGTACTCGACCACGTCCAACGGTTCGGCGAGACGGACGATCGGATACCCCACCAGCTGTCCCGGCCCGTGCCAGGTGATGCGCCCACCGCGGTCCACGTCGATCACCAGTGAGCCGTCGGTGGGCCGGTCGGAGTCCTCGGTGCGTTTGCCCGCGGTGTACGTGGACGGATGTTCGAGCAGCAACAGGACGTCGTGGTCGAGCGTGCCGTCAGCGCGTTCGGCAGCGAGCCGGTGCTGCAGGTCGTAGGCCGCCGGGTAGTCGAGCGTGCCCAGACGGCGCACCTCGATCGGCGCGGCGGAGCTGCGGATGGATCGGTCACGCACGGGTGTACCCCAATGCGTCGTCGATCTGTGGATAGGTGAACGAGAAGCCGTTGTCGGTCAGCACACCGGGTACAACGCGCTGACTGAACAGTATCATTTCCTCGGCCATCTCGCCGCCGACCCGTTTGGCCGCGAACGCCGGCACCTTGAGCATCGCCGGCCGATGCATCGCGCGGCCGAGAGCGGACGCGAACTCGGCAAACGGCACGGCTCCGGGCGCGGACAGATTGACCGGCCCGCTGATCGTCGACTCCAGCAGGAACGCGATGGCGCGGACCTCGTCCGGCAGGGTGATCCAGGAGAAGTACTGTTCGCCGTCACCGATGGCCCCGCCCAGGCCGAGCCAGAAGACCGGCTGCAGGCGGGACAACAACCCGCCCCTGCGCGACAGCACCGGCGCGGTGCGCAACAACACCACGCGGGTGTCGTCGCCGGCGTTCGCGGTCGCCGCGTGCTCCCAGTCGGTGACCAGACCGGCGAGGAATCCTTCTCCGGCCGCAGCGGATTCGTCGGCCGCCCGGTCGCCGGTGTCGCCGTAGAAACCGCTCGCCGAGGCGCTGATGAAGGTCGGCACACCGGCCCCGGAGACCGCGTCGGCGAGCACCTCGGTCGGGGTGATGCGGGAATCCCGGAGTTCCTGTTTGAAACGCCCGGTCCAGCGGTGGTCGCCGACGCCGACCCCGCCGAGGCCGATCACCGCGTCCACACCCCGCAGACTCTCCTCTGGGACCCCGAAGGTCTCGGGGTCCCAGGAGAACTCGTCATCGGAGAGGGCCTCGCGGCGAACCAGCCGGACCACGGTGTGGCCGGCGTTGCGTAACGCGGAGACCACCGCGGAGCCGATCAACCCCTGCGAGCCGGCAACGGCTACCCGCATCGCGTCCTAGAGGCCGAGATCGGCGGCGAACGCGGCCTGCTCGAGGCGCTTCTTCACAGTGGTGAGGAACCGGCCCGCGTCGGCGCCGTCGATCAGGCGGTGATCGTAGGTGAGCGGCAGGTACGACATCGAACGCACCGCGATCGACTCCGAACCGTCGTCACCGGAGATGACCACCGGGCGCTTCACGATGGCGCCCGTCCCGAGCATCGCCGCCTGCGGCGGCACCAGGATCGGAGTGTCGAACAGCGCACCCTGGCTGCCGATGTTGGTGATGGTGAACGTACCGCCGGCCAGCTCGTCGGGCTTGAGCTTGTTGGTCCGGGCACGGCCCGCGATGTCGGTGATCGCGCGGGCGAGCCCCGCGATCGACAGGTCGTCGGCGTTGTGGATCACCGGCGACAGCAGGCCCTGCTCGGTGTCGACCGCGATGCCGAGATGCACCTTGTCGTAGTAGGTGATCTCTTTCTTGTCCTCGTCGATCGACGCGTTGACATTCGGGTGTGCCTTGAGTGCCTCGACGACGGCCTTCGCGATGAACGGCAGGAAGGTGAGGTTTACGCCCTCGGATGCCTTGAACGATTCCTTCGCCTGCTTACGCAGCGTCACGATCTTGGTCATGTCGACCTCGAAGACCTGGGTGAGCTGTGCGCTGGTCTGCAGCGATTCCCGGGTCTTCTTGGCCGTGATCTGCCGGATCCGGTTGATCTTCTGAGTGGTCCCACGCAGCGCCGCCAGCTCGGGATTGACCTCCGGCGCCGCCGACGCGGCGGGTGCCTGCGGGGTGGCCGGAGCCGACGCGGGAGCTGCGGCCGTCTCGGCGGGAGCCTTCGCGGCATCGGCCGCGGCCAGCACGTCCTGCTTGCGGATGCGGCCACCGACGCCGGTGCCCTTGATGCTGTTCAGGTCGATGTCGTTCTCCGCGGCCAGCTTTCGGACCAGCGGCGTCACGTACGGGGTCGACTCGACGGTCTTCGGCTCGGGCGCCGCCGGCTTCTCGGACTTCTCGGACTTCGCGGCCGGTGCGGGCTCGGGTGCGGATGCGGGCTTCTCGGGTTCTGGTGCGGGCTCCGGCTCGGGCGCCTTCTCGGCCGCCGGTTCCGGGGCAGGCTTCTGGCTCGGCGCGGCCGATGCGTCCCCGATCACGGCGAGCTTGCCACCGACCTCGATGACGTCGTCCTCCTCCGCGACGATCTCGAGCAATGTGCCGGCGACCGGCGACGGGATCTCGGTGTCGACCTTGTCCGTCGACACCTCGAGGAGCGGCTCGTCGGCGGCGACCTCGTCACCGACGGACTTGAGCCAGTTGGTGACTGTTCCCTCGGTGACCGACTCGCCGAGTTCGGGCATCACCACATCGGTGCCCTCGGCGGATCCACCGCCCGACGTCGACTCCGCAGAAGGCTTCTCGGCGGGCGCCTCGGTGTCGGTGGACGGCGCTTCGGACGGCGTGGCCTCAGCTTCCGGCTCGGCGGGTTCGTCGCCACCGCTCGAGTCGGCGGCGTCGTCGCCACCGGCCGCCTCGCCGGCCTCACCGATGAGCGCGAGTTCGCCGCCGACCTCGACGACGTCGTCTTCCTGGGCGACGATCTTCGTCAGCACTCCCGAAGTGGGGGCGGGGATCTCGGTGTCGACTTTGTCGGTGGACACCTCGAGCAATGCCTCGTCGGCCTCGACGGTGTCGCCCTCCTCCTTCAGCCACCGGGTGACTGTCCCTTCGGTGACGCTTTCACCCAGGGCGGGCATCTGGACGGAGAAGGCCATCGTTGTTGA
The DNA here is from genome assembly GCF_049844895.1 of Gordonia sp. DT101. Taxonomy (NCBI): domain Bacteria; kingdom Bacillati; phylum Actinomycetota; class Actinomycetes; order Mycobacteriales; family Gordoniaceae; genus Gordonia; species Gordonia sp. DT101. The sequence continues at coordinate 177,413 of NZ_JBNCLX010000001.1, read as the reverse complement.
CTCCTGAACTCGACGTGTGGTCACTAGGTCTGCGCGCCGCGGTGTGTGCGCCGTCGGTGCACGGGGACGGGCTGTGGCGGGTGAGCCGTCCGTCCCTGAGCTACCCTACCCGGCACGCGTCACACGGACCGGGTGTGCCCGGACATTTGCCGCGCGTCACGCGCCGGCCCGCTCAGCGGCGTTCAGGAGTTCTGTTGTGGCCTCCCACAACCTCGCCTCGCGGGCCGGATCGGTCGCGAAGGGTTTCACGTCGCATTCGGCGTCGACGACCACGAACGCGCCGTCCTTCAGGTGCGCCCAGCGGTCATCGAGGACGATCGACGCGAGTGCGGGACCGGATTTCGTGGGCGATGAAACCCCCGGGATCCGTTCGATCGCGCGGCCGATCTGCTGCGTGCGCGGTCCGTGCTGCCGCGACAAACCGGTGCCGGGCATGAATCCCGGCTCGAACACCATCACCGAGATCCCGGGCCGCACACGCCGCTGCAGTTCGTGTGCGTAGTAGAGGATCGCGAGTTTGGAGTCGGAGTAGGCGACGCCACCTGCCTCGAGGGACGCCGACGTCCCGGGCGTGGCGGCGCGGGCGAGCTCGGCCGGATCACGCCATGCTGCGGCCGGGACGTGGAGAACTCGGCGGAAGATGTTCTGGTGGTATGTGTTCGATCCCAGCAAAACGATGCGCGCAGGTGGTGCGAAGGTCTCGAGGAGGTCGCCGATCAGTTGTGCATGCGCGAGGTGATTCACGGCGAAGGTCATCTCGAACCCGTCGGCGGAGGCGACGCGGGTGTCGACCACCGATATCCCGGCATTGGCCACCAGGGCGTGCAGCGGGTGTACTGCGCCGTCGTCGATCAGCTGCCGGGCCGTCCTCGCTGCATCCCGCACGTCGGCCAGGCGTGCGAGGTCGGCACCGATCTCATGGACGTTCGTCCCGGTCGCGCGGGCGGCATCGGCGATCTCGCCGAGTGCCCGACCAGGTCTCCCGACCAGCAGCAGATCCGGGCGGCCGGCCGCCGGGCGGTTCGCGATCGCCATCGTGGTGGCTCGTCCGAGACCGCCGGTCGGGCCGGTGATCAACACGGTGCCCGGTGTTGTCGTGGTCATTGTCGTCTCCGTTCGTCGTGGGTGAGTCCCGAGATCGAGACTCACCCACGCGGTGGCGGACAGGCAGTCGTCGACTTTTCGTAGGACTGCCAGGGCCAGGACAACGACCGTCTCGGATGTGCACACTCGAAGGGTGCAATCGTGGGAGTTCGGCCGGATGGTCCGTCAATGGCGCGACCGGCTCGAGCCGTCGGCCGTGGGCGTCCCGGTGGCCGGCCGCCGACGTGCTGCCGGGCTGCGGCGAGAGGAACTCGCCTGGCTGGCCGGTATCTCCGTGGACTACCTCACGCGACTCGAGCAAGGTCGATCGACATCACCCTCGGTGCAGGTCGTGGAGAGTCTCGCCCGTTCGCTGCGCCTCGGCGATGCCGAACGGGATCTCCTGTTCCGCCTGGCCGGGCATGCCACGCCGGGTCGGGACGTGGTGTCGGCGCGCATCACGCCGAGTGTGCAACGACTGCTCGACCGGCTGGCCAACACCCCCGTCGCCGTCTACGACGCGACCTGGACACTCATCGTCGCCAATGCGCCGTATGACGCATTGATGGGTGCCACGACGGACTTGCGGGGGATCGAACGCAACAGTGTCTGGCGCAACCTCGTCGGGCCGGGAACACGAGCGGTCCACTCGCCCGACGAGCAGGCGGAATTCGAGGCCGGCCTGATCGGCGATCTGCGTCTGACCGCCGCTCGCTATCCGGCCGATCACCGGTTGCGCGACCTCGTCGCCGAGCTGTCGGTGCTGAGTCCGCGTTTCGTCGACCTCTGGGAATCGGGCGAGGTCGGGCGGCACGCGGATCCAGGGAGGCGAAAGACGATCGATCACCCGGACGTCGGCTTGATCACCCTCGACTGCGACACCATGATCGTCGCCGCCGACGACATTCGGATCATGATCTACACCGCGGAGCCCGGCACGGAGGACGCCGAACGGCTCGCGCTCGCGATCGTCCTCGGCACCCAGCGCATGGTCGACGGTCCGCAACCCTGATCGATTCGCGTGTCCGCGGTGCGCTCAGCCGTGGTCGGCGATGTCCTCGAGCACCCGGGCGATGGTGCGGACCGGCACGCCGGTCCCGCCCTTGGTCGTGTAGCCCCAGGGGCCGGACGTGTTGAACGCCGGACCCGCGATGTCGATGTGGGCCCACCCGACGGACTCGGCGACGAACTCCTTGAGGAACAGTCCGGCCGACAACATGCCGCCGTTCCGGTGGTTCGTCACGTTCGCCAGGTCGGCCACCCGCGACTTGAGGTCACCGCGCAACTCGGTGGGCAGTGGCATGGCCCAACCGTTCTCGCCGACCTCGCGCGACAAGGCCGCGACGCGATCGCGGAAGTCGTCGGTGCCCATCACACCCGGGGTGCGCGCCCCCAGGGCCACCATCTGCGCCCCGGTCAGCGTGGCGGTGTCGATGAGGTAGTCCGGTTCGTCCTCGCAGGCCCGCACGATCGCATCGGCCAGGATGAGCCGGCCTTCGGCGTCGGTGTTGAGGACCTCGACGGTGGTGCCGCCGTACTGGGTGAGCACGTCGCCCGGTCGCTGCGCGGTCGCCGACGGCATGTTCTCCGCCATCGGCACGGTGGCCGTCACCGAGACGTCGAGCTCGAGTCGCGCGGCGAGGATGGTGGCCGCGATGACCGCGGCCGCGCCGCCCATGTCCGAGGTCATGTGGTCCATGTTCGCTGCCGGCTTGATCGAGATGCCGCCGGTGTCGAAGGTGATGCCCTTGCCGACGAGCGCCACCTTCTTGGCGTCCTTCTTGCCGGTGTGCACCAGACGCACCAGCCGCGGCAGACGCGACGAGCCCTTGCCGACGCCGATGATGCCGCCGTATCCGGCCTTCTCCAGCGCGGTGTCGTCGAGCACCTCGACCTTGAGGCCTACAGCGCTGCCCAGCACACGGGCGCGTTCGGCGAACTCCTCGGGATAGAGGTGACTCGGTGGGGTGTTCACGAAGTCACGGGCGATGGCCACCGAATCGGCCACCGCGGCCGCGTGGGCCAGTTCGGCCTTGGCCGTCCGGCTCTTGTCCTCGACGAGCAGCGTGATCGTGGTCGGGAGCGACTTCTTGGGGCGGGTCTTCTCCGACCGGAAGATGTCGAATCGGTACGCGCCCAGGAAGAATCCCTCGGCGGCCGCGGCCAGGTTCACCGCCGACAGGGTGGTGGCCGCCTGCGCGTGGCCGTCGAGTTCACGCGCCGCGATCCCGGCGGCCTGCCGGACCTGTTCCGGATCGTCGAGGTTGTCGGCGGTGCCGAGTCCGACGGCGACGATGACGTCGACGTCCAGGCCCTCGGGGGCCGGGAGCCGGGTGATCTCGCCGTGCGAGCCGGTCGCGCCGAGGCGGCGGGCGGCCGCGCCGACGAACTCGGCCTGCGCATCATCGAAGATCCCGTCGCCGATCACGAGGGTGGGGTCGGCGTCGGTACCGGTGCCCTCCTTCTCACTGTTCTCGGGTTTGATCAGGCCGATCACCAGGGCCTCGTCGGCCTTGCCGAGGGTGGTCGCCAACTCCAGTTCCGGGCCGCGCACGCGGTCAGTCGTCTCGTTCTTGCTCACGGCACAACTGTGCCACAGGGCCTGCCGACGCGGCGGAGGGCGACGGGGCGTGCGGCATCGCGGTCATGTGGCTCCGGTCCCAGTACGGTAGGTGTCCATGAGTGAACTCCTTGCGGGCCCGATCGCCGACCGCCATGGTGCTCTCGGCGCCACCTTCGCCGCCTTCGGTGGCTGGGACATGCCGGTCTCCTATGCCGGAACCGTTGCCGAGCACACCGCCGTCCGCGAGAGCGTCGGCATCTTCGACGTGAGTCATCTCGGCAAGGCCGTCGTCGCGGGGCCGGGGGCGGCGGACCTGGTGAATCGCACCCTGACCAACGATCTCGCCAAGATCGCACCGGGCAAGGCGCAATACACGTTGTGTTGCAACGAATCCGGCGGTGTGATCGACGACCTCATCACCTATCTGGTGAGTGACGACGAGGTGTTCCTGATACCGAACGCGGCGAACACCGCGAGCGTGGTCGAACGACTGGCGGCAGCCGCACCTGACGGCGTCACCGTGACGGATCGCCATCGCGAGTACGCCGTGCTGGCCGTGCAGGGACCGAAGGCTCCCGATGCCCTCGCGCGCGTAGGGCTGCCCACCGAGATGGAGTACATGGCCTTCACCGACGCAGAGCTGACCACCGAGGTCGGAACGCTGCCGGTGCGCGTGTGCCGGACGGGGTACACCGGGGAGCGCGGATACGAGCTGCTGCCGCGATGGGACGACGCCGGGCCGGTGTTCGATGCGCTGTTGTCGGCGGTCACCGACCTCGGCGGTCAGCCGGCGGGTCTGGGCGCCCGGGACACCCTCCGGACCGAGATGGGATATGCGCTGCACGGGCACGAACTGAGCCCCGACATCACGCCCGTGCAGGCCCGGTCGGGCTGGGCGGTCGGTTGGAAGAAGCCCGAGTTCTTCGGCCGGGAGTCTCTCATCGCCGAGAAGGCCGCCGGCCCGGCCCGACGGCTGCACGGACTGAAGGCGACCGGGCGCGGCGTACCGCGGGCGGAGTGCGCGGTGCTGTCGGGGCCGGGTGGCGCGCAGATCGGCACGTGCACGTCGGGGACCTTCTCGCCGACGCTCAAGCAGGGCATCGCGCTCGCGCTGCTGGCCACCGATGCCGGGATCGCCGTCGGGGACGAGGTGGTGGTGGACGTCCGCGGGCGGGATCTGGTGTGCGAGGTCGTCGCACCGCCGTTCGTCACGCCGCACGTCTGACCTCGGGGTCGACCCCGGCCGCCGCCCCGCGGACCGCGACCGTGTCCCGACGGTGACGGCGGGCGACAACTCGTTTGCGGTGCGGCGGTACGATTGGCCAATGACCTTGCAGTTCACGCGTACCGAGCATCCCCACCCGGTGTCGGAGAATCGTCGGTCGGAGATCCTCTCCGCCCCCGGTTTCGGCAAATTCTTCACCGACAACATGGTGATGGTCGACTACGACGTGGATGGCGGGTGGCACAACGCGCAGGTGCGCCCCTACGCGCCGATCGCGCTCGATCCGTCGGCGATGGTGCTGCATTACGGCCAGGAGGTCTTCGAGGGGCTCAAGGCCTACCGTCAGCCCGACGGCTCGATCGCCGCATTCCGTCCGGAGGCCAACGGCGTGCGGATGCAGCGTTCCGCCGAGCGTCTGGCGATGCCACCGCTGCCCGTCGAGGACTTCATCGCGTCGCTGCGGGTGCTGCTCGACGCCGACAACGAGTGGGTGCCCGCCGCCGGCGGCGAGGAAGCCCTCTATCTGCGTCCGTTCATGTTCGCGTCGCAGGCCGGCCTCGGCGTCAACGCGCCGTCCAACCAGTACATCTACTCGGTCATCGCGTCTCCGGCCGGGGCGTACTTCTCGGGCGGCATCAAGCCGGTCAGCGTCTGGCTCTCCACCGAGTACGTCCGCGCCGCACCGGGCGGTACCGGATTCGCCAAATGCGGTGGCAACTACGCGGCCGCCTTCCTCGCACAGGCACAGGCCACCCAGCACGGCTGCGATCAGGTCGTCTGGCTCGACGCCGTCGAACGCCGCTACATCGAGGAGATGGGCGGCATGAATCTGTTCTTCGTGTTCGGGTCCGGCGCGGATGCGCGGCTCGTGACCCCGGAGCTGAGCGGTTCGTTGCTGCCCGGCATCACTCGGGAGTCCTTGCTGCAGTTGGCAACCGACGCCGGCTTCGCCGTCGAGGAACGACGTATCACGACCGAGGAACTGCGTAAGGGAGTTGCTACGGGCGACATCACCGAGGTCTTCGCCTGCGGGACCGCGGCCGTCATCACCCCGGTCGGCCGGGTCAAGGGCGACACCGAGGACTACATGATCGGCGATGGTTCGGCGGGCGAGGTGACCCAGGCGTTGCGCGACACGCTGACCGGGATTCAGCGTGGCACCTTCGCCGACACGCACGGCTGGATGACCGAGCTGTACCGACGCTGACAAGCCCCTCGTGGTCCGAGGGCCACGAGGGGCTTGTCATGGTTCGGTCGCTCAGGATGTCGGGGTACCGGCCGGCCGGGCATAGGTGTCCGGCCGCTCACCGTTCGGCGGTTGATCCGCGACGAAGTCCTTGCTGCGGATCAGGAGCAACGCGCACACGGCGCCGACGAGTGCCACCGATCCGCTGACGACGAACAGCAGGTTCATCGCGTCGGCGAAGCCGGTGTGGACGGCGCCGACCACCTCCCCGCGCAGTCCGGCGGGAAGCGACTGTAGGACCGGACCCAAGGCGCCGTTGTGCGCAGCATCGGCGAGATCATCTGCCCGACTGCCGAGCTCACCGTTCCCGGACAGGCTCCCGCTGATCGACGACGACATCCGCGCGGAGAACAACGAACCATAGACCGCGATCCCGACGGCGATCCCGACCTGACGGAACGTGTTGTTGATCCCCGACGCCATCCCGGACCGGTGCACCTCGACGACGCCGACAGCGGTCGAGGCCAGTGGTGGATTGACCAGGCCGCTGCCGATGCCGGCGACGAGCAGGCCGGGGATGAGATGCGTCCAGGCGGTGTCACCGTCGAGGCCGGTCATCAGCAGTAGGCCCAGGCCCACCCCGAACAACCCCGGTCCGATGAGCCACCGTGCCGGTACGTGCGAGGACACACGTCCCGCGATGGTGGCGACGACCATGGTGGCGCCGGACATCAGCAACAACCGCACACCGGTCTGCAATGCCGAGTAGCCCAGACTGTCCTGGAGATAGATCACCAGATAGAGCAGCACCGCGAACAGTGAGCCGTTCATCGTGAAGGCGGCGATGGACCCGCCCAGGAAGGTCGGGATTCGCAGCAGCGACAGGTCGAGCATCGGTTCGGCGACGCGTAGTTCGATGACGACGAACGCGATGAGCGCGACCGCTGCGACAACGAACGACACGATGACGCCGGTGTCCGACCACGAGCTCTCGCCGGCCTCGGTGAGCCCGAAGACCAGTGCGAACAGGCCGCCGGTGAAACTGATCATGCCCGCCCAGTCGATGCGTCGCGCATGTGGTGAGCGTGATTCGTCGACGCGGGTCAACGCGACCCACAACGCAAGGATGCCGATCGGCAGATTGACGAGAAAGATTCCGCGCCAGCTGATCCCAGTGGTGATGAGGCCGCCGAGAATGGGACCGAGTGCGGTCGAGATGCCGGTGACCGCCCCCCACGCACCGAACGCGACGCCGCGCTCGCGGCCGTGGAACGTCGAGGCCAGCAACGCCAGCGACGTCGCGAAGAGCATGGCGCCACCGACGCCCTGGACGGCGCGGGAGACGACGAGCATCATCGGGTCCGCGGCGACACCGCACAACAGCGAACCGAGGGTGAAGACGACCAGGCCGACGACGAAGACGAGTTTGCGGCCGAAGCGATCGGCAAGGGATCCAGACGTCAACAACAACGCCGCGAGTGCGAGCGCGTAGGCGTCGGTGACCCACTGCAACTGGCTGAAGCTGGCGCCCAGTGCATGCTGGATATCCGGCAGGGCGACCACGACGATCGTGACGTCGAGTAACAACATGAACGTCGCCGCACAGACCACCACAAGGGTCCACCATCTGCGTGCCATGAAAACCTCCTGAAGACTCTGGCCGAGCGCGATGGATCTCGGACCTCGACAAGTGTCGTCGCAATCGCCTTCGAGACTGCCACCAGTCGGTCGAAACGTAGAATTCTTCTCATGCCGGCCCCTGATCCTCGTGATTCCTCCACCATCGATGCACTCGATGCGCAGATCACTCGGGCGATTCAGCTCTCGCCGCGGGCATCGTTCGGCCAGATGGCCGATGTGCTCGGGGTGGCCGAGCAGACGGTGGCCCGCAGGTATCGGCGCCTTCGTCGGGACGGTCTGATGCGCGTGACCGTCGCGATCGAGCCACGATCGATCGGCGTCACGGTGTGGATGGTTCGGGTCCGCTGTCGGCCGGAGAACGCCGGCCCCATCGCCGATGCCCTCGGCAGGCGTGACGACGTGTCGTGGGTCTCGATCCTCTCGGCCGGATGGGAGGTCGCGTTCAACCTGAGGTCGGCCACCGAATCCGAGACCGACGAGCTGCTCACCAGGCTGCTGCCGAGGGCGGCGCCGGTACTGGACGTGTCGGCCGCGGCGGTCATGCACACGTTCGTCGGAGGTGCGCCGACCGACTGGGAGGGCTGGCGAGATGTGCTGAGCCGGGATCAGGCAGATGCCTTGGTGTCCACCAGGATCCCCGCGACCACCGACCGTGGCCCGGTGGAGTTGTCGCCCGGTGACCGCGCACTGGTCGAGCGTCTCTCACACGACGGTCGGTCGCCGTATTCGTCCCTGGCGCGGACCCTCGGCAGCACTCCGGGGCAGGTCACCAGGCGTATCCAGACGCTGGTGTCGTCGGGGGTGATCTATTTCGACGTCGACCTGGCCCCGGCGGCTACCGGCCGGTTTCTCTCGGCGTTACTGTGGTTGACCGTCGCGCCCGGTCGGCTGCGTGCCGTCGGCGATGCCCTGGCCGAACATCCCGACGTCCCGTTCGCGGCGGCGGTCACCGGCGCCTCGAACATGATCGCCTCGGTCGCCGCGGTCGACGTTCCCGGCCTCTACGATTTCGTCGTCACCGTTCTCGCCGATCTCGACGGTGTGACCGGATACGAGCTGGCTCCCATGACGCGGCGGATCAAACACGCCGGATCGTTGGTCTCGGGGGACCGGTTGGCGCCACCGCCGGTCGCGTCCCGCTGACTTGTCGGGTGCGACAGGTCGATCCCGGTGGCCTCAGACCAGGAGACCGATCACCATCAGGGTCGTACCGAGTTCGATGACGGCGCCGAGGACGTCGCCGGAGATCCCGCCCATCCGTCGCGCGCAGTGGCGGGTGAAGGCCCAGGTGAACAGCCACACCACACCGGCCGCGACAACCGCCTGGACGGCCGTCGCGACTGCCGACGTGCCGACCGTGGTACCGGCGAGCCAGAGCCCGGACACCGCGGCCGCGACGATCCCGATCGCCGGCCACACGACGGCCGAGACGTGTTGGGTGCCCGCCACGAGTGCGCCGAATCCGTTCGGGTGCGCCGGCCCGAGGCCCTGTCGCGTGCCGATCACCGCGGCCACCCGACCCGTGGCGATCGCTAGTGCGATCGCATACCAGCGACCATCGTCGCCGAGGGCAGCGAAGCCGAGGCCTTGGATCACGATCACGCCGACCACCGTGGCGACCCCGAAGGGGCCGACCGTGCCGCTGCGCATCACCTCGGCCACCCGCTCGGGCGTGCCGTAGCAACCCAGGCCGTCGGCGGTGTCGGCGAGACCGTCGAGATGCATGCCGCGGGTGGCCAGACCCAGTGCCGCCACCAGCAGGAAACCGATCATCGCCGATGGGAGGTCGGTGTAGGAGAGTCCCCATGTCAGCGTGGCGCCCACGCCACCGAGGACGGCGCCCACGACCGGTACCGCGCTCATCACGGCGCCGCCGAGACGTCGATCGACCGGTCCCGCGGCGTCGACCCAGCTGTGCGGTATGGGCAGCACGGTCAGCCACGAGAACGCCACACCGACGGCCCGCACTGAGGACGCCATGGTCGTCGTCAGATGGTGGAGGCGCTCGAGGCCGCCGCCGTCTCGGTGGTGTCGCCATCGGTGCTGACCTGGTCGGAGGTCGCCGGGTCGGGGTTGAGGCCGCCGGTTGAGGCGTCGGGGGCGGCCGATCCGCTGACGCCCGCGTCGGCAAAGGTCGCCATCGACGTCAGGATGTCCACCGACGACGCGACGATCGGCAGTGCGGTGAGAGCGCCGCTGCCCTCGCCGAGGCGCATCGAGAGGTCGAGCACCGGCTCGAGATCGAGGTGTTCGAGAGCGACGGTGTGGGCGGGTTCGACGGAGCGATGGCCGGCGAGCCACCAGTGCGTCGCACCCGGGGCGAGCTCGTTGGCGACCATCGCGGCTGCGGTGACGACCATGCCGTCGAGGATCACCGGGGTGCGGCGCACGGCCGCCTGTGCCAGGAACCCGGCAAGTGCGGCGAGGTCGGCGCCCGCGACGGCGGCGAGCAACGAGAGCGGATCGTGCACGCGACGTCGCGCCCGGCGCATGCCGTCGCGGATGGCCGCGGTCTTGCGAATCCACCCGGCATCGTCGATACCTGTTCCGCGCCCGACGATCTCGACCGGCTCACGCCGCGTCAGGGTACCGATCAGCACAGTCGCCGGGGTGGTGTTGCCGATCCCCATCTCGCCCCCGATGAGGAGGTCCGCGCCGGAGTCGACGAGCTCGTCGGCGATCGCGCGGCCCGCTGCCAGAGCTTCCCGCGCCTCAGCGAGTGTGAGGGCATCGGTGATGCGCAGGTCGCCGCTGCTGCGCCGGACCTTGTAGCGGGAGACGTCGGGTGCGGTATCGGCGTCGACGGACATGTCGACGACCCGCACCGAGGCCCCGGCACGCCGGGCGAGGATGTTGACAGCCGCACCACCAGAGGCGATGTTGGCCACCATCTGGGCGGTCACCTCGGACGGGAAGGCCGACACCCCGGACTGTGCGACGCCATGATCGCCGGCGAACACGACCACCGACGGCGCAGTCAGTTGCTTTGGGGGACAGGCACCCTGGCATGAGGCGAGCCAGACCCCGATGTCCTCGAGGCGTCCGAGCGAGCCTGGCGGTTTGGTGAGCTCGAGGTGCCGTGCACGCGCGGCCGCGGCCGTGGCGATATCGGGCGGTTCGACCGGCGGGAAGTTCTCGGCATCGGTCGGATCCACCGGCCCATCCGTCGTCGGCGCCGGGGTGGCCGCCGCCGCAGTCTGCTTTTCTGGTGCTGTCGGCGTGGAATCGGTTGCTGTCGGCGTAAGAACGGTTGCTGTCGGCGCGGGCGCGGGCGCGAGTGTCGGTGCCGGTGTCGATGCCGATGCCGATGCCGATGCCGATGCCGGGAGCTCGAGCACGCGTCCGGCGACCGTCAGGACCACGCGATCGCAGACCGCCGCGACGGCCTCGTTGAGGGCGCCCAACTCATCCTGGAAACGTCGGCCGGCCGGCGTCGGAGGAACCACGGACAGCCCGACCTCGGGGCTGATGATGACCAGATCTCCGGTGAAATCGGCGATGGCCGAGCAGATCTCGGTGCGGACGGAGGTGAGATCGACCGGCGCGTCGCCCCATCCGCCGACTGCGTCGAGCTGCGCGGCCAGCCAGTTCCCGAGGTCGTCGAGCAATGTCACAGTCTGGTCTGATCGCAGCGCCGCGGCCACGTCGATCGTCTCGACGGTGGTGTACCGGTCGTCGCGGCGAGCGCGATGGGCCGCAAGGCGGGCGACCCATTCGGCGTCCGACGAGGTGGTCGGACCGGTGGCCAGGTAACGCACCGATGGATGGTCGAGCAGCAGTGATTCCCCATGGCCGGATTTACCCGACCGCACTCCGCCGAGGATCAGTGTGCGGGTGCCCCGAGATCCCACCGGATCAGACCTCGTCGCCCGGCGACACCTGCGGTTTGGGAGCGCGCATCATGCGAAGCTGCATGGCGCGGGTGAACGCGTACCAGCCCAGGCGGAACCCGGTCTGCGACGGATCGACGTCGGGGAAGCGTTCGCGTACACGCCGATTCACCAGACGGCCGAGGATGAACGCGTCGATCGCCATGAAGACCACGAAGACCAACAGCAGCATGTTGGCGAACACGGCGATCTGCGGCACGAACATCACCACGATCAGCACGACCGCGAAGGGCATGAACAGGCCGGCGAAGTTGCGGCGGGAGTCCACGATGTTGCGGGTGAACCGTTTGGCGGGTCCCTTGTCGCGGGGCATGAGGTAGCGCTCGTCGCCCGCCATCATCTTCTCGCGCTGCTCGGTGCGCTGGGTGCGACGATCGTCGGAGACCCTGCGCTTGTCCTCGCGCGACATGCTCGACTTCAGCTCTTTCTTGCGCGCCCGGGCCTCGGACCGCGTGGTCGGCGGGGGCGCGACCGGACCGCGGCGGCGACCCTCGGCCTCTCGCCGGGACGGCGTCGCGCGGCCTTTGGCCGCCGTGTACGCGGTGCCCTTGGAGCCGTTGTTCGCGCTGGTGGACGACTCGTCGTCAGCGGCGATGGACACCTCGGTGTCGGCGCCCTCAGCGGTCGCGTCGTCATCTGACTTCCATGGCAACTTCACACCTTCGAGCCTAGGTGATTCCGCGCTGCCGAGGTTCTCCGACCTCCCTATACTTCGCCCATGGGACGATCACGCTGCCCGCAGATGACGGATCGGTGAGGTCGACATGCAGATCCTGATCGCGCCGGACTCGTTCGGGGACACGCTGTCCGCGGTGGCGGCGGCCGAGGCGATCGCTCGCGGATGGTCGGCGACGCGCCCGACCGACGTGGTGCGGAAGGCGCCGCAGTCCGACGGGGGGCCCGGCTTCGTCGACGTCCTGGCCTCGCGGTTCGGGTCGGTGCGAACCGCGGACGTCCCCGGTCCGCTGGGTGCATCGGTGAGCGCGACCTGGCTCTTCGACGATCGTGGGCCCGACCCGGCGGCGTATATCGAGTGTGCGCAGGCGTGTGGGCTGCACCAGCTCGGTGGTCGGCCCACGCCGCGTACGGCCCTGGCGGCCGACACCGCGGGAGTAGGGATCCTCGTCGCGCAGGCCCTCGACGCGGGTGCCCGGCGGATCGTCGTCGGCCTCGGCGGATCGGCGACCAATGACGGTGGACGCGGCCTGATCGATGCGCTGGGCGGCCCCGGGGAGGCCACCAGGATGTTCGACGGCGTCGAGCTCGTCGCCGCATCCGATGTGGAGAACCCCCTGCTCGGCGAGCTCGGCGCGGTCGCGGTGTTCGGCCGGCAGAAGGGCGCGGATCCGGCTACCGCGCTGCGCTTGGAAGAACGGATGACGCAGTGGTCGCGGGTGCTGGCCGGGATGGCCGGACGTGACGTCTCCGACGAGCCGGGCGCGGGCGCGGCGGGTGGCCTCGGCGCCGCCCTGCTGGCGCTCGGCGGGACCCGGGTCTCCGGGGCCACCGTGGTCGGCGAGGCGACCGGACGCGACGCCGATGTGGCGTCATCGCAGCTGGTGATCACCGGAGAGGGCAAGTTCGACGCCCAGACCCTGCGCGGCAAGGTCGTCGCCGCGCTCACCGCGTCGGCGGCCGGTGCCGGTGTCCCGACCCTCGTCTTCGCCGGTCAGGTGGCTCTGCCGCCGGAGGAGATCGCGGCGGCCGGGATCGCGGCCGCATACGCGATCGTCGATGTGGCGGGTTCGGTCGAGGTGGCGATGACCGACGCCGCCAACCAGTTGTCCCGCTTGGCCGAACAGGCAGCGGCGGACTGGGCCGGTGAGGACGAGTCGACGGGGGTCCACGGTGTGTGACGGTCGGTGACCGGGCAGCAGGAGCGAGGGCGGCGCACTCTCGAGATGTCCGGCGCGGCGTATGCGGTGGGCGCCTACGCACTGTGGGGCTTTCTGCCGCTCTATTTCGTGCTGCTCGAACCGACGGGCCCGTGGGAGGTGGTGGCCTGGCGGATTCTGCTGTCCCTGGTGTTCTATGCGGTGCTGGTCCCGGTCATCGGCGGCCGGCCGCGACTGCGGGCGGTACTCGCCGACCGTCGCCTCGTGGTCTGGACCGCAGTGGCGGGCCTGCTGATCTATCTCAACTGGCAGATCTTCCTGATCGCGACCCTCACCGGGCACGTGATCGAGATGAGTCTCGGGTACTTCATCAACCCGATCGTCACGGTCCTGCTCGGGGTCGTCGTGTTGCGCGAGCGGCTGCGGCCCATGCAATGGCTGGCCGTGGGGCTGGCCGTGTCGGCGACGCTGGTGATCGTCGTGGGCTACGGGTCGTTTCCGTGGCTGGCGCTCGGCGTGGCGTTCTCGTTCGGGCTGTACGGACTGGTCAAGAAGCACATCGGGGCCTCGGTGGACGTGACGAGCGGGCTGACGCTGGAATCGCTGTGGCTGGCGCCGCTCGCGATCGGGCAGCTCGTCGTCGTCGGCCTGACCACCGGCCTGACGATGGGTTCCGCGGGGCCCGGGCATGCCGTGCTGCTCGCCCTGGCCGGCGTGGTCACTGCGGCGCCGCTGATGTTGTTCGCGGCCGGGGCCCGGCGCGTCCCCCTGACCGTTCTCGGGATCGCGCAGTTCATCACGCCGACCATGCAGCTGATCATCGGTGTGTGGGTGCTCGACGAACCGATGCCGCCGGAACGCTGGATCGGGTTCGCGATCGTCTGGCTGGCACTCGTCGTGTTCACGCTGGACTCGGTGATCGTTGCGCGCCGGCAGCGGGGTGCCCGGCAGCCCGCGATCGGCGCCCGTGTCGCGGAGTGACCGCGCGAGGTGGCGGGTCCGTGTGCGTGGATCGGCAGGAATAGACGGGGACGGGGTACCGTTGTGATGAGCACGTGGCCGAATCGGCGTGCCGCCGGTCTGTGGACGCGGCCGCCCGAGGAGATCCCGACCCGAGACACACAGGAGCATCGATGACCGTTCAGAACGAATCCGGAACCGCCACCACCACGACCGGTGTCATTCTGTCCGACGCGGCTGCCACCAAAGCGAAGGCGCTGCTCGACCAGGAGGGCCGCGAGGACCTCTCGTTGCGGATCGCGGTTCAGCCCGGCGGTTGCGCGGGCCTGCGTTACCAGCTCTTTTTCGACGATCGCAGCCTCGACGGTGACCTCACCGACGATTTCGGCGGCGTCACTCTCGCAGTGGACCGGATGAGCGCACCCTACGTCGGCGGCGCGACCATCGACTTCGTGGACACGATCGAGAAGCAGGGTTTCACCATCGACAACCCGAACGCCACCGGCAGCTGTGCCTGCGGCGACTCGTTCAACTGAGTCCAGACCCCTTTCGACACTGACCGCATCCCCGTTCCGGGGGTGCGGTCAGTGTCGTCTCGGCGACCTGAGTAGCGTGGATTGCTGTCCAGCTCCCGAAAACCGAAGGGCATCCGCACGTGGCAATCGTTGTCTGTGGCTCCATCGCAACCGACCATCTGATGACCTTCCCCGGGAAGTTCTCCGAGCAGCTGCTCGGAGACCATCTCGAGCACATCTCGCTGAGCTTCCTCGTCGAGGATCTGGTCGTCCGACGCGGCGGCGTCGGCGGCAACATCTGTTACGCGATGGGTGAGCTTGGTGGCAGTCCGTCCCTCGTCGGCGCGGTCGGCGCCGACTTCGACGACTATCGCCGCTGGCTCGAGTCGCACGGAGTCGACTGTCGTGCGGTCCGGGTGTCGGACACCAAGCACACCGCGCGGTTCATGTGCACCACCGATCAGACGATGGCGCAGCTCGCGACGTTCTACGCAGGCGCCATGAGCGAGGCCCGCGAGATCGCCCTGTCGGAGGTCGTGGAGCAGGTGGGCACCCCCGAGTTGGTCCTGGTCGGGGCGGACGATCCGGACGCGATGGTGCGGCACACCGACGAATGCCGGGCCCTGGGCATCCCGTTCGCGGCCGATCCGTCCCAGCAGCTTGCACGGCTCGACGGCGAACAGGCCCGCGCTCTCATCGACGGCGCCGCCTATCTGTTCACCAACGAGTACGAATGGGGCCTGCTTCGTCAGAAGACCGGTCTGTCGGAGGCTCAGGTCGCCGACATGGTCGGGGTCCGGGTCACCACGCTCGGCAAGGATGGCGTCGAGATCGTCGGCAAGGACGGTGCCCGGACCCACGTCGGCGTGGTACCGGAGACCGAGAAGGTCGACCCGACCGGCGTCGGCGACGGCTTCCGTGCCGGCTTCCTGACCGCACTCGGCAGGGGACTCGACTTCGAGCGCGCCGCACAGGTCGGATCGATGGTCGCCGTGTTGGTCCTCGAGACCGTCTCGACCCAGGACTGGACCTGGGACCGCGACCTGGCCCTCAAGCGACTTGCCGACGCCTACGGCGATGCGGCATCCACGGAGATCGCGGCGCAGCTCTAGGTCCACGACGCCGCCGGCTTCGCGCCGAGCGCCTTTCGCGCCGGCGGCTTCGCGCCGAGCACCTTTCGTGCCGGCGGCTTCGCGTCGAGAGCAACCCAGAATTCGTCGAGAGCAACCAGGGTTTTGTCGATGTCGACCAAATCGACTCGTGGCTGGTTGCTCTCGGCCTCCGTGCTGGTGGCATTGGGGGAGGTGGGTTGCGGGCGGCTTGCGGGCGCTACAGCCGGACGGGGTAGTGGTGGTCGGTGATGGCGGGCACGATCGACTTCTCGACGAAGATCCCGTGCCACACCATGAACATCAGCAGCGTCCACAGTCGTCGGCTGTTGTCGACGACACCGTCGCGGTGTTCGTTCAGCATCGCGACAACCGCTTGCTTGTTCAGGATGTGATCGGTCTGTGAGTGCTCGATCGTCTCGTGCGCCCAGTCGTACATCTCGGTGCCGGCCAGCCAATGTCGGATCGGGACCGGGAAGCCGAGCTTCTTGCGGTGCAGGACGTGGGCCGGGACGATCTGCTCGAGGGCCTGGCGCAGCGCGTACTTCGTGGTGCCATGCGAGATCTTCTCGTCGAACGGCAATGTCTCCGCGACCCGGAAGACCTCGGGATCGAGGAATGGCACGCGCAGTTCCAGTGAGTTGGCCATCGTCGTCTTGTCGGCCTTGACCAGGATGTCGCCGCGCAGCCAGGTGAACAGATCGATGTGCTGCATCCTGGCGACCGGGTCCAGATCCTCCGACATCGCATAGATCGGTGCCGTGACGTCGGTGTGGGTCCACTCCGGCCGGTAATCGCGCAGCACGGCGCGCAGCCGTGCATCGTCGAAGCTCCGCGCGTTGCCGTAGTAGCGCTCCTCGAGCGTCAACGACCCCCGATGCAGCAGGCTCTTGCCGCGCGTGCCCTCGGGGATGCGGTCGGAGACCCGTCCCGCGATGCGGCGCAATGCATTCGGCAACCGGTCGAAGGCGCCGAGCGACAGTGGTTCCTTGTAGATGGTGTAGCCGCCGAACAGCTCGTCGGCGCCTTCTCCGGAGAGCACCACCTTCACATGCTTGCGGGCCTCGGCTGCCACGAAGTAGAGCGGGATCAGCGCCGGATCGGCCACCGGATCGTCCAGGTACCAGACGATTTCCGGGATCGCGTCGATGAACTCGCGCGGGCTCACCACCTTGACGATGTGGCGGGCACCGATCGCCTCGGCCGACTCGACGGCGACGTCGACCTCGGAATACCCCTGTCGCTCGAAGCCGGTGGTGAAGGTGATGAGGTCGGGGTTGTGCCGGATGGCCAGCGCGGCGATTGCCGTCGAGTCGATGCCGCCGGACAGGAACGATCCGACCGTCACATCGGCACGCATGTGCTTGGCCACGGAGTCCGACAACACCTCGGCGATCTCGTCGTAGCGTTTCTGACGGGTGGCGTCGGTGACCGGCCGCACTCCGAACCGGGGTGTGAAATAGCGCTGCACCTGTGGTGCCTGACCGGCACGCACGGTCGCGTGGCAACCGGACTCCAGCCGGCGGATCGCGGCGTGCAGGGTCTCGGGCTCGGGAACGTACTGCAGCACCGTGTAGTGCTCGATGGCGCGCGGGTCGAGTTCGTCCCCGAGGCCGAGTCGGCCGATCAGCTCGAGAAGGCTCTTCTTCTCACTGCCGAAGGCGGTGCCGCCCGGTCCGGTCGCGATGAACATCGGCTTGATGCCGAAGGGGTCGCGCGCGAGGAACAGCGACTTCTCGACGGTGTCCCAGATGGCGAAGGCGAACATCCCTCGCAACCGCCGCACCGAGTCGGGCCCCCAGTGGTGGAACGCCGCGACGATGGCCTCGCCGTCGCCCTCGGTGGCGAACCGGGCGTCGGAGTCCCGTCGCAGTTCCTCGCGGATCTCCAGGTAGTTGTAGATCTCGCCGTTGAACACCATCGCGTACCGGTCCGGCTGTTCCGGGGGGCCCCAGCGTAGCGGCTGGTGCGAGTGCTCGATGTCGATGATCGACAACCGGTTGAACCCCAGCACCAGATCATCGTCGTGCCAGGTACCCGGCTCGTCGGGGCCGCGATGGCGCATGCAGTGGGATGCGGTGGACACCAGGTCGACGGCGTCGGCCGCCGAACCGTCCGAGGTCAACAGACCGAGCAAACCACACACCAGAAAGGCCTCACTTATCGACGACTACACGTGCTCCCGACGCGTCGAGTATGCCTGAGAACGGGTGATGACAACGCGCGCGGGCGGTCTCGACGCACGAAGGTAAACCCCAATCACGAAAGGTTCGCCGTGTTGGTCTACGCTGCGTAGTACTAGGTGCGAGAATCGCTGTAGTGCTGGGTGTGAGCACTCCCGGTGCAGGCGAGGACAGCCCTGTGCGGGTCATGTGGCATGGCAACTCGGTCGGCACGACGTGCCGGAACCGAGCGAGCGGGAAGGCGTGAAATTGGCACACGGTGGACGGCCGCGGGCGAAAGAAGCCCGATCCGCATCGCGAACGATCAAGCAGATCGGGGCAGTCGTCGCACTCGGTATCGGTGCGCTGCTCATGTCGGGCTGTGATGCCCGAACCGCGATGCGATTCGGTTGGCCGGCGGGTATCACCCCCGAGGCCAAGAAGATGGGCGATCTGTGGACCTGGTCGGTCATCGCCGCGCTCGTCATGGGCATCATCGTCTGGGGACTGATCTTCTGGACCATCACCTTTCACCGGCACAAGGCCGGTAAGGACGAGTTCCCCCGTCAGACGGCCTACAACGTGCCGCTGGAGCTCAGCTACACGGCGGTTCCGTTCGTCATCATCGCGGTGCTGTTCTACTTCACCGTCGTCGTCCAGAACGATGTCGAGAAGAAGACATCCGATCCGAAGGTCATCGTCGATGTCACCGCGTTCCAGTGGAACTGGAAGTTCGGCTACCGCGACGTCACCTTCACCGACGGCAATACGTACAACGGTTTCGAACGCGCGGCGAGCCCTTTCGAACTGCAGACCCGCAACATGCGGACCGAAGACGGTGAAGAGCATCCGATCCAGGGACCGGCGGGCGGTCGCGACGACGACATCCGCGATTACCTGAAGTTCAACAAGATCGAGACCGTCGGCTCGTCGACGGAGATCCCGATCCTGGTCTTGCCGACGGGCAAGCGCATCGAGTTCGAGATCGCATCGGCCGACGTCATCCACTCTTTCTGGGTGCCGGAGTTCCTGTTCAAGCGGGACGTCTTGCCGTTCCCGAAGCAGAACCACACTGACAGTGTCTTCCAGATCCAGAGCATCGACCGCTCCGGTGCGTTCGTGGGTCGTTGTGCGGAGATGTGCGGTACGTATCACTCGATGATGAACTTCGAGGTCCGTGCGGTCAGTCCGCAGAAGTTCGACTCATACATCCATTATCGCGAGCAGAATCCGACCGCGACCAATGCCCAGGCCCTCGAATCGATCTGCGAGGTGCCCAGGTCGGTCACGACGGTTCCGTTCAACACGCGTCGCGCGACCAACGGCGACACTCCGAAGGATCTGGGTGACGCCTCCAACACGTCCCTGCAGGGCTGCACGGTGGGAGCCAACGGATGAAAATCGAAGCCAGGATCTTCGAACTGCTGACCGGATTCTTTTTCATCGCCGGCATCGCCTACACGATCAGCACGGCCTTCTCCAGCAAGGGCGTGGAGTGGGCCGGTGTGACCGCGATGTTCTTCACCGGTGGTCTGACCCTGATCGCCGGGACGTACTTCAGGTTCGTTGCCCGACGCGTCGAGATCCGTCCCGAGGACTATGAAGATGCCGAGATCGAGGACGGCGCAGGAGAACTCGGATTCTTCAGCCCGCACTCCTGGTGGCCGATCCTGCTTGCTTCCGGGGCGGCGATGTTCGCCATCGGGTTCGCGACGGGCAACTTCTGGTTCGCCATCTTCGCCGCAGTCGTGATCATCGGTACCGCTGCCGGTCTCGTGTTCGAGTACCACATCGGTCCGGAGAAGCACTGACAGCACTGCTCTTGGGCAATCGGCCACATCCTCCAGTCGGGGATGTGGCCGATTGCTTTGGTGGACCTGATGTTGTTCGTGGACCGGTGCCCGCCGTGAGGTCAGTCGCGTCGGCGCGGGGCGTAGACGGGCAGGGCACGGTATGCGACCCGGAAGGTGGCATCCTGGAACGACTCACCGATCTCGCCATCGTGAGCGACGACGACCGGGCCGTCGACTGCCGAGAACGAGAATTCGGGCACCTGCATCTCGTGGAAGAGCGGGGATCGCTCGAGCCGGCCGGCCACCAGCGATCCGAGGAGGCGCATGACTGCGAATCGATGGCCGACCTCGAGGATGCGGACGTCGAGGAGACCGTCGTCGAGGCGTACCCGTCGTGACGGTGCAAAGCCGGACGGCTGATACAGCGAGTTGCCCAGCAGGAACAGCGACGTCTCGATCACCGTGCCGTCGACGCGGATCCGCACCGGACGCGTCCGTCTCAACGTCGCCGTGAGGGCGACCGCCGTCGCGAACGGGCGACTCCACCGGTGTTGCAGTTGGCCACGGGTGCGCACGAAATGCGGGTATGCCCCGATACTCGCCGTGTTCAGGATGACGCGGTCGTCGTTGAGCATCGCCACGTCGACCCGCATCACGTCGCCCGCCGCCAGCGAGGCGACAGTGTCCGCGACCGTCGTGATGCCGAGGTCCTTCGCGAAGTGGTTGTAGGTGCCTGCCGGGAAGACTGCGAGGGGCAACCCGGTGTCCAGGGCGACCCGTGCGGCCGCCGCCACCGTGCCGTCACCGCCGCCGACCGCGAGGACCTCGGCGCGACCAGCGGCGTCACCGAGCAGCGCCTCGACGTCGTCGTCGGGGCCGAGTTCGATGATCTCCGCGTCCGGGAGTTCGCTGCGCATCGCATCGACGACCGACCGGCCGTCACCCGATCCCGACGACGGGTTCACCACCGCCACCACGCCGTTGCCGCGGGGGCGTGGGGGAGCGAGGTCGCGACTGGCGGCCGGCACGGCGACGCTGTGCTCGGTGATGGGCGGGACGAGGCGGGCGCCGATGACCGCGACGGACGCACCGATCCCGAATCCGGCCAGGACATCGCCGGGATAGTGGGCACCCGTGGCCACCCGCGACAGACCGACCAGGCCGGCCAGGCCGCCGAGCACGAGGCCCGCCGGCGCGTTCTCGATGCCCGTCCCGAGCGCGAATGCGGCCGCGCTCGCAGAGTGGCCGGAGGGCAGTGAGTTCGAGGTGGGTAGCCGATGCCCGCGCCGCTGCAGGGGAACGGTGGTCGGTGTCGGTCGCGGACGAGTGCGGATCCGCTTGGCGACCTGATTGGTGAGCAGGCTGGTGACCGCGAGCGTGGCGACGCCGCGGGCTGCCGCCCGCTGAGCGGTGGGTCGGCTGCTCAGCGCCAACCCGCCTGCGATGGCGAACCACAGTGTGGAATGGTCGGCCGCGCGCGAGAGTGGGCGCATCGTGGCGTCCAGGGCAGGGGAGTCCGATCGCGCGACGGTCTCGAAGATCTCGGCGTCGAGCGTGCCGAGCCCTCGGGTGATCTGTCGTAAACCGGAAGAGTCCCAGCGGAATCGGGATCGTGGTCGTGATCGTGATCGTCGAGGTGATCTCATCATCTCGATCCTAGTCATGTCGGGGCTACTGCCCGAGCATCGACGAATCGGCCGCCGTGGCCATAGCCACGGCGGGCGGTTGGGGGTCCGGTGAAGCCTGAGCCGATCAGTCCAGAGCGTCGCCGCCCTTGGCCTGGAGCTCGCGCAGAGCCTGCTTCTCGGCCTTCTCCGTTTCGTGCTCGAGTTCCACGTTGCGCGTCTGCTGCTCCGGCGGATCCTCGAGGAGGATCGATCCGGTGCCGGGTGCGCCGGCGGAACCCAGTTTGTTCATCCGTTTCGGGAGCGCCGCGCCCTCGTAGGGGAGCGGGATCGGATGGCCGTGGTCGTCGACCGGGCCGAGCGGCTGATGCAACTCGATGTACTCACCC
Organism: Gordonia sp. DT101; assembly: GCF_049844895.1. Classification (NCBI taxonomy): domain Bacteria; kingdom Bacillati; phylum Actinomycetota; class Actinomycetes; order Mycobacteriales; family Gordoniaceae; genus Gordonia; species Gordonia sp. DT101. Next base: position 155,437 of record NZ_JBNCLX010000001.1, on the reverse strand, counting down.
TGCGGCAGTCGCCTGATGATGCCGGTCTCGATGCCATGGGCCAGCACCTCGCGGTCGCTGCGCTGCAGCGCGAGGGCCCAGCGGTAGGCGATGAAATATGCGATCGGCGGTACGACGATGAGCCCGATACGTCCCATCCACGTTGTCGCGTTCAGCGAGATGTGGAACTTGAGCGCGATGATGTCGTTCATACAGGACAGCGTCAGGATGATGTAGAACGACAACGCCATCGCGCCGATCGCGGTTCGGACCGGTACGTCGCGGGGACGTTGCAGCAGGTTGTGATGCGCATCGTCGCCGGTCAACCGTTTCTCGATCCATGGATACGAGAACATCAGGCCGAAGATGATCGTGATGATCACGACCACCCAGAAGATTGCCGGGATGGTGTATCTGCCGAGATAGAGCTCCCACGCAGGCATCAGACGGGCCAACCCGTCGGTCCACATCATGTAGATGTCGGGCTGCGAACCCGCCGAGACGTGTGCCGGGTTGTACGGGCCGAGGACCCACACCGGGTTGATCTGGAAGATGCCGGCCATCATTGCCAGCACGCCGGTGGTGATGGCGAAGAAGGCACCCGACTTGACCGCGAACACGGGCAGGATGCGCACGCCGACGACATTCTTCTCGGTGCGGCCCGGGCCGGGGAACTGGGTGTGCTTCTGGTACCAGACCAACGCCAGGTGGGCGCCGATCAACGCCAGGATGATGCCCGGGAAGAGCAGGATGTGCATCACGTAGAGGCGCGGGATGATGATGTCGCCCGGGAACTGTCCGCCGAAGAGCGCCCAGTGAATCCAGGTGCCGACCAACGGGATGCCGAGGACGATGCCGCTCATCGCGGCGCGGACGCCGGTTCCCGAGAGCAGGTCGTCGGGGAGCGAGTAGCCGAAGAAGCCCTCGAACATCGCCAGGACAAGCAGCAGGGAGCCGATGATCCAGTTGGCCTCACGCGGACGCCGGAACGCGCCGGTGAAGAAGATGCGGGCCATGTGCACGATGATCGACGCCGCGAACAGCAGGGCCGCCCAGTGGTGGATCTGCCGCACGAACAGGCCACCGCGTACCTCGAACGAGATGTTCAGGGTGGTCTCGTAGGCGCGGGTCATCATCACGCCGTTGAGCGGCTGATAGGCGCCGTTGTAGACGACCTCCTGCATCGACGGATCGAAGAAGAAGGTCAGGTAGACACCGGAGACCAGCAGGATGATGAAGCTGTAGAGCGCGATCTCACCCAGCAGGAACGACCAGTGGGTGGGGAACACCTTGTTGATCTGACGACGGATACCCGGCGACAGGTGGTAGCGCGAGTCGACGCCTTCGGCCTGCGTCGCGAGACGGTCGGCGATGGTCATGATCTACGCTCCCAGAATGCCGGTCCGACAGGTTCGATGTAGTCGCCTGCGGCGACCATGTATCCCTGATTGTTCACCGTGATCGGCAGCTGCGCCAGGGCGCGCGCGGCCGGACCGAAGACCGGCTTCGCGTACTCCAGGGCGTCGAACTGCGACTGGTGGCAGGGGCAGAGGATGCGGTTGGTCCGCTGCTCGAAGAGTGAGGTGGGGCAGCCGAGGTGGCTGCACACCTTGGTGTAGGCGAAATAGTCGCCGTAGTTGAAGCTCTCCTGACCCTTGCGCTTGATGGCCCGGGCCGCGTCCTCGGGGCGGAGGCGGATCAGCATGACCGGATTGCTCACGTACCGCAGGCCCTCGACCAGCTTGTGGCGGGATTCCTCGGTCTCGCCGTAGCCGTCGGACACGCGCCACGGGAACACGGTCTCCATGCCGCCGGAGTCGAGGTCCTCCGGGCGCACCAGGGCGACCTGGTACGGGTTACCGGTGTCGCGCCGCAGGAACACCGTCTCGTTCGGATCGTTCGCCGGGTTGTAGATCGGCGACCAGCCGGTGTGCCACAACGGAGCCTTGTCGCCCTGTGCCCACGGGTTCTTGATGATCCCGCCGAGGCCGGCGACCAGACCGGTGAAGGCGAACGCACCGAGCCCGAACAGGGCCGACCCGATGATCATCTTGCGACGCGGAAGCGTCGAGGTGGTCAGCGAATCGTTGAACTCCGCGCCGATCGTCTTTTTGTCGACCTCGGAGGAGCCGCCGTCGTGGCGATCCTGCACCGAGATCTCGGCGGGGATGAACTTCTTGGTGAACAGCACCATGCCGACGCCGATCGACAACACAGAGAGCCCGAAGGTCACGCCGAGCAGCGGGGTGTTGAGCGTGTAGCGCCAATAGTCGACCGAGTCGGGGAGCGCGAACTCCCAGTGATTCCAGATGAAGATGATGAAGCAGGCGAGAGCCGAGATGCCGGCCAGGGTGAACCACGCGGCGACCTGGCGCTCGGCACGCTTCTCGACGCCGGTGCCCGGCTCCGGGAACCGCTCGGCGCGGTGGATGATCTCCACGCCGTCGAGATTGGTACCGAGTTTGACCAGCTCTTCTTTGCTCATCTGGTCGAGCTCGTCCTGCGACGGGTCGTTTCCGCCGGTTGCACTCATGTTCGTGATCCCATCCACATTGCGGCGGCAACGATCGCCACAACTCCGACAACCCACATCACCATGCCCTCGCTGACCGGGCCGAAGCCGCCGATCCCGAGGCCGCCCTGCGGCTTGGACTCGGTGACGTACTTGACGAAGCCGATGATGTCCTTCTTCTCCTCCACCGACAGCTGACGGTTGGAGAACTTGGGCATGTTCTGCGGTCCGGTGAGCATGGCCGTGTAGATCTGCTGTTCTTCCACCCCGTCGAGCGTCGGTGCGAACTTGCCCGACGACAGTGCGCCGCCGCGGCCGGTGAAGTTGTGGCAGGACGCGCAGTTCAGCCGGAAGAGCTCACTGCCGCGACCCAGGTTCTTGCCGCGCAACGACTCCTGGGCGAGGACGGGCAGTCCGTCCTTCATCTTCACCGAGCCGTCGGGGTTGCGCTCGTAGATGACCTGCGGTCCGCCACCCTCCGACTGGACGTACGCGCCGAGCTGGTCGATCTGCGCCTTGGTGAACTTCGGTGGCTTGCGGATCGCCTGGGCCTCGCCGCGTGCGGCAGGCATGCGGCCGGTCGACACCTGGAAGTAGACGGCGGCATCGCCGACACCGAGCAGTGCCGGTCCACGATCCTGGACACCCTGCAGGTTTGCGCCATGGCAGGTGATGCAGGACGTCTCGTAGAGCTTCTTGCCGTCGCTGATCAGCGCCGCGTTCGACTCGTCGGCGACCGCGACCTGGGGCTTGGGGGTCAGTACCGATGCGAGAACCCCGGCGGTCACCAGACCGACGAGGAGCAGAAGGGTGCCGCTGGCCCGACGGCGCAGCTTGCGTCGTGACTTCGCCTTGCGCGCCGAGGTGGCTGCGGATGCCGAGCGTCCGGCCGACGCGACGCCGGCCGTATCGGTGTTGTGGCCGGCGTCCACGTCGTCGCTATCCGACGGTCGCGGTGGAGATGAACTCATCTGTGACTCTCTACTAAGCGGACGGACTGTTGCTGTTGCAGGGGCTGGCCCGGAGGCTGCTACCTGATGAAGTAGATGGTGACGAAGAGGCCGATCCAGACGATGTCGACGAAGTGCCAGTAGTACGACACGACGATGGCCGCGGTGGCCTGCGCGGGCGTGAACTTCGACAGCTTGGTGCGGATCAGCAGGAAGATGAAGGCGACGAGCCCGCCGATGACATGAAGACCGTGGAAGCCGGTCGCCATGTAGAAGACGGAACCGTATGCGCTCGACGAGATCGTGGTGCCCTCACCGACCAGGTGGTAGTACTCGTATCCCTGGCCGCAGACGAAAAAGGCGCCCATCAGGAACGTCAGGATGTACCACCGGCGCAGCCCGAAGACGTCACCTCGTTCGGCGGCGAACACGCCCATCTGGCAGGTCACCGACGACAGGATCAGGACGGTCGTCACCGGGATCGCGAGGGTGAGATTCAACTCCGTGGGCTCGGGCGGCCAACCGATCGACGAGTTGGCGCGCGCGACGAAGTACATCGCAAAAAGTCCAGCGAAGAACATGAGCTCACTGGACAGCCACACGATGGTGCCGACGCTGACCATGTTGGGCCGGTTCAGCGAGTGCACGCGCGAGGTGATGGCTGTTCCTGAGGTACCTACAGCGCTAGTCACAAAAGGAAGTATGACGGTTCGTAGTAAGCCGTGACCACTTGGGTCACCAAATTGGCGGAACTATTTCTCCCGACCCAGGTGGGGGCACCGGGAAGGCCCTCGTCGGCGTGTCTCCAGACGTGGTTTGCTGGGTGTGTGGACGGCGATCGGAACACCTCTCGGCCATCGGATTCGGCGCGCTGGGACCTGAACGGACACCCGGTGGGCGCGGGCCGCTGGGAACGGATGCGGCAGCGGTTGTCGGGACGCGGTTCCGGTGGTGCGCCGCTGGGTGTCGACGACGCCGATCTGATCGTGGTGGCGGAGTCCGACGACGAGACGGTGGCGAGCTCGGCAGTGCTCGACGAGTCGGCCTGGCGGGCGGGCGACGACGTCGTGTTGCGGCACATGCTGCGGGTGCCGGCCGCGCAGGCCGACGACGCCGTCGCGACGGCTGCGCTCGACGGGTACCAACGGCTCGACGACGATGCTCTCGGCCGGACGGTCGCCGGGGGCGCCGACGACACCGTCGTCGTGGTGCTCGCGCGCCGCCAGACACTCGACGCCATGCACCTGTCACAGGAACGGTCGCGGATGGCCGGCCTCGGGGCCCGACACGGTGGCACGGTGCTCCGATGGCAGGTACTCCAACGACCGGAGGCGCGCCGATGAGTGGCCGCGCACTACCCTTTGCACCGTGAGCACAGAGCCTTCCCGCACCACGTCGACGTCCCTCACCTGGCCACAGATCCTGGGCCGCGTCACCGATGGCGTCGACCTGACCGTCGACGAGGCAGCCTGGGCGATGAACGAGATCATGAGCGACGCGGCGACGGGAGCACAGATCGCGGCCTTCGGTGTGGGTGTGAAGATGAAGGGCGCGGCCCCGGCCGAACTGCGCGGCCTGGCGGCGGCCATGCTCGATCACGCCACGCTGGTGGACGTTCCGCGACCCGCAGTCGATGTCGTCGGCACCGGGGGCGACCGCTCGCACACCGTCAACATCTCCACGATGACGTCGATCGTCATCGCCGCGGCCGGGATTCCGGTGGTGAAGCACGGCAACCGGGCGGCGTCGTCGAAGAGCGGCGGCGCCGACGTCCTCGAGGCACTCGGCATCAACATCTCCCTCGGGGCCGCCGACGTCGCCCGCTGTGTCGACGAACTCGGCATCGGGTTCTGCTTCGCTCCGGTCTTTCATCCCGCATTCCGGTTCACCGGTCCGCCGCGCAGCCAGATCGGCATCCCGACGGTCTTCAACGTGCTCGGGCCCCTCACCAACCCGGCACGGCCGCGGCGCGGGCTGATCGGATGTGCGTTCGCCGATCTCGCCCCGGTCCTCGCGCAGGCCTTCGCCGATCGGGGGAGTTCGGTGCTCGTCGTCCGCGGCGACGACGGACTCGACGAACTGACCACCACGACGACCTCGACCGTGTGGCAGGTGGTCGACGGCGCGGTACATCGACTCGCGCTCGACCCGGCCGATCTCGGCATCGGAAGGGTCGAACTCTCCGCTCTGCAGGGGGGTGACGCCATCGCCAATGCGACGATCGCCCGCGGGCTGTTCGCCGGGGAGCGAGGGCCGGTGCGTGACGCGGTGCTCCTGAACGCGGCGGGGGCGATCGTCGCCTTCGAGCAGGAGGCGGTGATGACCACGGCCGGACTGACCGACGCGATGGGTGCTGCCACCGAGCGGGCCGCCGCGGTGCTCGACAGCGGCGACGCGACCCGGTTGCTCGACCGCTGGGGTCGCCTCACCGCGGAGTTGGCCGCCGCAGCAAGCTAGATCATTCCTCGCCGATGGAGAAGCCGCCCTCGACATCGGAACTGGAATAGCTGCGGAACGCGATGTGGGTCGCGCTGTGGCTGACCCCTGGCAGTCGATTGATCTTCCCGGTCACGACGTCGGCGATCTGCTCGTGGTCACGCACCTTGATCTTGGCGATCAGATCGACGTCACCGGCGCATGAATAGACCTCCGAGACGCCCGGGATGTCGGCCACGGCCTGCGCGGTCTCCGGGATCTGATGTACGTCGGCGTGAATCAGGACGATGGCGGTGATCATGGGTGCCACAGTAGTGCTCCGGCCCCGCGCCGACCGTGCACATCACCCCGCCCGATCGGCGGGTGTTGGGGGTGCCGGGTGCGCGGCGAGGGGCAGTCGGCCCGCGCGCCGGGGCGACTCACGGGCGGCATGCGCGGTTTGCGACCACGGCAACCACCGCTCGGCGCTCGCCGCGGGCAGCGCGAACGGTTCCGTCGTGGAGACGATCCGGGCGCCCGGTTCGGTGACCCAGCGATAGAGCAGCCCGGCTTCTTCCGGTGGGGCGCCGAGCAACGGCCCCTCGGTCGCGACCACCGTCTCCGCGGATGCGGTCAACGAGTCGACGACGGCCATCGGGGCGATGCCGCGGCGCGCGACCCCGGCACTGGCCAGCCGGCCGTGCCGGATCACGGCGATCTCCCATCCCCGATCGGGATCGGGGCGCGCCACGACCAGTTCGCCGATCGCGCACAGCGCCGCGAGTCGTTGGCAGCGGGCCAGCGCGTCCACGGTTGTGGACACCCGGTCACGTTGTCGCGCAGCACTTTCGAACATCTGCGCATCGGCGAGTCGGGTCAACCGATCGGTGAGGTCGGTCAGCAGGCGGTCGCAATCGCCTGCCATCAGGTCACGCACCGCCGAGGCTCGCGGTAGGTAATCGGGGAGGGTGAGTGGGCGTTCCGACGCCGCGTGACACCCTCCGATGCGCGGGCCGCCCGCGGCCTCCGATCGACACCAGTGGTGCGATGCGGAACCCAATCGTGTTGTGCAGCTGCGCAATCCGGCGGATCTACTGATCATGTCGGCGATCGTCGCCGCGGTCGTGCGGTTGCCGATCGGGCCGATGGACTCATCGGTCGGGGTCCGCGAGACCTTCAGCCGTGGGAAGCGTTCGCCGGTCAGCACGATCCACCAGCCGCGATGCGGCTGGGTGGACCGCCGGTTGTAGGCGGGCGCATGAGCGGCCAGCAGCCTGAGCTCACGCACGCCGGCCTCGAGGGCGTGGGCGCATTCGACGTGATCGATCCGGGTGGCCAGATTCACCATCTCGCCGATACGCCGGCGGGGGTCGCTGCCGGTGAAGTACGACATCACCCGGCGCCGGAGATCGACGGCGGTGCCCACGTACAACACCTCGTCCGACGGTCCGCGGAAGAGATAGACACCGGGCCGCGACGGCAGGTCCCGTGCCAGGGTGCGTTTGGCGCGCAATCGGGGATCGGAGCGCGGCAGGTAGGCGGTCAATTCCCGGTAGGTGTCGACGCCCTGATTGCCGACCCGTTCGAGGAGTCGATGGAACACCTCGACCGTCGCGCGCGCATCGTCGAGGGCGCGGTGGGTGGGCCGCGTCGAGACATCGAAGAGATCGGCGAGAGCGGACAACCGGACGGTGGGGGCCTCGTCGCGGGTCAGGATGCGACGGGCCATGGTCACCGTGCACAGGCTGACGGTGAACGGCCAGTCGATCCCCAGGCGCGCCGCGTTCTGTCGGAGGAAACCCATGTCGAATCGTGCGTTGTGTGCCACCAGGATGGAGCCACGTGCGAACTCCACGAACGATGGCAGTACCGCGCCGATCATCGGCGCGTCACTGACCATAGCCTCGGTGATGCCGGTGAGGGTCACGATCTGCGGGGGGATGGGCAGTCCGGGATCCACCAGCGTCGCGAACTCGCCGATGACCTCACCGCCGCGGATCTTCACCGCGCCGATCTCGGTGATCCCGTCGTCGGTCGGACTGCCACCGGTCGTCTCGAGGTCCACGACGACGAGGGTGGTGTCGAACAGTGAGCGATCGGGCCGGAATCCGTCGTCGTCGTTGTCGTCCAGATCGGCGAAGGTGAGTTGTCCGCCGTCCGCCTGCCCCCTGAGCACCACGCACCGAACACTAGTTCGACGTTGCGACAGATTCTGATGTGACAGGCGGGAAAATTGAGTTCGACCGGTGATGGCGCCGGATCTGTCGGTGGCCGTCCCTAGTCTCCATCACGTGTGGCGCACGGTGCCGAGTCAGGCGATTCGGCCCGTCGACATACCCAGAGCACGCGATTGAGATGGAGATCACACATGTACATCGACTGCCAGTCCTGCCCGGGCCGTCCTGTCGCCTGTGACGGCTGCATGATGCAGGTGCTGTTCGACGCCCCCAACTGCGAAAACCCCACCGTCGAAGGTGGCGGAAAGGTTACGAGATCGGGGGTGCCGGGCGACGCTGACATCGACGCCGCCATCGGTGTTTTCGAGGCTGCTGCAATGGTCTCCAGTGCCGCTGCAGTATCTGCAAGAAATGCGAAAACCGCAGCTGGCGGTGCGGTTTCCGGCCGGCAACTCCGGATTCTGCGCGCTGGTTGAACACGTCCGCCGATTCGGGCCCGAAGGGGTCGGTGGACAGACCTGCATCAGATTTCGTAACCTTTCCGAGACCTTTGCAGAGCGTCCCGCTCCAACAGGAGTGGTCTGGATCGGTCACCGCTCAATCGCCACAGGCGAACCGGGGAACCATCAAGTTTTCGGAGTGATCCGAATCGGGGTGAATCGCGCATGCCCGGCGACGTTTTCGACGTCGTCGAGACACGTGTGTAGGGCCATTCTTCCGGCCCGAACCCGACAGCTAACCCGGTCGGCGGTCGAAGGGAGAGCAAGGAGAAGTCGCTTCGTGGCGAAACATCGTTTGGAACAGCCCAACCGCGGCACCAAGGTAGCCAAGCGCGCGGTGGTTGCAGGGTCGATCACTGTCGGCTCGCTCGCCGCTGTCGCGGGACCGGCGCTCGCAGCGCCGATACACGTGCCCAATGTCGGCACATTCGAACTTCCTGGGGTCGATAGCAAGCAGGTCCCCCAGCAATTCCAGGAGCACAAGGCGGCACCTGCCCCCAAGGCAGCTCCGACCACTCCCGCGGCCCAGTCGCCCGGTGCGAGCGTCTCGGTTCCGAATCTGGGTACCTTCACCGTGCCTGGTCTGAACGACAACCAGATCCCGCAGCAGTTCAAGCCCAAGGGTGACGACGGCGGCTTCCTGGGTGCGAAGCCGACGGCAGCACAGAAGGCCGTGCGCGTCGCGGAGAGCAAGATCGGTGCGCCGTACGTCTACGGTTCGGCCGGCCCGAACGCCTTCGACTGCTCGGGTCTCGTCTATTACTCGTACAAGCAGGCGGGCAAGACCATCCCGCGCGACAGCTACGGGCAGCTCGGTGGCGGCACCCCGGTGTCGTCGATCGCGGCGGCCAAGCCCGGCGACGTGCTGATCTTCAACGGTGGTAGCCACGCCGGCATGTACATCGGCAACGGAACCTTCGTCCATGCGGAGACCAGTGGAGTGCCGGTCAAGAAGGACAAGGTCGGTGACTGGTCGGTGACCGGCATCCGGCGTTACTGAGCGTCGGATCACCGATGAGGATGTGAACTCGTTTGGGCGGATCACGTGGATTGCGTGATCCGCCCAAACCAATCACCTGGCCTGACAGGATCGGTCCATCCGGTCGCCGTCAGGGTCACGTGATCGGGGGGACAGTGGCGGAGGAGAAGTGACAACCGTGGTTACCGGATGGTGGACCGCGCGGGCGCGGTCCGTGCCCGTGATACTCATCGCCGCGGTGATGGCGCTCGTCGTCTCCTCCGGCCAGTTCGCGTCGGCGACGGGCGCGGGTGACGCCTCGGCGGCACCGGTGCGGTCGCCGAATCAGCTGCTCACCCAATACAAGAAGCTCAGCGACGACGCCGAGAAGTCGGCGGAGGCGATGCACAACGCGCAGATCGAGTACGACAAGCAGCGACGCATCGTGGCCGACTCGAAAAGGGCGTCTGCCGACGCCGACCGCACGCTGGTCGTGACGCAGAAGCGTCTCGAGAGCTACCAGGGCCGCGTCGACGCGGTGGTCCGCGCGAGCTACAAGGGCGCCCGCGTCAATCGCCTGTACGCCGTGCTGGTCAGCGATTCGCCCCAGTCGTTGCTCGATCAGATGTCGGGTCTGGAACTGATCTCGCGGCAGTCGGCCGCCGATCTGAAGGGGCTCAAAGACGCGCGCCAGAAGACGTTGGCGGCGAAGGCTTCCGCGGACCAGACCGCGACCGAGGCGACCGCCGCGGTTGCCGCTGCCGAGAAGACTCGCGGTGAGCTGCAGGCGAAACAGGCGAACCTGCAGCTGCAGGCGGTGCAGATCCGCGCGGTGTACGAGTCCATGACGGGCAAGCAGCTCGCGGCACTCCGTGGCCCGAAATTCGACTTCGACCCACGATTCGTCCCGAAGGGCACGTCCGCCGCACTCGTGGCGGTGCAGGCCGCGCTGAGCCGGATCGGTGATCCGTATGTGTGGGGTGCCACCGGACCCGATTCGTTCGACTGCTCGGGTCTCATGGTGTGGGCCTACGAGCAGGCGGGCAAGACACTGCCACGTTCCAGTGAGGCGCAGAACAGTTCCGGTCAGTCGGTCGATCGTAATGACCTGCGCCCGGGTGACCTGATCATCTATTACTCGGATGCCCATCATGTCGGCATGTATGTCGGCGACGGCTATGTGATCCATGCCTCCACGTTCGGTGTGCCTGTGAAGGTCGTGCCGATCGACGAGGCGGGACCGTTCGACTCGGCTCGCCGGTACTGAGTGGCGTGCCGTGAGGGGCGCGTCCGGATGATCGCTCCGGGTGGCCCGCGTCGGCCGCGCAGACTACTGGCCGTCGCCGTGCCCGCGCTCGTGGTCGCGACAGTGCTGACCGGGTGCGGCGAGGCGGTTACTCCCGCGCCCGGATCGGGCAGCAGTTCGTCGACCACTCCGGCCAATGTCTATGAGGAACAACGGACGGCGGGGGTGCAGGCGACCCTCGATGCTCTCGGCAGGGGCCTGCTGGCCGGCGACCGGAGCCGTGTCACCGATCTCGTCGACGCTTCGGCGTCGCCTGCCTTCCGCGCCCGGATCGAGACATCGGTCGCCGATCTCGCCGGCGCCGGACTCCGGGGTGGCTCGTCGAGCCCCTCCTCGTCGCCCGCCCTCGACGTCACGCCCACTCGGCGATCGGATTCGCCCTCCGGCGACGCGTCGCACACGCCTCCGCCGTCGTCCGCGGCACCGCCGGCCCGGGGAGAAGCCTTGCAGTTGAAGGCCCTTCGCTACGTCCTGGCGCCCACGGAGGAGGCCGAGACCCTGGTGCCCCCCGAGTTGCAGGCGCGACTCGACGCCCAGGGGAGTTCGGACTCCTGGGTGGCGCCGGTGGAACTGCACTACGCACTGGGAGGTGCGGCGAAGCCGGGGCTCGACGAACCGGAGGTGGTGGTCTCATCCCAGTTCGTGATGGCGCGGTACGGGGATGCCTGGAAGATCGTCGGCGATGCGTCGGCGATCGGGGCCGCCGCCATGCCGACCCAGCTGTGGGAACTCCCCGGCGTAGCGGCCGATGACGTCGCGACCGCCGGTGGGGAATCGGTGGTCGCGTCCTACCCCGGCACGGAGACCGTGGTCGATCGCGTTCGCCGGCTGCTCCCGGGCGCGACGGCCGCCGTCACCGACTTCTGGGGCTCCGACTGGCCGCGACGCGCGGCGGTGGTGGTCACCGGGCGCCCGTCCGAGTTCAGCGATCTGGCCCAGAGCGCGTCCACCGACATCGCCGGCGCGGCGGCGGCCACCGTGTTCAGCCGGATCGACACCGGCGCCCATGCGGCCGCCGGGCAGCGCATCATCCTGACCCCGAACGCGGGAGACCTCGCGGAGCCTGCGCTGGGAGTGGTGCTGCGGCATGAGCTGACGCACGTGGCCGCGCGCGTGGTGACCTCACCGGGAGCCCCGTTGTGGATCACCGAGGGCGTTCCCGAGTACGTCGGACGGAAGGACACCTATGTCCGCCTCGAGGACGCTGCTCCCGATCTGGCCGCTGCCGTGCGGGCCGGTGAGGGTCCCACGGGGCTGCCGACCGACCGGGAGTTCGCGGTGGACTCGGATCAGGCGCTGGTGGCGTACCAGGCCGCGTGGTCGGTTGCCGCGTTCGTGGCCGCACGTTTCGGCGAGAAGAAGCTGAAGGAGCTCTATGTGGGTGTCGCCGCCACCGACGACGTGAAGCGTCAGGACGTCGCGATCCGTGCGGTCCTGGGTATGTCGCGCGCCGAGTTCGTCGCCTCGTGGCGGCGATGGTTGAACGAACAGGTCGATTGATGCGACGAACCCTGTTGATCACCAACGACTTCCCGCCCCGACCCGGTGGCATCCAGTCGTACCTGCAGAACCTGGTCGACCTCCTGCCGCCGGACGAGGTGGTCGTCTACGCACCGCGGTGGCGTGGCCACGAGAAATTCGATGCGACGGTTCCCTACACGGTGGTGCGGCATCCCACCACGCTGATGTTGCCCACGCCGTTCGTCGCCCGCCGGGCCTCGAAGATCATCCGTACCCACGGCATCTCGACGGTCTGGTTCGGTGCGGCCGCGCCGTTGGCGGTCCTCGCTCCGGCGATGCGGCGGGCCGGGGCCGAACGGGTCGTCGCGAGCACCCACGGCCACGAGGTCGGATGGTCGATGTTGCCCGTCGCGCGCCAGGTGCTGACCTTCATCGGGCGCAACGTCGATGTCGTCACCTTCGTGAGTCGGTACACGCGTGGCCGGTTCGCGGCGGCGTTCGGCGCACGGGCCGCCCTGGAGTATCTGCCGCCCGGTGTGGACACCGGCCGGTTCGCCCCGGACCCGCAGGCACGTCAGCGGATTCGCGAGCAGCTCGGGCTCGGTGAGCGCCCGACGGTGCTCTGCCTGTCCCGGCTGGTGCCGCGCAAGGGACAGGACGCGTTGATCCGCGCGCTGCCGTTGATCCGGCGGGAGATCGGCGACGTGGCGCTGGTCATCGTGGGCGGGGGTCCCTACGCGGAGACCCTGCGCGAGCTGGTGGCGCAGAACGGTATGGCCGAGCACGTCGTGTTCACCGGTTCGGTGCCCTCTGCGGATCTGCCCGCCTATCACAACATCGCCGATGTGTTCGCGATGCCGGCCCGGACGCGAGGACGCGGGTTGGATGTCGAGGGACTCGGCATCGTCTACCTCGAGGCATCGGCGACCGGGGTCCCGGTGGTCGCGGGTCAGTCGGGCGGGGCGCCCGAGACGGTCGTCGAGGGCGTCACCGGGACCGTCGTCGACGGCACCGATGTCGACGCGGTCGCCTTCGCGATCACGGCGATTCTCGCCGATCCGGGGACGGCGTCCGAGATGGGCGCGCGGGGTCGCGAGCACGCCGTCGACACCTGGGAGTGGCGATCGATCGCGGCTCGACTGCGCCAGCTGCTCTGAGCGTCCGGGTGTCTCAGCGGGTGTAGATCGCGTCGATGTCGTCGGCGAACTTCTGGACCACCACGTTGCGCTTCACCTTCAGGGTCGGGGTCATCTCCCCGGTCTGCTCCGTGAAATCGTCCGGGAGGATGCGGAACTTCTTGATCGCTTCCGCGTGCGAGACGGTCTTGTTCGCGTCGTCGACGGCGGCCTGGACCTCGGCCCGCAGGTCGTCGTCGCCCGCGAGATCGGCGACGCTCGCCGACGCGGGCTTGTGGTGGCGCTCCTTCCACGCGGGGAAGGCCTCCGGATCGATCGTGATGAGCGCTGCGATGAAGGGTTTCGCGTCTCCGATGACGAGCGCCTGGGAGATGAGCGGGCTGGATCGGATGACATCCTCGAGTCCGGCCGGGGACACGTTCTTGCCGCCGGCGGTCACGATGAGCTCCTTCTTCCGGCCGGTGATCGTGAGGAATCCATCGCCGTCGACGTTCCCGAGGTCGCCGGTGTGGAACCAGCCGTCTTCGATCGCGGCGGCGGTGGCGTCCGGATTCTGCCAATAGCCGCCGAACACGACGCCACCCTTGAGCATCACCTCGCCGTCTTCGGCGACCCGTACGCTGTTGCCGGCCAACGGTTTTCCGACTGTCCCGACCCGCACCTCGCCGGGTGTGTTCACGCTGAAGGCCGCGGTCGTCTCGGTGAGGCCGTAGCCCTCGTAGACGGGGATGCCGACACCGGAGAAGAAGTGTCCCAGTCGGGGGCCGAGCGGTGCGCCGCCTGAGATGGCGAGCTCACACTCGCCGCCCAGCGCCGCGCGCAGCTTGCCGTAGACCAGCTTGTCGAACACCGCGTGCTTGGCCTTGAGGACCAGCCCGGCACCGCCGCGCTCGAGCGCCTGTGAGTATTCGACGGCCGCGTCGGCGGCGGCGTCGAAGATGCGGCCCTTGCCGTCGTCGTGTGCCTTCTGCCGGGCACTGTTGTAGACCTTCTCGAAGACCCGGGGGACGGACAGGATCAGTGACGGCCGGAACACGGCGAACTCCGGCACCAGGTTGGGGATGTCGCTGGTGTAACCGATCTCCACGCCCGCCTCGAGGGCGACCAGGTTGATGGCCCGTGCGAGTACGTGCGCCATCGGGAGGAACATCAGCAGTCGCTTGTCGGGGCCGAGCAGCGTGCGCATGTTGCCCTCGAGTACCCCGTAGGTCTCGGAGAGCAGGTTGCTGTGGCTGAGCATGCATCCTTTGGGCCGACCCGTGGTGCCCGAGGTGTAGATCAGGGTGGCCGGGTCGGCCGCGGTGACCGTCGCGCGTCGCTTGGTCACCTCGTCGTCGTGGATGTCGGCCCCGGCGGCCTCGAGGGCCGCGATGGCACCGGCCTCTCCGTCTGCGCCGTCGATCTGGAAGACCTTGATGCCCTCGAGGTTCTCGATCCCGTCGAAGATGGCCCGATGGCCGGCATCCTCGAGCACGATCGCACTGGCTCCGGAGTCCCGCATGATCCATTCGATCTGCGGTCCCGACGACGAATCGTAGATCGGAACCGGCACCGCACCGGCCGACCAGATGGCGAAATCGATCAGGGTCCATTCCGGGCGGGTACGGGAGAGGATCGCGACGCGATCGCCGGGGCCGACGCCCTCGGCGATCAGGCCCTTGGCCAGAGCGGTGATCTGCGCGGCGGCATCACCTGCGCGGACCGGCACCCATTGCGGCCCCTCTTTGCGGCGGAACACCGTTTTGTCGGGTTCTCGCTCGGCGATACCGAAGATGATGTCGGTACAGTTGGCGCTCTCGGGGACGGAGAATTGTGCGGGAACGCTGAACTCACTCATCGAGGTACCTTTCGCATGCAGCTTCTCGTCACCGATGGTATCGCTGTGGCCGACGTGACCGGGGGCACGTTCGCCGAGCCCGTCTGGCGAGGTCGCTGTCCCGGCGTCGGTCGAGTGTGTGAAGCTAGTGAACGTGACGAGCATTCAGGTGGCCGATGAGACCTTCATCGCCGCCGCACCGTCGTCGGTGACGGAGGTGGTCGGGGACCGGGCCAACTGGCGCCGGTGGTGGCCCGACCTCCGCCTGGCCGTGACCGAGGAGCGGGGGGCGCAGGGGGTGCGATGGCGTGTGGACGGCCCGCTGGCCGGCACCATGGAGATCTGGTGTGAACCGGTGATGGACGGATTCGTGCTGCACTATTTCCTCCACGCCGAGCCCACGGCCGGTCTCCTGGCGCAGGGGCGGGCCCGGAATGGCTACCTCGCGGATGCGAACCGTGATCGCCGTGCGGCCGGCAAGGTGATGTCGTTCGAGGTGAAGGATCGCCTCGAGACCGGCCGTTCGGTGGGCGGCCCGGCAATCGGCGACGACCGGGTGGCGGTCTGATGGCCGAACACACCGAACGTTCCATCGTGGTCAACGCCGATCCCGACGACATCATGGCGGTGATCGCCGACTTCGAGCACTACCCGGAGTGGGTCTCGGCCGCGCGTGAGGTTCAGGTGACCGAGTACGGCGCGGGCGGTCGGCCCAGCGAGGTGCGGTTTGTGCTCGATGCCGGGGTGTTGCAGGACACCTACGTCCTCTCCTACGAGTGGGCGGCCGATGCGCGGGCGGTCTCGTGGCGACTGGTGAGTAGCGACCTGCAGCGCGATCAGCGCGGCCGATACGTTCTCGCGCAGCAGGTCCCGGGCTCCACGAAGGTCACCTACGAACTGATGGTCGACCTGTTGGTGCCGATGATCGGGCAGCTGAAGCGCCGGGCGGAGAAGGCGATCACCGAGGCGGCATTGAACGATCTGAAGAAGAGGGTCGAAGGCTGATCGATCTCACGCCCATCCATGTGGTGATCGGGCCGGGTGGTGCCGGCGTCTCGGTGACCGCGGCCTCGGGTGCCCTGAGCCGCTCGGGAACCCGCAGGCCCGGGGGCACCCGTGCCGTCACGGCCCCCGACCGCGACACCCTGCTGGTCACCGTCGACCGGTGCTCGCCGACCGCCGACCTCCTGGGAGTGTTTCGGCAGTCCGACGAGCCGGTTGCGGTGTCGACCCGGTTGCACCTGCTCTCGCTCGACCGCCTGGCGCTGCTCGAATCCACCTGGTCGGAGTTCACTGCCGTGCTGTCGGAGACGATGGCCCGATCGAAGGTGGCGTTACCGGGTGTCGGTGCGGTGTCGGACATCGACGCCGCCGAGCTGTCGACCCTGCCGGGTGTCGAGGATTTCCTCGTGATGCGCCGAATCCGGGACGAGGCGGTGAGCGGCCACTGGCGCCGGATCGTGGTCGACGCGTCCGGACTCGGCGACCCGTTCGAGTTCCTGAGGGCGTCGTCGTTGCTGAGTCAGGCGTTGAATCGATTGTGGCCCAGGCATCGTCGACTCGCGGCTGCGGCCGAGCGTCCGGTGATGGCCCAGTTGACCGCGGCCGTCGACGCGATCGACCGCGACTGTGTCGACGTCACCGAACTCGTGACCGACCCGCACACCGTGGCGATGCACGTGGTCGTCGGGGCGGACGACCGCGGTGAGCGCGCACTTCCGCACCTGCTGGCCACCGTCGACGTGATGGGCCTGGCGCTGCGATCGGTGATGATCAACCGGGGTGCCGGAGCCGGCCGCGACGGCGCGGATCGCGACGCCCTCGTGAACCGGCTACGCGCCGTCGTCCGGGGCGGCGAGGCAGACGTCGAGGTCGCCGAGTTGCCGTGTCTGGACCTACCGATCGACCGGGCCGCCCGGCTGCGCAAACTCGGAGTCGGCCTCCCGGTGCCCAACGGTCGGCCCTCCGGGTCGGGCACGGCACAGGTCACCGAGGCCGCCGAAACCGGGGCCGGTACCTCTCGCGTGTACGAACTGACCTGGCGTCAGCGACTTCCCGATCCCGAGGGCCTGCGGCTCGGGCGATCCGGCGACGACCTGCTGGTGACCGTCGGCGGTTTCCGGCATCCCGTGCGCCTACCCTCGGTGCTGCGGCGATGCGTCGTCGTCGATGCGGCGTGGGACGGCGCCGACCTGACGGTCCGGTTCATGCCGGACCCGGCACTGTGGCCGCAGGGCCGCTGACATCGGCGCAATCCGCCGCACGGCCACGTGGCGGTGGTGTCGCGTACACTACTGCCGGACCCGGACAGGAGAGCTGCCCACATGACCTCGGACGACACGACCGGACCCGACGACGACAACGTCGCAGGCCACGCCCGTGGCGCCACGGGTGACCCGGTACGGGACTTTCTCCTCGGCGTGGCGGCCCAGATCGATCAGCTCGCCGCCCTGTTCGGCGGCCCCGGACAGGGTGCCGCCGGACAGCACGCGTCGGCGACCGCGGGAGTGTCGACAGATGCCGGTACATTCGCCGATCTCACCGGCGACATCAGCACGCTGCTCACCGAGCTCGGAGATCTGGTGGCCCGCCTGATCGCGGCCCTGATCGCGGTGCTCGAGGCAATGGCCAACGCTCTGCGATCGACCCCGTCGACCACCGGTGACGTGGCCCAGCACTATCAGCCGATCGCGGTCCGCATCGACGTCGTCGACCGGTCGGAGAACGTGCGCCGGCCTGATCCGGAGAGCGAGATCTGATGGGGGACTTGACCATCGGCATCGACATCGGTGGCACGAGCGTGCGCGCGTCGGTGGTAGACGACCACGGTGCGATGCTGGACACCCTGCGGGCGGCGACGCCGCCGACGACCAGCGCGCTCGAACACTGCCTCGACCGGCTGGTCGGTGAACTCACCTCCCGGTGGGCCGCGAAGGCGGTCGGACTGGCCATCGCGGGATTCCTGACCCCGGACCGTCGGGTGGTGCGTTTCGCGCCGCATCTCCCATGGCGGGAGGCCGCGGTTGCCGAGGACATGACCGCCCGGATCGGTGTACCCGTGTTCGCCGAACACGACGCGAATGCCGCGGCGGTGGCGGAATGGCGTTTCGGGGCCGCGGCCCGTGGCAAGAATTCGTTGGTCCTCGCCATCGGGACCGGGATCGGCGCCGGCTTGCTGCTCGACGGCGAGATCTATCGTGGCAGCTTCGGGGTGGCGCCGGAGCTCGGGCACCTGACGGTGGTCCCGAACGGCCGGGTGTGCTCCTGCGGGAAGCTCGGATGCTGGGAAAGATATTGCAGCGGTACCGCTTTGGTGGACACCGTGCTCGAGTTGCTCGCCGACGGCGACTGGGGACGCAGTCAACTGGCGGCGGACGTGGCCGCCGACCCCGGCTCACTGACCGGCCGTCGGGTGGCCGGTGCTGCCGCGGACGGGGATGCCGTCGCGCTGGCGGCGTTCGCCCAATTCGGCGCATCGTTGGGACAGGGTCTGGCGATGATCGCGGACATCTTCGACCCGGATCTCATCGTGCTCGCAGGCGGGGTCGGCGCGGCCTCCGGGCTGTTCCTCGACGAGGCGCGCGAGCACTACGCACGGCTCGTGACGGGTGCCGGTCATCGCCAGCTCGCCCGCATCCGCGGCACCCAGCTCGGTGAGAGTGCCGGTGTGGTGGGCGCGGCAGAAGTTGCGCGACAAGCCATCAGAGTGCAGGCCGGGGAGACGGTACGCAGCCGAACCTGAGGATGTGTATCGTTTCTGCGAGTAAGGTCTGAGGCGGTGACGATGGGCGAGGTTCGGAGTCTTCGATGTGGTACTACACGTTCAAATATGTATTGCTGGGACCGTTTCTCCGCCTCCTCGGCCGACCGACGGTCGAAGGGCTGGAGAACATCCCGGCCCGTGGACCGGCGATCCTGGCGAGCAATCACCTGGCCGTGATGGACAGTTTCTACCTGCCCCTGATGGTGCGGCGCCGGATCTATTTCCTGGCCAAGAACGAGTACTTCACCGGCACCGGACCCAAGGGTGCGTTCCAGCGGTGGTTCTTCTCGGCGTTGGGTCAGATCCCGATCGATCGTTCCGGTGCGGAGGCGGCCGCGGGTGCGTTGACCGCCGCGCGCCGGCAGCTCGAGACCGGTGAGCTGATGGGGATGTACCCGGAGGGCACCCGGTCCCCGGACGGTCGGCTGTACAAGGGCAAGACGGGTCTCGCACGGGTCGCGCTCGACACCGGTGTACCGGTGATCCCTGTCGCGATGATCAACACCGAGAAGCTGAACCCGCCCGGCTCGCTCATCCCGCGCCCGGCGCGCATCGTCGTCAAGATCGGTAAGCCGCTGAACTTCGCGCGTTACGAGGGAATGCAGGGCAACCGGTTCATCGAGCGCGCGATCACCGACGAGATCATGTACGAGCTGATGCAGCTGACCGGTCAGCAGTACGTCGACGTCTATGCGGCCTCCCTCAAGGACAGCAAGCCGAAACCGGCGGAGCCCGTGTCGGCGTCGGCCGCCTGACCCACCCACGACTACACCGTCGTCGCATCCGCGCCGGTGGCCCGGCACCCCGCCGGTTCAGCGAACGTGTGCGTCGGCGAGTTGGGGATGCGCGCGCGTGGTGCCCTCGCCGGTGATCTGCGGCGGGAGCAGCCACACGACGATCAGGACGGCCAGCCCCCAGAGCGTGTAGGAATTCCCGATCAGGTGGTCGATGATCGACCACTGGCGGACCGCGGGCGACAAGAACTGGAACGGGCCGAGCGCGAAGATCACCACTCCGGTCACGGCCACCGAGCCGTAGCCGACCCGCACGCGTCGATCGGTGTCGCGCGCGGCCACCACGGTGGCGGTCAGGATGGTCGGGATCGCCCACACCCAGTGGTGGGCCCAGGAGGTCGGCGACACGAGTAGGCCCCAGAGCGCGACCACCGAGACCGTCAGGACGGCCGCGACCCGTGCCGAGGGGTCGCCGCCGTCGGGACGCCGGAATGCCCCGAAGGCCGCGATCGGCCGGCATGATCGTGCGGCGACGAGCGCGAGGACGGTCACCACGAGCGAACTGGCGACCCACATCAACTGCTCGGCCGACTCCGATTGTGGGATGAGGCGAATCCACATCGCGTTGAGGTTCTGGTTGATCCGGCCTGCGGGGTCGCCGATGCGGGCGGTGTGGAAGAGCGTGTGCGTCCAGTAGCCGTGTGAGTCCGCGGGCAGCCAGATCCATGCGAGCGCGCCGGCGCCGACGAAGGTGCCGACCGTGACGAGCGCCGCGCGCCATTGCCGCGTCAGCAGGTAGACGGCGACGAAGACCAGCGGGGTCAACTTGATCGCGGATGCCAGACCGGTCAGGATTCCGCGGAACGGTCCGGTGGCGGCGGCACGGCCCCGACCGACGACAAAGATGTCGACGATGATCATCGCCATCAGGATGATGTTGATCTGACCGAAGCCGAGGGTCATCCACAACGGGTTGAGCCAGACGACTCCGGCAGCGAGCAACAGCGCGGTCCACCATCGGTTCTCCGGGTTGCCCACCGAGAGCATCCTCAGCACGATCTGCAGGATCACCACCGTCAGGGCGACCGTGATCACCGAGATCAGCAGCCCGGCCAGACCGAGCTTGATCGCGCCGAGGGGCATGAAGCCGAGTGCGGCGAACGGAGGATAGGTGAACGGCAACCAGATTCCGTCGCTTGTGAAGGGCATGGACCCGTCTGCGTACAGGCTTTGGCCGTGTTGCCAGATCTGCCCACCCAGACGGTAGACGTCCAGGTCGATGCGCGTGCGGGTCCCGAAACTCGACGTGAAGGGGATACCGACGATCTGCAGGGTGACCGACGCCAGAAACACCACGGCGATCGCGGTGCGTGCACCGTTCGACGGCGCCCATCGATGCAGCCTGGTGTCGGCCGCGGACAGATAAGTCATGGTCTCGGCGGTTCTCTGCTCCACGTGGTGTGAATACTGGGGGGTATGCGGTTCTTCTACGACTCGGAGTTTATCGAGGACGGCACCACGATCGAGCTCATCTCGATCGGTGTCGTCGCCGAGGACGGACGTGAATTCTACGCGGTGTCCACCGAGTTCGACCCGGGCCGGGCCGGTGACTGGGTTCGGACCAACGTATTGCCCAAGCTACCGTCCCCGGCGTCACCCTATTGGCGCAGCCGTCGGCAGATCCGCGACGAGCTGTTCGCGTTCCTGACGGCCGAGGGTGACGACGTCGAATTGTGGGCGTGGGTCGGCGCCTACGACCATGTGGTGCTGTGCCAGCTGTGGGGCCCGATGACCGCGCTCCCGCGCGAGATGCCGCGCTTCACCCGGGAGCTGCGACAGCACTGGGAGGCCGCGGGCAAACCAGCGCTCCCGCCGTCGCCGCGAGACGCCCACGATGCGCTCACCGATGCCCGACACAACTGGCGTCGTTGGCAGGTCATCGAGAAGTCGCGACCCTGATCGGAGACGCATCTGCCGGTCCGGAGCCTCGTCGCGCGCCGGGCTCCCCGCCCACCTGGTACGCGACCGGCTCAACTACCCTGTAGCCGTGGTGACGAACTGGACCGTAGACGTTCCGATCGCAGAACTCCCGGAGCTGCCGCCGCTGCCCGGCGACCTGCAGAACCGGTTCGACGATGCGATGGCGCGTCCGGCGCTGCAGCAGCCGAGCTGGCCCGCCGAAGAGGCGCGCAAGATGCGCACCGTCCTCGAGAGCGTGCCGCCGATCTGCATGCCCGCCGAGGTCCGGGATCTCCGTGCGCAGCTCGCCGACGTCGCCGAGGGGCGCGCCTTCCTGCTCCAGGGTGGCGACTGCGCGGAGACCTTCGTCGACAACACCGAGCCGCACATCAAGGGCAACATCCGCACGCTGCTGCAGATGGCGGTGGTACTCACCTATGGCGCCAGCATGCCGGTGGTCAAGGTGGCCCGGATCGCCGGCCAGTATGCCAAGCCGCGGTCGTCGGACACCGATGCGCTCGGCCTGCCGTCGTATCGCGGCGACATGGTCAACGGGTTCCCGGCCGACGAGACCACGCGCAGGCATGACCCGTCGCGGCTGGTCCGCGCGTACGCCAACGCCGCCGCTGCGATGAATCTCGTTCGCGCGCTGACGGGTTCGGAGGCGGACCTGCGACGTGTGCACCTCTGGAACCGGGAGTTCGTGCGGACCTCGCCTGCGGGGGCTCGCTACGAGGCGCTCGCCTCCGAGATCGACCGCGGCCTGCGGTTCATGGACGCCTGCGGCGTGACCGACACCAATCTGGAATCGGCGTCCATCTTCGCCTCCCACGAGGCACTCGTCATCGACTACGAGCGCGCGATGCTGCGTCTGGCCGACGATCCAACCGGCACCGACGACAAGGTGCTCTATGACCTCTCCGCGCATTTCCTCTGGATCGGCGAGCGGACCCGGCAGCTCGACGGCGCACACATCGCCTTCGCCGAACTGATCGACAACCCGATCGGCGTCAAGATCGGTCCGACCACGACGCCCGCGCAGGCCGTCGAATACGTCGAACGACTCGACCCGCACAACCGCCCGGGACGGCTCACCCTGGTGGCCCGGATGGGGAACAACAAGGTGCGGGAGGTCCTGCCCGCCATCGTGTCCGCGGTCGAGGCGACCGGGCACAAGGTCGTCTGGCAGTCCGACCCGATGCACGGCAACACCCACGAGGCCTCGACCGGCTACAAGACGCGGCACTTCGATCGCATCGTCGATGAGGTGCAGGGCTTCTTCGAGGTGCACCACGCGTTGGGTACCCATCCCGGTGGTGTGCACATCGAGCTCACCGGCGAAGACGTCACCGAATGTCTCGGTGGCGCACAGGACATCTCCGATCTCGACCTCGCCGGACGATACGAGACGGCCTGCGATCCCCGCCTGAACACCCAGCAGTCGTTGGAGCTCGCGTTCCTCGTCGCGGAGATGCTGCGCGGCTGACGGTCGCCGCGGGATCGATCGGCGTGCTCAGCTGAGATAGGTCTGTCCCACCCACCAGCCGACGGCGCCGATCGCGACGGCGAGCAGCAGCACGAGGGTGGTCCAGATGAGCGCCCGCACCGGTCCGTTGTCGTCCGGTTCCGGCCGCTCGTCGAATCTGGACTCCAGGCGCGTCATCCTCGCCGCCGTGGGGTCGCGCACGGGTCGCGGCGGCGGCGCGGCGACCGGAGGTGAGGTCGTGGGCCCCGACTGCACCCTGGTGGGGTTGGGGACCGGGGCAGCCGGGGCCTGCGGTTGGGCGCGATCGGCCCGGAACCGTGCCATGGTGTCGCGTTCGGCCGACCGGCGCGGGGCGGGGACCGTGAAGGACGGCAGGTCCAGTTCGTCGGCGGCGGCCAGCAGTGCCCGACGCATGTCGTACCCGTCCGCATAGCGCTCGGCGGGATCGCGCTCGGTTGCGCGCAGCACGATCTCGTCGAACTCCTCCGGTACACCGTCCACCACGTCGCCCGGTGCGGGCACGTCATAGCTGAGCCGCTGGTAGGCCAGTGCAAGCGGCGTGTCACCACGGAAAGGCGTTCGGCCGGTGAGCAATTCGAACATCATGACGCCCATCGAGTAGACGTCGCTACGGGCGTCGGCGTCACCGGCCTCGACCTGCTCGGGGGACAGGTAGGCCGCCGTGCCCAGGATGACACTGGCGGAGGTGACGCCCGCCTCGGCGACTGCGCGGACCAGCCCGAAATCGGCGACCTTCACCTCGCCGGCGTCAGAGATGAGCACGTTCTCCGGCTTGACGTCGCGGTGGACGAGTCCGGCGGCATGGGCGGTACCGAGCCCACCGAGTACCGGGTCGGCCACCGCGCTGACCGCGTGGGGCGGCATCGGACCGCGTTCGCGCAGCAGTTCCCGAAGACTGCCACCTTCGACGAGTTCCATCACGAGGAAGGCGATCCCGTCGTCGATGCCCTGGTCGTACACGGCCACGAGCCCGGGGTGTTTCAATCCGGCGACGGCCCGCGCCTCGAACTCGAACCGGCGCAGGAACTGTGGATCACCGCTGTAGCGGGAATCCATCACCTTGATCGCCACCGACCGACCCAGACGCAGGTCCACCCCGAGGTAGACCGCCGACATCCCGCCGCGCGCGATCGGCGCGTCGATCCGGTAGCGGTCCTCGAGGGACGCGCCCAGGAGTGAGTCGGCGGGAGGTTTCACGTGGCCGAATCTACCGGTCGACGTCGCGCGGGCGGTGTATCGACTCGGACCCGGATCAGCGCAGGCCCGGTGCCCGGTGTCTCCCGCCACGAATCGGGGGCGGCATCGTTGGGCGACGAATCCCCAGCCGGTAGGCTCGGCGACGTGGGTTCACTACCGCTGTCCGAAGACAGTCTCACGTCCGATCTCGACACGCTGACGATCGGCGACGCGGCCCGCCGGCTGGGAGTGTCGGCCAGCCGTGTGCGCACCCTGATCCAGGACCATCAACTGCTCGCGGTGTCACGCGAGGGACAGCCGGCGATTCCGGCGGTGTTCTTCGACGACCTCGGGATCGTCAAGCATTTCACCGGACTCGTGGAGGTCCTCTTCGACGGCGGCTACACCCGCGACGAGGTGATGGAGTGGCTGTTCGCCGTCCAGGACGATCTCGGTATGTGCCCGGCCGATGCGCTGCACACGGATTCGGCTCGCGAGGTCATTCGTCGGGCTCAGGCCCAGGCGTTCTGACGGGTCGGTCTGCCCGGCCGTCTCACCAGGGGCGGCCACCGGAGATCGCGTGTGCGGCCAGCACGGCCCGTCGTCGGCCGCCGACCACCACGCGATGATCCATGACGTCGTGGTCGGCCTGTTCGATCTCGCGGAGGATGCCGTGGTACATGGCCGCCGCGGCTGCAATCGATCGGCGAGATCTGTTGGGCAGCGCCGTGATCGACGGCCAGGCTCGTCGGTACTGGTCCCGGTTGACCGCGATCATGTGGGCGAGCGCCCGTCGGAGATGCGGGCTGGTGACCCGTTCCGCACGACACCGACGGAGGTGGTCCTCGTCCACCCCGAACGCCGTGAGTTCGTCGGTGGGCAGGTAGATCCGGTCGCGGTCGAGATCCTCGGCGATGTCCCGCAAGAAGTTCGTCAACTGGAACGCCTCGCCCAGCGTCGCGGCGCCGTCGGCGACGTCGTCACCTGCTGCTCGCACCCCGAGCAGCGGGATCATCTGCAGACCGATGACGGCCGCGGATCCGTAGGTGTACTCGGCGAGTTCGGCCCAGGTCCGATAGCGGTCCCGGAATTCGGCGGTGCCCGGCACGTCCATCCGCATCGACCGCAGGAACGCGTCGAAGGTGGCAGTGGGGATGTCGAACTGCACGACGGTGTCGCGCACCGCGGCCAGGATCGGCTCGATCTGGGGGTCACCCGGCTCGTGGCGGCCGGGTCGATGGTCGAGCCCCGCACCCGGTGTCCCGTCGGGCTCGGGATGCAGCACACTGTGCAGCGCCTCCTCGATCCGGTCGATCTGGGCGGTCTTGTCGGGCGGCACAGGCGCGGCGGGCGGATCGTCGACGACGTCGTCGACGATCCGGGCGAATCCGTAGAGCGCCCATACCCCGCGACGTTGCCGCGGGGGGAGGAGGCACGACGCGGCAAAGTACGTCCGGCCGTGTTCGGCGGTCAGCGCCCGTGCCCGCCGGTAGCCGAGCCGGACGATATCCGTCTCGTCGGTATCGCAAAGCATGCTCTCACGCACCGGGAGTCGTCGGTCGGTCGGACTCGTCCGCGACGTCGGGGCCGCCTCGGAACCATTCGACAGCCCGCCGCAGGCGCAGCGGATCCTGCCGGGTGAGCGAGATGGCCGCGAGGAGGGACAGCGCCGTCGCCAGGAGCACCTCCGGGAGTTTGTAGAACAGGATCGAGTCGTCGGGCTGGAACACGATCAGCATGAAGGTGGACACGCCGACGACGATCGCCCGCACCCCGCGGGGCAGGGTGAATGCCACCGCGAGACACAGGACCCAGGTGTAATACCAGGGGAGCGTGGAGGGTTCGAGGAGCAGGACCGCGAGCATCGCCCACACCATGCCTGCCATGGCGCTGCGTTCGTCGCGACGGTGCGACCACCACAGACCCACCAGGATGATTGCGAGTACCACCATCCCCACCGCACGTGTGACCCCGAGGACCGGTTGCAGATTCAACGCCGTGAACGGGGCGGCGACCAGCGTGACGATGTGCCCCGCGAGGGTGGGCAGGGTGAACCAGTTGATGATGCGATCGGCCCAGCCGAGACCGGTCAGCCAGCCCAGTCCGAGCCCGAGTACGGCGGTGGAGACCGCGAACACCGCGACGGTGACGGCGACCACCGAGGCGAACACGCGGGCCACGTCGACCGGCTCGACACTGCGCCGGTCGCGGATGTGTGACAACCAGATCCACACCACGAACGGGATCGCGATGCCGGCGGTGACCTTGATGGACACCGCCAGCCCGAGCACGACCAGACCGGGGACGTGTCGCCCGGTCACCACCAGGGCGACACCGGCGACGAGGACGCCCATCATCAGCAACTCGACGTGGCTGCCTGCCACCAGGTGGATGAGGACCATCGGGTTGGCGAGTGCCAGCCACAGACCGGTCTGCGGTGATGCGCCGAAATGATCGGCCAGCCGCGGAATGGCCCAGAGCGCCAACAGGAGCCCGGGCAACAGGATCAGGCGGATCGCGTAGACGCCGAGAATGACGTGGTCGCCGGTGATCTCGGTGACCAGCCGGGTGAGCCCGACGAAGAGCGGACCGTAGGGCGCGGTGGTGGTCGCCCACACCTGCGCCATGCTGTCGAGGAGCGGTCCGGGAAGGTGGGCGGGTCCGTCCGCATAGGGATCGAATCCCGCCCGGAACAACGCCCCCTGACCGAGGTAGGCGTAGACATCGCGGCTGTAGACGGGAACGGCCACTGCGAGCGGGGCGGCCCAGCCCACGATGCCCCAGCGGAAGGTGCGCACCGACAGCGCCGATCGGTCGGAGGCGAGCCGCCGTCCGAGCCGTACCCATGCGATCACCATGGTGGCGACGCCGAGCCAGAAAATGCTGCCGAACAACGTCTTGCCGTGTCCGTACGCGATCGCCGAGAGACCGAGATCCTGGGCGACGGTGCTGTTCCGCGCGATGTCACCGACGCCGAAGCTGCCGATGCACACGAGCACGGAACCGACGAAGCCCACCACCAGGTCCGCGAATCCTGCTTCGCGGACCGCGCGGCTCCGACGGGATCGCGGGGTGTCGTCGCGGGTCGCGGTCACGGCCTGATCCTACGGCGCGACGACGTACCGAGAGCCGAGACGACGCGCTCGGCGGCGAGCCTGCCGGACACCAGGACCGGCGGGATGCCCACCCCCGGCACTGTCGCCGCACCCGCCAGGATCAGATTGGTGCTGCCCGGCCACCGGTTCGGGGTCCGCAACGGCCCGGTCTGCCGAACGGTGTGGGCGGCGCCGAACGGCGTCCCGGCCGGCAGTCCCGCGGCCGCCCAGGTGGCCGGGTCGTCGACGCGCAGTACCCGCAGCGCCGTGTCGATGCCCCGGTAGCCGCGGCGTGCGAGTGTCTGCAGGCACTCGTCGACGTAGGCGTCGGCGAGGACGTCCCATGGCAGGTCGGCGGTGGTCAGGTTGGGGCAGGGGGCCAGCACCGAGACGGGCTCCATCGGACCGGTCTGGCTCGGGTCCGACACCGCGGGACGTGTCACCAGGAACGAGGGGTCGCGCATGAGACGCCCCGGCGCGCGGGTCAGGTCGACGAAGGTCTCCTGCCACGCGGCCCCGAAGTCGAGGGTGTGGTGGTGACCCGGCCAGTTCGCGGTCACCGAACGCGGGGCGAGACCATGGATCACGACGGCACTCGGCGAGTGACGGATACGGCGCCATCGGGGTCCGCGCGGCATCGGGGCGCCGAGGAGCCGAGCGACCTCGCCGATCGGGACGGCAGCCACCACCGCGTCGGCGGGCAGGGTGTTGCCGGAGTCCAGGCGGACACCCGTGACCCGTGCGCCGTCGCGACACAGGGCCGTCGCACGGGTGGACAGTTCGACGGTTCCCCCGGCCTCGCGCAGCGCATCGGCCAGGACTGCGCCGACGCGACCCATCCCGCCGGTCGGGTAGTAGACGCCCAGTCCGATGTCCATGTGTGCGATCACGCCGTAGATCGCCGCCGCATGCTGTGGCGGCACCCCGGCGTAGAGGGCCTGAAAGGTGAACACGCGCTGCAGGCGTTCGTCGGTGACGTGCCGCGCGACGGCCGGGGTGAGCCGCCGGGTCGCACCCATCGCCACCAGATCTGCGGCGCGGGAGAGGATTCGGCGGTCACGCAGGTCGGAGAGTGAACTGAGGTTGTGATCGATGAAGGTGTCGAACT
This sequence comes from Gordonia sp. DT101, assembly GCF_049844895.1. Lineage (NCBI taxonomy): Bacteria > Bacillati > Actinomycetota > Actinomycetes > Mycobacteriales > Gordoniaceae > Gordonia > Gordonia sp. DT101. The sequence goes on along the minus strand of NZ_JBNCLX010000001.1, from coordinate 126,885 downwards.
CGACGTCGTGGAGCCGGGCGAGCCAGCTCGTGAGTGCACGCACCCCGGCACCCGCGTCCGGGCCGAACGTCGAGGTCGCGGCGGCGGCCAACCTGTCGGCGCCGCGCGGGACGTCGAGGTGTGTGCCGTCGGCGAATCGAGCGGCGTAGGACGGGTCGACGTCGATCAGGGCGAGTCGGCGGCGGGACTCGGCGGCCGGGATGCCGACCGCGCCGAGCGCGTCGTCGATCAGCGATGGCATCGTGAGAACTGTTGCGCCCGTGTCAAATCCGACGGTTTCGGTAGTCAGGTCCAGGTCTGCGGCGTCGATCGCGAGCGGTTCGGTGCGGACCAGTCCGCCTGCGGTGGGCGCGGCATCGACGACGGTGACCCGGTGCCCCAGTCCGGTGAGGCGCAAAGCCGCCGAGAGGCCCGACAACCCGGCACCGATGATCACCACCCGGGCGCCGTGCCGTGCCGTCGTCGTGGTCACGTCGTGGTCACGCTGTGCGGTGGGCGATGCGATGGGCGAAGGAGCCCAGCTCGGTGCGGACCGGTTCGGACATGTCGGCCGCCTCCAGGGTGGCCAGGGCGCTGGTGAGCAGACCGGAGATCTGCGACTCGATCTCGTCGACCGCGCCCACGTCGGTGAGGATCGACCGGGCTGCACGCACCTCGTCGGCGGTCAGCGGTCGGCCGATGGCGGCGCGGAGCCGTGCGGCGAGGGCCGGATCGCGCTCGGCTGCCCGTGCCAGTCCGACGGCGAGCAGCGCGGTGCGCTTCCCGGCGACCAGATCGTCGCCGGATGGTTTGCCCGTGCGGTCGGGGTCGCCGAAGACTCCCAGGAGATCGTCGCGCAACTGGAAGGCGACACCGAGATCGTGGCCGATCGAACGGAGATCACCGATGAGCGATGCGGGCGCCGACGCGAGGGTGGCGCCGAGTTCGAGCGGCCGGGCGACCGTGTAGGCAGCGGTCTTGAACCGCATGACGCGGTAGGCGGCGCCGACGGATTCGTCGCCGGCCGCCTCGTTGACGATGTCGAGGTATTGGCCGCCGAGAACCTCCGTCCGCATCGACGACCACACCCGACCGACCGACGCGGGCAGTGGACGTGGCGCGGATTCTCCCGACGCGGTCGCATCGCCCGGGTGATGACCGTGCACCATGTCGTCGGCCCAGGCGAGGGCGAGGTCGCCGAGCAGGATCGCGGCGGCCATCCCGTGGTGGGCGGCATCGCCGGCCCAGCCGTCGTCGAGGTGGCGGCGTTGGAACACCCGGTGCACGGTGGCACGGCCGCGTCGGGTGTCGGATCGGTCGATGATGTCGTCGTGGATCAGTGCGCACGCCTGGACGAGCTCGAGCGAGGCCGCGACGCGGAGCGCATCGTCCGCGGCGGGGACGTCCGGCCCGGCAGCCGGCAGGTCGCGTCCGGACGAGGTGAGGCCGGCGAGCCATCCGGCATAGGCGAAGACGGGGCGCACCCGTTTCCCGCCCTGCAGGACGAAGTCCCGCACCACCTCGCCGGCCGCACCCACCTGCGGATCGACCTCGGCAGCGACCGGGAGCGCGCGCTCGAAGAAGACCTCGAGTGCCGACTCGACCGCGGCGGGCACGGCGTCGAGTGTGGTCGGGATCGGCAGGGCGGACGTCACCCTGCCAGGCTAGTGCCGCCGACGTCGCCGCCGTGGAGCCCGGTCCCGGCAGGGCGCGACCCGTGATCCGTACTATGTGTGGGTGACCTCATCTCCCACCCGGGCTCCCTCGATCGTGGACCGGCTGTCGGCACCTCACCGCGGCCCCGTCCCGTTCTCGGTGGAGTTCTTCCCGCCCAAGGACGCCGAGGCCGAGGCGAGGCTGTGGCGCGCGGTCCGCACGTTCGAGCGACTGGGTCCGGCCTTCGTGTCGATGACCTACGGCGCCGGCGGCTCCACACGCGACCGGACGGTTCGTATCACCGGCGAGCTCGCCGCCCAGACCACACTCCTACCGGTGGCCCATCTGACCGCGGTCAACCACAGCATCGACGAGCTGCGGGCGCTCGTCGGCGCCTATGCCGACCAGGGCATCACCAACATCCTCGCGCTCCGCGGCGACCCTCCGGGCAATCCGCTCGGCGACTGGGTCCGGCATCCGGACGGGGTCGCCTACGCCGAGGAACTGGTTCGGCTGATCGACCAGCTCGGCGACTTCCACGTCGGTGTCGCGTCGTTCCCCGAAGGGCATCACCGGGCGCCGACGCTCGAGCACGACACCCGCACTCTGGTGAACAAGCTGCGCGCCGGTGCCGAATACTCCATCACGCAGATGTTCTTCGACGCCGACGACTTCCTGCGGCTGCGGGACCGGGTGGTCCGCGCGGATCCGGAGCAGGGCGCCAAGCCACTCATTCCCGGGATCATGCCGATCACGTCGCTGGCGAGTGCGCGGCGGATGGCCGAGCTGTCGGGGTCGGTGATCCCGGCCGATGTGCAGGAGCGGTTCGCGGCCGCGGCCGGTGACGGCGCGGAGGAGGACCGTGCGGCGGTGCGTGCGGTCGGGATCGACTTCGCGACCGAGATGGCACAACGCCTCGTTGCCGAGGGCGTGCCGTGCATACACTTCTGCAGCCTGAACTTCGCCAAGGCGACCAGCGAGGTCCTCGAGCGCCTCGGGGTCGACACGTCGTCGGCGCTGGGCGCGACCGTCGGCTGACGTCCCGACGCTTGGCCGATCACCGACTGCCGGAACCCGTCGTCGTCTGTTGTGTCGTCGTCGTCTGTTGTGTCGTCGACGTCTGCTCGGTCGCCTCGGGTTTCGTCGACGATTTCGTGTTCGTCGGTCCCAGTCGCCGTGGACGGCCCGGTCGGGGACTGCGGTCTCGCTTGAGATAGGCCAGCCAGCCCACGATCGCGACGGTCGCCAGGCAGATCAGCGCGAAGAACCACGACCAACTGCTGACGGCGGCCGTCGCCGGATCCGGATAGGTGGCGTCGGCGCTGAAGTCCGACGGCTTACGCGGCTCGGGCGTCCACGTGACGGTGGTGTCGCTGATCTGATCGCCGTTGGTGGCGCTCACCGGTCCACCGAACGTCACCGTGAGCTCGACGAAGTCGCGGTTCGGGGTCAGATCGGTGAGGTCGGCGGAGCCGCGGAAACGTACGACGTCGCCACTGCGTTTCGCCGACAGATCCATGCTCATCGCGGACTCGCCGAAAGAGGCCGCCACGATGTCGCCGAGCTGGCTGAACTGACCGGCGGTGAGATCGTGGAAGACCGCACGGGTGCCGACGCGGGGGATGACCTTGTCGGCGGTGGCGCCGGGAGCCGCGCTCGCGCCGGGGCTCGCGGGAGACTGCGTCGGGGAACTTCCGGGCGCAGCGGTCGTCTCGGACTCGGGTCGAGTGGAGTAGTCGCTGAGGGTGACGCTCGACGTCATCGACTCCGGGACGTCGAGCTTGGGTGCGCCACGCGGATTGTCCGGGGAGGTCGCCACCACGATGGTGCCGGAGTAGCGGTCACCAACGGTGGTCGAGCGTTCCAGGCAGCCCGTGAGCATGGGCGCGGCAGCCATCAGGGACACCAGTAACAGGACCGCGGACCTACGAGATGACGAGCGCACGTTGCTCATCGTGCCAGACGCGCCGGAGCAACCGTTGCCGACTCGCACGTGTCACCGCCGAAGCGCCAGGTGCGCGGAGATCCGGCCGCTCGCTCCCGTCACGCCGCCGCCGGGGTGCGTCGACGCCCCGGCCAGCAGGATCCCTTTCGCGCCGGGAACGGAGTGTCCGGACAGATCGGGGTGGGGGCGCCAGAAGAACATCTGGTCGATGCTCATCTCGACGTGCATGATGTTGCCGCCCAGCAGGCCGAGTTCCTGTTCGAGGTCGGCCGGGGTCTGGATGTGGGTGTGCTCGACGTGTTCGCCGAACCCGGGCGCATGGCGATCGAGTTCCGCACCGATCGCGGCGGCCGCATCCGGCGCGACATCGGCCCACGACCGGCCACCGGCGAGCCGATGGGGATGCCACTGGGCCCAGACGTTGACGAGATGCTTGCCGGGTGGCGCGAGCGTGGGGTCGATCGCCGAATATCCCATCGCCACGCAGGCGGGTCGCTCGGGCAGGTCGCCCACCGACGCCGCGGCGTGTGCTCGCCGGAGCTGCGCGCGATCGGTAACCAGCAGGCCGAGAGCCGAATGCACGCCGTGGGCCGGGAGGTCCGACGGCAGGTCGCGGTAGGCGGGGAGGGCGTCGGTGCCGAGCCGGACGGCCATGCCGATGCCGTCGCCGATGACGATCTGCGACCGCCAGCGGTCGGCCGTCTCGTGGGGATATCCACCTGCGGTCAGCAGGTCCAGGGTGGTGGCGATGTGACAGGCCGCGATCACTTTTCGCGCGCAGTGACCTTCGCCGTCCACGGTCCGGACCTGCCAGTGGTCGCCGCACCGGGTGATCGTGGTGGCGGCGCGGCCCAGCAGCACCTCGCCGCCGTCGCTCCCGAGCCGGCCGAGAAGGGCCTCGGTGAGTGCCCCGCTGCCACCGATGGCGCGGCCGGGCGGGATGTCGTGTTGGAGCGCGGCGAAGCCGACCATCGGGGCGGTACCGGGTGCGCTCATCGATGGACCGGACTGCGCACCGAACCAGGCCAGCGCGGCCTTGAGTGGCTCGGAGGTGAACCACCGGTCGAGCAGGGTGTCGCCGGAGGACATCAGCTCCTGCGTCAGGGAGAGCATCGCACCGGTCCGGTGTCCGATGAGTCCCGTCCGGGCGGAGTCGGCGGTGCTCGCGAGACCGGTGAACGCCGCAGCGAACCGTCCCGGACCCGCCGGGGCGTAGAACGCGCGCATGACTGACTTGGCCCGGGGTCGCCACACCTCGACGAATCGTCGGTAGGCCTCGGCGTCGTCCGACCCGACCGCACGCTCGATCGACTCGCACGTGGCGTCGAGGTCGGTGCGGAAGATGATCGGCCCGGTCCGATCGGTCGAGGGGGCGAACGCCCAGGGATCACAGTCGACGTAACGCAGTCCGTGATCGGCGAGAGACAGCTCGTCGAGGATGGGGGAATGGCGGATCATCAGGTGCGCCGACGACCCGCGATCGACCCGATAGCCGGGGAAACGCTCGACCGTGGAGACCGCGCCACCGGCGACGTGGTCGCGTTCGATGACGCGCACCGATCGCCCGGCACGGGCCAGGTAGGCCGCCGCGACCAGGCCGTTGTGGCCCGCCCCGACGACGATCGCGTCGAGTGGCCGATGGGTTCGATCGCCGGCGGGGCTCACGCCCGGCGATTCCGCCCGGTCATCGTGCCCGGGCCGGGTCGTCGGGGCCCAGCGGAAGCGGCCGTCCCAGAAATGCGAACGGGCGCGGATCGCCCGTGAAGGTGAAATGGCGCAGTATGTCGACGAATCCCATTCGCCGGTACAGGGACCAGGCGCGGTTGTCCTCGGCAGGCGCCTCGGGGGTCGACAGCAACACCTGGCACTCGGGCCGACCGGCGAGCAACCGGCCGAGGAGCCACTGTCCGATGCCGCGTCCCTGTGCCGTCGGGTGCACGTGCAGTTCGGTGAGCTCGAAGTAGTCGCGGGTGATCGCATCGACGGAGGGATCGGAATGTCCCGCCTGGCGCAGGCCGATGCGGAGCTGCTGATTCCACCACTGGTCGCGTGCGCCCTGATAGCCGTAGGCGATCCCGACGAGGAGTTCGTCGTCGGCGAGGGCCACCGGCCGGGCCAAGCGCCGACGCACCATCTGCGGGGAGGTGATCTCCGTGGCCGGCACCGTCGCCACCGCCCCGACCGCACGCCAGCCGGGCCGGGTGATGTGGTCGCGCCAGAGCGCCGCCCGGTGAATCTCGGTACCGCGTGGGTAGTTCATCGCGGTCACGTAGATGTCGAGGGCGGGTTCGAGCCAAATCCGGGAATCCTGGCCGGTCAGATCAACGAGGCGGATCGTCAACGAACGTCTGTCCTCTCGTCGAACAATGGACATCGGGGTCGGCCGTCGCCTTGAAGGTGACGGAGGTGCTAGCTATATTGAATATGTCGAACGGGTGTTCGATGAATCAGCCTCCGCAAGCTGTTCTGTCCACCCGGCCGACATCGGGCGTCGGCCCGACGGCGACGAGGGAAGCGTTTGCTGTCGGGCCGACGTTGTATACAGCAGTCGCACCGCATACAACGACGGCCGACTGACCACGGGGAGGTGGACATGCCCAACTCGATTCCGACGACCGGGTCCACGACGGACATCGATCCGATCGTGGTGGGACGTAGCCGTGACCTGCTCGACCGCGCCCAGAACCTGTTCGACAACGCCGACGGCGTCGACGACTCCGCAGAGCGCTTCCGTCAGTACTACCTCACCGCGTTGCGTGCCGCAGGCGCGGCGCTGGAGATCCACGAACCGACGAACAGGCCGGTCCGACGCAGGCATTCCCGTAGCGCCTGGAATCGGGTTCCGGTGGTGGTGCCGGAGCTCGACGACCACGCCGCCTACTTCGCCGCCCGCTCGCGGATACGTCTCGACATCGAGGCCGGCCTGATCCGCTCGATCGATGATCGCGCGGTCCAGCAGATGCGCCGTAGGGTCATCGACCTGCTAAATGCCGTCGAGGCGTTGCTGATCTCGTACGAACAAGGCAAGTTGCCCCACCAGGCCGCGCATTCGGACCGGACCGCGTAACGGTATGATCCGACCCAACCTCGGGTAATGGTGGTCGCCGGGTGATTCTGCTCGTATCATGGGAAATTGAAGCCGCAGACGGCGGCAGACGGCGTCGACATCGCGCAGGACCGGCAACGGCGATGCGGTCGGGTCGGTGGAGTGGGAGTTAGGAGGGTCGGTGCCTCTTTCGGAGCACGAGCAGCGGATGCTCGAACAGATCGAAAGCGCTCTGTATGCCGAAGACCCGAAGTTCGCGTCGAGCGTCAAGCGTCGTCGCCTCGGACGGTCCAGCGGCCGGCGCCGCCTGCAAGCGGTTGCCATCTTCGTTGTGGGTCTGGTCCTCCTCGTCGGTGGACTCATCGTCGAGGTGCGCGTCGGCGGGTTCCCGATCATCAGCCTCGTCGGCTTTCTCGTCATGTTCGGGGCCGGGTTGCTCGCCCTCTGGGGCGGCGGCAGTCGATCAGCGGGGGCAGACCGTGAGCAAGGCCCCGGTGCCAAGGAATCCCGCGGCGGCGGACCCAAGCGAAAGTTCTCCGAACGCATGGAAGAGCGGTTCAACCGCCGCTTCGAGCAGGAGTAGATTCTCCGCCGGGTGAGACCGGCGCCAGGTCGTTCACAGACCGCACACCACTTCGGTGTGCGGTCTTTTCGGCTTCGACGCCCGCCGGTTGAGGCCGGCGACCCGTCCCGCGACTCCCAGCCGCTTTCTCCACGGTGCCCCGCTTCGATTGCCCACCTGCCCCACCCCGATTCCCCACGGTGCCCCACCGGCGTGCCCCACTACGCCCCACCGTGGGCGGACTTCATGTCTCACCTGGCACTTTGATGTGATTGAGCATCATTGCCACCACCCGCCTGTGCTTGCGACGCGCCGTGTCGCGGATCGTTCCCCACTCGAAATCAGGCCATTGAACTGGACTTTTCTGATCCTGTGGAGGGTAAGTGGAGCGTCGGGGGTGGAAAGTGGAGGAAAGTGGGGTACTGTGGCAGCACTGGGTGAGGCGAACCGGACGTCGAACCCAGTAGGGCAGGAGGTGACGACATGTCCGTGCGATTTGTCGGCACCTACACGCCCAAGTTGGACGACAAAGGGCGGCTCACGTTGCCCGCCAAGTTCCGCGACGCGCTGGCAGGAGGGGTGATGGTCACACGAGGCCAGGACCGCAGCCTGTCGGTGTATCGGGCCGAAGAGTTCGACGCGATAGCGGAACAGACGATGGCGGCATCGCGGAACAACCCGGAGGCGCGGGCGTTCCAGCGGTACTTCTTCGCGAGTACCGATGAGCAGCGGCCGGACGGACAGGGACGGATCACCTTGTCCGGTGAGCACCGGAACTATGCCGGCCTGTCCAAGGACTGCGTGGTGATCGGCGGGTTCGATCACCTCGAGATCTGGGACGCGCAGACATGGAGCGACTACCAGAGTCAGCACGAGGAGGACTTCTCCGCCGCGGGCTCGGCAGCCCTGGACGCGTTGCTCTAGCAGGCACCGCCCGGGCAGACAGATGAATACGGGATCGGATGGGTCGAGGCCTCGGCCCGGAGCGACCCTGGCGTACTTCCCCAACGCCAGGTGCGCGATCGGGCCGAGACCCCGCCTCATCGGAGACCTCCCGTTGCGAGCCCTCACCGCCCGAGACCGACGAATCGAACCGCACAGTCCGAGGAGGAGGTCGGTGAACGCACGCCACGAGGAGCCGGACGGCGAATCCGGTCGGCTCACTCCGCACGCGGAGCCGAGCGGTGCGCCCCGCCGTTCTGGCGAGTTCGGTCATCTGCCGGTGATGGCGGACCGCATGGTCGACCTCATCACGGCAGCGTTCCCCCGAAGCGCCGGCACTCCGATCTTCGTGGACGGCACGCTCGGGGCAGGCGGCCACACCGAGCTCATACTGCGCGCCGATCCACGGGTCCGGGTGATCGGCATCGACCGGGACAGCAACGCGCTCGACATCGCGCGCGACCGCCTGTCAGAGTTCGGTGAGCGGATCACCTTTCATCAGGCCCGTTTCGACGAGATCGGCGAGGTGATGACCGACGTCGGTGTCGACCTCGTCGACGCGGTGCTCTTCGACCTCGGCGTGTCGTCCATGCAACTCGACCGTCCCGACCGGGGTTTCGCCTACGCGGTCGACGCGCCACTGGACATGCGGATGAATTCCTCCGAATCCACCACTGCTGCAGACATTCTCAACACGTACTCGCACGGCGACCTCGCACGCATCCTGTCCGAGTACGGCGAGGAGCGATTCGCCGGGAAGATCGCGTCGGCGATTCTGCGGGAGCGTGAGAAGGAACCGTTCACCACCAGTGCCCGTCTCGTCGAACTGCTCTACGCAGCCATACCGGCCGCTACGCGCAGGACCGGTGGACATCCGGCGAAACGCACCTTTCAGGCGTTGCGCATCGAGGTCAACCACGAGCTCGATGCACTTCGCCGCGCACTCCCGGCGGCGATGTCGGCCCTGCGGGTCGGTGGGCGCGTTGCCGTCATGAGTTACCAGTCGTTGGAAGACCGGATCGTCAAGCGGGAGTTCGTCACACGAACGACATCGACCTCGCCGATCGGCCTGCCGGTCGAATTGCCGGACTCGGCACCGGATTTTCGCCTGGTCACCCGCGGCGCCGAGCGAGCGAACGACCAGGAGCAAACGGAGAACCCTCGATCGGCCCCGGTGCGTGTCCGGGTGATCGAACGTGTCGACGAAAAGGATCGCGCATGACCCTCTTGCAGGACATCGAGATCGACGATGATCACGTCGAAGCGGACCAGATCCGCCGGGGCCGGCGGCATTCGGGTTTCGAGAGTGAGCGCGCGACCCGGTCGCGCGCGGCCCAGCGCGCGATCGACCGTAGTCGGAAACGGCTCGAGCGGGATGAACGGGCCGATCAGATCGCGGGCCGGTCCAAGGCGAAGTCGACGCCTGCGGTCGGTCGACCGATCTCGATGCGGGCTCGAATCGCCGGAATTCCTTTCGTGGTACCGGTACTCGCCCTTCTCGTGGTCGGGCTCGGCATGAGTCTGCTGTTGTCGACCAAGGCTGCCGCGGATTCGTATCGGCTCGGTGAGGAGCGGCAGGCGAACCAGGCGCTCGTCGATCGGCGTGACTCACTCAAGCGCAGTTACGAATCCGGTGACTCGGCGCCGGAACTGTCCGACAAGGCATCTCGGCTGGGCATGGTGCCGGCGAAGAATCCGGCGCGGATGATCGTGGACGGCACCGGGCGGCCTCGGGTGATCGGTGATCCGGAACCCGCGCAGGGTCGTGCCATGCGTTCGATCAATCCGCCGACCGGGCCGGACCCGGTGTCCAGCATCGACCCGAAGAAGGTCGACGATTCCGAGGGGCTTCCCGGAGGCGAATCGGAATCCTCAGGTACACAACAGGGTTCGACTTCAGATGGTACTCCCGCGCAGACGCCAACCACCGCGCCCACGCCTGCCCCCAGCACGGCGCCGGCACCCGGCGCGTCATCGTCCGTGACCCCTGAGGGGTCCGCAGCGACGACGGACTCGGCCGCACCAGCCGCACCAGCCGCACCAGCCGCACCCGCGGCACCAGCGACCCGCCCCGCACCCAACGTCTTGCCGACGAACCAGAACGCGCCGGGCGCAAATTCGACGGAATCCCGCTAACAGCGTGGACAATTGGCAACCATGACACGTGCCGTCTTCCAGCGTTTCGACGCGGGTTCGTCCGGTCGGGGTCGCGGTGGCCGCGGAGGTTCCGGTGGTTCCGGAGGTGGTCGCGGCGGTGCCGGGTCCGGAGCCGGCGGTCCGCAACGACCGGAGACATTTCTGGGCCGCAGCCGGATCGCCGGGGCGCTGGTGATCCTCGCGGTGCTGGCGGTGGCGATCCGGATGATCGTGGTGCACACCGTGGAGGCATCGTCGATCTCGGCCCAGGCGGCCCAACAACGCGAGTACACCCAGATCCTCACCGCGAAACGCGGAGCGATCCTCGATCGCAATGGTCGCCCGCTCGCCTACACCGACGAAGCGCGATCGCTGACCTTCCTGCCCAAGTCGGTGCGCAAGACGATCGGTGAGGCGCACCAGAAGGACGCCGCGCTACCGGATGTGGACGACCGTCTCGGCGAGATCGCAAAAGGCGTGTCCTCGGCCCTCGGTGGTTCGATCAGCGAGCAGGACCTGCTGTCGAAGCTCAAGAGCGACGACACCTTCGTCTATCTGGCGCGGTCGGTCAGTCCGGAGGTGGCGAACAAGATCACCGACGAGTTCCCAGAGGTCGGGGCCGACCCGCAGAGTATCCGGCTCTATCCGGGAGGGTCGTTGGGCGCCAACATCATCGGCGACGTGAACTACGACGGCAACGGTCTGGTCGGTCTCGAGGCCTCACTCGATTCGCAACTCGCAGGCACCAACGGTTCCAAGACCTACGATCGCGGCTCCGACGGCGCGATCATCCCGGGCAGCACTCGCAACGTGCATCCGGCCCTCAACGGCGCGACCGTTCGCCTCACCATCGACTCGGACGTCCAGTGGTTCGTGCAGAGCCAGGTGTCGGCGGCCAAGGCTGCTTCGGGTGCCAAGAACGCCTCGGCGGTGGTCCTCGACGCCAAGACGGGCGAAGTGGTCGCGATGGCCAACGACAACACGTTCAACGCCTCGCAGCCGTTGGGAGATCAGCAGAATGCCGATCTCGGCAACCGGGCGGTCACGTCGCCGTTCGAGCCGGGCTCGGTCAACAAGATCATCGCGGCATCGGCAGCGATCGAGTACGGCGTGACCACGCCGACCGAGGTCCACCACGTGCCGGGCAGCATCAACATGGCGGGAGTGACGGTCAACGACGCCTGGTCACACGGTGTCGAGCCCTACACCACGACCGGGATCTTCGGTAAGTCGTCGAATGTCGGAACCCTCATGCTGGCCCGGAAGGTCGGGGAGAAACGGTACGCCGACATGGTCGACAGATTCGGCCTCGGGCAGCGCACCGGCGTGGGGCTGCCCGCGGAGAGCGCCGGCGAGGTGCCTGCGCTGAGTCAATGGTCGGGCGGTTCGTTCGCGAATCTGCCCATCGGGCAGGGACTGTCGATGACCCTGCTGCAGATGACCGGGATGTATCAGGCCATCGCGAACAATGGTGTGCGGGTCCCGCCGCGCATCCTGGAGTCCGAGAAGCGGGACGGTCAGGATGTCGGTGACCTGGCTCGCCCGGACGGCGTCCGCGTGGTCAGCCCGCAGACTGCTGAGTCGGTCCGGAACATGTTCCGGGCGGTGATGCAGAAGGATCCGATGGGCGTGCAACAGGGGACCGGCTACACGGGTGCGGTCGCGGGCTATCAGATATCGGGAAAGACGGGCACCGCCCAACAGGTCGATCCGAGTTGCGGCTGCTACTCGAACTCGAACTACAACATCACCTTCGCGGGTATCGCTCCGGCCGACAATCCCCGATACGTGGTCGGCATCATGCTGGACAACCCGAAACGCAGCTCGGATGGCAGCGGCGGGCAGTCGGCGGCACCGATGTTCGGGACGATCGCGTCGTGGTTGCTGCAGCGTGACCGGGTGCCCCTGTCGGGACCGGCGCCGCGCCTGACCCTGGAGGCGCCCTGACCCGAGGTGGTCAGGCGATGAACGGCGCACCGATGTCGAATCCGTGCGTGTCCACAGTCACCCGTAACGGACAGCGATCGCGCTGACGGTATCGTGAGTGCGTTCCGGCGAGCCCGACCCGGGTCGCCTGAGTTGAACAGCGAGGGAGGCGGGAGGCACAGATGGCGTCGACTCGCCGTACCCGGGCGAAGCCTGCCGGGGGAATGCTTCGGCCGACCACCGTGGCACCGACCGCGGTGTCGGTCTTGTCCGCGGCCACCGGGGCTCGGGTGGACCTCGTCGGTTCGGCATCCGCCGACACCGAGGTCACCGGGGTGACGTTGCGGGCCCAGGACGTGGTTCCGGGTGATCTGTTCGCGGCACTGCCCGGCGGCCGTACACACGGTGCCCGGTTCGCCGATCAGGCGGTCGCGGCGGGCGCCACGGCCGTGCTCACCGATCCGGCAGGTCGTGCGGAGCTGACAAAGGTCCTCGGCTCCGATGCGACGTGCGCGGTGCTCATCCATCCGAATCCGCGAGAGGTTCTCGGCCCGGTGAGCGCCCGGATCTTCGGCTACCCGTCGCTCCGGCTGAAGCTGATCGGGATCACCGGCACCTCGGGCAAGACCACGACCGCCTACATGGTCGAGGCGGCTCTGCTCGCCGCGGGGCACTCGGTGGGCCTGATGGGCACGGTGCAGACTCGCATCAACGGAGTCGCCCAGCCCAGCGCGCTCACCACGCCCGAGGCCCCGACCCTGCAGGCGATGCTGGCAACCATGCTCGAGCGCGGCGTCGACGCCGTCGTGATGGAGGTGTCCAGCCATGCTCTCGCGCTGGGCCGGGTCGACGGCGCCCAGTTCGCGATCGGGGCGTTCACGAACCTGTCGCAGGACCACCTGGATTTCCACCATTCGATGCGGGCCTACTTCGACGCCAAGGCGCGGTTGTTCGCACCGTCGTCGCCGACACACGCGGTGCGACCGATCATCTGCGTCGACGACGAGTGGGGTCGCCGGATGGTCGAGATCGCCCGTTCGGACAAGCAGTCGCCCCCGGTGACCGTGTCGACCGGAACCGTGCCGGCGCACTGGCATGCAGGTCCGTCGACAGTGGGCGCTGACGGCGCCCAGCAAGTGACGGTGACGGTGCCCGGCGGCGGCGACCAGGACATGGTGGTGCCACTGCCGGGCCGCTACAACGTGGCCAATGCCTTGACGGCGGTGGCGATCGCGGTCGGTGCCGGTGTCACCTCGTCGGCGGCGATCGGCGCGATCTCCGGCGTCGCGGTCCCGGGCCGGCTCGAGCGTATCGACCGTGGGCAGGAGTTCCTTGTCGTCGTCGACTATGCGCACAAACCCGCGGCGCTCGAGGCGGTGATCGCCACGCTGCGCGAGCAGACCCGGGGGCGCATCGCAGTGGTGGTCGGGGCCGGCGGCGACCGTGATGTGGGCAAGCGGCCCATCATGGGTGAGATCGCCGTTCGCGGTGCCGAACTCGTGATCGTCACCGACGACAATCCGCGCACCGAGGACGCAGCCGCGATCCGCGCCGAGATTCTCGGCGGTGCACGGGCCGCAAAGCTCGACGGAGATGTTCACGACGTACGCGAGATCGGGGATCGGGCCGAGGCCATCGCGGCGGCCATCGCCTGGGCGGCACCGGGCGACACCGTGCTCATCGCGGGCAAGGGACACGAGACCGGCCAGGAGATCGACGGTGTCAAGCATCCTTTCGACGACCGCCTGGTCGCCGGGGCCGCCCTCGATTCGTCGATCGCACCGCCGGCCATCGGGGAGGACGAGAAGTGACGACGCCACCTACGGTTCTCGTGGCGTCGTCGGTCCACATCGACGAGGTGCGGGTCATGCTGCGCAGACTGGCGGAGGCGGGCGCGACCCCCTCGGCGGGGGCCGAGCGGCCGCGCACCTGGGCGATCCTCGGTGAGCTCGCCGTCGGCGACGGACTCACGGAGAACGAACGTGTCGTCGAACACGATCGACTCGGTCGTCAGATCGTCCGCCTCGCGGTCGACAAGACGCTGTGTGTGGGGCAGTCGCGCGCCGTGCGTGCCCTGCACCAGGGCACGGTCATGGAAGGCTCATGGGGTGACGAGGTCCGGATGGTCGCGACGGTCGATGAGGCACGCGACCTGCTGACCTCCGACGACTGGCGTCCCGGTCCGGGCGATGTGGTCCTGCTGGCCGCGGAGGAACCCGGGATCGCCGAACTCGCGACCCTCTGGCCGGTGCGCGACGACATCTCGGGCGACGGCGCGGAAGACGAGACAACCGAACGCGAGAACATCGCGCACGAAGGTATGGGGGACGGGCCATCGAGCATGTCGACGACGGGGACGAACGAGTGAGGGCGACGAGGGTGACAGTGCAGACAGGGATGACGCGGTGACACAGATCCTGATCGCGGGTGGCATCGCGCTCGCGGTGTCGATCCTTCTCACGCCGTTCCTCATCCGCCTCTTCACCCGGCAGGGCTTCGGGCAGGAGATCCGGGTCGAGGGCCCGCAGAGCCACCAGACCAAACGCGGTACCCCGTCGATGGGTGGCGTGGCGATCCTGGCCGCGTTGTGGGCGGGCTATCTCGGGTCCCACATCGTCGGCCTGTTCACCGGCGGAACAGGGGTCACCGCGTCGGGGTTGCTCGTCCTGGGTCTGGCCACCGCGCTCGGAGGTGTCGGGTTCCTCGACGACATCATCAAGATCCGCAAGCACCGGAACCTTGGGCTCAACAAGACCGCCAAGTCGATCGGGCAGTTCGCTGCCGCCATCCTCTTCGGCGTGCTCGTGCTGCAGTTCCGCAACGACGCCGGGTACACGCCTGCGAGCACCCATCTGTCCTACGTCCGCGACATCGACGCCATCTCGATGTGGTCGATCGTCTTCGTGGTCTTCTGCTGGCTCGTGGTGGCGGCGTGGTCGAACGCGGTGAACTTCACCGACGGCCTCGACGGCCTCGCCGCGGGTTCGATGGCCATGGTGATGGGATCGTATGTCCTGGTCACCTTCTGGCAGTACCGCAATGCCTGCGCAGGCGGACCGAAGGCGACCGCGGAGATCACGCCGGGATGTTACGTGGTCCGGGATCCCCTGGATCTCGCGCTGATCGCAGTCGCCGGCGGGGGTGCGTGCCTCGGATTCCTGTGGTGGAACGCGGCCCCGGCCAAGATCTTCATGGGTGACACCGGGTCACTGGCGCTCGGCGGCCTGCTGGCCGGCCTGTCCATCACCACCCGAACCGAACTCCTCGCGGTCGTGATCGGCGCGCTGTTCGTCGCCGAGATCATCTCGGTGGTGATCCAGATCGCATTCTTCCGGACCACGGGTCGACGAGTGTTCCGAATGGCCCCGTTCCACCACCATTTTGAACTGGGTGGCTGGGCCGAGACGACGGTGATCATCAGGTTCTGGCTGCTCACGGCCATCGCCTGCGCACTGGGCCTGTCCTTGTTCTACAGCGAGTTCCTGGCCGTCAGTGGCTGATCGGCGGCCCGACCTCGACGTGACCGCACTGTCGGGGACGACGGTGCTGGTCGCCGGTGCCGGAACCGCCGGCCGGTCGGCAGCCCGGTACCTGCTCGACGCCGGAGCGCGCGTCACGGTCGCCGACGCCCGGTTCGGTCCGGACGATCCCGGCGACGACGACCTGTCCGATCTCGGCGCGCGGCTGGTCGGCACTGCGTCGCTGCTCGACGATGACAGCGCATGGCCAGGGGAGACCGGCCTGGTCATCGCGTCGCCCGGATTCTCGCCGGCACATCCACTCATCGTCCGCGCGGTCGAGGCGGGACTGCCGATCTGGGGCGAGGTCGAACTCGCCTGGCGCGTCGACCGCGCCGGGATGCTCGGCGGGCCCCGCACCTGGCTGGTCGTCACCGGAACCAACGGGAAGACGACGACGACGTCGATGCTCACCGACATCGTCATCGGCGCGGGTCGTTCGGCGGCGGCCTGCGGCAACATCGGCCTGCCCGCGCTCGATGCGATGCGGCAGACACCGCGGGTGGATATCCTCTGCGCCGAGCTGTCGTCGTTCCAGCTGCACTGGGCTCCCTCGGTGGCCCCCGATGCGGGCGTGGTGCTCAACATCGCCGACGACCATCTCGACTGGCACGGCTCGTTCGATGCATACGCCGAGGCAAAGGGTGTCGCACTGCGCGGTGCCGTCGGGGTGGTCGGCCTCGATGATCGCGCGGCATCATCGCTGCCGGTCGCCGGTCGCCGGGTCGGCTTCACGCTGAGCGCGCCGGGGGACGGCGAGCTCGGGGTGGCCGACTCCCGGATGGTCGACCGTGCCTTCGGGCCGCCGGGGTCGTCGCGGCCGATCGTCGAGACCGCGGCGATTCACCCGTCCGGCCCGTCGGGGACCGCCGATGCACTGGCGGCAGCGGCACTCGCGCTCGCGGCCGGGATCTCACCCGACGCGGTCGCCGAGGCGCTGCGCGACTTCCGGCCCGCCGCCCATCGCGGCGAGGTGGTGGCCCGCGTCGAGGATCTCGACTACATCGACGACTCGAAGGCAACCAATCCGCACGCTGCCGAGGCCGCGATCGCGGGTCATCGGCGGGTGGTGCTGGTTGCCGGGGGGCTGCTCAAGGGCGCCCGGGTCGACGACATGATCCGCCACACGCGGGAGCGACTCGCCGGGGTGGTCGCGATCGGCCGCGATCGTGAGCTGATCGTCGACGCGATCTCGCGACACGCCCCAGAAGTCCCAACAGTCACAGTATTCACAGGGGACGATGGGCGCGTGACTGTTCAGCACGCGACCCCACACCTCGGGAAAGAACTGCCCGCCGGACTGAGCGCCCCGACCGAACCGCCTTCGGCGGCGGTCGGATCCGACGACACCGATTCCGACCGAGCCGCTGTCGCGGTGATGGAGCGGGCGGTCGAGGTGGCCGCGCATCTGGCCCGGACCGCCGACGATCGCCCCGACGCGGTGCTGCTCGCCCCGGCGGCCGCCTCTCTGGACATGTTCGCGGGGTACGGCAGACGCGGTGACGCGTTCGCGACGGCCGCGCGGTCCCTGCCGGGAGCGGCCGACGTGAGCGGAACGTCTCGATGAGCTCCTCGACGGAGGTACCGGGGCGGTCGTCCCGCACGGCGAAGCAGACCAGCACGAATCAGACCGGCACGAAGCTGACCGGCAAACAACGAACCAGCACCCAACCGACCACGGGTAAGAAGGACTCGTCGTCGGCGAGCACCAGTTGGCCGGCTGCGGTGGTCGAGGCGGTGCGCAACCTCCTGTCGCGACCCCTCGCGTCGTATCACCTGATCCTGACGATCGCGTTCCTGCTGACCGTATTCGGTCTGGTGATGGTGTTGTCGGCCTCCTCGGTGGAGGGCTACTCCAAGGACGGGTCGTCGTACGGGCTGTTCGCCACCCAGATGATCTTCGCCCTGCTGGGTCTGGTGGGCTTCTACGTCATGCTCCGGCTGCCGGTGCGGCTCCTGCGTCGGGCCGCGGCACCGCTGATGGTCGTCACCACGGTCCTGCTCGCGTTGGTGCTGATCCCCGGCATCGGCACCCTGAGCCAGGGTGCTCGGCGGTGGTTCGTGATCGGCGGATTGTCGGTGCAGCCGTCGGAGTTGGTGAAGGTGGCACTCTGCGTCTGGGGCGCCCATCTGCTCGCCTCCCGGCGCCGGGACAACGCATCCTTGAAAGAGCTCCTGATCCCGCTCGTCCCGGTGGCGATGCTGGTCTGCCTGCTGATCATCCTCGAGCCGAATCTGTCCACCACCATCACGATCGCCATCATCGTCGGCGCGATGCTGTGGTTCGCGGGCCTGCCGGTGAAGGTGTTCCTCACGTTCGCAGCAGTCGGCACCGCGATCGCGGTGCTGCTGGCACTGGTCGAGGGTTACCGATCCCAGCGCGTGCTCAGCTTCCTCGGCAGCATCGACGACCCTCAGGGTGCCGGGTATCAGGCTCGCCAGGCCACCTACGCGCTCGCCAACGGCGGGGTGTTCGGGGTCGGCCTCGGGCAGAGCCGGGCGAAGTGGAACTATCTCCCGAACGCGCACAACGACTTCATCTTCGCCATCATCGGCGAAGAACTGGGGTTGATCGGTGGCCTGCTCGTGGTGATCCTGTTCGCGATCCTGGCGTTCATCGGATTCCGGATCGCCGTGCGGTCCGTGGATCCGTTCCTGCGACTGATGACCGGCACCATCACCGTCCTGATCACCGCCCAGGCCTTCATCAACATCGGCTACGTCATCGGGCTGCTGCCGGTCACCGGTATCCAGCTGCCGCTGCTGTCTGCGGGCGGTACCTCGACACTGACCGTGTTGGCCATGCTCGGACTGCTGGCCAGTGCCGCGCGGCACGAGCCGGAGGCCGTGGCCGCCCTGAGTACCGGCGAACCGGGTCGTCTCGGTCGCTGGCTGCGTCTGCCCGCGCCGGTGCCGTATCGCCCGACGCGTGCCGATGCCCTGCGTGATCGGCTCGATCAGCGACGCCCGGATCGGGCTCGTGTCCCGGCGCCCGCGGCCCCCTCGCGTTGGGCACGTCTGCGGCACGGCACGCCCACCGAGGCCGTGGGCCGCGAGCCGGTGCGGCGCCCGGCCCCGACCGCCCGGACACCACGCACGGCCGCTGTCCGGGTCGACTACCGTACGGGGTATTCGGGAACGGGTACCCGCCGTGGCGCTCCGGTCCCGCCGCGTTCGAACCGCGGTGGGGGTGGGGCATCCGACGCCGGGCGGGCCGGGTCGACCCACCAGTGGCGGCCGGCGGGCCGTTCCACCTGGTCACGGCACTGAAGACGGTCGAGACCGCACGGCAGCCGGTACGCGGCGGCCGACGATGCGGAATGGAGTTGGGCACGGGTGAGTTCTGAGCGAGGTCGGTCGTCGGATCGGCCGCTGTCGGTCGTGGTCGCCGGTGGTGGGACCGCCGGGCACATCGAACCCGCGCTCGCCGTCGCGGATGCGGTGACCCGTCTGGACCCGACCGCACGGGTGACGGCCCTGGGTACCACCCGTGGCCTCGAGACCACCCTGGTGCCCGAGCGCGGGTACCCCCTGGAGCTGATCCCGCCGGTCCCGCTGCCCCGGAAGCCGGGGATGGAACTGGCCAAGACGCCTGCACGTCTCATCCACGCGGTGACCGCGACCCGGTCGGTCCTGTCGTCGGTCGGCGCCGACGTCGTGGTCGGTTTCGGCGGCTATGTCGCCCTGCCGGCGTACTTCGCGGCGCAGATGCGGGTCCGCGGACGTCATCGGCTGCCGATCGTCATCCACGAGGCCAATGCGAGCGCCGGGATCGCGAACAAGGTCGGCGCGCGGTTCGCGGACCGGGTACTGGCGGCCGTGCCCGGTTCCGGGCTCGATGCCGACGTGGTCGGTATCCCGGTACGCGGCGTGATCACCGAACTCGACCGTCCGGCACTACGTGCCAAGGCGCGCCACTATTTCGGCCTCGACGAGGACGCGCCAACGTTGCTGGTGTTCGGGGGATCGCAAGGTGCGCAACGACTCAACGACGCCGTCTCCGGCGCAGCGGGTGCGCTGGGGACCGCAGGCATCGGTGTGCTGCATGCGTTCGGCCCGAAGCACACGATCGATCCGCAATCGCCTCCCGGTGCGCCCCCGTATCGAGGGGTCGGGTACCTCAAGCGGATGGACCTGGCCTACGCCGCGGCCGACCTCGTCATGTGCCGATCGGGTGCGATGACGGTGGCCGAGATCTCGGCCACCGGTCTGCCGGCGATCTATGTCCCGCTCCCGCACGGCAACGGCGAACAGCGCCTCAATGCGCTCCCGGTGGTCGAGGCCGGCGGCGGCATCATCGTCGACGACGCCGAGCTGACCGCGGACTGGGTGGCCCGGGAGGTCCCCGCGATGCTCGCCGACCGGGACCGGTTGGCCGGGATGTCGGTGGCCGCGACCGGCTCAGGTCATCGTGACGCCGCGGACGCGGTCGCGTCGGCGGCGCTGGACCTGGCGGCGGCCCACCGTGGGGGCGGCCGACGACGGCGGCTCCGTTCCGCGTTTCGCTCACCGGGATCGGGATCCGAGCAATGACAATTGACGTGCGTGGCGTAGGCCACGATGACGGTATGCGTGGTCAGGGCCGTGGCACCGGGGCGGTGGGACGATGAACGGCGATTCCGTGAATGGTCCCATCGGCGAACTCCCCGAACGCCTTCGCCGGGTGCACATGGTGGGTATCGGCGGCGCGGGGATGAGCGGGCTCGCCCGGATCCTGCTCGCCCGCGGCGGTCAGGTGTCCGGTTCCGACGCGAAGAACAGCCGGGGCATCCTCGCGCTGCGCACCCGCGGAGCCCGCATCCAGGTCGGTCATGATCCGTCCGCTCTCGATCAGCTGCCGGGCGGTCCGTCGGTGGTCGTGACCACGCATGCGGCGATCCCCAAGACCAATCCCGAACTCGTCGCGGCTCGGTCGCGGGGCATTCCGGTCCTGCTGCGGCCCCGGATCCTGGCGGATCTGATGGCGGGATACCGCACCCTGCTCGTGGCCGGAACCCATGGCAAGACCTCCACCACCTCGATCGCCGTTGTCGCGCTGCAGCATTGTGGTGTCGACCCGTCGTTCGCGGTGGGTGGCGAGCTCAACGAATCCGGCACCAATGCCCATCACGGCAGTGGCGGCATCTTCGTCGCCGAGGCCGATGAGAGTGATGGGTCCCTCCTCGAGTACACCCCGGACGTTGTGGTGGTCACCAACATCGAGGTCGACCATCTCGATCACTTCGGGACCCGCGAGGCGTACGTCGACGTGTTCGACGAGTTCGCCGATCGCATCGCCCCCGGCGGATCGCTCATCGTGTGTCTCGACGACGAGGGCTCGGCGGCTCTGGCCGGTCGATGCGCACAGCGACTGACGGAACGGGGAGTGTCGGTGTTCGGCTACGGCGCGGGTCGGCATGCGGACCTCGCACCTGCCGCGAAGCAGGTCGCGACGCTGCTCTCCTGGTCGGCGCGGGGCTCCGGTGGGGTGGCGCAGGTGCGGTTCGACGCGCCGATCGCCGATCCGTCCGTCGAGCGCACCATGCTGTTGACCGTCCCCGGCGAACACATGGCGCTCAACGCGATCGGAGCTGTCGTCGCCTGTGTGCGCGCCGGTGGCGCGCTGGCGGGTGTCATCGACGGTGTCGAGGCTTTCGGTGGCGTTCACCGCCGATTCGAATTCCGCGGCCGGACAGGCGATGTGGACGTCTTCGACGACTACGCGCACCACCCGACCGAGGTCCGGGCGGTGTTGACCGCCGCACGGCTCGCGGTCGAGAGCGTTGCGGCCGACACCGACGTACGGGGGACGGGTCGGGTCATCGCGGTGTTCCAGCCGCATCTGTTCTCGCGTACCCGTGATTTCGCGGTCGATTTCGCCGCGGCGCTCGATCTCGCCGACCAGGTCGTCGTGGCCGATGTCTACGGCGCACGCGAAGAGCCGATCCCGGGGATCAGCGGTGCCAGCATCGCCGATCGGGTGACCCGACCGGTCATCTTCCAGCCCGATCTGTCCGCGCTCGCGCGGACAGTTGCATCGGTGGCATGCCCCGGCGACCTGGTGCTGACACTCGGCGCCGGTGACATCACCATGCAGGGACCGGAGATTCTCGAGGCGTTGCGGGACCGCGGTGCCCACCACGCTGTCACCGCAGTCGCGGACGGTGCCGGAGCGAACGGTGCCGGAGCGAACGGTGCAGACACGGACGGTGCCGGAACCCCGGGGTCGCAACCGTGAGTCCGCGGGTGCGGGGGACCTCGCGTCGCTCCCGGCTCCTGCTGGGCACGGTCCTGGTGATCGTGGTGGTGGTCGGTCTCGGTCTGATCGCGTACTTCACCCCACTGATGTCGGTCCGGTCCACCGACGTCCACGACAATCGGGCGGTCCCGACCGACCAGATCGTCGGCGCGGCCCAGGTGGCCGACGGGACACCGCTGTTGCAGGTGGACACGCACGCGGTCGCGCAGCGGATCGCGGCGATCCCCTCGGTCGAATCGGTGCGGGTACAGCGGAGCTATCCGTCGTCGCTGACCATCACCGTCGTCGAGCGGCAACCGGTGGTGAAGGTGACCGACGGGCAGAAGGTCCATGTTCTCGATCGTTCCGGCGTCGGATATCTGACCTTCGACACCACAACCGGTGTACCGCCAGAGATGAACCGGTTGCCGGAGTTCTCGACACCCAATCCGGGCCCCGGCGACCCGACGACGACCGCCGCGCTCGCTGCCGTCTCCGGGTTGCCGGAATCGATCGGGCGACAGGTCGTCAAGGTGGCGGCCTCGTCGCCCGTCGACATCGAGTTCACTCTCAAGGGCAACAAGACCGTCGTCTGGGGCGACAGTGGGCAAGGGGCGGAGAAGGCCCGGACCCTCAGCGCCCTCCTGACGCGCCCGGCGACCACGTACAACGTGTCGAGCCCGGAGTTCCCTGCCTACAAGTGACCACGCGGCGTCCGCGCCGGCGACGCCGTGTCGACGTCCGTGGTGGTCGTCGGCACGTGACATCCATGAAAAATGCGGTCCAACTTCGCGACACGCCGCACGCTTGCTGGTTACCGCGCCATTCGGTGCCTAACGTCATCCCCATCATCCATCTACTTGACATAACTCTAAATCTATGGTTCAGGTTTAGGGTTTCGGATCGAACGAGGAAGGCGGGCACATGACGCCACCGCACAACTACCTGGCCGTGATCAAGGTCGTCGGCATCGGCGGCGGCGGTGTCAATGCCGTCAACCGAATGATCGAACAGGGACTGAAAGGTGTTGAGTTCATTGCCATCAACACCGATGCCCAGGCCCTGTTGATGAGCGACGCCGACGTCAAACTCGACGTCGGTCGGGACTCGACCCGTGGGCTCGGTGCCGGCGCCGACCCGGAGGTCGGGCGTCGCGCGGCCGAGGATGCCCGCGACGAGATCGAGGAACTCCTCAAGGGCGCCGACATGGTGTTCGTGACCGCCGGTGAGGGCGGCGGCACCGGAACCGGCGGTGCGCCGGTCGTGGCGTCGATCGCCCGCAAACTCGGCGCACTGACGGTGGGTGTCGTCACGCGGCCCTTCTCCTTCGAGGGCAAGCGCCGCGGCGGGCAGGCGGAGGCGGGTATCACGGCGCTCCGGGAATCCTGCGACACCCTCATCGTCATCCCCAACGATCGGCTCCTACAGCTCGGCGACGCGCAGGTCAGTCTGATGGATGCGTTCCGCAGCGCAGATGAGGTGCTGCTCAACGGTGTTCAGGGCATCACCGATCTGATCACCACCCCGGGGCTGATCAACGTCGACTTCGCCGACGTCAAGGGTGTGATGAGCGACGCGGGCAGCGCCCTGATGGGCATCGGGTCCTCGCGCGGCGAGGAACGCGCGAAGAAGGCGGCCGAGGCGGCGATCAACTCGCCACTCCTCGAGGCATCGATGGAAGGTGCTCGCGGCGTGCTCATCTCGATCGCAGGCGGCAGTGATCTCGGTCTGTTCGAGATCCACAACGCGGCGACACAGGTGCAAGAGGCCGCCCACGAGGACGCCAACATCATCTTCGGCACCGTGATCGACGACAACCTCGGCGACGAGGTTCGCGTGACCGTCATCGCGGCCGGATTCGACAGTGGCGCACCGCGTAAGCGCACCGAGATCCCGGCCGCCGCGACGGGCAAGTCGACCGTCGGTTCCGGACAGGCGGGTGCGGTCGCGGCCAACTCACAGGACAACGACCCGCTGTTCGGCAAGATGCCGGCCGGCACCGGCGACCCGTTCGTCGAGGCGCAGGAGCGTCCGCGGCGCAACAACGTCACCCTCGACGACGACGACGTCGATGTGCCGTCGTTCATGAAGCGCTGAGCTCGCCCGTGCGGGTTCGCCGCGTGGTCACCAGCCGGTCCGGTGGCGCTTCGGTGGCGCCTTACGATTCGTTCAACCTGGGCGATCATGTCGGCGATGACCCGAAAGCCGTTGCCGAGAACCGGACTCGACTCGCCGAGCAGGTCGGACTGGCGGCAGGACGGATCGTGTGGATGGAACAGATCCACAGTCGCAATGTCACCGTGGTGACCGGTCCGGTGGACGAGCCGGTGCCGGCGACCGACGCATTGGTCACCACGGAGACCGACCTGGCGCTGGCTGTGTTGTCCGCGGACTGTGTGCCGGTACTGCTCTCCGACGACGAGGCCGGCGTGATCGCAGGCGTGCACGCCGGACGAGTTGGTGCACGCATCGGGATCGTGCCGGCGACATTGCGCGCGATGATCGAACTCGGCGCCCGGCCGGAGCGGATCGGCGTCCTGCTCGGGCCGGCAGCCGCCGGGGCCGACTACGAGGTGCCGCCGCACATGCAGCGCGACGTCGAAGAACATCTCCCCGGCAGCGCCTGTGTGACCGCCAAGGGCACAACGGGTCTGGACCTGCGCGCGGGACTGCGCCGTCAACTCCTCGCCGCAGGTGTGGGTGCGGTGGCCGCGGATCCGCGGAGCACTGTCGCGGACCCTGAACTGTTCAGTCATCGTCGTGGCGCGCCGACCGGCCGGCTCGCCTCGGTGATCTGGATGGACTCCCGGCCCGCCGAGGGTGCCGATGGCTGACGAGGTGATTGACGCGCGGACACGCGAACTGGCCGAACGATATTCGGCTGCGCGCGAGCGTCTCGATGCTGCGGTCGCCGCGGCCGGCCGGAAACGCGGCGACGTCGAGTTGATGGTGGTGACCAAGTACTTCCCGGCCGACGACGTGCGGCGGCTGCTCGGCCTCGGCGTGCGGTGCTTCGGTGAGTCGCGGGAACCGGAGGCGAGCCGCAAGCTGGCCGAGCTCGCTGCGGACGACCCGACGGATGGTCGGCCCGGTGATCCGGCCGCGGTCTTCGACATGATCGGTTCTGTCCAGTCCAAGAAAGCGAAAACTGTTGCCGCGTGGGCCCGTTCGGTGCATTCTGTGGATCGGGACAAGGTGGTCGACGCCCTCTCTCGGGGGGCGCAGGCGGCGGTGGATGCGGGCGAGCGGTCCGAGCGGCTGGGCATTCTGTTGCAGGTGAGCCTCGACGGGGATCCGCATCGGGGTGGCGCACTGGTCGACGATCTGCCGGAGCTGGCCGAGCGTGTCCGGACCGCGCCCGGACTATTTCTGGCCGGCCTCATGGTGATCGCGCCGCTCGAGGGTTCGGTCGACCATTGGATGTCACGGGCTGCCGAGATCCGCGAGGGCTTCCTCGCCGATCATCCGGAGGCCCGCGCACTGTCCGCCGGGATGTCGGGTGACCTGGAATCCGCGGTGGCGCACGGTTCGACATGCGTGCGTGTCGGTACCGCGATCATGGGACCTCGACCGTTAGTCTCTCAGTAATCACATTGGTCACATGAGAACCAACGAGCACACAGATCGACAACTGCACCACCCACTGCTTCCCCCGGCAGCGTTGGACGACAGAGAGGCCAGCTATGACCACGATGCAGAAGTTCAAAGCATATTTCGGCATGGTGCCTCCAGGTGAATACGAGGACGACTACCTGGAGGAACCGGGTGGTCCGGTGCGCGGCGGACGCGCCTATCGCGACGACTACTACGGTGAGTCCGCTTATCGCGAACCCGGCTTCCGCGAGGGTCCGCGCGACGTCGACTTCGCGTACGTCGACGATCGCCGCTTTCCGGCGGAATTCGATCAGCAGGGCTTCGGGGGGAACGGGTACGAGATGAATTCCTACGACGGCGGCGGATACGAGCCCGTCCCGGAATATGCCTACGCCGGTGGTCGGCACGCCGGCGAGCAGGTCGAGCGGATGCGTCCGCAGCGGCTCGAACCATTGCAGCGATCGGGCATGCGGGCGGCCGGTGTGCCGCGCGCACCGATGAACACCGACGAGCGTGAACTCGAGCGCGTCTTCGCCGATGGTCCGCTGCAGAAGATCACCACCCTCCGCCCGTCGGACTACGGGGAGGCCCGCACGATCGGTGAGCGTTTCCGCGACGGGAACCCGGTCATCATGGATCTCGTCGACATGAGCAACGACGACGCGAAGCGACTCGTCGATTTCGCCGCGGGTCTGGCGTTCGCCTTGCGCGGCTCCTTCGACAAGGTGGCGACGAAAGTCTTCCTCCTGTCGCCTGCCGACGTCGACGTCTCGCCCGAGGATCGGCGCAAGATCGCCGAGACCGGGTTCTACAACCACAGCTGAGCACACGTTCGGGCAGCGGCCCTCTCTGCATCATGGCGATGTGGGAGGGCCGTTGTCGTGTCCGGCGCCGGGAGCGTAGCGAGCGGGCCGATTCGGCGCCGCGCCGGGAGCGTAGGGAGCGGGCCGATTCGGCGCCGCGCCGGGAGCGTAGGGAGCGGGCCGATTCAGCACCGGCGCCGGGAGCGTAGGGAGCGGGCCGATTCAGCACCGGCGCCGGGAGCGTAGGGAGCGGGCCGATTCAGCACCGGTGGGACATATCAGGCAACCTGGTGTGGTGACGATTCTGTTCCAGGTTCTCTATTACCTGCTGTTCATCTACTGGCTGCTCCTCCTCGCGCGACTTGTCGTCGAACTGGTGCGGACCTTCGCACGTGAATGGCGGCCCACGGGGTTCGCGGTGGTGATCATCGAGATCGTGTTCACCACGACGGATCCCCCGATCAGGGCATTGCGGAGGATCCTCCCGCCGATCCCGCTGGGGCCGGTGCGCCTCGACCTCTCGCTCATGATCGTGATGATCGTGGTGTTGATCGCCATGCAGATCGTCAGTTCACTCAGCCGGAGCTCGGCGGCCGCCCTGGCAGGATTGGCGTGAGCTGGGGGGTTTGTTGTGATCGACTCCGGGCCGTCGCCGACGGGCCGAACCTGGTCGATGACTGCACACCTTCGGTGGTTTACGGTTGGATGTCATCATCGAGTGACCGTTTCATTGCAAGAGCGCATCGATCTCCTGCTACGAACGGTTCTCGTGTGACAGGATTTGACGCCAGTTACCAATTGGACTGGTATGAATAAACAGTGACAGCCTGTAGCAAAGACTGTGCAGACTGGGTGTGCTGCCAACTGAACAGAGCTTGATCCCGACCCACATCTCGACTGACAAAGATGATCTCGACCGACAAATGAGGGGAACCGACATGCGGCTGACTCCAGCTGATGTGCACAACGTCGCGTTCAGCAAACCGCCTATCGGTAAACGCGGCTACAACGAGGATGAAGTCGATCAGTTCCTCGACTTTGTCGAGGCCGAACTGGCCCGTCTCATCGAGGAGAACGGCGACCTGAAACAGAGGGTCGAGGAGCTCGAAGGCGATCTGGCTGATGCACGTTCGTCGGCGCCCGCCGCCGGAGCGGCCGCGGCCGCCGCGTCGTCCGCACCGGCCGCAGAGGAGCGCACGCAGGTCTTCGCCGCCGCGCCGGAACAGCAGGCACCACAGCAGAGCGCTGCACCCAAGCAAGAGTTCGGCGGGGACGACGCGAACGTCCGTGCCGCCCGCGTGCTCGCGCTCGCCCAGGACACCGCGGACCGCCTGACCTCGACCTCGCGGCAGGAGGCCGATTCGCTGGTCACGGATGCGCGAACGCGTGCCGACACGATGGTGTCGGAAGCGCAGGCCAAGGCGGACGGGCTGCTCACCGATGCGCGACAGCGGTCGGAGGCCATCCTCGCCGACGCGCAGACGCGTTCGGAGGCGCAGGTGCGCCAGGCACAGGAGCGTGCCGACGCCCTGCAGAGCGATGCAGAGCGCAAGCACAGCGAGATCATGGGCACCATCAACCAGCAGCGGACCGTGCTCGAGGGCCGGATCGAACAGCTGAAGGTGTACGAGCGCGAGTACCGGACCCGTCTCAAGACCTACCTGGAGTCCCAGCTCGAGGAGTTGCAGCAGCGAGGAAGTGCGGCACCCGTCGAGGGTGGACGTGCCGATTCCTTCTCTTCGGATCCGGGTAACGGCGGTTTCACCAGTTACTCACCGAGTTAGTCGGCGAGTAGCAGGGAGTAGTTCGTGCTGACGCTGGCCCTGGCGGCAACGCTGGTCGGGTTTGTGCTACTGGTGCTCGGCCTGATCACCGGTACCGTGTGGCTCGCCATCGCGTGCATCATCGTGTGTTTGGTAGGCCTCGGATTGCTGATCGCCGACATCGTCGGGTCGGGTCGTCGCAACGAGGAGCCGTCCATCAGCGATTTCGTTGCGGCCGATGACGGTTCGTTGTCCGTGGCGAATGAGGATGCCGGCGGACGTCATGAGGGGGCCTCGGATACGCGGACGAGGTCGGCGCCGACCGAGCCCCGATCCGGAGTCGCGAGCGACGCGCCCCAGCGCGCATCCGATACACCGACAGCCGATGCCGGCGGCACACGGTCCGCACCGCGACCGCCGGAACCGCACCAGGGTGAGTCCGTGCCTCGGGCCGGCCGCGAGGGCACCTACGACGACTATCTGCGTTCGGTCGGTGGCTACGGCGGTGACGCCGGCGTGACTGCGCCGCGTCCCGCGGATCAGACCCCTTCGCCGCCTCCGCGCGGACCGGGATCGTATGAGAGGCAGTTCCCGCCGCCCGGGCGCGGGGCGCCGGGAACCCACGCGGCCCCCGACGATCCGGCCACCGAGTCGTTTCCTCCTCAGCAGCGCCGCCCGTCGGCGCCGAGTGGACCGCAACAGCGCCCGCCGGGGCACCAGCCTTCGGAGGGGTGGGAGACCGGGGACGAGGATCGGTCGCACCCGCGTGAGTCCCGCACACAGAAATTCGATCCGCTGGACCCGAACTGGCGGCCCCCGCCGGAATGACCGCGGGTCACCGACGGCCCCTCGACAAACGATTGGTCTGCACGCCGGTTCCGCGGCTACACTCGATGCTGCGTTGATCCGGCAATCACCGGGGAGCACCCGGAAGAACAGGGCGCCGTCACGGCGCACTTGGTAGACCCGGGCGGGAGCGGCCCGACACAGCCGTGGGTGCGCGGTGTGACCGCGGACCGGAGAGAGGCGCCGAACCGGCTTCGATCAGGACCGGTGGCGCAAGCGGGGTGGTACCGCGCGGATCGGGTGGTCGTCGACGACCTGATATGCGTCCCCGTGCCAAGAGCAGTCATACGCATGCCAGGCACGAGGAGACCGACCGATGACCGACACGGTCCACAGCAACGACCCGACCGACGCCGCACCACAATCCGACCGTCCCGCCGGAGCGCGTGTCTATCCGGTCGCCGACATGACGACCGACGCCGGGAGCGCAGCGAGCGGGTCGAGTGCTGCCGACGCCGGGAGCGCAGCGAGCGGGTCGAGTGCTACCGACGCCGGGAGCGCTACCGACACCGCACGCAGCACACCGTCCTTCCCGGACGTCGAGGAGCGCGTCCTCGCGTACTGGGAGGCCGACCAGACATTCGCGGCGTCGATCGCCAATCGTGCCGACGCCGAGGAGTTCGTCTTCTATGACGGGCCGCCGTTCGCCAACGGACTCCCGCATTACGGTCATCTGCTGACCGGGTACGTCAAGGATCTGGTACCGCGGTACCAGACCATGCGCGGCAAGAAGGTCGAGCGCCGCTTCGGCTGGGACACCCACGGTCTGCCGGCCGAACTCGAGGCCGAACGCCAGCTCGGGATCACCGACAAGTCGGAGATCGAGACGATGGGTATGGAGAGGTTCAACGACTACTGTCGCGACTCCGTACTGCGCTACACCGGCGAGTGGCGCGATTACGTGACCCGGCAGGCCCGCTGGGTCGACTTCGACAACGACTACAAGACGCTGGATCTCGACTTCATGGAGTCGGTGATGTGGGCGTTCAAGCGGCTCTACGACAAAGGTCTGATCTACCAGGGTTACCGTGTCCTGCCATACAGTTGGTACGAGCAGACACCGTTGAGCAACCAGGAATCCAAGCTCGACGACGCCTACCGCATGCGCCAGGACCCGGCGGTCACAGTGCGGATGCCACTGGTGGTCACCGACGGGCCGCTGACCGCACTCGACGGTGTGAACGCGCTGATCTGGACGACCACCCCGTGGACGTTGCCGTCGAACCTCGCCATCGCGGTCAACCCCGACGTCGAATACGTGCACGTGAGGTCCGCGGACGGCCAGGAGTACCTGCTGGCGAAGGCGCTGCTGGGTAGCTACGCCAAGGAGATCCCTGAGCCGGAGATCGTCGACAGCTACGGCGGTGCCGAGCTGGCCGGTCTGTCGTACACGCCGCCGTTCGACTTCTTCGTCGGCCATCCGAACGCACACCGGGTGCTGCTCGGCGACTATGTCACCACCGACAGCGGCACGGGTGTCGTGCATCTCGCGCCGGCCTTCGGCGAGGAGGACATGGACCTGTCCACGGCGAACGGCATCGAGGTCGTGCAGCCGCTGGATCCGGGTGGCCGGTTCACGGCCATGGTGCCGCCATACGAGGGTCTGATGGTGTTCGACGCCAACCCGGCGATCATCAAGGACCTGAAATCCGTCGGAAAGATCCTGCGTCACGACACCATCGAGCACTCGTACCCGCACTCATGGCGGTCGGGGAAGCCGTTGATCTACATGGCGGTTCCGTCGTGGTTCGTCGCGGTCACCCCGATCAAGGACCGGATGCTCGAGCTGAACAAGCAGATCACCTGGGCGCCGGAGCACATCCGCGACGGTCAGTTCGGCAAGTGGCTCGAGGGTGCGCGGGACTGGAACATCAGCCGCAATCGCTTCTGGGGTGCGCCGATCCCGGTGTGGATCTCCGACGATCCGGATCATCCGCGGATCGACGTCTACGGCTCTCTCGACGACCTAGAGCGCGATTTCGGTGCGCGGCCGGACAACCTCCATCGTCCGTACGTCGACGAGTTGACCCGGCCGAATCCCGATGATCCGTCCGGGAAGTCGACCATGCGTCGCGTCCCGGAGGTGTTCGACTGCTGGTTCGAGTCCGGCTCGATGCCGTTCGCCCAGGTGCACTACCCGTTCGAGAACTCCGAGTGGTTCGACGGAGATCCAGATCAGGGTGTGTTGCCACACAATCCGGGTGACTTCATCGTCGAGTACAACGGGCAGACCCGCGGCTGGTTCTACAACCTGCACGTCCTGGCGACGGCTCTGTTCGATCGTCCGGCATTCAAATCCGTCGCCGCACACGGCATCGTGCTCGGGGACGACGGACAGAAGATGTCGAAGTCCAAGCGCAACTACCCGGACGTCAACGAGGTCTTCGACCGTGACGGCTCCGATGCGATGCGCTGGTTCCTGATGGCCAGCCCGATCCTGCGTGGCGGCAATCTGGTCGTCACCGAGCGCGGCATCCGGGAGGGCGTGCGTCAGGCGCTGTTACCGCTCTGGAACGCCTACAGCTTCCTGCAGCTCTACGCCGAACGGCCGGCCGCATGGCGCACCGATTCCACGAACGTGCTCGACCGGTACATCTTGGCCAAGCTCGCGGTCACCCGCGACACCATGACCGAGGCGCTCGACACCTACGACGTGTCGAGAGCATGCGATGCGTTCCGCGAGTTCGTCGAGTCGTTGACGAATTGGTACGTGCGTCGCTCGCGTGCGCGGTTCTGGGGCGGGCAGGACGAGGACCCCGATGCGTTCGACACGCTGTACACGGTGCTGGAGGCGGCGAGCCGACTCGCCGCACCTCTGCTGCCGCTGGCGACCGAGGCGATCTGGCGCGGTCTGACCGGCGGTCGCTCGGTGCACCTGACGGACTGGCCGTCGGCCGGCGACCTGCCGTCGGACCCTGATCTCGTCGCAGCGATGGACGAGGTGCAGGAGGTCTGTTCGGTGGCGTCGAGTGTGCGCAAGGCGAACAAGCTCCGGGTCCGTCTGCCGCTGCCGGGGCTGACCGTCGCGTCGCCCACCGCCGAGCAGCTGGCGCCCTTCAAGGGCCTGATCGCCGACGAGATGAACGTGAAGTCGGTGACTCTGGCCACCGATGCGGACGCCTATGGTCGGCACGAGATCGTGGTCAACGCCCGCGCCGCCGGACCGCGCCTGGGTAAGGACGTCCAGCGCGCGATCAAGGCGGTCAAGGCCGGCAACTGGACGGTTCAGAACGGCGCGGACGGCGCCGAGGTGGTCGTCGCCGACGGGATCGAGCTGCACGACGGCGAGTACACCCGCCGGCTGGTCGCGGTCGAGCCCGATTCGACCGCGGAGATGCCCGGTGGGCGGGGGCTGGTAGTGCTGGACACGACGGTGACGCCGGAACTCGAGGCCGAGGGCTGGGCCAAGGATCGTGTCCGGGAACTCCAGGATGCGCGCCGCACCCTGGGCCTGGACGTGTCCGATCGCATCACCGTCCGCCTCGTCGTGCCGGCGGGGCGTCTGGCCTGGGCCGGCACACATGCCGAGCTGATCGCGGGCGAGGTGCTGGCCGTGGCGTTCGACGTGGCCGATGCCGAGAGTGGGCCCGGTGCCATCGACCTCGGCGACGGGGTGACGGCAGACATCACGAAGGCGGCTACCTCGTAACCCTGTGTGATCTGAGTCACTCCGTGTCACGCGACGGCGGCGGCCGGTGTCCTGAGACTGTCCACCTTTCGACAAAGGAGCAGTCATGAGTGCATCACAGGTGAGCGCGTCGCGTCGCCGGCAGATCCTCGTCCTCGGCGGCGGTTACGCCGGGACGATGGCCGCCAACCGGCTCAGTGCGGCGGACGACGCCGATGTGGTCCTGGTCAACCCGCGACCCCGGTTCGTCCACCGGATTCGGTTGCACCAGTGGGTGGCCGGTACGGGCACGGCCGACGAGGACTTCCGGCACGTGCTCAACGGACGGGTCCGTCTCGTCGTCGACACGGCCGGTCGGATCGACGCAGCGGGGCGACGGGTCGAACTGGCTTCGGGCGCGGCCCTCGACTACGACCACCTCGTTTATGCGATCGGGTCGTCGGGCACCCCGGCCGACGCGATCGACGGGGTTGCCGAGTACGGCTTCGCGTTGGGGGAATGGGAAGCGGCGCAGCGACTCCGGGCGCACCTCGCCGGAATCGGCAGGACGGATCCGCGCGCTCCCGCGACCGTGATCGGTGGTGGGCTGACCGGCATCGAGATGGCCGCGGAACTGGCAGACGCAGGTGTGCCGGTCCGGGTCGTGTGCGGTGCGACCCTGGCACCGTCGTTCGGTGCCCGTGCCCGGCAGCGGGCTCGTCGTCGGCTGGCGAAGCTGAGCATCGAGATCCTCGAGGATTGCCACGTCGCGAGCGTCGGACCGGATACCGTCACCATCGTGGAACGCGGTGAGCGTCGAGTCGTGCGCAGCTCGACGACGATCGTCGCGGCCGGGTTCGGTGTGCCCGATCTGGCCGCGGCCAGCGGACTGTCGACCGACGCGATCGGCAGGCTCATCACCGACGAGACGCTGACGAGTGTCGACGACCCGCGGATCGTGGGCGCGGGGGATGCCGTGGCACCGTCGGGCATGCCGTTCCGGATGAGCTGCCAGGCGGCGAACCAGTTGGGCCCGCACGCCGCCGACACGGTGCTCGCTCGGCTGGCCGGGGCCGAACCGGTCGCGGTCCGACTCGCCTTCGTCGGGCAGTGCACCTCACTCGGCCGGCACGGTGCCGTGATCCAGTCGACGCACCTCGACGACACACCCGCACGTGCCGTCGTCTCGGGTCGGTTCGCCGCGACGATCAAGGAAGTGGTCTGCCGCAGTGTGATCTGGGGACTTCGCGTGGAGGGACGTCGACCGGGTGCGACGCCGTCGTTCGGACGACCGCGCGAAACAGGCGACCGTGGCGCCGAGGTGGTCGCGTGACCTCCGATCTCGATGAGCACGACTCCGAGGAGCATGTCCGCCGGTTCACCGAACTACGGCCGCTGTTGTTCACGGTCGCGTACGAGATCCTGGGGTCCGCGACGGATGCCGACGACGTGCTGCAGGAGAGCTATCTCCGGTGGGCCGACGTCGATCTCGGCACCGTCGACGACACCAAGGGCTATCTCGCAAAGGTGGTGACCCGCCAGGCACTGAACGCGCTGCGGGCGTCGTCGCGGCGTCGGGAACAGTACGTGGGGCCGTGGCTGCCGGAGCCGATCCTGCTCGATGAGCGCGACGCCGCCGAGGATGTCGTGCTCGCGGAATCGGTCTCCACGGCCATGCTCGTCGTTCTCGAGACCCTCAGCCCGGACGAGCGGGTCGTGTTCGTGCTGCGAGAGGTGTTCGGGTTCGGCCACGACGAGATCGCCGAGATGGTCGGCAAATCCGACGCGGCGGTCCGGCAGGCCGCGCACCGGGCGCGGGCGCACGTGCGGGCACGGCGACGGCGGTTCGAGCCCGTCGATGCCGCACGCACGGCCGAGATCGCCGATGCGTTCATGATGGCGGCGGAGTCCGGTGAGATCGAGACGCTGATGGCGATGTTGTCGCCGGACGTCGTGTTCACCGCGGACAGTGACGGCAAGGCCAGCGCGGTGCGCCGTCCGATCCGCGGGGCTCTTGCGGTGGCCCGTCTGCTGGCCGGATTCGCGAGCGTCGGGCCGACACTCGAGGAGTTCCGGGTGGAGCCGGCGATCTTCAACAGTCTGCCCGGCATGCGGCTGTTCTTCGGCGGTGAGCTGCAAGGGGTGTTTGTGCTCGACGTGGTCGACGGTCTCGTCGCCGACATCTACGCCACCCGTAATCCGGACAAACTGCTCGGGGTCGGGGAACCACGCCGGATCTCGCGGTGACAGAGTCAGATCCCGATCGCGTCGAGCATGTCGCCCACCATGGCGACGCGGTCGGCGGTGAGGTGCCGCCCTCGGCCGGTCCGCGTCGACAAGCGGGCAGGCACACCCGCTGTATCTCGGTCAGGGTGCCGGCGGACATCCGCCGGAGTTCGATCTCGCTGATGACGTGTTGACTCAGGTCGAAACCCATCCGGCCGCGCGCGAAGAAGGCCCAGTCGATGACCACGAACTCGTCGTCGGACGCCAGGGGATGGGGCACGCGTCGTCGTGCGCAC
This sequence comes from Gordonia sp. DT101, assembly GCF_049844895.1. Taxonomy (NCBI): domain Bacteria; kingdom Bacillati; phylum Actinomycetota; class Actinomycetes; order Mycobacteriales; family Gordoniaceae; genus Gordonia; species Gordonia sp. DT101. The sequence continues at coordinate 91,823 of NZ_JBNCLX010000001.1, read as the reverse complement.
TCAACAGCGGCAGGCACTCGATCTCGTCGAACAACGCGGGTGTGCGGTCGATGAATCGCATCATGCGTTCACGGAACCAGGGGTCGACATGCCCCGGCATGCCGCGGAGCTCCTTGGCGCAGCGCTCGGCGAACTGCGTGCCGCGTTCCCGAGCGACGACTGGGATGGGTTGCGCCCATCGCACTTCCGTATTCTGGAGGCGGTCGAGAGGGGTGCGCTGCGGACGGTTGATCTCGCTGCCGAACTGGGGATGACCAAACAGGGTGCCGGCCGGCACGTCGCCCATCTGTCCGATCGGGGATTCGTCACGCAGCAGCCCGATCCCGATGATCGGCGGGCCCGTCCCGTCGAGCTGACCGAACGGGGTGTCGAGACCCTCGGCCGCCTTCATCGTCGGCTGGCCGCCGTCGAGCGCGACTGGATTCGACAGGTCGGGCGTGAGGACTATGCGACGTTCCGTCGGGTGCTGACGATCATCGTCGACTCCTGACGGTCACATCGGGCGGATCACGCGCCGATCGGTGCGAGTGCGCGCTCGACCTGCGCGAGGAACAGGGCCTCCGGGTCGGCGAAGGTGTCGGACCCGTACTGACCGAAGACCTCCAAGCTGATCCCGCCGATCGTCGTCGCCCACAGGGTGGTCGCCGCGAGCATCGCGTCGTCGGGCAGATCGGTGCCGAATTCCGTTCGGATGGCGTCGAAATCGCTCGTCACCGACGGCGGCACCGACTTCGCGGCGGCAGGGTCCCGGGTTGCGTGCGCGCGTGCGACCTCGGCGATGAGCGTCCCGACGACCCGCGTGCCCGGCCCGACGGTCTGCTCGGCCGGGGCCGTGTACCCGGGAACGGGGCTGCCGTAGAGCAGCGCCCATCGGGACGGATCGTCGACCGCCCATCGCCGCAGTGCCCGTGTCGCGGCACGCAGACGATCGCGCGGGCGGGTCTCGTCGACGACGGCGATGGCTGCATCGACCGTGTCCGCGAGATCGGAGTAGGCCTCCACGAGCAGCAGGGTGAGGAGGTCGTCGCGGCTGGGGACGTAGCGGTACACCGCCGACGACACCACGCCCATGTCGCGGGCGATCGCGCGCAGCGACAGGCCCGCCGCGCCGTGGGTGCGCAGGTGTTCCCGGCCCAGACGGCGGATCTCCGATTCCATGGCGGCGCGGTTGGCTGCGCGTGTTCGGCCTGTCATGGGGACAAGTGTCGCATAAAAAGAGAGCACTGCTCTTGATTTGCTGCCCAAGGACGTGCAGACTAAGTATTCGAGAGCGGTGCTCTCGAATACGACCTCGAAAGGGAAGACCATGACCGCGATGCACTACAGCGCCCCGAAGGGCTTCGACAACATCTTCAACAAGAGCGTGCGCTGGCTCGCCGATCACGGGGTGAATCTCGCGGGAGCGCGGACCCTCACCGTGACAGGGCGGGTCAGCGGGAAGCCGCAGAGCGTGCCGGTGAACCCGATGCGATTGGGCGGCCGCGAGTACCTGGTGGCGCCGCGTGGCACCACGCAGTGGGTACGTAACGTGCGGGCGAACGATGCTGCCGAACTGCGACGCGGTCGCAGTCGTCGCGCGGTCCGCCTGGTCGAGGTGGCAACCGCCGACCGCGCACCGATGATCCGCGCCTACCTCGACAAGTGGGGGTGGGAGGTCGGTCGGTTCCTGCCGGAGGGCATGGGCACCGAACCCGACGACGCCACACTGGCCGCCCACCTCGACGATCTGCCGGTGTTCGAGATCCGGTCCTGAGGTCGGATGACCGTCCGAACTACGATGCGGGGGTGGCGTCCGCCGTCCCATCACCGTCCGGGCCCGCGGGCCCCGATCCCGAGCGCAGTGCGCGGTGGGTGATGCATCTGGACATGGACGCGTTCTTCGCATCGGTGGAACAACTGACCCGACCGACGCTGCAGGGCCGTCCGGTGCTCGTCGGCGGGACGGGCGGCCGCGGCGTGGTGGCGGGTGCCAGCTATGCGGCGAGGGCGTTCGGCGCCCGCTCGGCGATGCCGATGCATCAGGCCCGGCGGCTGATCGGCGCCGGAGCGGTGGTGCTCCCACCGCGGGGCGGTGTCTATCGCGTGGTGAGCGCCCGCATCTTCGGACTGGTCCGCGACGCGATCCCGGTGATCGAGATGCTCTCCTTCGATGAGGCGTTCGGCGAGCCTGCGGAACTCGCCGGGGCCTCGGTCGAGGAGGTCACGGCATTCGCCGAACGTCTGCGGGGCCGGATCCGTGACACTGTGGGCATCGCGGCGTCGGTCGGCTTCGGCAGTGGTAAACAGATCGCCAAGATCGCCTCCGGACTCGCCAAACCCGATGGGGTGATGGCGATCCCGCCGAGTCGTGAACTCGCCTTCCTGCACTCGCTCCCGGTCCGCAAGTTGTGGGGGATCGGGCCGGTGTCGGGCGACAAGCTGCAGCGGCTCGGCATCGAGACGATCGGCGACTTCGCCGCGATGTCCGAGGTGGAGGTCACCTCGGTGCTCGGGGTGACGCTCGGGCCCGCCCTGCACAGGCTCGCGCAGGGCGTCGACGACCGCCCGGTCGCCGAACGGGCCTCGGCCAAGCAGATCAGCGCCGAGTCCACCTTTCCCCGCGACCTGGTGGAGCTCGACGAATTACGCCCGGCCATCGACGCCGCGGCCGAGGGTGCGCACCGGCGGCTGATGTCCGACGGGCGTGGCGCCCGCACGGTGGTGCTGAAGCTCAGGCGGTCCGACATGTCGGTGCTGACGAGGTCGATGACGCTGCCGGCCGCCACCACCGAACTGTCGGTGCTGGTCTCGGCCGCGCAGCGACTCGCCCTCGACCCGCGCAGCATCGGACCGATCCGGCTCGTCGGCGTTGGTTATTCGGGACTTACTGCGGTGCAACAGTTCTCACTGTTCGCTGACCTGGAAGGGGAGTGGGGTGCGCCCGGCGCGACGGCGGCCGAATCCGAGGATGTCGAGGCCGCGTTCGTGGCGGCGGGGGCCTCCGGGCCGATGGCTGTCCCCGCCGATGCCGTCCCCGCCGCTGGTGTTCCCGCCGGCGGATTCACCGACGACAGCTCCGACACGACCCTCGACGACCCCGCGGCGCACGAGCACTGGGAGACCGGCGCCGACGTGACACACCCCGACCACGGCCACGGGTGGGTACAGGGGAGCGGGCACGGGGTGGTGACTGTCCGGTTCGAGACGCGCGCGACCGGACCGGGCCGTGCGGTGACCTTCGCCAGCGACGATCCCGCGGTGCGGCGCGCCGATCCGCTCGACAGCCTCGCGTGGCCCGATCTGGGCTCGTCGGAAGTGCGCGACGACGCCGACTGACCGTCCGTTCTGTAGGGTGGCCGGTTCGTCCGCCGGGGCGTGCACGTCATCCCGGCGGTTCGACGGCATCGAAGAAGTCGCGGATCTCGTTCGGGTCTGCTCCCGCCGAGATCAGCGCGAGCAGTGCGATCCGCGCCTGTGGGGCGCGCAGCCAGCGCGACACGATGGCGCCGGCGCGGGCGAGGTCCACGGCCCCGCCGCCCCCGCCGTAGGCGGGTACGACGGCCCCGAAAGGCACCCGACTGGTCACCACCACGACGACGCCCGCGCGAACCGCGGCGGACACCTCGGCGGTGATGTCCGGGTGGGTGTTGCCCGATCCGGTGGCCGCCAGCACGATGCCCGACGTCTGCTGGGAGACGGCGGCCGCGATGATGCCCGGCGCCACGCCCGGATAGAGCGTGAACGCGTCCACGCGGGCGTGCCGCCTCCGCGGCACCCGGCGTCCGATCGGCCGTCGCGGTAATGCGTCGTGCACATTGTCGAACGCCGCCAGATCAGTCGTCGAGGACTTGAAGATGCCACGTGCCGAACGGATCTCGCCGCCGATCGCGATCAGGACCCCGCGGCCTCGCGATGTCGGATCGGTGATCGCCCGCAACGCCGCGGCGATGTTGTCCGGACCGTCCGGCGCAGGCGCGTCGGCGGGTCGCTGCGCACCCGTGAACACCACGGGCCGGTCGTCGGTGAGGAAGAGGTCGGTGAGATATGACGTCTCCTCGACCGTGTCGGTGCCATGCGTGACCACCACACCGGCCACCGTCGGATCGGTCAGCGCGTCCACGATCGCCGCGACGATCGCGAACTGATCGGAGATGGTCATCGCCGAACTGTCCACCGACATCAGATCGATGGCCGTGATGTCGCCGTTATCGGGCCGCAGATCGGTTGCCGCCAGGCTCGGTACGGCGCCGTCGGCGGTGGTCAGCGCCGCGATCGTGCCGCCGGTGGTGATCAGGACGGTGCGGGTGTTCGCCATGGTGTTCAGCGTCGATGGAACCTGCGCGTCGCGTCAACCGTTGGCGATCCGACCGCGACGGTTCCCGGCTCGGATGTTGGGGCCCTCGTCGTCCATTTGGCATAGTGGTGTGAGTTTTGGCGGCTCGGAGGGGGATGAGCCGACCAGGATCTGCCAGGACCTGCAGCGGGGGAGAGTCCGCTGCAGGCGTGACGAACGACAGTGAGGGAGATCGGTGAAGTTTCCGAAGATCGTGACCGCCGCGTTGATCGCGGCGTCGGTCGCATCGGTTGCGGCCTGTGGCAGCGACGACAGCGACGTGCCGGACGTGCCGACCGTGTCGTCGGCGGCGAGCTCGGCGGACGCCGGAGGGAGCAGTGCGGACGACGTGACCAACCCGAATCAGCGGCCATCGGTGGCGACGCTGAATGCGATGCTCACCAAGGCGCTGGACCCGAACGTGCCGAACTCGGAGAAGACCGAGCTGGTCGAGGGTTCCTCGGCCGACCCGACGGTCTTCGACAAGCTGGTCAAGGCCAAGCAGGACAACCCGGACGTCACCTATGAGATCTTCCCGCCGGTGATCCCGGCCGGCCCCAACAAGGCCACCGTGAAGGTCCAGGTCAAGCTGCCGGACAACCCCCCGACCAAGCTGGACGCGGGGATCGTCTACACCGACGGACGGTGGATGTTGTCGAGTGACACGGTCTGTCCGCTGATCACGGCGAACAACGTCACCACCCCGATGTGCAAGTCGTCAGGTGGCGCCTCGACATCGAAGGCGCCCAACTGACCCGGAGCGTCGCTCGACAGAAGTGACGGGCCGGTGACACGAGCAACTGCTCGTGTCACCGGCCCGTTTCTGTCGGGTCCGGCGGCCGTGGTCGTCCGGTCAGCGCCACCGGACGGAGAGTCCGGTCTGCTGTATCAGCGGCCGGCTGGGGTCGCTGCCGACCAGGGCCCGCGCGCCGGAGAGCTCGATGGAGCCGGCCACCGGCAGCCCACGGGTGAGGTCGATGGTTACCTGTCCGGTGCCGCCGTTGGAGAAGCGGGTGATGGACAGGGTCTGATCACTGCCGGGAATGGCGAATACCGAGTTGACCGGAGTCTCGTCGACGCCGACGTCGACCACCATCCGATTGCCGTCCCACGACTTCAGGGTCGCGTCGATGTGCTGTGTCACCGTCGCGGCCCCACTGATGATGCGCTCGACGCGCCAGCGCGCACCGGGGCCGATCGGTTCGGTGGGGACGGGTACCGAGAGCTGGAGGGCCTGGACGAAGGACTGTTCGACGGCGCTGCGCGCCTCGGGACCGGCATCCTCGGCCGGGAGCAGGCGCAGCGAGATCGGCATCGAACCTGGACCGATGGCCAGACCCGCCCGGGAGTTCTCGACCGCCCGCAACTGGTCGGCGAGGACCGGTTCCGGCGACGTCACGTGGCCCAGCGTCATCTCGAGGTCGGTGGAGTCGGTGCAGTGGAAGCGTGCCTGCAGCGGCATCTCGACGGTCTGGGTCTTGGTGTCGCCGGGCGAGAGCACCGACGAGGTGGTCACCATGGTCGACCGCTGCGGACTGGTCCGATCGGGAGCTGCAGCGGCGGTGCGCCTGTCGGCGCCGCCCGCGTCGAGCACGGTCACCTTCGCCGGCGGGATCGGCAGGAGGTTGACGCCCTCTCGGCCCGACGTCGAGTCGTCCGAGCAGCCTGCCTGCGCCGCGGTGGAGGACGTGTCGCCGGCCTGGTCATCGGAACCACAGCCGGCGAGGGCGACGACCAACAGCGCCGCGACGGCGATGCCTGCGCATCGACTCGGTGGCCGTACATGCCACCCCGAACCTGATGTGACGACGCGGGAGAGGAACACGGCAGCCAGGGTATTGCAGGCCTCGTGGATGATGGTGAGGTGGATGATGGAGTCATGAGTCAAGCGACACCCGGTCCGGTGGACGGCGGTGGCGCCGACGGCGTGGCCGGGACGCCGCCCGCCGGGGTCGGGTCGGACGGCCCGGGCGACGGTGTCACCGGTGGTGGTCGACCCACGATGGTGTGGGTGCTGCTCGCCATCGCCCTCGGGGTCATCGGCCTCGACCTGCTGACGAAGACGCTGGCCGTGGCGCATCTCGACCCGGCACAGCCGGTGCACATCGTCGGTGACGCCATCACGCTGCGCCTGGTGCGCAACAGCGGCGCGGCCTTCTCGATGGCGTCGGGATACACCTGGGTGCTGACCGTCGTGGCGCTCGTGGTGGTGCTGGGGATCATCCGCTACAGCAGTCGTCTGCGATCGGCGTGGTGGATCGTCGGGCTCGGCCTGGTGCTCGGCGGTGCGATGGGAAATCTGGCCGACCGCATCTTCCGCGCGCCCGGCCCGTTGCGCGGGCACGTCGTCGACTTCGTGTCGGTCGGCTGGTGGCCGGTCTTCAACGTCGCGGATTCGGCGGTGGTGTGCGGCGCGATCCTGCTCGTCGCGTTGTCGCTGCTGGGCTTCGAGTACGACGGATCGCGGACCGGCTGGGCGGCGCGCCGGGCCGGGCACGGTGAGCCGGTGTCGGCGGAGGACGCCGATGCGTGAATCGAGGTCGATGCCGGTTCCCGACGGGGTCGACGGCATGCGGCTCGACGCCGGGGTCGCCCGCATCCTCGGGTTGTCGCGCACGGTCGCCGCAGCGCTCGCCGAGGCCGGTGACATCACCGTCGAAGGGGTGGCCGTCGGCAAATCGCACAAGCTGGCCGCCGGCAGCTGGCTCGATGTGACGCTGCCCGAACCGGCACAACCCCTGAGGGTCGAACCCACGCCGGTCGAGGATCTCGACGTCATCTACCACGACTCCGACATCATCGTCGTCGACAAGCCGGTCGGGGTGGCCGCGCACCCGTCGCAGGGATGGAGCGGACCCACCGTGGTCGGCGCGCTCGAGGCGGCCGGCTACCGGATCTCGACGTCGGGGGCATCCGAACGTCAGGGGATCGTGTCCCGACTCGACGTCGGGACGTCGGGCGTGATGGTCCTCGCGGTGTCCGAACGGGCGTACTCGCTGCTCAAGCGTGCGTTCAAGGAACGCGACGTCGACAAGGGCTATCACACGCTGGTGCAGGGACACCTCGATCCGCCGACCGGCACGATCGACGCACCGATCGGCCGTCATCGGGGCAGTGACTGGAAGTTCGCGGTGACCGCCAACGGCAAACCGAGTGTCACCCACTACGACACGCTCGAGATGCACGCATCAGCGTCGCTGCTGGACATCCATCTCGAGACCGGTCGGACGCACCAGATCCGGGTCCACTTCTCGGCGCTGCACCATCCATGTTGCGGCGACCTGACCTATGGCGCCGATCCGGTGCTGGCCGAGCGGCTCGGTCTGCAGCGGCAGTGGCTGCATGCGCGTTCGCTGGCGTTCGCGCATCCCGCCGACGGCCGGCGGGTGGAATTCACCAGTCCGTATCCGGCCGATCTGCAGCACGCCCTGGACGTCCTGCGCGACACTTGACGGTCCGTCGGTCCGACACGCCGGACCGACACACCGAGGCGATCGCCCCATCTGTCACAGTCGGGCGCGCCCCGCGAAGACTGTCGGACGACGCGCCTAAAGTGGTCGTCGTCGTGACAGCTGTCGAGGTGAGAGGGATTCGTGGCCGATTCGTTCGTTCACCTGCACAACCACACCGAGTATTCGATGCTCGACGGTGCCGCCAAGGTGTCGCCGCTGTTCGCGGAGGCCCAACGCCTCGGGATGCCCGCGATCGGCATGACCGACCACGGGAACATGTTCGGGGCCAGCGAGTTCTACAACGCCGCGGTCAAGCACGACATCACCCCGATCATCGGTATCGAGGCCTACATCGCACCCGCGTCGCGGTTCGACACCAAACGAGTCCTGTGGGGTAACCGGGACCAGAAGAGCGACGACGTCTCCGGCAGCGGCGCATACACGCACATGACGATGATGGCGCGCAACGCGACCGGGCTACGGAACCTCTTCAAGCTGTCGTCGCTGGCCTCCATCGAGGGACAGCTGGGCAAGTGGTCGCGGATGGATGCCGAGCTGATCGCGGAGTACGCGGACGGGATCATCGCGACGACGGGCTGCCCGTCCGGCGAGGTGCAGACCCGGTTGCGTCTCGGGCATGAGCGCGAGGCCCTCGAGGCCGCGGCGAAGTGGCAGGAGATCTTCGGCAAGGACAACTTCTACCTGGAGTTGATGGAGCACGGACTGGAGATCGAGCGGCGGGTGCGTGAGGGCCTGCTCGACATCGGTCGCCGGCTGGGGATCAAGCCGGTGGTCACCAACGACTGCCACTACGTCACCCGCGACCAGTCGACCAGCCACGAGGCCCTGTTGTGTGTCCAGACCGGCAAGACGCTGTCGGATCCGACGCGGTTCAGGTTCGGCGGCGACGGCTACTTCCTGAAATCGGCCGCGGAGATGCGCGAGCTGTGGGATGCGCAGGTGCCCGGTGCGTGTGACACCACGCTCGAGATCGCCGAGAAGGTGGAGAGTTACGCCGACGTCTTCGAGCATCGCGACCGGATGCCGGTCTTCCCGGTGCCCGAGGGCGAGACGCAGCAGACGTGGCTGCGCCGTGAGGTCGCGAAGGGCCTGAAGAGCCGCTTCGATCCGGAATCCGTCCCGGACGAGTACGCGCGCCGCGCCGACTACGAACTCGACGTGATCATCGAGATGGGCTTTCCCGCCTACTTCCTGGTGGTCGGCGACCTCATCCGGCACGCCCAGGAGGTCGGCATCCGGGTCGGGCCGGGCCGCGGCTCGGCGGCGGGCTCGCTGGTCGCATATGCGTTGGGGATCACCAACATCGATCCCATCCCGCACGGTCTGCTGTTCGAGCGGTTCCTGAATCCCGAGCGCGTGTCCATGCCCGACATCGACATCGACTTCGACGATCGCCGTCGCGGTGACATGGTCCGCTACGCGACGGAGCGGTGGGGTAGCGACAAGGTCGCCCAGGTCATCACCTTCGGCACCATCAAGACGAAGGCCGCGATCAAGGACTCGGCCCGCGTCCAGTTCGGTCAGCCCGGCTTCGCCATCGCCGACAAGATCACCAAGGCGTTGCCCCCGCCGATCATGGCCAAGGACATCTCGGTGTCGGGCATCACCGATCCCGACCACGAGCGGTTCAACGAGGCGTCCGAGGTGCGGTCACTGATCGAGACCGACCCCGACGTCAAGCGGATCTACGACACCGCACTGGGGCTCGAAGGCCTGATCCGCAACGCAGGCGTGCACGCCTGCGCGGTGATCATGTCGTCGGAGCCGCTGACCGACGCGATCCCGGTCTGGAAACGTGCGCAGGACGGCGCCATCATCACCGGCTGGGACTATCCATCGTGCGAGGCCATCGGTCTGCTCAAGATGGACTTCCTGGGTCTGCGCAACCTCACCGTCATCGGTGACGCGATCGAGAACATCAAGACCAACCGCGGTGTCGACCTCGATCTCGACGCTGCCCCGCTCGACGATCCCAAGACCTACGAGCTCCTCGCCCGCGGCGACACCCTCGGCGTGTTCCAGCTCGACGGCGGCGCGATGCGCGAACTGCTGAAGCGTATGCAGCCCACCGGCTTCGAGGACATCGTGGCCGTGCTCGCGCTGTACCGGCCCGGTCCGATGGGCATGAACGCCCACAACGACTATGCCGACCGCAAGAACGGGCGGCAGCAGGTCCGCCCGATCCACCCGGAACTCGAGGTGCCGCTCAAGGAGATCCTCGCCGACACCTACGGCCTGATCGTCTACCAAGAGCAGATCATGCAGATCGCACAGAAGGTGGCCGGATATTCGCTCGGTCGAGCCGACATCCTGCGTCGCGCGATGGGTAAGAAGAAGGCCGAGGTCCTCGCCGCCGAGTTCGAGGGCTTCGAAGAGGGCATGAAGTCCAACGGCTTCTCGTCGGCGGCGATCAAGGCGCTGTGGGACACGATTCTGCCGTTCGCCGGATACGCGTTCAACAAGTCGCACGCCGCGGGCTACGGCCTGGTCTCTTTCTGGACGGCGTACCTGAAGGCGAACTACAAGGCCGAGTACATGGCCGGTCTGCTCACCTCGGTCGGCGACGACAAGGACAAGGCGGCCATCTACCTGTCCGATTGCCGCAAGCTCGGTATCACGGTGTTACCGCCGGACGTCAACGAATCGCAGCGCAACTTCGCGGCCGTCGGCGGCGACATCCGCTTCGGTCTCGCGGCGGTGCGCAACGTCGGTACGGGCGTGGTCTCGGCGATCCTCGCCGCGCGTGAGGAGAAGGGCAAGTTCACCAGCTTCTCCGATTACCTCGGCAAGATCGACGTCACCGCATGCAACAAGAAGGTCACCGAGTCGCTCATCAAGGCCGGTGCGTTCGACTCGTTGAGTCATCCGCGCAAGGGGCTCTTCCTCGTCCACGGCGACGCGGTGGAATCCGTCATCGGCACCAAGAAGGCCGAGGCGATCGGACAGTTCGACCTCTTCGGCGACGCCGGTGGGGCCGACGACACGATGTCCGAGGTCTTCGCCGTCAAGGTGCCCGACGAGGAATGGGATTCCAAGCACAAACTGGCGCTGGAACGGGAGATGCTGGGGCTCTACGTCTCCGATCACCCGCTGGCCGGGGTGGCGCACGCCATCGCGGCCCAGACCGACACATCGATCACCGCGCTCCTCGAGGGCACGGTCGGTGATGGTGCGCAGATCACCATCGGCGGCATCATCTCGTCGGTCAACCGTCGCGTGAACAAGAAGGGCGAGCCGTACGCGGTCGTCACCCTCGAAGACATGGTCGGTGGTGTCGAGGTCTACTTCTTCCCACGGTCGTTCCAGGTCTACGGGCTCGACATCGTCGCGGACAATATCGTGCTGATCAAAGCGCGGGTCAACAGACGCGACGACAGCACGATGATCAGCGCCAACGATCTCGCGGTACCCGACCTGGCGGTAGTGGGAACGGCGAAACCGGTGTCGCTCACGCTCAGTGCACGGACATGCACCCCCGACCGGGTGCAGGCGCTCAAGCAGGTCCTCACGCGACACCCCGGTACCGCGGATGTGCACGTCACGCTCGTCAGTGAGCAGCGGTCGACGATCCTGCGGCTCACGGAGACGTTGCGCGTCAGCCCGAGTTCCGCGCTGATGGGCGATCTCAAGGCGCTGCTCGGACCGAGTTGTCTGGGCTGACGGGCCGCGTGAAAGTGCACATCCGAACCAGAGTTTTCGGTGCCCCGAACAATTTAGTTCCAACTGCGTTACACTTGGGTCAGTGGCAACGAACATCCGCCATCTCCGCCTGACCGAGGAGTGACCCATGACCTCAGCGAACATCTCCGCGCTGGTCGAGGTGCGTCCGGCCCGGTCGCGGATATCGGCACGGTCGGTGGAGATCGCCGGCACCAGGTGGCCGCTCTACAAGCTGCACGCCCTGCTGGCCGCCGTCGTCGTCGGGGTGCTCGCCCTCGCGATCACCGGTTCGGTCCAGGCCATCGCCTGGGCCTCGGCAATTGCGCTGCTCACCGTGTGGTGGACCGAGCGCTTCTGGCAATCACGCCGGCACCGCTAGTCGCCGACAGCAACCGCATTCCCGCCGACAGCAACCGGAAATCCCGCGACAGCAACCGCATTCCCGCCGATAGAAGCCGGATTCGCGACGAGAACCCGTTCAGCCGGGGATGGCCGCAGCCGCACCCCGATCGAATCCGCCCGGTATCTCATAGATACGGCCATCGAAGCCGGCCCGGTAGAGATGTCCCGCCGAGAATCCGCGGATGCCACGGCCGTACGACACCACGATGGACGATGCGATGCCGGATCCGAGGACGCAGTAGCGTCCCGGCGAGGTGATCCGGACGATCTGTCCGGCCCCGCCGAACGCCACCACCGGACGCCCCCGGGAATCAAGTGTCAGGCCGGCCGGACCCGCCATCGTGTTCGCGCCGAGGTCCAACAGGCTCTGTATCACCCGCGGGTTGGCCGTGGAGATGCGGCTGACGCCCGGATTGACCCAGGTACGGGAAACATACAGCCAATGGTCGTCGCGTCCGAGAACCGCGCCGTTGGCGCTCGGCACCGTTCCCCAGGCCGCCTGTACGGCGCCGCCAGGGTGGACGCGGCCGACGAGATTGCCGAAATCGTTGGTGGCGTAAACCGTTCCGTTTGCGCCGACATCAATGCCGTCGGCGGCCGATAGCCCCCGTACCCACGGACGGATCGACAGGTTGCCGACATTCATACGCGCGATGCCGCCGGGTCGCAGTGCGTCCCCGACGAAGACGCGCGGATCGGAACCATAGCCGACCAGCAACGCGCCGTCGGGTGCCCAGGCCAGTGCGTCGGCGCCTCCGTCGGGGACATGAGCGATCGGGACCGCCGGTGCGCCGGGCGCGGAGAGACGGAATACTCGGCCGGAGACCAGGTCTGTCGTGTAAAGCCGTCCGCCGGCATCGACGGTGAGACCTTTGAGTGCGGCGCCCGGCACGGTACCGACCAGTCGTGGCGCCTGACCGGCTCCGGCGCAGATCGGCGCGGCCGAGGCCGGGACCGCGGACACCGCGGTGAGCAGGCCCGCCGAGAGTGCCACCACCGATGCCGCCACGACCAGGCGTCGACGATGGGTCCTCGCGCCGGGGTGTACCCGTGAGTTGACGGCATCATCGAAGCGGCTCCGTCGGAACATGTCAGCCTCTCAGTGATCTCGGGGACGTCCGCCCACACAAGGTTCCGGTGGACGGCTGATTCGTCGACCTCCGTGGAGTGTGTGCACACCGTGGTGCCGTCGAGCGAACCAGGATTCCCTCCGAGGACCCGGACTGCCCGACGAGGGCGCCGCTCAGCTCGGGACCGCCGCCGTGGCGCCCTGATCGAATCCGCCCGGGATCTCGTAGATCCGTCCGTCGAAGCCCGCCCGGTAGAGATGGCCCGCAGCGAAGCCGCGGTTTCCCCGACCGTAGGACAGCACACTGGATGTGGGGATTCCCGAACCGAGAACGCAGTAGCGTCCCGGTGAGGTGATCCGGACGATCTGGCCGGCCCCGTTGAACGGAACCACCGGCCGCTCCTTGGAATCCAGTGTCAACCCATCCGGGCCTGCGGTGATGTTCCCGCCCAGATCGAGCAGGCTCTGCACCACGCGAGGGTTGGCGGTCGAGATGCGGCTGACGCCCGGATTCACAAAGGTGCGGGACACGTACAGCCACCGGTCGCCCTTTCCGAGGACCGCGCCGTTGGCGCTGGGCAGCGAACCCCAGTCGGCCTGCACTGCGCCGTTGGGATAGGCACGCCCGATCAGGTTGCCGAAATCATTGGTGGCATAGACGATTCCGCTCGCTGCCGTATCCATCCCGTTGGTGGCCGAGAAGCCGCGTACCCAGGGGCGGAGAGCCAGGTTGGCCACGTTCAGACGCGCGATGCCCGCGTGCCGGAGCGAGTCCCCGACAACGACGCGGGGATCGGCGCCGTAGCCGACGAGCAATGCGCCGTCCCGAGCCCACGCCAGTGCGCCGGCGCCGCCTTCGGGGACGCGCGCGATCGGCACCGGCCGTGCGCCCGGCGCCGACAGCCGGAAGACCCTTCCCGAGACCAGATCGGTCGTATAGAGCCGGCCACCGGCGTCGACGGTCAATCCTTCGAGTGCTGCCCCGGGGACCGAGCCGACGAGGCGCGGCGCCTGCCCGGCGCCCGCGCACACCGGCGCCGCCGAGGCCGGGGCCGCCGACAGCGCGGTGAACAGCCCGGCGGCGAGTGTGATCACCGAGGAGGTGGCGATCAGTCGTCGTCGCGCGGTGCGTCGCCCTGATCTCGGGGGCGCTGCCGGCGCAGTGTCGTCGGCGCAATCGGACGATGTGGAGCGTCGGAACATCTCGGCCTCCCGAGGTTGGACGCCGCCCGCCGGTCGATCACGCGCAATCTCGGGGACGACTGGTTCGTTGACCTCTGTGGAGTGTATGCCCGCGGTGGGTCCCCGTCGACCATTTCCGATCTGCCTGCGCTGGACCTCCCGATGCGCCACCATCGCGCCGGGTGAGAGCATGGAGGGCGTGAGTACGCAGGAGGCACCGGTTCATCAGCATGGCCCGACGTTGACCGCGGACGCCATCACGGCGTCGGTCGCGCGGATCGCCGAGGCTGTCGCCCGCACGCCACTCGAGGAATCACCGCGGATCTCGGCAGACGCCGGGGCCCGGGTCTTCCTCAAGCGTGAGGACCTGCAGACGGTGCGCTCGTACAAGATTCGCGGCGCCTACAACGTGATGGCCCAACTCTCCGAGCAGGAACTCGCCCGCGGCGTGGTCGCGGCGAGTGCCGGCAATCACGCACAGGGTGTCGCCTATGCGTGCCGGTCCATGAAGGTGCCCGGACGGATCTACGTGCCGACCACCACTCCGAAGCAGAAGCGTGACCGAATCCGTTGGCACGGTGGAGACTTCGTCGATCTGATCGCCGTCGGCGAGACCTACGACGCGGCGGCGGCCGCGGCGCAGTCGGACGTCATGCGCACCGGTGCGTCCTGGATCCACGCGTTCGACGATCCACGTACCGCCGCGGGGCAGGGGACCATCGCCTACGAGATCGTCGAGCAACTCGGGACGGTGCCCGACGTGGTGGTCGCGCCCGTCGGTGGCGGTGGCTGTCTCGCCGGGATCGCGACCTATTTCCGGTCGCTCAGCGACGACGTCGCGATCGTGGGGGTGGAGCCGACCGGCGCCGTCTCGCTGACCGCGGCGCTGGCGGCCGGTGGTCCCGTCACCCTCGACACCATCGATCCTTTCGTCGACGGCGCGGCGGTCAAGCGCATCGGCAGCATCGGCCACCGGGTGATGGCGGATCTCGACGCGACCATCACCGAGCACCCGAGCCTGCCCGGCATCGCGCCGAAACCACAGGTCGGCGTGCTCGAGGACGGTGTCCGGTACCGACCCCGCCCGGGCGCAACGCACATCACGCACGTCGACGAGGGGGCCATCTGCTCGACCATGCTCGCGCTGTATCAGAACGAGGGCATCATCGCCGAGCCTGCCGGTGCACTTGCCGTGACCGGACTGTCCGCTCTGGAACTGCCCGCCGACGCCACCGTGGTGTGCCTGATCTCCGGCGGCAACAACGACGTGTCCCGGTACGGCGAGATCATCGAACGTTCACTCGTCCACAAGGGGCTCAAGCACTACTTCCTGGTGGATTTCCCGCAGGAGCCCGGGGCGTTGCGGAGGTTCCTCGACGACGTGCTCGGCCCCGACGACGACATCACGCTGTTCGAGTACGTCAAGCGGAACAACCGGGAGACCGGGGCCGCGCTGGTCGGTGTGGAGCTCGGTGAACCCGAGGGTCTCGTCGGTCTGATGGACCGGATGGCGCACTCACGGCTGCATTGCGAGCGACTCGAACCCGGTACCCCGGCCTACGATTACCTGACCTGACCTGACCTGACCTGACCTGACCGGTCACCGGAGCCGGCCGATCACCACGTTGTGCCCACTGCTGCGCAGCACTCCGTCCGCGATCGTGGGTTCCTCCCACCAGAGCTCGGGCGTCACGTCGACCGGTACGGTCGTCTCGGTTCCATTCAGGACGCAGACCACGCACCATCCGCCGCGGAACATCGCAAACCAGCCCGTTGTTTCATCGAATGATGTTGTGACCGAGGAGAAATCGCCGTGACGGAGATCCTCTTCGCGCTTGCGCAGTCCGATCAGCTCGCGGTAGAAGTCGAACATCCGACGATGGGCCGGCCGGTCCAGCTCGGACCAGTCGAGCTTCGACGACCGGAACGTCTCCGGGTCCTGGGGATCCGGGATCTCCGCAGTGTCCCAGCCGTGGTCGGCGAACTCCGCGCGCCTGCCGTCCGCCGTCGCTCGACCGAGCTCCGGCTCGGGGTGTGAGGTGAAGAATGCGAACGGCGTCCGGGCCGCCCACTCCTCGCCCATGAACAACATCGGGGTGAATGGCGAGAGCAACACGAGTGCCGCCTTGATGGCGAGCCGGCCGCCGGTGAGATAGGCCGACGGCCGGTCGCCGACGGCCCGATTGCCGATCTGGTCGTGATTGCACGTGTAGGCCACCAGCGCCTCCGCGGCGACCAGATCGGTCGGTATCGGACGACCATGATGGCGTCGGCGGAACGAGGAATAGGTGCCGTCGTGGAAGAACCCGCCCCGCAGCACCTTCGACAGTGCCTCGAGGCTGCCGAAATCGGCGTAGTAACCCTGCCGCTCACCGGACACCGCGGTGTGGATCGCGTGGTGGACGTCGTCGTCCCACTGCGCGCCGAGTCCGTAGCCGCCGAGTTCGCGGGGCAAGATCAGTCGCGGATCGTTGAGGTCGCTCTCCGCGATCAGTGTCAGTGGCCGGCCGAGTTCGACGGCGAGCGCATCGGTCGCGATGGCCAGTTCCTCGAGCAGATGGACAGCCCGGTGATCGATCAGCGCGTGGACGGCGTCGAGACGTAACCCGTCGACGTGGAAGTCGCGCAGCCAGCGCAGCGCGTTGGCGATGATGTAGGTACGGACCTCGTCCGAATTCGGCTCCGACAGGTTCAGCGCGGAGCCCCAGCTGTTGGTTCCCTCGGTGAGGTACGGGCCGAACCGGGGGAGATGGTTGCCCGACGGCCCGAGATGGTTGTATACGACGTCGAGCACCACGCCGAGACCGCGCCGGTGACATGCGTCGACGAATCGGGCGAAGCCGTCCGGGCCGCCGTAGGGTTCGTGCACCGCGTACCACGCGACACCGTCGTAGCCCCAGCCGTGGGTCCCGTTGAACGCGTTGACCGGCATGACCTCGACGACGTCGACCCCGAGGCTCACCAGGTGGTCGAGCTGCCCGATCGCGGCATCGAATGTGCCTTCGGCGGTGAAGGTTCCGACGTGCAGCTCGTAGAGCACGGACCCGCGGACGTCGATGCCGGGCCAGTCGTCGTCGGACCACGACGACTCGTCGAGACGATGCAGCGCCGAGCTGCCGTGGACGCCGTCGGGCAGTCGGACCGAACGCGGATCGGGGGCCGGCTCGTCGCCGTCGACGACAAAGCGATACCGCAGTTCCGCCAGATCGGCCGTGGGGCCTTCGACGGCCGGAACCCACCACTGCGCCGCGTCGTGCCCCGCTGCCGCCGGGTCTCGGCGCATCGGGAACTCGACCTGGCCATCGCCGGCGTCGGCGAGCATCACGACGCTGTGTGCACGCGGGGCCCAGACCCGGATGTCGACCACCGTGGGCGGCGGGACGAAAGGCCGCGCCGGGACCGGAAAGCTCGATATGTCCTCACGTTGGTCGGTCGTCCCAGTTATGGTGTCGGGAGCTTTCGACTTATCGGTCACGAAACACAAGGTATGTCGCCGCTGTGACAGGCGCAGATGTCGGTAGTGTGACCCGTGACACAGACGGATTGGAGATATCAGATATATTTACCGGCGGGGGTCGGCCCACCAGGGGGCCCGCATCGACATGGTGTGCGGGATGGTGGCCGCGTCGGCCGCTCGATCGACACATCTGACTGAACCCGGCGACGGGGGCAGCCGACACGCGAGGGTAGGGGATTGAGTACTGACGCGGTGACCTCGAACGGGGAGGCAACACGTGCGGGCTCGGGTGGAGTGCGCCGGTGGTTCCGCGACCACGTCATGGCCTCGTTCGACACCTTCGGTCGGCAGATGGGCATGTTCGTCGAGGTCTTCAGGGTCCTCATCGTCGACATCGTCAAGCGCCGGTTCCCGTTCGGTGAGTTCATCCGCCAATGCGCGTTCATGTCGAGTACCTCGGTGTTTCCGACGCTGCTGGTCGCGATCCCGATCGGGGTGATCGTCTCGATCCAGGTGTCCAACATCGCCGGTCAGATCGGCGCGACCTCGTTCTCAGGCGCGGCGACCGGCCTGGGGGTGATCCGGCAGGGCGCGCCACTGGTGACGTCGCTGCTGCTGGCCGGCGCGGTCGGCTCGGCCATCGCCGCCGACCTCGGCTCACGAACCATCCGCGACGAGATAGACGCGATGAAGGTGATGGGGGTCAACCCGATCCAGCGCCTGATCTCCCCGCGCCTGCTGGCCACCATGGTGGTGAGCTTCCTGCTGTGCGGCTTCGTCTGCTTCGTCGGGTTCATCACCGGATACGTCTTCAACGTCTACTTCCAGGGCGGTACGCCCGGTAGCTACACCGGCACATTCGCGTCCTTCGCATCCACCTCCGACCTCGCCTTCGCGATCATCAAGGCGGTGATCTTCGGTGCCATCGTCGCGGTGGTCGCCTGTGATCGCGGACTGACCACCAAGGGCGGTCCGGCTGGTGTGGCCAACTCGGTCAACGCCGCGGTGGTCAACTCCGTGCTGCTGTTGTTCACCGTGAATGTCGCCTTGACCCAGCTGTTCGCCATCCTCGTTCCGGCGAAGGTGGTGTGAGATGACCGCATCACGGTATGTGCCCCCCGCGCTCCGGCCGCTCGAGGCGGCCAAGGCGATCTACCGGGGCCCACGCGGAATGCTCGCCGCGATGGGCCACCTCATCACCTTCCTGGTCAAGTCGATCGGCGCGGTCCCGATCGCCTTCACCCACTACCGCAAAGAGGTCTGGCGCCTGCTGTCGGATGTCGCCTGGGGCAATGGTGCGATCGTCGTCGGCGGCGGCACGGTCGGCGTGATGGTGATCCTCGGCGTCATGGGCGGGGCCACCGTGGGCATCGAGGGATACACCGCCCTCAACCTGCTCGGCATGTCTCCGGTCACCGGCGGCCTGTCGGCCTTCGCCACCACCCGTGAGATCGCGCCACTGCTCGCGGCCACCGCGTTCACCGCCCAGTCGGGATGCCGATTCACCGCGCAGCTCGGATCGATGCGGATCAGCGAGGAGATCGACGCGCTCGAATCCATCGCCATCCGCCCGCTGCCCTACCTCGTCACCACCCGGATGTCGGCGGCCGTTCTGGCGATCGTGCCGCTGTATGCGGTGTCGCTGGCCGCGAACTACCTGGCCTGCCAGGTCATGTTCCAGTTGCAGAGCGGCCAGGGCGCCGGTACCTATACCTACTACTTCAACCAGTTCCTGGTCTCCACCGACATGGTCGCCTCGTTCGTCAAGGTGGTCGTCTTCGTCCTGCTGACCACGTTCATCCAGTGCTATTACGGCTATTTCGCCTCCGGGGGTCCTGAAGGTGTGGGGGTGGCCGCCGGCCACGCGATCCGCATGGCGATCATCGTCATCGTTTTCGCCAACCTGGTCCTGACACTCGTGTTCTGGGGTACCTCGCCCGGAATAAAGATCTCGGGTTAGGGGGAGCATTCGATGGACATCGCCACCGACGGCCGCAATCCCTCGCTGCTGCAGTACGTACTGCGCGGGCTCGCGTTCCTCGTCGCCCTCGTCATCTTGTTCGTCCTGCTCTTCCTGCGGTATCAGGGCACTTTCACCTCGACGGTCCCGGTCACCGCCAAACTGACCGACGTGGGCGACGGGTTGCTCACCGACGCCGATGTCCGTTACAACGGACTGATCGTCGGGGCGGTGAAGTCCATCGATCTCAGCGGCGACGTCGGGCCGGGCAACCTCCAGTACAAGAACGTCGGCATCGACATCGATCCCGACCAGGCGACGGGCATCCCCAGCAACGTCACCGCACGGACGGTGCCGTCGAACCTGTTCGGCGTCAACTCCGTCGAACTGGTCGCGCCCGGACAGCCGAGCGGCCAGGGTCTGTCCTCGGACGCCACGATCCCGGCCGACGAGACCCTGCCGACGATCCGGTTGCAGGATGCGCAGAACGAACTGCGGACCCTGCTGCAGGCCGTACCGCCGGAGGATCTCGCCTCGGTCCTCGGGACCATCTCGGATGCGCTGAAGGGCGGCGGTGCGGTGTTCGGCGCCTTCGTCCCGCTGCTGGACAACTACTGGCGCACCATCAACGCCCAGTTCCCGCCGGGTGCGCCGTCGGGTTTCGACAACTTCAACAACGCCGTCAAGGGACTCTCCCAGTCGACGCCGCAGTTGCTGGACACCTTGGGCCGCAGTGTGATCCCGGCGATGACCATCGCCGAGAAACAGCAGGATCTCACCGCCCTCCTGTCCGCCGGCGAGGGCGTCCTGGACGAGACGCAGGCGCTCTTCGCGGCCAACGGTGATCGGGGCAAGCGGGTGGTGCGTGATCTCAACACGATGGTCGGTGCCGCCGTGCTGGAGCCGGACGCGTTGCCGCAGTCGCTGTCGGCGCTGAACAATCTCGCGGCCAAGGCGCTGACCGTGTTCACCGGTGTCAACGGTCATGCGCAGCTCAACATCGGTGTGAGCTTCGGTGCGTATCAGCGGTACACACGACAGAACTGCCCTGTCTACAACGGTGGCCCCTACGGCCAGACGCGCGCCCCGGGGTGTGTGGGCCCGGGCACCGGCACTGGGCCGACGAGTTCCGGTCCGTTGATGATCTATCCTTCGGACGGCATGCGCCGCAACGCGTCCGCCGCAGGATCGGTGACCACCTCGTCGGACGACAAGACCCTCGGCACGGCGCTCAAGCGCAAGCCGGGTGCCGCGGACACGTTGATGCTCGGGCCGCTGGTCCAGTCGAGCTCGATCAGGCCGGGGAACCCGGACGGACAGCAGGGAGGCGGTCGATGAGCCACGGGCAGTCCAGCATCCGCAAACCACTGATCGGCTTCACGGTGTTCGCGATCGTCGCGATGCTCCTGACGTACATCATCTGGTCCACCCTGGAGCGGTCGCTGCCGGGGAACACGAACTCCTTCACCACCTATTTCAACGATGCCTCCGGGCTCGCGACCGGCGACGACGTCCGGATGGCCGGCGTGCGGGTGGGCCGGGTCCACGACATCTCCCTCGACGACGGTCGTGCCCGGGTCACCTTCGACGTCCAGACCGATCAGCCCATGTTCACCAACACCCAGGCGGCGATCCGCTATCAGAACCTCATCGGTCAGCGGTACCTGTCTCTCACGTTGGTGAAGGGAGCCGACAGCGCGCCGCTGACGGCCGGGTCATCTCTCCGACAGCCGTCCGAGGACTCGTTCGACGTGACCCGACTGCTCGCCGGATTCCAGCCGGTGTTCGAGACCCTGAAACCCGAACAGGTGAATGCACTGTCGGAGGGCCTGATCCAGGCCTTCCAGGGCAACAAGGTGTCGCTGAGCTACACCGTCGCCGAGGTGGGGCAGCTCGCCTCGGACATGGCCGATCGCGATGTCGTGATCGGGTCGATCATCAACAACCTGAGCGCGGTCATGCGTGACCTGGCCAAGCAGGGCGGCCAGGTCGGCACGGTGATCGACAGCATCTCGGGGCTGATCGAGAATCTCAACGCCAACTCGGCCGCCTTCGGTAAGTCGGTGACCCAGATCGGGCAGACCGCAAGCGGATTCGCGGACGTGCTCGGCCAGAGTCGCAGCTCGCTGTCGGCCGCGGCGACCGACGCGCGAGCGGCTACCTCCACCCTCATCGCCAACGGCGCCAAGCTCGACCGGATGGCGGGCCAGCTGCCGATCTTCCTCGGTCACTTCCCGCTGGTCCTCGGTCAGGGCGACTACCTGAACATCTACGCCTGCGACCTCGACATCGCGATCGGAGACGTGCTCTTGCCGCCCGGCATCATCAACAAGATCGGTGGCACCAAGCATTCGGAGGTGTGTCGATGAACAGGTGGCGCAGACACTTCGACGGCCACCGGCGCTTCTGGTACGGGCTGGCCGGTGCCGTGGTGATCGTGCTGCTGGTGCTGGGCGTCACCAGTCTCGCGCAGGCGCACCTCGGAAAGAAGACCTACACCGGTGAGTTCGCCCAGGCGGGTGGTATCCGACCCGGGGACAAGGTCCGGGTGGCCGGCATCGACAAGGGCGAGGTGAGCTCGACCGAACTCGACGGGAACCACGTGACCGTCACGATGAAGGTCGATGGCGACGTGAACGTCACATCGAACGGTTCTGCCGAGATCAAGATGTCCACGCTGCTCGGGCAGCGATATGTCGATGTGTCGCTGGGGGATTCGCCCACCCAGGCCGCCGACGGGCGGATCGCGCAGACGAGCGTCCCCTACGATCTGCAGAAGACCATCGAACAAGGCACCCCGATCATCGCCGGGATCGACGACGAGAGCTTCGCCGACAGCCTGCGTACCCTCAACCGGCAGCTCGCCGGTGCTCCTGCGGTGACCAAGCCGACGCTCGACTCGCTGACGGCGATGTCGAAGGTGATAACCAACCGCCGGGATCAGATCAATCAACTCGTCAGCGACACGAAGTCGGTGACGGGGATCGTCGACGACAGTCAGACACAGTTGTCGATCATCGTGGGCCAGGGTCGTCAGCTCGCCGAGAAGATCACCGCGCGTGAGGCCTTGGTGACGAGGATGCTCGACGGGATCGCCCAGCTCACCGAGCAGGCGCGAGCAGTGGCCCGTGAGAACGGCGACCAGTTCGCGCCGATCATGGCAAACCTTAACACGATGTCACAGGGACTGGAGAAGAATCGCGCCAACCTGCGCAAGCTGCTCGAGGTGCTCCCGGTCACCGCGCGACTCACCAACAACATCATCGGCGACGGTCCGTACGCGAATGGCTATCTTCCCTGGGGGATCTTCCCGGACAACTGGCTGTGTCTGGCAAGGGTGGTGGACGGATGCTGATCTCCGCACGTGGAGTCTCCGGCCTGCGCCGACCGTTGTCGATGGTCGCCCTGGCGCTCCTGGTGGTGCTGGGCCTGTCCGGCTGTTCGCTCATCCCGGCGAAGTGGACCGCGGCGTTCGGCTCGGCCATTCAGGTCACCGCATACTTCGATGACGTGGCCGGCCTCTATACGAGCAACGACGTCTCGGTGCTCGGGATGCCGGTCGGCCAGGTGACCGGTGTGCAGCAGCAGGGCAACCGGGTGAAGGTGACCTTCACCGTCGACAAGGATGTCCCGGTGCCCGCCAACGCGACCGCGGCCATCGTCAACACGTCCATCGTGACAACCCGGCACATCGAGCTGTCCCCGGCCTACTCCGAGGGTGACAAGCTCGCCGACGGCTCGGTGATCCAGCAGACGAAGAGCCCGGTCTCGACCGGCGAACTGTTCGACTCGATCGACGGGCTGGTGAAGTCGCTGTCGGGTGATCAGCCCGGTGAGGGACCGGTCGCCGACCTGGTCGACATCACCTCCGGCATCACCAGTGGCAACGGCGAACGGATGCGTGAGGCGTTCAACCAACTCAGCAAGGCCTCGGAGGTGGCATCCGGAAACGGTGGTGCGCTGATGGAGATCATCAAGACCGTGCAGGGACTGACCTCCACGCTGGTGTCCAACTATCCGAAGATGACCGCGTTCTCCAACTCCATCAACGACGTCGCGCAGATGCTCCGCACGCAGGCGCCGGGTCTGCAGGCGACGCTGGGCGACCTGAACGTCGCGTTGCAGAACACCACCGCGTTCCTGCGGAACAATTCGGGAGCGATCGGGTCGTCGACCGGCCGCCTCGCCGCGCTGGCCGAGAACCTCAGTGACTTCTCTCGGCAGGTGGTGGAGACGATCGACCTGGGACCATTACTGTTCCAGAACCTCAGCAACTCGGTCTCGGCCGAGCAGGGGGCCTGGCGCGCACAGGTGCTGCTCGACAAGTCGTTGATCGACACCGAGGCGTTGTCGACCTTCTGCCAGGCCATCAACCTCCAGAAGAACGGATGCCGCACTGGCCAGCTCAAGGATTTCGGGCCGGACCTCGGTGTGTTCTCGGCGATGTTGGAGCTGACGAAATGACCCGAGATGGCATCGGACCCTTCCGAGTCCAGCGCGCCGATGGCCGCGGCCGACGGGCCTCGCGGGGAGCCCTGATGATGCTGCTCGTGGCCGCGGTCGTGTCGATGTCGGGCTGCGGCGTGGTACCAGGCCTCACCGTCGAACAGATCCCGTTGCCCGCTCCCGGCGGCATCGGAGACTCGATTCGTTTGACCGCGAAGTTCGACAATGCGCTCAACCTGCCGACGCGCGCGAAGGTCAAGCTCTACGGAACCGACGTGGGGCAGGTCACCGACATAGTCGCGCAGGACTACTCGGCGGTGGTCACCATGAACGTCAGCAAGGAGTCCAAGCTGCCGACCGGTACCGGTGCCGAACTGCGGCAGGCGACTCCGCTCGGCGACGTGTTCGTCGCACTCCTGCCCCCGAAGGGCGCGCCGTCGGGGTATCTCGGCGACGGCGACAACCTCGACGGGCCGACTTCCGCCGCCGCGACCGTCGAGGATCTACTCGTGAGCACCTCGGGTCTGGTCGACAGCGGATCCCTGAGCTCACTGCAGGGGATCCTGACGGAGTTGAGCAGCGCGGTGTCGGCGCATCCGGATGAGCTGTCCGGTTCGATCGAGGGCCTCACCACTGCGATCACCAAGTTCAACAAGAACTCCACCGAGGTCGACGAGTCGATGCGGAACATGCAGGTGTTGACCGGTCAGCTCGCCGACGGACGAGCCCAGATCATGGCGTCGATCAACAAACTCGCACCCGCGGTCAACGCGGTGAACGGCCAGATCGGTCAGATCCTGACGACCCTGGACAAGACCAACCGGGTGACCGCGGCGACCAACGACTTCCTGAACTCCGACCAGGACAATCTCGTCGAGCTCATCGGACACCTGTCGACCGCGCTGAAGGGTCTGCGCGGCGCCGCGAGCGTCCTCGGTCCGCTCTCGGACAATCTGGCCACGCTGACTCCCAAGTGGGTCAAGTCGACGCCCGGTAGTGCCGCGGCACTGTCGGCGAAGGTCTACTACCTCAATCCCGGCGCAGGGTTCGACTCGGCGAGTCGCCTGCCCGAGTTGCAGGACGTGGACGAGGGCTCGAGAGCGTTGCAGCAGACGTTGACCCGACTGCTGGCGCGCCTCACCGGAACGCGGGGGTGCTGCGGATGAGAGTCGTGTCCGGTCCGTTCACATGGGTGCGCGGGCACTCGGTTCTCGTCGGGAACATCGGGCTGATCCTGGTGATGCTCGTCGGGCTGGCGTACCTGTCGTTCGGCACGCTCCGCTGGGATCCGTTCAAGGGCACGTATGAGATGACCGTGCACTTCACGAGTTCCGGTGGACTCCAGGACACCTCCGGCGTCATGCTGCGTGGCGCCCGGGTCGGTGAGGTGGAGTCGATCCGTGTGCAGCCGAAACAGGTCGACGTGACGGTCAAGATCAGCGACGACGTCAAGATCAACCGCAACGCGGTCGTCGCCGCGCTCGGTCTCTCGGCGGCGGGTGAACAGTACGTCGACTTCGAACCGGCCACCGCCGACGGTCCGTATTTCGCCGACGGCGACGTCATCCAGGTGAACCAGACCCGGGTGACGGCACCGTTCCCCGAGACGCTGGAGGCGTCCCTCAACGTCGTGGAGCAGATCGATCCCGTCAAGCTGCGGTCGGCGGTCGACAACCTCGAGGTGGCACTCGGCTCGGACGGCTCCGACGACAACGACCTCCGCGCACTGTTCGTCTCGGGCGGCACCATCTTCGCGGATCTGGCACTCGTCCTGCCGCAGACGAAGAAGCTGATCTCCGACACCGGCACGATCCTGAAGACCACCGCGAACATCCAGCCGGATCTGGGGACCACGGTCTCCTCGTTGAGCACCATCGTGAACGCGGCGGTGGCGTCCGACAAGGAGATCCGCACCCTGCTCGATCGAGGGCCGTCGCAACTGACGAGTCTGACCGGCTCCCTGAACCAGATCCGGGACCCGGTGTCCGACGTGCTCCAGCAATTCGTGGACGTGGCGCGGCAGGGTGCGCTGCGGGCACCCGCGATCGCGAATCTACTCCCGTCGATCCGCGACGCCGGGGTCAAGAGCCTCTCGATGTTCCACGGTGGCGCGTGGTGGGCGTTCGGCTCGATCTTCCCTCGTCCGAGTTGCAACTACGCCGTCACCCCGGTGCGACCGACGAAGATCTTGGAACTGACCGTGCCCACCAATCTGTACTGTGTGACCGAAGACCCGCGGCAACAGGTTCGCGGATCGGCGAGCGCACCTCGACCCCCGGGCGACGACACCGCCGGTCCGCCGCCCGGCTATGACCCGAATGCGCGGACAGTGCCGCTCGACAAGTGATGTGAAGAGAAGGAATGACCAAGCAGGACAACAACTCCGACGGACCGAATGATGACTCGACAGAGTTCGGATCACCCCGTCCCGAGGACGCCGCCCACACCGACCCCACGCCGCGGGACGACGCGGATCTCGACGCCGATGGCAAGGTGGCCGACAGCGCCGACGAGCCGGCACCGAAGGTGCCGCGTCCACAGACGAAATCCGCTCGGACCGCGGGCCGGCGCTCCGGCACCGCGGCCTCGGTGACCACGGCCTCGGTGACCACGGCCGCCGACGCGGCCGCCGATCCCGAACGCCCGAAATCGTCTGGCGGACGCGAGATCTCGCTGACCTTCACGACCCGTGGGCTGGTGAAGGTCCTGGCCACGGTCGTTGTGATCGCCGTGGTCGTCGGGGTCGTACTGCTGGGCTGGGGCTACTATCACCAGCGGCAGGAACTCGCCGCCTTCGACGACAGCAAGGCGGCGTCGGAGGAGTTCTCGGTCAAGTTGGTCAGCACGATGAACACCGACAACATCGGGAACATGAAGGAGCTACTCGGCCCCTTGTCCACCGGTGAGTTCCGTCAACATCTGGAGCAGCAGCAGTCCGACGGGACCAAGGCCGTCAAGGATCTGAACGTTAAGGCGACCCCGACCGTGAAGTCGGTGTCGGTCACCAGTTTCGATACCGACTCCGCGAAGACGAGTGTGCTGATGGAGGTCAGTGGTACCAGCACACTGGCGCCGTCGGGCGGCAAGGAACTGATGCTTATCTGGCTGGACCTGCACAAAGAGGACGGCAAGTGGCTGGTCGCCAAGCTCGACGGCGCTCAGGCCGGTATCGGCGCGCCCCAGGGCGAACAGAATCAGTCCGGTCAGCCGGCCGCTCCGGCCACCCCCCAGGCGCCCGCCCCTCAGGCGCCTGCCCCAGCTGGGTGATCAGCACCGCTCGAGGTGCGGTCACCCTGCGCGGGTGAGTATCGCGACGGGTCCGGATGCGAGCAACTGTGCGAGATCCGCGGCGCCGTCCAGGGTTTCGCCGGTCACGGCGTCGGTCCACGCCCCCGGCGGCAGGACCACCGAGGTCGCGGATCGGTCGAACGCGGACATACTGTGGGTGAAGCGCGCGGTCACCACGACGACCCGCGGGTGGTCCTCGCCGGCTCCCCGGACGAAGGCGATCACGTGATCCGCGCGCGGGCCCTCGGCCGCTAGCGGAGCGTAGGTACCTCCCGCGCCGAACGCGGTCGGATGATCGGCACGTGCCCGTAGGGCGACGCGGATCAGTGCGGTCTTGGGATGGTCCGCAGGCTGCGAGTAGTCCACCGGCCGACGGTTGTCGGGATCCACGAGGGAGTCGTCCCACCACTGGGTACCCTGATAGATGTCCCCGACGCCTGGACCCAGCAGTGCGATCGCCTTGCGTGCCATCGCCTCGGCCTGCCAACTCGTCGAGATCTCGCCGACAAGTGTCCCGATCGCGTCCGCGCCATCACCGGTGGTGATGGCGTCCACCCAGGAGCTGAGAGCGCTCTCGAACTCTTCGTCGACGTCGGTCCAGGTGGTGTGGAGGCCGGCCTCACGGGACGCCTTCTGGGCGTAGGCGCGCAGACGTGTCCGCAGGGTGTCGTCGACGGCTCCGGAGACGGGCCAGACCCCGAAGATGTTCTGGAGCAGAAAGTATCCGGTCAGGTCGTCCGGTGGCGGCGTGGCAGACCAGATCCGGCGGACCAGCAGAGACCACCGCTCCGGCACCTGGGCGAGCAGGGCGATGCGGGCCCGCACGTCTTCGCCGCGTTTGGTGTCGTGCGTCGACGTCGCGGTCATCGCCCACGGCCAGTCACGTGCCCGCCGGGCATTGCGGGTATGGAACTCTCGCAGCGACATCGCCGGGTTGGCCGGGTCGCCCCCGACCTCCTGAGCGGAAACGAGTCGGGCCGTGCGATAGAACAGGCTGTCTTCGACACTCTTGGCGGTCACCGCGCCGCAGGTCTGGGCGAGCCGAGACGTGGCCGCCCCGGGGCTAGCGGTGGATTGGACGACGAATTCGAGTGCGGACGTGAGAGCTGGTGCACGACGGGCAATCTGGGCTGCGGTGTCGACGAGCCGGGGCCGCAGGGACGGGTAGTCGGCGCGGTAGACACCGATCTCGGCGATCAATTCGGCCGTCGCCTCGGCTATCGCGTCGACGTCGGCGGACGGATCCGAGTGGGTGATCGCCCGGACCAGCCGTCGGTGCTCGGTCGGGAACATCTGACCGACGGTGAACAGTTTGCGTTCTCGTTCGGTCGCTTGCAGCCACGCCGAATCCCCGGTCGTGGCCGTGACGTTCTCGTGGACCTCGTCGAGCTCGATGATCCCGGTCGGTGCGGTGAAGACGGCGTCGATCGCGCGCATCTGCTCGTAGCCGGTGGTTCCCTCCACCGGCAGGGTGGGCTCCAGCTCCTCATCCGATGCGAGAATCTTCTCGATGTAGATCAACCGACGATCGCCGACGTCGCCCCGCAGGCGCCGCAGATAGGCCTGTGGATCCCAGAGCCCGTCGGGATGGTCCACACGGACGCCGTCGATGAGATCCTCGTCGACGAGGTCGAACAGCCATCGATGGGAGGCCGCATAGACCTCTGGGTCCTCTTGGCGCAGTCCCGCGAGTTCGTTGACGGTGAAGAACCGCCGGTATCCGATCAATCCGCTGTTCCACGGGACCAGCCGGTAGTGCTGACGGTCGTGGACCTCCGACGGCGCGCCGTCGGAGGTGCCGGGAGCCGTGGGGAAGACATGGTCGTAGTAGCGGAGATGTCCGTCGTCGACGGCAAGGGGCGAGAGGTCGCCATCGGCGGCGAGCACCGGGAGCGCGATCTTGCCGTCGGTGCCGTTGTCGGTGGAGAAGTCGACGTCGAACCACGTCGCGTAGCGCGACCCCGAACCGTATCGCAGCAGGTCGTTGAACCACGGGTTCTGTACCGGGTCGGCCACGCCGGTGTGGTTCGGCACGATGTCGACGATCACTCCCAGTCCGTGGCCGGTGGCGGCGCGACGCAGTGCCCGCAACCCGTCGATCCCGCCCAGTTCGGTCGAGACCCCGGGTGGCGGCACCCAGTCGTATCCGTGGGTGGACCCCTCGACCGCGCGCCCGATGGGCGACAGATAGAGATGGCTCACGCCCAGATCGGCGATCTGGGGGAGGATGTCGACCACCTCGGCGAAGCCGTGGTAAGGGGTGAGCTGAATCCGGTAGGTGGCGACCGGTTCTTGTCGTCCGCCGATGCGGTGGGTGCCGGCGGACGACATCTGCCGTTCGGTGCTCACGCCGTCTTACGCAGGACCAGGACCGATCGGGCACCGACGGTCACGGTCGTCTCGGCCGCGGCGGTGAGGTCGGTCGCGCCGGTGGCGTGGGTGGTGTCGAGTTCGCCGCTCCACTCGAGGCCCCACGACGGCGGTGGCAGGTGGAAGTCGATGTCGCCGTCGTGCGCGTTGAAGCAGACGAGGAAGCTGTCGTCGACGACCTTCTCGCCGAGTTCGTTCTTCTCCTCGATGCCGTCGCCGTTGAGGAACACCGCCAGGCTCTTGCCGAACCCGCTGTCCCAGTCCTCGGCGGTCATTGCCTGACCGGCCGGCGTCAGCCAGACGATGTCGAGGGCCTGATCGCCCCAGCGAATCGGCTTGCCGGCGAAGAACCTTCGGCGCCGCAGCACAGGGTGGTCGTGGCGCAGCGCGATGGCCCGGCGGGTGAAGTCGAGCAGGTCGGCGTTCTTCTCGGCGAGCGACCAGTCCATCCACGAGAGTTCGGAGTCCTGGCAGTAGACGTTGTTGTTGCCCTGTTGCGTCCGGCCCATCTCGTCACCGTGCGCCAGCATGGGCGTGCCCTGCGAGAGGAACAGGGTGGCCAGGATGTTGCGCTGCTGCTGTGCGCGGAGGGCGAGGATG
Organism: Gordonia sp. DT101; assembly: GCF_049844895.1. NCBI lineage: Bacteria > Bacillati > Actinomycetota > Actinomycetes > Mycobacteriales > Gordoniaceae > Gordonia > Gordonia sp. DT101. The sequence goes on along the minus strand of NZ_JBNCLX010000001.1, from coordinate 61,604 downwards.
TCCGGGTCGTCGGTGGGGCCCTCGACGCCGCAGTTCCAGGATCGGTTGTGACTCTCGCCGTCCCGGTTGTCCTCGCCGTTGGAGATATTGTGTTTCTCGTTGTAGGACACGAGATCACGCAACGTGAAGCCGTCGTGGGCGATGACGAAGTTGATGCTGGCCAGGGGGCGACGGCCGGTTGCCTCGTACAGATCGGACGAACCCGTCAGCCGCGACGCGAACTCTCCGAGGGTGGCCGGTTCGCCTCGCCAGTAGTCCCGGACGGTGTCGCGGTATTTGCCGTTCCATTCGGTCCACAGCGGCGGGAAGTTGCCGACCTGGTAGCCGCCCTCGCCGACATCCCAGGGCTCCGCGATGAGCTTGACCTGGCTCACCACCGGATCCTGTTGCACCAGATCGAAGAACGCCGACAGCCGGTCCACGTCATGCAGCTCACGGGCGAGGGTGGAAGCGAGGTCGAAACGGAAGCCGTCCACATGCATCTCGAGTACCCAATACCGCAGCGAATCCATGATCAGCTGCAGCGTGTGCGGATGGCGCCCGTTGAGGCTGTTCCCGGTTCCCGTGTAATCCATGTACATCTCGGGGTTGCCGTCGACGAGCCGGTAGTAGGCCGCGTTGTCGATCCCGCGGAACGAGACCGTCGGGCCGAGATGGTTGCCCTCGGCCGTGTGGTTGTAGACCACGTCGAGGATCACCTCGATGTCCGCCTTGTGGAATGCGCGGACCATCGCCTTGAACTCGGTGACCGCGCTTGCCGGCTGATCGGCCTTTGACGCATATTCGACGTGGGGTGCGAGGAACCCGAAGGTGTTGTACCCCCAGTAGTTCCGGAGGCCCTTGTCGTGCAGGACGAAATCCTGCATGAACTGGTGGACCGGCATGAGCTCGATCGCGGTGACACCCAGCGACTGCAGATGATCGATGATGACGGGGTGACACAGCCCCGCATACGTTCCGCGCAGATGTTCCGGAACATCCGGATGAGTGGCGGTCATCCCCTTCACGTGGGCCTCGTAGATGACCGTCTGGTGATACGGACGGCGCGGCGATCGGTCGCTCTGCCAGTCGAAATACGGATTGATCACCACGGAGACCATGGTGTGGCCCAGCGAGTCGAGTTGCGGCATGTCGGTCGGCGCGCGGGTGGTGAGGGTCAGCGACGACTCGGTGTCGGCGACCGATTCGGCCGCAGTCTCGGTGTCGTCGGTGTCGGTGTCCGGTGTTCTGGTGGACCCGGTCGCGGAATCGCCGCGCGGCGCCGTGTCGGTGCCGCCGGCCGTCGAGTCGACGACGTTTGCTTGGGCGGTCCCGTCGTCGGCGGACACCTCCGCCGGCTCTTCGTCGACCATGGGGTACGAGAACAGCGACGCATCCCCGTCGAACTCGCCGTGGAACGCCTTCCCATAAGGGTCGAGCAGCAGCTTGCTCGGATCGCAGCGGAGGCCTTGCGCGGGATCGTAGGGACCGTGCACCCGGAAGCCGTAGAACTGACCCGGTCCGACGTTGGGGAGGTAGCAGTGCCAGCAGTATCCGTCGACCTCCTCCAGGCGGATCCGACGTTCCGTCCCGGCGTCGTCGACGAGACACAGATCGACCGCGGTCGCGACCTCGGAGAACAACGAAAAGTTGGTCCCCACACCGTCATACGTCGCGCCGAGCGGATACGCGCTGCCCGGCCAGACGATGAAGGGTTCCCGGTCGTCCGGTGGTGCCGCGAAGTCGAACGGATCGGGAACGTTGGTGACCTCCGCGGACTGGGCGGGGGGCGAACCTCCGGCATCGGGGGCCGGTGACTCAGTCACTGCGACCTTCGGCGATTCCATGAGACGACACTAGCCGTCAACGGCCCCGGGTTCATCTCGGAGAGCACGCCTACGATGTGTGACCGTCGACGTCACACAGCGTCAACGGGCGAGGGGGTCAACGGGCGAGGGGGTCAACGGGCGAGGGGGGTCACCGGGGCGACTGGCCCGTCCACGGTGCCGCTGCCGCCATCTGTCGGCCCAATTCATCGGTCAGGCTGCGGACAAAGGTCGCGCTGAGATGATGCCAGTCCTTGTAGACGACCACGTTGCCGACGATCGCCGGGCACAACTCCGGATCGCAGACCCCGTTGGAGAGGTCGAGAGCGTGGAACATCGGCCTGGTCGCCGACAACGCCTTCGCCGGGTCCTCGGGAGCCAGCGCTGCGGCCCGTCGAGTCGCGCAACTCGTGGCCGACCCGCCGTCGGCGAGACACGTCGGCGTGTCGATCAGACCCGCGGCGTTGTGCGGCCAGGGCGTATCGCGGATACCGAACACCTGGATGCCCGCGGCGATGAAATCGTCGAAGATCGGTGTGTATGTCGGGGGCACCCAGTCGCCGGGCTCGTAGTCGCGAGGCCGGGTCGAGTTGGTGAAGATAGCGTCCGGCTTGTCCGCGATGACCTTTTTCTGGACTCGCATCACCCAGTCGTGGCACTGCGGATACGGCACGCCGTTCTGTTTGGGGACGAGCTCGGTCGACATCGGACAACCCATCTTGAGGTACGTGGTCACCTTGAAGTGGTTGCGTTGTCCGAGCAGGTTCAGTGCGCTGATCCACATCTCGGCGTGCGATCCGCCGATCAGTGCGATCGTCTTGGTCGCGTTGGGGTCGCCGTACACACCGACGTGGATGTCGGGGTCCTCGAAGCTGCTCATGTAGCCGTCGGTGGAGGTCTCCGGGAAGTCCTTGGTGACCAGCAACGGCGACGGCTGCGGATCCAGTGCGGGCACGGGCAGGCCGTTGAGAAGTGCACGGCCACCGGGATACAGGCTCGGATCGAGGTTCTTGGTGTCCACCACCATGGTCGAGACGTGCCGATCCCAGACCTTGATGCCGACCCCGGTCACCAGGGTTGCGATCACCAGGACCGACGTCAGCGCCGAGGTGTAGGTCAGCCAGCGGGTGCTCCCGTCATGGCGGGCGTGCGCCAGCCGCGACCGGCCGCCACCGCGTAACGGATCCTCGATGTATCGCTTGGTGAGCCAGGCGAGCGTGATCGAGACCGCGAGCAGCCCCACACCCTCGAGCACCGAGGCGTGGTCCTTGCCCCGCCAGGTCAGGTAGAAGATGAGCAGGGGCCAGTGCCAGAGATAGAGGGCGTAGGCGATGGTGCCCAGCCAGACCGGCCACCGGCTGGCCAGCATCCGGTTGACCGGCGGTAGGGCCTGCGGCTCGGAGACGCCCGGCCGCGGACGCTCCAGGGCAGTGGCGCCAGCCCAGATGATCAGGAGTGTCGAGCCCACCGGGATCAGCGCCCACGGCCCCGGATAGGAGTCGACCCCGTCGATCCACCAGCCGCAGGTGACGATCAGGGCGAGGGCCACGACTGCGGCCGCCGTACGGATCCAGCGCGGGACGCGCCAGTTGGGCAACCAGATCGCGAGCAGGCCGCCGGTCAGCGGCTCCCACAGCCGGGAGAGGGTGTCGTAGTAGTTGAACTGCTGGTTGACCCCCATCCGCATGTGGGCCCAGTAGAACGACACGGCGGCGACCGCGAGGATGGCGATACCGACGACCGCCCGGATCACCTGCGGGTTCGCCAACGGCGCGACGGCCTTCGCGAAGAGCTTGAGCAGTGCGGCGAATGCGAGGGCGACGACCACGGTGACGACAAAGAACTGACCCTGCACCGACATCGACCAGATGTGCTGGAGGGGGCTGTTGGCCGAGCTCGCCGCGAGGTAGTCCTGGGAATTGAACGCCAGATGCCAGTTCTGGTAGTACAACGCACTCGCGATCAGCTCGCGGCCGATGCTGACCCAGCGGGTCTCGGGTATCACGATGACGGTCAGCACAGCCACCGCGATCAGCACGGTGAACAGGGTGGGCAGAAGGCGGCGCAGGAGTCGCTTCAGGCGCGGCCACGGATCGATCGTGTCACGGAAGGTGACGTGCGGCGCCTGACTGTGGATCGCGTGACGCAGCAGCGAACCGATGAAGAAGTACCCCGACAACGCGAGAAAGACGTCCACGCCGCCCGAGACCCGGCCGAACCAGATGTGGAAGCAGGCGACGAGTGCGATCGCGATACCGCGCAGACCATCGAGGTCGGTGCGATACGCGGGCACGTTTCCGGCCTGCGCCGGCGTCGCCGGCGCGGCTGCGTGGGTCGGGGCTGCCACTACCTGGGTACGTCTTCCTGTCTCGACGTCGCGTTCGGCGAACCGAACCCGACGGCTGGGTGGGTGTGCCAGAGGCGGGTATCGGGAAGCAATCTACATGTCCAAGCTGTGATATCCCGCTTCGGTCCGCTTCGACACGCCTACGGTGACACCCCCGCTGACCTTTACTTTTCTTTACTTTCGGCCGAGGCGGGGGACGCGGACACGGCCAGGGCGCGCAGTCGCGCGCCGTCGAGGATCACGCTCAGGCCGTCGGTGAACTCGGCGGTGAAGTCCCGGTCCGACGGCTCGATCACCTGGAGGCGTTCCATCTGGGCACGTGTCTGCTCCTCGATGGTGAGTCCGATGACCAGCTGACACACCGCGGTCGCGACGGCCCGGGCGTCCCGTTCACTCAGCCCGCCGTGGCGTGCCACCGTGGTCAGGTCGATGGCGATCGACTTCGGCGACAGTCCGCTGGCCCAGCTCGACGACACCACCTCGGCGCTGTCGGGCACCGACAGCAGCGCGGCGCGCATCCCGGTCGCCAGGAATGCCAGCTTCTCATCCCACGGGAGCGACCCCGGCGCAGTGCGCACCTCGCCGAGGATGTCGTCGGACAGGGCGGCGAGCAGCGTCTGCTTGTTCGGGAAATGCCAGTACAGCGCGTTCGGGCGGACACCGAGGTCCGCGGCTAGTCGTCGCATCGAGAGGTCGGCGAGGCTGTGGTCGGTGAGGATGTCCCGAGCCGCTCGCAGGACGTCGGCCCGATTGTTGCTCACCCGCTCAGGCTAATGGGCGCGAGTACCCGACGACGCGCGGCCTGTACAGCGTCCAGGAAGCCTGTACAGTGTCCAGGACGCCGTCAGCCCGAACGACGTCTCTCCCGATCTCGAAGGACATCGCTGTGGACGAGGCCACCATCAGTCGTATCGATGCCGAGCATGTCTGGCATCCCTATGGCGCGATGCCGGCGACGGGGGTCGACCTGTCGCAGCCACCGCCACTGGTGGTGCGGGGCGCGGGGGGTGTCCGGCTCGAGCTGGGAGACGGGCGCAGCGTCGTCGACGGGATGAGCTCGTGGTGGGCGGCGATTCACGGCTACCGCCATCCGGTGCTGGACGACGCGGTGACCCGTCAGCTCGGGACGATGTCACACGTGATGTTCGGCGGTCTGACCCATGAACCCGCCGCCCGACTGGCACAGCTGCTCGCGTCGATCACCCCCGAGCCGCTCCAGAAGGTCTTCTTCTGCGACTCGGGTTCGGTGTCGGTGGAGGTGGCGGTCAAGATGGCGCTGCAGTACTGGCGCAGTCGCGGTCACGGGGAGCGGACCCGACTGCTCACGTGGCGCGGCGGCTACCACGGCGACACCTTCACGCCGATGAGCGTCTGCGATCCCGACGGCGGGATGCACTCGATGTGGCACGACGTCCTCACCGAACAGGTCTTTGTGCCCGCGCCGCCTACGGCGTTCGACGACGACTACGTCGGCATTCTCGAATCCGCGGTCGAACGGCATCGTGACCGGCTGGCGGCCGTCATCGTGGAACCGGTCGTGCAGGGTGCGGGCGGGATGCGGTTCCACGATCCGCGGTACCTGGGCGAACTGCGCCGCATCTGCGACCGTGCCAGCGTCCTGCTGATCTTCGATGAGATCGCGACCGGATTCGGCCGCACCGGGGAACTGTTCGCGGCCGATCATGCGGGGGTGGCCCCGGACATCATGTGTCTCGGCAAGGCGCTGACGGGCGGATACCTGACCCTGGCGGCCACCTTGTGTACGGCTGAGATCGCCGCGGTCATCAGCGCCGGGGAAGCGGGCGGGCTCGCGCACGGGCCGACCTTCATGGCGAATCCGCTGGCGTGTGCCGTGGCGGTCGCCTCGGTCGAACTGTTGCTCGATTCCCCGTGGCGGCAACGGGTGCACGGCATCGAGAGCCGGTTGCGGTCGGGGCTGGCCGACCTCGACGGTCATGCGGGGATCGTCGATGTCCGGGTGCGCGGGGCCATCGGCGTCGTCCAGCTCGACCGTCCGGTGAACGTCGCCGCCGCCACTGCGGCCGCACTCGACGAGGGAGTGTGGGTCCGTCCGTTCCGGGATCTCATCTACGTGATGCCCCCGTTCGTGTGCACCGACGACGACATCGACACCATCACCCGTGGGGTGCGGGCCGCCGCGAAGGCCTGCCTGTCCACCGATCTCGTCGCGGGCGCCATCCGATGACGACCACCGAACTGCCGGATTCCGTGATCACGCCGGTCGTCGATGCCGACGATGCGCTGGCCTGGCTGGCCGACGAGGCCGCGCGTCTGCGCGCCGCCGGATTGCATCGCGAACCCGTTGTGCGGCCCCCCGATCCGACGATGATCAACCTCGCCTCCAATGACTATCTCGGCCTGTCCGGCCATCCGGCCGTCATCGCCGGTGCCCATGCCGCACTCGACACCTGGGGGGCCGGCTCGACCGCGTCGAGGCTCGTCGTCGGGACCACCGAGCTCCATGTCGAACTCGAGGACCATCTGGCCGACTTCCTCGGTTTTCCTGCTGCGCTGACCTTCTCGTCGGGCTATCTCGGCAACGTCGGGGCGATCACGGCGTTGGCGGGCCGGGGCGATCTGATCGTCAGCGACACGGGTACGCATGCGTCGCTGATCGACGGATGCCGGTTGTCGCGGGCGCGGGTGGTGGTGACCGATCGTGGTGATCACGCCGCGGTGCGTGCGGCGCTGCGTGAGCGGACCGAACAACGGGCCCTGGTGGTCACCGATTCGGTGTACAGCATCGACGGCGAGCCGGCACCCGTCGGTGAGTTGTATTCGGCAGCTCGCGATCACGGCGCCGCCTTGCTCGTCGACGAGGCGCATGCCCTCGGAGTCCGCGGGCCGGGCGGTCGAGGGCTGGTCGCCGAGCTCGGGCTGTCGGGGGCTCCGGACCTGGTGGTCACCACGGTGCTGTCCAAATCGTTGGGCGCGCAGGGCGGCGTGGTGCTCGGATCGGCGTTGCTGCGTTCCCATCTGATCGACCGGGCTCGGACCTTCATCTTCGACACCGGGCTCAATCCGGCGGCGGTGGGGGCGGCACGTGCCGCCCTCGGACTGCTCCGTTCAGATGCGTCAATGCCGGATCTGCTGCGCACCAACGCGACTCGTCTCGCTGTCGCGATCGGTGCACCCACCCCGGCCGCTGCGGTCATCTCGTTGATCATCGGAGAGCCACAACGGGCGGTGGCCGCCGCCGCGATCTGCCGGAATCGCGGCGTCCTCGTCGGCTGTTTCCGCCCGCCGTCGGTGCCCGCGGGCACCTCGCGACTGCGGCTGACCGTGCGGGCCGATCTCGACGTGCCGGTGATCGATCAGGTCGCCGACGTCGTGAACGACGCGCTGCGCGAGGTCGGGGCCCGAGAGGTGGGTGTGCGATGACCGGACATGTCCTCGCGGTCACCGGCACGTCCACCGACGTCGGCAAGACCATTGTCACGGCAGCGCTGGTCGCGGCCGTCGCGGACGCCGGATTGACCGCGGCCGTGTGCAAACCGGCACAGACCGGGGTCGCGCCCGGCGAGCCCGGCGACCTTGCCGTGATCGACGAGTTGGCCGGTCCGGTCACTACGGTGGAATGTGCGCGCTTTCCCGATCCGCTCGCCCCGGACACGGCCGCCCGGCGAGCCGGGATGGATCAGCTCGATCTCGATGGGATCTCGGCCGCGGTCGCCGCGTTGTCCGCCGTCCACGACTTCACCCTTGTCGAGGGCGCCGGTGGAATCCTGGTCCGCCTGGCCGACGGACTGACCCTGCTCGATGTCGCGGCGGCCACCGATGCGGGTGTGCTCGTGGTGGTTCCGCCGGGGCTCGGTGCGCTCAACCATGCCGAGCTCACCGTCGGTGCGATCGTCGCCCGCGGCCTGCGTCCGGCAGGCCTCGTGGTGGGCTCGTGGCCCGCCGACCCCGATCTCGCGATGACCTGCAACCGCACCGATCTACCGCGCGTCACCGGGGTACCGATCGTCGGCGTGATCCCGGCGGGCGTGGGGGGCCTCGATCCGGCGGACTTCCGCCGCCGCGCGCCGTCATGGATCGACACCGACTGGCTCCGGCGTGAGAGTGCTCTACCGCCGACAGCAACCTCCTTTTCGCCGACAGCAACCGAATCCTCGCCGACAGCAACCGGATTCGCGCCGAAAGCAACCGGATTCGCGCCGAAAGTAACTGATTTTTCCACGGCGGTACCGTCCGCCCACCCCGACAGCCAGTCCACCGAAGGAGTCCACTCGTGACCCAGGCATCCGTTGTATCCGAACAGACGACCGGCGACATCCTCGACGTCGCGCGCGCACAGGTCCTCGACCGCGGGGAGCCGCTGAACCGCGAGCAGGTCCTCGAGGTGCTGCGGCTCCCGGAAGAACGTCTGACCGGACTGCTGCAGCTCGCCCATGATGTCCGGATGCGATGGTGTGGACCCGAGGTCGAGGTGGAGGGGATCATCTCGCTCAAGACCGGGGGCTGTCCCGAGGACTGCCACTTCTGTTCACAGTCCGGTCTTTTCGCGTCGCCTGTGCGCAGCGCGTGGATCGACATCCCGTCGCTGGTGGAGGCTGCCAAGCAGACCGCGAAGACGGGCGCCACCGAGTTCTGCATCGTCGCCGCGGTCCGCGGCCCGGACAAGCGGCTGCTGAGCCAGGTCGCGGCCGGCATCGAGGCGATCCGCAACGAGGTCGACATCCAGATCGCCTGCAGCCTTGGCATGCTGACCCAGGAACAGGTGGATCAGCTCAAGGACATGGGTGTCCATCGGTACAACCACAATCTGGAGACGGCCCGCAGCCACTTCCCGAATGTGGTGACCACCCATACCTGGGAGGAACGCTGGGACACCCTGCGGATGGTCCGCGACGCCGGTATGGAGGTCTGCTGCGGCGGCATCCTCGGCATGGGGGAGAGTCTGGAGCAGCGCGCCGAGTTCGCCGCCGATCTCGCGTCGCTGGAGCCGGACGAGGTGCCGCTCAACTTCCTCAACCCGCGCCCGGGCACCCCGTTCGGCGATCTCGACGTCCTGCCGGCCTCCGAGGCGCTGCGGTCGGTCGCCGCGTTCCGTCTCGCGCTGCCCCGCACCATCCTGCGCTTCGCGGGTGGTCGCGAGATCACGCTGGGCGATCTCGGTGCCCAGCAGGGCATCCTCGGCGGCATCAACGCCGTCATCGTCGGCAATTACCTCACCACGCTGGGCCGACCGGCCGAAGACGATCTCGATCTCCTGTCGGATCTGTCGATGCCGATCAAAGCACTCAACGACAGCATCTAGGCTCGACGACGTGACGTCTCCGAAGACGACGCCGGGGCCCCCGGGCATTCCCGACGCGCTGCATGAGATCCCGGGCCCGATGGCCCAGCCCTGCCGGTTCGGTGTCCACACCGGACTCGAGCTCGAACTGGAGTCGGCCGATGCGGTGCCGCCGGCAGCCCGGATGGGTCTGGAACCACCCCGGTTCTGCGGGCAGTGTGGTCGACGCATGGTGGTGCAGGTACGTCCCGACGGATGGGGTGCCCGGTGCTCCCGGCACGGAACGATCGATTCGACCGAACTGGGCCGGCGGTGACCATCGCCGGGCGTCGGCCCGCCGTCGGGCCGCTGATCGCGGTGGTCGGTTCGGTGGTCCTGCTCGGTTTCGTGGTCGGGATGATCTGGGCGGAGGTGACCCCGGCGATGTCGGGCCGGGTCGTCGATGCCGACTCCGCGCTCATCCCGGCAGGCCAGTTCCCCGAGGAATTCGCGGGCGTCGCAACCTTTGCCCTGCTCCTGTTCGGCTACGGGGTGGTCGCCGTGGCGATCTCATGGTTCACGAGTCGTCGGTGGCGGGGTCCGCTGGGATTCGTCGCCGTCGCGGTGGCGACGGTGATCGGCTCGCTCGTCGCGGCCTGGGTCGGCACGACGGTGGCCGATTGGCGTTTCGACGATCCCAGGTCGTCGCCGGTGGGTTCGACCTTCGAGGTGGTCCCGGACCTCTGGCTCGACGGCGCCGTGCGGGGTGGGATCGGGGGGCCATGGGTCCTGTTCGTGTGCGCGCCGCTGGCCGCCTCGCTGGTCTACCTCGGTCTCGCGCTCGCCGCGCGCCGCGCTGACCTCGGCGTCGGGGACCTGCCCGACGCCGGCGCCGACGAGCGACTGCAGCCCACCGCTCAGCCGATGTGAGCGGTGACCTCGCCACTCATCGCGGTGGCGAGCGCGTCCACCGACACATCGAGGACCCGACTGAGAGCGACGACGGTCGCGAACGACGGCGTCAGCAAACGGCCACCCTCGATCTTGCGCAGCGTCTCCGGTGAGATCCCGGCTGCACGCGCCACCTCGTTCGTCGTGCGGTTGCCGCGACACTCGCGCAGCAGTGTTCCGAGCCTGCGGCCTGCGGCGATCTGCTCAGGGGTGAGTGGTGCGCGAACCATGTGCCCACTGTAGCTACCCCGGTATGAAAATACCGTCCTCGTTACGTAGGGTGGTATTCAAATACCGCCCGAGCCGGACACAGGAGGCCGCAGTGATCGAACTCAAGTCACCGGAAGAGGTCGCGTCGATGCGGGTGACCGGGCGGTTCATCGCGGAACTGCTCGACGACCTGGCCGGTCGTGCGCGGATCGGTGTCAATGTCCTCGACCTCGAGATGCGTGCCCGTGAGCTGATCGAAGAGCGTGGTGCCGCCTCCTGTTACTGGGACTACGACCCGTCGTTCGGGCGAGGGCCGTTTCGCAACGTCATCTGCCTGTCGGTCAACGACGCCGTGTTGCACGGCCTGCCGCACGACCACGTACTCGCGGACGGTGACGTGCTCAGCATGGACATCGCGGTGGCGATCGACGGCTGGGTTGCCGACTCGGCACGGACGGTGATCGTCGGGACCCCGCGCAGCGACGACGAGCGACTCGTCGAGACCACCAGGGCGGCTCTGGTGGCGGGTATCGCCGCGGCGCGTGCAGGCAATCGCCTCGGTGACATCTCGGCCGCCATCGGCGAGATCTGCACGTCCCGAGGCTATCTCGTCAACACCGAGTTCGGCGGGCACGGGCTGGGTCGCACGATGCACGAGGATCCTCATGTGCCCAATCTCGGGCGGGCGGGGCACGGGATGCGGTTGCGGCCCGGGCTCACTCTGGCGCTGGAACCGTGGCTCGCGCAGAGCACGTCGCAGATCATCTACGACCCCGACGGCTGGACGATCCGGTCGGCCGACGGCTCACGCACGGCGCACAGCGAACATACGATCGCGATCACCGAAGGCGACGCCGAGGTGTTGACTGCGCTCTGACGTCGGCGCGATGGGCGTTTCCGGTCACGAACCGGCGATCCGGTCGAGCCATTCACGCATGAGCGTCCGCTCCGCCGGGCTGAGCGCCGCGGCGAGCGCGTCGTCGTCGGCCCGCAGGCGCAGCGCCGCCGCGCGCGTGCCGTCGTCGGACCGGTCGGTGACGTCGGTGAGGACCGCGGCGGCAAGCGATTCCCACGCCGCGTCGGCGAGGTGGTCGTCTCGATCCGGTTTCGGCGCTGCGATGAGCGCGAGTACGACGCCGGTGCCGATCGCGTGCACGAGCATGACGGCGCGCTCCTCGGGCACGCGGAGGCGTCCCGCGCGTGCGACCCGATGGATACGCTCCCGCAGCACGGCGATGCCCCGCTCCTCGGTGGCCGAGGGGCGGCGTAGCGGGTCCGAGAAGATCGCGGTGAGACCGGGATTCGACGTTCCGAAGTCGATGTGCGCGATGAACGAGCGTCGGAGGTCTCGGACCGGGTCGCTGTCGCGGTCCACCTTCTTTGCGTCGACGTAGTCCGCGAACACCCGATCGGCAACGGCGTCGAGCAGGCCGACCTTGTCGCCGAAGAGTCGATAGATCGTCGGCGCCTGTACGCCCGCGGACGACGCCACCGCGCGTGTGGTGACCGCGTCGGGACCGCCGTCGGCGAGGAGCTCGGCGGCGGCATCGAGGACGCGGAGTCGTACCAGGTCGCGGTCGGAATGGGCGATTGTCATTTATCGACGATAACGTATTTGTGTTACCGTTGGATGAATCAGTGATAACACAATTGGGATTTCATCGATAACGTCGAGAGGGCAGCACAATGATCGTCATCACCGGTGCCACCGGAGGCCTGGGCGCGGGCATCGTCCGAGAACTGCTGGACCGGGTTCCGCCGGCCGACATCGCGGTCAGTGTCCGCGATCCGAGGAAAGCCGACGACCTCGCCGTCCGGGGTGTGCGTGTGCGCCGCGGTGATTTCGACGACCCGGAATCCCTGAGCCACGCATTCGAGGGCGCCGACCGAGTCCTGGTGACCTCGGTGGATTCCCTCGGGCCTGCTGCCGTCGCGCAGCATGCCGCCGCGGCCGGGGCGGCCGCCGACGCCGGTGCCCGACGAGTCTTCTACACCGCACACCAGAACGTCTTGACGGATTCCCCGTTCGGTGCTGCCCCGGACCATGCGCAGACCGAGCGTCGCATCGCCGAGATCGGCGTGCCCTGGACCTCGCTGCGAAACGGCTTCTACGCCCACACGGTCGGGCATCTCGTGGCCGGTGCGCTCGAGACCGGCGAACTCGCACTACCCGACGACGGCCCGGTGTCGTGGACGTCCCGCGACGACCTCGCCGCCGGGGCCGCGGTTCTTCTCGCCGCCGGGAACGACGGCCCGCTGTTCGACGGCCCGACACCCCCGTTGACCGCGGGAGATGCAGTCACCTTTGCCGACATCGCCGAGATGATGTCGGATATCACGTCGACGACGATCCGCCGCACCGTCGTCGACGACGAGGACTGGGTGCGGAGCATGATCGCCTCGGGAATGCCGGAGCCCGCGGCCCGCTTGATGCTCGGACTGTTCGAAGCGGGACGCCGCGGCGACTTCGCGGCCGTGGATCCCGCACTGGAGGAACTCATCGGCCGGGAGCCACAGACGACCCGTACCCAGCTCGAGACCCTTCTGAGCTCCTCTCGCCGGTGACCGCGCCGCGGTCACATCGGCGGGCGCAGGGTCGCGAACTCGTCGGTGACCCGTAATCGGGTGTCGGCGAACGCATACAGGGCAGGAGGGCGCCCACCGGACCGTCCGGTCTTGCCGACCGTGCCGGTCGCCACCACCACGGCGCGGCGGCTGAGGATGCGGAGAAGGTTTGTCGTGTCGACCGGATAACCCAGTGCCGCACAATATATCTCGGACAGTTCCGACATCGGGAATCGTGCCGGGGCAAGTGCGAAGGCGATGTTGGTGTACGAGAGCTTGGCGGCCAGGCGATGCCGCGCCGCGGCGACGATGTCGCCATGGTCGAAGGCGAGGTCCGGCAACGCATCGACGCCGTGCCAGGCCGCGGTCTCGGGAAGCGATGCTTGCACGTCGCTCGGGACCAGCCCGAGGTAGGTGGACGCGATGGTGCGGACGCCGGGGACCCGATGCGGACCGGAGAACACGGCCAGCTGTTCGAGGTGCGCGAGGTTGCCGATCTCGACCGTGTCGGCGACGAGACGTCGCGCACTGGTCTGGAGGGTCTCATCGTCTGCGACATCCCCGCCCGGCAGTGACCAGGTGTCAACGTCGGCTGCCTTCTCGAGCAGGACGCACAGTGAGGATGCCGACTCCGGCCCGGACTCGCGCACCTGGAAGACCGCCGTCAACACCTCGACGCGTACGCCCGACGGTGCCTGGAAGGCGGTGGGCGACGACGGTGGGGGCGGTGGCATGGCGTCGATTGTATGGGTGCTCGGACCGCCTGCCTGCCCCTCGCCACGCCGTGGCTCAGAGCTCGTCGAGGGCGAGAATCCCGTCCTGGATGGCGCGCGCGGCCAGGGCTGCCTTGGTGCGGGCGGTCCGGTCGACTGCCGTGTACTTGGCCCGGATACGTGTCAGATGGGTGTTCACCGTGCCGATCGAGATCGAGAGTTCTTCCGCCACACAGATCTTCGAATCGGTGAGCAGCCAGGTGCGGAGCACTTGGATCTCGCGGTCGGTGAGGCCGGGTCGCCTGCGAGCGGGGCGCTCGGGATGCGGGCGCAGCGCCGGCGACGGTATCCGTGGTGCTGTCGGCGCCGCGAGCGACGTCGACATGCCGGGCGGAATCGGGGTGGTGCCCGGAATCAGCCGCATGTGAGAACGCCCGTTTCGCGCGTCGGTCGGATGGACCCGTTGCGCCGGATACGTCGTGGGCACCGTGTGGGCCGGTGCCGATGTGACCGGCATCGCGACGGGCTGTCCGGGGAGCGGCATCCGCCGGGCGGCCAGACGGGCGAGGGCGGCTTCGCGACGCTGTGCGGCCGCATCCGGGCGTCCGGTGCCGGGCGGAATCGGCCGTGGGCCGGTCGATACGGGGACGGGGCTGAAGCTGTCGGAGGGGGAGACGGTCATCGCGTTGCTCACAATCTGGTCCGGGGCCGCGGTCTGGACTGGCCGGATGAGGTCTGTACACCGCCAACGCTATGGTTCGGCACGCGTGAGCGAACGCGTAGTGGACTACTCGAATTGCGGGCGGGAATGCCGTAGATGTGACCGGTGTTACCATGGGCAGTGTTTTCGACCACCAGTCGAAAACCCTGCTCGGCCGCATGACCCATGCCCCGAGCGTGACCGGTAGAGGAGTGGCAGATGAGCATCACCAGCGATCGTCCGGCCGCGGCGCCAGGAGTGGCGAGCGTCGACCTCGGTCTGATGGATGCCGTGTGGACCGACGGACCCGGCGGGTACGCCGGCGTGGAGCCGACACCAGAATGGGCCGACGAGGTTCGACGGCTTGCCCGCGCTCGCAACGCGACGTTGCTCGCGCACAATTACCAGCTTCCCGCGATCCAGGATGTCGCCGACCACGTCGGCGACTCGCTCGCACTGTCGCGGATCGCCGCCGAGGTCGACGCCGACGAGATCATCTTCTGCGGCGTGCACTTCATGGCGGAGACCGCGAAGATCCTCAGCCCCGAGAAGCGGGTGCTGATCCCCGACGCCCGCGCCGGATGTTCTCTCGCGGACTCCATCACCGCCGACGAGCTGCGCGAATGGAAGTCCGAGTTCCCTGACGCGGTGGTGGTCTCCTACGTGAACACGACCGCGGAGGTGAAGGGTCTCACCGACATCTGCTGCACCTCGTCGAATGCCGTGGACGTCGTCGCATCGATCGAGCCCGACCGCGACGTGCTGTTCCTCCCGGACCAGTTCCTCGGGGCCCATGTGAAGCGGGAGACCGGTCGCGACAACATCCACATCTGGGCAGGCGAATGTCACGTGCACGCCGGCATCAACGGGGACGAACTCGCCGACCAGGCGAGCGCCCACCCCGATGCCGACCTCTTCATCCACCCCGAGTGCGGGTGCGCGACGTCGGCGCTCTACCTCGCCGGTGAGGGAGCGGTCCCCGAGGATCGCGTGAAGATCCTGTCCACCGGCGGCATGCTCGACGCCGCCCGCACGACAGGCGCCCGCCAGGTTCTGGTGGCCACCGAGATCGGCATGCTGCACCAGCTTCGCAAGGCCGCGCCGACAGTCGATTTCCAGGCCGTCAACGACCGCGCGTCGTGCCCGTACATGAAGATGATCACCCCCGCTGCGCTGCTTCGTTCGCTGCGTGAGGGCCGCGACGAGGTTCATGTCGCGCCCGACGTCGCCGAGCGGGCGCGCAAGAGCGTCGAGCGGATGATCTCGATCGGCAGTCCCGGTTCCGGTGAATGAGGCATTCGTCGGTCAGGTCCGGGCCGCCGCGGACCTGGATCTGACCGTCACCGACGAGGTCCGGACATTGATCAGGACCGCTCTCGACGAGGATTTGCGCCACGGCCCCGACGTGACGACGCTCGCGACCGTTCCCGCCGACGCGCGGACCGAGGCCGCGGTCGTCAGCAGGGCCGACGGCGTGATCGCGGGGGTCCCGGTGGTGCTCGCGGTGTTCGACGAGGTGATCGGCGCCGGTGCCTACGAGGTGACGGCCGCCGTTCCCGACGGCGCCGCGGTGGGGCCCGGCGATGTGGTGCTCCGCGTGCATGCGCCGACCGGCACACTGCTCACCGCCGAGCGGACGGCGCTCAATCTGGTGTCGCACCTCTCCGGCATCGCCACCGCGACGGCCCGATGGGTGGCCGCGGTCGAGGGGACGGACACCAGGGTGCGTGATTCGCGGAAGACGTTGCCGGGAATGCGATATCTGCAGAAGTACGCAGTCCGCGCCGGCGGCGGCGTGAACCATCGGATGGGCCTCGGCGATGCGGCGCTGATCAAGGACAACCACGTGGCTGCGGCCGGCTCGGTGAGCGCGGCGTTGAGCGCCGTGCGTGCGGCTGCCCCCGGCCTCCCGGTCGAGGTGGAGGTCGATTCGCTGGCGCAGCTCGACGAAGTACTGCCGCTGGAACCGCAGTTGGTGCTGCTCGACAACTTCGCCTTGTGGGAGACGCAGATGGCGGTACAGCGTCGCAACACGCGATCTCCCCGGACGAAGCTGGAGAGTTCCGGTGGGCTCTCGCTCGAGATGGCCGCCGACTACGCACGCACGGGGGTCGATTATCTCGCCGTCGGTGCGCTGACGCATTCGGTCACCGTGCTCGACCTCGGGCTCGACATCCCGGCTCCCTGAGCGAATCGGTAGCAAGAATCCGCGCTGTGCGCGGATTCTTGCTACCGATCGGAAACCGCTTCTCCCGACCCCATAAACTGGTCGTGACGTGTGCGCATGGTGCGCACCCTCCCCAGCTCACAGGAGAACCCGATGCTCGCCCGAACCGACCTGCGCGGCGCCACCCCGACGCTCGCCGAATTGCGTCGCGCGCTGCCGCGTGGGGGCACCGATGTCAATGCCGTCCTCGACACGGTGGCGCCGGTGGTTCACGCGATCGCCGAGCGCGGGGTCGAGGCCGCGCTCGAGTTCGGTACCAAGTTCGACGGTGTCCGGCCGACCTCGGTTCGCGTCCCCGCTGCGGTGATCGCCGACGCGCTTGCGCGACTCGACCCGGCCGTCGCCGACGCGTTGCGCGAATCGATCACCCGGGCCCGCAAGGTCCACGCCGACCAGCGTCGGGAGACCTCCCGCACGCAGGTCGTCGACGGCGGCGTGGTCAGCGAGAAGTGGATCCCGGTACGGCGCGTCGGCCTGTACGTGCCCGGCGGCAACGCGGTCTACCCGTCGTCGGTGATCATGAATGTGGTGCCCGCCCAGGAGGCAGGTGTCGGTTCGCTGGTGATCGCCTCGCCGCCCCAGAAGGACTTCGGCGGATGGCCGCACCCGACCATCCTCGCCGCGTGTGCGCTGCTCGACGTCGACGAGGTGTGGGCGGTCGGCGGCGCGCAGGGCGTGGCCCTGCTCACCTACGGCGGCACCGACACCGATGCCGCCGACTACCCGGGTGCCGTCCTGGATCCGGTCGACCTCATCACCGGTCCCGGCAACATCTACGTGACCGCCGCCAAGCGACTCTGTCGTGGCGTCGTCGGCATCGACTCCGAGGCGGGGCCGACCGAGATCGCCATCCTCGCCGACGACAGCGCCGACGCGGGCATCCTGGCATCCGATTTGATCAGCCAGGCCGAGCACGACGTCCTCGCTGCCTCGGTGCTCGTGACCGACAGCGCCGACCTCGCCGATGCCGTGGACACCGCACTCGATACGCAGGTCGCGGCCACCAAGCATCGGGAGCGCGTGACCACCGCCCTGTCCGGTGAACAATCCGGCATCGTGCTGGTCGACGATCTCGAGGCCGGTCTGGCCGTCGTCGACGCCTATGCCGCAGAGCATCTCGAGATCCAGACGCGCGACGCGGCCACGGTCGCCGACCGTGTGCACAACGCCGGCGCGATCTTCGTCGGGCCGTATGCGCCGGTCAGCCTGGGCGACTACTGCGCCGGGTCCAATCACGTTCTCCCGACATCGGGTTCGGCACGGTTCGCGTCGGGGCTGTCGGTGCAGACCTTCCTGCGGGGCGTGCATGTCATCGACTACGACGAGGCCGCTCTGCGTGACGTCGCCGATCACGTCGTGACCCTCGCCGACGCGGAAGACCTGCCGGGACACGGTGACGCGGTGAAACAGCGGTTCGTCGCACATCGCGCTGCAAGTGGTTCGGATTCGGGAGCGGTGTCGTGAGCGCACCCACCGTGCCGGGAGGCCGGATCACCGTCGACGATCTGCCGCTGCGCGACAACCTCCGTGGCAAGAGCGCCTATGGTGCACCGCAACTCGAGGTTCCAGTGGTCCTCAACACCAACGAGAACCCGCACCCGCCGTCGGCTGCACTGATCGACGACGTCGCAGAGTCGGCGCGTGCCGTGGCCGCAGCGCTGCACCGGTATCCGGATCGCGACGCCGTCGCTCTGCGGAGCGACCTGGCGGAGTATCTCTCGACCGCGACCGGCGTGTCCCTCGCGGTCGAGAACCTGTGGGCGGCCAACGGTTCCAACGAGATCCTGCAGCAGCTGCTGCAGGCCTTCGCGGGCCCGGGGCGCAGTTCGCTCGGATTCGTGCCCTCGTACTCGATGCACCCGATCATCTCGGACGGCACCGACACCACCTGGCTGGCCGCCCATCGCGCTGCCGATTTCGGCCTCGACATCGACTACGCGGTCGCCGAGGTGACGGCCCGGCGACCCGACGTGGTGTTCGTGACCTCGCCCAACAACCCGACCGGCGGCTCGGTGACCCCAGACGACCTGCGGCGGATCGTCGAGGCGGCGTCGGGCATCGTGATCGTCGACGAGGCGTACGGCGAGTTCTCCGAGCGGCCCAGCGCGGTCGAACTCATCGACGAGTTCCCGGCCAAGGTCGTCGTCAGCCGCACCATGAGCAAGGCGTTCGCGTTTGCCGGCGGGCGCCTGGGATACCTGGCCGCGGCACCGGCGATCGTCGAGGCGTTGCTCCTCGTCCGGCTGCCGTATCACCTGTCGGTACTCACGCAGGCCGCCGCCCGGGCGGCGTTGCGGCACGGCGACGACACCCTGGCCGGTGTCGCGGCGATCATCGCCGAGCGAAAACGCGTCGCCGCGACCCTGTCCGATGCCGGGTATCGCGTGGTGGATTCCGACGCGAACTTCCTCCTCTTCGGTCACTTCGGCGACGCACCGGCGAGCTGGCGACGCTATCTCGACCACGGCGTGTTGATCCGCGACGTCGGAATCCCGGGCCATCTACGTGTCACCATCGGCCTGGCGGCCGAGAACGATGCCTTCCTCGACGTCAGCCGAACGCTCGCGTCCACAGATCTGGAGAATGGGTAAGTGACCACCACAGCACCGCGTATCGGGCGGGTCGAACGAACGACCAAGGAGTCGTCGATCACCGTCGAGCTCAACCTCGACGGCACCGGCGTCACCAACATCTCCACCGGTATCGCGTTCTTCGACCACATGCTCACCGCGTTCGGCCAGCACGGCAGCTTCGACCTGACTGTCGAGGCGAAAGGTGACGTCGAGGTCGAGGGACACCACACCATCGAGGACACCTCGATCGTGCTCGGTCAGGCGTTGGGCCAGGCGCTCGGCGACAAGAAGGGCATTCGGCGGTTCGGCGACGCCTGGATACCGATGGACGAGTCCCTGGCGCACGCGGCGGTCGACGTGTCCGGACGGCCCTACTGCGTGCACACCGGTGAACCCGAGCACCTGCTCACCGCGGTGATCGGCGGATATCCGGGCGTTCCGTATTCGACCGTGATCAACCGTCACGTCTTCGAGGCGATCGCCATGAACGCACGCATCGCCCTGCACGTGCGAGTCCTGTACGGACGCGACCAGCACCACATCACCGAGGCCGAGTTCAAGGCGGTGGCCCGCGCATTGCGTGCCGCGACCGAGAACGATCCGCGGGTGAGTGGTGTGCCGTCCACCAAGGGCGCCCTCTGATGGGGTGCAGCCGATGAGCGGTGCACCCGCGGTCACCATCCTCGACTACGGATCGGGCAACTTACGTTCGGCGCAGCGCGCGCTCGAACGGGCCGGGGCCGAGGTGACGGTCACCGACGACCGGGACATCGCGACCAACTGTGACGGGCTGGTGGTCCCCGGGGTCGGCGCCTTCGCCGCCTGCATGGAGGGGTTGACCGCGGTCAGAGGTCACCGCATCATCGACCGACGTCTGGCCGGTGGGCGACCGGTGCTCGGCATCTGCGTGGGCATGCAGATCCTGTTCGAGCGGGGGGTCGAATTCGACGTCGAGGCACAGGGCTGCGGCGAGTGGCCGGGTACCGTCAGCCGGCTCCCGGCCAAGGTGCTCCCACACATGGGCTGGAACACGGTGGACGCGGCGGACGGCACGATGCTCTTCGACGGGCTGGATTCCGATACTCGTTTCTACTTCGTGCACTCCTACGCCGTTCAGGACTGGAGCATGGACACCGACGGTTCGCGGATCGATCCGCCCAAACTGACATGGGCGACACACGGCGGGCCGTTCCTGGCCGCCGTCGAGAACGGCGCACTCGCCGCGACCCAGTTCCACCCGGAGAAATCCGGTGATGCCGGCGCGCACCTGCTCCGCAACTGGGTCCGGTCCCTGGCATGAACATCGACGACACCCGATTCTCCTACGGCAAGCTGGTCCTGTACTCGCTCGGCGCGGGTGTCGTCGTACTGCTGGTGTCCATCCCGGTGATCCTGCTGGTGGCACAATGGTCGCCCATCGCGGGCCTGGTCATCGCACTGATCGCGGTGCTGGCAATGATCTGGGTGATCGGCGGCGTCTCCCGGCGCATGATCGCCCGTGCCGAGCATGAGATCCTGGCCGCGCGTGCCGACCGGCCCCACACCTCCGATACGACAGACAGGAACACATCCACCGATGGGTAACACCCTTGAACTCCTACCCGCCGTCGACGTCGCCGACGGGCAGGCCGTCCGACTCGTACAAGGCGCGGCCGGCACCGAGACCTCATACGGGTCTCCGCGGGAGGCCGCGCTGGCCTGGCAGACCGACGGTGCCGAGTGGATTCATCTCGTCGATCTCGACGCCGCGTTCGGCCGCGGCAACAACCGCGAACTACTCGCCGACGTCGTCGGCGAACTCGACGTGAAGGTGGAACTCTCCGGCGGTATCCGCGACGACGACTCGCTTGCCGCCGCGCTCGGGACCGGTTGTACCCGCGTGAATCTCGGCACGGCTGCGCTGGAGAACCCGCAGTGGTGTGCACGGGCGATCGAACGCTACGGCGACCGGATCGCCGTCGGGCTCGACGTCGTCCGTGAAGGGGACTCCTACCGTCTCCGCGGTCGCGGCTGGGTCACCGACGGCGGCGACCTGTGGGAGGTGCTCGAGCGCCTCGACCGTGACGGTTGTGCACGGTACGTCGTCACCGACGTCTCCAAGGACGGCACGCTGGCCGGACCCAATCTGGATCTGCTGGGCGAGGTCGCCGCGGTCACGTCGGCGCCGGTCGTCGCCTCCGGCGGCGTGTCGGCCCTCGACGACCTGGTCGCGATCGCCGGGCTCGTCGACCGCGGCGTGGAAGGTGCGATCGTCGGCAAGGCGCTCTACGCGGGCCGGTTCACCCTGCCGCAGGCCCTGGCCGCCGTCGCCGGGACGTGATGGACCACTCACGACTGCTCGACACCGCGAGCACCATCCTCGACTCGGTGGCCGCCGAGTTCGTGGCCGGGCTCGGCGCTCCGAGCGCAATCGCCAAGGGCCCCACCGACTTCGCCACACAGGTCGACCTCGATCTGGAACGACGGATCGCCGGTGAACTTACCGACCGCACCCAGATCCCGGTTCACGGTGAGGAGTTCGGCGGACCGCCGGTCACCGAGGGCCCCGTCTGGGTGCTCGATCCGGTCGACGGCACCTACAACTATTCGACAGGTGTCCCGCTGGCGGGCATCCTGCTCGGGCTGCTCGTCGACGGCGACCCGGTGCTCGGGCTGACCTGGCTGCCGCTACTCGGACGTCGCTACGCCGGCCACGTCGACGGCCCGCTGCTCGTCGACGGCGAACCCGTGCCGCCGCTGAGTCCGATCGACCTGCAGACCTCGGTCATCGCCTACGGTCCGTTCAACGAGCGCGCGAAGGGTCGCTATCCCGGTGCGCGACGCGCAGATGTCATCCGGGCGTTGAGCTCTCGGGTCGCCCGGTTGCGGATGACGGGTAGTACGGGCGTCGACATGGCCTACACTGCCGCGGGGATCTTCGGCGGCGCAATCGCTTTCGGCCGGCACGCGTGGGACAACGCTGCGGGTGCGGCGCTGGTGCGCGCCGCAGGCGGAGTCGCGACCGATCTCGCCGGCGCACCGTGGACGGCGGCGTCGCCCTCGCTGGTGTGTGCGGCACCGGGTCTGCACGCGGAATTGATGACGGTCATCGAAGACGTGGTCGGCGACGAATGGGCCTCGCAGCCCCCGGGCGCCGGGCGCCCAGAGAACTCCGGAGGTCGCCGATGACGGTTGCGGTGCGAGTCATCCCTTGTCTCGACGGTGTTGTCGGGGACGTCTCGATCGGGAGGACTTTTCGATGACAGTTGCGGTGCGAGTGATCCCTTGTCTCGACGTGGACGACGGGCGGGTCGTCAAGGGGGTCAACTTCCAGAACCTGCGTGACGCGGGCGATCCCGTCGAACTCGCGGCCCGCTATGACGGCGAGGGGGCCGACGAACTGACCTTCCTCGACGTCACGGCGTCGAGCTCGGGCCGGTCGACGATGATCGACGTCGTCAAGCGGACGGCGGATCAGATCTTCATCCCGCTGACCGTGGGGGGCGGGATCCGCACCGTCGACGACGTCGACACCATGCTGCGGGCCGGTGCCGACAAGGTCAGCGTCAACACCGCGGCCATCGCACGTCCAGAGGTGCTCGCCGAGATGAGCCGTAGGTTCGGATCGCAGTGCATCGTGCTGTCGGTGGACGCGCGGACCGTTCCTGACAGCGACGAACCCACACCATCGGGGTGGGAGGTCACCACCCACGGAGGCCGCCGCGGCACGGGTATCGACGCCGTCGAGTGGGCCCGGCGCGGGCAGGAACTCGGAGTCGGTGAGATCCTGCTCAACTCGATGGATGCCGACGGCACCAAGCGTGGCTTCGATCTGCGGATGCTGGCCGCGGTACGCGCCGAGGTCGACGTCCCGGTGATCGCGAGTGGCGGTGCAGGTGGGATCGCCGACTTCGCGCCCGCCGTGCAGGCCGGCGCCGACGCGGTCCTGGCCGCGTCGGTGTTCCACTTCGGCGAGCTGACCATCCCCGACGTGAAGGCCGCGATGGCGGCGGAGGGAATCATCGTCCGTTGACGCGACGTTCCCCCTACGCACTCGACAACACGACAGGACCTCGAAGATGGCTCTCGACCCCGACATCTCCGCCCGCCTCAAGCGCAATGACGACGGGTTGTTCGCTGCGGTCGCCCAGGAACGCGAGACCGGCACGGTCTTGATGATGGCGTGGATGGACGACGCCGCGCTCGAGCGGACGCTGGCAACGCGACGCGCCACCTACTACTCCCGCTCACGGCAGCAGTACTGGGTGAAGGGTGAGACCAGCGGCCACACCCAATTCGTGCACGACGTCCGGCTCGACTGCGACGGTGACACGGTGCTGTTGGTGGTCGACCAGGTGGGCGCCGCCTGCCACACCGGTAATCACAGTTGTTTCGACACCGCGTCGCTGCCGCTCGCGGCATCCGACGCACCCCCGGCCGGCGGAGCCCCTGCCGACGGCGGGGGAGAATGAACGCGACCAGTCGAGAAGAAAGGCGGTGACGGCGCCGATGCCAATGATCCAGATCTCGCAGACCCCGGGCCTGTCCGACCGGGTCAAACGGGAGACCATCGCGGCGGTGACCGATGCCTACGCGAAGGCGACCGGCAAGAATCCCGACTCGGTGTGGGTGACCATCACCGAGATCCCCCGGCAGCACTGGGGCGTCGGCGGCGAGCCGCTGGGATGAGCCGCGACACGACGACACTCGCGGACTTCCTCGACCTCGCGGCCGACCACCGCGTCGTGCCCGTCACCCGCAAGGTGCTCGCCGACTCCGAGACACCCTTGTCGGCATACCGGAAGCTCGCCGGCGACCGGGAGGGCACCTTCCTGCTGGAGTCGGCGGAGAACGGCCGTTCGTGGTCGCGCTGGTCGTTCATCGGCGCGCACTCGCCGTCGGCCCTCACCGTCGTCGACGGTGAGGCCCGCTGGTGGGGAGAAGTCCCCACCGGCGCTCCCGACGGGGGTGACCCGGTCGAGGCGCTGGCGGAGTCGCTACGCCTGCTGGCCACCGACCCGCTCCCCGACATGCCGCCGCTGACCGGTGGCTTCGTCGGGTTCTTCGCCTACGACATGGTGCGCCGGCTCGAGCGGCTTCCGGAGACCACGACCGACGATCTGGGACTCCCCGACATGATGATGCTGCTGGCGACCGACCTCGCCGCGGTCGATCACCACGAGGGCACCATCACCCTGATCGCGAACGCGGTGAACTGGGATGGCTCGTCCGAGCGGGCCGAGCAGGCATACGACGACGCGGTCGCACGGCTCGACCGTATGACCGAGGCCCTGGCCGCCCCGTCGCCGTCCACGGTGTCTCATTTCGATCGGCCGACGCCGGAGTACCGGTCGCAGCGGACGCTCGCGGAGTACAGCGAGATCGTCACCACCCTGGTCGGCGAGATCGAAGCGGGCGAGGCGTTCCAGGTGGTGCCGTCGCAGCGATTCGAGATGGACACCGAGGCCGATCCGGTCGACGTCTATCGCGTGCTGCGCGCGTCCAATCCGAGTCCGTACATGTATCTCCTACGGATGCCCGGTCACGAAGGCGCCGGCAGCGGTCCGTTCACCATCGTCGGCAGCAGCCCCGAAGCCCTCGTCACGGTGTCCGACGGAGTGGCCACCACCCATCCCATCGCGGGCACGCGCTGGCGCGGCGCCACCGAGGAAGAGGACCAGCTCCTCGCCAAGGGCCTGGTGGAGGACGAGAAGGAGAACGCCGAGCATCTGATGCTCGTCGACCTCGGACGCAACGACCTCGGTCGGGTCTGCCGTCCCGGCACGGTCAAGGTCAGCGATTACCGGCACGTCGAGCGGTACAGCCATGTCATGCACCTCGTTTCGACGGTGTCCGGGACGCTGCGCGACGACAAGCACGCACTCGACGCGGTCACGGCGTGTTTCCCCGCGGGCACGCTCACCGGCGCCCCGAAGGTGCGTGCGATGGAACTCATCGACCAGCACGAGATGACGCGGCGCGGCGTCTACGGCGGGATCGTCGGGTATCTCGATTTCGCCGGCAACGCTGACACCGCGATCGCGATCCGCACGGCGTTGATGTCGGGTGGGCGTGCCTTCGTACAGGCAGGCGGCGGTGTGGTCGCCGACAGCGAGCCCGAATATGAGTACAACGAGGCGCGCAACAAAGCGACCGCAGTACTCAACGCGGTGGCCGCGGCCGGCACCATGCGGCGCGTCGGGTCGGGCGCCTACGACGACGCGGTCACGGTGGAGAGCGGGACCCGATGAACGCGCCGACACCATCGAGCACGGACCCGGCGGCCGCCGTGAAGTCGTTCATGCGGCGCCGCCAGATGCTCGCCGCGATCCTGCTGGCACTGGCGGCGCTGGCCTTCTGGTCGGCGTCGCGACTGGTGTGGTGCCGGGTACTTGCCGCGGACGGTCTCGCCCCCGCACGGGATTTCGACGTCAAGGGCTCGGACTGGAGTCCGTGGCTGACACCGCTGGCGCTGGTGCTGCTCGCGGCCATCCTCGCGGCGTTCTCGGTGCGTGGGTGGGGTCTACGCGTGATCGCGATACTTGTCGCGGCGGGCGGAGTCCTCGCTGCCATCCCGGCGATCTCATTGATGACCGGTGGTGCCGACTCCGGCTACGCCGCCGACGCCGCCAACCTTCCCGGCCGTTTCCAGGTACTCCTGATCACCACCAATTCCTGGGCGGCGGTGGTCGCGCTGGCGGGCACCGTGTGCGCTGTTCTCGCCGGTGTGCTCCTGCTCCGGGTGGCCGGTGGGGCCGGGATGTCGTCGAAGTACAAGAGTCCGGGCGCGCGGCGAGCGGACCTGGAACGCCAGATCTTCGCCGAGCACGAGCGCGCCAACGGCGCCGCAACCGGCACCGCGGCCACCGGTGACGCCGCGTCCGAGGACGCCGCGCGGGGGGACGAGCGTAACGAAGGACCCGCCGCGAACGAACGCATGATGTGGGACGCACTCGACACCGGGATCGATCCCACCGATGTCCCGGACACCCCTGCGGACGACGGCCGTGAGCGACCAACCCGGCCACAGGACGATCCGGGCACCGGTCTACCCTGAGAACACACGAACATCGAAAGGGGGCCCACACGTCGTGAGTACGCCGACTGTCCTCGACTCCATCATCGAGGGAGTGAAAGCTGACGTCGCCGCGCGCGAAGCCGTGGTCGACTATGCGGCGATCAAGGCGGCGTCCGCGCAGGCCCCAGGACCCATCGATGCCATGGCTGCGTTCAACAAGCCGGGCATCGGGGTCATCGCCGAGGTGAAGCGCGCCAGCCCGTCCAAGGGGGATCTGGCCGCCATCGCCGATCCCGCCGAGCTCGCCGCCGCCTATGAGGCCGGCGGTGCACGGGTCATCAGTGTGCTGACCGAACAGCGCCGCTTCCGCGGGTCGCTCGCCGATCTCGACAGCGTGCGAGCAGCGGTGAACATCCCGGTGCTGCGCAAGGACTTCATCGTCGGGCCCTACCAGATCCATGAGGCGCGGGCCCATGGCGCCGACGTGATCCTGTTGATCGTCGCGGCACTCGAGCAGAACGTCCTGGCGTCGTTGCTGGACCGCACCGAGAGCCTGGGCATGACCGCGCTCGTCGAGGTGCACACCGAGGAAGAGGCTGATCGCGCGCTCGAGGCCGGTGCTTCGGTGGTGGGTGTCAACGCACGCAATCTGAAGACCCTCGAAGTCGACCGCGACTGCTTTGCCCGCATCGCCCCGGGGCTTCCGACCCGAGTGATCCGGGTTGCCGAATCCGGTGTTCGCGGCACAGCCGATCTGCTGGCCTATGCGGGCGCAGGCGCCGATGCGGTGCTCGTCGGCGAAGGACTCGTCACCAGTGGCAACCCGCGGGCCGCCGTCTCCGAGCTGGTGACCGCCGGGACGCACCCTTCCTGCCCGAAACCGGTTCGCTGACGGCCATTTCCGCCCGCTGACCCTGAGAGCCGACGACAAGAGACCGTGAGCGCGAATACCGATTCTCCCAACGTTCCCTACCCGGCCATGAGTGTCGGGCTCACCACGCGGACATCGATCGAGCCGGACGAGAGCGGCCACTTCGGCGTCTACGGCGGACGACATGTCCCCGAGGCGTTGATGGCGGTGATCGACGAGGTCACCACGACGTACCAGAAACTGCGCAGCGACGACGACTACCTCGCCGAGCTCGACCGGTTGCAGCGGGACTACACCGGACGCCCGTCGCCGCTGTATGAAGCGGCGCGACTTCGTGAGGCCGCCGGCGGCGCAAGGCTTTTCCTCAAGCGTGAGGATCTGAACCACACCGGCTCGCACAAGATCAACAACGTGCTCGGGCAGGCATTGCTGGCGCAGCGGATGGGCAAGTCGCGGGTGATCGCCGAGACCGGCGCCGGTCAGCACGGCGTCGCCACCGCGACCGCCTGCGCGTTGCTCGGTCTCGAATGCGTGGTCTACATGGGCCGGGTCGACACCGATCGGCAGGCCCTGAACGTGGCCCGGATGCGGCTCCTCGGCGCCGAGGTCATCGCTGTCGACAACGGTTCGGCGACCCTCAAGGACGCCATCAACGAGGCGATGCGTGACTGGGTGACCAACGCGCACAACACTTATTACTGTTTCGGCACGGCGGCCGGGCCGCATCCGTTCCCGGCGATGGTGCGCGATTTTCAGCGTGTCGTCGGGTTGGAGGCGCGCGCCCAGATCCAAGAGCAGGTCGGTCGCCTGCCGGACGCCGTGGTCGCGTGCGTCGGTGGCGGATCCAACGCGATCGGGATCTTCCATCCGTTCATCGACGATGCGGGGGTGAGACTCGTCGGGTACGAGGCCGCCGGCGACGGCGTCGAGACGGGCCGGCATGCCGCGACCTTCACGGGCGGCACACCGGGCGCCTTCCAGGGCGCCTACTCCTACCTCTTGCAGGACGAGGACGGGCAGACCATCGAATCGCATTCGATCTCTGCCGGTCTGGACTATCCCGGTGTCGGTCCCGAACACGCGTATCTGAAGGACATCGGCCGCGCTGATTACCAGCCGATCACCGACACCGAGGCGATGGACGCGCTCGCGCTGCTGAGCCGTCGCGAGGGCATCATCCCGGCCATCGAGTCCGCGCATGCCGTTGCGGGCGCGCTCAAACTCGGCCGGGAGCTCGGTGGCGGCGCGATCATCGTCGTGAGCCTGTCCGGTCGTGGTGACAAGGATGTCGACACCGCCGCGGAATGGTTCCACCTGTTCGACAAGCCACCATCACAGGACGAGGCAGCGGCAGGCGGCGAACAGACGGGGGAGACGGTATGAGTGCCCAGGAATCAGCCGCCGTGACCCACACCGCGCCGTCGAAGCTCGGCCCCACCTTCGCCCGATGCCGCGACGAGGGTCGCAGCGCACTGATCGGATACCTACCCGTCGGTTACCCCACGGTCGAGAAGTCGGTGGCGTACTTCCGGACGATGGTCGAGGCCGGCTGCGACATCATCGAGGTCGGCGTGCCGTACTCCGATCCGGTGATGGACGGACCCACCATCCAGGAGGCCGCCGACGTGGCTCTGACCAACGGTGTGCGGGTCCGCGACGTCTTCACCGCCGTGGAGGCGATCTCCGCGGCGGGTGGACAGGCCGTCGTGATGAGCTACTGGAACCCGGTGCTGCAGTACGGGGTCGATCGGTTCGCGCAGGATCTGGCGAACGCCGGTGGTGCCGGCCTGATCACCCCGAATCTGATTCCCGAGGAGGGTGCCGCCTGGGAGGCCGCGTCCGACGCGCATGGCCTCGACCGCATCTATCTCGTCGCGCCGTCATCGACCGCCGAACGATTGGCTCTCACCGTCGATGCATCGCGCGGGTTCGTCTACGCCGCGTCGACGATGGGCGTCACGGGAGCCCGCGACGCGGTGTCCGACGCAGCGCCGGAGCTCTGTGCGCGGGTGCGGGCACACTCGGACATCCCGATCGGCGTCGGTCTGGGCGTTCGCAGCGGTGCGCAGGCTGCCGAGATCGCGAGTTATGCCGACGGCGTGATCGTGGGCTCGGCGCTGGTGTCGGCGGCCAAGGTGGGCACGAGCGAGCTCGCGGCGCTGGTCGGCGAACTCGCCGAGGGCGTCCGTGCGGCGACCTCGGCCGGCTCGGCTGCACGCGGCGCGTAGGCGTCCCACTGCCGGTCCACGGTCCGGATCGGTCGGTCGGTTAGGGTGGCAGCGTGACGGTGCCGACACCCCTTGCTGGGCCGACAACTTTCGACGGGACTGGATCCGCAGGATCGATGGTCCTGGCCTACCTCCCGAGCCCGCCGGAGGGCGTCTGGCACCTGGGACCGGTTCCGCTGCGCGCATACGCCCTCTGCATCATCGTCGGGATCATCGTCGCGGTCTGGTGGGGCAATCGGCGCTGGAAGGCCAGAGGCGGACAAGAGGGCGAGGTCCTCGACGTCGCGATCTGGGCCGTGCCGTTCGGACTCGTCGGTGGACGGCTCTACCATGTGGCCACCGACTGGCAGACCTACTTCGGCGACGGCCCGAAGGAGCCGATCGACGCACTGAAGATCTGGGATGGCGGCCTGGGCATCTGGGGTGCTGTACTGCTCGGCGCGCTCGGTGCCTGGATCGGGGCGCGACGACACGGCATCAGGCTGCCGGCGTTCGGTGACGCGCTCGCCCCGGCAATCCTGCTGGCCCAAGCCATCGGTCGCCTCGGGAACTACTTCAACCAGGAGCTCTACGGTCGCGAGACGACCGTGCCGTGGGGTCTGAAGATCTACGAGCGTGTCGACGCGAACGGGGTCGCCGACCCCGGTCTGATCAGCGGCACATCCAACGGGCATGTGGTTGCGATCGTGCATCCGACGTTCCTCTACGAACTACTGTGGAACGTTCTGGTGGTGATTCTGCTCGTCGTCGTCGACCGGCGTTTCCGAATCGGTCACGGACGACTGTTCGCCCTCTATGTGGCGGGCTACTGCGTCGGCCGCTTCGGCGTCGAACTGATGCGATCCGATCCGGCCACCCACATCTTCGGAACCCGGATCAACGTGTTCACCGCGGTGCTGGTGTTCGCCTGTGCGGCAGCCTACTTCGTCCTCGCACCACGGGGTCGTGAGCAGGGGCTGGAGATCTATCACCCGCAACGGGCCGAAGAACTCGAGGAGCTCGGGGTCGCCGGTTACGTCGATGACCGCTACGACGCCGACACCGATGACACCGATGAGGATCGCGACACCGACGCGGGCACGAGACGTGGCAGGGCGGCCCGGCGTGCGGACACCGACGAGGCCGCCGACAGTCCCTCCGAGGCCGCACTCGCGGCCGCGATCGCCCGGCACACGCCCCGGACCGACGACGGGGAGCCGCTCACCGCGGAGTCCTCGACCGACGACTGGGTGCTCGAATCGGAGATCGACGACACCGCCGACAGCAACCCTGATGTCGTCGACAGCAACCCGGATGTCGCCGACAGCAACCCGGATGTCGCCGACAGCACCCGGGATGACGCCGATAGCAACCCGGATGTCGCCGACAGCAACCCGGATGACGTCGACAGCAACCCGGATGACCTCGACAGCACCCCGGACGTCGCCGACAGCAACCCGGACGTCGCCGACAGCAACCCGGATGTCGCCGACAGCAACCCGGATGTCGCCGACAGCAACCCGGATGTCGCCGACAGCACCCGGGATGACGTCGACAGCAACCCGGACGTCGCCGACAGCAACCCGGATGACCTCGACAGCAACCCGGACGTCGCCGACAGCAACCCGGATGACCTCGACAGCAACCCGGATGTCGCCGACGGCACCCCGGATGTCGCCGACACCACCGACCCCGACGAGCACCCCGAACACCACTAGCCGGGGCATCGACACTCCCGTCACGCGGATCACACCCGTTCCGGTGCTGATCACAGCGGAGTAGGCGGCACCCTCGGATTTGGTCCGATAGAGTGAAGCTTCACGATGATCGGGCTCAGCCCATCGAACCCGATCACCGCATAACTGCTCCACGGGCCAGCGCTGTCCCTGAGGACATCGAGCATTGCGATTCGTCACCGAGTCGAGTGGAGGTTCGAGATGTTGTTTTCCGCGCTCCCGGCCAAGCAGGGCCTGTACGACCCAGAGGCCGAAGTCGATTCGTGCGGTGTCGCGATGGTGGCCGATGTCTACGGCCGACGTTCCCACTCGATCGTCGCCGACGGGTTGCTGGCGCTCGAGAACCTCGAACACCGCGGTGCCGCCGGCGCCGAGGTCAACAGTGGTGACGGTGCGGGCATCCTCATCCAACTCCCCGATGCATTGCTCCGCGCGGTGACCGATTTCGACCTTCCCGCACCGACCACGGTTGGTGACAACACCTACGCGGCTGGTGTCTGCTTCCTGCCGGTCGATCCCGTCCTGCGCGAGCGCGCCATCGAACGGGTGAGTGCGCTGGCGGACGCCGAGGGCGTCACGATCCTGGGATGGCGTGAGTTGCCGGTCGACGCCGAGCGCGCGGACATCGGCGAGACCGCGATCGGCTGTATGCCGTACATGATGCAGCTGTTCGTCACCGTCGATCCGTCTGCCGGAGCGAAGCGGATCGGCGGCCTCGAACTCGATCGCTTCATCTACCCGTTCCGGAAGCAGGCCGAGCGGGTCACTCCGGAGATCGACAAGGCAGGGACGGGAATCTACTTCCCGTCGCTGTCGAGCCGCACCATGGTCTACAAGGGCATGCTGACGACGATGCAGTTGCCGCTGTACTACGACGACCTGCGTGACGAGCGGTGCCACAGCGCGATCGCCATCGTGCACTCCCGGTTCTCGACCAACACGTTCCCGTCGTGGCCACTGGCCCACCCCTTCCGATTCGTCGCCCACAACGGGGAGATCAACACCGTTCGGGGCAACCGCAACAGGATGCGCGCACGTGAGGCGCTGCTCGAGACCGACCTCATCCCCGGGGACCTGAAGCGCGCCTTCCCGATCTGCACACCGGAGGCATCGGATTCCGCCTCGCTCGACGAGGTCCTCGAACTCTTGCACCTCGGCGGCCGCAGCGTTCCGCACGCGGTGATGATGATGGTCCCCGAGGCGTGGGAGAACGTGCCGGACATGGACTCGAAGCGCCACGCGTTCCTGCAGTTCAACGGATCGCTGATGGAGGCCTGGGACGGCCCGGCCTGCGTCACCTTCACCGACGGCACGGTCGTCGGAGCCGTGCTCGACCGCAACGGGCTCAGGCCGGGACGCTGGTGGCAGACCCGCGACGGCCGCGTGATCCTCGCGTCGGAGGCCGGGGTGCTGGACGTACCCGTCGACGACGTCATCTCGAAGGGCAGGCTCGAACCGGGCCGGATGTTCCTCGTGGACACCGAGCAGGGCAGGATCATCCCGGACGAGGAGATCAAGGGCGACCTGATCGGCGCCGAGCCCTACGACGAGTGGCTCCATGCGGGTCTGCTCGACATCGCGACCCTGCCGAACCGGTCGGTCTACAAACCGAATCACGACACCGTCGTCCGACGACAGGTCTCGTTCGGCTACACCGAGGAGGACATGCGGGTACTCCTCACGCCGATGGCCGCATCGGGCTACGAACCTCTCGGATCGATGGGTACCGACACTCCGGTTGCCGTGCTGTCCAAGCGGTCCCGACTGCTCTACGACTACTTCGTCGAGCTGTTCGCGCAGGTCACCAATCCGCCGCTGGACGCCATCCGCGAAGAGATCGTCACGTCGATGGCGCGCGTGATGGGTCCCGAACAGAATCTCCTGAACCCCACCGCTGCGTCGTGCCGGCAGATCCTGCTGCATTGGCCGGTCATCGACAACGACGACCTCGCCAAGCTCGTCCACATCAACGACGACGGCGACAATCCGGGGTTGTCGGCCAAGGTGCTGCACGGTCTCTACGAGGTGGCCGACGGCGGCATGGGTCTGCGGGCCGCGCTCGACGACCTCCGGATGCGGGCGAGCCAGGCGATCGCCGAGGGGCACACCACGCTGGTGATCTCCGACCGGCGGACCGATCGTGATCATGCGCCGATACCGTCGCTGCTCGCGACGTCGGCGGTGCACCATCACCTCGTCCGAACCAAGGAACGCACCAAGGTCGCGCTGGTGGTGGAGTCGGGTGACGCCCGCGAGGTTCACCACATCGCCCTGCTGATCGGCTTCGGTGCGGCCGGCGTCAACCCGTACCTTGCGCTCGAGTCGATCGACGACCTGATCGCGGAGGGTGAACTCACCGGAGTCCCGTCGTCCAAGGCCAGTCGGAACTACCTCGAGGCGCTGGGTAAGGGCGTGCTCAAAGTCATGAGCAAGATGGGGATCTCGACGATCAGCTCGTACACCGGCGCACAGGCCTTCGAGGCGGTCGGACTGTCGTCGGAGGTCGTCAAGGAGTACTTCACGCGGACCGTCTCCCGGATCGAAGGTGTCGGGCTCGACGAACTCGCCGAGGAGGTCCGGATTCGGCACCATCGCGCGTTCCCGGAGAACCCGACAGAGCAGGTGTACCGGCGTCTCGAGGTAGGCGGCGAATACCAGTACCGCCGTGAGGGCGAATTGCATCTGTTCACGCCCGAGACGATCTTCCTGCTCCAACACGCGACGAGAACCGGTCAGGCCGAGGTCTTTCAGAAGTACTCGGACGAGGTCGACAAGCTGTCGCGCGAGGGGGGCACGCTACGCGGACTGTTCGATTTCGACCTGGCCGCACGCGATCCCATCCCGCTCGACGAGGTGGAACCGGTCGAGACGATCATGACGCGGTTCAACACGGGAGCGATGAGCTACGGGTCCATCTCGGCCGAGGCGCACGAGACCATCGCCATCGCGATGAATCGGATCGGCGGCCGCTCCAACTCGGGTGAGGGCGGCGAAGATGTCGATCGACTCTACGATCCGGAACGGCGCAGCGCAGTCAAGCAGGTGGCCTCCGGTCGCTTCGGGGTCACCAGCGACTACCTGATCAACGCGACCGACATCCAGATCAAGATGGCGCAAGGGGCCAAACCCGGTGAGGGAGGCCAGCTCCCGGCGTACAAGGTGTACCCGTGGATCGCCAAGACGCGGCATTCCACGCCCGGCGTCGCCCTGATCTCGCCACCGCCGCACCACGACATCTATTCGATCGAGGATCTCGCGCAGCTGATCCACGACCTGAAGAACGCCAACTCCGATGCACGCATCCACGTGAAGCTGGTAAGTGCGGTGGGTGTCGGGACCGTCGCGACCGGCGTGTCCAAAGCGCACGCCGACGTCGTGCTGATCTCGGGTCACGACGGAGGCACCGGCGCGTCGCCGCTGACGTCCCTCAAACACGCCGGCACGCCCTGGGAGATCGGGCTCGCCGACGCGCAGCAGACACTGATGCTCAACGGTTTACGCGATCGCATCACCGTTCAGTGCGACGGCGCCCTGCGTACCGGCCGCGACGTGATCATGGCCGCCCTGCTCGGTGCGGAGGAGTACGGCTTCTCGACGGCCCCGCTCATCGTCACCGGTTGCATCATGATGCGGGTCTGCCACCTCGACACCTGCCCGGTCGGCGTCGCGACGCAGAATCCGCAGCTGCGTGCGCGGTTCACTGGGCAGGCAGAGCACGTCGTCAATTTCTTCCGGTTCGTCGCCGAGGACGTACGAAAGCACCTGGCGCAGCTGGGCTACCGTACGCTCGACGAGGCGATCGGACAGTCGCAGCGTCTGCACACCGCTGAGGCGGTGGCGCATTGGAAGAGCAAGGGTCTCGATCTCACGCCGATCTTCCGCACCCACGACGACAAGGGGCCGACCCGCCGGATGCAGGGCCAGGACCATGGACTCGATCGTGCTCTCGATCAGACCTTCATCCAGCTCGCCGAAGGTGCGCTCGAGGATGCACATCCCGTGACACTGGAATTGCCGGTGCGCAACGTGAACCGGACGGTCGGCACGCTGCTTGGGTCGGAGGTCACTCGCCGCTACGGCGCCGAGGGGCTCGCCGAGGACACCATCGTGGTGAAGCTGACCGGGTCGGCCGGACAGTCGCTCGGTGCCTTCCTGCCGCCGGGGGTGACGATCCGACTGTCGGGCGACACCAACGACTATGTCGGAAAAGGGCTGTGCGGCGGGAAGATCGTCGTCGCGCCGGATCCGGACGCCTGGTTCGTCGCCGAGGATCAGGTCATCGCGGGCAACACCATCCTGTACGGCGCGACGTCGGGGGAGGTGTTCCTGCGCGGCAAGGTCGGCGAACGGTTCTCGGTGCGCAACTCCGGCGCCACGGCGGTGGTCGAGGGCGTCGGCGACCACGCCTGCGAATACATGACCGGCGGACGGGTGGTGATCCTCGGGCCCACCGGGCGCAACCTGGCTGCCGGTATGTCCGGGGGTATCGCCTTCGTCTACGACCTCGACACCGCCAAGGTGAACATGGCGATGGTGGAGTTGTTGCGTCCGGACCCCGACGACCTGCGATTCCTGCGCGACACGATCGCCAAGCACGCGGAGCTCACCGGCTCGGCGATCGGTGCGTCGATGCTGGCCGACTGGCCACGGCGGTGCCTGGGCTTCACCAAGGTGATGCCCAGCGATTACAAGCGAGTCCTCGACGCGGCTCGGATGGCCGAGGCCGAAGGGCGCGACGTCGATTCAGCGATCATGGAGGCGGCACGTGGCTGATCCGCGCGGGTTTCTGGAGATCCCCAAGAAGGAATCGAAGTACCGTCCGGTCGCCGAGCGGGTGCAGGACTGGGACGACGTCTATCACCACGGTGAGAACCCGTTGCGGGAGATGTCAGAGGTGTCCGAGCAGGCAACCCGCTGCATGGATTGCGGAATCCCGTTCTGCCATTCCGGCACCGCGGGATGTCCGCTGGGAAATCTGATCCCGGAATGGAACGACCTGGTGCGACGCGGACGGTGGGACGCGGCGAGTAGCCGGCTGCACGCCACCAACAACTTTCCGGAGTTCACCGGGATGGTGTGTCCGGCGCCGTGCGAGGCGGCCTGCGTGTTGTCGATCTCGGAGGCCACCACCGGTGGCAGCGTCACCATCAAACGTGTCGAGAAGACCATCGCCTACGAGTCCTGGGCGGAGGGCATCATCGGTCCAGAACCACCCGCCGCGCGGTCGGGAAAATCGGTGGGAGTCGTGGGTTCGGGGCCGGCGGGAATGGCTGCTGCGCAGCAACTCACGCGGGCCGGTCACGAGGTGACCGTCTACGAGCGCGATGATCGGCTCGGTGGGCTGCTGCGCTACGGCATCCCCGAGTACAAGCTGCAGAAGTCCGATATCGATCGGCGGATCGCCCAGATGCGTGCCGAGGGTACCGAGTTCGTCACCAGCTGCGACGTCGGTACCGACATGTCGGTGGAGGAACTGCGCTCGCGTCATGATGCTGTCGTGCTGGCGATCGGGGCGATGGAGGCCCGCGACAACGCGGTGCCGGGGCGCGAGCTGGCGGGCGTGTACCTCGCGATGGAGCACCTCGTGCCGGCCAATCGCGAATGCGAGGGCGACGGTCCGTCGCCGATCTCTGCTGCGGGCAAGCATGTCGTCATCATCGGCGGTGGCGACACGGGTGCCGATTGTCTCGGGACCGCCCATCGCCAGGGGGCAACGTCGGTGGTGCAGCTCGACTACAACCCCGAACTGCCCAGCGACCGCGACGACAACCGGTCACCGTGGCCCACATGGCCGTTGGTGATGCGGACATCCTCGGCGCACGCCGAGGGCGGTGAGCGGAAGTATCAGGTCGCCGTCCAGCGCTTCGTCGGCGACGAGGAGGGCAACGTGACGACGCTGGTGCTCGCCGAAGTCCAGGTGGTCCGTGAGCCGGACGGGCGACGAGTGGTCACCCCGGTCGGCGACGAGTTCGAGATCCCTTGTGAGATGGCACTGTTCGCCATCGGGTTCGCCGGTGTCACGCGCGGTCCGCTGCTCGCCGATCTCGAACTCGAGCCCAATGGTCGTGGTGCGCTGTCGTGTGGCAGCGACTGGCAGACAGACGCCCCGGATGTCTTCGTCTGCGGAGACGCCCACCGCGGTGCCTCTCTCGTGGTCTGGGCCATCGCAGAGGGGCGCTCGGCCGCTCACGCGGTGGACGAGCTCCTGATGGGCGAGTCGGACCTGCCGTCGCCGGTGCGGCCGGCGACCCTGCCCCTGTCGGTGCGGTGACGGCACCACCACGTGGGCGACGCCCCGCAACGCGCGCGGGCGGCGTTGGTTTCATTGTGTTCGCGACCACCCCGGTCGGGGCGCTGACCTGCTCGAACTGCAGTTGTCCGGCAGGTGACCAATCCGCGCCGGGATAGAGATGGCGATCCAACGGGACTAAGGTGAACACAGTGACACGGCGAACAAAGATTGTCTGCACCCTCGGCCCGGCGACCAGTAGCGACGAGAAGCTCAAAGAGCTCGTCGAGGCCGGGATGGATGTGGCCCGGATGAACATGAGCCACGGCACCCACGACGTGCACCGCGAGGTGTACGCCAGGGTGCGTAAGGCGAGTGATGCCACCGAGAAGGCGGTCGGCATCCTGGCCGACCTGCAGGGCCCGAAGATCCGTCTCGGCAAATTCGAGGACACCGGCGCACCGAACGGCGAGGTGCTGTGGGCGACGGGCGACGAAGTGCGGGTCACCGTCGACGACATCGTCGGTACGCACGATCGGGTGTCGACCACCTACAAACACCTGGCCGCCGACGCCAAACCCGGTGACCGGCTACTCGTCGACGACGGCAAGGTCGGTCTGGTCGCCACGGCAGTCGACGGCAACGACGTGGTGTGCATGGTGACCGAGGGCGGACCGGTCAGCAACAACAAGGGCCTGTCACTGCCGGGCGTGAACGTGTCGGTGCCGGCGATGTCGGAGAAGGACATTGCCGACCTGGAGTTCGCGCTGGAACTGGGTGTCGACATGATCGCCCTGTCCTTTGTCCGGAGTCCGGCCGACATCGAGTTGGTCCACGAGGTCATGGATCGAGTGGGGCGCCGCGTGCCGGTGATCGCGAAGCTGGAGAAGCCCGAAGCCATCGACAACCTCGAGGCCATCGTGCTGGCGTTCGACGCCATCATGGTCGCCCGCGGTGACCTCGGCGTCGAGTTGCCGCTCGAAGAGGTTCCGCTGGTCCAGAAGCGGGCGATCCAGATGGCCCGGGAGAACGCCAAACCGGTGATCGTCGCGACGCAGATGTTGGACTCGATGATCGAGAACTCGCGTCCCACCCGTGCCGAGGCCTCCGACGTCGCCAACGCGGTTCTCGATGGTGCCGACGCGGTGATGCTGTCCGGTGAGACGTCGGTGGGTAAATGGCCGATCGATTCGGTGCTGACGATGGACAAGATCGCGCGTGCGGTCGAGGGCGGTTCCCGCGACGTCCCGCCGCTCTCACACGTGCCGCGCACCAAGCGCGGCATCATCTCCTACGCCGCCCGCGACATCGGCGAGCGACTGGAGGTGAAGGCTCTGGTGGCGTTCACGCAGTCGGGCGACACCGTCCGCCGGCTCGCCCGCTTGCATTCGCGGCTTCCGTTGCTGGCCTTCACGCCGACCCAGGAGGTGCGTAGCCAGCTGGCGTTGAGCTGGGGCACCGAGACGTTCATCGTCGACAACGTCGACAGCACCGATCACATGATCGATCAGGTCGACCTGCAGCTCCTGCGCATCGGGCGTCTCAAAGAAGGCGACGTGGTGGTGATCGTCGCGGGTGCTCCGCCCGGAACAGTCGGCTCCACCAACATGATTCACGTCCATCGGATCGGCGAGCAGGACCACTGACCCCCGCTGGTCGGATCGCTCTGCTGGTCGAGTTCGTACCGTTCCGCTGGTAAAAGCCGTATTCTTCCGTTGGTCGAGTTCGTACCGTTCCGCTGGTAGGAGCCGTATTCTTCCGTTGGTCGAGTAGACGACGAGCGCAGCGAGGAGTCGTATCGAGACCACCCTCCGCGAGGGCATAGGGTGTGCTCTCATGACCGACCAATCCGAGGATCTCGGCAAATTGCTGGCGCTGCTCGACGTCGAGCGACGCGACGACGACCTGTTCATCGGCCAGCACCCGGAGCAGAAGACCGCGCGCACGTTCGGTGGGCAACTGCTGGCGCAGGGAGTGGTGTCGGCCGGCCGCACCATCACCCGGGGGAACCCACCGATCCACGCACTGCACGCCCACTTCATCCGGGGTGGCGATGTCAGCAAGCCCATGGAGTATCACGTCGCGCGGTTTCGCGACGGAAAGTCGTTCGCGAACCGACAGGTGACCGCGATGCAGGACGGCTCTGAGGTGTTCACGATGCTGGTCGCTTTCCAGGACAACACGGCCGGCCTGGAACACGCGGTGGACATCCCGCAGGTGCCCTACCCGGAGGAGTTGCCGCCGCTCGGCGAGCATTTCAAGGGCTACGAGGATCGCATCGCCACGTTCGTCAATGCGTTGCACCCCATCGACATCCGATTCGCCAACGATCCGACGTGGAAGATGCGCGACGCCGGGGCCACCCTCACGGACAACCGGGTGTGGATGAAGACCGACGGTGTGATGCCCGACGATCCGCTCCTGCACGTGGCCGCGATGTGCTATGCCTCCGACACCACGGTCCTCGACTCGATCATCACCACCCACGGTCTCTCGTGGGGGATCGACCGACTCTTCGCCGCCACCGTCAACCATTCGATGTGGTTCCACCGCGAGTTCCGTTTTGACGATTGGATGCTGTACGCGACGCGGTCGCCGGTCGCGACCGGTAGCCGCGGCATGGGATCGGGCCGGTTCTGGAAGCGTGACGGTACCCTGGCGACCTCGGTTGTCCAAGAGGCGCTGATCAAGTACTTCCCGCCCAAGAACTGAGCGGCGCCAATCCGCTGGTCGAGTAGCGCGCGAAACCGCCGGTCGAGTGGCCGCGCCAAACCGCTGGTCGAGTGGCCGCGCGAAACCGCTGGTCGAGTGGCCGCGCGAAACCGCTGGTCGAGTGGCCGCGCCAATCCGCTGGTCGAGTAGCCGGCGAGCCGCCAGGCGAGTCGGCGTATCGAGACCACACCCCCCGTGCTGGCAGACTGATCCCATGACCTCCGCCCAGCCTCCTCGACACGACGTGGCGCCACAGGCGCAGGCACACCCCGGTGCCGGCCGTCCGATGAGTCCCTACACCGGT
Organism: Gordonia sp. DT101; assembly: GCF_049844895.1. Lineage (NCBI taxonomy): Bacteria > Bacillati > Actinomycetota > Actinomycetes > Mycobacteriales > Gordoniaceae > Gordonia > Gordonia sp. DT101. The sequence continues at coordinate 21,218 of NZ_JBNCLX010000001.1, read as the reverse complement.
CCCACCGACCCGCCTCAGTTCTGGCTGCGCTCGGGACCGACGTTGCCGCAGCGCACCTGGCAGCGCAGCACGCGATCGCCGATCATCATCATCAGTTCACTCGCCGCGATGGCGCTGGCGGGGGTAGCGGTCGCGGCACTGCTGGTCGGCACGGTCAACCGGACGTCCTTCACTGCGCACGGTGCGGTGGTGTGTCCGACGACCCAGGCACAGGCACTGCAGATTGCTCCGGGGGCAGCCGTCCGGATCTACGACGAGACCGGCGACGAACTGTCGACGACGACCCTCGGTCAGCGCGAGAGCGGCGACGGCGGTGGATGTGAGATGACGTTCCGTGCCGGCGACGTCGCGTCCGGGCGGGACGGATATGTCGTCCGCATCGGCGACGTCCTCCAGGAGACCGTGTCCGAATCGGCGCTTTCGTCGGGGGTTGTGTTGCGTCCCGTTCCGTGACCACTCGCCTTAACGGGTGGTAAGCGAACGCGCGGGTTAGACTGCGGCGATCTCTGTGAACCCCTGGCCGGTTTTCGGGCAGGACCCACACGTGACCTTCGGATGGATGGGGGAGAGGGTGACTGACAGCATCGACTGGGGCAGCGAGGTTTTGGCCTCGCTTCGGTGGATCGGCATCGTGTTCATGATCGCTCTCGTCGGGGTGCTGGTCGTCGGCTATCTGCTGGCGCGGTTCACCAACTGGGGGCGGCAGTACTGGCGGACCGCCGGTGGCTCTTCACCGACTCCGATACTCGACTGCTGGCGTGGAGCCTGGTCGGGGTGCTGCTGCTGCTGGCGGTTGCCGGCGTCCGCCTCACTGTCCTGTTCTCGTATCAGGGCAATGACATGTTCACGGCGCTCCAGACCGCAGCCCAGGGTCTTGCGCAGGGAAATCAAGATGCTCTGGATGCCGGAAAGTCGGGCTTCTGGAAGGCCATGTGGATCTTCGGCGTCCTCGCAGCGATCCACATCGTACGAACCCTCATCGAGCTGTACCTGGGCAGCGCCTTCGAGATCAAGCTGCGCGAGTACATGACAACGCGCAACACCACGGACTGGCTCGGTGGAAAGGCGTTCTACCGGAACAGATTCGTCGAGGCGGCGCTCCCTCAGGGGCCTGATGCCGCGATCCAGCCCGGGGTCGACAACCCCGACCAGCGCATCGAGACGGACATCACGACCGTCGCGACGTCGAGTCGCCAGCTTGTCTTCGGGTACAACGGATCATCGACGAACGGGGTGATCCCGGCGATCATCACCATCGTCTCGTTCACGAAAATCCTGTGGGACCTCTCTGGTCCGATGTCTGTGTTCGGCGCCGATGTGCCGCGCGCGATGGTCTGGTTCGTCTACATGTTCGTCTTGATCACCACTGTCATCGCGTTCTGGATCGGACGACCGCTGATCCGCCTGTACTTCCTCCGGGAACGTCTGACTGCGAACTTCCGATATGCACTCGTCCGAGTTCGTGATGGCGCCGAGAACGTCGCCCTCTATCACGGTGAGGGCGTCGAACGTGCCGGCCTGCTCGAACGATTCGGAGCCGTGGTCGGCAACTTCTGGCAGATCGTCTTCCGGACCCTGAAGTTCACCGGCTGGAACTTCGTCGTGAACCAGTTGTCGGTGGTGTTCGCCTACGTCATCCAGGCGCCGCGCTTCTTCGCCGGCACGATCACCCTGGGCGACATGAATCAGACGGCGACGGCGTTCGGTAATGTCCACGACTCGTTGTCGTTCTTCCGTGAGGCCTACGACTCGTTCGCCGATTTCCGTGCGGCACTCATCCGGCTCAACGGGCTCGAAGACGCCAACGAGGAGTCACGCGAGTTGCCGGTGCTCGCCACCACGGACCGCGAGCGTGCCGTCCGCCTGACCGATGTCGACATCACCACCCCGGACGGCAACGAACTCATCCGCGACCTCAGCCTCTCGCTCGACCCGGGCGACGCCCTCGTCGTGAAGGGACGGTCGGGTTCGGGCAAGACGACCCTGCTGCGCGGGCTGGCCGGACTCTGGCCGTTCGCCGACGGCGAGTTCGCCCGCCCGCCGGGCGACCGCACGTTGTTCCTGTCGCAGATCCCCTACATTCCGCTGGGAGACCTACGCACCGCGGTCGCGTATCCGGCCCGGCCGGGCGACTTGGGCGACGATGCGATCCGGACCGCGTTGGAGCGGGTGTTCCTGCCTCACCTCGTCGATCGGCTCGACGAGGAGGAAGACTGGTCGAAGGTGTTGTCGCCGGGAGAGCAGCAGCGTGTGGCATTCGCGCGCATCCTGCTGACCCGGCCCGAAGTGGTGTTCATGGACGAGGCGACCTCCGCCGTCGACGAAGGTCTGGAGTACTCGCTGTATTCACTGATCCGGGCGGAACTACCCGAGACGATCCTGGTGTCCGTCAGCCACCGCAGCACCACCGATCAGCACCACACCAATGTTCTCGAGTTGACCGGGGGAGGTTCGTGGGAGGTTCGTCCGGTCGGCGCCTGATCGAGCTCTCGCAGCATAAATTGCATCGCTGACGTCTGTGTTTTACTGTTCCATTACCAATCTGGTGGATTCTCTTCCGGCTCCGAGATCTCTCGGTACTGTGATGCCGACCACATAGTCGGGCGGAACGAGGACATCGGTCATGGCGGACGCGGAGCGAATCACATTTCCTCACGAGAGCGGCATCGCAGTGGCCACCCTCCCGGAGGCCTTTCAACTGACGGCGACGGTACGACCGGACAGCGTGGCGATCCGGACCGTCGGCGGAATCCAGGAGATCACCTGGGCGCAGTATGCCGTCCGCGTCGAGGCGATCGCCTGCGGGCTCGCTTCAGTCGGCGTCCGACGTGGGGACACTGTCGGCATCATGCTGACCAACCGGCCTGAATTCCACCTGGTCGACACGGCGGCGTTGCATCTCGGGGCGATCCCGTTCTCCATCTACAACACGAGCTCACCGGATCAGATCGAGTACCTGTTCGGCAATGCCGAGAACGCTGTGGTGGTGACCGAGCAGGCCTTCCTGCCGGCGATTCGTGCCGCCGACACCGCGGTCACGACGACGATCGTGGTGGACGGCGCCGCAAGTGGCGCGATGACGCTCGCCGAGCTGGAGCAGACCGCGGCGCCGGACGGCTTCGGTTTCGAGACATCGTGGCGCGCCGTCCGACCGGATGATCTGGCGACCCTCATCTACACCTCGGGCACCACCGGCCCGCCGAAGGGCGTGGAGATCACCCACCGCAACATCATCGCCGAGTTGACCGCTCTGGAGGAGCACGTCGACGCGGGCTTCGACGACCGGGTCATCTCATACCTGCCCGCTGCCCACATCGCCGACCGCGTGTCCTCGCATGCGGCGAACATGGTCCGCGGTATCCAGGTGACGACCGTTCCGGATCCACGCGAGATCGCCGCTGCGCTACCGGAGGTGCGGCCCACCTTCTTCTTCGGTGTGCCGCGGGTGTGGCAGAAGATCCGGGCGGGAATCGAGGCGAAGATGGCCGACGAATCCAGCCCGGTGAAGAAGAATCTGGCGGCATGGGCACTCGGGGTCGGAGCTGCCTCCGCGAAGGCGCATCTCGAGGGACGCGGTGACGGATTGGTCGGTGGCGTCCAGCACGGGCTGGCCGACAGGCTGGTGCTGCACAAGGTCCGTACCGCCATCGGGATGGACCAGGTCACGTTCGCCGGTTCCGGCGCGGCGGCGATTCCGCCCGAGGTCCTCCAGTTCTTCCTCGGTCTCGGCATTCCGGTGTTGGAGGTCTGGGGGATGTCGGAAACCACCGGGGTGTCGACCATGACCACGGCCGAGAATCTCAGGATAGGAACCGTGGGCAAACCGGTGGCCGGCGTAGAGACAAAGCTGGCCGCCGACGGTGAACTCCTCATCCGTGGTCCAGTGGTGATGCGCGGCTATCGCAAACAGCCGGAAAAGTCCGCGGACACCATCGACGCCGACGGCTGGCTCGCCACCGGCGACATCGCCACCATCGATGACCAGGGCAACGTGACCATCGTCGATCGTAAGAAGGAACTGATCATCAACGAGGCCGGCAAGAACATGTCGCCCACGAACATCGAGAACGCGATGAAGGCGGCGTCATCACTGATCGGACAGGTGGTGGCGATCGGAGACGCCAAGCCGTACATCGCCGCGCTCGTCGTCCTGGACCCGGACGCAGCCGCGGCACGAGCGAAGAACCTGAACATCCCGGATGCGGACATAGCCACGCTGTCGCGTCGGCGCGAGGTGATCGACGAGGTCACCGCCGCCTTCCGGCAGGGCAACGGCAAACTGTCGAGGGTCGAACAGGTCAAGCGGTTCACCCTGGTGCCGACCGCCTGGGACCCGGGCGGCGACGAGTTGACGCCGACGATGAAATTGCGGCGCAAGCCGATTGCGACGAAATACGCAGATCACATCGTCGGGATGTACGGGGAGTCGCCGGGGAGCGACGTCATCGATCTGCGCTAGCGTCACACCTCCGACATTCGTGCGTGGCCTTGGCTACGACCGTGCCGCGCCGCGACGATCGCCCATCCCCAGACCATCAACCAGACCGTCATCCCGCCGACCTGGATGCGCTGTGCGAGACCCAGACGAAAGTCACCCGACAGGTTGTCGGCGGCCAACATCCAGACGGTGGACACCACGATCACGACCAGCACGATGCTCCCGACCACCCGCAGTTGCGGCCATGTGCCGGAACGGTAGGCGGCGACCGTCGCCGCGATCATCGCGGTGAAGATGGAGAACACCGCGAGCGTGCTCGTCAGGGCGTGAATGTGGTGTAACTGCGGGAGGATTCCGCTGGGCTCGTTCGGGCAGCCGGTGTCGACGCCGGGAATACATTCGATCGGCATGAGGGCGTCGGCGATCGTCGACATCCCGAAGGTGCCCAGCGCCACCACCGCGGTGATCGCCGGGAACCCGCGGAACACGGGGCGCGGCACGAGCAGGGCGAGGGTGGCGAGCATCGCGCAGCACGAGGTGGTGATGTCTCCTGCGACGTACACCTCTCGATGGGGGCGGTGTGCGGCGTCCAATTCGCTCAGAAAACTGCGGAACGGATCGAGCGGTCCGGGCCACAGGAACTCCAGAACCCAGGACGAATAGCAGACGCCCGCGAGCGCCACCAGGAGTCCCGCCGCGACGACACGCCACGGCCGCGTTCGGGGCACGGCGGATGTCACCCGCACAGCGTAGCGATGACCAGCCCCGATCCGGTGGTGGAGCCGCATCTCACCCGGCCGGGATGAAAATGCGGTCGAACCCCGGGGCGCAGCGGCCTGTTCGCACTAGGATCGTCCCAGGGTCGTCGTTTCCGCGCGATGCGGGATGACGATCACCACCTGTCAATCGCGATGCAGCGAGGTTTTCATGACCGAAGAAGCCCCCCAAGAGCTCGGACCCATCGATTACGTCGTATTGGAATGGCCCGACAAGCAGCCGAACGGAGAGGCGATTCCCTACCTGATCGACTTGGTGGATCGTGGTGTCATCCGCATCATCGATCTCGCCTTCGTGATGAAGGACGACGACGGCTCGATCACCCAGCTCGAACTCGACCAGCTCGGTGCCGATTTCGAGGTTTTCGACGGCGTCGCCACCGATCTGATCTCGACCGACGACGTCTCCGAGGCGGCATCGGTGCTGCAGCCGGGGACCGCGGCGGCGATCATCGTGTACGAAAATTCATGGGCTGCAGGGTTTGCTGCGGCGCTACGACGAAACGGTGGCCAAATGGTGTCCGCCGGTCGTATCCCGATGGACGAGTTCCTCGAAACCCTGGAAGCCGCCGAGGCCTGACCGCCTCGTTCCCGATCAGATCCGACCCTCAGAAGGAGATCATCATGCCCGGACTCATCCGCGCCGCCACGCGCACCGCCGTCATCGCCGGAACCGCGACATCGGTGAGCAACCGTGTGGCCCGCCGCCAATCCAACCGCTGGTCCCGGCAGGAGTACGAGAACCAGCAGCGTTACGCGCAGCCGCAACCCGTGCCGCAGGCCGCACCTCCCGCTCCGCCGCCCGCACCTGCTGCGGCGCCGGCCCCGGATACCATCGAACAGCTCAAGGAGCTGGGCGCCCTGTATCAGCAGGGCATCCTGACCGAACAGGAATTCGCTGCGCAGAAGGCGAAGATTCTCGGTAGCTGAATCCCCAAAGACCTCATCTCTCGTCACCGACCTTGCACGCGCGCAGGGTCGCTGACGAGAGATGTGGTCTTTGCGGCCCCGGCATGCGTGAGGTCGCGGTTCCGTCAGGCATTCTCCGGTTCGGCGCCGACCACGGGGCCGGCGCCGAGTTCCGCACCCGGTTGTCGAGGGAGGCGCCGGGCGACGACCAGACCCAGCCCGGCGAGCAGGATGGCGAGCAGGATCGAGTCCTTGATCGACTGAATCTGGGCGTCGCCGTAATGTTCGGCCAGCCGCTCCACGTCCTGGGCCGACAGGCCGTTCGCCTCGGCTGCCTCGGTCAGCTGATCCTTGGTCACGATCTCGACCCCGTCGGCGGAGAGCTCGGCGATCCGGGTCTTGCTCTGCTCGGACAGGTTCGGATCCGCTTGGGCGGCATTGTTGAATCCGCTGCTGAGGGATGCGATGAGCAGCGCACCGAGGAGGGCTACCCCTACCGATGTCCCGATGTTCTGCGCCGTGCCCTGGAGACCGCCGGCCTCACCCCGGTCGCGGTCACCGACCGACGACATGATGACGTTGCCGAGTTGTGAGGCGATGAAGCCGAATCCCGCTCCGAAGATCGCCATCCCGATCGCGAACAACACCCCGTTGAGCTGCGGCTCGATCGTGGTGACCAACAAGCACGATCCGACGATCACGAGTATCAGACCGAGGCGGACCATGCGCCGTGGCGATTGTGTCGCAGCGAGTTTCGGACTCGCGAAGGCGGCGACGAGCATGGCGATCGACATGGGCGCGAGCTTCACGCCCGTCTCGAACGCATTTTTCAGCAGAACGTACTGCAGATAGATGGGGATCACGAAGAAGATCCCGCCGATGATCGTCTGCTGCGCAACCATCATGACGAGGCCGTTGCGCAACTGGAGTTTTCGCAGCAGGTCAGGGTGCATCAACGGCGTGTGACCACGCGAGATGACGTGACGTTCCCAATGGAAGAATCCGATGAGGACGAACACTCCGGCGGCGATCATGAACGGCACCACCGAGAGACCGAAAGGCGTGATCTCGTTGCCCGCGACGGTCAACGCCCCGGACGGCCGGATGAATCCCCAGGTGCCGGACTGCAGGAAGGCCAACACGATGAGGCCCAGACCTGCGGCGGAGAGGAACGTACCGCCCCAGTCCATCCGCCGCGAACTCGACCGGCCGGTGTCCGAGATGACCCGAACGCATGCGATCACGGCCAGGCACACCACGGTTTCGGCCGCGAAGACGACCCGCCACGTCAGTGCCTCGGTGACCCAGCCGCCTATCAGCGGTCCGGCCGCTGCTCCTGCGGCCGCGATCCCACCCAGTGCGCTGTACGCGGTGGCACGGTCCTTGCCGTCGTAATTGGTTGCGGTGAGTGAGATGATCGCCGGCATCACCAAGACCGCGCCGGCGCCCTCGACGAAGGACCAGCCGAACAGCAGAACCCCGATGTTGGGGCTGAACGCGGTGATCAAAGATCCGATGCCGTAGACGATCAGGCCGATCGAGAACACCCGACGACGTCCGAACATGTCGCCCAGTCGACCGCCGAACAACATGAACGAACCCATCACCAGGGTGTAAAGCGTGATCGCCAGCTGCACCTGGGTGATGCTCGTGTCGAGATCGACCACGACGCTGGAGACCGACACGTTCATGACTGTGGTGTCGAGGACCATGATGAACTGCGCAGCGCACAGAATGATCAGGACGCGCCAGTGTTGCACTGGGCAAGGTTACGCCGGGAAACACGCACGGAGGTGCCATGTCGTCGCCGGTAAGAGGAAATCATTCGGATCGGATGAGTGGCGGTCGCAGATCGATCCTCTCAATGACGGGACACTGCCGGGAGATCTCTTCATAGTGGGGAGAGGAGCCAAGTACAGCTCCGGACGACGAAAGGAAGCCGATGGCACTCGACGACGATGACATCACCACCTCCGGAGGCGGCGAAGGCGCGGCCGACGGCGGCTCGAATCCGGAAGGCCATGACGGCGGTGCCGACGGGACTGCGGGTGCCGGTGAGGGACCAGCCGACGGCGGCTCGAATCCCGACGGCCATGACGGTGGTGCCGACGGAACAGCCTGACCGCCACCCGATGCTCAGTCGCTGTATCTCGGTCGGTCCCGCGACATTCGGGAGCGAATACTGGGGCCGGCGGCCGCTGCTCAGCCGTTCGGATTCACTGCCGCGGGACTTCGGTGATCTGCTGTCGGCATCGGATGTCGACGAACTGATCGCCGAACGCGGCCTCCGGACACCCTTCATCCGGATGGCCAGGGACGGTGACCTCGTCGGTCGCGACTGTTACACGGGGCCGGCCGGGTTCGGCGCGGAGATGCCCGACCAGGTCGACTCCGCGCAGGTGCTCGCGCAGTTCGCGGCCGGTGCGACGATCGTGCTGCAGGGGCTTCATCGGCTGTGGCCGCCGGTGATCGACTTCGGTCGGGGCATGGTCGACGACCTCGGTCATCCGGTGCAGGCCAACGCATACGTCACGCCGGCGAACAACCGCGGTTTCGATGCGCACTACGACGTCCACGACGTGTTCGTGCTGCAGACCGGCGGGCGCAAGCGATGGACCGTCCATGCGCCGGTGCACCGGGATCCGCTCGCCTCGCAGCCGTGGACCGATCATCGCAGCGCCATCAAGGCGCGGGTGGGCGACGACCCGGTCATCGACACGGTGCTGACCCCGGGCGACGTGCTGTACCTGCCCCGCGGGTGGATTCACTCCGCGCAGGCCCAGGGTGAGACGTCCATTCATCTCACCATCGGGGTGTCCGCGACCACCGTCGTCGACCTGGTCCGGGCCGTCGTCGACGAACTCGGTCAGATCGAGGAGTTCCGCTCCTCGCTACCGATGGGGATCGACCTGACCGACCGCGACGAGACCGAGGCGATGACCGCAAAGGCGATGGCGGCCCTCGTCGCGGTGCTGCGGGACCGGAGCGCCGATCTCGGTGCCGCCACCGCCACTCGATTGCGAGCGCGGTTCGCCGAACAGACTCGCCCGGTCTCGGTGCGGCCGCTGCGCACGATCGGCATCATCGCCGACCTCGACGCCGCGACGCGGGTGTGCTGGCGGCACGGGCTGGTGGGATCGGTGTCCCGGGCCGGGGAGCGCGTCGAGCTACGGCTGCGCGGCCGGACGATCAGCTTTCCCGGGTACTGCGCCGACGCCCTGTATATGGTGGCCCGCGGCGACGTCGTGCATGCCGGCGCACTGCCCGGACTCGATACCGCCGACGGCATCGTCTTGATTCGGCGGCTGCTGCGCGAAGCCGTTCTGGTTCCCGCCGAACCGCCGACGCCCGGGGTGGCGGGTTGACGGGCGGTCTCCCGTGCAGCGATCAGTCGCTGGAGCGCGGGGACCCGATGTACGGCACGGCCTCGGCCGGCTTCTCGTGGTTGCTCCTGGAGGTGTCGGGCCCATGGGGGCCGTCGGTGTTCCTCAACTCGTCCAAGATCATCGATCCCGCACTCGGTCGTTCCATCGTTCGTCGGGTGGAGGCGACCGGGATGCGTATCGTCGCCATCCGCCGACCGGGTAGGCGTGCACCGACGCCGCGCTGGCGGTGGTTCGTCGTGCACTCGAGCCCAGGGGAGGAGTCGATCCATCAGGGAGAGGTCGACGACGCGACGAGCTATCTGGATCTCGCGTTGGACGGCTCCGACGGCGAATCGTCGTCGGACCCGGTGATCGCGATCTGCGCGCACGGCAAACACGACCAGTGCTGCGCGGTGCGCGGCCGGTCGGCGACCACTGCGATCGCCACCGAGTTCCCCGAATGGACCTGGGAATGCTCACATCTGGGCGGTGATCGGTTCGCCGCGACGATGCTCGTGCTGCCGCACGGCCTGAGTTACGGGCGGGTCGATTCGAGCGACGATCCCGCTGCCCTCATCCGGTTGTACAACGAGGGAAGACTGGACGATGAGCACCTGCGGGGACGGACCTCATTGCCGCATCCGGTGCAGGCGGCCCAGCATTTCGTGCGGCAGAAGACCGGCGAGGACCGAATCGACGCGCTGGCAGCGCTGGACGTGCAGCGAGGCGATCACCGGATTCGCGTCGTACTCGACGGCAACGACGGTCCGCTCGAGGTGATCCTCGCCGAACAGATGTCCGACCCACTGCTGTCGACGTGTGGTTCGCAGGTGGCGGGCCGAGTGCGTCAGTTCGTCCTGGTGTCGATGAGTGTCCTCCGGCCCTGAGGGACCGCGATGGTGAGTGCTGTCCGATCGAGCTGCCCATCCCGCCGATCGATTTCGCCGACCGATTCCACCGACCGATCCCGCTGATCGAGTAGCCACGAGCGAGCGTAGCGAGCCCGAGGCGTATCGAGATCCGCCACGACGACGCCGAGATGCGAAACGCCGACTCGTCCTGCCACATGGTGGGACCGAACCAGACCCGCTCGCCCCGTTGCCGGAGAGCCCGTCGTGCCGCGGCGATGGCGGTGACGTTGCCTGCGGTGGCGCTGGTGGTGAATCGACTGCCGAAGTGCGTGGTCGATCCAGTCAGGCGACCTGTCGATCGGCCGATTGGACGTCGGACAGCAGGCCACTCGGGTCGATGATCATGATGACCGGCCCGACGATGTCGATGGCGCGCTCGATGACGGCGGCGACCTGATCGGGATCCGACGGATCGGAGACGACGGCCCACACGCGATCGCGGACGGAGGCATCGACAAACGGGACGACATCGTGCGACGACGGGCCGGTCAGGACGACATTGCGTCCGGACCGGAGGACCTGGTGAACGATCGCATGTGCGCGGGCACTGCCGACCATGACGACGAGAACTGTATCGGTCGAGGTGTTTTCGGTGGTGCGCATGGTGCCATCACACCCTTCGGTGCTGCGGTCGGCGTATGCGCCGGCTGTCAATCCGCAGTCGACGGTCTCGAGGGCATAGGCTCACGGTGATGAGCATTTCGGGGAACGGCCGGTCGGGGAACGAGCGGTGCCCGTGTATGTCGGGCCTGACCCTCGACGAATGCTGCGGTCCGATCCTGGCCGGCGAGCGGAAGGCCGGGACCGCCGAGGCGCTGATGCGGTCACGGTTCACCGCGTTCGCGGTCGGCGACCGAGATCACCTGCTGGCGAGCTGGCATCCGCGCACGCGGCCCCGGATCCTCGACCTGGACGACACCCTGCAGTGGTATCGACTCGACATCGAATCCACTTCCGGTGGAACGCCATTCGACACCACCGGCGAGGTGACGTTCACCGCGCACCATCGGCAGGATGGGGTCCGAGGTTCACTTCACGAGCGCAGCAGGTTCGCGCGTCTCGACGGGCAGTGGGTGTACGTCGACGGAGTCGTCTCCTAAGGTCGTCAGCTCCTTCGACCTCGCTCCTGATCTGCAGATGAGGCATTTGCCCCACGCGCCGAGCACGGGCCGCGTCTCAGACTGAGCAGATGAGTACCCACACTCCTCACCAGGCGGTCACCGCCCTGCGCGCACATCCCGAACTGCCGGGTGGAACCGACGAACGGTTCGCCGGTTACGGGATCATGGGGACGCCCTTCGCATCAGGCCACTATCTCGCATTGCGCGAGATGGTCGCCAGCTCGATCGGCCCTTCCTATCGGACGATCTGGCACCGAGACCCGCAGGGCAGGTGGACAATTCACACGACAACCGATCCGAAGGTGAGCTGTCCCCGCTACTTCGGCGCGGCCGCGGACGTTCGGCGGGTTCCCTCCATCGACATCGCCTGGACCGGCGAGTCCGATGTCGAGGTGACTCTCGGTGATGTCCTGCACTGGCGGATCGGTCTGGCGTCGTCGCCGGCCACGAGGATCTTGACCGCGATGGGCGACATGATGCCCATGCGCGCACTGGCCAGCCGATCGGTCTTGACTGCCATGGGTCCGATGGCCGGGGCCGTCCTGGGCACCGGTCGCATGCGATTGTGTGGCCGGACGCCGAACGGACCTCGGTTCCGGGCCACCCCGCTCCAGGTCTGGCGGGTGGCGACCACCGAGGCCTCCCATCGGGGGCAGGATCTCGGCGCCCCCGGTCCGCTCGACGTCCAAACGGCCCTCGGGGATTTCTGGCTACCCCAGCGCGGCCTGTTCTTTGTCGGACACGCGAGTTTCACGTCGCCGACCCCGTCGGCCGGCGACGTTGTCGCGGCCCGATCGGAGATGGCGTGATGACGACGACGATGCGCCGCCCGGCCCCCGGGACCGTCGAGGTTGCCGGGCGGATCGCCGCCGTCGGGTACGGCGTAGCAGCCTATGTCCTTTTCCTGCTGGTGTTCTCCTGGGCCATCGCCTTCGTCGAGGGCATCCGCATCACCATCGGTGACAGCGATCTCGTTGCCCGGACCATCGATCACGGCGGCCCGACCGTCCCGGCGGCGATCGCCCTGCTGGTGAATGTCGTGTTGCTGACGATCTTCGCCGCGCAGCACAGCGTGATGGCCCGCGCCGGCTTCAAGCGGTGGTGGACGCGCATCGTGCCGGTAGTGGTCGAGCGGAGCACGTATGTGCTCGCTGCCTCGTTGTGCCTCGCCGCGCTGATGTGGTGGTGGTGTCCGATCACCGCCGAGCTCTGGGATGTGTCGGGAACGCTTGCGTCGAGCATCCTGGTCGCGGTGTCGCTCGCGGGTTGGCTGCTCGTCCTGACGACGACATTCCTCATCGACCACTTCGATCTCTTCGGACTGCGGCAGGTGGTCACCAACGCGCGAGGTCGTCCGGCGCCGACGTACAGGTTCGTCACGCCGCTCTGGTACGGCATCGTGCGCCACCCCATCTACCTCGGTTTCCTCATCGCCTTCTGGGTGACGCCGACGATGACCACAGGGCACCTCGTTTTCGCCATCGCCACCATCGGGTTCATCTTCGTCGGCATCCGCCTGGAAGAGCGGGACCTGGTCCGCGCATTCGGCGCTGACTACGTTGCGTACCGGAAGCGGGTGCCCATGCTCCTGCCCGCGCTGCGGCATCGTGTCTGATCGCGTGATTCGCCCCGGGGCCGGCAGGCGGCTGACACCGCACAGTCAACAGGTCGACAATGGGCTCATGACCGGGCGATCCGCGCTACCACGGCGCGTGGAGGTGTTGGCCGGGCTCTCGGTCGCCATCGACCTCGGGCTCGGTCAGCCGGCCGAACACATGTTGCGCTCGGCGGTCATCGCCTGCCGGTTGTCCGATCGGCTCGGGCTGGACCGAACCCAGCGCGACACGACCTACTATGCGACCCTGCTGATGTGGATCGGGTGCCATGCCGATTCGCAGGAGTACGCACGGTGGTTCGGCGACGACATCGCGGTGCGAAGTGACGCGTATCTCGTTGACTGGTCCGGGATTCCATACTTCCGATTCTTGCTCGGCAACGTGGCTCGCGGGGAGCCGATCGGTTACCGCGTGAAGACGATGGCGACGTTGTTCCGTGACGCGCGCGGGCAGATCGCGACACTGGTGCATTCGCACTGCATGTCGGCGGCAGCCCTGGCGCGGCACATCGGGCTCGGCCCCGAGGTCGAGCACGCGATCGCCTTCACCTATGAGCGATACGACGGCGGGGGACTGCCGAACGGTGTGTCGGCCGACGACATCCCGATCGAGATGCGGGTGGCGCAACTGGCCGACATGGCGGAGGTGCACCACCGGACGTACGGCGTCCACGGTGCGGTCGCGATGGCGCGCAGCCGTCGCGGCGGTCATTTCGATCCCGCGGTCGTCGACGCGTTCGTCACCGACCCCGAGGGTGCGCTGTCGGTGGCCGCGGACGATCCGTGGAGCAGCGCCATGAGCCTCGCCCCGGATTCGGAGATCGCTCTCGACGAGCGCGGCCTGGACGCGCTGGTGACGGCGATCGGTGACTTCGGTGATCTCAAATGCCCTTTTGCGCTTGGTCATTCGAGGGGTGTGGCCGAGCTCGTGGACTCCGCCGCCGGTCAAATCGGGATGTCTCCGGTCGAGATCGACAGCGTGCGCCGCGCCGGGCATCTCCACGACGTCGGCCGAATCGGTGTGTCGAGTCAGATCTGGTCGAAACCGGGAGAGTTGACCGGGGCCGAGTGGGAGCGGGTCAGGATGCACCCGTACCTCACCGACCGAGTTCTCATGCGGATTCCCGGCTTCGACGACATCGCGGCGATCGCACGTGCGCATCACGAACATCTCGACGGCACCGGCTATCCTCTCGGGATCGGAGGTGCCGCACTCGGTCGGGGACAACGGTTGGTGGCGGCTGCGGTTGCCTTCCGGTCGGCGGTCGAGCCACGGCCCTACCGGGCGGCGCTCACCGACGAGGAAGCGGTCTCCCGGATCAAGCGGCGTGCCGACCGCGGAGCGCTCGACGGCGACTGTGTCGAGGCGGTTCTGACCGCCGCCGGACACAAGCGGGTCCGGGGCCGCCGCGACGATGCGCTGACTCGACGCGAGACCGAGATCCTCGGACTGGTGGCACGCGGAATGTCCAACCGGGAGATCGCGGCTCGACTCGTGTTGAGCGAGAAGACCGTACGCAATCACGTCGAGCGGACATACACCAAGATCGGCGCCGCCAACCGGGTCGGCGCGAGCCTCTACGCCTTACAGCACGGGCTCGTCGGTCCGGTCGCCGGAGACCTTTCCGGTTAAGGAGCTCCGTGCCGCACGACCCATTCGACGAGCGGCGTCGTGGCCCGCCAGTCCGTACGGATGCGATCGACCAGGGCGGCGGTGTGGATCACGTCCTCGAATCCGTAGTCTCGGCCGACGGTGAGTGACTTGTGGCGTAGCAGGTCGATCCGCGGGTGGTCGGCGTCCCACCCGCGCGGGGAGGTCTTGAGTTTGTCGCCGCCGATCTCCCAGCCCGCCTTGGCGAGCTTCTTCAGCAGCCGTTCCAGGTCGGCACCGTGGCGGTCATGGTCGACCGCGGCCCGCAGTGCGGCGAGGCGCTCGGTGGACGCCTCGTAGAAGCCCGCGCCGACGCGCAGGCCCGGGGCGCCGATCTGCACGTAATATCCGGTCGCCGGACCGAGCCCGACGAATGCACCTTGATGGATCTTGTACGGCGTCTTGTCCTTGGAGAACCGCACGTCGCGGTAGGGGCGAAAGATCTTGGCCGGGCCGAACTCGTCGGCGAGCGCATCCGTGAGTTCACGCATCGGGTCCGCGACAGCCGAACGATAGACCTCCTTGTGCGACTCCCAGAAGGTCTTGGTGTTGTCCATCTCGAGGTCGTCGTAGAAGTCGAGTGCGGCCTCGGGAAAGCCCTCGAAGGTCATGCGGGTGAGGGTACGCGGAACGCAGATCGGGTAGGTGTCTCCCCGGTGCGGGTAGTCGCACCCGCTGCCCGTCGAGTGGCCGCAGCCTTTCTGCCGGTCGAGTGGCCGCAACCTTTCTGCCGGTCGAGTAGCCGCGAACGAAGTGAGTGGCGTATCGAGACCAGCACCCGACCCGACCCGACCCGACCCGACCCGACCAGACCTACGCGCCCGCCAACTCCCGATCCTCACCGACGGCGAGCACCTCCAACGGCGTTCCGGTCAACGAGTCCGCGCCGAGGAACATGCCGGTTGACGCCTTGCCGGTGTCACTGAGCATGACGTCGTGGATCGCGATACTGAGCTGCGGCGCCACCGCCCGCACGAAATCGATGGCCTGCTCGGTGGAGATCCAGGGTCCGCTGACGGGAAGTAGCAGCGTCTCGATCGGTCGACCCGGATTCAGGTACGCATCGCCCGGATGGAAGACGCGGTGATCGATCAGGAATCCGACGTTGTCGACCAGGGGGATCTCCGGGTGGATCACCGCGTGGTCGGCGACGAACGTCTCGACCGCGAACCCGGCGATCTCGAAGGACTCCCCGGTCGAGACCGCGTGCACACGGTCCGCGACCTCCGACAACGCGCCGGCGATGGACGCGGGTCCGTACAGATGCAGCTCGTCCCGCTGCTTCATGGCGGCCACGATCTTCTCGGCGTCGAAGTGATCGAAATGCTCGTGCGTGATGAGGACGGCGTCGGCGGCGGCCAGCAACTCCGCGGCGTCGGGGGTGAACGTTCCCGGGTCGATCAGCAGCGTGTTGTCACCCTTCGACAGGGTGACGGTGGCATGGGTGTATTTGGTGAGACGCATGAGACCTCCGGCGCACGGTTCGGCTGTAGATGAATACAGTCCGACTGTACGCTTTGGGACATGGTTGTCGACTCGGACAATGCCGACGGCGCAACGGGACTCGACCTTGCCGAGGATCTCCGCCGGGCGGTGGGGGGCTTCGTACGCGCGGTGCGGTCGGTCACCGAATCGCTGCCGTCCGGCTACGGCGAGGTGCTCGGTGCCCTCGACCGCGACGGGCCGCAGTCGGTCGCGACCCTGGCGCGCAAGCGCGGAGTCCGTCATCAGAGCATGCGGATCACGGTCCGTGACATGGAGGCCACTGGTCTCGTCTCGCGTGCGGCGGACCCCGACGATGCGCGCAGTGCCCTCGTGTCGATGACCGACGGGGGAGGCGAGGCCCTGGCGCGGGATCGAACCCGGCGACGCGAAATCGTTGCGGCTGCCGCTGATACGGACCTGACGCCTCGGCAGCGCGAGATTCTCGACCAGATGCCCGAGATTCTCGAGATCATGGCGCAAGCCGTGCAGGCGAACACGAACCGAAATGCCGGTTGAGCTGGTCTTATCGGAGTGCGATCCAGCCCTTTCGGCGGGATCCGGACGCACCTCGGGGACGACTGCGGACATCCTGCCGGGAGCGTGACACGTTCGCTCAAAAGCGTTGACTCACTGCGCCCTGCCAGTACTGTGTTACATATCACACAGGTCTTGGAGGGATCGCCATGATAACAGCCGAGATGAAGGAGCTCCACCGCAGTATCGGAGCGCTGCGGCATCACATCTTCACGCTGAAGTCGCACTACGGGGATGTTGATGCTGTTCGTCGGATGACCAACGACCTCGATCGGCTCGAGATCGACCTGCATGACTTCGAGCATGCGCCGCCACCGGTGGTCCGGGCGCCTGGGGGGAAGGACGACGTGGTCTACGTACCCGACAGCAAGTCTGACGAGGCGGCATGGCTTGGTGCCCAAGACGAAGGGCTGGGCTTCCACTCGCGTGAGCCGACGAAGTGAGCGCCCCCGCGACTGAGCGGGAAGCAACCGGGGTTCTCTCTCCGGGACGGGCGCGCATTCTGGCGCGAACTCTTCGAGTCGACAGATGGTGGCTGTCGCCGCTGTTGACGGTGCTGGGTCTGTCGGCATTCATCATCTACGCGACGGTGCGGGCATTCGTTCGCAGCGCCTATTGGGTTGCCGACTATCACTACCTGTCGCCGTTCTACTCGCCGTGTCTGAGCGAGTCGTGTGTGCCGGGATCGAGCCACTTCGGGACCCCGTTTCCCGAACTTCCGATGTGGATTCCACTCGGGTTCGTGGTCCTCCCGTTCCTCCTCGGCTTTCGGGTGACCTGCTACTACTACCGCAAGGCCTACTACCGTTCGGTCTGGTTCTCGCCGCCGGCCTGCGCGGTGGCAGAACCGCATTCCCGGTACTCGGGGGAGACCCGGCTTCCGTTGATCATCCAGAACGCACACCGCTATTTCTTCTATGTGGCGGTGATCGTTTCGTTGATCAACACCTACGATGCCATCGCCGCGTTCCACGGCAAGGGTGGAGGTTTCGGGTTCGGACTGGGCAACGTGATCCTGCTCGTGAACGTGATCCTGCTCTGGACCTACACGGTGTCGTGTCATTCGTGCCGCCACGTCACCGGCGGTCGTCTCAAGCATTTCTCGGCGCATCCGGTCCGATACTGGATCTGGACTCAGGTCTCGAAGCTCAACACTCGCCACATGCAGTTCGCCTGGATCACGCTCGGCACGTTGGTGCTCACCGATTTCTACATCATGCTGGTGGCCAGTAACACGATCTCTGACCTGCGATTTGTGGGTTGACCCGTTGCCATGTGTGCAACGACTGTTGCGCAATCGATTCGACGCTGGGAGCAATCGCTAGATGACCGAAACCGAACGCCACCAATACGACGTAGTTGTGATCGGTGCCGGTGGCGCCGGTCTGCGTGCGGTCATCGAGGCCCGCGAGAAGGGCTACTCCGTCGCCGTGGTGTGCAAGTCGTTGTTCGGCAAGGCGCACACGGTCATGGCCGAAGGTGGTTGTGCCGCATCGATGGGCAACGCCAACTCGAAGGACAGCTGGCAGACACATTTCAAGGACACCATGCGCGGTGGCAAGTTCCTGAACAACTGGCGGATGGCGGAACTGCACGCCAAGGAGGCGCCGGATCGGGTCTGGGAACTGGAAACCTATGGCGCGCTGTTCGATCGAACCGAGGACGGTCGAATTGCCCAGCGCAACTTCGGTGGTCACACCTATCCCAGACTTGCGCACGTCGGAGACCGGACCGGCCTCGAGCTGATCAGGACCATGCAGCAGAAGATCGTCTCGCTGCAGCAGGAGGATTACGCGGCCACCGGTGACTACGAGGCGCGTATCAAGGTGTTCGCCGAGTGCACCGTCACCGAATTGCTCAAGGACGGTGATGCCATTGCGGGAGCGTTCGGATATTGGCGCGAATCCGGCCGATTCGTGCTGTTCGAAGCGCCGGCGATCGTCTTGGCGACCGGGGGTATCGGCAAGTCGTTCAAGGTGACGTCCAATTCGTGGGAATACACCGGCGACGGACACGCACTCGCGCTGCGTGCCGGTGCCAGCCTGATCAACATGGAGTTCGTCCAGTTCCACCCGACCGGGATGGTCTGGCCGCCCAGTGTCAAGGGCATCCTCGTGACCGAAGGTGTTCGCGGTGACGGCGGCGTCCTCAAGAACACCGACGGCAAACGGTTCATGTTCGACTACATCCCGCCCGTCTTCAAGGGCCAGTACGCCGAGACCGAAGAAGAAGCCGACAAGTGGCTCGCCGACAACGACAGTGCCCGTCGCACACCCGATCTGCTGCCGCGCGACGAGGTTGCGCGGGCGATCAACGAAGAGGTCAAGGCCGGCCGTGGCACCGAACACGGCGGCGTCTATCTCGACATCGCCTCGCGCATGCCGGCCGACGAGATCGTCCGTCGGCTGCCGTCGATGCACCATCAGTTCAAAGAACTTGCCGACGTCGACATCACGGCCGAGCCGATGGAGGTGGGTCCCACCTGTCATTACGTGATGGGCGGCATCGAGGTCGATCCGGACACCGGGGCGGCGCGCGTGCCCGGATTGTTCGCGGCAGGCGAATGCTCCGGTGGCATGCACGGATCGAATCGGTTGGGCGGCAACTCGTTGTCCGATCTGCTGGTGTTCGGGCGACGGGCCGGGCTCGGTGCGGCGTCGTACATCGAATCGCTGGGAACCCGGCCCGCCGTGTCCGCCGCCGACGTCGACCGGGCCGCAGCGTTCGCGTTGGCGCCCTTCGAGTCGAAGAGCGCAGGCAAGCCCGAAAACCCATACACCCTGCACACCGACCTGCAGCAATCCATGAACGATCTGGTCGGCATCATCCGGAAGGAAGCCGAGGTCGACGAGGCGATCCGTGTTCTCGACGACATCCGTGGCCGACTGCCCGGCATGCAGGTGGAGGGGCACCGGCAGTTCAACCCGGGCTGGCATCTGGCCGTCGACCTGCGAAACATGTTGCTGGTCTGTGAGTGTGTCGCGAAGGCGGCGCTGTTGCGCACCGAGAGTCGTGGTGGCCACACCCGCGACGACCACCCCTCGATGGATGCGAATTGGCGCAACACACTTCTGGTCTGCACCGCGGATCTGGGTGGCGATTCGCCCGTCCCCGAGGTGACGGTGGTCAAGGAAGAACAGATCCCGATGCGTGCGGAGTTGCTGGAACTCTTCGATTTCTCCGAGATCGAGAAGTACTACACCGCCGGTGAGATCGCCGGGCATCCCGACGCCGGCGGCGACAAGGAGGGCTGACATGGGCTATGACGCGAAGTTCCGGGTATGGCGTGGTGACACCGACGGCGGTGACCTGCAGGACTACACCGTGCTCGTCAACGACGGCGAGGTGGTGCTCGACATCATCCACCGGTTACAGGCCACGCAGACTCCCGATCTGGCCGTGCGCTGGAACTGCAAGGCCGGTAAATGCGGGTCGTGCTCGGCGGAGGTCAACGGCCGTCCGAAGCTGCTGTGTATGACCAGGATGTCCACATTCACCGAAGACGAGGTCATCACCGTCACGCCGATGCGGACGTTTCCGGTCATCCGCGACCTGGTCACCGACGTCTCGTTCAACTATGCAAAAGCCCGGGAGATCCAGTCGTTCACGCCGCCCGAAGGTCTCAAGGCGGGCGAGTACCGGATGAAGCAGGTCGACGTGCAGCGGTCACAGGAGTTCCGCAAGTGCATCGAGTGCTTCCTCTGTCAGGACACCTGCCATGTGGTCCGCGACCACGAGGAGAACAAGGAGAACTTTGCCGGGCCGCGTTTCCTGATGCGCGTCGCCGAACTCGACATGCATCCCCTCGACGTGGCCGAGCGCCGCGATTCTGCGCAGTCCGAACACGGTCTGGGGCTGTGCAACATCACCAAGTGTTGTACGGATGTGTGTCCCGAGAACATCAAGATCACCGACAACGCGCTGATTCCGATGAAGGAACGCGTGGTGGATCGGCACTACGACCCGCTGGTGTGGTTGGGCAACAAATTGTTTCGGCGATGACCGAACTTGTCGGTGCGGTGTAATAGGTTGGTTGTCAGCGGAATCGAAGTGTTGATGTCGGATCAGCCCTGACGGGCGGGTCTTCTTTCAGAGATATGTGGGACGTGTGGTTTCGCCGTGTCCTGTTCTCTGTGGGGAAGGCGTGTTCGGTGTCGGGTCCGGATTGGCGGTTGTCGTCGTGGTGGGGTGAGGCCTCACCGTGGCCTGAGTTGGCGCCGTTGTTCACCGGACACCTGCATGCCGAGGGCATCGATGAGGTGGATGCCAACAGGCTGTTGGGGTCGATGGCGGCGACGCAGCGTGGCCGGGCGTATCTGGCGTGGCACGACTACCAGTTGGCCGCCGAACTGCATGACCGTCTCGTCGGACCCGAGGAACGGCCGGAGGACATTCTGGTGGTGGACGGGTTCG